>CAJMKK010000001.1 GCA_905214105.1 uncultured bacterium
CATGGTCGTGGGCATCATCGGCGCGTTCTTCGGCGTGCTGGCGTAAGGGCCCGGCTGCATAGATTTTCGTTGCAACCTGGAAAGGGGATGGAGCAGGCCTATGCCCTCCATCCCCTTTTTGTATAGAAGGAGTTCGTATGTTCGCGAAGGATCGCGAAGCAATGCGCCTGACGCCGGCAGAGGTCAGGCTGATTCTTATTGAGTCCCTGCAGTGGTGCGCCAACAACGCGGTCTACTTTTTGGGGCTTATCGGTGCGGCCACGTATGATCTGGCTGGCACGGCCTTTTTGGTTGCCGCCATTACGCTCGTGCGCAATCTTATGACGTCGGTGGGCAATATGGTGTCGGGCTCGGTCATCGATCGCTTTGGACCGCGCCGGACGTCGTTTGTGACGTGCGTGATTACGGCAGTGCTATCGCTTGGCGTGGGGTTGGCGCCGTTGTCTGTCCCCGGGCTTGTGTTTGCCGCGTGCGTCTTGGGACTTGCGGGCGGCTTTATCAACACCTGCACGCATGCGTTTCCGGGATACCTGGAGTCGACCACCGAGGGCCGTACCCGCGTGAACGGCCTCATGGTGTTCTACAGCAATATCGCCTATACCGCTGGCCCGCTGCTCGGCGGTGCCATCGTGAGCTGTTTTGCCACGCAATCGGTCTATCTGCTCATGGCGGGCATGATGGGTGTGGCGGCCGTGCTCTCCTTGGGCTGTCACGAGTGTGTTGCTCCCGCAAAAGGGGAGAAGCCGAAGGGCGGTATTTTGGGCGGCATGGCCGAGGGTGCGCGACTTACGTTTCGCGACCACGACCTGCGCCTCATCTTTATCTCGGGCTTTTTGGGTTTCTTTGCGTTTGGCGCGTTCGATTCGCTGGAGTCGTTGTTCTATCGCGATGTGCTCAACGTGGATATCGTCTGGCTGGGCTGGCTGTCCTCGGTCGTGGGCCTCACTTCCTCGGTGGGCGCGTTCATCCTGACCAAGCTTTCTGCCCGCCATGTCAACCTGCGATTGCTGCTCGGCGCGCTCATGGCCGTGGGCATTGGGTCCATGGTGTACGTGGGCACCGATATGCTGGGGGTCGCGATTATCGGTCAGGCGATTAACGGTCTGGCCTGGGGATTCCTGGAACCGCTGCAGATGATCTTGATTCAGGAGCGCGCCGACATCAAATACCTGGGGCGCATTACCGGCTTTGTGCGTTTTGGCCTGATGAGCGCCGGCGTGCTGCCGCTGCTGGCGGCTCCGTTTTTGGCGGAGGCTTTGGGCGTTCAGGCGGTGCTGTTTGGGGCATCGACCATTATTGCGCTGGTAGGAACGCTGTTCTTTGTCACACAAGGGAGGCGCCAGAGGCGTTAGCTATACATTCAATTCTAATTTAATACCACTCACCAGAGAATTTCGACCGTTCACCGAGGATTGGAGCAGATTGATAAGTGGTATTAAAAACACATTAGGTGTATGTCTATAATTGGTATCGAAAAGAAACGCGATGTATAGAGTTGCGTGCAGGACAGAAAGGAAAAGCCATGAAGGAAACCGAGAAGATCGAGATCATGCACTTTAGCCAGGAGGGCTACGTCGAGGACGGCAAGAACGTCTACGAGGCCGGCAAGAAGATGACCGCGCTCGCCGACAAGGTCGCCGACGAGGGCTACGACGCCGTGTTCCTGATGGGCGTCGGCGGCACCTGGGACGAGCTCATGCAGCTCGAGTACCTCATGAACAAGTTCGGCGACCGCGACCTCGAGGTCTACCTGATCCACGCCGCCGAGTGGAACGTCATGGGCCACAAGCGCATGACCGAGAAGTCCGTCGTGCTCACCGCCTCCGAGTCCGGCACCACCCCCGAGGTCCTCGAGGCCGTCAAGAAGATGAAGGAAAAGGGCATTCGCGTCTACGCCATGACCAAGCCCGAGGGTCTCATCGGCCAGGCTGTCGGCGCCGAGAATTGCGTCAAGATGGCTTCCGATCATGGTAACGGCGGCTGCGAGATGGGCTACTACCTCGCCGACTGCTTCGGCCTGCGCCTGCTCAACCGCCGCGGCTGCTTCCCGCAGTTCGATAAGTTCATCGAGCAGACCAAGGACGTTTGGACCCACCTGGTCGACATCCGCAAGAGCTTCGAGCCGCGCGCCGAGGAGCTCGCAAAGAAGTACGCCCTGGCCCCCTACACCATGTTCATCGGCTCCGGCGCCCTGTGGGGCGAGACGATCCTGTTCTCGATGTGCATCCTGGAGGAGATGCAGTGGAAGCGCACCCGCTACATCACCTCGGCCGACTTCTTCCACGGCACCCTCGAGCTCGTGGAGCCCGGCGTCCCCGTGTTCCTGTTCATGGGCGAGGACGAGAACCGCAAGCTCGACGAGCGCGTCCGCGCGTTCCTCAACCGCGGCGTGACCGGCGACACCGACATCAACATCATCGACACCGCCGAGTTCGCGATCCCCGGCCTTGACGACGAGTTCCGCGTCATCGTGTCTCCGTGGATCCTTTCCTCGCTGATCACCGATCGCCTTGCCGCTTACTACGAGACGGTCACCAAGCACAACCTCAACTACCGTCGCTACTATCACCAGTTCGACTACTAATAGTTGACCACTCATTTAAGAAGCACCCTGCCCGGGCGCATGCGTCCGGGCATTTTTATGCCGAAATTCGCTAGGAAGGGGATCGAATGAGGCAGTTTATCGTGGCGTCCCATGCTCATTTCGCGTCTGGAATCGTCGAGAGCATCGGCCTGCTTTCCGGTGAGCGCGAAAACGTCCATGCGCTCTCTATGTATGTCGACGGAAACGAGGACCTGTCCAAGGAGGCTGCAGCGATTCTGGACGGCTTTGCCGCGGACGACGAAGTTGTCGTGTGCACTGACCTCTTTGGCGGCAGCGTCAACAACGAGTTCACCAAGATCGTCCAGACGCGTCCCAACACGCACCTCGTGACCAATATGAACTTGCCACTCCTTATTCAGCTGCTGTTCGTACCCGATTCCACTCCGATCGACGAGGCCATTCGCCAGATCGTCGAGGCGGACGACACTAAGGTCAAGTACGTCAACGACCTGCTGGGGCAGGCCGAACTCGATGAGTTTTAATCGTTAGGAGCACATCATGATTCAGATGATTCGTGTAGATTATCGACTGCTTCACGGCCAGGTTGCCGTTAGCTGGACCTCGGCTCTGGGTGCCGACTGCATCCTGTTAGTGAGCGACACGGTCCTCAATGACAAGCTTCGTCTGCAGGCCCTGTCCCTTGCAAAGCCCGAAGGATGCAAGGTCGTCGTCAAAAACACCGAGGATGCTGTCAAGGCGCTCCAGAGCGGTGTGACCGATAAGTACAAACTCTTCGTGGTTTGCGAGACGATTCAGCAGGCCGGTGCCGTCGCCAAGGCGATGGGAGTCAAGAAGATCAACCTCGGCAACGTTGCCTTTAGCGAGAATGCCCGCCAGGTCTCGACGAGCGTGTTCCTCACGCCCGAGAACGAGGCCTACGTGAAGGAGCTGCTCGGCGAGGGCTATGAACTGTTCATTCAGATGATTCCGGCAGATGCGAAGACTGACGCCGCGAAGGTCATCGGTTAGGGGCCGTCATGGTTATCAAGACAATCCTGATTTTCCTTATTGCCCTTTTGGGTTATTCCGAGTGGCTGACGGGCACGAGCTACCTCCAGCGCCCGATCGTGCTCGGACCTCTGGTTGGCCTTGTCATGGGCGACATGGTGACCGGCACGATCATGGGCGCCACGATGGAGCTTGCCATGGTCGGCGCCATCTCGGTCGGCGCCTATAACCCGCCCGATACGATTTCCGGCACTATCCTGGGCGTATCTCTTGCCATGCAGGCCGGCGCGGACGCTTCGGCGGCCCTGACCCTGGGTATTCCTATCGCCACGATCGTCCTGGCGCTCGACACGGCCCTGGGCCAACCGGTCATGCTGCTGCTGGTGCACCGTATCGACAAAAACGTCGAGGACGGAGACACCAAGGCCATCACGCGCAACATGCTCATCGCCGGTTACGCGCAGAGCTGGTGCGGCCTGCTGATTATTCCCCTGGCATTCTTCTTTGGTGCCGATGCTGTTGCCAGCCTGCTCAACATCATCCCCGATTTCGTTCAGACCGGCATGGATGTCGCCGCCGCCTTCTTGCCCGCACTCGGCTTTGCGATGCTGGCGCAGATGATTATGAACAAAACAGTGGCTCCGTTCTTCTTCGCTGGCTTCTTCCTCGTCGCCTACTTTGGCATTAGCACGACGGGTGTGGCGATCTTTGCCGCGATCATCGTCGTCGCGATGACGGTTTTGGGTGATAAGAAAAAAGCGGAGCAGCCCGCAGCGGCAACCGAGGATCCTGCGATTGGGAGTGGGTTCGATGAGTTTTAAGTTTGAGTCTTCTTACGACGGGCTGATTTCCCGCGCAGACCTTAAGAAGCTGTTCTGGCGCTCGATTCCCTATGAGCATTCCTGGAACTACGAGCGTATGGGCCATATCGGCTTTATGTGGGCCCTTATGCCGATCCTTCGCAAGCTGTATCCGCAGGATGCGGACTTTAAGGCCGCCCTTAAGCGCCATATGGAGCTCTATAACGTCACGCCGTACATCTCGACGCTTCCCATGTCCATCGCCGCTGCAATGGAGGAGGTCAACGCTACTGACGATAGCTTTGACACGAGCGCGATCTCTAATGTCAAGCTTGCTTTGATGGGGCCGCTGTCCGGCGTGGGCGATGCTTTCTACTGGGGCACGCTGCGAATTTTGGCAACGGGTGTCGGCACGTCGCTGGCGCTGCAGGGCTCTATTCTTGGCCCGATTTTGTTCCTGCTCGTGTTCAACGTTCCTCACTACATCATCCGTTACCTGCTGACGTTTGTGGGATATCGCTTTGGCTCGGACATGATCAGCAAGGTCCAGGAATCGGGCATTATGGACACGATCGTCAAGATGGCCTCTATCATGGGCGCCATGGTGATCGGTGCTATGACCATGGAGATGGTCACCGTGGACATTCCGCTCATGGTCGGTGCGGGCGATGGTGCTCAGACGCTCGCCGAGCTGCTCAACGGAATCTTCCCGGGCTTTGTCACGATGGGGCTGTTTGGAATTGTCTATCTCATGCTCAAGAAGAAGATGAATCCGCTGCTCATCATGCTTGTGATCCTGCTCGTGAGTATCGCTGGCGCGTTCTTTGGAGTGCTTGGTGTCCAGTAGGGTATCCGTCAGTATCCGTCATAATGAAAACAATGTAAGAGGGGGCGTCGCGCACACTGTGCTGCGGCGCCCTTTTGCCGAAAGGTGGACAAGATGGAGTATCCGCAGCTTGCCGTCATGAATATCAGCCATCGTTATTTTGACCTTGAGGAATTCTTTTCTTCGGCAGCGGCCTCGGGCTATACGTGTTGCGAGCTTTGGACCGGGGCGATGCATCTGTATGTCGATTGCCATGGATACGATTCGCTCGAGCGGGTACGGGAGCTGTCGCAGCGGTATGGGGTTCGGATTGTGGGGCTTTGTCCCGAACAGAACAACCCCAAGCCGTGGAATATCGCGGCGCGCGGGAATGAGGCGCGTGCCCGCACGCTCGCGTACTTTAAGAACGTTGTAGATATCGCGGCGGAACTTGGAGCCGAGCAGGTCATGGTCTCGAGCGGCTGGGCATTTTTGAACGAGCCGATCGAGGACGCGTGGGGTCGCAGCGCCTCGATGCTGCGTGCGATTGCCGAGCATGCGGGAGAGCGCGGCGTGCGACTGGTGCTCGAGGCCCTACAGCCGGTTGAGTCGATGATCGTGAACTCGGCGGCCGATACGAAGCGCATGATCGAGGCAGTTGATCATCCGGCACTTAAGGCGTGTCTGGATTTGGGCGCTATGGCGGTGGCGGGGGATACCATCGACGATTATTTTGATCTGCTTGGCGATGATGTCGCCCACGTGCATTTTGTCGATGTTGCGGCAGATGGCACGACGCATCTTGCTTGGGGTGACGGCGACCGCGATATGCGCGCCGACCTGGATAGGCTGGTGGCGCGCGGCTATCGCGGAGTTGTTTCGGCCGAGACCTATGATTGGCGCTATTTCGCCAATCCCGCGGCAGCCGACGCTCAGGTTATGGCGGAGTACCGACGCGCGATTGGCGCCTAAGTGGGACAGGGCGCCGAGTTGGCGTTTGACGCTTTTTGAGAAACGGGACGTGCTTTCCGCTTGAGGCTTCTGGCGGAAAGCACGTCCCAGAACAGGCGCTCAGAATGGGACACACTTTCCGCTGAGGACCTCAACCGGAAACCGCATCCCAGTTTTTGGCTGGCGGGCGGGACGCGCTTTCCCCTATGTTTCCAAATGAATACGCTGTGAGCCGAGAGAGACGATTTTCCCCGCAAGCACTCTAGTATGCTAAAGTACCCAGAAGACCGGCGGAGCTATGCCGGTCTTCTGCTCTATATGAAACACAGCATGAGGAGGCTCACCAGATGACGGCCACACCGTGGGGATTCCGGGACATATTGCCCGAGGAGGCTCAGGCGCGCGAGGAGATTGCGCTGACGGTGAAGGGCTGCTTCAGGGAGCATCATTACCTTCCGGTCGAAACGCCGCTGCTCGAGGACAAGGGTTCACTCGAGGAAGGCGGCCGCATCGCGGACACGCCGTTTAAGCTTTTTGACGATGATGGCCGTCTGCTGGTGGTCCGTCCCGACAACACATTGCCGATCGTGCGTCTGGTCTCGACCCGCATGCGCGCGGCCGACCTGCCCCTGCGCCTGCGCTATGAGGCGCCGGTGGTTCGCGAGTGCCAGCGCAATGCCGGTGGCTCGCGTCAGTTTACGCAGCTGGGCTTTGAGCTTATCGGTGCGGGCGACACCGCGGGCGATGTCGAGATTGTCTCGCTGGTAGCCGAGGCGGTGCGCAAGCTGGCGCTGCCCGCTGCGCGCATTATCGCAGGTAGCGTGCGTCCGTTTAAGGAGCTGCTCGCGGCGTGCGAGGATCGCGAGCTGGCTGCCGAGGCCCTGCGCTGCGTGCACGCCAACGACTTTGTGGGCCTCGATGCCCGCGTGGCGGCAAGCGCCGAGTCCGATGCCGTCAAGGTTGCCATTAGCGAGCTGCCGCGCTTGCACGGCGGCGCCGAGGTACTCGACCGCGTCGATGTGCTTCTGGCGGCGGCGGGCATTGTCGCGCCGCTCACGCGCGAGCTGCGCGCCCTGGTCGAGGGCCTGGCTCCCGAGGACGCCCAGGTGCTGTCGTTCGACTTCTCCATCATGAACTCGTTCGATTACTACACGGGTCTGGTCTTTAAGGCCTATGCCGGTGGCTTGCCCGATCCGGTCGGTTCGGGTGGACGCTACGACTCCATCTTTACCGGCGCATTTGGCGACGGCATCGAGGTACCGGCGGCGGGTTTCGCCTTTTCGCTCGAGCGTCTGGAGGCTGCGCACACCTCGGCCGAGGACGCTGCTTCCGATGGCGATCACGCCGCGGGCCGTGGCGCCGAGGGCCCGCTGCGCATCGCCGTGCCCAAGGGCTCGCTCAAGGCCGATACGCTCGACGTGCTCGAAGCCGCGGGCCTGGACGTCTCTGAGTTGCGCGATCCGGGCCGTCACCTAATCGTGCGCGGCCGCGACACGCGTGCCGGTGAGGGCGCGGTCGGAGATATCGAGTTTGTCATCGTGCGCCCCAGCGATGCGCCCGCCTTTGTGGGCTGCGGCGGTGCCGATTGCGGCATCTGCGGTTGGGACTCGCTTATCGAGGCCGACCTCAACCTGCTGCAGCTGGTCGATCTGGGCTACGGCCTGTGCACTTTCATTGAGGCGGAGCCCGCGTGGCGCGCCGGCCAGGCCGAGCGCAACTATGCCCGCCGCGGGTCGCTTCGCGTGGCCACCAAGTATCCGCGCATCGCGAGCGCCTGGTATGCCGAGCGCGGTGTGAACGCCGATATCGTCTCGCTGCACGGTAACATTGAGCTGGGTCCCATCGTCGGCATGACCGATCGCATCGTGGATATTACCGCCACGGGCGCCACGCTGCGCGATAACGACCTCGTTATTACTGGTCGCATTATGGACTGCACGGCCCGCTTCTTTGTCAATCCGGGTGCCGCACGTCTGGATCCGCGCGTACGCAATCTGGCAGATCGCTTGGCGGCAGCCGTGAAGGACAAGCATTTTGAGCCCGTTGCGGGCTCGGCACAATAGCGCGAGCACGCACGGGCGCCCCAACGTCCGGGCGGCGGGCCGACTGGCGCCGCCGCCCGGTCTCTCGTTTTTCGAACACAACCTCGACCGATAGGGGATACCGAAATGAAGACCATCAAGCTTGCTCCCGGTGAGCGCCTCGTTACCAACCAGCTCAACCGTAAGGGCGTGCTGCCGCAAAACATCGTCGACGCCGCTCGCGATATCGTGGCCAACGTGCGTGCCAACGGCGATGCCGCGGTGCGCGACTACTGTCGGCGTTTTGACGGCGTTGAGCTGCAGAGCTTCCGTCTGCCGCAAGAGCAGATCGATGCCGCGCTCGAAGGCCTCGATCCGGCCTTTGTCGCCGCGCTCGAGAAGGCCGCGCGCCAGATTCGCGAGTTCCACCAGCGCGAGGTCGAACAGAGCTGGTTTACCACGCGCCCGGACGGCACGATGCTCGGCGTTAAGGTGACCCCGTTCGCGGCGGCTGGCATCTATGTGCCGGGCGGTCGCGCGCAGTATCCCTCCACGGTGCTCATGAACGCCATTCCCGCCAAGGTTGCCGGCGTCAAGCGCGTGGTTATGGTGACCCCGCCGCAAAAAGACGGCCTGATCAGCCCCTACACGCTCGCCGCGGCAAAGCTCGGCGGCGTGGACGAAATCTATATGGTGGGCGGCGCCCAGGCCGTGGCCGCGCTGGCATACGGTACCGAGACCATTCCGCGTGTCGATAAAATCACCGGTCCGGGCAACGCCTTTGTCGCCGCGGCCAAGCAGATTGTCTCGGGCGACGTGGGAATCGACATGGTCGCTGGCCCCTCCGAGGTCTGCGTACTGGCCGATGCCACGGCCAAGCCCATGGTGGTCGCGGCAGACCTGATGGCCCAGGCCGAGCACGATCCGCTGGCAGCCTGCTATCTGGTGACTTGCGACGAGCAGTTTGCGCGCGAGGTCGAGGCTGGTATCGACATTCTGGTGGCGCAGTCGCCGCGTGCCGAGATCACGCGCGCCTCGCTCGACAACGAAGGCACCATCGTGGTGGCCGCCGATATGGCTGCCGCCGTCGAGGCCGTGAACACCGTGGCGCCCGAGCACCTGGAGCTGCACTGCAAGGATGCGATGGGCCTGCTCGGCGGCATTCGCAACGCCGGCGCCATCTTTGTGGGCGCCTGGAGCTCCGAGCCGCTCGGCGATTATGTTGCCGGCCCCAACCACACGCTGCCGACCGGCGGCACGGCCATGTTCTCCAACCCGCTTTCGGTCGAAGAGTTCGTTAAGCGCTCGAGCGTCATTTGCTATACGCCCGAGGGCCTGCTCTCCGACGCTCCCGCCACACAGCGTCTGGCCGAGGCCGAGGGCCTGTGGGCGCACGCGCTATCCGCCGCCCTGCGTCGCCGTGTGCTGGAGCAGGGCGAGGATGCCGTGAGTGCCGAGTCTCTGGCCGCGGCCGACCTGACCAAGGTCGCTTGGCCGGGTGACGCCGTGGCGACGGTTGCCGAGGGCGTTGACCTGGCGGCTGCGGGCGCGGATGGCGTTGGCGCGACCGGCGAGGAGGCCTAACATGGCCGAACTCACGCCGCGCATGAAGGAGCTCGTCCAGCCCTACCTGGCCGGCATTGAGCCCTATGATCCCAACTTTACGCCCACGCGCATCAATCTTTCGGCCAACGAGAACACCTATCCCGTGCCCGCTGTCGTGCGCAAGGCGGTTGATGCGGCCTTGGCTGCTACGCCGCTCAACCGCTACCCCGATCCCATGTCCTGTGACCTGCGCGACGAGCTTGCCGCTTGGCATGGCGTGGCTCGCGAGAATATCTGCGTGGGCAACGGCGGCGACGAGTTGCTCTATAACTACCTGCTGGCGTTTGGCGGCGCGGGACGGACCTTGCTCAACTGCCCGCCGTGCTTTAGCGAGTACGCGTTCTTTGCGTCGCTTTGTCAGACCGAGGTGCGCGATGTGTGGCGCGATCCGGTAACCTTTGAGCTCGACCAAGCGGCTGTGCTCGCCGTGGCGCCGGAGTGCAACCTGGCCATCGTGACCTCGCCCAACAATCCCACGGGCGATGTGGCACCGCTCGACTTTGTCGCGGCCCTGTGCGATGCGTGCCCCGGCATGGTCATGGTCGACGAGGCCTACGTTGAGTTTGCGGACGATTCGTTTGGCGCGGCCACCACGGCGCAGGGGCTTATCGCCGAGCATCCCAACCTGGTGATTCTGCATACGCTGTCCAAGGCGTTTGGCGCCGCCGGCACGCGTCTGGGCTATGTGATCGCGGCGCCCGAGGTCATCGATGTGTTTGCGGCGATTCGCCAAATCTACTCGGTTAACGTGCTAAGCCAGGCCGCCGCGCTTGCCTGCGTACGTGCCCGCGATGCGTACGCACCCGTGGTGGCACAGGTTGCATCTGAGCGCGAGCGCGAGCTGTGCGCCCTACGCGCAATGGCTGCCGAGGGTCTGCCCGTGGAGGCGTGGCCGAGCGCGGCGAACTTTGTGCTCGTGCGCACGCCGCATGCCACGCGCGTGCGCGAGCGTCTGCGCGACGAGTATTCGATTTTGGTGCGCGACTTTAGCTACGCGCCGGGGCTCGCGGACTGCCTGCGCATTACCGTGGGCACCCCGCAGGAAAACGACGAGGTACTGGCAGCGTTTGCCGCGCTGGTGAAGGAGGAGATGTAGATGGACCGCTATGCCGAGGTAACCCGCAAGACGGGCGAGACCGACATTGTCGTAAAGCTCGACCTGGACGGATCTGGCGTGTGCGATATCTCGACCGGCGTGCCGTTTTTCGACCACATGCTCAACGCTTTTGGCCGCCATGGTCTGTTCGATCTGACGGTGCACGCGGTGGGCGACGTCGAGGTCGATGCGCATCACACCGTCGAGGACACGGGTATTGTACTGGGCGAGGCGTTTCGCCAGGCGCTGGGCGACAAGGTGGGCATTACGCGCTTTGCCGACGCGGCGATCGCCATGGACGAGACGCTTGTGATGGCTGCCGTTGATATTTCGGGCCGTGGGCAGGCCTACTGCGAGCTGCCCGTACCGACTGAGCGCGTGGGCAGCTTCGATACCGAGCTGGCCGTCGAGTTCTTCTACGCCTTTGCGCGCGACGCCAAGCTCACTCTGCACGTGCGCGAACTGGCGGGCGGCAACTCGCATCACATTATCGAGGCCGCCTTTAAGGCCGTGGGCCGCACGATGCGCCAAGCCTGTGAGCTGGACCCTCGCGTGCAGGGCATCCCCAGCACCAAGGGTTCACTGTAACCGCCACAAGGGTAAAAACCACCACGAAGGTGCCTGTCCCCTTTGTGGTGGTTTTGGATGATGGGAAAAGGGAGGGTCGCGTGGGCGAACCGAAGATTGTGGTGGTCGACTACCACAAGGGCAACTTGTCGAGCGTTGTGCGCGGGCTTGCGCGCGCCGGTGCCGCCGCCTGCACGTCGGACGATCCGGAGCAGATCCGCAACGCCGACGGCCTGGTCATCCCGGGCGTGGGCGCGTTCTATGACGCGATTGTCTTTATGCGCCAAAGCGGCGAGGCGGCGGCCGTGCTCGACGCCGTTGCCGCCGGAACTCCGCTGCTCGGCATCTGCCTGGGCCTTCAGCTATTTTTTGAGCGCGGCAACGAGGGCGTGCCGGCGGACGAAGGCGCGGACGCGGACGACGATGCCTCCGAGCAGGCTGGCGGTCCCTGGGTCGATGGCCTGGGTATTATGCGCGGCTCGTGCACACGCTTGGAGTCGAGCCGCCTGAAGGTGCCGCACGTGGGCTGGGACCAGGTGCACATGACGCCCGCCGGCGCGGCCGATCCGCTGCTTGCTGGTTTTGCCGAGGGTGCCAACATGTACTTTACCCACAGCTACGCGGTGGCCGACGACGCCGATGCCGCCGATGTGCTGGCGCGCACGCACTATACGCGGAGCTTCCCGTGCATCGTGCGCCATGGCAACGTGTGGGGCTGCCAGTTCCATCCCGAGAAATCCTCCGCGCTGGGTCAGCGCATCCTTAAGAACTTCGTCAACATCGTCGAGGAGGCTGGCCGATGATCCTGTTTCCCGCAATCGATCTGATCGGCGGCAAGGTCGTGCGCCTGGAGCGTGGCGACCGCAGCCGCTGCAAGGTATATTCCGACGACCCCGTGGCCGTTGCTCGCTCGTTTGCCGAGCAGGGCGCAAGCTGGGTGCACGTCGTCGACCTGTCCGCTGCCTTTGGCGAGGACGAGGACACATGCGCTGCCAACTCGGCGGCGATTAAGGCCATCTGCGGCGTCAACGGTCTGTCCGTGGACGTGGGCGGCGGCGTCCGCTCGCTCGCGCGCATCGACGAGTTGGCCGGCTACGGTGCGCGCCGCATTGCGCTGGGCACCGTGCTGGTGACCGAGCCGGGTTTTGCCGAGGTGGCAGCCAAAGGTTTTGGCGAGCTGTTGGTGGCCGACATTGCCGCATACGACGGCCAGGTCAAGGTGAACGGCTGGCGTGATGGCGCGGGCGTGGCACTCGACGATGCCGTGGCACAGCTCACCGAGCTGGGTTTTAAGCACCTGGTCTACACCGACATCGCGCGTGACGGCATGCAGACGGGCATCGATGTGGCGGCGTATCGCCATGTGGCCGAGGTCGCGGGCTTTCCCGTCGTGGCATCGGGTGGCATCTCGACGCTCGACGACATCCGTGCGCTGGCCGCAGTGGGTGAGGGCGCGATTGAAGGTGCTATTACCGGTCGCGCGCTCTACGAGGGCAACTTTACGCTGGTACAGGCGCTGGCCGCCGCCCGAGGGGAGGAGTAGTCCATGCTTACCAAACGTGTGATTCCCTGCCTGGACGTCAAGGACGGCCGTGTGGTCAAGGGCGTCAACTTTGTGAGCTTACGCGATGCGGGTGATCCGGTGGAGCTGGCGCGTGCCTATGACCGCGAGGGTGCGGACGAGGTCGTCTTCCTGGACATTACCGCCA
This sequence comes from uncultured bacterium, assembly GCA_905214105.1. Lineage (GTDB taxonomy): Bacteria > Actinomycetota > Coriobacteriia > Coriobacteriales > Coriobacteriaceae > Collinsella. The sequence continues at coordinate 13,108 of CAJMKK010000001.1, forward strand.
CGAGCGACAACCGTGCGACGACTATCGAGATGGCGGCGCATGCGGCCGAGGAGCTCGCTATTCCCTATACCGTGGGTGGCGGTTTCCGCGACTTGGCGGGCATGCGGACCATGGTTGCCGCCGGTGCCGATAAGGTGTCGCTCAACTCTGCCGCCGTGCGTGACCCGTCGCTGATCAGCCAGGCTGCCGCGGCGTTTGGCAGCCAGGCCGTGGTCGTGGCGATCGATGCCAAGCGCGTTGGTTTGCCCGGCGCATCCGGTGCCGACAAGTGGGAGGTCTTTACCGCGGGAGGCCGCAACGCCACGGGCATCGACGCGGTGGCGTGGGCCGAGGAGGCGGCTCGCCGCGGCGCCGGCGAGATCCTGCTGACCAGCATGGACCGCGACGGCACCAAGGCTGGCTTTGACCTGGCGCTCACCCGCGCCGTGGCGCGCGCGGTGCCGATTCCGGTGATTGCGAGCGGCGGCGTGGGCACGCTCGAACATTTTGCCGAGGGCGTGATCGAGGGCGAGGCTGATGCCGTGCTGGCGGCCAGCGTCTTTCACTTTGGGACGTTCAGCATTCGCCAGGTGAAGGAGTATATGGCCTCTCAAGGTATTCCCGTGAGATTGGATTTTTAAATGGAGCAAGTGGCAACTGCGTCCGAGCTTAAATACGACGCCCGTGGGCTGATTCCTTGTGTGGTTCAGCAGTACGACACCGGCGAGGTGCTTATGGTTGCTTGGATGAACGAGGAGTCGGTGGGGCTTACGCTCAAGACCGGTACCACGTGGTTTTGGAGCCGCAGCCGCCAGGAGCTCTGGAACAAGGGCGCGACGAGCGGCAACATGCAGGCGGTCAAGGAGCTTTGGGCCGACTGCGATAGCGATACGCTGCTGGTCAAGGTCGACTCGCCGGGCCCGGCCTGCCATACCGGCAACCGTACCTGTTTCTTTAAGAAACTCGCGTAGGGCGGGCGCTCGATTAGACGCTCGGCCACCAGAAAGGATTGAACCATGGGTGTGCGCACCGCAAACGTTCAGGATGGAAATATCGGTGAGACGCTGACAGGTCTGGCCGAGGTGATTCACGGTCGTCGTGATGCATCGCCGCAGGAGAGCTATACCGCGCGTCTGCTGACCGACGTCGAGGACGAGCTGCTCAAGAAGCTTGCCGAGGAGGCAAGCGAGGTGATCATGGCCTGCAAGGATAACGATCACGATCACATCCGCTACGAGGCCGGCGACCTGGTCTACCACTTGCTCGTGACGCTTGAGCGCTACGGCATCACCCTCGACGAGTTGGCCGGCGAACTCAACGCCCGCCGCCACTAGTCATTGGGGACGTTCTTAAACGACTAGTCGTTTGGGACAGTCTTTGTTGGTGTAACGGGGTCATGGAAGTTGCGGTGAAATAGGGACTGTTTAAGCGCTTCATCAGGCAAAACAATCCCTATTCCACCGCAACTTATGAAGGGATGGCTAGGCGAGGGGTGTGGATTCCCATTCGCCGGTGGGGTGGGGGACGTCGAAGGCTCGGTAGCCACAGTCGTAGGCGTGTGCCTGGGCCTCACGGATGTTCCAGCAAATGTCGCAGGCGCGGTGTGCGTCCGAGCCAAAAGTGATCGGCACCTCGGCGTGGGCAAAGCGGCGCAGCAATCCGGTCGCGGGATAGTAGTCTTCGAGGCCCTTGCGCGGTGCGGCGGTCGAGACCTCAACGCGGCGGCCTGTATCGTGCGCGCACTCGGCCATCTGCTGCCAAAACGGTGCGGGGTCTAAGTCGGGCGCAAAGCCTTCCTTCGAAAAGCGCATGACCAGGTCGGGATGGGCCATTACGTCAAAGTTGAGTGAGCTTTCGCAAGCGCGGCACCAGTCGTCGACGTAGCGCTCCCACACGCCGTGTACCCCCAGGTTTTCCCAAACATGCAGGTTGGTGTCATCATCGATCCAGCCGCAAAGGGAATCGGGTGTATCGGGGCGAGCGACGTTTTCCGTTCCCGCCGTACCCGCGGCACCGGCCATGATATCGCCTGGGTTGCCAATCCAATGCACGCTGCCCAGGCGTACGACGGCGTCCTGGGACCAGCGCTCAACCAAAGGCTCGCAGCCCTCGTACCAATCGCATTCAAAGCCATAGATAAGCTCGAGCTCCGGCGCGATTTGCGCGGCAAGCTTGCGGGCATCCTCAAAAGCCAGACGATGTGCCGGCAGGTCGCCCTCAGTAACCTGCACTTCGCAGTTGGCATCCATGCTGGCGGGCAGTGTGAGATGGTCGGCCGAGACCATGACGCGGCAGCCGGCCGCAGCAGCGGCGCGAACGTTGTCTTCAAACGAGGCATGGCCGTCCGAGAACGAGGTGTGGGTATGGCAATCGACCAGCGGGCAGGCAGACATGGCGACTCCTTTGCATTTGGCGAATCCGCTCCATTGTAATGTTGCAGCTCTCAACACGCCGCGCGCCGGAGCTCGAAATCGATTGGAAAGGCTGCGCGGCGCGGCCTCGCTTGCTCCAATACATGTACATCAGCCTCCAAAAGCTGCAAATAATGACATGTTTGGAGGCTGATGTACATGTTTGGCCGGGGCGGTGGAGTGTCGGTTTCTTGTCGACAAGGAAAATCGCGCTCATCACGCGCCGTCACACTCGCGCAGCCTGCGATGTGCTAGCGTTTGGGTGAACAAAACGAGCCCGCGCGGAAAGGATCCAGACCGTATGCAATGCGATAGCACATCCCCGCTGTCTCGCGAGACTGATGCGCCCGAAACTATCGTCAAACTGGAGTGCGACATCGATGATGCGTCGCCCGAGGTGCTTGCCTACGCTGCCGATTGCCTGCGCAAGGCCGGCGCCCGCGAGGTGCATTGGTTGCCGCTTTACTGCAAAAAGGGCCGCCCCGGCTGGCAGCTGCAGGTAATCTGCTCGCACGATGATATCGAGCGCTTGCAGACGATTATCTTTTTGGAGACCACGACCAACGCCATTCGTCGCCAGGTGATGGAACGCGTTTGCCTGCCACGCCGCTTTGAGCGCGTAACGACGCCATGGGGCGAGGTATCCGTTAAGGTGGCGACCCTGCCCGACGGCAGCGAGCGCGCGGCTCCCGAGTACGAGGATTGCGCCCGTCTTGCCCGCGAACATGGCGTGCCGCTCCAACGCGTGATGCAGGCGGCTCAGAGCGCGGCACTGCGATTCGAGTAACACGGTAGATGGGCTCCGCATCCGCCGGATCCCGTATTCAGCCCCCATCAACCCCATTCGAAAGGATCTCCCCATGAAATACCTCATCGCTTCCGACATCCACGGCTCGGCATACTGGACCGAGCGCCTCTGCGCCGCCATTGAGTCCGAGCAGCCCGACCGCATCGTCCTGCTGGGCGACCTGCTTTATCACGGTCCGCGCAACGACCTGCCGCGCGACTATGCTCCCAAGCGCGTGATTCCGCTGCTCAACGCCCTAGCCGACCGCATCATCGCGGTGCGCGGCAACTGCGACGCTGAGGTCGACCAGATGGTCCTCGACTTCCCCGTCATGGCCGACTACGCCACGCTGTTTGACGAGACCGGCCGCGAGCTGTTCCTGACGCACGGCTATGTCTTTGGCGCCGGCATGCACAACAGCGTCGACCACGCGCCCGCGCTGCCCGAGGGCTCCGCGCTCGTCTACGGCCACACGCACATCAAGGTCAACGAGGAAAGCGCCGCGCACCCGGGCCTGTGGCTCTTCAACCCCGGCAGCGTGAGCATCCCCAAGGACGGCTCGCACAGCTACGGCATCTACGAGGGCGGCGCGTTCCGCCACGTGATCCTGGAGGAGGACTAACCATGGCGCAGCATATGGCTCAGCAAAATGCCGAGGGCTCGCGCGATCTGCCCACGCTGATAGACGCGTCGGCCGAGCTGCAGCATCTGGTGCAGACCATCTGGCGTCTGCGTCAGCCCGATGGCTGCCCGTGGGACCGCGAGCAGACGCACCGCAGCATCGGCAAGAACATGATCGAGGAGGCCTACGAGGCGCTCGACTGCATCGAGGCGGACGACGCGGTTCACCTGCGCGAGGAACTGGGTGACGTGCTCATGCAGGTCGTGCTGCATGCGCAGATTGCTGCCGACGCCGGCGAGTTTACGCTGGCCGACGTGGCGCGCGATATCGACGCCAAGCTCATTCGCCGCCACCCGCACGTGTTTGGCGATGCGGATGCCGAGAGCTCCGACGAGGTGCTCAAGATTTGGGACGAGGTCAAGCTTGCCGAGAAAGCCGCCAAGGACAAGGCCGTGGCGGCGGGCGAGGCCGCGCCCGAGGGTCTGCTCGATGGCGTGCCCACGCATCTGCCGGCGTTGATGCAGGCGCAGAAGGTGTCACGCAAGGCGGCCGCCGTAGGCTTTGAGTGGGAGACGGTCCAGGACGTGTGGGACGAGGTTGCCGAGGAGCGTGCCGAGTTTGAGGCCGAGGCCCCTGGCTCGCCCGAGCGCGAAATGGAGTTTGGCGATCTGCTCTTTGCCCTGGTCAACGTCGCGCGCAAAGAGGGGATCGACGCCGAGAGCGCCCTGCGCGCCAGCACGGCAAAGTTCCGCCGTCGCTGGGCCGCGATGGAGCAGATGGCGTCCGACGCCCACGTGGATCTTGCCGAGCTTTCGACCCACGACCTCAACGACCTGTGGGATGCCGCAAAGGCGGAGGAGTAAGACTGCGGGAACGACGGGCTGACATGCCTCATCGTTCCCGCTAAATTTTTCGAAAATCAAGTGTATCCCTCGGCTAACTTAGGGCATAATGCAAAAAGTGCGACATGGCTAACTTACGGAGACGCACCGATGGTGCACGGTCAGCCGGTCGCTTGCATCCACTACGTTTCCAAGTGAGAGGGAGACAACATGAGCGATATTTTGGACGTCTACGGTCGCGAGGTGCTCGACAGCCGCGGCAATCCCACCGTCGAGGTCGAGGTCGTGCTCGAGGACGGCAGCTTTGGCCGCGCAATGGTGCCTTCGGGTGCTTCGACCGGCGCCTTTGAGGCCTGCGAGCTGCGCGATGGCGACAAGGGCCGCTACCTGGGCAAGGGCGTTTCGCAGGCCGTCGAGCACGTCAACAACGAGTGCGCTAACGCCGTCGTGGGCCTCGATGCCTTCGACCAGCGCGCCGTCGATGCCGCGCTGATTGCCGCGGACGGTACTCCCAACAAGACCAAGCTCGGTGCCAACGCCATCCTGGGCGTGTCGCTGGCTGTTGCCCGCGCCGCTGCCGAGTCGGCGGGCCTGTCGCTGTACCAGTACCTGGGCGGCGTCAACGCCCACCTGCTGCCCACACCTATGATGAATATCCTCAACGGCGGCGTGCATGCCGACAACAACGTTGACTTCCAGGAGTTCATGATCATGCCGGTGGGTGCTCCGAGCTTTGCCGAGGGCCTGCGCTGGTGCGCCGAGGTCTACCACACCCTCAAGGGCGTGCTGCACGAGGCCGGCCTGGGCGGCGGCGTGGGCGACGAGGGCGGCTTTGCCCCCAACCTTAAGACCAATGCCGAGCCGTTCGAGTACATCACCAAGGCCGTCGAGAAGGCTGGCTTTAAGCCCGGCGTCGACTTCATGTACGCCATGGACCCGGCCTCGACCGAGTTCTACAACGCCGAGACCGGCATGTACGAGCTCAAGGGCGAGGGCGTGGAGTACACGAGCGCCCAGATGGTTGATTACTGGGAGAAGCTCGTCGACACCTATCCCATCATCTCCATCGAGGACGGCATGGCCGAGGAGGACTGGGACGGCTGGGTCGAGCTTACCCGCCGCATTGGCAACAAGGTGCAGCTGGTGGGCGACGACCTGTTCGTCACCAACACCGAGCGCCTCAAGAAGGGCATTGAGCTGGGCGCCGCCAACGCGATCCTGGTCAAGGTCAACCAGATCGGCACGCTCACCGAGTCGCTCGAGGCCATCGAGACCGCCAAGGAGGCCGGCTACGCCTGCATCGTGAGCCACCGTTCCGGCGAGACCGAGGACTCCACGATCGCCGACCTGGTCGTGGGCGTCAACGCCGGCCAGATCAAGTCGGGTGCCCCGTGCCGCAGCGACCGTATCGCCAAGTACAACCAGCTCATCCGCATCGAGGACGAGCTCGAGGGCAGCGCGCGCTACGCCGGCAAGGCCGCGTTCTACAACATTCGCTAGGCACGCGGAGGTCGCGGGGGCGGGGAAGACTCGGATTCGCCTTGCTCCAGCCGGGCGCGGTTGAGCACCATTGGGCGCTGGGCCATACGGCTCAGCGCCTTTTTTATGTCGAGCAAAGGCTGGCGAAGGCGGTGCGCGCGCTCGTGCTATAACTAGAATACTTAGCGCAAACAAACCTCAACCGCACAAGGCGCACATGGATCAGATTTACGACAACAGGTACTATTCCGCCGGTTCGCGTGAGCCGTCGCCTCGCCGTGCGCGCACGGTGCAGCTCGGTGGGTCCGCCTACGCCGGCGCCGACCGCTCCATGCAACGCCCGACAAGTACCTCGCGCCCCAATGCTCAAGTGAATACTTCGACAGATGGACCAGTGCGCCCGGCACGTTCGTCGCATGCGTCGCGTCCCTCGGCCCAGACGCACGACAGGTCGAGCAGGCCCTCGAACCGTTTTTCGGGCTCGGACTTTATGCACTACGCCAACGACAACGCGGTGGTCAAGGCGATCTACGACTTTACCCATGGTCCTCAGCGAGGGCTATTCATCGGCATCGTCGTTGCTCTGGTGCTCGTGAGCCTGTATTTCCCCGTGCGCGATCTGTACGTGGCAAAGCGTTCGAGCGATATCTTGGCCAAGCAGGTCGAGATTCGTCAGCAATACAATGATGAGCTGCAAAAAAGCGTCGACAAGCTGCTCTCGGAGGAGGGTATCAAGGACGCGGCATCCGAGGACTTGGGCCTGGTGATGCCAGGCGAGAAGAGGATTGAAGTGCAGGGCCTGGACGACGATTCGGATTCGTCTTCGAGCAAGAAGTCGTCGAACGCCAAGAAGGCCAGCGAAGTTGCCAAGGAAATCGAAGAAGTCGGTAAGGACGCCCCGTGGTATATCCAGGCGCTCGACATGCTGTTTGGGTTTAACGGTGTCGAGGGCCAGACGGTCGTGTCCAACGGCGAGTAGCGCCCGGAGGGGAACCCGCAATGGCAGATTGCAAACGATATAAGGTGGCGGCGATCGATCTGGGAACGGTGTCGTCGCGACTGGTGTTGGCCCAGGTCGAGGGCGGGGCGATCGTGGGATCGTCCAAGCATACCGAGATTACCGACCTGGGCGAGGGTGTGGACGCGACGGGTCGCTTTTGCGAGGCGGCTGTCGAGCGTGTGCTCGCTGCGTGTCGCATGTTTGTGGACGAGGCGCGTGCCTTTGGGGCCGCGTGCATTTGCACCACATGCACGAGCGCCGCGCGCGATGCATCCAATGCCGCACTGCTGCTGGACGGTCTGCGTGAGCTGGGGCTCGAACCGCAGGTGATTCCGGGCGAGGTCGAGGCGCGCCTGACGTTTTTTGGCGTGGCGCACGACTTTGCCGGCGAGCGCATCATTGTTGCCGATTCGGGCGGCGGATCCACGGAGCTCGCGACGGGCGTCTATGCGCCGGAGCGTGGGGTCTTTGCGCTGGAGGGCACGCGTTCGCTGGACATCGGTTGTCGCCGTGTGACGGAGCGATTTTTCTCGGCACTGCCGCCCGCACGCGGCGAGCTTACTGCCGCTGCCGCGTGGGCGGGCGAGCAGTTCGCTGCCTATTTTGAGGGCCTGCCGAGCAATTTTGAGCGCGCCGAACGCTTGGTCGCAGTGGGTGGCACCGTCACCACACTCGTGGCGCTCGTTCATGAGCTGGAACCGTACGATTCGAGCTTTGTGCACCTGCGCGAGCTTTCGCTGGATCAGGTTTCGGCCGCTATCGAGCGCATGTCTGCGTTGGATGCGGACGGCATCGCCGCTCTACCGGGTGTACAGTCCAAACGCGCGGGCGTGATCTTGGCTGGTGCCGTGGTAATCCGCGAGCTTATGCGAGCCGGCGGCTACAAGACGCTCACTGTAAGCGAGAACAGCTTACTCGCCGGCATGGCCGCCACCATCAACGAGGCTCTCGACGGTGCGACCCCCACCATCTCCTGGACCCCCAGCCTCAGCGCCCTCTAAATAAGTTGCGGTGAAATACGGACTAAAATCGCCCTTTCGGGCACCAAACAGTCCCTATTCCACCGCAACTCAACAGCCGGCACCTGGGGACGTTCCTTTTCTGCCGGCACCTGGGGACAGTCCTTGCGGGGCGTCCCCATGGCGCCTATGCCAGCTTGTCGATTTGCCCAATCTCCCAAAGCGGAATATTGATGAGCATGCCCTCGTCTCTATATGCCGCCAGGGAGCTCCTCACGCAACGCTCGAGTTTGAATTTTTCGCAGGCTATTTTCAGACTCTTCGCTTTAAGGTTCTCTGCCGCCTTGACCTCAAGCGGAAGCACGGTTCCCGCATGGTCGATGGCAAAGTCGGTTTCGGCATTGCCGGAGGTAGAGGACCAATACGCGGGAGTTTTGTCCTGGAGCAAAAGCTCCTGCGCGACGTATTGTTCGGTCAGCGAACCTTTGAACTCGGTAAAAACAGCGGATCCGTTAAGAACGATGGCCGGAGAGAGACCGGAGAGCGCTCCGAGGATGCCGGTGTCGATGCAGAACAGTTTGAAGCCCGAGAGGTCTTCGTAGCTCGAGAGCGGCGCCTTTAGAGCGGAAACACGTGGCACCTTATGAACGATTCCGTAGTCCGTGAGCCACTGGAGGCTTTCCTCGAAATCGCGTGCGCGCGCTCCGGGACGAAGGGCGCCATAGACAAACTTCTTGTTCTCCTTTGCAAGCTGGCCGGGAAGGGATTTCCAAACCAACCTCATGCGCTCGACGATGCGGGCGGGTGCATGTTTGCCAAAATCGGATTCGTAAGCCTCGATGATTTGCTGTTGAAGCCTTCGGGCTTCGATGAAGTCGCGTGTCTCGGCGAAAGTGGAGACAACTTCGGGCATACCGCCGACAACAAGGTATTCCTTGAGCAAGCGCTCGAGCTTTTCGGTAACGTTTGCCAGAAGGTTCATGTCTGCGGCAAGGATGGCATCGGCGAGCGGGTTGCCGTCGACGGCACGAACGAACTCGGCAAACCCCATGGGACGCATGGTGAGCTGGTCGATTTTGCCGACGGGAAATGACTCGTTTTCGCGTCGGAGCGCGAGGCCCATATAGGAACCGGCTGCCACGATGTGGTATTCGGGTGCAAGTTCGTTGAAGTACTTGAGTGAGGTGATCCCGCGTGGCGCCTCTTGGATCTCGTCGAAGATGATGAGCGTGTCTGCCGGCGTTACGGTTTGGCCACGTAGGAGTTCTATCTGGGAGATGATGCGCTTGGGGTCGAGGTCCCCATCGAACAGCGAGCGTGTGCTCGGCTCGAGCATAAAGTCAAAACGAATGACATTTCGATACTGCTGGCTTGCGAATTCGTTAAGAAGCCAAGTCTTTCCTGTCTGGCGGGCTCCCCTAAGCAAGAGAGGTTTGCGATTCGCCCTTGATTTCCAAGCGATAAGTTCACTCATAAGCTGTCGCTGCATATTGCCTCCCAACCCTCTCGGCTAGTATAAGGCCATTTGGTCGTTTCCATCGGAAAATGTGCGAGACAACCACGTTTTTCCATCGGAAAATGTGCGAGACAGCCACGTTTTTCCATCGGAAAATGTGTAAATACCAACCTAAGTTGCGGTGGAATAGTTCCTAAATGGGCTGATAAACTGCCAAAACAGGAACTATTCCACCGCAACTTAGAGCCCCGCCGGCGTGTAAAAGAAACGAGCCCGCATCCCTTGGGGACACGGGCTCGAAAGCTCCATATGGTAGGGGCGGTGGGACGTCCGCGCATTTGCTGCGCAAATACGCACCGGCTTCGGACGCTGCGCGTCCGCTTAACGCTCGCCCCCTCGCGGGTTCGAGTCCCACCGGCATCTAAAAGAAGCGAGCCCGCATCCCTGAGGAACACGGGCTCGAAAGCTCCATATGGTAGGGGCGGTGGGACTCGAACCCACAATCCTTGCGGCGAGAGATTTTAAGTCTCTTTACCGCTCATATAGCTGTTTGCTACCGTTCGCCAACATCCCTTTAAAATAGCAGGTACATCGCTTATCGCTCTATCACCTTATGGCTATAATAGTCATGGTTTGTCATTGTTTCAATGAGATTCGGTACCGAGTGAGGTACCAATGGTACCGAGGTGGAGGCTTCTCATGAGGACGTACACGGCTGCATATGTGCAGAAGCGCAAGGACAGCGATGCATTTCGCGCGTTTGTTGACTTCTATGAGGAGGACGGCAAGAGGCACAAGAAGTCCAAGACGCTCAAGGCCAAGACCAAGCGTGAGGCGAACCGAGAGGCCGAGGACTGGCTCAGGGAGCTTGAGCGTCAAGAGTTGGAAAGCGATGAAACCCCAGAGGCCGTCAAAGCTGCCAACATGCTTGTTCCGGATTATGTTGAATCCTTCATCGATATTTGGGAACAGGGAAAGTCGATTGAACCGTCAACCGTGAAGGGCTATCGATCCACGGCTAAGTACATCCGTTACGGCTACCCCAAGGGCAATGTGAAGGGCTTCGCAAAGGTCAAGGTTAAAGACCTCAAGAAAAAGCAGGTTGAGGAGTGGAGCGCAGGCCTTACCGCAAGCGGCCTAACCTATTCGCCCGTCAAGAAAGCCCTTGGGCTGCTCAAGCAGGTTATGACCCAAGCCGTCTATAACGAGGTGATAGTCGTCAATCCCTGCAACGGGGTCAAGCCTCCCAAGAAGTCCAAGAAGAACGAGGGCATCAACGCCCTGACCGCCAAAGGACTCCGCGATACGCTCAGCATCCTTGCATCGCTAGAGCAGACTCCCGTAACAGTCGGTGCTCGCATTGCACTGTTCACTGGCATGCGAGAGGGCGAGATTTGCGGACTCAAGTGGAAAGACGTCGACCTTGAGAACAAAACTCTATGGGTTAGGGGCGCAATTGGTCGAGCTATCGGCGGCACTTATGAGAAGAACGCCAAGACGGATAGGGTCAGGGATATATGCTTGTCCGATAGTCTCATTGACATTCTTAGAAAATGGCTTGAGGTTCAACAGACGGAGTTCCATGAGTTCGGGCGCACTGTCGGCGCTGGCGACTACGTTCTCGGAGATTTGGACGGATACCTGAGTCCTGATACCTTGAGTAAGGGTTGGAGCGCTATTGCCAAGGCAGTTGGTGTGAAGGGAACAGAGAGTCGCATACCTACGTTCCACGACCTGCGCCATACGTGGGCAACGCGCTACCTTGCCGAAGGCGGGGACGTCAAGACCGCCTCAAGCGTCCTAGGGCACGCAAACGCCGCTATCACGCTCAACACGTACGCGAGCGCTGACCCCGATGCAAAGCGCCGTAGCGCGCTTCTTACGGAGGCGATTGCGGGCGGTCAAGTTGCGCCCAAGAGCAGCATCCTAGAGCTGACGGGCACGGACAACTAAGGGCGTTATTGCTCTCAAGCCAACAGAGTAAATGTGAAGGTCGTGAGGAGCCGATTGCTTCTCGCGGCCTTATTTTTTTAGGGCGGTTTTGCTGGGTGTGAAATACGTTTTATGGCGTTTAACTGCGGAAACGATACGTGCTGCTAGTTTCCTCACTGGTGTTAGTCTTTCCTCACGTGAAGCTTCACAACCGCATACAAACGGGCTGAGCGCCCATGACCGAAAGGTGGCCCAATGGCTAAGCAGAAAACGAGGAAACCCATTCGTCCCATCACTGAGGAGAACATCAACGACCCCGCGACCATCGAGGAGTTCGCCGCATATCTGCGGTTGAGCTACAGCACTGTCTATCGCATGGTGCGCGATGGGCAGCTCAGGGCAGTTCGTATCCGCGAGCAGTGGCGTATCAACGTCCCCGAGTCGCTAAAGATGCTCGGATACTAAGGTGGCCCTCATGGCAAACAACACTAAGGCGGTCGTTGAGCTGTCGCTGGGAGCCGACCCGCTAGAGGCCGCGAAAGTCGGCTGTCTCAACGGCGCGACCCTATGCAACGCCGACATTTACGGCATGGGGACGTTCGGGCTTGGCATGGAGCGCGAACAGGCGCTCCTGTCCGCTGAGGACGTTGACGGGGACTGCATCCTGCGCATTGCCGCGCCCGACAGCGGACGTGAGCTTGAGGTCCGCTGCTCTGACTGGCTTGCCGACAGGGTCGAACTCATGAATGCCGAACTCAAGCGGCGCGGAAGGCTCGCGAGGAAGGCGGCAGACCCCATGAGGCTTGTGGCAGCTGATGCCCATGAATAGTGAGCTGAGGGCCGGGTATCGCGCCGAGGTGGAGCGCAAGGGCAGGGCGCTGAAGGCGATGCGCGAGGCCCGCGGGGTCCGCTCTGATAAAGGGCCTTGCGCGTTCGACAAGGTTCAGCTCAAAGACTGGTATACGTCCCTTCAAATCGCGAACGAGGAATGGCGCTGCGCATACGTCACGGCAATGGTTGACTATTGGTTCACGGGCGTCACCCCGGACTATCTCGATGACATTCCGAAAGCGTATTTCAACGCGAACTTCGAGAGGCTCAGCGATGCCAGAAGGCAGTCCTTCGCAAAGAGCGATACCGGAGAGGACTCAAGCCTAGAGGCATGGGTTGACGGTCGCAACGGCACCATTCCCGCTGATGGCGAGGGGGTACCCAACCCCGTACCAGACCCCGTTCCCAGCCCCGTACCCAACCCCGTACCAGATGGGGTTCAGCCCTTACATAGCTATAAGCTACCAACTACTAGCCATGAGCCACAAGCCATTAGCCATGGCCCTACAAGGCCATTGGCTAATGGCAAGAGGACTACGGGCTACGGAACGAACGGCAGCGAATCGCTTTTCGAGACGGGCGTTGCTTGGTTCCACGTCCCTTGCCCGAAGTGCGGGGAAGTGGCAAAGGAGCCTGTCGGGTTCATCGATGGCATGGGCCAAATTCTCGTTAAATGTCCGAACTGCGGAGTACAAACATACGGAAAACCGCCCGAGGAATATGAGGTCGAGCGTTGTTTCCCCGAACCTTCGATCCTGAAGTGCAAAGAGGAAAATAAGCAATGAGAAAGACTGACCAGATGACGCTTGCCGTCAACGCCGCCCTCACGGTCGAGGAGTACGGCAGGGAGGCGCTTGAGGCGGGGACCGTGGCCTACGCCGGGGACGGCGCTCTCGTCTACGAACCCGGAGACTCGGGGGTCTACGACCTGACGACCGAGAGCGGCAGGAGGGCATGGAAGGCCAACGCCCCCGAGGGCGTGACGAGGACCGTTATCGAGGACGGCGAGCCGTGGTTCGATTCGGTCGTTGGCATGTTCTCCGAACGGCTCGCGGACTGGATGGAAGGGCGGGGCGCGACCCTCTAGAAAGGCGCGGCGCGGGAGGTAGGGCCGCGCCGACAGCGCCCCGCTGCTCGGGACAGAAATTGCTGCTTGAATCGTAGCATATTTTTAAGTACCGCTGCCGCTGAGGGGGTTAGTATATAACTGCCCAGCGTGACGCGCCTGCCGTGACTGACGCATATGCGATGACCTGCGGATATGCCGTCTAAGGCTCTCAGATGCTCTTTTTAAGCTTTAGAACGGACACGGTGCCTAAGTTACTCACGCCAGATGCCAGACGGCCCTTATCGGCTGTCCCCGCGGCTCTCAGGGGCATTTCCGAATAGCCGACCGATTCGCTCTTGGGGTGGTTCCGATACTGAGGCGGGGAGAGATTAGCCCGACGCTGGCGCAGTTCAGGCTCTACTGGTTCGTGGCGCTCGACATGGAGCGGCAGAAAACGCGGCGAAAGATAGACCTCATGCGCCCCGAGGGAGACCCGAGGAGGGAGAGGGCGCTCTACTGCATGGGGAGGCAGGAGGAGGTACTGGACCGCGCCTACGCCGACATGCGCGAGATGGCCCCGACAGTCGGCGAGAGGGCGGTCGAGGTCATAACTGCCCACTACCTAGAGGGCGAGGACTGGCATGACCTGAGCGCGAGGATCGGCATAGCCTACGACAAGTGCAAGAAGATAGCGTACAGGGCGTTCAGGGAATACGACGCCGCGACATAGAGAAGGCCGCAGGGGAGCGAACCCTTGCGGCCTTTTTGTTTTCGTTCTCCGGGCGCGGTTTATAGCCTGCGCCCTGCCCTCTAGTTCCTCACCGAGTACCGCTTGCCGCAGTGGTTGCAAAGGTACTCGCGCTTTCCCTTCCTGCCCATCGCGGCACCGACCACCATGCCCTCAAGGCGGAACAGTTCGGCGCCAATGAGCGCCTTTCCAGCGCTCGTGGACTTCGACGTGTTGTTCAGGAACGTTACGTCGGTTGAGTCGCACTTGGGGCAGCGGAGTCCGGCCTTGCGCTGGGCCTTCTTCACCTTCTCGGGGGTCGTGTCGAGCGCTGCACGGTTGAGTTCTGCGTTCGAGTGTGCAGGGGCGTAGCCCTTTTCGGCGCTTGACCCAAGGGGCTGGGGCGTTACGTTCTTACGGCGGTCTCGTTCGTATTTCACTTCTCTGTGAATCTTACTGATTGTCTCGTCTACCTTCTCACCGGATTGTGCGGTGAGCGCGTACAGGCTGTTAAGCTCTGTCACCGTCATGCCGTTAGGCCTTTTGGCGTTGTAGACGAGAAGCAGGTCGTTTAGCTCCTTGCTACGGGGCATCCGATACGGAGCAGGGTCGGTTGTCTGCTTCGGCTTCGTCTCCGAAGTGTTATCCGTTGTCCTTTTATTTTGGAATGGCAACGTGAAGAAGTCGACGGCTACAACAACTATGAACAAAGAGCTGACAAGCCCAACTGGGTCGTTCAACATAGTGAGTACCGTTACGTGGTGTGCAAAGATGTACCAGCAAGCTGGGAAAACCAGCACCCAGAGAATCGGTCTAATCTTATCCATCATGCTGAACTCCTGTTCGCAATCGATCCGGTAACGGATTTGGTCGCCATTGGGCACTTCAACGCGCTGCCACTGTGCCCAATGCGTCCGATAAGCCTTTTTGTTTTCGCGCGTCCCCGAGGGGCTTAGTAGCGCCCATGCCGGGGCGCTGGCACCTGTCCGGTGGGGTCGGGCGCTGCCCGCCTACTTTGCGAGCAGGAACCTGAGGACGACAATCGGGAGAATGACCGGGGCGAGGACAATCCCGAGCAGGTAAATCCAAAGCGTGCCCTTCATGGCTATCGACCTTCCTTTCCTGTTGCGATAGCGGTTGACTCGATTCTAGTCCTCACTGGACGTGAACGGGACGTGTTCGCCCCGCCTCTCCATGCCGCTCAGCTCCATCTGCTCATTTGCGTACACGGCTATGAGTTCGCGGCGGTGTGAGTTGCACCTGCGGTAGGCGTCGCGGATGCCGTTGAGCCGCACCGTGTTGAGCGCCAGATGCTCGGCCCATCCAACGAGGTCCCGCCTGTCCTCGGGGCTTAGCTCGCGGTAGCTAGCCAACAGCTTGCGTTCGTCCTCAGTCAGTGGGGTCCTCTTGTTGTGTCTCTTGCTCATGCCCAGTCCTTTCACTCGATTTGGGGCGTGAAGGTGATTCCTGAGCTGATTCGGTACCAGATTCGGTACCAATGGTACCGAGAACGAAACTGAAACAAAAAGCAGCCCAGAGTGATTAGATGCTCTGAGCTGCCATTTCGTCATATGGTAGGGGCGGTGGGACTCGAACCCACAATCCTTGCGGCGAGAGATTTTAAGTCTCCTGCGTATGCCAATTCCGCCACGCCCCCGTGAGACTAGAAGTCTAGCACAAGCCGTCCGTTACGCGTTGACGGCCATCGAGTGTTGGCCCGACTTCTCCAGGAACTCCTGGAACTTGGCTTCGTCGCCCTTGTTCTGGTACTGCAGGGCTAGCAGGTACTCCAAGCGGCAGCGCTTGACCGGGTCGTCGCCGACATCCTCGAGCATGCGCTCCAGCTCGGGAATGTCGTTGTGGCGCTTGAGGATCATCGTGTCGTACATCAGCTGACACTCGTGCGCAACTGCCTCGGCCTGACCGCCCTCAAAGCCCTTGATCTCGTGCAACAGCTCTTTGGACTTTTTGCGGTCCTCCTGGCCAACATAGTAGTTAAAGGCCTTAATCACCAAGTCGACGCGCTGCATCTTGGGGAGGTTGAGTCCCAGCAGTAGGTCGAACATCTCGCTGGCGCGCTCGTGGTCCTCGCGCAGCAGATAGGAGTTCAGACGCAGGTAGTCGCGGTTGTAGCGCGGGTACAGCATGCTGGTGAGTTTGCCGTCGAGCAAACGATCGAACTCGTCCCACTGCTTGGCAGCCATAAGCTGCTGCAGGCGCTTAAACGTGGTGCGTTTTTTGACGCTAAAGAACACCGACACGGCGATGCAGATGATAACGACGGCGGTCCAGAGGGTGCGGGAATCGGGCATATTAGGGTCCTTAGTCGCTCATAAAGCGAGCGGTATGACAACACGTACTAGATGTATTATACGCAGCGCGCAAGCAAACTGGCATAAAAGCTCATCGAGGCCGAGTGCCATCGCTCGCTGCGGTACACTTACCTAAAGTAAACCATGAAGGGAGACATTACCTATGAAGAAGATCGTTTTGGCTTGCGGTGCTGGCGCTGCTACTTCCACGCTCGTTGCCCAGAAGGTCGCTACTCTGCTCGACGCCAACGGTTATGCCGACAAGTACGAGATCGTGCAGTGCGCCATCTCCGAGGCCAAGGATTACTGCGACGAGGGCGCCGACCTGCTGATCGCCACCACCGTTGCCCCCGAGGGCCTCACCTGCCCGTACGTGAGCGGCGTGCCCTTCATGACTGGCATGAACCGCGTCGCTGCCGAGAAGGCCGTTCTCGACGTCATGGCTCAGTAGGCGCTGACTGTATGAATGAGCAGAACGCCAATCCGGTCGAGCTCTTTGGCATGCGCGTTGCCCATGTGGGCATTAACGCCACCGACCCGGCAGACGCCCTGGAGATCGCGGAGCTGTTCTCGACGATGATGGGCCTGCCCGTCATCGAGACCCCGGTTTCGTACTTCAACGATTCGCTGGTCGAGATCATGAAGCAGAACGGTCGTGGCACCAAGGGCCACATCGGCTTTGCCGTTAACGACATCGATGCAGCTGAGAAGTGGTTTGCCGAGCGCGGGCTCGAGGTCAACGAAGAGTCGCGCGCGCTGCTGCCCGACGGTGGTACCAAGCTCGTGTACTTTAAGCGCGAGTTCGCCGGTTTCGCCGTGCACCTGTGCCGCGAGTAGCGCACAAGCTGCCATAGCTGGCAAAAAGGGATAGGGTCGCGTGGCCCTATCCCTTTATTTATGCCGAGGGGCTTCCTATCGTGGCAGGCGAATCGTAAAGCGGCTGCCGACCCCTTCGACCGAGGTCACACCGATGACGCCGCCGTGGCTGTCGACGATCCACTTGGCGATCGCAAGCCCCAGACCCGAACCCTGTGCGCCGGCATCGCGCGCGTTGTCGGCACGGTAGAACCGCTCGAACGCGTGAGCTGCGGATTCCTGGTTCATGCCGATGCCCTCGTCCTCAACACTTATGTCGATCGTGCCCGCGCCCGCATCTGGCGTTATGCCAAATGTGACGGTCGTTCCCGCATCCGAGTACTTGGCGGCGTTTTGCACGATCACGCGCAGAGCCTGCTTCACGAGCGCCACGTCGACGGGCGCGTCGCAGCGCGGGTCGCTGGCAAGCGCAGCGTCAGAAGCCAGCCGATACGTGTGCTCGGTATCGATCATCTGCGATTCTTCGCATACCTCGCTGACCAGTGCAGCCAAGTTGGTATGCGCACGCCGCAGGACCGTGCGCCCGGCATCGCCGCGTGCCAAAAACAGCAGCTGCTCCACAAGCTCTTGCATGTGCTCGCTTTCGGCTTTAAGGGACGCGATGGATTCCGCCAGCACGTCCGGGTCGTCCTTACCCCAGCGGTCGAGCATGTTCACGTAGCCCTGAATCACCGCGATGGGCGTGCGCAGCTCGTGGCTCGCGTCGTTGACAAAGCGCATCTGCTGCAGCTTGGCCTCTTGCATCTGGCGCAGCAGGCGGTTGAGTGCGACCTCGATGCTTGCCAGGTCGGCGTCGCCGGTGGTGACGCTCGGCGAGTCGACGCTTGCGCGCTCGATGGCCTGCTCCAGTGTTTCCATTTTGCCGCCGGCGAGTTGCATGCGGCCGAGTTCGTCCACGCGCAGGGCCAGATCGTTGAGCGGCGCCATGGTGCGGCGCACGCGGCGGGCGCCGCCGAGCATGTTGAGCACGCTGATGACCTGCCAACCTGCAACGACAAGATAGAGGGGCCACAGCGCGATGAGGTCCTGCGCGAGGGGGAAAGTCTTGGTGGTACGCGCAAGCTCGACGGTATAGGTGAGCGTTGTCAGGTCCCAGCCGCGCGCGGGCGTCAGCGTCATGCCGCGAACGGTGGCGCTGGGGATCCATCCTGCGGTAAACGCGCCGTTGGGCAGCGTCTGGTTGTATCCATAGACAAGGATCGCCGCCACAATCACTACTAGCAGCAGGTCGAGCCAAACGTAGCTCATCAGGCGGCGCCACATATAGCTCCAGTTGATGGCGCGGGCGATGGAGGTGACGCGCTTGGCCTCGGCGTTACGCGCGGCAGACATAGCCCACCCCGCGCACGGTCTGGATGATGCGGACGCCGCCGGCGTCCTCGATCTTGGCGCGTAGATGCGCGATGTGCACGTCGACGTTGTTGGTGTCACCCATGTATTCGTAGCCCAGCGCTTCGTGCGCGATGCGTTCGCGCGTGAGCACGGTCTCGGCATGCGCCATAAGCAGGGCGAGGACATCGAACTCGCGGGCCGTGAGCGCAATGGGCGAGCCGCCGACCGTGACTTCGCGGCGGTCGGGGTCGAGCGCAACCGAGCCCACGGCGAGCGTGGCGGGGGAGAGCGAGGCGGAAACCTGGGTCGAGTCACTGACCGGGGGTATCGCGGTGGCGCCGACACCCGTGCCGCCTGCCGCGCCCGTCCCGATGCCGCCAACGCCCGAAGCCGCCCGCACGGCCTCCGAGCGCTTCAACGCCACGCGGATCCGTGCGAACAGCTCCTCGATCGCAAACGGCTTGGTCAGGTAATCGTCGGCGCCGGCATCGAGCCCGGCCACCTTGTCCATCACGGCATCGCGCGCGG
This sequence comes from uncultured bacterium, assembly GCA_905214105.1. Taxonomy (GTDB): domain Bacteria; phylum Actinomycetota; class Coriobacteriia; order Coriobacteriales; family Coriobacteriaceae; genus Collinsella. Next base: position 32,229 of record CAJMKK010000001.1, read on the forward strand.
TGACCATTATCACCGGCACATCCTTGTGCTTGCGGACGCGCCGCAGGACCTCCATGCCGTTGAGCTGCGGCAACAACACATCGAGCAGAATAAGATCGTAGTTGCGCTCCAGCGCCAGGTCCACGGCGGTGCGTCCGTCGGCGGCGTGCTCCACCTGGTAGCCCTCGTGCTCCAGCTCGAGCGTCACAAAGCGGGCGATTTTCTCCTCGTCCTCTACGATCAGGATCCGTGCCATGCGTGCCCCCGTCTGCGATTACTTGTCGTCGTTCAGATTTTGCTTGATGTCGTCCGCGGCGTTAGCAGCGCTATCCATAAGGTTGTTGATGCTGCCGGGCACGTCGCCGTCGCTGTCGATGCGGTAGCGCATGCCAAAGAACAGGCCAATCAGCATCAGCCAAATCGTAGCGCCCCAGGCAAACAGGGCGATGATGGGGATCAGGATGGGGATGTTGAGGATGATCGCATCGCGGCGCGTGGCGATAAACTTGGTGTCCAGGCTCAGGCGGAAGAGCTTTTTGAGGTACTCCCATACGCTGTCCATCTTCTTGGAGAAGTCGGTCTTTTCGCTCGACTTCTCGTAGGCGGCCTGCGCGGCGACCATCTCGGCTGAGGGCTCATCGACTGGCGCGGACTCGGTGGCGGCGTGCGCCGACGTGGTCTGGGTCTTGCCTTGCGACTCGAGCCAAATGATGGCGTCCAAAACGTTGCCGTCGGCGGCGTCGAGCGCGGCTTTGGCATCGGTGTAGCTCACGTTGCACTTGGTGCGGATGGTTTCAACTTTTTCGAGGTCGTCCATGACCTGTCCTTTCGTTCGATGGGCGCGACGCCGGGCGATCTGCCCGGGCGCGAGCGTTGCGTTCGTCGGCCTGCGTCGCGCGGCGCCGCCCCGCCCTTGGTCGAACTCTATAGTGCAGGTTATAGATTAAGCGATTCTTGAGCCAAGATTAATGTTGGATGAGTTTTTTGGTGGCGGTGGGGAAGGGAGAGGTGTTCTTCTGGGTGGCTAGCAGCGAGGTCTAATACTTTTCCGAGAAGTGAACGAGCTAAATCGGACCCCCGAAGCATCGACACTTTAAGCACGCCGTTTCCTGCGATTTCGATACTGGAATCCTGCGATTTTGCCGACGAAAAATGCGGATGCTTCAGGGGTCCAAAAACAAGCGTTCACTTCTCGGGAAAACTATTAGACCTGGATAGCGGGGGATGGTGGGCCGGTAGCAAGCCGGTGGCAGAAATGGGATAAGCAGGGCACGCCGATTATATGGAATCAAAAGTGTGTTGCAAAAGTATGAAAATATCCTACAATTGCAGCATGAAGTACTTTAGCAACATAACGGCGATAAGCGAGCTTTCCGAGAGCGAGGGCGTGTTCACCACGGCTCAGGCGGCTCGCATGGACATCTCTCGAGATGCGCTGGCGCACTCATGCCGCGCAGGGCGTCTTGAACGGATATGCCACGGCGCCTACCGGATGTCTGGAACGCAGCGCCGAGACACCGACGAACTCAACGCCTTTTGGAAGCTCACCAATCCCTCCCTTTGCGCGTGGGAGAGAAAACGTCAGTGGGATGGCATCGCCGTGAGCGGTACGACAGCGGCGAACCTACAGCAAATGGGCGATTTCTATCTGTCACCCTACAGGATGACCGCGCCCATGCGTATCAATACAAGAAACGAATCCCTTTCTTTTGTAAAGCGCGAGATTGCTGAGCGGGACATCGTTTGGCTCGACGGCCTGCCGGTAACTAAACCCGAGCGCACGCTTGTCGATCTTTGCCTCGATTGCGAGGATCCCTCATTAATTATCGATGCCTATCACGACGCGCTTGGACGTGGACTCGATATACAACGGCTGAAGGATCTTGTAGAAGAGAACTCTAAAACCGCCAAACGACGCGAGCTGATGGCGCCTTTGCTGATGGTACTGAACGGGTAATGCGAAACGGAGGACATGGTGAAGTACAAAACGCCTGCCGCATTGGAGATGGCTGTTAGGAATGCCGCAAGAGAATCACCAATGGATACTAATCGGGCAATCGTTGGTTTCTACTTTCATCGCTTCCTATGTCGCGTTTTTTCAGAAGATGACTGCCGTTTTGTGCTTAAAGGTGGTCAAAGCGTCCTGGCGCGAACGCTCGATGCGCGTGTCACAAGAGATATTGACTTGGTTGCTCAAGAGGAGAGCCTCGAAGAGGCTGTTGCCGATCTGGTGCGGGCGGCTTCGATTGATCTGGAGGATTTCGTTTCGTTTGTCTTTGATCGTGCAGAGCAGATCAAAGAAGAAGATGAGTATCGGTGCGGTGCTAAGGTATGGTTCACCCCCTTTATGGGAACCAAGAAGCTACAGCCAATTTCAATTGACTTGGTAATTGATGAAGTGCGGGGACTTGAGCCTGAGGTTCTCGCGCCGATCGATCGTTTGAATATCGAGGGGCTCCCAGTCTGCGACTATCGAGTATGCCGAGTGGAGAGCGCCCTTGCAGATAAATTGCTCGCAATGATAGAGATGCATGAGGGCCGTGCCTCTTCGCGAATCAAGGATATAGTCGACATCTTGGTGTACGCGAAAACTTGCTTCATCGATGGGGCTACACTTATCGAGAGAGTCGAGAAAGAAGCGTCTGTCCGCAAGGTGGCAATGCCGGAAGAGTTCGTGGCGCCTCTCTGGTGGAAACAAAATGGTTCTGCGCAGTATGTAAAGATGGCTAGGCAGGCGGGGGTACTTGATCTCGCGGGGAGTATCACTGGAGCAGAAGAGGTCGTCAATCGGTTGTATGCTCCGTGCTTCGATCGTTCGGAGAATGTGCGCAAATGGAATCCCCAGACTACGGGATGGGAGTAGCCCAGACAGTTAAGCCGGCGGCAGGAGCTGGTCCCGCCGCCGGCTTGGGGCGTTACTGCTGCCTATGTGTTACTCGCAGATTTGGTCGAGCACTTCGGTGATGGTCTTTTTTGCGACTTCGAGGTTGCGCTGGGCTTGGGCGACGGCAGCCTCGGCTTGTTTCTTTGTTTCTACGACCTCGGCAAAGCGATTGATGGATTCGCTGTACTCGCGCGTGCGCGGGTCGAGCGCTGGCGGGACTTCGATCTCGAACAGGTCGTTAGGGCGGATGGCGCGGATGCTGGCTGCTTCGGTTAATGCTTGAATCAGCTGTGCCCCATGGCCTTCGGTAAGGTAGCCAACGATTATCTCCGAAAACACCACGCGCTCCTCTTCGGTCATTGTTTCGAATGACGGGCGAATGACGGTGGTGTTATGCGAAGCAACCAGGTGCTGCTTTGCGTCATTGGCGCTGACGACAAGCAGGTTGGACGCGCCGTAGCGACCCAGCATGCGCGGCATGACGATATCTCCAGCGCGGAGCTCATAGCGATCGAGAACGCTGGGGTCCACCTTTACGATTTTGGAATCCGAGCCGTTTGCGCTTTCTACAGCGTCTGCGGGCAGAAGGTTGCCGTCTTGAAAATCCTGAGATGAGATGCGGCGAACCTCGATCGCATCAACGTCGTTCGATGTGGTGCTCTCGCGGGGCATGAATGGTGCCACTCGCGTAAAAGCGTCACCAAGCGTGGCGCTGTAGTTTCGGGTAAGGCTGATAAGGCTGATTTTGCCCCACGAGAGTGGGGCATGGTGCTGGAGTAGCTCACGCGTCTCGAGAACGATTGTCTCTATGGGAGAGGTCTGATGTTGAGCGAGGCTAACGCGGGACCAATCCGGTGCAATAGCTAGGGGCGGGCAGGATTCTTCGTTCGCGGGGGTTGGCAACATGTAGCGAGTGAAGCTGGACAGGTTGTGGAATGTGACGCTGCGGTTCTCCGTTGACAAGACGATGAGCTCGCACATCTTGTAACTGCTGGGTTCGCTGTGCGGGAAATAGACGACACGCTCGATGAGTCCTTCGCGCATGAGAACCGTGCGCGCCTGCTCGGCTTTATCTATTAGACTTGCTGGCAGTAATACCGCTGCCCTGCTTCGACCGGAAAGCGCGAGCGCATAGAGGCACCAAACAAAGGGGTCCCAATCGCAAAAGCCTAAATAGCCCGGCTCCAGATCGTTGACAAGGGCCTCGCATAAGCGAATTTCTTTGTCGTGAGTATTGCGGTGATAGCCCGTAGCGTCGATAAGCACCGGAGCGGGGCCGTCGACGTCGTCCCGCTCTCCTGGTTCAAGTTCGCAAATGCTGGGAAAGACGCTTTTATTCATGAAGAGGCACGTATTGAGCAGGTCGGCATCGAGCGAATCGGGTAGTCGAACGACGCGCAAGCGACTGCCTTGTTCCAGATTGAGTGCGCGCGAAATGATGGCAGCGGTGAGGCGTGGCAAAGAGAACGCGGATTCGTACATACGTATGCCCTTTCTTCTTAGTGGGATATATGTTAACAGAATATTTCAAAAATTTCTAATGACGAGAACAGCACACTGTGCTATCCTCGAAGCAATCCAAACCAATTCAATACCAACTGTTTGATGCCACAGCTAGACAGCCTTTAGGCAAATCGCGCTATCGAGCAGAGTAATTTTACTTACGAAACCACAGGCTAGGCGACGTTTCTGGCCCACACGTCAAATCATTCTAAAACTTAGAACAAACTTACCGACAAACATCTGCAACCGGATAGGAAGAAGCATTCATGAAGAGCGAAGACAGCATCTACGAGGCATTCCTCAACACACTCGACGAGGATCTCCGTAGTATGTGCGCAAAGAACGAGAAGGCAGAGAAGCCGTTTCCGTATCCGTACTGCGGTGAAGAGAACGTTGAGCGCCTCGCTAAGGCACTTGTTGGCGTGCTGGAAAAGCACTCGCCCGATATTCCCGGGCTGGTGCCCGAGCAGTATCGAGACGATGTGCACGAGGCTCGCGAGCTTTTGGCCGCGGCGGCGCTCGCTTTGCTGTCGCTGTACTTTCCCCAGCGCGATAACTGCATGCGCTGCATGGCCATCTTAATTAGCCTGTTTCGGCACGGAAGCAATCCGCGCTTTAAATCGAGCGGCGTGCTCATGTTTGAGCAGGTTTCGACAGGTATGAAGTACTCGTCCGAAAAAGGTGGATATATTCCGTCTCGCTTTGTGCGTCATACCGACCACAAAAGGCCCTACGACCACGTGCATCGCGACGGATCGCGTGGCTTTACGGCGGACGAAGACGATGTCGTCATGTTTTTCGAACGTTACCGCGTGATTCAGCAACGAGTGTTCGATACGAGTCCGCGTTTCAACTTTGAGCTATGCGTCAAATACCCGTATGAGGCACTTTCGGACAATCGGGAGAACTTTTATTGCATGGAGGAAAAGATGGAAATCGATTTGGCAACTAAGGTACGGGAGCTCCAGGACCGCTACACCCTCAACTTCGCTCAGGCCAAAGAGTATGACCTGCTCGACAAGCTGATGATTGATGCATTGCTTGCATATCTGCGCGACGGGTCAGTCTCAATCGCGGCGCGCGAGAGCTATGTGGCGCAAACCGAGCGTCTGATTGACGGTGCGGTCAAGTTGCCGTGTGCGACGAGCCCCAAGGAGGGCGCAGACGTCGACCGTATTTCCTAGCAATCACGCAGAACTATCGACAAGAAAGGGGCCGTGCAATGTCGGTCATTAAGATGTACGGCTACGAGGCCGCGCAGCAAACGGAGTATCAGACCAAGAAGTGGGCGACCAAGGAGGAAATGCAGACGCTGTCATCCGGCGATGAGCAGCGCGATGTGATCTTGGCGCAAGGTGCCACGGTGGCTTTCTACGAGGGCGACAAGCACTGGGAGACGAGCGTCTCCAACAATGTGTTTGCCTTTGGCGGTACCGGCAGCGGCAAAACGGCGAGTTTCATTTTGCCCAACCTGCTCAATCACCACGAGTGCTGCTATGTGGTCACGGACACCAAGGGCGAGCTGCTGCGCCGTACGGGGAAGGGCTTCGAGGAGGACGGCTACGAGGTAACGGTTCTCGACACCATCAATCCCGAGCAGTCGTCCGGGTACGATCCTTTGCGCTACGTGATGGATGTCGAGGATATCCCCACCACAGTGGCGTCAATCATGGAGGGGGTCGATCCTGACAGGCGTAGCTTTAGGGACGATCCGTTTTGGGACAATGCGAGCGATCTGCTACTTCGAGCGATTATTGGAATCCTGTTCCTCTTAGAGTGCCTTGCCGGCACATTTGCGCCGGACGGGGATCCCGCAGCTCCGCGACGCTATCTTAAGATAAACAACGTCTTTAAGCTGGCGGCACTCATCAAGGTTACGGGAGATGGCGAGGGACGATTTCCGCTGGATCACCTTGTGGAGCAGGTGGAGTCCAAGGAATTTCTTGGCAAGTATGATTCTGCGAACGCGGACCTGTATGGCGTTGAACAGTATCGTGATTTTCGCGGGGCAGCCGATAGAACGCTTAAGAGCATTCTGATCACGCTTAACGCGACCATCTCGCGGCTTAAGACCCCCCAGCTCATGCGCGTCTTTGAGAAAGACGAGATGCGCCTCGACCGTATCGACGAGGGCAAGCGCGTAATCGATCTTAAGGTGAGCGACAACGACTCGACCAATGCATGGCTTGCGAACGTTGCCCTTAAGCAGCTGTTTAACCTGGCCCAGCGCCGCGCTGATTCCAACCCCAGCGGGCATTTGCAGCGCCACGTGCAGTTTATTCTGGATGAGTTTCCCAACGTGGGCCGCATTCCCGATTTTGAGCGGAGTATTGCGACCGTGCGCAGCCGTGGCATTAGCTTTTTGATGTGCGCGCAATCGCTGAGTCAGCTCGATGGTGCGTACGGCAAATCCGCAGCGCTTACCATCCTCGATAACTGCGACAGCTTGATCTATATGGGCGGCGGCAGCAACATCGCGACACAGGAGTACATAAGCAATCTGTGCGGCGAGTCGGTTCTGGGCACCAATTACGTGGGCGCCGAGCGTACTGCCGTCGATGTGCGCGGTTGCGTGATAACCCCGGGCGAGGTGGGGCTTATGCCGCGTACCGACTGCCTGGTCAAAGTAACCGGCATGCGCCCCTTCCGTGCCAAGAAGTATTTTTGCGGCGACCATCCCAATGCGGCCAAGTGGCTGAGGGATTAGTCCTTGCAGCTTCGCGCGCTCAATCTTGCCTATTTGACCGCACGGCTTCCATTGGCCGCTAGCCGTGCGGCCTCGTTTTACTTCCTTACCGATTCCGTTTAGAAGGGAATTACCATGTCCGTTATGTATCGTGAGCCTAGCATTATCAAGAAGTCCAAGGACGGTCGCGTTGCCGCCGTCGATATGGCAAGTGAGCTGCTTAACAGCCGCGTGCTGCTGCTGGAAGGCGAGGTCAACGATGTGACCTGCAATGGCCTTATTAAGTCCATGCTGGTGTTGGAGCATCAGAGCGCCACCGAGCCCATCACCCTCATCATCAACAGCCCGGGCGGTAGCGTTACGGCGGGGCTGGCGCTCATCGACACCATGCAGTCGCTCGACTGCCCCGTGATCACGGTGGGCGAGGGCGTCGTGGCCTCGATGGCCGCGGTGATCTTGGCCTGCGGCGACCACCGCCAGGTATACCGCCACACGCAAGTGCTCATCCACCAGTTGATGGGCGGCACGGGCATGGCGCAGCAGACCGATATCGAGATCGTGGCCCAGCACACGGCGGCCATGCGCGCCGAGCTGGACGAGCTGCTGGCCGAGCATGGCAACCTGAGCGCCCAGGAGTTCCACGAGCTCACCGAGCGCGACTGCTGGTGCAACGCCAGGCGCGCTCTGGAGTTGGGTCTGGTGGACGAGGTGATTGCTCCGAGTAAGAAGGCACTCTAGCGGGGCTCATGTCTTGTGGGCATATAGAGCGGGGCGAACGATCGCGTAGTTTAACGGCCAGAAAGAGGTTGAACATGAGCAGGATTTGGGATGTCGACGGCATTGAGTGGGAAGACCTGCCCACCGTGAGCGACCTGCTGTGCGCTGCGGACACAAAGATCCTGGCGCGCGAGGTTGCCCTGCGATACGGCGGCAAGCCGGACGGCCGCGGCCGTGTCGATAACGAGCGCAGCTTAAAGCGCGCCCGCCGCAAGGTCAAAAAGCTGCGCAAGGTTGACCCCGAGCCCAGCGACAAGATCGTCCTGTTGCCCAAGCATGTCATCAATCGTCGCGATGCGGGCCACGGCTTTGGCTATTACGACGTGGAGCCGTGCATCTTTACACGCGGCGGCGTTCAAATGCTAGGTGAGGATGTGATCGCCAAAGTACGTCCGTGGGAATTGATCTTGATGGATGATGAGTCCGCGAGCGAAATGCTGGGCTATCGCGTATGGCTCGGCGGCGAGTGGGACCTGTGCGAGCGCTACCGCTTTTTGGCCGTGGTGTGCGTTCGCATGCTGAACAGCATCCGGGCGCAAAAGGAGCTGCGCAAGTGCCTCGTGCAGGGCGAGACAGCCTGTGATATGGACGAGGACGAGGCGATCGAAGGGATTCGCCGCGACGTGCTGTATCCCGAGGAAGTGATCAACGCCAAACTCGGCGGCTATTGGGATGCGAGTTTGGGACTCAACCTGCCCTGGAAGAACGAGCACCGGCAGACTTGCACGCGAATCGACAGGGCTATCGATGACCTGTTTTCTAAGGAAACGAAGCGCTGCGCTGCCGAGCTTGGGAAGAAACTTGAGCGAGGGTATGAGGAGCGCAGGGAGGTGCCGTTGTTTCAATCATTCACCGACGAATGAGAAAAAGGCGGCGGCCGCGGTCCCCCGCGGGATTATCCTGGACCTATTACGTGAGCGGTGCGCGGGCGAGGAGCAATCATGGCTGGTCGTGGAAGCAAATGGTCGAGGGAAGAAACCCTTGCGGCTCTGTTTCTGTACCTCGCCCTACCATCGAAAAAGGTTGATGATACAAACGAGGATGTCCAGGCGCTAGCTAAGGCCATTGGCAGAACGCCGGGCGCGGTTGCTCTAAAAATCTGGAACCTTGCATCATTCGATGAGCGTCGACGTGCTCGCGGCAAGGTTGGAATGACCCATGCAAGCAAAATGGACAAGATGGTTTGGGCTGAGTATTCCTCTGCTGGTGATGAGCTTGTCGAGGAGGCGACTGAGGTTTTCCTCAACCGTTTCGATTTTAAAGAACCGCTAAGTGATGAGCTGAAAGAGACGATCGGCTTTGATTTGCCAGAGGGCAAGGAGCGCGAGGCAATTGTTTCGATGCGGGTGAACCAGGAGTTCTTTCGAAATACCCTGCTCGTCAATTACGATTCAAGATGCTGCTTGACGGGGCTAACGAACAAGGCTCTGTTGGTTGCTAGCCATATCAAGCCCTAGAAAGTCTCTGATCCAAAGACGGAGCGACTCGCGCCCGACAACGGCTTGCTTTTGAACGCATTGCACGATAAAGCGTTCGACCGGGGACTAATCACCATTACGAAGGACCTAAAGATAGTGGTGTCTAGCGTGGTCGAGCACGAAACTCCTGAGGACGAGTACTTGTGGCGCTACAACGGAGAGCCGATTACGCTTCCGAAACGATTCGCCCCAAGAGCTGAGTTTATTGAATATCACAACGATATGGTGTTTAAGGGGTAGGGGTCCGTATGGAAAGCCCGAGTTGAAAGCGATTGTTGTTAAGACGTTGCTTAAGCGTCCTCGTTATCCGGAGACATTTTTAGTATTTGAGGGTCGTTATTAATTATTAGGAATGATTTTCGAAGAGTATTGGCTTTATTTGGCTTAACGATGGATATGGGGGTGCGTGCCATGCTTCGCTGCCGATTCTTGGGTTGAGGAAAGGGATATTGATGTGCGCAACGTGTGTTGTGTCCCAGCTAGCGTCTAAACTAAAATCCTTGAGTCTGAACATGGACGGCGCATCGGAGGTTTGATGTCGGTAATTGTTCCCCCCATTAAATGCCAGGGAATTAAAACGAAGCTAGTCCCCTTCATTGAGGAGACAATAAACTGGGATAAGCAGCAGGGGATATGGTACGAGCCGTTTTTGGGGAGCGGGGTTGTGCTATTTAACGTTTGTCCACAGAGAGCGGTGGTCGGTGATCGCAATCAACACATTATTGATTTTTATAGAAGCGTGCAGCGGCATGAAATAACATCAGAGTCTATGCGGGAATACCTTGAACGCGAATCTGTGATGTTGCGTACTGGTGGAGCGGAATACTACTACGAGGTAAGGGACAGATTCAATACAAGTCATTCACCGTATGACTTTATCTTCTTAAATAGGTCCTGTTTTAACGGCGTTATGCGTTTCAATAGGAGCGGGATGTTTAACGTTCCATTTTGCAAGAAGCCCGAGCGTTTTTCCAGGTCGTATATAACTAAGATATGCAATCAGATTGATAGGGTGCAGGCTGCCATGGAAGGCAAAGACTGGGAGTTCAAATCTTGCGATTGGAAAGAGATTATGCGGGCGCCAAGAAAAGGCGACTGTGTTTATCTCGACCCTCCTTATATCGGCCGCGATACAAATTATGTGGGTGAATGGCCAGAGTCTGAAGCTGTTGCTCTGGCTGATGCTGCTCATGCGACTCAGGCGGATGTCTATCTTTCCATGTGGAAAGAGAATAAGTACAGGGTGAATGAGCATATTGAAAACTGTTGGAGTGATTTTGAGTGCTTTGAATTCTCCCATTTTTATCACGTCGGCTCGAAGCAGAGCTTACGCAATTCAATGATCGAAGCGCTTCTCGTGAAGGCCTAAGAAATAACTCTTACTTGGTTCATGTGCTGGAAATGATGATATAGAAGTAGATGGAATAACGTCCCCTAGTCCACCTTTAATCTCGTGTTTCCCTTTCCTTCGTCCACTTTTCTCCTAATAGCCGTTACTTTCTGTCGCCCCGGCTGTCGTTGACGACATCGCCATAGGAGAGAATTCGATCGCGTAGGCTTGAATCAATTTCAATAACGTTTGTTTCGACCCATCTTCTGAATCCCTGAAAGTCGGTGTAACTCTTTTCTTTCGCTGTATATTTTGGATAGTTTCGCCAATAAAGTTCGAATGCATCGTTCCCCATCTTTGAAAAAGGCCCTGAACCCTGAGTGAATGGGCTGATTGAATTCGAGGAAATAGTTCCGATATTTTCGGTATTGCCGCTACCGGTGGTGAAGTCTGAAATGCGGTATTTCTCTTGAATAAAGAATTCAACATTGCTGTAGGGTTCGGGTATTTCTTTTAATTGGTTAAGGGGGTAGCAGGGACGTGCGCTCTCTATTTCGTCGTTTCGGTCGTAGACGAATCCGATTACGTAGTGTTTGCAGAACTGATTATAGGGATAGAGGATGTTCTTCCTCCCATCGCGCAGAAAAGATGCATATGATCCAAGTGTAAATTTATATGGAGCAATGCCTCCTCTCTTTAGGTGCTTTCGATAAGTTGATTTGACATCGACAGCAATTCGATTCCCCTCTTCGTTTTGAGGGGTTAGTACAAAGTCCGGATAGTAGTTTTGTTTGTCTGGGGTCGTTAGCGTAAACCCGAAGTCGTCGGCAATCTCCTTGAGCAACGGCTCGGTAAGCATCTCGAAAATTCTTCCGAGCAGTTTCGTGTCATATCCGATTGGATAGATGGTTTCGTCGCGAAAAGCAAATCCCTTAGCAACCCAATCGACATTATGCTCGGCTACAGTTTTATTGAATTCGCTAATTAAATCAAACATTGTTGTCTCTATTTCAATCGATGCCTGCAGAGAAATATCGATGGGTCGGTTTGCGTTGATTGTAGCTCGCCAATGAATAAAAACAAGGATGCATTCGGTCGCCTTCGGCTCTGCTCGAGGTTGCCAATCAAGGTGATTCAAGTTTGCTGCGAGTGCGCCCTAGCAGTCATTACGTCGTATACGAGTTGTGCTAATCTATTTGTGAACGGCGGAGCCCTTTATGGATGGCTTCGCCGTTCACCGTTAAATAGCGGCACTTTCAATCTCTTGGTCATATCGACTGAGTAAAATGTTGATTGTTCAGATTGGAGGCGGCTATGGTTCAACCGAAAATCCAGGGAAATCACCGAGCATATCCAAAGGAGCTGGCGATATATGTCGAGCGTATCCTATTGGAGGAAACTGATGCTGGGCTTGGCAAAGGGTTGAGCGTTTCTGACATAATGGCGGAGCTTAAAGCCCGTTATGGCTATGAAGTTAAGCGCGACACAGTGCAGGGCGTATTGAACGCACTTGTTGATTCTGGATCAAAAAAGCCTTCGCTCTGCAATAATGCGGGCGCCAGTCCGTTAACCGAGATGAATAGTATCGATCTCGACAACAGTTGTCTGAATCCGTTCTACACGGTGATTGCAAGTCGATTGGCTTGTAAGGGCGAGCGACTGACGAGTGGTGAGGGGAATCCTGCTCCTAAAAATGCGAAGCGCCTGTACAGCATAGAGCGTCAAATTGATAGTACGCAAATTGAGCATCTGTGCCGTCTCATTGAAGCCTCTACGGGCGTGGGAGGAGCCGACGCACTCGAGCATGCAGTTCTTCGCCTACTGTGCGGCGAAGAAAGGCGGCAGATTGAAGATCGTTTGGCTCAAGAAAACGCTCTGCTCAAAAGCGGCAGAATTGCAAATATGGAAGCAACGCTTGCAAATTTGAGGTTATTGGAAAAGGCCATTAGCCAAAGGCAGAGAGTCCGCTTTCGAACTTCTGATAAGGGGCGATTGCATAGTCATACGCCATATCATCTATGCATGCACGATGGCTACTACTACCTGTTTGTGGGCCACAAGGGTGCCGCGAGGTCTTTTGACGCAATTCGAGTTGATAGCCTGTGGGATATAACCATTGCCGGACCAGTGGACGATGCAAAAGGTCATTTTGAGGCGATGGCCGAAGAGGCAAAAAGGTTTTCTCGTGCTGGCGTGAACAGGATGTTTAGTGACGACATCGTTACGGTTCGCGTAAGGTGTCATAACCAAGCAAAGGAGAAGTATCTTCTAGCCGAATTTGCCGGAAACGATGGGTTTCGGCGCGAGACACAGGACGGGCATCCAAATCCAGAGTATTCGTTTATGGCGTCGTATGATGGCATGAAAACATGGGCAATGAAGTGGCTCGATGTGTTTGAGATACTTCAACCAAAGAAATTACGCGATGACGTTGTGGACATCATTGGACATAAATGTATCTATGTGAGTACGAGGGCTGATTCAAATGACACCTGCTGAGAAAAAGCAAGCAATTGGCGATGCGTTAGATTACTGGTATTTGCTTGATTTTTTGAGCCAAGGCGACCAACCCGAAGAGAAAAAGGACCCGCCTAGGCCCAGAAAAGGAATGCTCGATGACTGCTTTGTTCCAAAGGGGCGGGATGGTCAGGATTTCCAGTCGCCTTTTGAAGAAGCGAGAGAACGTGCGGATAGTGTCACAAACGGCGAAAACTGGCCGATCTCAACGATTTATTGTCATCTGGGCTCCGTTCCGCGCGAAGCGGTCATGACATATCTTGCAGAAAAACCGGGGAATGAAATCGAAAAAGAGGATGAGTGCATGACGGTTGCACTATTAGGTGTGAGTCCTGATGGTCAATTTGTCAGCTTCGAGTTGTCCTCCTTATTTTGGTGGTTGAAGAGGAACGTCGGGAATAGCCTAAATGCCATCGGTAGCTTTGATAAAGAGCAGAACGATATTTGCAAGAAGCTCAATCAAGAACTCGTTGGAACAAAGCTGACATATGGTGTCATTAGGGGCATTGTCAATAGGTGCGTCCAGCCAATGATTGAGGGGATAGCCGGCTGCCTTCCCGACGGTGGCGGGGCTGAACGTATTAGCGAGTGGTGTTCAAGGCTGCTTGTCGAATATAGGGCAATGAAGCCAAAGGACAACGGGGACGATGCGTGTCCAACGTTCGACCAATCCCTCTGTCACTCATTTTTCGCAAAAGATATTTCCCGGATAAATGAGCAGTACAAGTCAGGGTCATTCGGCGATCTGGACAAGGGGCCGCTGCCCCTTGTCGCCGCTTACCTTAAAGGCGGCTTGGGGGAGGATCCTGCCTGCGAAAAGATTGATCTTCTGGGCGGCGAAGACGATGATGATCTGACTGCCCGTGCAAATTTCTTTTCTGAGGTGTTGGGAGCTGGCACTACACCTATTGGTCGCTGGCCGAGTAAATACTCCTTGAGCTTGATGCAGCAAGTGGCGGTAAATCTTGCGGTTGGTCGTGGCAGTTCGACGCGCAAATACCCCGCAAACGACGTTATGTCGGTTAACGGTCCTCCGGGCACGGGAAAAACAACCCTGCTCAAGGATATCGTTGCGGCTAACGTTGTCGAAAAAGCCCGTCTGCTGTGTGAATATGACAAGCCCGATGACGCCTTCGAAGAGGTGGAACTGAGCAAACGATACCTCCAGTTCGCAAAGAATCCTTACCGTTTTAAGGAGGGCGAAACTGGAGACAAGATTAAAAAACTCAGCATCTTGGTCTGCTCGACAAACAATGCAGCAGTTGAGAATATCGCCAAAGAACTTCCTGATGGGAAGGCCTTTTTGGAGGGTATTGATGAATCTGAGAAAAAGGAGTTTCTAGAGTCAGATTTGTCCAACATTGTTTGGGGAAAGAAAAACGAGCAGAAACCGGTGGATGATCTCTATTTCTCTTCGGCGCTCGTTGACAATAAAGGCAATCTTCGCGACCCTGCACATCCTGGGCTTATGGTTGCGGCATGTCTGGGAAACCGTAGGAATATTAATAACTTCAGAGATTGCGAGCTTTCTTCGCTGCAGTTTAACGGCGGGCTGGGAAAGGGCGGACGGTTTTCTGAGGCGAAGAAGCTGTTTCTTGCTCAATACAAAAAGGTAACCGAGCGATTCAACAGAATGGAGGAGCAAGCAGCCGGGGAGCGCGAACTTCTGAACAGCAAGAAGCATTTGTCCCAATTAAATTGTAGGTGTCAAAAGGACGAGCGAGAGATAGTTGAAGAGCTGACAACCGAAACGGTATGCCTGTCTCGTCCTTTTGAAGGCAGTGCCGCAGGTGATGTCCGGAAATATCTTGATGACATTGCGAAGGATACTGCTGATTATGAGGCGAGAAGGAATAGGCTGGAAGCAGAATTGCGCGATGCGGAAGAAAAGGCCAGTGGGCTGATCGGGAGCATCTTCAATAGGGGCCGTTTGTCCGATAGCCGCGAGAAGCTCGATTCCTTTATGCTGCAAACCGCACCGGACCAGAGGCTTGTTGCGCTGCGTACGAAATTCGAGAACAAATACGAAAAACTAGAGAATGAAAAGAAGGAACTATCCTCTTTGTGGGTGAAGATCCAAGGTCAAAAGCGCAACAGAGTTGATGGTGCTGAATCTGTTGAGACGATTAATGGGCATTTTGTCGAGTGCATCTCAAAGGGGGATAGCGAAAGCCGAAAAAAGACTCATCTATATAATCCATCCGATGACCCTGACCTAAAAAAGGACCGCAACCTGCTATTTCTCTATGCATTGCAGGTGACACGCGAGTTCATCCTTGAATCAAAATGTATGCGGAATAACATTGCGCTTCTACGAACATACTGGGGAGCCAAAGACAAGGGCGTCGATTCTGGTAAAAAGGAGTTAATAGAGTTCACGCAAGCCGATAGAAGGAGTATGGCCCCTGCGCTCTTTCAGACGCTCAGTTTGCTTACCCCAGTGATTTCTTCCACGTTTGCGTCGATTGGCCGCATGTTTGAGGACATTCAGATTGGGAAAGACCCTTTATTTGGCCTGCTGATAATAGATGAGGCGGGACAGGCGGTGCCGTATGCTGCTTTGGGCGCCCTTGCTCGCAGTCGACGTGCAATGATTGTTGGTGACCCCTCTCAGATTGAGCCTGTGATCACAGGGGATGTTAAGGAGCTCCGCGCTGTCCTCGGTAAAAAAGTATTACTACCTTATAAGGGGGATATGGCTTCGGTCCAGCGACTTGCCGACGCCGTTAACCCCTATGGCCACCTGCGCAGCAACGGCGAGGATGATCAATGGATTGGCTGCCCGCTTGTGGTTCACCGTCGCTGCATATCACCCATGTTCGATATCTCAAATGAGATCTCGTATCAGGGCTCCATGCTTAACGAGACGGCTAGCCCAAAAAAGGATCTCGCTGACAGCTTTTATCTAAAGTCCTCACAGTGGATCAATGTTACGGGATTTGAACGTGGCAATCGCGATCATTATGTTGATGCCCAGGGCGATAGAGTGTTCGAGATTGTCAAGGACGCTTTTGATAAGGCCGTAGCTACGGCTGAGAAAAAAGCTTGCGAATCGGGCAAGTCCGAGGGAATTGTTATTCCAAGTCTCTATATTATTTCTCCGTTTAAAACCGTTGTCAGGGGGCTTCAGGACCGGCTGTTAAGTGCTAGGACTGAAGTGGCTGACAAAGATGCATGGCAATATTTCGCAAAGCATAATATTGGTACGGTTCATACGTTCCAAGGTAAAGAAGCCCATCAAGTGGTATTTGTCTTGGGGTGTGATACAAGGCGCAGTTGTGAGGGCGCAATCAAGTTTGTAAACCCAAATATCGTGAATGTTGCGGCAAGCCGAGCCAAGTATCGCCTCTACGTAATTGCCGACTATGCAGCGTGGAAGATTAACGAGAACGTTGCAACGATGAAGCGCATTCTCGATACGGCATGGGTTGTGCATTGGGAAAATTACCAGAAAACCGGCGCTATTGAGGAACTCAATGCAGCCAAGGATATGCTGCCGCGAGGAGAATCTCTTCCAAGGGAGACAGCTGGCGCGGACGAGGAACATATCAATGAAGACGACAAGAAAGATGACAATAAAGATGTTTGGTGCCCTGATGTAAACACCGATTCCTATTTGGACAACGTGGGCGAAGCGTTCAAAAGCTTTAATCTGGATGCAGAAGACTGTCGAATCATAGGCTTTTCTTCGCGCGAAGCTCTTCAAAGCGCATTCGCTGATTGCGAGTGCGACCAAAATGGCAAAAATAGGGTGCTTGAGAATATCGAGCAGGGGCTTCTTCTGTGCAAGATATTTGGCATTGGCAGTGTTGGCACCGATAGCGATTCAGATTGCGCATTTTGCCTGCTAATGTTCTGCCGTGCGGCGGAGAGATACTTGCGTTTGAAATTGCTGCCGACCTTGAAGGCCATTGCTCCCGATTATGTTGTTGCAAGAAAGCCACTCAAGGAGCTTGAGGGCCTTAACCTCGGTCAATACAAAAGGTTAATTGAAAAAAAGAGTGAGCTACTGGCATCCTCTGTTCGAGTTGAAAATGCTGAATTGACGCAGGCGTCAAAGGGGGACTGGTGGAGGACACTCGGCGAAACACTGGGTCGATTTACTGAATTTCGTAATAGCGCCTGTCACACCGACCGAAAAGAGATGGTTAGCGCGGGCGAGGTCTGGCTGGCGCTTCGATGCCTTTTCGTTGCTTTTCAGCTTGATGAATCTGGTCATAAGAGTGTGGAAATCATGCGAGAGGGTATTGCTTACGAAGCGGCTTTTGCGGGGGCCGAGCGTTTGCCGGTCTGTTACTCAATGGATCAGGCAAGCGCTAAGGGCTATGCCTCGATTTCGAAAATACTGAGAGAGGGTGGCTCAGGGATTAGGGCTGAAGATGCCAACACTATTCTGATGGAACAAGGGTATCTGCGACTTTTCGATGAAGGCGAAGAGAGCGTACAACAATGCAAAGTTCCGTCCGCTAAAGGCTTGGGGCTGGGCGCAGTCTTTGTGTGCGGAGAAAAGAACGGCGACGTATTCTACTACGCGCAGTATCCCCTGGCGAAAGCCAAAGAGATATGCGACCTATTTGAATCTAAGTCGTAATTTGGCCCAAGGCTAAGTGCGCTTTATGGTTTAACCCGCAATCTACCGCTATATAGCGGTAGATTGCGGGTTGCTTTTTATCTCTTTTCACTATTCTGCAGGTGTCAGTTGTTCGAAGGGAGATTCAAAGATGCTTGAGTCCGATTGTATTTATATTTGCGACGAGTCGAGTGAGGCGGATCTCACGTGCACGCTTTTGCAGATGAGGCAGATAGTTGACGAGGCAATTGATCTTGCCTATGAGCTCGAGGACTCCTCTGTTGCTTACAAGGGAGTTGTTGACGGCTTGTTGGCCACGTGGGAGTCGTTGTGCTACCGCAATGCCGCTGTCCATGAGCTTATTCAATCTGTTCTGCTTGAGCGTAATGAGATCCTGCGATTTGATGAATTACAGATGCGTAATGATGAAGTACCCGAGCGGCCAATATGCCGATAGCAACGTTTGTTTGTCTCTGAGGGCAACAGTCTTGTTCAATCCCTCGAAGACAGTGTTTTCTTACATTAGCTTGCGAACGTAGCCTTCTTTGAAAGGAAGATCATGAACACTTCTATCCAAATTTCGGCCAGCACCATTGAAGCTTCACCCCGCACCGCCAAGGGCGAGGTCGTCAAGCTCGTGCAGGGCGCACCGCTTATTGTCGTTGCTGCGGTTGCCGTTGCCGGCATCGCCTCCGTCGCCGCTCCGTTTTGTGTTTGGAAGGGCGAGGTCGCGCTGTTTCTGAACGAGTCGTTCCACACCAACTGCTCAGTTTCTGCGATCGCGGAGTACGCGTCAGCGGCACCCGGGTCCGATTGGGCGTCGCTGCTCGTGGCCGTGCTCATCGCGGCCTACCCTGCCTACCATGCCGTCTGGCGCGTTCGCGAGGGGTTTGGGCTCAGCTGCAAAGCTCCGGTGTTCAGCAGGCGCGTGTCGCGCTCTCTTGCCGCGGTAAGCGCCTGCCTGCTGCTGGCGATGCTGTTCATGGGCTATGGAACGAGTTGGCTCATCAACGGCAGCGCGATGGGTGACCAGAACCTTGTTGAGTCGGGGCACAATGTATGGACCGTTTCCATCATGATCATGCTGGGCTGCGCCCTGATGTGCCTGTTCAAGTGGTTCCTTGCCAAGGGCCCTGGCCGTAATTTCGGCAGCGGCTTTGCCGTCGAGCTTGTCCGCCTTGCCGACGTCCTGCTGAAGCGCGCGAGCTCGAACCTGGTGTTGTGCTACGTGGCCGAACTGCTTGCCTGCCTGCTGGCGCTGGCCTTCATTGCCGTGGCCTATGTCGTCGCGAGCGTGGCCATCGCGCTTGCGTTCGCGGCCGTAGCCTTGGTGGTGTGCCTTGCCGGGATTCCCATTATCCTTGCTGCCTCGTGGCGCAGGTAGCGGGGCGATCATGCGAGTTCTTATCGCAGCGTGAGAAGAACTTGCAGAAATCGCAAGTTCTTTTCACGCGATGAGAAAAACTTGCAGATTGGCGCGAGGACGACGTCCCTCCGCGCGAGCGCGGTTTCGATATTGGTCATTAATGTGTCCGAACGATTGATTGGAGACAAAATGTATCCGGACTATGAGTGCAACAACTACCCCATGAGCGTTACGGATGAGGATGGTCCGTTCCTGATCATGGAGGCGGAGCTGTCTGGCGATGTCGAGCTCAATGATGAGTTTAAGAAAGACGCCAGCTATAGATATTCGTGTGCGACTGTTTCTGCGGCGATTGATCTTTGCAAGTCAATGACGGACGGCGATGCCGATCCTTGGTATGAAAGTTGGGAGAAGGCGGTTGAGCGTTATCCGCTCGAGAAATGCGAGGATGCGACAACGCTGTATTGGATTGAGCCGACCGATCCGCACAAGGCGCTGTGCGCCTTCCATCCCCATCCCGATCTTGAGCGGTACGTGGCTGAGGCAATTGGCGCCGTTGACACCTATCTGCTGGAGCGCGAGTACTGTCCCTTTGCGGTCAGCCACTTAGATCTAAAGGATGTTGACGTCCTGCTCAGCGCCGCTTGGGGATTGGCTCGAGTCCTTAAAGATATTTGGGGAACTTGCGACCCTGATGTTATGGAAAAGATTGAGGATGCTACGTACGGTGCGCATATAACGGTTAGGGACCTGATCGCGGGCGAAGAGGCAGCCAAAGCCAGCGCAAAGTCCGATGACAATTTCTAGCCGCCGCGCTGAATGGCGCGCCTGATTGACAGGCCGTCGGAAAAGTCCGGACAGTCTGCCAATCTCGGTCGCTACATCGTTCCCTTGCTCGCAGCGTAATGTTCCGCCTGCTTAAGGGCGTCCTCGTAGGCGCGCTGCTTTGCTTCGTACTCTAGCGCGTAGCGCTCCTGCTCCGCTCGCCCGGGAACAGGCACGGTCATGCTTCGCAGGTCCATTGGGGCAAGTTGCACAAGCGCGTCTCCGTGCGAGGTGTCCGCCAGTTTCTTCTGCCCCTCATCGGACGACAGGTATGCCAGGACAAACTGGGCAAGCAGCTCGTCCTCAAAGGTAGCGCAGAACATGGCGTCGCAGGGGACAATGCTCTCAAACAAAAGACCGCGCTCCACGGGGCGCTCAGAACCGACAGAAAAGTGGCCTGGCGTGATGAGGGCAAGCTTGAATGGAGGCCCGACGCGTGATATGAGAAGGCTCGCCTCGCGGGCGTCGATCGGTTTGGCCTTCCGAAAATCTTCGTAGTCTACACGGCTTACATCGTAGATATCTGTATCGGGGACACGCTCAAGTACATCTTCTGCGGCAATGATTGCGCCATCATGAAGATGCTTTAGCGACAGGTAGTAGCAGTCGTGCTGTTGGTAACTGTCTGTCGGATCTGATTCGGGCAGTTTGGTTACAACGCTGCGGGCGGTGCCGCGGTAGATTGGCGCTAGCGACCCAAGGGGGATGAACATTCTCTCGTCGAACGATCCGCTCTTTGTATTGGGTAATAGGGGATATATGCCGTTGCCCTGATCCTCGAGCCGATGCCAATAGACTGGATTCTTTTGATCGCCGTAGGCTCGGTCGACGGAATCGAGGAGCTGGTGCAGAATCTCATCGGTCATTTGCTTGTCGTCAAAGCTCCTGCCGTCAAAAAGGAAATACGGATCATTGGGCTCGCCGTCGCCAATAAAGAGCAGCGCGCGACCCTCGGCCTTTTTGGCAATGGTGTTGGGAAGAAGCACAATGCTCTTTAGCAGGCCGAGGTCACAAAGAAGGCGACGTCCATCTACGGCTCGCGCCAGATTGAACAGACGGTCCGAAATCTGAATGACGGCCGTGGCATGGGACTGAGAGCAGGCAATGGATGCCGCAAGAAAGATGTAGTACCACTCAGTGACCGAAAGCAGATCGGGGATGCCTGCGCTGCGTTGCAGCTGCTTCGAGCGCGTTCTGAGGAAATCCAGGACTCGCGCATTTGCCGCATCGATAGA
Organism: uncultured bacterium; assembly: GCA_905214105.1. GTDB lineage: Bacteria > Actinomycetota > Coriobacteriia > Coriobacteriales > Coriobacteriaceae > Collinsella. The sequence continues at coordinate 53,379 of CAJMKK010000001.1, forward strand.
TGCCGGGAATTGGGATAGCGGTCGTAGCTCGGGGGGCCTGCAGTAAATGAGTGCTGATTCGTACGTGTGAGAGGCTGCGTCCTGCTCGTAGTCGTATAAAAAGATATTCTCCTCGATGGCAGTAAACGTCGACGTCGGGACTTTGACTCGGTTTTTGCAAACGCAAGCGGGCACATAATCCCATTCGTCGGTTGCTTCGTTGTAAACGCGGTCCTCAAACTCAAACGAGGCGGCCGAAGGTCGCTTGAGGTCAATCCCCAAAACAGACCACGAGGGGCCATCGACGTGCTCGCTCGAAAACTCAAAATCGCGACAGCACAGTTCAATGAGCCTTTTCGTTCTCGACGAAGGCTGATATTTCTCGACCATATGAGACACAAGATCCGATAGATATCGGCTCATATATGGCTTGAGATCTTCGTTTAAGCGAAGAGTTGCAAATTCTGCTTTAGTTTTGAGCATGCGCACCTCCTGCATATTCCCTATATTGCGCGGTTCGCTGACTGGCCCGTCGCGGCTCAATTGCCTTCAGTCTACAAGAAGAGCAGTTGCGGCGTTTTTCAGGCGGGGAACTCAAATGAAAAAGAAAAAATCGAATGGTGCGTATGAGGCCGTACGCATTGGGTAATATTTCGCTAGATACTAACACTAAGAGATTTGCATATCTCCTAGTTGTATCAAGCTACAGTGGATAAACCAACTAGTTGTTTCAGCAACGAAAGGACAGCTAATGAACGGATACGACACGTATAGGATCGAGCCAGACGCTCTCAAGAAGTCAACAACAGTGAATATTTTAGGCATGATTCTGCAAACCCTCTTTGCGGTTGTGCTGTACGTTGTCGCCGTCGACATGATGTGCTTGCTGACGACGTGGCTCGGCGGCTTTATGTTCGAGATTGGCGAGGGCAACACGGTGATTCCGCTCCATTCGTGGCGCCTGGTGGCGTTTAGGGCGTACTGGGTTGTGCTGGGCGTGGCGGTCGTTGCGGCGCTTGCCCACAAATGGATTGTGCTGTTAACGGGAGAGCGCGAATCCGACATGCGCGAGCTGCTCGGTGCAATTGAGGGCGCGGGCGCATTTGCATCCGTCGTCTGCGCGATCGTCTGTTTGCTGGGCTGTGCCGCCGCATTTGATTGGTGGGCTGGCGTTACCGGAAAGATGGCTTCGGATTCCCGCGCCAATGATTATCTGCTTTGGGCTGTTGTCTTAACAGTCGGAACGATTGTCGAGTGGCGAATTGTCGAAGGAGTTCTCAAGGCTTTATTCCCTCATGAGTGCTTGTTCCACGGGCTTCGCTTTGCATCTGCCTGCGTGGTTACTCCTCTGCTCGCGCTTGTGCCCACAGCGCTGGTCATCGTCGTGTGCGCGGTGGTGGTAGGCCTTTTTGCCGGGATTGTGTTCGCATCGCTTGCGATTCCCGTGGTTATCACGGTTATTGACATTGCCATCGCTATGAGTCGCTAACCCACAACGCAATCCAAATATCTCGCATAAAGAAAGGAACGACCATGTCGGTATTCTCTAACGCTCAAAAGCTTCTGCTGCTTGCCGTACTTACCGCTCTTATGGCTGGTGCCCTGATGTACGAAGTGTTGCATCCCACACTGTTTCCGCTGCTCAAGCAGGGCATTTTGCAGCTGCTCTACCACATTCCGGTCTTTACCCAGCCGGGCAACGTGATCTATCTGGAGTCGGCGACATCGCTGGCACTGTAGTGGTTTAAGGGCTCGGCCCACATCGAAGGAAAGAAAACCAATATGGAAAGGAAGGCGCCCATGACTCAGAAGCAGTATCGAAACATCGATCGCTACCAGGACTTGCTCAATCGAATTGCGCCTACGCGTCTGGTGGAGCAGACGCGTCAGAGTGTTATTGGCCACGAAGGAAGCTTGGAGGCCTTTGTGACGGCGCTGAGCTTTGAGGTCAACCGCTGCGTGATGTTGGCACGCGGCGCCGACCCGCGCGACGTTCTTTCGCCCGCTGCCATTTTGGTGATGGGTTCCACCGGCACGGGAAAAACCCACACCATCAAGGCCGTGGCAGATGCCGCGGGGCTCAAACTGTTCGTGTTCGATGTCTCCACCATGACGGGCGAGGGCTGGCGCGGTGCCAGCATGAGCAACTGCCTGTCGCAGGTCGCGGACTATCAGGCTGCCAATCCCGGCGAAATTTGCTTGGTGCTCTTTGACGAGTTTGACAAGGCGGTTCGTGCCGAGCCCGATGGGGGCGAAGTTGCATCGAGCTTTAGTCCATCGCAGTCGTTCCTTAAGCTCTTGGAAGGCGGGGAGATGCCGTTTGAATGTGATACCTCCAAGAGTGCGGCTATTAAGACGCTCAACCTCGATCAGGTTGTTTGCATTTTGGGCGGCGCCTTTATGGGCTTGGATGCTCTGGTGCGCAAGCGCCTGAGTGACAAGTCTGGCACCACGGTCGGCTTCGGATCCTCGTATGCCGCCGTGCGCACCGCCGCAAAATCGGCAAACGAGCTGCGAGACAGTGCGACCATCGAGGATGTTGAGACTTGGGGTATTATGTCCGAGCTGTGCGGGCGCATTGGCTCGGTGATTAACTTTAACGCCTTGAGCGTGGACGATCTGGTCCAGATTGCGTATGAACAGTACCTGCCCAAGTACAACAACATGATGGGAAATGGCGCCAAGATGGAGCTGATGGCAGATGCTGCTCGCCTTGCGGCGAAGCGCGCGGTTAAGGAAGGTGCCGGCGCGCGCGGCATGCTCCGTCAGCTGCGTCCCCTTATGATGTACGCCTGGAGGGACATGCGGGAAGATACCTATATTTCCCGTGCGACCTTGGTCGTGAGCGACGGGGAACTTGCGGTTGCGTACGAGCGCTCTCATGAGCCGCGGGGCTTTTTGCAGGAAGAGATGGGGGAGAATTCGCCCTTTCTGAACGGGAGGGAGATTGAAGCCCTGACGCTGGTGAACAACTGGATGGAGCATGAGGACGAGGACGAGCATAAGCCGTATCAGCCTGAGTTTGCTTGGCTGGCGGATTTGGTGGACGGCTCGGCGCTCGACAAGATCGTGCAGGGCGGCAAGGCATTCGATCTTGCTGGGGTGTTGTTGCGCGGCGTTCCGTTTGATGGGCCGGAGCGCATTGCCGCCCACGAGCTGCTTAAGGCGTGCGCCTGCTACAACGACGTGCTCTATGCCGATCAGGACAAGTATCGCAACCTTGCCCAGGTGCTTATGCTCACCAAATTGGTGTACAAAAAATCGCCCGATTGCTTGCTGAGCCCGCTCGATGTGGTTATGAACGGCACGACTACGGGCAACGGTTTTCAGGGTCTTGGCGAGTGGGTTGATGCCGTGAGCAGGTCCGAAAAGCCTTCGTTGGAAAAGTGGCAGTACCTGGCGGCCGGGGAGGCCCTGCGGATTTACGACCACTTTAGCAAGCGTCCCGACCAGGTAAAGGAGCTTGCCGCCGATGTGTCCCTGATGCGTGTCGCCCTCGCGGTGATCGACGCTGAGGAGCGCGAGGCGTTGGAATGCGATCTTGAGAAGCTGCTCGCTTCGTGCGAGTAGTCGCCGACTGCTTCTCTTTCCTTTCTTTTCTCAAGCGGCATAGATGCCATCGCTCAGCCGCCCTGCGTGAGTTTTTGTCCGCACGGGATGGTATTCAACACATGCAACAACTAAATCGGAGGTTTGACCATGGCTACGTGGGAGCTGAACTGTCAATCGAATCCGTCGTCTGCGGGCGACAAGGAGCTTGCTCCCTATCTTGCGCGCCAAAAGGCGATGCGCGAGTTTTTTGAGCGTGCGCTGTTTGTCCCCAAGGATCAGGACAACAACGGCCTGTACTTTTTGGGCGCCACAACGGGCTCGGGTAAAAACTACACGGCCGAGCAGGTCACGGCAGACCTGATTGCCGGCGGCTGGGATGAGTCGGGCTGTTTTAATAAATGTCCCGGTCGCCGTACTCTGGTGTTTGTGGTTCCGGGTAAGGACAACCGCGACAACTATGTTGCAAACGTGCGCGAATTGTTGGTTGAGCAGGGCATGAGTGACGATGATGCGGAGCGCATGGTGTTCGATCTTCCGCGAGCGGGCGAGAACATCAAAAACTGGATCGACGCCACGTTTGACAAGGGCAGCGTAAGGCCGCGCGATATTCCATGCCCCTTTGGAGCAAAGGACGAGGCCGTTCTTCGCGATATTGCGCACGCGTGGCGCGGTGTGATGGAGGTCGCCGATGACCTTTTGGGCCTTTTGGACAAGAAGGAGCGTCTGGGAAGCGTTGTCGACCGCCTGACTCCAGGGCTGTGGGATAAGCTGGCGTTGGCAGACGCGAGCTTGCGTCGAGCGGTGAGCCGTGGACGCCAGAGCATCACGCGTGGCATTGAGGAGATTCCCCGGATTTGGCCCTCGGCATTGCTTAACGATAAGCGCGCGCCGCATGTAATTGCATGCACGCCGCAAAAGCTCGTCAATAGAATCGATACGGTGACAGAAGCGGGCGTTGTGTTCTTTAACGCAGCGGTTGCCGACGAATGCCTGTTTATCTTTGACGAGATCGACCATGCGAAGGCCGATATGCTGTCGATGCTGGCGGCGGGACATATGAAATTTCAGCCCGACGAGATGCTGCGTATTCTTGACCGTCATTTTAATGGCGGCGTGGTTGATCCTCTGCTGCTGGGAAATCGGGACCAGTGGATGGCGGTCTATACGCATGCCTCGACCTCGGGCGAACACGAGGGGTCAAACGCGGCAACGGGCAAGGTTTCGCGCGCAAGTGTGGAGACGGCTGCCGAAGAGATCGCCAAGGGTGCCAAGCGTATTCAAAAGATGATCGCTGCGTGTATTCAGGATATGGAGCTGCAGCAGCCTTTTGCCCTGTCTGACAAGGCGAAAGACGAGCAGCTTGCCGGTCGTCATCTGTTTGGCAGCGACGATATTTCGGTGGGCGATGGCCTGTCGAATCCCTTGCGCTATGAGCTCGATACTCGCCGCAACCGCAACATGATTACGTCTTGTGGGACGGACGAGCAGCAGACCGTCAATAAGGCGGTGCGCCGTGCGCGCGGCCTTGTCAGGATGGTGGTGGGCCATCTTGCCCGCTGTGCCACGCTTATGGACAAGCTGTACTACGGCAGCATTTCGTACAAGGACGATCTTTCGCGCAAGAATATCATCGATGCCCTGGGCATTAGGAACGACCAGACCAACGAGAAATACTTCTGGAATTCGTTGATGCTGGCGCTGTTCTTTAAGGACCGCAAGAACGATGAAATCGATGCCGTTGACGACTCGATGTATGCGCGTGGTGTTGACTACCTGGTGATGGAAACCACCATCGACCATATGTTTACCACGTACCTGACTAATCACGGCATTGAGCGCATGCCCGAGGCGTATCTGGCATCCATTGCCGCCAAGGCTCCCTGTGTGTGCATGAGCGCCACCTGGAATGCACCGACTATTAAGAACTTTGACCTGGATTACCTGGACGAAGTGCATGGCGTGGTTCGTAAAGATGCCTGGATTGGCGAGCTCAACCAGGAGATCGTGCGGCAGACCAGGCTGTTCAACAAGCAGGCGGCAACGATGTACGCCGTCGACGTCGTTTGGGTTGACGAGTCCAAGAAGCTTGCCGGCATGGCGGCCGTGGCCGGCGGCGCCTATGGCGGCGGTATCGTGTCGCCCGACGAGGTGTACGAGCATGTGATGGGATTCTTTGACCAGATTGGCGTGAGCGAAGGGCTTGCGGCGTGCCTGCGCCGAAAGATTGCCGACAGGGTGACCACGAGCGATGCCGAAAGCATCGAGTTTGAACTAAAGCGTCTGAGCAAGACGCTCGTTGCCGTGAGCGCCTGGGCGCGTGGCGTGGCGCGCAGTGAGCAGCAGGCGGGAGCCATCTTTACGACACGACACATGGGAAACCATGGCGACTTTAATAGTTTGGCGCTGGATCTTGCCCGCGAAATCGTTGCCGAACTGGTGATTAGGAACGTTAAGCATCCCGAGGCTTCGTACGAGAAGTCGCTCGAGGAGGCAAAGGATATGGTGCCGTGCTTTAACGCTGCGGGATGGGAGGAAGGTTGGCGCGGCGCTCAGGAACGTCTGAAGGACGGAGAGCCGACCCTGATGTTTATCAACCTTGCCGCTGGTGGCTTTTCCAAGAACCTTAAATACGAGGTGCCGGAGAGCCTGCGCAACACGGTGCGCCAGGTCGATTGTGGTTTTGGCAACGATGGGCGACATCCCAAGATGGACCTCGATTTTCTGTACGTGGAGTCGCCCACGAGCCGCTTGGCTTGGGGAGTCGATATGAGCTCAAAGAAGTTTGACCAGCAGGCGCTGCTTGGCGTGGTCGAACAGGAGGAGCTCGTGACGCGCGGTGAGATTCCGTTTATCCAGAAGCGCCATCGTGTGCGCACGGTACTGGCGGGCGCCGGCGGAAAACTGCCGGTGCGCGACACCCTCTCGTACCAGGTCGAAGGCGCTCGCATCGTGGCGCAGGCGGTGGGCCGCTTGATGCGTACGAGCGTAAAGATGCTCCATGTGCAGGTAATGCTCGATCGCGAAATCGCCGCCGATTGCGATTTTTCGTTCTTGCACGATTTGCCGATGGGCTACGAGCTGGAGCAGGTGGTTGGCGCCTGTGCGGCCGTCAACAATCACATGGCGGACAAGAAGCAGCACGCTGCCAGTAAGCAGCAGAACCTTGCTGCCTTTAGGAACAACCTGGCGAAAGAGAAGCACGAAAAGCTGGCGTGGAAGGTTGCCTCGCTCGATGCGCGCGAGGAAGATCTGGCCGCTTTCGATGACGAGCGCAATTTTTATCTGCATCATTTTTGCCTGCCGTGGGAGGAGCTTGCGAGCTATCCTGCACGCAAAAGCACCGCACTGCACATGCCGTTTGCCGCGAGTGGCTATGCGTATGCGCAGGGCGGAGCGTGTAAGGTGCCGCATTTTGAATTTCCCAGCTACGATGGCGAGCCTGTTGAGCAGATTGCCGCTCGCCTGGAGGAATGTTGCCGCTACGACAAGGGATTAAAGGGCGCGACGGTTCGTCAGATAAGCCAAGCGGCGGCGCGCGTACCCGAGCTGCTTTCGATTCGCGAGGTGCGCGAGCGCTGGTCACGCGACGGGGTGCCCGCGACGCTGCAGCCGGCGGCGACGGCACATATGACACCCTATATGTTTCAGGCGGTATACCTGGGAGAACTGGGAGAGTCTGCCGGTAGGGCCATCTTCGAGGCGTATTACGACGGTCGCTATTCGCTTACTCGTGGCGATGCAGCCCATGCCGAGACGGGCGGCGATTTTGAGGTGCTCGATGCCGCTGGCAACAAGACCGGCGTGTGGATCGATTTTAAGCACTATCGCATCGGCGCCTACGAGGCCTACAGGCGCTCCGGCGGCGAGACTACGGACGCAGAGCGCTTTAAGGCAAAGGCTCAAAAAGTCGGGGCGAAGCGGCTGCTGATCGTCAATGTTTTGGCTGACGAGGCGGCGCTGGAGCTCCGCCAAAAGCCAATCGATGACGAGGGGATGGTGTTCTCCTTCCCCTATATGGCAACTGATGGAGCAATCAACCTGGAGATGATGGAGGCGATCGGCCGTGCAATCGAAGCATAACCAGCCGTGTGGTCTGGGAGACATCGCTGTGTCCGAGCTCGTATTGCAGCTCGATGCCGCGGCTGCCGAGAAGCGCTACTCGGTCTTTTGGTGCAACGTCGGCGATGCGGACAAGCATGCCGTGGCAAACTTTATGGCCGATGTGTGCCAGACAGGTAAGGTCGTCGCGCTTACGCAGCTCGAGGACAACCGCGTCTTTCTGATGGTCAAGGCGGGCGCGCAGACGGGTGACCTGAGCGCTTCGCTCGACCATGAGCAAATGGTTCCGATTAAAACTCATTGGAACGAGCTGGATGATTACATCGCATTGCGTCTGCTGTTCAACTCGTGCTCGCAATTTGAGGGGATCGAGGACGAGATTCCCAATGATACGGGGCACTTGTATGTTGTAAGCGCCAAGGGTGCTCGCCGCGACGCCATTGAGGAAGCTGGAACGGGCCCTGCCAAGATTGAGACGGTTGAGACCGTTATCAACGAGGATTGCACCTTCGAACTTAAGATCCGAACGTTTACCAAGCGACGGGTGCTCATCGGTCGTGCGGCAGGCGACAAGAAGGAGCTCGAGAAGATTAACAGCCAGGTTGGTTACAGGCTGTCGCCCGTGGCTTCGGTGGTGCTGGCTCACGGACAACGTGACGAGTACATCCTGCGCCGCGCCAAGGGCGATAAGCCGTCCAAGCGCCGTGATCTTACGTTTTCGGCCCAAGCGGAAAAGGTCGCCTATACCAAGAAGGGCATCCTGTACCGAGAGCTGCAGATCCTCGAGCGCCGGTACGGCGACTTTGCCCGGGTGTCGCTCAGGGAGTATCCGCGCAAGAGCTTCTACGAGGTTTTGAAAAGCGAGCGATATGCCCGCGTGGTTGCGGAGCGCGCGGTGGGACAGCGGGTTGTGGTGTCGTTTGCGCACAAAGGGCTTGCTGGGGTGGCGCGCCAGTTGGTCGATCGACTCAACGATTCCTCGTGGGGCGTGTGCGCGTCGTATGGCGGGAAGGATGTGGATCCGCTGGCGTGGAATATCGTCATGGTGCCCAACGAGGTCGCCGAGAACGATGGCTATGCCCTGCACGCTGGCGTGGTTGAGCAGCATGTGACGCCGGACGTGTGCGAGCCGCTGTTTAAGGCGGCGTCGAATGCAAAGGTGTGCGGCGCACAGGAGGGAATCCTGGGCGCCATGCTCAAAGAGCTGTTGGTTAAGCAGGATGTTGCCGACGGCCGGGTGAAGGCGTTTGACCTTGGCTCTTTTGGCGTTGGGTCGGTGACGGTCTGTGGCGTGGTCAATGTCCCGCGCAAGGAGAAGGATAAGGTTGAGCTGGATGAACGCCTCGCAACGCTAACGATTGGTGTCGACGGGACCATGGACTACACCTCGCATCCCATCGAGGACGGTCCTGTGGACGAGATGGAGCTTGAACTGCTGACGTCGGACGGCAAACTCGACAAGGATGCCTACATCTTTGACGTGCGGGCAGGCGAACGATCTATGTTGGCACGCGTGCGGGACACGGGCTTGACGACCTTCTCCAACACTTTTGTGACCTTGGTGCGCGATTACCAGCTTACGGGTAAGGCGGGTCGTAAGAAGGAGTTTTTCGAGAGCTACAACTCGCCCTATTACGGTATTGGAACGTTCGAACGTGCAGGGTTGACCTGCTACTTTGTGGGCGTCAACAACGGCACCAAGGAGGATCTGGCAACGTCGATTCATGTGCGCTCGGTCGAGGTGCTCGAAGGCGACGATCTGTCCGAGCTGCTGGTTCAGCTGGTCAATGAGGGGCTTTCGCGCCACGGGGCTCCTTCCAGGTGGCCGATTCCGGTGAAGTATCTCAACGAATATGCCGCGCGTGAGGGCGCGGCGGGGGAGTGTGGTATTTGCTCGTGAGGAAACAGATTAGTTATATGTGTTAGAAAACTAAAATTGTTCTTGCAACATACAAGCGGAGCGCATATACTGCAGTCATAGCGTATGAGATGGGGTCTCTAAAAGAGGCCAAGCACAGCAATTTGAGTTTATGTAGACGGGACTTGAGCATGAACACCAGCAGTTTCTCATTTAACAACGATAATAGTGGTTACATTAATCTCGAGACTATCTTTGGTTGCACTGTCGGTTCTCGCGCAGAGAACGGGCTTGTATTTCTAGATGAAGAGAAGCCATGCGGCGAAGAACTCGAGTATTTAGATGAGATTGAGCGCGAGCGGAACTATGAGTTTGGTTTTTGCGGAGATCAGTTTCATCACGATTCAATTCGCTCAATTTAATTACCCCGTTATCACCTCTTTTTAATGGGGCAAGTCAGATCGACTATCTGTGGCAAACAACGGCTCACCGTGGGAAGGAATCGGCAATGAGCAAGAACATGAACAAGGACATGAACGGCAAGGCTTTGGGTAAGGCCAAGGCGGCTGGACGCGTGGCGACAGTTGCTGCGGCGACGATTGCCATGACGGGCGGCTCGCTGCTGTCGCCCCTGGCCGCGGCGGCGCAGGGTGCGGATGGCATTGGCGCTGCGGGCGCAACGGCTGCGGTGATGTCGCCGCTGACGAGCGCTGCGGCCGCCGGTGCTGGCGCGGGTGCTGTGTCTGCGGCGCAAAAGGTCGCCGACCTGCAGGCTGCAGTTGATGCGGCGCGTGCCAAAGCTGCTGCTGCCAAGGCCGATCTGGAAGCGGCTGCTGCTCCCTACGATGCTGCTGCCGCCAACCAGCAGCGGGCGCAGGGCGTCTATGACGCGGCCCGCGGTGCAAGTGATAGCGCGGTTTCCGCTGCCTCGGCCGGGCTGGAAAAGCAGCTGGGCGCTGCGCAGGACAAGGCCGATTTGGATGTCAAGACGCTTGAGGACGCTCAGGCTGCGCTCGATGCCGCCAAGAAGAACCTGACGGACAAGGACGAAGCCCTGGTTGCCGCGCAGAAGGCGGCCGCCAATGCCCAGTCTGCGCTTGAGACCGCACAGGCTGCTGCATCCGACGCCACGCCCGAGGCCGTAGCCGCCGCTCAGGCGGCCGCAGAGCAGGCTGCGAGTGATTTGGAGCAGGCAAAGCAGCAGGCCGCTGATGCGCAAGCCAAACTCTCGGATGCCCAGGCGGCTGCCGATGCCGCCGCTGCCAAGCAGCGGGAAACGCAGGTCAAGCTTTCGGCAGCTCAGCAGGCAAAGACCGCGGCAGATGCGGACGTGGACGCCGCACAGGCGAGCTATGACGCGGCCAAGGCCGATCTGGATCGAGCCGAGCAGGGCGCTGCGGGCCCGGAGTACGAGGACGCCAAGGCAAAGGTGACTGCTGCGTCCGAGGCGCTGACGGCCGCCAAGGCCACGCAGGCGCAGCGCGAGGGCGAGCTTGCCGCCGCCGAGCAAGAGGCGACTGCCGTCGAGGGCGAGGTGCAGACTGCCCAGCAGGCAGTTGCCAATCAGCAGCAGGTTGCCACCGATGCCCAGACCAAGCTGGATGACGCGGCTGCCGCCAAGACGGCAGCCGATGCCGCCCTTGACCAGGCCAAGGCCGATCATGCCTCCGCGCTTACGGAGTTGGCCGACGCCCAGGTCAAGCTCTCGGCAGCCAAGGACGAGAAAGACGCTGCAGACAAGGCGCTCAATCAGGCGAAGGCCCAAAAGCAGCAGGCCGATCAGGCTGTGGCTCAGGCCCAGGCCAAGCTCGATGCCGCTCAGGCAACGGCGAACGCGTCGGCGGAGAATTACCGTCAGGGTGCTATCGCGTTCTTTAAAAGTGTGGGCGCCGACGATGCGGCGAATATCATCCTCAACTGCAAACTCGCTAACTACAACAAGGTGGGCGAGGAGGTCGACGCGACAAGCCTGACCAATATGAAGCAGGCGGTCGTGTGGCTCAAAGCGTGCAACGAGTATCGCGCAAGCGTTGGCCTAGGCGAGCTCAAGGTGACGTATGCCATGATGGCGACTGCCATTGCCGATGCGAACTTCTCGGATACGAAAGTCGCGCACGCTCAGCAGTTTAACGTGGGCGAGAATGTGGCGTGGAACTACGGAAGCAATCCGTTTAAGCAGTGGGTCGATCAGGAGAAGGCCATCTTTGATGCTGCCGCCGCCTCGCTGGGCGCATCGGGCCTTACGGGAAAGGCCGCTTACGATTTCTATACGGCGCATAGCTCCCAGATTGATAACTACGCCGCACTGCACGGTGGATCAAGCCCCTCGGTCGGCCATTACATCAACGTGATCAACCCCGATTACACCGTGACGGGCATGGGCGTTTGCACGCGAGGGACGCTGTACGGGAGTACACAGGCGCAGACATTTGTATATTCTGGTCAATGGCACAAGCCGTATAACCTCAATCCGATGACGGTTGCAGAGTATGAGGCTGCGTTGAACGCGTGGTGTGACGCTCTGGCAAATCCCGAGCAGGGCGTGGACGCGGCACGCAAGGAGCTTGCTGCGGCGCAGGGCGTTGCCGAGGATGCGGGCAACAAGGTGAATGTTGCATCGCAGGCCGTTGCGGCAAAGCAGGCCCAGGTTGAGCGTGCTGCCGCTGACGTCGATACTGCGGCTGCCAAGGCCTCTGATGCCCAGGCTGCTGTGGAGCAGAAACAAGCTGTAGCTGATGCCGCCGCGCGTGCCGTGAGCGATGCCCGCGCCGATTTGAGCGCTGCCAACGCCGTTGTTGCGGCGGCACAGGATGCCGTGGCTGCCAAGTCTGGCGAGCTCGACATTGCCAAGGGCAAGGCGGCTGCTGCCAAACGCGCGCTGGACGCCGCTCGTACCGGTGTTGACGAAAAGCAGGATGCACTTGCCGCGGCCCAGGATGAGCTGGCGGCATACTCAGCCGATATCGCCGCTGCTCAGCGTGCGTTTGATGCGGCATCGTCTGCACTCGAAGACGCTCGTGCCAATCAGCGCGTGGCGGAGGCCGAACTTCTTGCCGCCCAAGGCGATGCCGATCAGGCAGGCATCGATGCTGCTGCCACTCAGGCGGAGCTCGATATGGCCCAGCAGGCTGCGAGCGATGCCGACGCCGTCGTGGCAACGGCTCAGGCAAAATCTGATGCAGCTGCCGGGCGTGCCTCTCAGCTTAAGAATGCCGCTGCGGCACTTGCCAGGGCCACAGAGGGCAAAGCCACTGCCGATGTCGCGCTCGATGCTGCGGAGGTGGCCGTGAGCGATGCCGAGTACGACGTGGTGGAGGCTGGCGATGCCGTGGCGAATGCAACTGCCGCCCGCGATGCCTCTGCCGCCGCGGTTGCCCGCCTGCGCAGCGTCAATCTTGCCGAAGCCATCGTCAATGGCAGCGCTGACGATGCGGACGAGGCGCTCAACGCCAAGATCGCTGCGGCCCACGATGCCGCCGAGCGTGCCGCGACCGCCAAGGCCGAGCTCGATGCCGCCGTGGCTGCGACGGATGCCGTGGCGCCGGCATACTTGGAGGCGCTTGCAAACTACACCGCCGCCAAGGCCGAGCTCGACCAGGCTATTGCCGAGCTCAACGCCGAGATTGCTCGCCAAGAGGCCGCCGAACGCGGGAATGGCGAGCAGGCTCAGACCGCTACGCAGGTGACGTACCAGGCCAAACATGCGGTGGCAACAACCGAGATTGCGACGCAGCAGACGGCGATGCCTGCCACGGGCGATGCGTTCGACCTGCTGGGCGAGACCTTCGTTATCGGCGGCACGGTCCTGGTAGCCGCCGGTGTCTTCCTGTCCGATAAACGCCGCCAGCTGATTCGTTAGGGACAGAAGGGACTGCGGGCCATTTTCGGCGCGTACCGTGGGGGGGGGTGATGAGGCTCCATGCGGCGCGCGCTGCCTTGTTCTTTAAGAGCGATTAAGGAGGGACATATGCAAATTAGGGGAGAGGCCGCGATCGTCTGTGGATTCATGGCGGGCCTGGCAACGGGGCTGCTGTTCGATGGATGTTTCGACAGCTATATCAATCGGTTCTGCGATTCTGGTTTTTCGAGAGGCAAGCCTTGGAAAACAGCGTCGGCTCATCGAGAAGCGACCGCGCCCATCGAGCCCCGCAGTGTGGATACCTCAAAAATCAAGGTAATCGTCACTAAGAACGGCAAGATTTATCACCGCTCTGCTGGATGCAAGAACCTTCCTCAAAACGCCATCAGAACAAGCGTGCCTTTGGCGACCGCGCTCAAGCGAGGAAAGATCCCCTGTTCAGCATGTTGCCCGTCGGCGGTTTAGGAGATTCTTCAGGGCTGCTCTGCAAGGATATGGGTCCCTGCGGACGCGTGGGTTTAAAAACGTGTCCGCACGACATGTGACACTTAACCTGCCGTCATGCTCCGTCGCGGCGGCATGCATCTGAACAGCGACCCTCTAAGGAGTTCGATATCGATGAGTGACAACACCAAACATCTCGCAAAGAAGCGCGTCAAGGACGCGGGGCCGTGTCTCGCGCTGTGCGCAGCCGGCGCAGCGATCGCGCTGCTGGCTGTTCTGGGGCCATTCGACGTGCTCCGAAGTGCCAGTTCCCTGCACGTCATCATCGCCCTTGCCGGTGCCATGATGACCGGCGGCGTGCTCGATCTGATCTTTTGGGTGTTTGACCCGTTTGGATGGAAGAACGAGGGGTAAGCCCTAAGGGATGCAGATGCCGGGGCAGACCCGCAATTTCTGCTATCGATTTGTCCAGAGTCGCACAGCGCGGAGGTGTTGTTTGATGTCCATTTTCGTTACCGGAGACGTTCACGGTGTTGCCGAGTACGGGGCGAGCCGCTTCTCGTCGCGCGTTTGGCCATTGGGTCGTACGCTGACGCGCGATGACGTGGTGATCGTTGCCGGTGACTTTGGCTTTATATGGAGTGGCTCAAACACCGACAAATACTGGCTCGACTGGTTTGAGTCCAAGCCCTGGACCACGTGTTTTGTCGACGGTAATCACGAGAATCACCATTTGCTGGCGGGGCTGCCGATCCGAGAGTGGAACGGGGGCCTCGTTCACGAGGCTCGCCCACATGTGCTGCACCTGATGCGCGGCGAGGTGTTCGACATCGCGGGGAACACGGTGCTCGCCATGGGTGGAGCCGCGAGCCATGACAAACAGTGGCGCCGGGAGGGAAAGACGTGGTGGCCCGAGGAAATGCCGAGTGAGAGCGAGGTGGAATACTGTCGCGCCTCGCTCGATCGTGTGGGCTGGAAGGTCGACTATGTTGTGACTCACGAGGCGCCGGTCGATTTGGCAGACGAGCTGTGCATGGAGTGCAATCGCGAGTTCTACGACGATTCGCTGCAGGCCTTTTTGGGCGAGCTCGATGGGCGACTCGACTACCGCACCTGGTTCTTTGGCCATTACCATGACGATGAATGGCGCGATGAAAAGCATCGCCTTATCTACCAAGATATCGTGCGGATCGAAGCGCGATGTGCCGACGGATTCGGCGAGACGACGAGCAACTATTCCGAGCAAGAGCGTTAGGAGGTCCCCGTGATCTGGTTTACCAGCGATACTCACTTTGGACACGAGAACATGCTACGGCTTAGCGATAGGCCTTGGTCGACTGTTGCGCAGATGAACGACGCCATGGTCGCCAACATTAACAGCAAGGTTGCTGTGGACGACGAGCTCTACATTTTGGGTGACTTTAGCTTTAAGATGACGGTCAAAGAGGCCTACGAACTGCGCAAAAGCATCGTATGCAAGCGCGTCCACCTGCTGCCCGGCAACCACGACAAAGACTGGACGCAGCCTGCGGTGGCGGATGCCTTTATCGTCGAGCCGTCCATTTGCGTGCTCAAGATCGACCGCCAAAAAATCGTGCTGAGCCACTATCCCATGGCTGACTGGCAGGGCATGTCGCACGGCAGCTGGCATTTGCACGGGCATATCCACAGCGGCGGTTGCATGTATAACGAGTTCAATCGCAGGCAGGGGCTGCTGCGCTATGACGTGGGCGTGGACGCTAACAGCTACGCTCCCGTGAGCCTGGAGGAACTCAGGTCGTGGTTTGCGCAGGTAGACGAGCCGACGTGTTGCGTTAAATGGCCGTGGTGGGTCAACGCCACGGGCGACGAGCAGATCGAGCGCGATCTCGAAGCCTATAAGAGGGAAGTGATGATCCGATGACGGTCTATGTGACGGGCGATATTCACGGCGGCCTCGACATGCAAAAGCTGCGCGATTGGGAGCTTGAGGGTAGCCTGACGAGCGACGACTATCTGATAATCGCGGGCGACTTTGGCTTTCCGTGGGATTTCTCCGCCGAGGAATGTGCCGACATCGCTTGGCTGGAGTCGCGCCCCTATACCGTGCTGTTCGTCGACGGCAACCACGAACGTTTCGACCACTGGGCGGAGCGACCCATGGAGTTGTGGCACGGCGGACTGACACAGCGCCTGTCGGACACCTCGCCCATACGGCGCCTGACGCGCGGCGAGGTTTTTGAACTCGACGGCTCAACGGTCTTTACCATGGGCGGCGCCACGAGCGTGGACAAGGAATACCGCATTCCGTATTCCAGCTGGTGGCCGCAGGAGTTGCCGGACGAGCGCAACTTTGAGGAGGCACGGACGAAGCTCGACAGCGTGGGCTGGAAGGTCGACTACGTGGTCACCCACACCTGCTCTACGCGCATGCTTTCGCCCACGCTCTATCCGGCGCCCGGCTGGAATTGCCCCGCCGTCGATCGACTTACGGCGTTTTTCGATGAGCTGGAAGATCGCTTGGACTACAAGCGCTGGTACTACGGGCATTTTCATCGGGATGCCAACCCGACCGAGCGCCATACCGTGCTCTACGACTGCATCGTTCGCCTGGGCGACGAACTCCAGCCCTGGGATGTTGCGTAGGGGTGGGGTGCCTGATTACTCAGCCGTTACGGTAATGTTCTCCCTGTGCTTGCGGATAACATCCCAGCTAAAATGCTCGAC
Source organism: uncultured bacterium (assembly GCA_905214105.1). Lineage (GTDB taxonomy): Bacteria > Actinomycetota > Coriobacteriia > Coriobacteriales > Coriobacteriaceae > Collinsella. The sequence continues at coordinate 69,836 of CAJMKK010000001.1, forward strand.
CAGCTGCTCGGCAGAGCGCGGCGTGGTGCCCGGCGCGATGCCTGTTTGTCCGGCGAGCCAACCCAGCAGCGCTTCGGGCGTGCCAAAGCGGGCGCGGAGTTCGCCCAGGTCCAGATCGCGGTCTCGTTTGGAAAGGCGGCGGCCGTCCGGTGCCATGAGCAGCGGAATGTGCGCGTAGCGCGGTGTGGGCAGTCCCAGCAGATGTTGCAGATAGATCTGGCGCGTCGTGGAACCAAGCAGGTCGCATCCGCGTACGATCTCGGTGACGCCCATGGCAGCGTCGTCGACCACCACGGCCAGCTGATAGGCAAACACGCCGTCGCTGCGGCGCACCAAAAAGTCGCCGCACTCGGTGGCGAGTGCCTCGCATTGGGCTCCGTACGTGCGGTCCACGAATTCGATCACGTCGCCGGCGAGGTCGTCGACGTCGGGCACACGCAGACGCGTGGCCGGAGCGCGCAGGATGCTGCGGCGGGCAACCTCCTCGGCAGAAAGGCCTCGGCAGGCGCCGCGGTAGATGGGCGTGCCGTCGCTCGCGTGCGGCGCGCTTGCGGTGTGGAGCTCGGCGCGCGTGCAAAAGCAGGGATAGGTGAGGCCGGCGTCTTGCAGCTGGTGCAGGGCGTCCTCGTACAAGTCCAGGCGATCGTGCTGGTAGTAGGGGCCTTCGTCCCACTCAAGCCCCAGCCAGGCTAGGTCGTCAATCAATTGGGCGGCAAGTTCCGGGCGCTTGCAGCGATCGTCCAGGTCCTCGATGCGCAACACGATGCTGCCGCCCTGGCTGCGGGCCGAAAGCCACGCGCACAGGCAGCTGAACACGTTGCCCAGGTGCATGCGGCCCGAGGGCGACGGGGCAAAGCGGCCCACGACCGGCGCGAGGGCGGGGGCGAGCTTGCTGTTGGGCGCCGTCGACATGGCCACGGCGGGTGTTGCTATGTTGCATGCGTTGATATCCATGCGGACGAGTATAGCGCGGGGTGAGGTGAGGGGGCGTCGTCGATGCTCGCGAGTTGCCGAGGCTGCGTGTTGTGCGCGGCGGGCACCGACTGAACACCTCGATTACCGCCCCAAGCTCAGCCCCTTCAACCCCTCAAACGACAGAAACCCCGGCAGCTCTTCGCAACTGCCGGGGTTTCCGCGGAAAAGGGGGACATGATCCTCAAGCGAACGGCAAAGGGGCAAACCGTTTTCGCTCAACTGCTTTATGTCCCTCGCTCGCCGGCTTAATCGGCTCACGCCGCGCCCACACAAAGCCGCTACACCTGTGACGGAGCTATGAAGTGGTATCTATGCCGGAGCGGGCTATGCCAAGGAGTGTCCCAGATTGCCGGCAGATAAGGAACGTCCCCAGGTGCCGGTCGCGGGCGTGACTTTCGTCCCGTTTAATACTCCGCTGACCTAGATGTTCGTCACATGAACCCGCAAACGTGGGACAATGACGCTACTGGTATCACAGACAAAGGATGTGCCTATGAACGCCCCCGTTGCCAAGACCTGTCGGCAGCGCTGCCCGTTTGCGCGATTTGCTTACATTTGCGCGCTCGTCGCGTGCGCGCTGCTGCTGCTACCCGCCGTTGCACGTGCCGACGGGTATTCCATGACCCAAACCTACATCAGTGCCACGGTCGAGGCCGATGGATCGCTGACCGTTGTCGAGGGACGCCAGTTTGATTTCGACGACGACATCAACGGCGTGTTTTGGGAGATCAATACGGGCACCAACCAGCAGGGCGGCACGGCGGGCGTTGACGTGCTGAGTGTCGAGGAAGAGGACACCGCGTTTAACAAAGTCGATAGCGCGAACAAGGGCGACTCTGGCGTCTACACGGTTGAGCAGACCGGTGACGGCGTAAGGATTAAGGTGTTCAGCCCCCACGAGAGCGGCGACAGCGCGATCTATTACGTGAGCTACACCATGACCGGTGCGGTTATGAACTGGGCCGATACCGCCGAGCTCTACTGGAAGTTCGTGGGCGACGGCTGGTCTGCGGATTCCGATGACGTCGAGATGGAAGTGTGCTTCGCAAATGCCGCTGCCGGGACGGCGGCCGTCAAGGGCGATAACTTCCGCGCATGGGGCCACGGCCCGCTGACGGGCGACGTGTCGCTCGATGCGGACGAGCCCATGGTCACCTATACCATTCCCTGCGTGCATGAGGGCGAATTCGCCGAGGCACGCATCGCCTTCCCCAGCGACTGGGTGCCGCAGCTTGCCGTCTCGGGCGAAAAGCGCATGTCGACGATCCTGAGCGAAGAGAAGGAATGGGCCGACGAGGCCAACGCTCGCCGTGAGCACGCGCGTGCGGTTGCCGGCGCGATTGCCGTGGTGTGTGTTGCCGTGGCGGTTGCCTATACCGGTGTGATCGTGATGCTTAAGCTGCGCAGGCCCAAGCCCAAGCCGCTCTTTCAGGACGAGTACTTCCGCGATGTGCCCTCGGCCGACCATCCCGCGGTGCTTGCAGCTCTTATGAGCTGGAACGACGTGCCCGATCAGGCATATATCGCCACGCTTATGAAGCTTACCGACGACCGCGTGATCAAGCTGGAAGAAGCGACCGAGACCAAGAAGAAGGGTCTGCTCCGTCGCGAAAAAGAGGAGCAGACGTATCGCATCACAGTGACCGACGAGGCCTGGAAGGCTGCCAAGAAGGACGGCATCGATCGCGATGTGCTCAAGGTCTTCTTCGCCGGCGTTAAGCCCGATAAGGACGGAGTCCGTTCGCGCACGTTTAGCGAGCTGGAGGAGTATGCCAGCGAGCGCATCACATCTGTTGGCGACAAGCTCGAGGACTATCAGAGCACGGTTAAGGGCAAGCTGGAGGCGCGCGAGCTTATCGCCTCGGACGGCACCATCGCCCTGGTTGCCGGCTTGGTTCTCGGCATCATTATTGTCTGTGGCATTTTGGGCTCTCTGTTCTATGCCGACTTTGCGGATGCCAATGTCAGTGCCGCTATGATCTCGATCCCCGTCACGATCGTGGGCTTTGTCCTGAGCTGCACCTTCCGCCGTTACACGCCGGAGGGCGCCGAGGTGGCGGCTCGCTGCAAGGCGCTCAAGCATTGGCTCGAGGACTTTACGCGCCTGAAGGAGGCTATCCCCAGCGACCTGATCTTGTGGAACAAACTGCTGGTGATGGGCGTTGCCCTGGGCGTTTCGAAAGAAGTGCTGCGACAGCTGGCCGAGGCCGTGCCTGCGGATCTGCGCAACAGCGACGATTTCTACGACAACTACCCCTGCTACTGGTGGTATTACCATCACTACGGCAACGAGTCTCCGCTCGATTCGTTCAACGATGTGTATCACGAGACCATCCGCGAGCTGGCTTCGAGTTCCGATAGCTCGAGCGGCGGCAGCGGCGGCGGCTTTTCCGGTGGCGGCGGTGGCGGCGTCGGCGGAGGCGGCGGCGGAACGTTCTAACGGTCGTAAATTATGGGATGGGCTTTTCTCGACAGCCGTCGGGGAAAGCCCATCCCCTTTTTACGCGCTACCTACGAAGACTGTCCCCAGCAACTAGTCATTTAAGAACGTTCCTAACGACTAGGTGCGGTTGCTGCCAAGGAGTGTCCCGGGGTGCCGGCACAAAAGGAACGTCCCTAGCTGCCAGGTTTAGGCTGTTAGATCGAGTTCGTAGAGGAAGCTTTCGCGCGGCATGTCGTGGCGGCGCTCTTCGCGGTTGGCGCGGTGCGTGGCCGTGCGCTTAAAGCCGTGCAGCTCGTAGAACTTCCATGAGCAGTTGGAGTCGGTGTACAGGTGCGCTCTTGTCGCCCCGCGCGAGGACAGGTGCGAGACCGCGGCGTCGAGCAAGACCGAGCCAACGCCCAGGCCATGGACATCGCGATCCACGGCAAGCAGCGTGACCTCGTTGTCGTGTGGCAGGGGGCTGCTTTCGAGCAGACGGTTGTTGGTGCGGATGGTTGCGCGCACAAACGAGAGATACTCGGCGCAGGCATCGGGCTCCAGCTCACGCATCTGCGATAGCAGCGCGCGCTCGGTATCCATCCAATGTTCATTGACGGTGGCGCCGGAGCTTTGCCCCGCACGCGCGAGCGCAATGCCGCGCGCCTGGCCGTCGATGACGGCAACCTGCGAAAACGTCGACGACGAAAGGCAGTAGGCAAGGTCGCACGCGGCCTCAAGGCGGTTGTACTCATCGTTATCCGAATTGTTATGCCAAAGCTGCTGCAGAATCAGCGCGATGGTGTCGAAGTCTTCGGTATCAAACGGTCGGTAGAGAACCCGCGAGACCATGGTGCCTCTTTCTTTTGCGGATGCATATCGAGCACAGTTCTACCACGCCATTGGCATCGAATTATGGTGCCCCTGTGTTCCATGAACTCACCGCGCCCGGTGCCGCGCCCATGCCCTCCGCTCGCAAGCTTTTTCTGCACATGCGACCGTTGCGGGGTGCATCGACGCGCTCGATGCGCTACATTGAATCAGTATTTTCAATGCCGCTGCGCGAGCGCTGCAGATCGACGTATCACCGACTCACAGAGCACGGCGGCGTACCAGACAGGAGGACTGCATGGGATCTGATGTGAAGATCGCACGCGCGTTGATCTCGGTTACCGATAAAACGGGTGTCGTCGATTTCGCACGGACGCTGGTCGATGACTTTGGCGTCGAGATCATCTCTACGGGCGGCACGGCTCGTGCCATCGAGGACGCGGGCGTTCCCGTAACCCCCATCGAGGAGTTCACGGGCTATCCCGAGATGATGGACGGCCGCGTTAAGACCCTGCACCCCAAGGTTCACGGCGCGCTGCTGGCCCGCCGCGATTCCGAGCAGCACATGCAGGAGGCCGCTCAGCACGGCATTAAGCTGATCGACTTGGTCGTCGTCAACCTGTACGAGTTCGAGAAGACCGTTGCCAACCCCGAGGTCACCTTCGCGGATGCCATCGAGCACATCGACATCGGCGGTCCCTCCATGCTGCGCTCTGCTGCCAAGAACGCCACGAGCGTTACCGTCATCTCCGATCCGGCCGACTATGATGCCGTCCTGGCCGAGATGCGCGAGACCGGTGGCTGCACCACGCTTTCCACCCGTCGTCGCCTGCAGGTGAAGGTCTACCAGACCACCGCCGCCTACGACACGGCTATCTCCCGTTGGCTTGCCGCTCAGGCAAGCGACGTGGCGGACACCTCTGCCAAGCTCGAGATCTCGCTGGAGAAGGTCGACGACCTGCGCTATGGTGAGAATCCTCAGCAAAAGGCTACGGTCTACCGCTTTGCCGAGGGCTGCGAGAACACCGCGAGCTCTCAGTTCCCGCTTGTGGGCTCCGAGCAGATCCAGGGCAAGCCGCTCAGCTACAACAACTATCTGGACGCCGATGCCGCCTGGAACCTGGTCCGCGAGTTCGACGAGCCGGCCTGCGTGATCCTCAAGCATCAGAACCCCTGCGGTTCCGCCGTTGCCGAGGACATCACGGCCGCCTACGACCGCGCTTTCGCCTGCGATCCCAAGAGCGCCTTCGGCGGCATCATCGCCTGCAACCGCGAGGTTCCCTTTGAGCTGGTTGAGCATTTTGCCGACGAGAACAAGCAGTTCGTCGAGGTCATCATCGCCCCGAGCTACACCGATGAGGCGCTCGAGCGCATGGTCAAGCGCCCCAACCTGCGCGTGCTGGCTACCGGCGGCGTGGACCACGGTGCCCAGGTGGAGCTGCGCTCCATCGACGGCGGCATGCTGGTGCAGGAGGTCGACCACGTGACCGAGGATCCCGCGACCTTTACGTTCCCCACCGATCGCAAGCCCACCGACGCTGAGATGGCCGAGCTCGAGTTTGCCTGGAAGGTCTGCAAGGGCGTCAAGTCCAACGCCATCCTGGTCTCCAAGGGCAAGGCCGGCATTGGCATGGGCCCCGGTCAGCCCAACCGCGTTGACTCTGCGCTGCTTGCCTGCGAGCGCGCCGAGGACTTCTGCGAGCGCGAGGGCGTGGAGAAGGGCGGCTTTGCCTGCGCAAGCGACGCGTTCTTCCCGTTCCGCGACAACGTCGACGTGCTTGCCGCACACGGCGTGACCTGCATCATCCAGCCCGGCGGCTCCAAGCGCGATGACGAGAGCATCCAGGCCTGCAACGAGCACAATATTGCGATGGTTTTCACGGGTGCGCGCCACTTCCGCCATTAAGTAGGGAGGTGGCGCTGCGGCTTGCCCAACCACCGCACCTTGCCGCTCATTCGTCGCCCGCGTACCCAAGTACGCGTCGCTCCTCTTTCACGGCAATCTGCGGCACCTGGGCAACCCTCGCCGACCTGTTAGGTTGACTGGGGAGGATGGGATGTTATCTCGTCCCTTGGACCGCCTCGCTTCTAAAATTATCTCTGCAAAAGACGGTCGCTCCGTTTGGAGGGCCGTCTTTTTGGTATAAGAGGACGGAATGACTAACACGAAAGGTATGACCATGCCCCAGATTGATGATGCCGAGCTGTTTGGCAATGCCGAGGATCAGCGTGCGTACGAGGACTTTTGCGCCAATCAGGAGGCGGTCGAGAAGTTTACGCTCGACAAGCCCGCGCTTGTCTGCCGTTGGCGCATGTCCAACAAAAAGGTGCCCATGCTCAACCGCCACATTCGCGCACTGTCCGAGCGCCTGGTGCAGGGCGAGGCGCTCACCCATAACATGCTCAGCTGGGCTAAGCAGCACGTTGAGTGGTCGCTTGCCGAGGGCGATTACACCGCGCACGACGGCGTGCTCATGCTGGTGATCGACGTTAACGGCAATGCCGCCATGACGGTGGGTGAGTACGCGCCGCTGGCCGATACTTCGGCCAAGGCGCTGCGTGCCCGCTCCGCCGAGGCCCGCTCCGAGGCCGACGAAACCGGCGTGGCGCCCGAGCTGCTCGCTGCCGTCAACAACGGCGAGCTGGCCTTTGTGGCGCCGGCGGACGAGTGCCTGTGTGGCACGGCGACGCTCATAGAGCAGCTGGCCCAGACCAAGGGCATCCCGGTCACGCGCGTAGACATTCCCGCACAGCTCAAGGGCGCCTTGTTCCTGGTAAGCGACGAGCACGGCGTGGTGCCTGCCGCCGACGCCGGCGCCGCCGAGTCTGATGCCGCGACGGTCGCCTTCTTTGCCGACGGCTACGAAAAGCTTCGCGCCCGCCGCTAAGTGATTTTTCTGGGACGGGGATTAAAGAATCATTTTGGTTCCCGCCACCGCTGCGAGTGCGAGGCGGACAAAACGCCCCCGCTCGCGAACAGTTCTGTCACCTTGGCGATGTGCGTGGCGCGCACCTGCAGTTTCGCAGCCATAATGGTGGCAAGACAATCAAGAGGGGAGCGGAATCCATGGCGCTAATCTATATCGTTGAGGACGACGAGCCCATTCGTCGTGAGCTTGTCGACATCCTTGCCCGCGCCGGGTTTGAAATCGAGGCCTGCGAATCGTTCGAGCATGTCTCGCGCGATATTCTCGCCGCCGCGCCCGACCTGGTGCTGCTCGACCTCACGCTTCCCGTCAAGGACGGCCAGCATATCTGCCACGAGGTTCGCCGCGAATCCGAGGTCCCCATCATCGTCCTCACCTCGCGCACGACCGAGATCGACGAGGTCATGGCCATGACGCTCGGCGCGGACGACTTTGTTCCCAAGCCCTATAGCGCGCGCGTGCTCGTGGCGCGCATCAACGCACTGCTGCGTCGCACCGCGGCGTCAGGCGAGCGCAGCACGCTCGTCCACAAGGGGCTGGAGCTCGACCTCGCCCGCTCTATGGTCACCAACACGGCGACCGGCGACAGCACCGAGCTCACCAAAAATGAGCTGCGTATCCTCTCGCTGCTCCTGAGCCGCGCGGGCAAGATCGTCTCGCGCTCGGCCATCATGCAGGACCTGTGGGACTCCGACGCCTTCGTGGACGACAATACGCTCACCGTCAACATCAACCGCCTGCGCACCACGCTCGAAAAAATCGGCATCAAGGGGTATTTGACGACGCATCGCGGCCAAGGCTATTCGGTCTAGGGGCCGGCTATGTCGTTTGGCAAGTTCTTTAAAGATGCACTGCTTCCCGTCGCCGTGTGGACGTGCGGCGTGCTGCTGAGCTGCTTTGTGCTGACGGTCGCCGGCGCACCCGTTTCTATCGTGGTCGTGGCGGTTGGCGTGTCCTTTATCTTCGGTATGCTCGGCATCGTGATCGAGTACGCTCGCCGTCGCCGTTTTCTGCGTCAGTTGGAGCGCGCGGCAGAGGAGCTCGAGAGTCCCGCATGGGTGCAGGAGATGGTGCAATGCCCAACCTATGCCGAGGGCGAGCTCGAGTACGAGGTCCTGTGCCGGGTGGGCAAAGCCGCCTGCGACGAGGTTGCCGAGGGCCGGCGTCAGACCGAAGACTATCGCGACTATATCGAGAGCTGGGTCCACGAGGCCAAGCTGCCCCTGGCGGCGGCTCACCTGATTCTGGAAAACCTCGACGGCGGCGCAGATGACCCAACACGTGTCGATGACCTGGGTCGCGAGTTGGCTCGCGTGGAACGCTATATCGACCAGGCGCTGTACTACGCGCGCTCGGAAGTCGTGGAGCGCGACTACCTGATTCGCCGCTGGGACCTTAAGACCTTGGTGACGGGTGCGATTAAGGCCAACGCGCGCGAGCTCATTGCGGCGCACGTGGCTCCGGTGTGCGAGAACCTCGACTTCGAGGTCTTTACCGACGAAAAATGGCTCGAGTTTATCCTGGGCCAGCTCATTCAGAACAGCATTAAATATGCGCGCGAGGACGGCGCGAAGATCGTGTTTTCGGGCGCGTTACTGGACGAGGGCCTGGCGAGCGAGCGCATCGAGCTCACCGTTGCGGACAACGGCTGCGGCGTGTGTGCGGCAGACCTGCCGCGCGTGTTCGAGAAGGGCTTTACCGGCGACAACGGCCGCACCACCAAGCGCGCAACGGGCATCGGCCTCTACCTGGTGGCGCGCCTATGCTCCAAGATGGGCATCGACGTCACGGCGGCATCCGACTCCGGCGAAGGCTTTGTCGTAACGTTCGCCTTCTCGACGAACAAGTTCCAATACTTTGAGTAGCCGGGCCGTCTTGCGCTGCGGACGGCTATGTTCCCGAACGTGAACTTAGCTAAGGCAACTGGCGTTATGTTCCCGAACGTGAACATAACTATGAGGCTCAAATGGATCTCCCAAAACAAAAACGTGCAGCCCAAACAAAACGTGCCGCCCCAAACGGGGCGGCACGCCATCTTTTATCAGCCAACTCGCTGAAGTAAGGCTGCGAAGGCCGCGGGGCCGGGAGGGGTTTCCTAAGGGCGCATCCCGCAGCCGCAACGCGGCGAGGACGTGCCCGTGGAAACCCCGCAGGCCCCGCGGCCGGTGGGAGCAACGCTACTTCACGACCAAAATGTCGCAGTCCGTATTGCGCAGCAGGAACGTCGAAATCGAACCCAGCAGCGCATACTTGATCGAGGACAGGCCGCGGGCGCCGCAGAGCACCAGGTCGGGCTTGACCACGTCGAGCATCTCGTCTTTGAGCGTCTCACGAATACGGCCGGCGCGAATCATGACTTCGACCTCGGGAATGTCGGGATTGGCCTTGGCCTCTTCGAGCTGCTTGGCGATGGAGTTCTTAAATGCCTCCTCTAGGCCGTTGACCAGATCGACCGGATAGGAACCGGCGCTCTCGAGCGCCGTGGAATCGATAACGTGGCCGATAATCAGCTTGGCGCCGTTGTTCGCGGCGACCTTGATGGCGCGTGCGAGCACAAAATCCTGCTGCTCAGTACCGTCGAGTGAAACAAATACCTTGGTGTAGCCCTCGTTCATGGTTTCCTCCTTGGTCTATCGCACGGGCGCGGGGCTCGTGCATCGGGCGGGCGCGGGCGCGTTGGCCGCCGGACACTTTATCTTGTTGCAGTTATACCCAAGGATTTGGGTTTGACCGCTCGCAATTCTGTGAACGGGCGAGTTTTTTGGTAAGGGTAGGCGCGGTCGCACCGCCAACGGTTGATAATGGGACATCGCCCGCATCGTCCGCAGAACATCTACCGGCGGGTGTCTAACGAGGGGGTCCCTTTGGATATTATCGAGCTTCTAAAATCTGCCTTCATGGGCCTGGTCGAGGGCATCACCGAATGGCTGCCTGTTTCGTCGACCGGTCACATGATCTTGGTGGACGAGTTCGTCAAGATGAACGTGAGCGAGACGTTCTGGAACATGTTCCTGGTCGTGATTCAGCTTGGCGCCATTTTGGCCGTCTGTGTGCTGTTCTTCCATGAGCTCAATCCGTTCTCGCCCAGCAAGGGCAAGGAGGGCCGTCGCGACACCTGGGTGCTGTGGGGCAAGATTGTGCTCGGTTGCATTCCTGCGGCGGCGATCGGCCTGCCGCTCAACGACTGGATGGAGGAGCATTTCTACAATGCTCCCGTCGTGGCGCTGGCGCTCATTGTGTACGGCGTGCTGTTTATCGTGATCGAGAACTGGCGCGCAAACAAGCGCGAGGAAATGGCCGTTGCCGGTTCGTTTGGTTCGCGTGCTGTGGTGTCGGGTGGACGTCCCGCCGGTGCGCACTTTGCGGCGCCCGCCGCGGCTACCGCTGAGGATGAGGACGATGACGAGGATCTGGACTTTGGCTCCATCGCCACGCTCGAGGACCTGAGCTGGAAGACTGCGCTGGGCATCGGCTGCTTCCAGGTGCTTTCGCTGGTGCCTGGTACGTCTCGCTCCGGTTCTACCATCATCGGCGGCCTGCTTTTGGGCTGCACGCGTTCGGTGGCGTCCAAGTTTACGTTCTTCCTGGCCATCCCTGTCATGTTTGGCGCGAGTGCGCTCAAGCTGGTCAAGTATTTCATCAAGGGCGGTACGTTCGGCGCCAACGAGGTCGCTATCCTGGGCGTGGGCTGCGTTGTGGCCTTTGTGGTTTCGCTCATCGCCATTAAGTGGCTCATGGGCTTCGTCCGCCGTCACGACTTCAAGTGCTTCGGTGTTTACCGCATCATCCTGGGCATCGTGGTGCTTGCGTACTTCTTCGTCCTGGAGCCGATGCTCGGCCTCTAACTTAGTCGACGCTGCGCGGCGGTCAGGGCGACAACTTGTCATTCAAAGGGGGTGGCATGACCAAAAGGTCTATGCCGCCCCCTTTTCATGCCAATTTGTTCGCCCTGACCGTCGCTCGCTGCTGCTGCCATGACATCGGCGGTTTCGTGATTGTCAATAGATTGGTGCAAAGTAACCTGACCCCATTGCGCCAAATCCGTTGGGGCGAGCCTGACGGTGACGCACGGAGTCGTGGTGTGATTTGCGTCGGTGTCCGCGCGGCTCGGTATACTGGTACGGCTCAAACTATGGCGCTGCCCGCAGGCGCGCCGTCCGTCAGATGAGGAGTCGCCCATGACCCAGCCTTTGCCCTGGGAAAAGAACGCCGCGGTACCCGTGCCGCCCGTGCCGGAACCCGTGCCGCTCGATGCATATGCCGCCCCTGCTGCGCCGGAGCCCGAGCTCGTCCCGCTCGACATCTACGACGCTCCCGCGCCGGCACCCAAGCCCGCCAAACCGCTCGTCGACATCGACAGCCTTAATCCCGCCCAGCGCGAGGCGGTCCTGACCACCGAGGGCCCGTTGCTGGTCCTTGCCGGCGCCGGCTCGGGCAAGACCCGCGTCTTGACCTTCCGCATCGCACATATGCTTGGCGACCTGGGCGTTAAGCCTTGGCAGGTTCTTGCCATCACGTTTACCAACAAGGCTGCGGCCGAGATGCGCGAGCGTCTGGCGGCGCTCATCCCCAGCGGCACCCGCGGCATGTGGGTGTGCACCTTCCATGCCATGTGCGTGCGTATGCTGCGCGAGGACGCCGACCTGCTGGGCTACACCGGCCAGTTCACCATCTACGATGACGATGACTCAAAGCGCATGGTGCGCGATATTATGCAGGCGCTCGGCATCGAGCAAAAGCAGTTCCCCATCAACATGATCCGCAGCAAGATCAGCTCGGCCAAAAACGCCATGATCGGGCCCGAGGACATGCTTAAATCCGCCGACAGCCCCAATGACAAAAAGGCCGCGCAGGTCTACCTGGAGCTGGAGCGCCGCCTGCGTGCCGCCAACGCGATGGACTTCGACGACCTGCTCGTGCGCACGCTCGAGCTGCTGCGCACCCGCCCCGAGGTGCTCGACAAGTACCAGGAGCGCTTCCGCTACATTAGCGTCGACGAGTATCAGGACACCAACCACGTCCAGTACGAGATTGCCAACCTGCTGGCCGCCAAGTACCAAAACCTCATGGTCGTGGGCGACGACGACCAGTCCATCTACAGCTGGCGTGGCGCCGACATCACCAATATCCTGGACTTTGAGAAGGACTTTAAAAACTGCAAGACCGTCAAGCTGGAGCAGAACTACCGCTCTACGGGTCATATCCTGAGCGCCGCCAACGCCGTTGTTCGCCACAACTCGCAGCGCAAGGATAAGCGCCTGTTTACGGCCGAGGGCGACGGCGAGAAGATTCAGGCCTTCCAGGCAAGCGATGAGCGCGACGAGGGCCGCTGGATTGCCGGCGAGATCGAAAAGCTGCACTCCAAGGGCACGAGCTACGACGACATCGCTGTGTTCTATCGCACCAACGCCCAGTCGCGTATTCTCGAAGATATGTTCCTGCGTGCGGGCGTGCCCTACAAGATCGTGGGCGGCACGCGATTCTTCGATCGCGCCGAGATCCGCGACGTCATGGCCTACCTCAAGATGATCGTGAACCCGGCCGACGAGATGAGCGTCAAGCGTGTCATCAACACGCCGCGCCGCGGCATCGGCTCCACCTCGATCCAAAAGATTGAGCAGCTGGCGCGCGACAATCGTTGCTCGTTCTTCCAGGCTTGCGAGATCGCGTGCGCCGAGACCGGTATGTTTAGCGCCAAGGTGCGCAATGGCCTGTCGAGCTTTGTGGCGCTGGTGCGCGAGGGTCGCCGCATGAGCGGCGAGCTCAAGGACGTCGTCGAGATGATTGTCGATAAGACGGGTCTGCTGCAGGCGTTTCGCGCCGAGGGCACCATGGAGTCCGAGAGCCGCGCCGAGAACATCCAGGAATTCCTGGGCGTCGCCGCCGAATTTGAGGAGACGCACGAGGATATCGAGGGTACGCTCGAGAGCTTGGAAGAGCTGCGCGCGGCCGGTGTTGCCGACGTGCCTGCCGGCGCCGAGTCCGAGCCCGTCGTGGTGAGTGCGCCCGCGCCCGAGCCGGGACCGTCCGCTCCGGCATCCTCGTTTGAGGCACTCGTCGGCGCGCGCGATGCCGCAGGTTCCAATCCGCTCGATAACCTAGCCGCCCCGGCGCTCTCGCCGCAGGATGCCTTGGCCGCCGCCATCGCGGGCAACGCGTATGCCGCGCCGACGGAGATGCCGGCGGGTGCCGTGCATGCCGACGAGATCGAGCGCACCTACGGCCCGCTCACCTGCAAGGCGCTGCCGGCACTCATGGAGTGGCTGGCCCTGCGCTCCGACTTGGATTCCCTGGCCGGCGAGACACATGCCATCACCATGATGACCATCCACTCCGCTAAGGGCCTGGAGTTCCCCGCGGTGTTCGTGGCCGGCATGGAGGAGGGTATCTTCCCGCACGTGCACGACTTTGGCGGTAGTGACGATCCGGGCAAGCTCGAGGAAGAGCGTCGCCTGGCCTACGTCGCCATCACGCGTGCTCGCAAGCGCCTGTTCCTGACCTATGCGGCCACGCGTCGCACTTACGGCTCGACCTCTGCCAACCCGCGCTCGCGCTTCCTCAACGAGATTCCGTTCGAGGACATCGAGTTTAGCGGCATCGGTTCTGCCGGTTTTGAGGGCACGGGCTGGGAGAAACGCGGCGACCGTCACGGCACCTTTGGCTCGGGCATGGGCTCGGATATGTATGGCGGCAAGGTGTTTGGCTCGCATACGCGCTCGACCGGCGGTTCCGGTTCGCGCGGCGGATCGAGCTTCGACGATTTCTTTGGCGGCAGCAGCTATGGGACCGAGCGCCATCGTGGGGTCTCGCCCGACGCCGGCCGTGTTGCCTCGACCTTTGGCTCGGGCGCGCCGCGAGCCAAAAAGCCGTCGTCCAAGGTGTCGCCGACGGTGGAGCGCAAGGTCGATCGCGCCAGCGCGTCGCAGGACTTTGCCGCGGGCGATACCGTGAGCCACAAGACCTTTGGCACGGGTACCGTTATCAGCGTCGCGGGCGACATGATCGAGGTACAGTTCGAAAAGACCGGCCAGACCAAAAAGCTCATGAAGGGCTTTGCGCCTATCGTCAAGCTGAATTCCTAACTGCAAGGTTGACCGGGCGCGCCGGGGGCTTTGATCGCCTGCTCGGACAGTCCTGCTCGCACGGAGAGCACATTAAGTGCTCTCCGGCTCGTGCGGAACTCGCGATCGACCAAAGCCCCCGGCGTGCCCTCTTCCTTGCGGCGTTTTGGCCTGCAGCTTGCGAACGTTGCTTTGCTCGTTTGCTTTTTGGTCTGGAGAGCCGGGTGGGCTGATATATAGATACGAGTAGGGGCTCCTCCGTTGATGAACGGGGGAGCCCCTTGTTTCGTTTTGGTTGTTGTTGCGACCTAGAGGTGGCTGATGATCAGTTCCATCTTGCCTTTGAGGTCAATGGAGCTGACGGTACTGGGTGCCAGCAGGTGACTGCCCTTGTGGACGGGGTCGCCGCAGACGGTGCCTTCGCCGTCGATGACCGACAGGCACATGAAGGGCCAGCGCTGCTCGAGGGTCTTGCTGCCGTCGACGCGCACGCGATCGACGGTGTAGCAGGGGTTGGACTCGAGCTCGGTCACGCCATCGACCTCGGGCGCGGTCACCGTGCCGTCGGTCGGAGCCTGCGCGTTAAAGTCGATGCAATCGAGGCTCTGCTCAATGTGCAGCGGGCGCAGCTTGCCGTCGGTGCCGGGGCGGTCGTAGTCGTACAGGCGATACGTCACGTCGCTCGATTGCTGCGTCTCTAAAATGAGCGTGCCGGTCTTGATGGCGTGCACGGTACCGGAATCAATCTGGAAAAAGTCACCCTTGTGAATCGGCAGCACGTTGAGCATGTCGTCCCAGTGGCCGTCTTCGATCATCTGTGCGGCCTCGGCACGATCCTTGGCGCGCTGCCCGACGATAATCGTGGCGCCGGGCTCGCAGTCCAGCACGTACCAGCACTCGGTCTTGCCCAGGCTACCGTTCTCATGCTCGGCGGCATACTCGTCGTTGGGATGAATCTGGATCGAAAGGTCGTCCTTGGCGTCCAGGATCTTAATGAGCAGCGGGAACTCCTTGCCCTCGCAGTTGCCAAAGAGCTCGCGGTGCTCGGCCCACAGCCACGACAGTGTGTGGCCGGCATACGGGCCCTCCGCGATCTGGCAGTCGCCGTTGGGGTGTGCCGAGATGGCCCAGCACTCACCGATGGGACCCTCGGGAATGTCGTAACCAAATACGGTTTCGAGCTGGCGGCCGCCCCAGATCTTCTCGTGGAAGATCGGCGTCAGTTTAATCAAATCGGACATGTTCATACCCCCATGGTGTTGTGCGGTCGCCCACTCTAAACGAGCCATAACGTGCGCCCGCATGACTACAAAAACCTATGCCAACGTTACGTTGTGCAGCTCAAAGCGGTCGCCGACGTTGCGCGAAATCGAGTACTCAAAGGCGTTGCCGCTATCCAAAAAGCCAATCTGGTTGAGCTCGAGCAGGGGAGCGCCGGGTTCGGTGTCCAGGCGCTCAGCCTCTTCCTCGGTTGCCGCTACGGCGCGGATGGTGCGGTGGAAGCTCGAAATCTTCAGCCCGCATTGCTCGCGGATGAAGCTGTAGACCGATCCATACAGGTCTTTCTTTTTAAGGCCCGGTATCAGCTCGAGAGGCATGTAGGTGTACTCGATGACGATGGGCTTCTCGTTGACCTGGCGCACGCGCACGATGTGATAGGCAAAGTCGTCCTCGGCAATTCCCAGCTGAGTAGCGACGTCCGCCGGTGGATTGACAATCGAGAAATCGTAGACCACCGAGGTCACCTTCTCCCCGCGGTGCTCATACGAAAAACCCTGGGCGCGGTCATTTTTGCCCTGGAAAAATGCCTGGTCGGGGAGACCCGCCGTGTCCTTAACGTAGGTGCCCGACCCGCGCCGGCTGGTGACAAGGCCCTCCTCGGTGATCTGCTCGATAGCTCGTTTGACGGTGATTTTGGAAACGCTATAGAGCTCGCAGAACTCAACGACGGTGGGTAGCTTGTCGCCCGGCTTTAGAGCGCCGTCCTCGATGCTTCGACGGATATCTGCAGCTATTGCCTCGTATTTGGGAATCATGGAACCTCCTTTCCGGCTTGATTGAGTACAAACGAAAGTATAGTCCACGCCTAAGCATCCCTATTGCGTTTTTGAAAAGTTCGAGAAAGAGATAATTGAAAAACGCTTCTCTTTAACAACTAGAGCGCTTCAAATTAATATGCACTCTAATAATGTGGTATTGAGCAAATTGATTGGCTCGAGGACGGGGTTGGGCCGTTTTGCCGCCCAGCGAACCGAATTTCATGCCTTGCGTTTTCCCAGATAAAACCTGCCAAAACAAACCTGTCCCTTTTTGACAGGTTTTTGCCTGGGGAGCGGTACCATACAGGCAATGTTTAAACGAGAAAGGTGGGCTCCCATGGAACCTAAGCAGTACTATATCGGCATCGACGTTGGCGGCACTTCGGTTAAGGAAGGCCTGTTCGACGAGGACGGCAACCTGCTTGCCAAGGCCAGCGTGCCCACGCCTCCTATCGTTGACGCCGCGGGCTTTGCCGCGGTGACCGAGGCTATCGACCAGGTGGTCGCCAAGGCCCAGATTCCGCGCGCCTTTGTGGCGGGTATTGGCCTGGCCGTTCCGTGCCCCATCCCGGCATCGGGCGATGCCAAGGTCAAGGCCAACATTGCCATTAACCTGCCCGAGCTAAGAGTCGCCATTCAGGAGCACTGCCCCGACGCGGTCGTTAAGTACGAAAACGATGCCAACGCCGCTGCCATGGGCGAGGCCTGGCTCGGCTCTGCCAAGGGCGTACAGAACGTGGTGATGGTCACCATCGGTACCGGCGTGGGCGGTGGCGTTATCGTTAACGGCGACGTGGTATCGGGCGTTGTGGGTGCCGGCGGCGAGATTGGCCACATGTGCCTGAACCCCGAAGAGGAGCGCACCTGCGGCTGTGGCGGCCATGGCCATCTGGAGCAGTATTCCAGCGCCACCGGCGTGGTGAGTAACTACCTTGCCGAGTGCAAGAAGGCGGGCGTCGAGCCCATCGAGCTCACCGGGCCTTCTGATTCCAAGGACGTGTTCCAGGCCTGCCGCGAGGGTGACAAGCTCGCGCTGGCAGCTGCCGATACCATGGCCGACTATCTCGGCCGCGCCCTGGCGCTTATTGCCAACGTGGTCGATCCCGAGATGTTCCTGATCGGCGGCGGTGCTTCCGCTTCGGCCGATGTCTACCTCGACAAGGTCCGCGAGCACTTTAAGCAGTACGCGCTCTCCGCCTCGCGCGAGACGCCCATTAAGGTCGCTTCGCTCGGCAACGACGCCGGCATCATCGGTGCCGCTTACGTAGCCCTGCGCGCCGCCGGTAAATAGCTGGTGCGGGGGCAGGTGGTGAGGGGGTAGGCCTCGCCTCAACGTTTGTCCCAAATTGCGCTGCGCCCCTTCCGTTTCAGAAGGTTCGGCGTCAGCGTGCTACCATAGACACGTATGAGTACACACACGCATATGGAGGAAACCCATGGCAAACGTTCTTGTCTTTGGTCACCAGAACCCCGATAACGACGCCATCATGAGCGCCGTCGTCCTGTCCCAGCTGCTCAACCAGGTTGAGTATGCCGGCAACACCTACGAGGCCTGCGCCCTTGGTCAGCTTCCGGCAGAGTCCGCCAAGCTGCTTGCCGACGCCGGCATCGCCGAGCCCCGCGTGATTGAGTCCGTCGAGGCCGGTCAGCTCGTCGTCCTCACCGACCACAACGAGTCCGCCCAGTCCGTCGCAGGCCTTAAGGACGCCACGGTCTTTGGCGTCGTCGACCATCACCGCATCGGCGACTTCGAGACCGCCGGTCCGCTGCACTACATCTGCCTGCCCTGGGGCTCCAGCTGCACCATCGTCACCAAGCTCGCCGACGTGCTCGGCGTTGAGCTTTCCGACGTCCAGGCCAAGCTGCTGCTCTCGGCCATGATGACCGACACGCTCATGCTCAAGAGCCCCACCACCACCGATGTCGACCGCGCCGTTGCCGCCAAGCTCGGCGAGCAGGTGGGCGTCGACCCGGTCAAGTTTGGCATGGAGGTCTTCCTCACCCGTCCGTCCGGCTCCTTCACCGCAGCCGAGATGGTCGGCAACGACATCAAGATGTTCGAGCCCGCTGGCAAGAAGCTGCTCATCGGCCAGTACGAGACCGTCGACAAGAGCCGCGCACTCGGCATGATCGACGAGATCCGCGAGGCCATGCGCGCCTACGCCGCCGAGAAGGGCGCCGACGGCATTGTCCTGTGCATCACCGACATCATGGAGGAGGGCTCGCAGGTCCTGCTCGAGGGCGAGACCGAGGCTGCTCAGAAGGGCCTGGGCATTGCTGACGAGCACGACGGCGTCTGGATGCCGGGTGTCCTTTCCCGTAAGAAGCAGGTCGCTGCCCCCATTATGGCCGCCTGCTAGGTTTAGTTGACCAAACGCCACGACCGGATCGCGGACGCCCCGCGCTCCGGTCGTTTTTTGTGCACGTCGCCGCGTCGTCTCTTGGACAGGCGTGCCTGTGCCGTTGAGCAAATAATGTTCAACCTGTGGTTCCGCTTTTCGGCCGCGCTTGCGCGCTTGTCGCGCAGGGTAGGCTAGATGCAAGCGTAATACGTTAGAGCGCGGCGCCGCCATCTGGGCGGGCCGTGCTTTTTTAAGACGGGAGCTTTCCCGTGAAAGGAGCCGCCCATGGCAGCAACTGAGCAGCTGTTCAATGTTCGTGAGCGCAAGCGCTTTGAACGTCACGACATCTGGGAGCGCATCGCCGAGAACGGCACCATTTCTGCCGCCGTCATGGTGATCGCCGCCATCGCCGCCGTCATCTGCGCCAATACCGATGCCTACGAGGCCATCCATCACTTTTTGGAGACCCCGCTGTATGTGGGTCTGGGCAACCTTACGGCTGGTCTCACCGTTGAGCTTTTCGTCAACGACTTCCTCATGGCGATTTTCTTTTTGTTGGTGGGCATTGAGCTTAAGTACGAGATGACGGTCGGCGAGCTCAAGAATCCGCGTCAGGCCATGCTTCCCATGTTGGCGGCCGTGGGCGGCGTCGTCGTTCCCGCCTGCATCTACCTGATCTTTAACCATGCCGGCGCCCGCAACGGTTGGGCCATCCCCATGGCAACCGATATTGCCTTTGCGCTGGGCGTGCTGTCGCTTTTGGGCAATCGCGTGCCCAACGGCGTGCGCGTGTTCTTCTCGACGCTCGCCATCGCCGACGACCTGATCTCCATCGCCGCCATCGCCATCTTCTACGGTCAGAGCCCCAATCCGTTTTGGTTGGGCGCCGCCGCGCTTGTGACCTGCGCGCTCGTGTGGCTTAACAAGACGCAGCATTACCGCCTTGCCCCGTATTCGGTACTGGGGCTGCTGCTGTGGTTCTGCATGTTCAAGAGCGGCGTACATGCCACGCTTGCTGGCGTCATCTTGGCCTTTACCATCCCGGCCAAGTGTGGCGTCAAGCTCGATAGCCTCACCGATTGGCTGGGCGAGTGCCTGCCGCTGCTCGATGACCGCTACGATGATGAGGCACACATCCTGGGCCAGCATGACTTTACCGTCTCGACAACCAAGGTCGAGCGCGTCATGCACCGCGTGACCCCGCCGCTTATCCGCATGGAGCGTCTGATCTCCACGCCGGTCAACTTTGTGATCCTGCCGATCTTTGCGTTCGTAAACGCTCAGGTTCGCTTAGTGGGCGTGGACATGAGCACGCTGCTCACCGACCCGGTGACGCTCGGCGTGTACTTTGGCATGCTGCTGGGCAAGCCGATCGGCATCTTTGGTATGACGTTTGCCCTGGTTAAGCTTAAGGCCTGCGAGCTGCCGCACAATGTCAACTGGCACATGATTGCCGGCGTGGGCATTCTGGGCGGTATCGGCTTTACCATGTCGATTCTCATCAGCGGCCTTGCCTTCCCGACGGCCCAGTTTGAGGTTCTTGCAGCCAAGGCCGCTATTCTCGCCGGTTCGGTCACCGCAGCCGTGCTTGGCATGATCTACATGAGTGTGATCTGCAAGCACCCCGCGACCAAGGACGAGTAAGAGCGCGAAAACCGGCTCCAGAACCGATTCGGGCGCGTTCAAAATGCGGATTCGGGCGGTGCTTGCCGCCTGCCAGACACGCCAGTGGTCAAAAAACGCCGTTTGTGAGTACTGTCACAAACGGCGTATCATTTTAGGTGCGGAAAATAATGAACAAAGTTATAAGAACTGTAAGTTAATGAGTGACCATCGACTTCCAATTTGGCGCTAGCTGACGGTGATTAGGAAGTTTCAAGTCGAGTTTTGCCGATTTCGACCAAGAATCGCTGCTACTAAAAAGGTAACAGTACTCATATTTGCCCTTTTTTGGCCACAAGCCCTAAAACAAGCCTCGCCAAGGTCGGGAAGCGGGCCAAATCGCCGGCCTCGAGGCTTATTCCACCGTTCCGTAGACGGCGCCCCAGCCGTGGGCAGCCAAGGCGGAGTTGAGCTGGTCGCACAGCGACCGGCGATCGTAGCAGCCGGGCGGCAAAAGGTTCACGATTTCCATGAGGTCGGGTGCCAAGTCGACGATTTCGGCCTGCACGATTAGGTCAAGCCGGTCGATGGCGTGGCGGTCGTAAAACAGTCCGTCGACCAGGCGCTGCAGGTCACCGAATTCCTCGGCCTGGAACAATCCGTACTCCATAGTGCCTCCTTGGGCGCCCCACGCCGGCATGCGCGGCGATTCGTAATTTATTGCGATGGACTTAATCTATCACGGCTTCATAACGTTGCGGCGGTGGCGGTCTATACTTAGACGAACTGCAACGTCCCGCTTCGCGAAAGGTCGCACCCATGCAGACGATCTACCAGAAGATGGAAACCACCGAACTCGATGCCGCCATCGAGGCGCTCAAGGCCGAGGTCGCCGAGGTCAAGGCCAAGGGTCTGGCGCTCGATATGGCCCGCGGCAAGCCGTCGCCCTCCCAGGTGGACATCTCGCGCCCCATGCTCGATATCCTCAACGCCGATGCCGATCTGCACGACGGCAGCGTCGACTGCTCCAACTACGGCTGCTTCGAGGGTATTCCTTCGGCACGCAAGTTGGCAGGGGAGTTCCTGGGCTGCCCCGCCGAGCAGACGCTCGTGCTGGGTTCGTCGAGCCTTTTGATCGAGCATGACATCGCCGGCATGTTCTGGCGCTGTGGCTCGTGCGGCAGCGAGCCCTGGGACGCCTACGAGGCCGCGCACGACGGCAAGAAGGTCAAGTTCCTGTGCCCCGTTCCCGGCTACGATCGCCACTTTGGCATCACCGCCGACTTGGGCATCGAGAACGTCCCCGTCGCGATGACCGACAACGGCCCCGACATGGCCGAGGTTGAGCGCCTGGTTGCCACCGACGACTCCATCAAGGGCATCTGGTGCGTGCCCAAGTATTCCAACCCCACGGGCATCACCTTTAGCGAGGACACCGTGCGTCGCCTGGTCGAGATGCCCACGGCCGCGCCCGATTTCCGCATCTTCTGGGACAACGCCTACTGCGTGCACGACCTGTACGACGAGACCGACGAGCTCGCCAACATCTTCGATCTTGCCCGCGCGGCGGGCACCGAGGACCGCGTGGTGGCCTTTGCCTCGACGTCCAAGATCACCTTCCCGGGTGCCGGCATCGGCTTTATCGGTGCGAGCCCCGCGGTCATCGCCGAGTTCTCCAAGCGCCTGAAGGCTGGTCTTATTAGCGCCGACAAGCTCAACCAGCTGCGTCACGTGCGCTTCCTTCCCACCATCGAGGCGGTCAAGAAGCACATGAAAAAGCATGCCGAGTTCCTGCGCCCGCGCTTTGAGGCCGTTGAGCGCAAGCTCACCGAGGGCCTGGGCGACACGGGTTGCGCCACCTGGACGCATCCACGCGGCGGCTACTTTGTGAGCTTCGATGGTCCCGAGGGCTCGGCCCAAAAGGTCGCCGCGCTCTGCGCCGACTTGGGCGTCAAGCTCACGCCGGCTGGTGCCACCTGGCCTTATGGCAAGGATCCGCGCGACACCAACATCCGCATCGCGCCGAGCTATCCCACGGTCGAGGACCTGGAGGCTGCGCTCGATGTGCTGGTGCTGGCTGTCAAGCTCGTCGCTGCCGAGCTTGCGCGTGCCGAGCGCGCCTAACGCGTAGGGCCCCGCAAGTCCGCGCCTAGTACTATCCGCACTTTCGATACGTAAAGGAGCGTATACATGGATTTGGGTATTTCAACCAACCCCACGCCAGAGCTCTACACCATTAAGGTAACCGGCGAGATCGATATCTCTAACGCCGATAGCCTGCGCAATGCCATCGACCTGGCGCTTGAGCAGCCCACCGAGGCCGTTGAGCTCGATTTTGCCCAGGTGAGCTACATCGATTCGACGGGCATTGGCGTGCTCGTGGGCGCCGCGCACCACGCGGTCGACCACGGCAAGCGCTTTAGCTGCATCAATGTGCAGCCCCCGGTGATGCGCGTGGTTCAGCTGTTGGGTGTCGACCAGGAGATTTCGATCACCGCTGCATAATCTTTGCCCCCAAAAGGGCGTGCCGTTTGGCATATGTTTGTGATGCGCTCGGACGTTTTGGCGTCCGGGCGCTATACTTGACCGAATGAATAGACGAGTTCCGGCCGAATGGCGCGGTGCGGGCTCGACTCACATCGAGCCTTGGAGGTATGTGTGTTTGGTATTGGAGAGGGTGAGCTCGCGATCATCGTGGTCTTCGGCTTTTTGCTGTTTGGCCCGGATAAGCTCCCACAGATGGGCCGCACGATCGGCCGTGCCATCCGTCAGTTCCGCGAGACGCAGGAAAAGATGACGGCCGTTGTTCAGTCCGAGATAATCGATCCGGTGAGCGAGGCCGCGTCGGCCCCGGTCAAGCCCAAGAAGGCTGCTACGACCGACGACGATTCCGATGCGGACGAGGATGCCACCGAGACGGCAGCGCCCGCCAAGAAGGAGACCTTTGCCGAGCGTCGCGCCCGTCTTGCTGCCGAGAAGGCCGCAAGCGAGGGTGCTGCTGAGGGCGAGGGTGCTGCTGAGGAGTCCGAGGCCGAGAGCGCCGAGCCTGCCGCTGCCGCCAAGCCTGTCGTCGAGCCCGAGCCTGCTGCAGAGCCGGAGCCCGAGCCCGAGCCGGCAGAGCCCACGACGGCTGACCTCTACGCCCGTCGTCCCCGCAAGCGCAAGGCCGTCGTCGACCAGCTCGCTCGCGAGCTCGAGGCCGAGGACGACGCCGCTGCCGCCGACGCCCCGAAGGGAGGCGATGAGTAATGCCTATCGGACCTGCGCGCATGCCGCTCTTCGATCACCTGGGCGAGCTCCGTCGCCGCCTGACCATCGTGGTCGTGTCGGTGTTTGCCGCCGCCATCGTGCTGTACTTTGCCACGCCCGTGGTGCTCGATATCCTCGAGGATCCCATCCGCTCGTTTGTGCCGGACGGTAAGTTCTACATCACCACCACGCTCGGCGGTTTTGGCCTGCGCTTCTCGCTGGCCATCAAGATGGCCGTGGTCATGTGCACGCCCATGATCATCTGGCAGATTCTGGCATTTTTCCTGCCGGCACTGCGCCCCAACGAGCGCAAATGGGTCGTACCCACGGTGCTCGCCTCGACGGTGCTGTTCTTCCTGGGCGCCATCTTCTGCTACTTCATCATTATCCCGGCGGGCTTTGAGTGGCTCATCGGCGAGACTTCGGCCGTCGCCACGGCGCTGCCCGACCTGGAGAACTACGTCAACATGGAGCTGCTCTTTATGATCGGCTTTGGTGTGGCGTTTGAGCTGCCGCTCATCATCTTCTATCTGTCCGTCTTCCACATCGTGTCCTACGCTGCTTTCCGCAGTGCCTGGCGTTATGTATACGTTGGCCTGCTTGTGGGCTCGGCTGTGATTACGCCCGACGGCTCGCCCGTAACGCTGGGCCTCATGTATGGCGCCCTGCTCTCGCTCTACGAGGTTTCGCTCGCCATCGCCCGCGTGGTCATTACCGCGCGCGAGGGCAAGGAGGGCTTGTTTGTGAGCCGTCTGGACCTGTTCTCGGACGATGAGGACGACGAGGAGTAAATCGGTATGCACGAGGTTGGCATTGTCAACGGCATACTCGATACAGTGATTCGCGCGGCGCGTGGGGCGGGGGCCTCGCGCGCCGTTTTGGTAACGCTGCGTATCGGGGATATGACCGAGGTCGTGCGCGAGGCGCTTGACTTTGCGTGGGAGACGTTTCGCGACGAGGACCCGCTCACGCGCGGCTGCGAGCTTGCCGTGGAGGAAGTCCATCCACAAAGCGAGTGTCTGGACTGCGGTGAGGTCTTTGAGCACGACCGTTTCCATTGCCGTTGTCCCCAATGTGGCGGTGCCAACGTGCGTCTGCTGCATGGCCGCGAACTCGACATTGCAAGTATCGAGATCGAGACCCCCGACGATTAGCACGCTCGCCATCTAGCGATGGGGTATAAAAGGGCCAAAGTAAGGAGCGCTAAGTATGGCCGAGAAAACGATTGATATTGCATCGCCGATTCTGTCGCGCAACGAGCGCCTGGCAGATCAGCTGCGTCAGCGATTTAATGAGACAAACACCTACGTGATCAATGTGCTGTCGAGCCCTGGCTCGGGCAAGACCACTACGATTCTGGGCACCAACGAGCGCCTGCGTGACAAAGCCGGCCTGCGCTGTGCCGTCATCGAGGGCGATATCGCCTCGGATGTCGATGCCATCACCATGAAGGAAGCCGGCATGCCCGCCATCCAGATCAACACGGGCGGCCTGTGCCACCTCGAGGGCAACATGATCATGGAGGCCGTCGACGCCTTCGACCAGGCTGTGGGTCTGGAGAACATCGACGTCATCTTTATCGAAAACGTGGGCAACCTGGTCTGCCCGGTCGACTTTGACCTGGGCGAGAACCTGTCCATCATGATTCTCTCGGTGCCCGAGGGCGACGACAAGCCCATCAAGTACCCGGGCATCTTCCAACACGCCGGCGCGCAGCTGCTCAACAAGGTCGACGTGGCTCCGGCTTTCGATTTTGACATGGATAGGTATACTAAGACACTCGATGACCTCAATCCGCAGGCGCCGCGGTTTGCCGTGAGCGCGCGCAAGGACGAGGGCATGGATGCCTGGTGCGATTGGCTCATCGGGCAGATTGAGCAAGCAAGGGCGTAAGTCGGCCGCCATACGGGCGGGCGTAGCCGCAGAGATACGAGATAGGAGCCTCTTTTGAAGCTCATCATCGCCGAGAAAAACGACGCCGCGCGTCAGATCGCCGAGCGTCTGTCCACGGGCAAGCCCAAAAAGGACAAGGTGTACAACACTGCCATCTACCGTTTTGAGTGGAAGGGCGAGGAGTGCGTGACCATCGGCCTTGCCGGTCACATCCTGGCGCCCGATTTTTGCGACAGTGTGCTGTTCGATAAAAAGCTGGGCTGGTATTCGGTCACGGAGGACGGCGAAATGCTGCCGGCCGACATGCCCGATGGCCTGGCTCGTCCGCCCTACGACACCAAGCGCAAGCCGTTTCTTGCCGACGGTATCTCCATCAAGGGCTGGAAGCTCGAGAGCCTGCCCTATCTCACCTGGGCGCCCGTCATTAAGCTGCCGGCCGAGAAAGAACTCATTCGTTCGCTCAAGAACCTCGCTAAAAAGTCCGACAGCGTCATCATCGCCACGGACTTCGATCGCGAGGGTGAGCTGATCGGTTCGGACGCTCTCAACAAGGTGCGCGAGGTCGCGCCGGACTTGCCGGTCGCCCGCGCCCAGTATTCTTCGTTTACCAAGGCCGAGATTACGCAGGCCTTCGATAATCTTGTCTCGCTCGACCAGAATCTGGCCGACGCTGGCGAGAGCCGCCAGCACATCGACCTCATTTGGGGTGCGGTGCTCACGCGCTACCTGACGCTCGCCAAGTTTGGCGGCTTTGGCAACGTGCGTTCCGCCGGCCGCGTGCAGACGCCGACGCTCGCCCTGGTGGTCGAGCGCGAGCGCGAGCGCATGGCGTTTGTGCCCGAGGACTATTGGCAGATTCGCGGCATGGGTGCCGCGCAGGGCGCTGCCGAGGACGATCGCTTTAAGATTGCCCACAAGACGGCACGTTTTACCGACAAGGATGCTGCCGAGACGGCGTATGGTCACGTCGACGGCGCCAAGACGGCAACCGTCGCCGCGGTGACCAAGCGCTCGCGTAAGCAGCAGCCGCCCACGCCGTTTGCGACGACCTCGCTGCAGGCTGCCGCCGCGGCCGAGGGCATCTCACCTGCGCGTACCATGCGCATCGCCGAGTCCCTCTACATGGCCGGTCTCATCAGCTACCCGCGTGTCGACAACACCGTGTATCCCGCGACGCTCGATCTGGGCGCCGTGGTGAGCGACCTGGCAAAGATCAACCCGGCGCTGGCGCCCGTGTGCAAAAAGGTGCTCGCCGGCCCCATGAAGCCCACGCGCGGCAAGGTCGAGACCACCGACCACCCGCCTATCTACCCCACGGGCGAGGGCGATCCGTCCACGCTCGATGGCGGCCAGCGCAAGCTCTACGACCTCATCGCCCGTCGCTTCCTGGCGACGCTCATGGGTCCCGCGACTATCGAGAACACCAAGCTCGAGCTCGATGTGAACGGTGAGCCGTTCGTGGCCTCGGGCGACGTGCTCGTGACCCCGGGTTTCCGCGAGGCGTACCCGTACGGTCTTAAGCGCGATGAGCAGATGCCGCCGCTTGAGCAGGGCGACACGGTCGACGTGTTCGACATTAAGCTTGAGGCCAAGCAGACCGAGCCGCCCGCGCGCTACAGCCAGGGCAAGCTCGTGCAGGAGATGGAAAAGCGCGGCCTGGGCACCAAGTCCACGCGCGCGAGTATCATCGAGCGCCTGTACGCCGTGCGCTACCTCAAAAACGATCCCGTGGAGCCGAGCCAGCTGGGCATCGCCATCATTGACGCGCTGACGCAGTTTGCCCCGCGCATCACGAGCCCCGATATGACCAGCGAGCTCGACGGCGACATGACTCGCGTCGAGCGCGGCGAGGACACCGAAGAGCATGTCGTGACGCACTCGCGTGCGCTGCTGGCCGGCGTGCTCGACGAGCTGCTCAAGCATACGCAGGAGCTGGGCGACGCCATCAGCGACGCCGTCACGGCCGATGCGCGCGTGGGCGCCTGCCCCAAGTGCGGCAAGGACCTGGTTATGAAGACGAGCGCCAAGACCCGCGGCAGCTTTATCGGCTGCATGGGTTGGCCCGACTGCGACGTGACCTATCCGGTGCCGAGTGGCGTCAAGGTGAGCCCGCTCGAGGGCGAGGCCGCCGTGTGCCCCGAGTGCGGCGCGCCGCGCATCAAGTGCCAGCCATTCCGCCAGAAGGCCTTCGAGATCTGCGTGAACCCCACGTGCCCCACCAACTACGAGCCCGATCTTAAGGTGGGCGAGTGCAAGGTGTGTGCCGAGGCCGGACGTCACGGCGACCTGATCGCGCACAAGAGCGAGAAGAGCGGCAAGCGCTTTATCCGCTGCACCAACTACGATGACTGCGGCGTGAGCTATCCGCTGCCGGCGCGCGGCAAGCTCGAGGCGACGGGCGAGACCTGCCCCGAGTGCGGCGCCCCCATCGTGGTGGTCAACACGGCGCGCGGTCCGTGGCGTATCTGCGTCAACATGGACTGCCCGACCAAGGAGAAGAAGCCCGCCCGCGGTCGCAAGACCACAACCAAGGCGAGCGCGGCAAAGAAGACGACGGCTAAGAAAGCCACTGCCGCCAAGAAGACGACCGCGAAGAAGTCGACTGCCAAGAAAGCAGCCGCCGACAAGTAACGGCGCAGTCGAAACATTGCCCAAAAAAACGAGCGAGGACCCCGCGATCCTCGCTCGTTTTTTTGACCGGCAGTTAGGGACGTTCCTTTTCTGCCGGCAGTTTAGGAACGTCCCTAACTGCCGGCTCGGGAACGACAAAGCGCTAGTTCACCTCGACAGGCTTGGCGCCGGGATAGCGCTCCTCAAAGTCTAGGCGGTACTTATTGTCATTGGTGCCCGCCACGTTGTCGCGCGACAGCGGCGCCACGATCTCATTCTTGTGGTCCGCAGGCTTGGCGTATTTCAGGCTGATCTCCCAGGCATCACAGATTGCGTCAATGCGGTGATCCAGGTCGTCGTACAGGGCGATGATATCCTTCCAGGAGCTGTAGTTCTTGGAGCTCGTCGGGACGTCCAGGTCCTCGACGATGTCGTAATACTGCTCGATGGTGTCCTCCGTGCGCTCGGCGACGTCGGCGAGATTTTGACGGGTGGTTCGATCCTCTTCCAGATAGTTGCCGTTGAAGTTCTGCGCGCAGCCACGGACCTGGCTGTCGAGATCTTCGAGCAGGTCGTAGTATTCGCTCAGGCGACGGTAGAGGTTCTGCTCGGAGAGCGTTGCTTCGCCGCCATCCTCGTCGTCATCGTCGTACAGGCTGTTGGGATTGCCGAGAGGCTTTAGGTCATCGTCGTCGACGTCATGGTGCAGCTTAGCTACCTCGGCAGTCGTCTGCGTGGCGGCGTTGTCGAACGGTCTGATCGCAAAGAAGATGACCAGGGCGATGATGATCGCCACCAGCACAACGATAACGGCGATAAGCGGCCCGGTGCCGCTCTTTTTGGGAGCGGGGGTCTGTGGCGAAGCGGGCGCGTATGCGGGAGCTGGCTGCTGTTGGGGCGAGCCGCTCGCGACGGGTATGCGCTGCGTGGTCTCGACGGCCTCGGTCCTTGCGGCGGGGTCGGGGCTATAGGCGAGGGGGTCGTCCGCCTTGGCTTGCGGCGTATCAAGGGAGCCGGTCTGCTCAAAAGCGGGCTGGCTATCGCTCGCGGCTGTTTGCTCAACGGGTGCACCGCACGAGGTGCAGAACTTGGCATTATCTTCAAGAAGCTTGCCGCACGAGGCGCAATACCGAGACATTGCCACTCCTTTCGCCACATTTCAATGCAATACGACGATTATACCCAGCATCCAAAATTCCCCATCATACGTTGCGGTGAAATAGGGACTGTTTGGCGGTCTCAGAGCTTCAATCAGTCCCTATTTCACCGCAACTTCGGAACGACTAGGTGGGATTTGGGGTGCGCCTGCCCCTGGGGTATCATGGCTTGGTTGATATATCTGCATTTACGCGCCTTGTAGGAAGGGGCTGCGCCCATGGCTTTTGAGCCTGCTCAACATAGCTTTATCACGCTCGAGGGCGTCGACGGTGCCGGCAAGTCCACGCAGGCGCGCCTGCTCGCCCGTGCGCTCGAGCTCGCTGGCCACCAGGTTGTGAGCCTGCGCGAACCGGGCGGCACCGCCATCAGCGAAAAGATCCGCGCTCTGCTGCTCGACCCCGCCAATACGGCGATGGGCGACACCTGCGAGTTGCTGCTCTACGAGGCAGCGCGCGCCCAGTTGGTGCACGAGGTCATCGCGCCCGCCCTCGCGGCCGGCAAGGTGGTCCTGTGTGACCGCTTCTACGATTCCACGACCTGCTACCAGGCGTTTGCCGACGGCCTCGATCGCCAGATAGTGTGCGATGCCAATAACCTGGCCGTCGCGGGAACACACCCGGCGCTCACGCTCGTCTACCACATCACGCCCGAGCAGGCGGCGCTACGCATGGCAGCCCGTGGCGCGGCAGATCGCATGGAGGCAAAAGGCATGGCATTCCAGGGGCGTGTTTACGAGGGGTTTAGCGCCATTGCCGCCGAGGAACCAAATCGCGTAAAGCTCATCGACGCCACCGCGACCATAGAGGAAGTCTTTGCGAAGACGGTCGAGCAGGTTCGCGCGTATGGTCTCGACATTCCGCAGGAAGCCGTCGCCGCCGCGCTTGCCCAGGAGGACGAGTAACATGGCCCCCGTTCAGGCAAGCCTGCTGGCCAAGCTCGACACCCAAGAGCGCGTACGCGACTTTTTGACCAACGCCGTCGCCAGCGGCCGTGCATCGCACGCCTATCTGTTTTTGGGCGCTCCCGGCGCCGGCAAGCTCGATGCCGCTTGGGCGCTCGCCCAAGCCTTCCTGTGCGAGCAGGATGGCTGCGGCGCATGCGACAGTTGCGTGCGCGTTGCTCGGCACACGCATCCCGACGTGCACTATTACACGCCCGAGAGCGCCACGGGCTACCTCATTGCCCAGACCCGCGAGCTGCTCGACGACGTGCCGCTGGCGCCCATCCGCGCCAAGGCCAAGGTCTACATCATCGATCGTGCCGAGCAGCTGCGCGCCAACACTGCCAACGCGCTGCTCAAGACACTCGAGGAGCCGCCCGAGGGCGTTATGTTCATCTTGTTGGGCACCTCAGCAGACGTGATGCTGCCTACCATCGTGAGCCGCTGCCAGTGCGTGCCGTTTCGGCTGGTGTCGCCCACCGTGGCCGCGCAGGCCGTGAGCCGCGCCACCGGTCAGGATCTCGCACGTTGTCGCATGGCCGTTGCCGTGGCGGGAAGCCCCACGCGCGGCATCGAGTTCCTTAAGAGCGCCGAGCGCCAGGATGCTCGCCGCCAGATGGTCCGCGCCATCGACTCGCTCATCGCTGCCGACGAGGCCGATGTACTCAGCCGCGCCAAGTCGCTCATCGTCGCCGTTAAGGCGCCGCTCGCCGAGGTCAAGTCCACACAGGAAAAGGTGCTCGAGCAAAACGCCGACTACCTGTCGCGTGGAGCATTGAAGCAGCTTGAGGACCGCAACAAGCGCGAACTCAACGCGCGCGAGCGTTCGGGTATCATGGAAGCGCTGGCGAGCGCGCGGACGCTCATGCGCGACGTGCTGCTGACGCTTCAGGACGAGGCGGCCGACGTGGTGAACGAAGACGTGCGCGACACGATCGGTCGGCTTGCCGCCGCGACCAATGTTGCGGGTGCCACCCGGGCGCTCGAGGCGGTCGCGACCGCCGAGCGCAACATCGCCAGAAACGTTACTCCCCAGCTGGCCATCGAGGTCATGCTGTTCGATATCAGGAAGGCACTGAAATGCCGTTAGTCGTACCCGTTAAGTTTACCTACGCCTCGCGCGACCTGTGGTTCGACCCGCAGGATCTGGATATTCTCGAGGCCGATTATGCCATTTGCTCCACCGAGCGCGGAACCGAGATCGGCTTGGTTACGGCCGATCCCTTCGAGGTGCCGCAAGACGAGATCGGTCAGCCGCTCAAGCCCGTGCTGCGCGTGGCGAGCGACATTGACCTGCAGCTTGCCGACGATCTTGCCATCCAGGGCGACGAGGCCATGGTCGATTTCCGCCGTCTGGTCAAAGAACTCGACCTCGAGATGAAGCCGGTCGGCGTCGAGTACCTGTTTGGCGGCGAGAAGGCCGTGTTCTACTTTGCGGCCGAGGAGCGCGTCGATTTTCGCCAGCTCGTCAAGGATCTGTCCTCGACGCTGCACATTCGCGTCGACATGCGCCAGATCGGCGTGCGCGACGAGACTCGCCTGGTGGGCGGCTATGCCCAGTGCGGACAGGAGCTCTGCTGCACGCGCTTTGGCGGACAGTTTGAGCCCGTCTCGATCCGCATGGCAAAAGAGCAGGACCTACCGCTCAACTCGTCCAAGATCAGCGGCGTGTGCGGCCGCCTGATGTGCTGCCTGCGCTACGAGTTCGAGGCCTACAAGGACTTTAAGAGCCGCGCGCCCAAAAAGAAGACGCTCATCGATACGCCGCTCGGCAAGGCGCGTATTCAGGAATATGACACGCCGCGCGAGCAGCTGGTGCTGCGCCTGGAGAACGGCAAGGTCTTTAAGGTCAACCTGGCCGATATGACCTGCTCGGAGGGCTGCAAGAAGAAGGCTACCGAGCAGGGCTGCAATTGCCGCCCCGACTGCGTGACGCGCGATGTGCTCGAGCGCATCGAGTCGCCCGAGATGCGTCTGGCGCTCATGGAGCTCGATCGCGAGAACGGCGTCGACGTGGGCGATGGTCTGTCGAGCGCCGACCGTCTTGCCGGCACGTCGATGCCCAAGCGCCGTCGTCGCGATGCCGATTCCGATACCCGCGCTGCTCAGAGCCAGGTCGAGGGCCGTGGCCGTGGAAAGGGCCGCGGCAAGGCCGAGGCACCCGAGGCCGAGGAGGCCGCCGGTGGCCGTCGTCGTCGCAAGCGCGCGGGCTCGGGCGATGCTACCGAGGCTGCAGCCGCGGGCAAGAACGCCTCTCGCGAGCGCGAGGTTCAGCAGCCCCAGCAGCAGAATCGCGGCGGTGGCATGAACCCCACACGTCGCCGCCGCCGTCATCTGTCGAGCGAGGAGCGCGAGGACGCCTTCCGCGCCGCAGCTGCTCGCGAGGCCGGTGCCGCTTCCAAGGGTCCCTCGGCCTCCGATGCGTCTGCCGACAAGGGCGGCAAGTCACGTGGCGAGGAGGAGCGCGCGCCGCGTCCGCGCCGTTGCCATTCCTCGGGCGCGCAACAGAAGCCCTCAGTGCCCTCCGTGGCCGATCAGGTCTCGGATGGCGAGGTCAAGGTCACGCGCCGTCGTCCCGGAGATGGCGGGGGAGCGGCTGCCAAGGCTTCGCGTGGCGCGGCTCGCGACGAGCGCGAGCCGCGCGAGGATCGCGGTGGCGAGGGCTCGGCCGACCAGGGTCAAAAGCGCCGTCGCCGGCGCCGTTCCCGCAAGCCGCGCCAGGATGGTGGCGAGGGCTCGACCCCGTCTTCGTCCGCACCACAACCGCCCGCCGGCGAATAACGCCCGCGAGCGGATTTAGCCCGCCTTGCCCCGAGCGCATCGGGGTATCATAGCGCCGGATCAACAACCCTCCCTGCGACCGAATGTAGGGAGGGTTGTGTCTTGAAGAGCCATCTGAACATATTGAGCTGTCTGCAGGGTGCCGGCGCCCTACCGTTTGCGGACGAATTGCTGCCGTTTGCCGAGCGGGCGGCACGCGAGGCACTCGAGGCATTGTCGCCAACACGATGTGCCGGCTGCGAGCGCGCCGGTGCGCTTATTTGCCAAGACTGCCTGGCCGCACTCACGCTCATCGACCCACGTCATAGCTGTACCCGATGCGGCGCCCCGTTTGGGGATTTGCTGTGCACTGAGTGTTCGGTCGAGGGCACGTCCTCGGCAATGGCGGAGGCGCTCGACCGCTGCCTGGCGTGCGCCGTCTACGCGCATCCGCTGCCGCGCATCATTAAAGCGTACAAGGACGCGGGCGAGCGACGCCTGGCGCCGTATCTGGCGGAGCTGCTCTACGACACCGCCCTGCATGCCCAGGTCGTAGCGCCCGAACGCTTAGGAGGTGTGCTGTCCGGTGCGGATGCGGTGGTGTTTGTGCCTGCGACGGCGGCAGCGTTTCGGCGGCGTGGCTTTGATCATATGGAGGCCATTGCGCGCCCATTTTGCGAGCTGTCGGGTGTTCCCCTGCTCGATGCCCTCGTCAAGTACGGGCGTGGCGACCAGCGCGAACTCGGTCGTGAGGAGCGTCGCGAGCGTGCCCAAGGCATGTACGAGACGGTTGAGGACGTGCGCGGCCGCCGCCTACTGCTTATCGATGACGTTATCACCACGGGCGCGACCATGGCAGCAGCCTCGGCGGAGCTCAAGCGTGCCGGCGCTGCGGCAGTCGATGGCCTTGCTATCGCACGTGTTTGGTAGGGGTGGTTTTGTGGCAGTGAAGATTGAGCGGCGCAACGAGCCGACAGGCGAACAGCTAGCGGCTTCCGTAATCCTAACAGGTGCCTCGGCGCTACGCATGATGCGCGCCGAGCGCCGGCAGATGGGCTACATCAGCTGGAAGGACCTTAATCCCGATGAAGAGCGCCGTGTGCTGCGCACGTCGTCGCCCTCGACCGAGGATATCTATCTTCCTGACTTGGTGCGAATTGGAGCCAAAAGTGGCGAGGTGCAGGAAGATCTGTGCTTGTTGGTGGGATCTGCGGCGCAGCGCCGCCGCATGCCTGGCGTAGGCTGGTCCGTGTGTTCCGGGTTGCCCGCCGGCTCGATTCTAGAGGTGGAACCGGGGGTGTACAGCCTATCTCCCGAGGCCCTTTGTGTTGCCGTTGCGCGTGAGGTCGGCTGCATCCAGGCGTTTGCCCTGGCCCAGGAGCTGTGCTCTAAGATTTCACTGAGCGACCGCGGGAAGTATCTGCCTCCCTACACCTCGCCTGTTACGAATAAACTTGCAAAGGACAAGGACCAGCCAGCAGACGTGGGCTACTTTGAAGTCGAGCCGGTGCTGATGCCCGATCGTCTGGCAGATTACCTTGCGGCATGCAAGGGGAATGTGGCCAAACAGCTGCTGCGTCTGTGTCCCTATCTTTCGGAAAACCTGCTCTCGCCCATGGAGTGCATCATGCTCGCCCTGTTTTCGCTTCCGTTTTCCTATGGCGGGTTTGCCTGCGGACCTTTTAAGACCGACTACAAGATCGAGTTCGATGACCGTGCGCAGGCAATCTCGGGGATGCCTCATGCAGTTTGCGATGCGTATCAAGAGGCAGCCCGGTTTGACCTGGAATACAACGGTGAGCTGGGCCATTCCTCTCGGAGGGGACGTATCCATGATGAAAAGCGCAACACGGGCTTGATTACTATGGGAATCGAGGTCGCGACGGTCAACAACGAAATGCTCTGTGACATGGAAGCGATGGAAGCGCTCGCATGGCGCATGCACCAGCGTATGCGAAAGCGGTACCGGAATCGTGTCGATGCCCGCAGGAAGAAGCAAGAGGCGTTGCTTAACACGCTGCGGGCGTGTTTTGGGCTTAAGCCGGTCTAATTCACGTCGAAAATAGGGGGTTAATCATATGCCCTGGCCAAAATATGGCAAATATGAGTACTGTCACTAAATCAGTAACAGCAAAATCAAGGAATTTAGGACTCGGAGGCGTCATAAAGTATGAAGATAATAAACAAATGTAGAATAACTAAGCATCAGGTTGGCGACACTGAGCGCAAAATCTGTCCGAGAGGCTAAAACTGCCTGTTACTAAATTGGTGGCAGTACTCATATTTGCCATATTTTGACCAGGGCACCCTAAGAAGGGCGCCCCGGAGCTCCCCGTAGGGGAGCTCCGGGCTTCATAGGGGCACGAATAGCCCACTCCGACCTGCAAAATCTGTGCGCACGATGCGAATGACGCCCTTAACCTTAAACTTTAGCTTGAACTTAGCTATAATGCGCTACGTTCCTGCCAGGCTGTGGTTGCGGACGGACGAAATGCCCGTCCTAGTCCAAGACAGACGCGGTCAAAGGGATCCACGTAAGCGACCGCGTGCGCGCGGCGCGATCATGGCGCGTCCTAGATGTAAGCCGCACCGTCCGTTCTACTTTCTTTGGGGCAATACCGCCTCGCGGGCGAGCGGGCCAGTCGTGAAGGTGGCTGCGGCCTCCCGAGCAAACACCCCGGTGCGCAAGTGTGGGGTCAAATACCAGGTCAGCTGGTGGGAACAACCCGATATTCCGCGCAACGCACGGATCGTATACGACACAGAAGGCAGGGTAGTGGACATGGTGAGGGGCAGCTTGATGCACGCGGCTCGGTTAGGTGCTGGGACCGCAGCGGTCATTGCCGTTTTGGGCCTGAGCGGATGCGCGTTCAACCCGCTGTCTACGTTCACGACTCCCACGATCGACCAGATCGAGTACGAGACCGTCACGCCGGCGGTGTCGGACGATGCCCTGGTCACTCCCGGAACCCTGACGGTTGCCCTCGATACTTCCGATGCGCCGCAGGCAATGCAGGGCGCCGACGGCGAGCTCACGGGGTATGCGGTTGACGCCGCCCGTGCCCTCGCAAGCCGCATGGGCCTTAAGGTCGCCTTTGTCGATGCGTCTTCGGCAGGTTCCGCGCTCGGCGACAAAAAGGCCGATATCTTTATCGGCGAGATCAACTCCACGGACGGGGACGTTAGCTCGCTCGGCACCTGCCTGTACGATGCCGCTTCCGTGTTCGGTAAAACCAGCGATGGTGGGTCGCTAAGCGTTTCCACCGATACCCTTAACACGTCTACTCTGGGTGTCCAGATGTCCTCGGCCTCGCAGGAGGCGCTTGCTAAGCAGAGCATCACCGCCAACCAAAAGACCTACTCCAACATCAACGAGTGCTTTGAGGCGCTCGAGTCCGGCGAGGTCGACTATGTGATCTGCGACTCCACAGCCGGCGGCTATCTTGCACGCCTGATGAGCGAGGTCTCCTATGTCGGTGCGCTCGAGGCGCCCTCGACGCTTGGTGTTGCGGGCCTCTCGTCCAATGACGAACTGTGCCGTGCCGTGAGCGATGCCCTCGACGGTATTACGGCCGACGGCACGCTCGAGGCGGTCCACTGCGTCTGGTACGGCACGATGCCCTACGACCTCACCACTAAGACGGTTTCGGGCGCTAACGTGCAGCCGGGCGACTCTGAGTCCAGTGAGACCACGTCTTCCGGCAGCGAGTCCTCCGATTCCAACAATGAGACCGCATCCTCCGAGGACAAATCGTCCAGCCAGGAAGGCACCATCACCGACGACGACATTAACAAGCTTAATAGCTAGTTATTGCTAGGGGTGGTGTCTTCTATACGTTGGAAAGGACACCTCTTCACGGTTTCAACACGCACCGCCGGACTTCCCCAATAGGGGAGCCCGGCTTTTTCATCTCTATAAAACCAGCAGTTCAAAGCCAATTTTCGGGACCAAATACAAAGTCGCCGGCTCCCTCCTATAGCGCACTTTGCCACAGAAAAGTGCGAGACTTCGGTATGCGGTATCAAGCAATCGTTATTCGGGTCTTTGGGAATCCGCGTGATTAAATGCACGGCAATGGGTACATAGCCAGTACAGTAAGTCCCCGAGGCAGATTGGAGCCACGTATGGATATCAAGGTTTCTGGACGCAAGACGACGGTAACCGATGCTCTGCGTGCGCATGTGGATGAGAAGATCGGCGAGGCGCTCAAGGTTTTCGATATCGAGCCCATGACGGTCGACGTTGTACTTCGCTATGAGAAGAACCCCTCGAACCCCAACCCGGCAATCGTCGAGGTTACGGTTCGCGCCCGCGGTTCGGTGATTCGCGTTGCCGAGCACGGTGCAGATATGTACGCCGCCATCGACCTCTCCGCCGATAAGGTCACCCGCCAGCTGCGCAAGTTCAAGACCAAGGTCGTGGACAACCGCCAGGGTGGTGCCAGCGCAGCGGATGTTGCACCGGTCGAGCGTGTCGAGGATCTGGCCGACCTGCTGCTGCCCGAGGAGGACGACGACCTGCTCGTCCGCGAGAAGGTCATCGATGTCACCCCGATGACTGAGGAGCAGGCGCTGGTGCAGACCGATCTGCTGGGCCACGACTTCTACGTGTTCGAGAACGCGACGACTGGCCTCATCAATGTGGTGTATCACCGTAAGAATGGTGGATATGGCATCATCAAGCCCCGCATCGAAACACTTGACGAGTAAAATACGTTAACTTGCATGAGTTAACGGTTGGCGGCCATCCCATGCGGGTGGCCGCCTTTTTACGTAAGGAGTCGCTTTGATGGACAAGGCCGCATCCGCCGGTCATTCGGACCGTTGCCGCATCGTCGTCGATACCTGCTGCGACTTTAGCCCCGAGGTCGCCGCGAACCTCGATGTCGATATCTTGGGTTTCCCCTTCATTATCGATGGCGAGGAGCGCACGGATGACATCTGGTCGAGCATCACACCCAAGGAGTTTTACGATCGCATGCGCGCCGGTGCCCGCGTGTCCACCTCGGCTGTGTCGCTCGGTCGCTATATCGAGTTCTTTACCGAGTGCGCCAAAGAGGGCACGCCCACGGTCTACCTGTGCTTTACCTCGGCGCTGTCGTCGAGCTACAACTCCGCGTGCCAGGCGGCGGACGCCGTGCGTGCCGAGTATCCCAACTTTGAGCTGTACGTGGTCGACAACGCTCTGCCCTGCGCGACCGGCGCGCTCTTGGCGCTCGAGGCCGTGCGCCAGCGTTCGGCGGGACTGACCGCCAAGCAGCTGGTCGACTGGGCAAACGAGGCTAAGACCTATGTCCACGGTTACTTTACGCTCGAGAGCTTTGACGCGCTGGCTGCCGGCGGCCGCATTCCGCCCGCGGCGGCACAGCTCACGGCAAAGCTCGACGTCAAACCCGAGCTGTCCTACGA
The DNA here is from genome assembly GCA_905214105.1 of uncultured bacterium. Taxonomy (GTDB): domain Bacteria; phylum Actinomycetota; class Coriobacteriia; order Coriobacteriales; family Coriobacteriaceae; genus Collinsella. The sequence continues at coordinate 108,051 of CAJMKK010000001.1, forward strand.
CCTGGCCGGCTCGCTGTCGCTGATCGGCGTCAACCGCGGTCGCAAGAAGGCGCTCAAGTCCATTCTCAAGTCGTTCCGCGAGAACTATGTGCCCGATCGCACCATGCCCATCGCCATTATGACGGCCGATGCCGAAAAGGACGGCGACTGGCTCGAAGCCGCCATCCGCAAGGAGGAGGGTTGCGCCGACGTCACGATCATTCGCAGCTCCGTGGGTCCCACCATTGGCTCGCACGTGGGCCCCGGCATGGTGGCCTGCGCGTTTTGGGGTAAGAACCGCGCCGACAAGGCGTCGCTTTCCGACCGCATCGCCCGCCGCGTGCGCGGTCAGTAGGCAAGTAACGCGGCCGTAATCGATCCCAACTCACAGCCCAAACGCTGGCACCGAGTATTCAACCTGGTAATAACACCCAACCCAAAAGGAAAGGTTTCATGGCAAACAAGCTCTCTGTCGCATTTATCGGCACCGGAATCATGGGTGCCCCCATCGCCGGCCACATTCTGGACGCCGGCTATCTCGTCACGGTCAACAACCGCACTAAGTCCAAGGCGGCGGCGCTTATCGAGCACGGCGCAGTCTGGGCCGATACGCCGGCAGATGCCGTGGCGAACGCCGACGTCGTCTTTACCATGGTGGGTTATCCCTCCGAGGTCGGGGAGCTCTACCTGGCGGGCGACGGCCTGCTGGCCTGCACTAAGCCCGGCGCGGTGCTGATCGACCTCACCACGAGCTCGCCCGAGCTCGCCCGTGACATTGCCGAGGCCGCCCAGGTTTCCGGCCGCATGGCGTTTGACTGCCCCGTCACCGGCGGCGAGTCGGGTGCTATCGCCGGCACGCTTACGGCTATCGTTGGCGCTACCGAAAACGACATCGCGCCGGTCCGCGACATCCTTGCCACCTTTGCGGCCAACATCTGCTGCTTCGACGGTGCCGGCAAGGGCCAGGCTGCCAAGCTCGCCAACCAGGTGTCGCTGGGCGCCTGCATGGTCGGCATGGCAGACGCCATGGCATTTGCCGAGCTGGGCGGCCTTGATCTGGAGAAGACCCGTCAGATGATCCTGGGCGGTACCGGCAAGTCCGGCGCCATGGAGAGCCTGGCTCCCAAGGCGCTCGACGGCGACTACAAGCCCGGCTTTATGGTCGAGCACTTCATTAAGGACCTGCGTCTGGCGCTCGCCTACGCCGATGACCGCGAGCTCGCGCTGCCCGGCGCCGACGTTGCCTTTACGCTCTACGACATGCTCGACGCCATCGGTGGCGCCAAACTGGGCACCCAGGCCATCACGGTCCTCTACAAGGAGGAGGCCGATGCCATCGCCGCCGGTCTGGACTGGTCGCAGTATCGTCCCGAAGAGCACGGTGCTCACGAGGACGGCTGCGGTTGCGGCGAGCACGGCGACGACCATGAGTGCGGTTGCGGCCACCATCACGGCAAGGACCACGAGTGCTGCGGCGGCCACGGCCATGACGACGGCCACGAGTGCTGCTGCGGCCACCATCACGGGGAGTAGCGCCCATGAACTGGACGTTCGTGGTGCTTGCGCTGGTGCTCTTTCTCTTTGCGATCTACATCGGCTTTTTGTGCGGCCAGTGGGCCTGCGAAAAGCGCGTCATCACCAAACGCGACTACTGGATCGCCAACTTTGCAGGAGCGGCGGCAGTCGTCCTGCTGACCTGGGTGTTCTCGCTGTTCCCGCTGGTGCAGTTTGCGCCGATCGGCTGGCTCGGCGGCTTTATCGCCGGCCTTAAGATGAGCTTTGGCGAGTCCGTCGGTCCGTGGCGCAAGCACGACGAGGTCTTTAACGTCAACAAAGCCCATCGTGCCGCCGCCGACGCGGGCGATGCCGAGGAGCGCCGCCGTGCGCGTCGCAATGGCGCGGCCGACCGACAGCTCATCTCGATCACCGATGACAGCAAGGGTGCCGACAAGCACGCTAAGAAATAGTAAGAAGAGGTAACTATGGCAGAAAACAAAGACGAACAGCTCACCGACGAGGAGCTGGCACAGCTTCAGCTGGCAGAGGAGAACGAGAACGCCGTCGACCGCCTGGTCCAGGAGCTCGGCTGCCCCACGCGCCGCATCCGCCAGTTTGCCGCCCGCGTGCTGCACCTGCTTGCCGAGCGCGATCCGCAGCGCGTCGTGCCCTGCGTGCCCGCGCTGATCGAGGCGCTCGACCGCCCCGAGGCTCAGACCCGCTGGGAGGCTCTCGATGCCCTGACGGCGCTTGCCACCACCTGCCCCGAGCAGCTGGGCGATGCCTTTGAGGGCGCCGAGACCGCACTGTTCGACGAGATTTCCTCCACGCTGCGCTATGCCGCCTTCCGCCTGCTGTGCGTGTGGGGCGCTACGAGTGTCGAGCGTTCGCGCGAGGCTTGGTCCATCCTGGACGAGGCCATCCAGTGCTACCACGGTGACCTCGAGTATCGCGACATGCTCGGTTGCCTGTACGAGTTTGGTCAGGGCGAGATTGACGCCGAGGTCGCCGAGAAGCTCGCGCTGCGCCTTAAGTTCGATGCCGAGAACGGCAAGGGCAGCTATCTCAAGGCCCGTTCGAGCGAGATTTGCGAAATGCTTGTTAAACGTTTTGGCCTGGATCTCTCCAAAAAGAAGAAGCGTGCTAGCGTTAAAAAATCTGACGACGCTGAAAACGAGGAGTAACAGATTATGGCGCACGATGTAGTCCTGATTCCCGGTGACGGTATCGGTCCCGAGATTACGCAGGCCATGCGCCGCGTGGTCGAGGCCGCCGGTGTCCAGATTAATTGGAATGTCCAGGAGGCCGGTGCCGGCGTCATGGACGAGTTTGGCACGCCGCTGCCCCAGCACGTGCTCGATGCGGTCGCCGAGACCAAGGTTGCCATCAAGGGCCCCATCACCACGCCGGTCGGCACGGGTTTCCGCAGCGTCAACGTGGCCCTGCGCAAACACTTCGACCTGTACGCTTGCGTGCGCCCTTGCCTGTCGCAGCCGGGCGACGGCTCTCGTTTCCGCGATGTCGACCTGGTTATCGTGCGCGAGAACACCGAGGACCTCTACGCCGGCATCGAGTTCGATGAGGGCGCTGCCGAGGTCGAGGAGCTCTCACAGCTTGTCGAGCGCTCGGGCCAGAAGACCTTCGCCGCCGATTCCGCGATTTCGATCAAGCCGATCTCTATCGCCAAGAGCCGCCGCATTGTGGAGTACGCCTTTAAGTACGCCCGCCGCTGCGGCCGCAAAAAGGTGACGGCCGTGCACAAGGCCAACATCATGAAAGCGACCGACGGCCTGTTCCTGCGCGTGGCGCGCGAGGTGGCCGCCAACTATCCCGATATCGAGTTCAACGACAAGATCGTCGACGCCACCTGCATGGGCCTGGTCCAAAACCCCAACGACTTCGATGTCCTGGTGCTGCCCAACCTGTACGGCGACATCGTGAGCGATCTGTGCGCTGGCCTGGTGGGTGGCTTAGGCATGGCCCCCGGCTCCAACATCGGTGCCGACTGCGCAATCTTTGAGGCTACGCATGGCTCCGCGCCCGATATCGCCGGCCAGGATATCGCCAACCCCACGGCCGAGATCCTCTCTGCTGCGATGATGCTCGATCACCTGGGCGAGAACGATGCTGCCAATCGCATTCGTGCCGCCGTATCTGCCACGCTCGACGAGGGCGAGCAGGTTACCGGTGACGTGCGTCGTGCCCAGACCGGCTCCGTTGAGGGCGCTGTGGGCATGCAGGCCTTTGCCGATGCCGTTATCGCGCACCTGGTCTAAGGTATGCACGCTGCAAACGCCTAAATAGTACTTAAGTGTTTGCGTATAACCTAAGAATCAATACGCCCGGCGCTCTGCCGGGCGTATTCTATTGGGGACTATGTTTCCTAACAAGGAGTAACTGATATGGGTCTGATTCAAAAGAAGGACGAGAAGGACGAGATCGACGGCATCCAGATCATCGAGCGCGGCGAAGGCCCCGACGGTGATGAGGACGAGAAGATTGACCTGGTCGCCGGCACGTCTGCCGAGCACATTGCCGCCGGTACGACCGCCGAGGAGGAGGACGCTCGCTTGGAGGCAAAGATCGCCGCGGACGCCGCCGACGAGAACCTCATGCCCGAGGAGCAGGACGAGGACGACTCCGACGTGGACGACCACGCTTGCAAGCACAAGAAGACGATGATTGCCGCCTTTGTGGTCGCCATCGTGATCGCTGCTGTGGTCGGCTTCTTTATTGGCAATGGCGGCTTTGGCGGCAAGGGCGTCGGCTCGGCGACCCTGACCGAGGACCAGCTCGATTCGACCGTGGCGAGTTATAGCTACAACGGCAAGAAGAGCGACATCACTGCGCGTGAGGCCATCGAGAGCCAGTACAGTCTCGACACCGTCAAGGACGACGACGGCAACTACACTGCTCCGTCTGCCGACGTTATCCTGTCCTACGTGCGCAACCAGATTCTGCTGGACGCTGCCGAGGACGAGGGCATTACTGTCTCTTCCAAGGAAATGAAGAAGTACGCCGAGGAGTCCATCGGCACCTCCGACTACAAGACCATGGCCACGCAGTACGGCGTGTCCAAGGACCAGGCCAAGAAGATCGTCCGTCAGTCCGCGACGCTGCAGAAGCTCTACAAGAAGAAGGTCGGCGACAGCTCCGCAAGCATGCCGACCGCTCCGACTGAGCCTGCCGACGGCAACGAGGAAACCGCGAGCAAGGATTACGCCGACTACATCATCAACCTTGTCGGCGATGAGTGGGATAGCTCAAACGGCACCTGGAAGGACGCCGATAGCACCTACGCTAAGGCGTTCGCCGACGATGCCTTTACTGCCGATAGCGCGACCTATAAGCAGGCCATGACCGCCTACTACACTGCTTATCAGCAGTACTCCTCGCAGGCTTCGAGTGCCAGCTCCAAGTGGACCGAGTATGCTAACGGCCTCTACGCCAAGGCCAACATCAGCATCTACGGCCTGTTTGCGTAAAGAGTTGCACGGCTCATCGAGCATCTAGCTGATAGAAAACAAATTGCCCGCCAGTACGGAAGTCGTTCTGGCGGGCAATTTGCGTTGAGGGCGTGATTGGCGGCTTAATTATGGCTATTCATCTTTAAGTCCAAAAAGGCTATCGGCTTCATCGTCGGATATATATTCCAGTACATCGCCCGGTTGGCAGTCGAGTGCCCGGCATATCGCATCAAGAGTTGAAAAACGTATGGCAGAAACCTTGCCCGTCTTAATGCGTGACATATTGACCTGGGAGATACCCACGCGTTCCGCAAGCTCTTTGGATGAGATCTTGCGTTCGGCGAGCATGCGGTCGAGCCGCAGAATAATCATGGATTCCCCCTAGAGCAACTCGTCATCTTGTATTTGCAGGATACACCCGTACTGGAAGACGCTGGCAATCAGGCTAATAATCAGGCCTGCAAAGAGCATAGAGGCATCGAGCAGCTGGTCGCCAAGCGCATCCGTAAAGCTGCCGCCAAATCCTGAGAGTATTAGCCCCGTGACTATGGCACCAAAAAGTTTCACGGCGGCGCCGCCAATAAGGAACAAGTGTCCTACTTGACGTAGTGTGCGGATGCATTCGAGGTCAAAGGGCCTGCCTGCCTTTTCGATATTGGAGAATAGCCTGTATGCACTTAGCGCGATGGCAAGCGCGAGGCATGTCATCATGACGCTCCCTATGGCAGTGTGGCCGTCGTGGGCGACAAGCATAAGAGGGGTCTGTGCGTTGGTGCCGACGAGAGCGAGACACGGTCCTTCGCCAGCCTTAAGCTTTACGGATTGGAGACAGAACCCTTGGGAGAGGCTAGGCAATATGAGTAGAAGGTCGATTGCAATGACTGCGAGGAGTCCCAGGGCGAGCGCCACGGTGGTGCAGATTGTGGCCAATTTGCAGATATGAGTGAGCTTCCTCAGCTTGGCGATTGCTTGTTCACGGTTGATGGCTTCATTCGATTTGGATACGTTCCAGCGGATCATAGCTCCTCCAACCGATGTCATGGATGATACTTGTATCTTATATCATACTTAATAGTAAACGTTAAACAATTACAGATTAGAGTAAGTAATGTTTGTGAGACGAATAGCGAGAGCTTATGGCATATTTAGGGAGTGAGAGTTTGGCACGTGGGGGATGGACGAGTATCGAAATTTCCCGCAACCACGCAAGTGCTTCATCGGGTCTCCCTAATTCATATGGAAAAGGAGCTGCAAACGATTGGAAATAACCGCTGAGCGGTCGAAAACTACCGTTCACCGATAATTTCTAAACTGGTTCTAACTGGTATTAAGTCAAAAAGACCAATTCACAAATCTTCACAATGACCTGCATTTTTTCTACATGCCTTTTTGGCCACCCTGCGTTGTTTAGACACAGAAAAGGTTCCGATCTTTCGTCAAAGTATTTCGAAACGGTTTCAAAACCGCAGGTAGAAGTGTTAACGAGCGGTAAACGGTCGATTTATCGCCGTGAGCGGTGCAAAAACGTTTTATTGCGTGAATCAGCGAAAGCGACCTCTTCTGTGATGATATAGTGACAACAACACGTCATGTGGTTACTACCAGTTGAGAGACCACTGGTCTTCAAAGAACGCTTTCCAAGAAGCTTTAAGGGCGTCCGCCCGCTGGCTTCCGAAAACATCGGACTCAGATCGTACACACCTTCGGAAGGGAAATTTGAATGGTTGGCTTTATTCTTACCGGTCATGGACAGTTCGCACCCGGCCTCGCAAGCGCTATCGCTATGGTCGCCGGTGATCAGCCCGCTTTTACCGTCGTTCCTTTCGAGGGCGACCAGGCTGCTTCCTACGGTGAGGATCTCCGCGCCGCTATCACCGCCATGCGCGAGGAGTGCGATGGCGTGCTCGTCTTTACCGACCTGCTTGGTGGTACCCCGTTCAACCAGGCAATGATGATTGCCCAGGATGTCGACAACGTCGAGATTCTGACTGGCACGAACCTTCCCATGGTTATTGAGCTTCTGTTCCTCCGCGGCAACGCTACGCTCGCCGAGCTTGGCGAGCAGGCCGTGACCGTTGGCCAGACGGGCATCACCGCCCAGACGGTTGCCTCCGTCGCTGGTGCCGAGGAAGAGGATATCTTCGGTGACGAGGACGGCATCTAATGGCCGATTTCGGAGCCAGCGTCCTGAGCTCCTCGGTCGCTCTTTTAGGCCTGCTTGTCGTCATGGGCTTGATTTACACCATCTGGTCGCAAATCAACATGAAGAAGAAGCAGAAGTACTTCAAGGAGCTGCACACCGAGCTCAAGCCGGGTCAGGAGGTTCTTTTCGCCGGCGGTATCTACGGAACCGTCAAGGGCATCGAAGGCGAAAAGGTCCAGATCAAAGTCCGATCCGGTGCCGTCGTAGATGTTTCGCGTTACGCGATTCAGGAGATCAAGTAACTGTCGTCAGCAAATAACGAAAGGAAGCTGATCAACATGGCAGAACCCAACATTCTTCTTACCCGCATCGATAACCGACTGGTTCATGGTCAGGTTGCCACCCAGTGGAACTCCACCCTGGGCTCCAACCTCATCCTCGTCGCCAACGACGACGTGGCGACCAACACCATGCGCCAGAACCTCATGAAGATGGCCGCTCCCGCCGGCGTCGCTACGCGTTTCTTCTCTCTGCAGAAGACCATCGACGTCATTGGCAAGGCGAGCCCGCGCCAGAAGATCTTCATCGTGGCCGAAACACCGGAAGACGTGCTTACGCTCGTCAAGGGCGGTGTGCCTATAAAGAAGGTAAACATCGGCAACATGCACATGTCGGAAGGAAAGCGCCAAGTCGCCACCTCCGTCGCAGTTAACGACGAGGATGTCGCTGCGTTTAAAGAGCTGCAGGAATTGGGGGTGGAGTTGGAGATCAGGCGCGTTCCGAGCACGCCTGTTGAGGACACGAGCAAGCTCTTCTCGTAGTCTTCGTGATCCACGTTGTCAGGAGTGAAACCCTGACATTCTGTACGTGAAATCCAAAGTGCGTACATACATTTTGAAAGGAGGAGCAAGATGGAATACACGATCTTCCAGGTCGCTCTGGTCTTCATCGTCACGTTCGTCGCGGCAATCGACCAGTTTAACTTCCTCGAGTCTCTCTATCAGCCCATCGTCACCGGCGCCGTCATTGGTCTTATCCTTGGCGACCTCAACACCGGTCTTCTCGTGGGTGGTACTTATCAGCTCATGACGATCGGCAACATGCCGATCGGAGGTGCTCAGCCGCCTAACGCCGTCATCGGCGGCATCATGGCAGCCATTCTCGCTATCGCTACGGGCCTCGAGCCCAACGCGGCAGTCGGCCTTGCCATTCCGTTCGCTCTGCTTGGTCAGCTCGGCGTTACCCTGGTCTTCACGCTTATGTCGCCGCTCATGTCCTCCGCGGACAACATGGCTCACAACGCCGACACCAAGGGTATCGAGCGTCTGAACTACTTCGCCATGGCTCTGCTCGGCCTGATCTTCGCTGTCGTCGTCACCCTGTTCTTCATCGCTGGCGCTACCATCGGTCAGACCATCGCTTCCGCCATCCCGACTTGGCTGCAGACCGGTCTCTCCGCTGCAGGCGGCATGATGCGCTTCGTCGGCTTCGCCGTCCTGCTCAAGGTTATGATGAACCGCGATATGTGGGGCTTCTTCCTCATGGGCTTTGGCCTCGCGCTCATCACCGTTGCCAACGATTCTCTGGCAACCCCTGCTCTGCTCATCCTCGCTCTCATCGGCTTCGGCATCGCTTTCTGGGACTTCCAGCAGCAGACCGAGCTGAAGGGTGCAGCTGTTTCTGACGGAGGTGACTTCGAAGATGGCATCTAATGAGTATGTGATCCCGGAGCACTACGAGGATCTTACTCCTGCTCCGCAGCTCGACCAGAAGACCCTCAACAAGATGGCTTGGCGCTCCTGCTTCCTGCAGGCATCGTTCAACTACGAGCGCATGCAGGCCGCTGGCTGGCTCTACTCCATCATCCCCGGTCTGGAGAAGATCCACACCAACAAGAACGACCTCGCGGCTTCCATGAGCCACAACCTGGAGTTCTTCAACACCCACCCGTTCCTCGTCACCTTTGTTATGGGTATCGTGCTTTCGCTCGAGCAGAACAAGGTTGACATCCCCACGATCCGCGCCGTCCGCGTCGCCGCAATGGGCCCGCTCGGTGGTATCGGTGACGCCCTGTTCTGGCTGACGCTCGTGCCTATCACGGCCGGCATCACCTCCAACATGGCTATCAACGGTAACGCCGCTGCGCCGCTGATCTTCCTGGTGATCTTCAACGTCGTCCAGTTCGCTCTGCGCTTCTGGCTCATGAACTGGTCCTACAAGCTTGGCACCAGCGCTATTGACGCTCTGACCGCCAACATGCAGGCCTTTACGCGTGCCGCTTCCATCATGGGCGTCTTCGTCGTCGGTTGCCTGGTCGTCACCATGGGTGGCACCCAGATCAACCTCCAGATCCCCAACGGCACCACCCGTGGCCTCTCCGCTACTACCGTGATCGTCTCCGAGAAGGAGGCCGAGAACTTCACCGGTATGGAGGGCATCGATACCGAGACCGCTGAGGCCGGTACCATCGCCATGACCGATGAGGACGGCAACGCCCTCACCGCTTCCGATGCCGACGGCAACGCTGTCGAGTGCGGCGTCACCGATCTGGGCAACGGCATGGAGTCCGTCACCTACGGCACCGTCACCGAGGATCCGGTCAACTTCTCTGTTGCCGACACCCTCAACACCATCGTCCCGAAGCTCGTCCCGCTTATGCTTACGCTGCTGCTTTACTACATGTTCGCTAAGCACAGCTGGACCCCGACCAAGGGCATTCTCCTGCTCTTCGTCCTTGGCATCCTGGGCGCTGGCCCTCTTGGTCTCTGGCCGAGCATCTGGTAAGGCTCTAGCTTGAGGGGTGTGTCCCTACGCGGCTCACACCCCGACCCCTTAAGCCATGTGTATGTTAAAAGCCGCGTGCTCGAAAGAGCGCGCGGCTTTTGTTTTCTTGATGATTCGGGTGTGGCAGACAGATAATGCTTAACACCCTAGGTAGTTAGCCGAATTCGAGCAAAAGGGAGGATAGGATGGCGATCGGAGCGCGCAAGCAACCGCTGTACGATCAGCTGGTCGATATTCTGACCGAAAAGATTGACCATGAATATCGCGCCGGTGACATGATTCCTTCCGAGCGCGAACTTTCGGAGCGCTATGGTCTCTCGCGCACTACGGTACGCCTGGCTCTGCAGGAACTGGAGCGTTTAGGACTGGTGGTTCGGCAGCACGGTCGCGGTACCTTTGTGACCGACCGTTCGGCAAAGGCAACCAATCTTATGCAGTCCTACAGCTTTACCGAGCAGATGCGCGCGATGGGTCGCGACCCCGAGACCACGATTCTCGATTTTTGCGAGATGGAGGCCGATAAGAATCTGGCCGAGCATATGGGATTACGTATCGGTGATCGCATTTTTAAGCTCAAGCGCCTTCGTTCTGCCGACAACATGCCCATGATGGTCGAACGTAGCTATCTACCGGTTCGTCAATTTCTGTCCCTAAAGCGACCGCTGCTGGAGCGTAAGCCGCTTTACGATGTGATTGAGCAAGACTTTCAGCAAAAAATACGCGTGGCCGAAGAGGAGTTCTATGCGAGCATAGCCCGTCCCACCGATGCCCACCTTTTGGAAATCGTCGAGGGCTCGCCTGTGCTCGATTTGGTTAGGACTACGTATAACGAGTCAAACGAGGTTGTGGAGTATACGCTCTCGGTTGCTCGTGCCGATCAGTTTAAATACAAGGTTTACCACCAGCGTAGCGATTAGTGTCTGCACCGTTTCCATATGATGATTCTTTGTATTTAACTGGTTACTACCAGATAACCAGCCGAAGTGTATAATTGCACGTCAGAGGATTACTTCTAGAGAGAGGTATTAGAAATGTTCGAGAAGAGTGTCGAGGAGCTCACCGAGCTCGGCGCCCAGATCACCACGGCCGAGATTGCTCAGCAGCCCGAGCTTTGGCGTGATACGCTCAACATCTATCGCGAGAACAAGGAGGCCATCGAGGCCTTTCTGGCTGAGGCTCGCGCTATGGGCGAGGGCCGTCTGTCCGTTGTCTTCACCGGTGCCGGTACGTCCGACTATGTTGGCGATACCTGCGCCCCGTACCTGCGTCACGCTGGCAACACTGATCTCTACGACTTTAAGCCCATCGCCACGACCGATATCGTGAGCGCCCCGCGCGACTTCCTGCGCGCCGAGGATCCCACGCTCGTGGTTTCCTTTGCCCGCTCTGGCAACAGCCCCGAGAGCCTTGCCGCCGTCGCCGTTGCCAAGGAACTCGTCCACAACGTCAAGTTCCTCAACATCACCTGCGCTCCCGAGGGCAAGCTCGCTGTCGAGTCCGCTGATGACCCCAATGCGCTGACGCTGCTCATCCCGCGCGCCAACGACAAGGGCTTCGCCATGACCGGTTCCTACACCTGCATGACCCTGCTCTCTACCCTCATCTTTGACGAGGCTTCCGACGAGCAGAAGGCCGAGTGGGTCGAGACCATCGCCAAGATGGGCGAGGAGGTCATCGCTCGCGAGTCCGAGGTTGCCGATTACCTGGCTGGCGACTTCAACCGCGTGACCTACTTGGGTTCCGGCTCCTTCGGTGGCCTTGCCCAGGAGAGCCAGCTCAAGATCCTCGAGCTCGCTCACGGTCTGGTCGCTACTTCCTACGACACCTCTATGGGTTATCGTCACGGACCCAAGTCCTTCGTCGACGACAAGACCCTCGTGTTCGTGTTCGTCAACAACGATGCCTACACCCGTCAGTACGATATCGACATCCTCAACGAGATCGGTGGCGACGAGATCGCTCAGCACACCGTTGCCGTTCAGCAGGATGGCGCTACCGTCTACGAGGGCGAGTCCTTCACCTTTAAGGGCTATGAGGTACTCCCCGAGGGCTACCTTGCCCTGCCGTTCGTGATGTTTGCCCAGGCCATCAGCCTGCTCAACTCCGTGCGCGTGGGCAACACGCCCGATACGCCGAGCCCCACCGGCACGGTCAACCGCGTGGTTAAGGGCGTGACGATTCACCCCTTCACCGCTTAATCGCGTCCCCCCTGTAAGGGCGCCCGTCCGCTCATAACGGCGGGCGGGCGCTTTTTGTTTTCACTTGGACCGGGTATAAGCATCACCACAGTCAACTGCTTTAGAAGCAAGGAGTGCATATGAGCACGTACGCAATTAAGGCTGACAAGTTCTTCTTGCCGGCAGGTCCGCAGCTGGGCGGCTATCTTATGGTCGAGGATGGCGTCTTTGGCGCCTGGCAGGCCGACGAGCCCTCTTGCGAGATCAAGGACTACACGGGATCGTGGATCGCACCGGGTATGGTCGATACCCACATCCATGGCTTCTACAACCACTCAACTACCGATAACGACCCCGAGGGTATCGATATCAGCTCGACTGAGCTCGCCCGTCGCGGTACCACCAGCTGGCTACCCACGACGTTCACCGATGGCGTCGAGCAGATCAAGGACGCCTGCGCCGCCATCGCTCAGGCGGACGAGGGTCGCGGCCCCGACTTCTGCGGTGCTCGCATTCAGGGCATCTACCTGGAGGGCCCCTTCTTTACCATGAAGCACGTGGGCGCGCAGAACCCCGCTTATCTTATCGATCCCTCCGAGGAGGTCTTTGATCAGTGGCAGGAGGCTGCGGGCGGTCGCATCGTTAAGAGCGCCATGGCGGCCGAGCGCGACGGTGCCGCTGCTTATGCGGCTGCTCTGAACGCCAAGGGTGTGGTGACCAGCATCGGTCACTCCGACGCCACCTACGATGAGTGCATCGCCGCCATCAACGCCGGTGCCAGCTGCTTTACGCATACCTATAACGGCCAGCGCGGGCTGCATCACCGTGAGCCCGGTGTCGTGGGTGCTGCTATGTCCACGTCCGAGACCTACGCCGAGATCATCTGTGACGGCAAGCACGTAAACCCTGCCGCCATCAAGGCGCTGCTGCAGGCCAAGGGCTGGCAGCACACGGTACTAATCACCGACTGCCTGGGCTGCGGCGGCATGCCCGAGGGCAGCTACACCAGCGGCGGCATGGACGTCATCATGAAGGACAACCTGTGCTGGCTCGCCGATGGCAAGAGCATTGCCGGTTCGGTGCTCACGCTTGCCCAGGGCGTCAAGAACATCGTCGACTGGGGCATCGCCAGCGCCGATATCGCCATTCGCATGGCAACCGAGGTGCCGGCACGCTCCGCGCACATCGAGGATAAGTGCGGCAGCATCATGCCGGGTCGCGACGCCGACTTTGTCGTGTTCGACCATGAGCTCACCCTCGTCGAGACGTATGTTGGCGGCCAGAGCGTCGGCAACGCCTTTACCGAGTAACGAAAGAAAAAGACGGCGGGCCCGAATCTGCTCGGACCCGCCGTACGGGTTAAACGCTCAAAAGCACCTTTACAGTTACAGCTTGCTAGCGATTTTCTTTGCCGTACGCTTAACGCCGGCCACCAGGCCTCCTGCAGGATGCTCCTTCTCGTATGCTAGGCGCTTCTCGCGCTTGGCGTACTCTTCGACGATGATGTCTCCATACTCGTCTTCGATCTTGTCGAAGAAGTCGACGGCACCCTTAATTTCCTCAGCGGTCGGGTGCCCCTTTTGGACACCGCCGGTGAGTTTGAACGGCCCCCACGTATCAAAGCCGGGGCAGCCGTAGACACCCATAAAGATGGCCTGCCTCATGCGGCAGATGCCATCGATATCCTTGCCGTACCACTTGTTTTTGCCACCGTAGGTCATAAGGCCAAACACCTTGTCCTGCGGCTGCAACACGTTAGTGAGCACGCGTGCCATGTCCTTGTCGATCTCGGAGTAATAGATGCCCGTGGCGACACCAATCAGATGGTATTCGTGCAGTTTGGGATACTCGTTTTTGCCGAGCGTTTTCACATCGAGGGTATCGATTTCGGGGTGCGCCTTGACGATGGCGTCCACGAGCTTTTTCGTATTGCCGTGGTGGCGCGAGGCGTAGAGGATGATGGTTCGCATAAGAAGGCCTTTCAGCTGTAATTGCATCAATGTCTGTATGGTACCCCGTTACATGGCCGGGATACCGGACGCATCGATGAGCGTGCGGGTTTGTCCATTGGTCAGAGCCGAGACGGGTACTTGCGAGCAAAAAGCAGTTGTTCGAAAGGATGGGCAATGGAATACGCTCTTTCCAACGATTCGATTTCTATTAAGGTGTCCACGGCTGGTGGCTCGTTTACCTCGATTGAGGCCGGAGGTCGCGAGTACTTGTGGCAGGGTGACCCCGCCGTGTGGTCCGGCCAGGCGCCGGTCTGCTTTCCGATTTGCGGAGGCCTGCGCGATGGTAGTGCCATGACGTTTGCCGGGCATCATGTAAAGCTCGCTCGCCACGGCTTTGCGCGCAAGCAGGAGTGGAAGCTGCTGAGCCAAGGCGAGAACGAGTTGGCTATGTGCCTGGCTTCGGAGGATAACGCCGCGCTGCTGAGCGATTATCCGTATCCGTTTAGGCTCGTCGCCCGCTATACGCTCGAGGACGCCGCCGTGCGTGTCTCCTATGAGGTTACCAACGAGGGCACCGAGGACATGCCGTTCTTTATCGGTGGGCATCCCGGCTTTAGGTGCCCGCTCGATGAGGGCGAGGCCTATACGGACTACGAGTTGCGCTTTGAGAAAGAAGAGGCTGCAGAGCTTTGCACCGCTGTCCCTTCGACTGGCTTGATTGACGTGGACAAGCGCTCCAAGAACCCCATGGTGGGAAAGACGCTGCCCCTGTCGCACGAGCTCTTCGATTTTGCGGAGACCATCTTTGACGTGCTCGAGAGCCGCCAGGTCACGCTTTCAAAAAAGGGAGAGGACAAAGGCGTTCGTCTGAGCTTTGAGGGTTTCCCGTATCTCATTGTGTGGAGTAAGCCCGAGGGCGATTTTGTGGCAGTTGAGCCATGGGGTGGCCTTTCGACCTGCTCCGATGAGGACGACGTGCTTGAGCATAAGCGTGGCTGCCTTGTCGCCAAGCCCAAGGAGACCGTCGTTCGCTCGTTCACGATTGAGATTCTGTAATTCCGTTTTGTCGACTCGTATCGCGAGGCACAAGGAGCCTGCGAGATAAGGAGCTAAAAATGATCCTCACCGTTACGATGAACCCGTCCGTCGATACACGCTATCAGCTCGATGAGCTCATTATCGACGACGTTAACCGTGTGACGCCCGAAAAGACCGCCGGCGGCAAGGGTCTCAACGTGGCCCGTGTGCTGGGTCAGCTGGGCGACGACGTTGTGGCAACTGGTCTACTCGGCGGCCACATGGGCGCCTACATGGCCGAGCTCATGGATGCTAACGGCATTAAGAATGATTTTGTACCCATCAAGGGCGAGACTCGTATTTGCCTTAACATCCTCCACGCCGGCAACCAGACCGAGCTACTCGAGAGCGGCCCGACGATTGCCCCCGAGGAGCTCGATGCCTTTACCGCCAAGTTCGCCGAGCTTGCGAGCAAGGCCGCTGTCGTTACCATCTCGGGTTCGCTGCCCCGTGGTGTCGAGGCGGGCTACTACGCCAAGATCACGGGTATTGCCGAGAACGCCGGCGCCAAGGTGCTGCTCGATACCTCGGGTGCTTCGCTCGAGGCCGCCCTTAAGTCCGAAATTAAGCCCGAGCTGGTCAAGCCTAACCTGACCGAGATTAACGGCCTTCTGGGCACGAGCTTTACCACCGACGATGTGGACGAGCTCCGCGCCGCGCTCGCCTCTGATGCCCGCTTCTCCGATATCCCCTGGGTCGTCGTGTCCATGGGCGCTGCCGGCTCCGTGGGCTTCCATAATGGCCGTGCATTCCGCGCCAAGACCCCCGATATCCCCGCCGTTAACGCTACGGGCTCTGGCGATTCGACCATTGCCGGCTTCGCGCATGCGATTGCTGCTGGCGCGGATGACGAGACGGTGCTGCGTACCGCCAACACCTGCGGCAAGCTCAATGCCATGGATCCCATGACCGGCCATCTGGTCATGGACCGTTGGGACGAGGTCTACAACGGCGTTGTCGTGACCGAGCTGTAAAAGCCTGGGCGTCGGCCCCGGCATTGCTTGCTAGCTCATGTCGACGACAAGTGCGGTAGCATTATGCTGGGGCGCGACGCCGAGTTTGTCGTGTTCAATCCCGACCTTACCCTGGTCGAGGCGTATGTGGGTGGCAACAGCATCGGTAACGCGTTTGCCGATTAGCCGCCAAAGAAGCGATCCGAGAGGGGATTTAGATGATTTACGGTGCATTGGGCGATATCGAGGAGTACCGCGGAATGCTCAAGGGCCTCGACGTGCTGATCGACTGGCTCGAGGAGAACGACCCGGCACAGCTCGAGGTCGGCAGCCATCCGATTTTGGGTGAGAAGGTCTTTGCGAACGTCATGTCTCCCACGACGCGTCCCGAGGCTGAGGCTCACTATGAGACGCATCAGCGCTATCACGACCTGCAGATCGACGTCGAGGGTCGCGAGGCCTTCAAGGTCGCTACGGGCAGCCTGACGCTGGTCCAGGAGTTTGACGAGAAGGACGACTATGATCTGGTCGATTCCGACGCTTCGATCGCCGGCGATCTTGCCGACGACAAATTCGCGCTGTTCGTTGCCGGCGAGCCCCACATGCCCACGCTCGAGTTCCCGGGCGATGGCGCACAGCCGGTCAAGAAGATCTGCTTTAAGTTGCTTGCCGACGCTTACTGGGAGGAGTAACGCGCTGCTCGTCTGAGCTGCTCGTCTGATGGCGTGATTCCATTGAGGAGCGCGCTTGGGCCCCGCTGATCGCGGTTCCTTTGGGGATTGCGGTTGGCGGGGCTTTTTGTTGAGTAGGGGAGTTGCCGGCGGCGTTGTGCTTGGATTGGCGGATGTGCGCCCGAAATCGGCAACAAAAAAGCCGCCCGAAGGCGGCTATCTTGTGCAATGGAGCCAGCGACCGGGCTCGAACCGGTGACCCCCGCTTTACGAGAGCGGTGCTCTACCAACTGAGCTACGCTGGCGGCCATGTGATGACGCAACTGAGGCGTCAACGGCTGTTTATGATACGGGACATCGCACATCCGCGCAAGTGTTCTGACGGCTTTTCTCACTTTAAATGCACTAATATTAGAGGCGTGATGTCTGCAGTGCCCATTTGGTACTTGACCTGCTGTTGAGTTGGTGGCCGACGTCCCGCTCGTATGGGTCTCAAACAGAATGGGGCAGCCATGGCTCAACCCAAGATCCTTCTCACGCGTATCGATGACCGTTTCATTTACGGGCAAGACGTTGAGCTGTGGAACGAAGCCGTGGGTTCCAATCTTGTCTTAATCGTCAACGATGAGATCGCGGCGGATTCGCGCCAATGGGCACCCATGAGGGTGGCGGCGCCAGAAGTCGTTTGGACGCGGTTTTTCTCGGTGCAAAGGACCATCGACATCATTTATACCGCAACGCCGCGCCAATGGATTCTCATCATGGTGGCGTCGCCCACGGATGCACTCGCGCTGGTTAAGGGCGGTGTGCCAATAACCAAGATCAGCATCGGCCATATGCGGGCGAGGGAGGGCAAGCGCTCTGCAACGCCTGCCATTGCCGTAGACGATACGGACATTGCCGCCTTCAAAGAGTTGCAAAAGCTCGGCATAGAGCTAGAAATCCGTTATCTCCCCAGTTCCGCCCCCGACCCCATTGGCAATCTGTTCAACTGATCCCTTGGGGACGGAGGAAAACGGATCATTTTGCCCTTGCGAGGGATGCGCGCGATGCCGCCTGTCAAAAACTATGCCCATTTACTACGTTTGATTGGCTATCGTCGAGCATGTTGAATTTGAGATAAACAAAACCGCAGGTATACTGCTCACAAATGTAACAAAAACCGGTGCATGGTCGAGCATCCCGGGCTAAACGTAGTAAATGGGCATAGTTTTGATATGTCACTCATACAGTCACAGAAAAAACGAGCCTAAAAGATGAAAAAGCGCCCGCTGGCGGTGGTGCCGGCGGGCGCTGCTGTGCGATATGTCGCGTTGCGGGCTTAGTGCCTCATAAAGTGGTATTCGATCACATTGCTGTAGGGATGGCCCGGGCCCACAATGCCCTGCGGGAACAGAGGCTGGTGCGGCGTGTCGGGGTACATCTCGGCCTCGAGGGCAAAGCCGGCGCCCCAGCCATAGTTGGCATCGTCCTTGGCGTGCTCGTCGCCCAGCCAGTTGCCGGTGTAGAGCTGCACGCCCGGGGCAGTGGTGTAGTAGTCCATCTCACGACCGGTCCACATCTCCTCGACGTGCATCGCGCGGCGCAGGTTGCGGCCGTACTGATAGCCATCGATGCACAGGCAGTGATCGTAGCCACGGGCCTGCTTGATCTGCGGGTCGTCGGCCTCCATGCCGGGTGCGACGGGGCGAAGCTCGCGAAAGTCAAACGGTGTTCCCTCGACCGGAGCAATCTCGCCGGTTGGGATGTTCTGCTCGTTAATGGGCAGGTAGTGGGCGGCGTTGGCGACAAAGAAATGTTCGCAGTCCATGCCGGCGTTATGGCCTGCAAGGTTAAAGTACGTGTGGTTGGTCATGGACACGTAGGTGGCGCGGTCGCTCTCGCAGCCATAATCGATGCGGAAGATGCCGGTGTGCGTAACGGTAAACACGGCCGTAAAGGTTCGGTTGCCGGGCAGGCCCAGCTCGCCATCCTTAAGCGAGGTGGTCATGCGCACGGCGTTATGGACCTCGTCGAGCTCAACATCCCACACACGTTTGTGCAGACCGTGCTCAAGGTCGCTGTGCAGGTTGTTGGCGCCCTCGTTGGCGGGCATATGCCAGTCTGTGCCGTCGATGGCGATCGTGGCGCCAGCGGTGCGGTTTGCCACAGGGCCGATGGTCGCGCCAAAGCAGGCGGGGTTGTCAAAGTAATCCTCGAGCTTATCGAAGCCCAGCACCACATCGCGCACGTTGCCGGCAATGTCGGGCACATCGATACCAAGCACCGTGGCGCCATAGTCCATAATGCGAACGCAGATCTCGGGCCCGTTGAGGGTGTAACGATGAACGGGGGTACCGCACGGCGCGGTGCCGAAAAGCTCGGAAGTGATCATTTGGTTCCTAACATCGAGGTATTTCGGACAAATTGTAGCGCGAACAGGCAAGATTATCACTACACCCCACTAAAGCAGATGGTATTTTTCTCAAAAAAGTGATGATTGGAGCTGTGCGGGCGTTCATTTTTGACGCGCACGAGTCTGATACAATTTGTTCGTTACTGTTTGAATGATATGCGCGCAAAGAACAGCGAGGATTCATCGTGATTAAGGCAGAACGACAGGATAAGGTTCGACAACTGCTCGAAGAGCAGGGCACGGTCTCGGTCAAGGAGATTTCGGATGCGCTGGGCGTCTCGGATATGACGATTCGCCGCGACCTCGAAGAACTTGCGAGCCTGGGCGAGATCGAGCGCGTGCACGGCGGAGCCCGCAGTGCGCAGGGCCGTCCCCACGCTATGTTGCGCCATGAGTATTCGCACAGCGAAAAGCGCACTAAGCATGCTGAGGAAAAGCTGCAGATTGCGCGCCGTGCTGTGGAGCTTATCGAGGAAGGCTCGACCATCTTTTTGGGTACGGGCACCACGGTTGAGCAGATGGCCTCGATGCTGCCGACGTTTCGCCTGCGCATTGTGACCAATTCGCTTTCGGTGTTTAACCTGCTCGAGGCGCGCGAGGACTGCGACTTGTGCCTCGTGGGCGGTATGTACCGTCGCCGCACCGCCGCTTTTGTGGGACCAACAGCTGAGGATACCCTGCGCACGCTGGGCATCGATGCGGCGTTTATCGGCGCCAACGGTATCTTGGACGGTGACGTGTCTACGTCCAACATGGACGAGGGCCGTATCCAGCAGCTCGCCTTTAGCAAGGCCGACTCGCGCTACCTGATCGCCGACTCCAGCAAGATCGGCAAGCGCGACTTCTACACCTTCTGTCGCCTGGACAATTTAGACGCCGTGGTATGCGAACCGGGTATTGCTGATGGAGATCGCGCCGCCATCGAGGAGCACACGCAGGTCATCTGCTAGCTAACGCTATGGGATTGCCAACAGGCGATGCGGGAGGACTTTTACCTCCTGTCATTGTGGGGAATCAACGCGTGAGCGCTACGCGATATGACGCGTAAATGAGGACTCCACTATCAAATTGTCTCAACCTGTGACAGGTAGGGGTGAAATCACCAACCAGATGTTACAGATTGGGGGGATTGTCCTGTGCATTTGTCTCAATCTGTAACAGCTAGGACCGAAAAACTCGGCTAGATGTTACAGATTGAGATGAACAGGAGGACGGGTGCGGTCTAAACAAAATGGCCCGCGCATCACACAACGATGCACGGGCCATTTATTGTCTGCGAGCGGCAGGTGGTGTCAGCGTCTTATGCCTCGAGGTTTTCCTCGATCCAGGCGACGGCACCCTTGGGATCCTTAGTGAGGTCGATGTACTGTTTGCCCTTGGGCGACAGCAGCGTGATGCCCAGGCGGTCGGTGTCGGCCTTCATCTCGTTGTAATAGGTGCGAACCTGCGGAGCCAGGACGATGACGTTGTACTGGTCCATGATGGCGTAGTGGCTGCCGTAGGCACCGGCGTTGGCGGTAATGTCGATGCCCAGCTCGTCGGCGCCTTCCTTAAGCGCGTTGGCGAGCAGTGCAGAGGTGCCGGCGCCAGCGCACAGAACCAGAACCCTCAGGTCCTTGCCCTTAAGGGCGGACGGAGCTGCGGAGGCCTCAGTGGCAGAAGCGGTCTCGACAACGGGAGCCTCAACGGCGGGGGCGGCAGCGGTCTTGACGGCCTTGGTCTCCTCGGCCTCTTCTTCGGCCAGGGTCTCGGCCTCCTGCTTGCACAGGACGTTGTCGTAGGCCTTGCAGAACGGGTAGTAGATCAAGAAGTCAACGACTAGCAGGACGACAACCAGGACCAGAGAGATCGGCTGGAAGTTGGTGTCGATGAAGGTGCCGATCGGTCCGGGGAGTGCCCACGGCATGGCATAGATAAAGCCGTTCA
Source organism: uncultured bacterium (assembly GCA_905214105.1). GTDB lineage: Bacteria > Actinomycetota > Coriobacteriia > Coriobacteriales > Coriobacteriaceae > Collinsella. The sequence continues at coordinate 129,072 of CAJMKK010000001.1, forward strand.
TGCCCAAAAAGTCGATGAAGAACTTACCAATGAGGACGTTGGCCACGGGGGCAAACAGGAACGGGATCAGGAAGTACGGGTTGAGGATGATGGGCGCGGCGAACAGCAGCGGCTCGTTGACGGCGAACATCACGGGTACGACAGAGGCTTTGCCGACGGCCTTGAGCTGCTTGGAGCGCATAAAGAGCAGGAAGATGATCGGGACAATGAACGTGGCGCCGGTGCCGCCGAGTTCGCCGATGTAGTTACCGAAGTTCTCGGTCAGGGCGAGGGCGGGGTGACCGCCGGCCTGCAGCGTGGCGAGGTTGGTAGTGATGTTGCCAAACAGCGCGGCGTTGAGGGCAGGCTTAACGACTGAGGGGCCGTGGATGCCCATGAACCAGAAGAGCGGGATCATGAACCAGATGAGGGCGAGGCCGGCGTAAGAATCGGCAGCGGCGAACAGCGGGCTCACCAGCGTGGAGATGACGTTGGCAAACGGGACGGCCAAGCAGGTGCGGCAGATAACGTCGATGACGGCGACAAACAGGATGGAGAAGCTGAAGGCGAAGATGTCGCGGAAGTTCTGGGCGATGGCGCCGGGGACTTCTTTGGGCAGCTTGATGGTGATGTCTCGCTTAATGCAGAAGGCATAGATGTTGACCGTGGCAAATGCGGCGACAAAGGAGCTCAGCAGGCCCTTGGTGCCCATGTTGTCGGTAAAGAACACCGAGACATCGGCGCCGTCGATCTTGGCACTCGTCTGGGTAACGGCCAAGATGAGCATAGCGCACATGGCGGCGACCATGGTGCTCGTGGCGTTGATGGCCTTGCCGGCAGGCATGCGGCGGTTCTTGGAGCCGGTCAGCGCGCTTGCGGTGGTGCCGGCGACCATGATGCCCACGACGCCCATCGTGAAGTTGTAAACCTTGTTGCAGAAGTTCACGACGTCGACGTTCCACCAGTCGGGCAGCGTAAAGCCACCGACCGTGGCGACAACGCCCGGCAGGGTCGAAATAAGCAGGAAGACAGAAGAAGACAGAATGATGGGCATTGCTGCCAAAAAGCCGTCTTTAATGGCCTGAAGGTAGATGTTCTTAGAGACCTTGTCGAAGTACGGCTGACCTTTCTCCAAGAACTTAACGATCGATTCCATAGTTCACGCTCCTCTTTGCATGAAATCTTAATGGCATGGACGTTGAAAACCTATATGGTCTCCCGCTTGCTAAAAGCCCGGGTGCAGGCGGGGTCGGTCCCAGGGGGAGAGAGGGGAGCGGCTGGGTTTGTATCGCATAGGGCCGCTCCCTTCTCGGGGGAAAGCGAGGCGATGCGCTACTGCGCGTCCGCCATGGTGTCGGCGAGCTCCTTGTACCAGAGTGCCGACTGCTTGATGTAGCGTTTTTGCGTGTCGAAGTCGATGTAGAACAGGCCGTAGCGCTTGTTATAGCCATTGGCCCACGAGAACTGGTCCTGCAGGCTCCAGATAAAGTAGCCCTGGACGTCGACGCCCTCGGCGCGCGCCTGGAGCACCTTCTCCATGTGCTGGTCGACAAAGTCGATGCGCTCGGGATCAGCGACGATGCCGTTTGCGTCGGGCTCGGGGTCCTTGTGGCCCAGGCCGTTTTCGGTGATATAGATGACGGGGAGGTTGGGATAGGTGGCGCTGATGTGCTTGAGCGTGTCGTAGAGGCCTTGCGGGTAGATGAGCCAATCCCAGTCGGTGGTGGGGATACCCGGCATATCGACCTGCTGCCCGACGCCCTTAAACTTAAAGCACGAGGTGCCCTTGTCTCCGGTGCCGTTAAAGCTGTTGGTGGACTCGCCATCGTAGGCGGCGATAAACGCCGACTGATAGTAGTTGAGGCCGAACATATCGTTGCGGGGCGCCGCCTTGGCGAGCTCCTCCATGTCGCTGTCCTCAACCGTAAGTGTGGCGTTGTTGGCACGCAGAATCTCGTTGATGAGTGAGAGGGTGCGCGCGGAGTAGTGACCCAGGAAGGCGCCGTCCATGATGAAGTCGGTGTAGAAGGCGTTGTACAGGTCGGCGGCGTGCTGGTCGGCGGGCGAGTCGGTGGCAGGATATGCCGGCGTCAGGACGTTGACCATGCCAATGCGTCCGCCCAGGTGCTCGGCCTCGTCAAGATCCTTATACAGGTTGACGGCGCGGGCGTGGGCAACGAGCTCGTTGTGCTGGCTCTGGATGCCGCTCGTCACATCAAAGTGATGGTTGGGCGGGAAGTTGCCTTGGATGTATTGGGAGTGCGAGAGGCTGATGAGCTCGTTGATGGTGAACCAATTCTTGACCTCGCGGAACTCGCGGAAGCAGAACTCGGCATAGCGCACATAGGCGTCGACGGTCTTGCGGTTGAGCCAGTCGCCCTGGTTGAACAGGGCAGCGGGGGAGTCAAAGTGATGCAGGGACACATAGGGCTCGACGCCATACTTTTTGCAGCAGGCGAACAACTCGTGGTAGTGCTTAACGCCCTCGGCGAGGGGCTCGGCATCGTCGCCGTTGGGGAAGATGCGGGTCCAGGCGATGGACACACGGATGGCGTTGAGTCCATGCTCGGCAGAAAGGCGGATATCCTCCTCGTAGCGGTTGTAGAAATCACTGGCCGGGTCGGGCAAAAAGCGACCCTGGGCGACAAGGTAATCGTCCCACATGGTCTTGCCCTTGCCTGCCACCTTCGTGGAACCTTCCGTTTGGTACGCGGCGGTTGCGGCGCCCCATACAAAGCCCTTCGGCAGCTGCTGTACGCGGTTTAGCAAAGACATATACATACATCCTCTCGTCTCGCTGTTCGATATTGTGCGTTTGAGCTCAGGAGGCTCCCTGGTTAGCGTTCAGCGGTGAAAAAGCCCGATAAACACTATCTTAAAATGATTAGAACCAAAATGAGCACGTGAACATTTGACAATGAGCACGTTAACATCCGGCTGGGATGTATAGAAACAAAACAACTTCAAACAGCCGCGAACGGTTGTATTTGTTCGGTAAGCGGTTTTGATTGACAGAAGTTTTCATGTTGTGGTATATGGCTCGGGTATCATGAGCACGTTATCAATGTATGTACGATGCGCCATGGGCGCGGGGAATAGTTGGGAAGCAGGTTAGCGTGAAAGGCATGGCTCAGCAGACAAGGAATGGTCGTTCGGCGAGCGCGGCAGAGGTTGCGGCGCTCGCTGGCGTGAGCCGCCAGACTGTGTCTCGCGTGGTCAACGGTATGCCCAACGTGACGGAAAAGACGCGCAAGCGCGTGCTGGCCGCCATGGAAGAGCTGGGCTTTCGTCCCAATTTTGCTGGAGCGGCGTTGCGCGGCGGGTCGTATCGTTCTATTGGCCTGTGCATGTACAACATCACACGTGTCGGTAACCTGGCGACGCTCGAGGGTATCATGCAAGCGGCGCGCGAGCACGATTTTGCCGTCACTATGATCGAGATGGGCGGCGACAAGCCCTATGCACTTGCCGATGCCTCGCGCCGCATGGTCGAGCGACCCGTCGACGGCATGATTCTCAACATGAACCGCATGGCTCCCGATTTTGAGGAGTTTGTTCCCCAGCCGGGAGTGCGAACGGTCATCCTGTCCATGTATGCGCATCCGCGCTGCACGACGATCGACTCCGACCAGTATGGTTCGTGCGAGCTGTTGACCAATTATCTGCTGGAACATGGTCACTCGAATATGCGGTTTGTGGCGGGTCCGGAAAACTCGATTTCCTCGCGTTTTCGTGAGGCCGGTTGGCGCGATACGCTGGGTCGTGCTCATGTCGATGCCGCTCCGATGCTGCGTGGCGATTGGAGTGCGGACAGTGGGTACGCCATGGGCGAGCGGATTGCGGCCGAGGTGCTTGCCGGCGGGTCGCAGGCGCCGACTGCCGTGCTTGCGGCAAATGACCAGATGGCGCTGGGCGTTATCGCCGCGCTCGAGAACGCGGGCCTGTCCGTGCCCGACGACGTGAGCGTGGTTGGTATCGACGACGCACTCGAGGGACTTGTTCCTCACAATCGGCTGACGACGCTGCGATTTGATTTGCGCGGTGTCGGTAAGCTTGCGTTTGAGGCGGCGATTGGAGAGAGCTCGTCTATCGAGGCGATTCATGTGCCGAGTACGCTGGTCGAACGCTCGACTGTTAGGGACATACGGGGTTAGGTCCTACTCCGTTTGTCTCGGTCTGTAACAGGTAGACGGTCAAAAGCGGGCTACGTGTTACAGATTTAGATTCTTCGGAAAGCACAATCCTGTTCATCTCGATCTGTAACAGCTAGAACCCAAAAACTCGGCTAGATGTTACAGATCGAGACAAACGGCCCCCAGGTCGAACAAAAACAAAAGGCCGGGGGCGGCGCGCCGTGTGACGTGCCGCCCCCGGCTGAGAAATGGGGACAAGTTATGTGAGTGGGGCAATTCTGCTCGCCGCAAGCCGCTAGTCCAGACGACGGGTCTGCGCCACGTGCTTGTACCAGTAGGCGCTTGCCTTGGGCGTGCGCTTCTGGGTTTCAAAGTCTACGTAGAAGAAGCCATAGCGCTTGTTGTAGCCGTTGGTCCAAGAGAACTGATCCTGCAGGCTCCACAGGAAGTAGCCGCCCACGTTGACGCCCACCTCCATGGCCTTGAGCAACCAGCGCAGGTGCTGCTCGATGTAGTCGATGCGCGGCTGGTCATCCACAAAACCGTCCTTGTAGGGGTCCTTGTAGCCCATGCCGTTCTCGGTGATGAAGATCTGCTTGTAGTTGGGGTAGCGCTGCTTAATGTAGACGAGCAGATCGAACAGACCCTCGGGATAGATGATCCAGTCCCAGTCGGTGGTGGGGATGCCGGGCTTGTTCACATGCTCGCCAATGCCCTTGACGCGCCAGCGGCCGGTGCCCTTCTCGCCCGTACCGTTGTGGTGCAGGTCGTTCTCGCCATCGTAAGCCTTCAAAAAACGGCACTGGTAGTTGTTGACACCCAGGTAGTCGTTGTAGAGCGCTGCCTCGCGCATAATCTCGAGGTCCTCGTTCTGGATCTCGATGGTGCCGCCCGAGACGGCAGCCAGGCGGTTGGCGCACTCGAGGGTGTCGGGGGCATAGTCGCCGCGGAAGGTGGCGTCGAGCAAAAACTGGTTCTGCAGCACGTGCTCGTTGTTGGCGGCCTTGATGTCGGCGGGGTCGTTCTCGTTGAGCGGGTACTTAAACTCCAGCGACTGAATGACGCCGATCTTGCCCTTAAAACCACCGTTGTGGAAGGCCAGTACTGCCTTGGCGTGGGCGAGCATCATGTTGTGCTCGCACTGGAAAGCCTCGGCCAGATGCGCCTTGACGCCGCCGGGGAAGGTGCCCTCGATGTAGGTGTTGGAGGCGTCGGCCCAGATCTCGTTAAAGGTGAACCAGTAGGTTACCTGGTCGGCGTACTCCTTAAAGCAGAAGGTGGCAAAGTCCACAAAGGCGTCGATGGTCTCGCGGTTGAGGAAGTCGCCCTTCTCAAAGAGGGGCAGCGGCGTGTCAAAGTGATGCAGCGTGACAAACGGCTCAACGTGGTGCTTGTGGCACTCGGCGAAGAGATCGTGGTAGAACTGGACACCCTCGGGGTTGATCTCGCCGGTGCCGTTGGGGAAGATGCGACTCCAGGCGATGGAGAGGCGGATGCCGTTGATGCCGAACTCCTCGCACAGCTCCAAATCGACGGGGTACTGGTTGTAAAAGTCCGAAGCGGGATCGGGGGAGAAACGGCCCTGGGCCTCCAGGAAGTCGTCCCAGGCAACCTTGCCCTTACCGTGAGTGCGGGTCTCGCCCTCTACCTGGTAGGCAGCGGTGGCGCCGCCAAAGACAAAGTCCTCGGGAAACTGCGCAGGCGGGTTGGTGACGCTAGCAGGATTAACGGACATGATGAAATATCCAATCGTCTAAATCGAAGTGCCAGCCGGTCTTGGATGGTCGGCTGGCCCTGAGCGTTACTTACTTCGAGAGTTGCTCGCTTACGAAGGCGAGAGACTTGTCGCCGTTCTGGGAGAGCTCGATGTATTGCTTACCGCGGCAGGCGACGCACTTGTTGCCCACGCGCTCGCAGTCCTTCTGCAGGTCTGCCAGGTAGCTTGCGGCCTGCGGGGCCAGGACGACCAGGTCAAAGTCGGGGAGCATATCCACGTGGTTGCCATAGGCCTCGGCAGCGGTCTCCAGATTGATGCCGCGCTCCTTGGCAGCCTTGGCCAGCGCGTTGGCGAGCAGGCCCGAGGTTCCGCCACCCTGGCAGAGCACGAGCACGCGCTTGCCGTTGAGGTCGCTGGCGGTCGTAGCCTCGGCAGCGGGTGCTGCGGAAGCGGCGGGGGCGTCAGCCTTCACGGTCTCGGCGGCAGCGCCGGCGGCAACGCTCTTGGCATCGGCCTTGCCCTGGAAGGCATCGTTGAGCTTGGCAGCCTTCTCGGCGTTCTTGGCGGCGAGCTCCTCCTGGGAGATCTCGGCCTCCTCGGCGCACTTCTGGGCGTCATAGGCACGGAAGAACGGGTAGTACAGGGCAAAGTCGACGATCAGGATGATGGCGAGCATCACAAAGGCGAGCGGCTGGAAGCCCAAGCCCATGATGGTGCCGATGGGGCCGGGGACGGTCCAAGGCAGGGTGTACATAAAGCCGTTCATGCCCAAGAAGTCGATAAAGATCTTGAGGATCCAGATGTTGGCGATCGGGGCAAAAACAAACGGGACAAAGAAGACGGGGTTGAGCACGATGGGCGCGGCGAACAGCAGCGGCTCGTTGACAGCAAAGCAGACCGGGACGATGGCGGCCTTACCGACGGCGCGCATCTCCTGGGATTTGGCCAGGAAGCAGAACATGAAGACCAGGACGAGCGTGGCACCGGTGCCGCCCATGCAGACGACGAAGTACTGGGCACCCTGGGTCAGGACAGCGGAAGCGTGCTGGCCGGCCTGGAACGCAGCCAGGTTGTCGGTCATGTTGGCGACGAGGGCGGCGGCGATGGCGGGCTCGACGATCGAGGGGCCGTGGACGCCCACGAACCAGAAGAGGCTCATAGCGCCGTAGATCACAGCGAGGCCGATGTAGCCGTCGGCGGCGGTGAACAGGGGCTGGAACACCTGGATGACGCCCTGGGCAAAGCAGAAGCCAAAGGCAGCACGGAAGACGATATCAAAGACCCAAAAGACGGTGATGCAGACGGAGAAGGGGATGATGTCCTTAAAGGTCTGCGAGATGTTGGGCGGAACCTGCTCGGGCATCTTGACGGTGATGTTGCGCTTGATGAAGAACTTGTAGATGATGCCGGTCACAAACGCAGCGATGAAGGCGGTTAGCAGGCCCTTGGAACCAAGATAGGTGGTGTTGAAGCCGCTGGCGGCGTCCGTGGCGATCGTGTCGCTCGAAAGGAGCAAGAAGCCGATGATGGCCGCGCACATGCACGAGATAAAGTTGATCTGGTTGTTCTTGGGCAGGTCGCGGTTCTGGGCGTCGGCGAAGTGCTTGGCCGTGGTGGCGGCACAGGCGATGGCCAGGATGCCCATGGAGTAGTTGTAGCACTTCCACAGGGCGTTGTTGATGTCATCGGGCCAATAGAAACCCCAGATGTTGGGGACCGAGGCTACCAGGCAGAAGATGGACGAGAAGATGATGATGGGGATGACGGAGATAAAGCCGTCGCGGATCGCCTTGAGGTACTTGTTGCGGGCGATCGCGTTGAAAAAGGGCTGGCCCTTTTCGATGATGGCGATGAGTTGCTCCATGCAAAGCTCCTAAGAGTCGGTGGGTTAGCAACGATGGTAGCTTTTGGCGTTCGGTTGCCAAAATGTTGACGTTGCCATTTTGCGACACAAAAAAAGACGCGAACCAGTGGTTCCTGTGCCTGCGAACCATCGATTCCTTACGCGTAAACGTTTGAGCCGCCCGGTGGCTCTGTGGTTGCGCAATGGCAACGTTAACATTTGGGCGACAAAAGCCGTTCGGGGAAGCAAGATTGTCGGTGAACGGTAGGTTTTGGGTGGTAAACGTATTGTGGGGGAGGTGTTGGATATACTTGAAGGCGTTCATTTGACTGCGTAGGGTGCCGCCAATGGCATCGTTGACATAGAAAGATCGACCTATGGCCGCTGTTAAAAAATCGGTTTCCGTTAAGGACGTGGCGCGTCTCGCGGGCGTCTCGGAGCAGACGGTCTCGCGCACCGTGCACGATTCGCCCAGCGTGCGCCCCGAGACCAAGGAGCGCGTGCGTGCCGCCATGCGCGAGCTGGGGTATCGACCCAATTTTGCCGGTCGATCGCTGCGCCGCGGCAAGTTTAAGACCGTCGGCGTCGCCATGTTCAACATTACCGGCACCGGCAACCTCGACCGCATGGAGGGCTTTGCCGCCGCGGCCGACAAACATGGCTATGCCATCACCCTAACTAAAGTAGACGGGCATCCGTATACCCTCGAGAGTGCATCGTCGCGCATGAGCGCGCTGCCGGTGGATGGCATGGTTGTGATCATGAATCGCATGCCGGCGGACTTTGGCACCTTCGAGCCGCTGCCCGGCATGCAGACGGTGCTCGTTACCATGCTGGAGCACCCGCTCTGTTCAACGGTCGATAACGACCAGTTCGATTGCTCGCGCCAGGTGGTCGAGTACTTGTTGGAGCAGGGGCACAAGACCGTGCACTTTATCTCATGCCCCGAGCGCTCGCTTTCGGGCATGCAGCGCGAGGAAGGCTGGCGTGAGACACTGCGCGCACATGGTATTGAGCCGCCGCGACTCGTCCGTGGCGATTGGACGGCACAGAGCGGATATGCTGCCGGTCAGGCTCTAGCGTACGATCCGACCTGTACCGCCATCTATGCTTCCAACGATGCCATGGCCTACGGCTGCATTCGCGGGCTCGAGTCGCGCGGGAAACGCGTGCCCCAGGACGTGAGCGTAGTGGGTGTTGACGACAGCCTGGGCGACATCGTGCCCGACCGTCGCCTGACCACGGTGCGCTTTAACAACAGGCGTGTCGGCATGTGGGCGGTCGACAAGATCGCCGGTGCCGAGGGGGTTGCGTCTGGCGTGGAGCACATGCTGATCCCCGGCGTGCTCGTAGAGGGCGATACGGTGCGCGATGTACGCTAGAGGCGGACCTGTTTGGGTTGCCGCTAACTGTGTTCGATATTGTTCAGATTGGTTTAAAAACCGTTCACGGGCGAAAAATGACCGTTCATAGCTTGAAATTACGTTTTGCGCTGTTCTTTTTTGTTTGAATGTTAATGTTTCTGTCATACACAACGCAGCGCGTATGCCCGGACGCGATGCTCTCCATTGGTTCATATGTGAAAGGAACGCAACATGGCAACCAAAGAAGAAATCTCGATGGTTGGATTCGAGATTGTCGCATACGCAGGTGACGCCCAGACCGATCTGCTTGCAGCGCTCGATGCTGCTCGCGAGGGTGATTTTGAGAAGGCCGAACAGCTGCACAAGGATGCCAGCGATGCACTTATCGGCGCCCATGACACGCAGACCAAGCTGCTTTCGCAGGAGGCCGGCGGCGGCGAGATGGAGATGACCTTCATCATGGCTCACGCCCAGGACACTCTCATGACCACTATGATCCTGGAGAAGCAGGCCCGCTTTACCATCGATGCCTACAAGCGCATCGCTGAGCTCGAGGCCAAGCTCGCCTAACGAGCTCGCACAACCTCGTCCCCTTCCAAAAACCCTGCCGCTATCCGCGGCAGGGTTTTTCTGTATCTCACCTATCTAGGTTGCGGCGAAATAGGGGCCGACAGCCCCAAATGACCCGCTTTTCCCGTCCCCGGAGGATCGGTTGGCAGCGCTCGCCACGAAACTGGCTCATCTACTACGTTTAACCCGATACCCTCGAACACACCCGCGTTTCATGAAAAACCGCAGGACTTCTACCTGCGGTTTTGTTTTTCCGCTTTGTGGCATGGTCGGGGATGGGCGGTTAAACGTAGTAGATGAGCCCATTTCATGGCGGGCGGATCATGCAGCAGCCTGTTGCACCTCCTGCCGTTCAGTTTTTCGATGGGTGGGTATACTTTCCACCGCAATACAGGCCGGAATGAGGAGGTATCCAAATGCCGGACAACGGATCAATTCAAAAAAGAGACGCGTATGAGATGGCTCATGGGCGTCCTGTCCAGATAACCGAGCATACGACGGTAACCGAGCTGCAGCCCAGCCTGTCCGATGTCGTGTGCGCAAACAAAAAGCTGCAGATTGGCTTTATCGTTGCGCTCGTGGTGCTGGCGCTGCTGTCGGGCTTTGTAGCTCGTCCGCATTTTGCCGATACCAAGACTTGGGACTCCACCATCGAGGTCATCGATCAAAAGAAAGGTAACGTACTGGCGCTCACGACCTCGTGCGTGGCGCTATCTGCGGGCATTACCGCGCTGCCGGGTGATACGGGAACGCCGGTTGCCGAGCAGCTCGCGCAGCTTTCAGGCAACTTGGGCATCGTGCTTGCCGTGCTCTATCTCGAGAAATATCTGCTGACTATTTTGTGGTCGGTTGGCCTAGGCATCTTAATCCCGTTTGCGTTGGTGCTCTTTGCGGTGTCGCTTGGCATTCATGGGCGCTGGAGCACGAGCGCCGTCCTGCGCCGCGTGGCGACTCGCGTGCTGGTGGTTGCCATGATCGGCATGGCGTTGGTGCCTGCAAGCGTATGGGTGTCGCAAAAGGTCGACGAAACGTATCGAGTGAGCATCGAGGCAGCCGAGCAAAAGGCGGCCGACGCTGCGAGTGCGGCAGATGGCGACAGCTCCAAAGCAAGCAAGAAAAAGACCGAGTCCACAGAGTCCAAGAACGTGCTTGAACAGCTTGCCGACGGTGCCTCGAGCCTGGTCACGTCGGTAACCAGTGGTGCCAAGCAAATGACCGATGAGATCGTGCAGCAGGTGACCGATTTGATCGAAGGCGTCATCGTGATGATCGTGACCTCGTGCGTTATCCCGCTGCTGGTGCTTGTGGCGTTTCTGTGGCTGGGCCACACCCTGCTGGGGATTGATATCTCCGGTCCCGCGAACTATCTGACGGGTCGTTTCTTGAGCGCTCCGTCCAAACATGCCAAGAAGAACAGGCAGTCTGAGTAGCTAAAACAGCTGTATATACCGGGGAATACCGCCGAAGGGGCGGCCGAGACACGTTCTCGGCCGCCCTTTTGTTTGTTGAACACATGGTCGCTACGTCTGCGCCGGGCTCAAACGGTCGGCAATCATCCGTGAACGGTATTTGTTCAAAAAAGAACAAAGTTAAACAAATAATGGTTGCAACCTATGTTCGAATGTGTTCAAATAAACATGAACAGTGAAGAACCGCACATTCAGATGCCCGGACCTGAGCGCGATTCAACACTTCCAAACAGAAACTACGCACCTGCGTATCTCTCAAGGAGGATGTCATGAGGGTTGTAATCGCTTCCGATGCCGACGGTATGTCGATGAAGGAGTCCATCAAGGAGATGCTCATCGCCGACGGTCACGAGGTCGTCGACTATTCCGAGACCCCTGCTGCGGACTTTGTCGATTCCGCGACCGCCGTTGCCAAGGACCTGCTGGAGCACAAGGATTCCCAGGGCTTCGCATTCGATAAGTATGGCGTCGGCTCCTATATGGCCGCCGTCAAGATCAAGGGCATGGTCGTCGCCAACATTTCCGACGAGCGTTCCGCTTACATGACCCGCGAGCACAACGGCTCGCGCATGGTCACCATGGGCCCGGGCGTTGTGGGCACCGAGGTCGCCAAGAAGATCGCCCGCGAGTTCCTGCGCGCCCAGTACGCCGGCGGCCGTCACCAGATCCGTGTCGACATGCTCAACAAGATGGCCTAACGAGAGCCACCGAGAACTCGAACTTCTATCTCAACTTGTGAATTCAGACGAAAGGACGTTCTGATGAAGAAGACCATCGCAATCGGTTGCGACCATATCGTTACGGACGAGAAGATCTATCTGGCCGACCGCCTGGAGCAGGCTGGCTACAAGGTGCTCGACTGTGGCACCTACAGCCACACCCGTACGCACTATCCCATCTACGGTAAGGCCGTGGGCGAGGCCGTTGCCAGCGGCGAGGCCGACTTTGGCGTGGCCCTGTGCGGCACCGGCATCGGCATCACCAACGCCGTCAACAAGGTTCCCGGCGCCCGCTGCGCCCTGGTTCGCGACATGACCTCTGCCCTGTATGCTCGTCGTGAGCTCAACGCCAACATCGTGGGCTTTGGCGGCAAGATCACCGGCGAGTTCCTGATGGCCGATATCATGCTTGCCTTCCTGGAGGAGCCCTACGAGAAGACCCCCGAGCACGATGCCCTGATCGCCAAGATCGATGCCTGCAATAAGGCCGACGCCGAGGCTCAGGCCGACCCGCACTTCTTTGACGAGTTCCTCGAGAAGTGGGACCGCGGCGAGTATCACGACTAAGGGGGTTCCGGCGTTTTAACAAACGTCGGACCGGTCGACGCTGCGAAGCCATCTGGCGGGCAATCTGCCGCTCAGCTTCGACGGCATGACCAGAAGGTCAATGCCGTCTCGCTTCACGGCACCTTGCCTCGCCAGCTGGCTTCTCGCTGATGTCTGAGTGGCCTGTGGGGTTACCACTGTTGTTGCGAAGCGTTCTGGTATGGCAAGTTGCTCCGATAACACGTTTGCTTGCCGAGCTTGTGTGCTTCGTTTTGGCGGTACCCGGCATTCTGCAGCTTTTCAATTGACGGCTCGCGTTTCTGTGATGAGGCGCGGGCCGGTTTTCTATCAGCCCTATTGACTTGGCGGGCTGTCGTAAGAAAGGGAAGGCTCCTATGGAGTTTGTTCTTGATAACGGTTCTATTCGTGTGGCACTGAGCACGGCTGGCGGATCGTTCACTTCGATTAAAGCCAACGGCCGCGAGTACCTGTGGCAGGGTGACCCGGCGGTCTGGTCGGGCCAAGCTCCCATTTGCTTCCCGATCTGCGGCGGCCTTCGTGACGGTCACGCAATGACCATGGGCGGCCGCGAGGTAAAGCTCGCCCGCCACGGCTTTGCTCGCAAGCAGGAGTGGAAGCTCGAGGAGCAGAGCGACAACATGGTTGCGCTGAGTCTGAGCTCTGCCGACCATGCCGAACTGCTCGAGCAGTATCCGTATCCGTTTAAGATCGTTGCTCGTTACACGATTGATTCGGAAAAGGTGGCCGTGTCGTACGAGGTGACCAACGAGGGCACCGAGGACATGCCATTCTTTGTGGGTGGTCACCCCGGCTTTAAGTGCCCGCTCGACGAGGGCGAGTCCTATGACGACTATGAGCTTCGTTTTGATCAGCGTGAGGCCGCCGAGCTCTGTACTGCCGTTCCCTTGACGGGCTTGATTGATGTTGAGCATCGCAGCAAGAACCCCATGATCGGCCAGAACCTGCCGCTTACCCACGAACTCTTCGACTTCGCGGAGACCATCTTTGATGTGCTCGTGAGCCGCGTGGTTACGCTGACCAAGAAAACCGAGGACAAGGGCGTGCGCCTGACGTTCCCCGATATGCCATACCTGATCGTGTGGAGCAAGCCCGAGGGCGATTTTGTGGCCGTGGAACCGTGGGGTGGTCTGTCCACCTGCTCCGACGAGGACGATATTCTAGAGCACAAGCGTGGCTGCCTGGTTGCCAAGCCGGGGGAGACCGTCATCCGCGGTTTTGAGATCGAGATCCTTTAAAGAGCTATCGTATGTTTGGGGTCGCATACGTCGTGCCCCGGAAACAGGAGTTCAACATGATTCTGACCGTTACCATGAACCCGTCGATCGATACACGCTATCAACTCGATAAGCTGATCATCGACGATGTTAACCGTGTGACGCCCGAAAAGACCGCTGGTGGCAAGGGCCTCAACGTGAGCCGCGTGCTACTGCAGTTGGGCGACGACGTGCTCGCGACCGGTCTGCTCGGCGGCCACATGGGTGCCTATATGGCCGAGCTTATGGATGCCGACGGCGTCAAGAACGACTTTGTGCCCATCGCCGGTGAGACGCGCATTTGCCTGAATATTCTGCACGAGGGTAATCAGACCGAGCTGCTGGAGAGCGGCCCTCAGATTGCGCCTGCCGAGCTTGAGGCCTTTACGGCCAAGTTCGCCGAGCTTGCAGCGAAGGCGGACGTCGTGACGCTTTCGGGTTCGCTGCCGCGTGGCGTCGATGCCGGTTACTATGCCGAGCTCGTCAAGATTGCCGAGGAGGAGGGCGCCAAGGTGCTGCTCGACACTTCGGGTGCATCGCTGGAGGCCGCGCTGGAATCTGACGCTAAGCCTGAGCTCGTAAAGCCCAACCTGACCGAGATTAACGGCCTGCTGGGTACGTCCTTTACGACCGATGATGTCGATGCCCTGCGCGAGGCGCTTGCCGCCGATGGCCGCTTTGCCGGTATTCCCTGGGTCGTCGTCTCGATGGGCGCTGCCGGTTCGGTGGGCTTCCATGAGGGCCGCGCGTTCCGCGCCAAGACGCCCGCGATTGCGGCTGTGAACGCAACGGGTTCCGGCGACTCGACCATCGCCGGTTTTGCGCATGCCATTGCTGCTGGTGCCGACGACGTCACGGTGCTCAAGACCGCCAATACCTGCGGTAAGCTCAACGCCATGGATCCCAAGACCGGCCACCTGGTCATGGACCGCTGGGATGAAATCTTCAACAACGTTGAGGTAACTGAGCTTTAAGGTTACGCGGGTTTACCAACCCGCGTAACGGCTCGACGCTGCGCGGGCCGCATTTGGACAATCTGACGTTCAACTTCAAGGGCGCGACCAGAAGGTCAGCGCCCTTTCGTTTCGCGTCACCTTGTCTCAAATGCGGCCCGCTCGCTGTCGTTGCCAAACATCGGCGTCGCCGTGGTTGTCACTTGGGGTAGTCATTGGGGACGTTCTTTAATGACTGGTCGTTTAAGAACGTCCCCAATGGCTACACTCAAAAACGGCGCCCGTCGGCGATGTTGCCGGCGGGCGCCGTTGTCTTGAAGACGAAATAGTCCGTTTTCCTCCGTCCCCAAGGGATCATTACAGTGAGTCGATAAAGCGCTGCTGGGCGGCGCGGCCGGCTTCGTCCCACTTAAAGACGCCGGCGTTGTCGAGCACGTGGCCAAACACTACGCCGACTTCCTCGTGCAGGATGCCGATGGCGCTATCCGCCGTAAGCTCGTCGGCGCGGCGGGCATAGACATCCTCGGCCCACGCGGCATGGCTACGGCAGAGGTCGTCGCCCTCGAGCGCGCCGGCAAGGTCGTAGCTGGCATCGACCTTGGCCGCCAGCAGGTGCTCGCGGACAGCGCCGAGCTCGGGAACCAGGCGCGGCGGCAAAATGGCCAAGCCCATGACCTCGATCAGGCCGATGTTTTCCTTCTTAATATGGTGATACTCGGCATGCGGATGGAACACGCCCAGCGGATGCTCGTCGGTTGTGATGTTGCAGCGAAGCGCCAGGTAGGCCTCGTAAGTCTCGCCGCCGGCATTGCCGCGGGAGTCGACGCGGCGGATGACCGGCGTCACGGTGTTGTGCGCCACGCCGTCGGCCGTGTGCGCGATGACGCCCACCGACTCATCGGTCCACTCGCGCCAGGCGAGGATAATCTTCTCGGCGGCGTCGAGCAACTGAGCACGGTCGTGCGAGCGCAGGCGCAGCACCGAAAGCGGCCACTGCAACACGGCGCCCGTAACGCCGTCAAAGCCGGGCACGCTAAACTGCGAGACCTCGGCGGCGTGCATCATGGGGAACTCGTGCGCGCCGCCCTGGAAGTGGTCGTGCGACAGAATCGAGCCGCCCACGATAGGCAGGTCGGCGTTGGAGCCGATGAAGTAATGCGGGAACAGGTCCACAAAGTCGAGCAGGCAGGTCAGGCCCTTGCGGTCGACGTGCATCGGACGATGCTCGGAGCTCATGGCAATGCAGTGCTCGTTAAAGTACGCGTACGGGCTGTACTGGAAGCCCCAGCGCTCGCCGTCGAGCTGGATGGGGATAACGCGCAGATTCTGGCGGGCGGGGTGAGCTCCGCCGTCGGCTGCGGCGGAGCGTCCGGGATAGCCCTCGTTTTCGATGCAGAGCTGGCAGGCGGGATACTTCTCGTCCGTGTTCTTAGCTGCACCTGCCGCGGCGATATCGCGCGGGTCCTTCTCGGGCTTGGACAGGTTGATGGTGATCTCAAGATCGCCCCAGTTGGTGGGGGTGCTCCATTTGATGTTGCGCGCGATGGCGGCACGGCGCACGTAGCCGGCGTCGCAGCACAGGCCGTAGAACCAGTCGGTCGCGGCACGGGGCTCGTTGACGCCCATACGCCCATTGAATTCCTCGTTTACAACCGAAGGCCTCGGCATGAGCGCGCCCATGATGCGCATGGCGATGCGATCGCGGCCCGACGCCGTGTCCTCGGCAGCACCGTTGGCAACGGCAGTCTCGGCAAGCGCGGCAAGCGTGCCTTCAAGGTCAAAGTCGGGCAGGGTATCGGGGTGCAAGAGCGAGAGTTTCTCAACCTGGAGTGCCCAGGCCATGTCGAGTGCCGGCCCCGTGGCGCCGATGCACTCGAGAACGGTGTTGTATGCCCAGATGCGATCGTCCTGGCCGATCATCGATCGGTGGATGGCATATTCGATGAGGCCCTGCGCGGCCTCGCGCACATCAGTCATTACAGCCATGCCGCGTAAGCCCCCTTGTCAGAAATCGCGTAGTGGCGGGCAGAGCCCTCGCCAAGCCAGCCGTTCATCTTGGCAATGAAGGTGTCGACCAGCTCGAGCGGCACGAAGGCCTGGATGGTACCGCCAAAGCCGCCGCCGTGGATACGAACGGCGCCACGGCCGTCGAGCACATGCTCGGCAAGAGCAAGCGCGTACATGGAAGGCTGCTCGGCACCCAGCTTGGCAACAACATTCTGCAGGTACATGGCAGAGCTGGCGCCGGACTCGCGCGTCAGGACCAGGAACTGGTCGATGTCGCCGGCGTTCAGAGTTGCCCAGCGCTTGTCGACCAGGCCGTTCTCGTACCAGTAGTGAACGGCGCGCAGGCAGGCACGGTCGCCCAGCTTGGTGCGCAGCTCGGGGAGCTTGGCGTCAAAGTCGGCAACGTTTACCTCGCACAGGCGTGCCTTGCCAAACTCGGCGGCAACGTCCTGCATCTCGCGCGGAACGGCGGCGTAGTCGTCGGTAGCTGCCACATGGTCGGCGCCAACCTTAACGAGCACGAGCGCATAACCGTGATCCTCAAAGTTGAGCTCGAGCTTCTGGGTCTTAGGCTGAGCCTGGTCCTCAAAGTCCATGTAGGCGAGGCCACCCAGGCATACGGCGGCCTGGTCCATCAGACCGCAGGGCTTGCCGTAGTAGTTGTTCTCGGTGCGCTGGCTCATCTGCGCGAGCGCGACGGGCTCGATGGCGGGCGCGCCCCAGAGCGTCTCCATGGCGCGGCCGTACGCGGCCTCGACGGCAGCGGAGCTGGAAAGGCCGCCGCCCGAGGGGACGGAGCAGGTGAAAGCGAAATCGAAGCCGTGGGGCTCAACGCCAAGGGCTGCAATCTCGTGGGCCATACCGCGCACAAGGCTTGCGGACGTGCCCTTCTCGGACTCCTGAACGCCTAGCGTGTCGAGCGCGATTTCAAAGGTGGGATAGCCCTCGTCGGCTACGCGAACCTTGTTGGAATCGGTTGCCATGGCGATGCCGTCGACGGCGACATCGAGCGAGCCGGCGATAACGTGGCCACCCTCGTGGTCGGTGTGGTTGCCGCTGATCTCGGAACGGCCGGGCGCGTGCACGTAGAGCACCTGGCGGTCGCCGATGGGGCCAAACTCCTCCTCAAACAGCTTGGTGAGCGTGGCGAATGTCTTTTCGTCGGGGGTGGTCATAGGAGTCCTTTCCTTGGCGCGCACGGGGAGTTTTGCGTCGTTATGAGTACGTTAACAACTTGAAGCGACATGAACCAAGTGTTCACGATGCCGCACGGTACGGGCTATGTTAACGTACTCATAACACATCGCTTGTCACTTTTTGAGAATCTGGTAATCGGTAGAAATACAGCCGTGAACGGTACTGCCGTATGGACTTATAAAGCAGAAGAGATGCGGATAGAAAAAGTAGAGTACGTTAACATGCGTCCGACGATAGCGGGCCTCGGCGCGGGGTGTATTTCTGCCCGGGCCGGCATTCACGCTATTCAGATCTCGCAAGGGTGAAGGTGATCCAGTGGCAAGGCGCCCGTCCAACGATACAGGTACGCGTCCGGTCTCCATGGCCGACGTCGCCCGCGCTGCTGGCGTTTCGCAGCAGACGGTTTCGCGCGTCGCCAACGGCTTGCCCAACGTTAACGAGCAGACGCGCCAGCGCGTGCAGGCCGCGATGCAAGAGCTCGGCTTTCGTCCGAGTTATGCCGGTCGCTCGCTGCGCGATGGCCGTTACCATTCGGTCGGCCTGTGCATCAACGATGTCACCAAGTTTGGTAACCTCTCAATGATCGACGGCATCGCCAGCGCTGCTCGCGAGCATAATTGCGCCATCACGCTGGTCGAGATGTCCAAGACCGAGGAGTTTTCGCTTGCCGAGGCCACGCGTCGAATGGCCGCGCTGCCCGTGGACGGCATCATCATCGGCATGAGCCGCATGGCGCCCGATTTTGAGACGTTTGATCCACTGCCGGGCATTGGCACGGTCATCGTTACCATGTATGCGCACCCGCGGGTGACCACGGTCGATTCCGACCATTACGGCTGCTCGCTATTGCTTATGGACCATCTGTTTGAGCTGGGGCACGAGCAGATTCGCTATATTGGCGGCCCGTCGTTCTCGGTCGACGAGCAATTTCGTCGAGCCGGTTGGCAGGATGCGCTCGAGCGTAAACACATCGAGCCGGCAGAGCCGCTCGAGGGCGACTGGTCTGCCAACAGCGGCTACGAGGCCGGCAGGTACCTGGCCGAGCACGATCGCACCATGACGGCGATCTATGCGGCAAATGATCAGATGGCAAATGGCGCGATTGCCGCGCTGCGCGATAGCGGTCTGCGCGTGCCTGAGGACGTGAGCGTGGTAGGCGTCGATGACTCGCTCGATGATTTTGTGGCACACAACGAGCTCACGACCGTGCGATTCGATCTACATCAGCGCGGACGCGAGGTATTCGAGCATGCGGTTCCCGAGGCGGGTACGGCGGGCAAAACTGTTGCCATTCGTATTCCCGGTCAGCTTATCGTTCGACATAGTACGGCGGCACCGCGTGCATAGTTTCTGCAGGTCAACGGTGATATGTTGAACATCAATAACAATCGGTAAGGATGTCGGCAGATAGCTGTTGGGATGTAGCCGAGTGCTATGATAGACGGGCTCTTTTGTCTATCTAGGAGGCTTTGCCTGATGGAGATCACCAAGGATATCCGCTACGTTGGCGTCGACGATCACGACATTGACCTGTTCGAGGGCCAGTACGATGTGTCCGAAAACGGTATGGCATACAACAGCTACGTTATCTTGGGCGAAAAGATTGCTGTCGCCGATTCAGTCGACGGCGGTTTTGTCGACGAGTGGCTCGGTAACATCGAAGCCGTGCTCGACGGTCGCACGCCCGATTACCTGGTCGTTCACCATATGGAGCCCGATCACTCCGCTGGTATCGCCGCCTTTATGGAGCGCTATCCCCAGGCACAGATCGTGGCCAGCATGGGCGCCTTCCGCATGATGGTCAACTACTTTGGCACGGACTACCCCGAGCGCAAGATGGTCGTCAAAGAGGGCGATGTGCTCGACCTGGGCGGCCACAGCCTGACCTTTGTTGGCGCTCCCAACGTTCACTGGCCCGAGGTGCTCTTCTCCTACGAGGCCACCGACAAAGTGCTCTTTAGTGCCGACGGCTTTGGCAAGTTTGGCGCCAACGATATCGAGGATCCTGAGGGCTGGGCCTGTGAGGCGCGCCGTTACTACTTTGGCATCGTCGGCAAGTTCGGCAAGTTCGTTCAGGCCGTGCTTAAGAAGGCCGCCGATCTGGACATTCAGATTATTTGCCCGCTCCACGGCCCCGTGCTGACCGAGAACCTGGGCTACTACCTCGACACCTACAACACCTGGTCGAGCTATCAGCCCGAGGACGAGGGCATTACGATTGCCTACGCGAGCGTGTACGGCCATCTGAAGGCCGCCGTTGAGGAGCTTGCATCCGCGCTTGAGGCTCGCGGCCAGAAGGTTTCCGTCTTTGACCTGGCTCGCGACGACATGGCCGAGGCCGTTGAGGATGCGTTCCGTTACGACCGCCTGGTGCTCGCCTCTATCACCTATCAGGGCGAGATCTTCCCGTTTATGAGCACCTTCATCCACACGCTTGCCGAGCACGCCTATCAGAACCGTACGGTGGCGCTCGTTGAGGCCGGCTCCTGGGCGCCCACCGCTGCCAAGGTTATGACCAAGGAGCTCGAGGGCATGAAGGACATCACCCTGGCGCAGAACAAGGTGACCGTGCTGGGCTCGCTCAACGACGCCTCGCGCGCCCAGATTGAGGCCCTCGCTGACGAGCTCTCCAAGTAGCGATATATCGCTTTTAACGCTCAAACCACCACAAAGGGGACAGGCACCTTTGTGGTGGTTTTTGTTTAAGCGCCGGCGATGAGGAGATTTGGGCGGGCGTTGTCGACGATCTCGGCGATTGAGGTGGCGACGGCGTGATCGGGGTCACGGTCCATCACGATGGCGTTGACGTCGGTCAGCTCGGCAAAGCGGTACATGCCACGTCCGTTGACCTTACTGGCGTCCATGAGGGCGACACTTTGACGAGCGGCACCGACCATAGCCGCTTTGGTCTCGGCCATCTGCGGAAAGTCGGTCGTAAAGCCGCAGCCGGGAACAAAAGCGCCAGGGCACATGACGGCAAGATCGGCGTGGACCATTTGGAGCGCCTGCATGGTAAGTGGGCCGTACAGATAGCGATGGCCTTTGCGCAGTGCCCCGCCCAGCATGACGACATCGACTGAGGGCATGCTCTCGTCGATGTAATCGGCAATGGTAATGTCGGCCGTGATGACGGTGATGCCATCGCGCTGGTCGAGGAGCCGGACGAACTCGAGCGCTGTGGTGCCCGAGTCGACGAGCAGCGTGTCACCGTCATTGACGAGCCCGATGGCGCTTTGCGCGATGGCCTGCTTGGCGGCGACATTGACGTTGATGCGGCGATCCTGCGTGGAAACGGTCAGGCGTTTGTGGAGCGATACGGCACCGCCATGCGTGCGGCGCAGCTTGCCTGCTTCGGCGAGCGCGTCCAGGTCGGCGCGGGCGGTGACGGAGGACACGCCAAAGGTTTGGGCGATTTCTGCCACCTGCACCGAGGCATTATGCTCGAGCATTTCCATAATGGCGGTACGGCGTTCGTCGGCAAAAGCACGGTTGGTAGCTTGGGCCATGTCTGCTCCATTCTCGGCTAAATTTGCAGGAATTGTGTTGACTCTATTTTCGTTCATTTTCTTTTTGAGTAAGAAAACACCTTTCGATTACTTATCTTTTCTATAAAAGAAAGATGATTCGCTTGAAAACGGTAATGTCGGATAGGGGAATTTAGCCTGAATCCCTTCCGTTTGCTTTTCAAAAACGAGCGTTTTGGCCTGCGTGCCGGCGATATCTCGTACATGCGACAGATGCGATTTTCATACAATGGGCGCAGCAAAATGCAAGGTAAAACGCCTTGCGGACACGTACGCCCGATGTCCAGATGCGGGCGAGGGAGAGGAGCAAACGCTCATGGCACTTGTTACCACCGAAAAGATGCTCAAGGACGCTCAGGCCGGCCACTACGCCGTCGGCGCGTTCAACGTCGAGAACCTCGAGTTTGTTATGGCCGTTCTGGCCGCTGCCGAGGAGACCAAGTCCCCCGTCATCATGCAGACCACCCCGGGCACCATCAAGACCGCTGGTCTGGACTACTTCTACGGCATGGTCAAGGCTGCCGCCGAGCGCGCTTCCGTGCCCGTCGCCCTGCACCTCGATCACGGCGATGGCTATGACCGCTGCATGCAGGCTTTCCGCACCGGCTACACCTCTGTCATGATTGACGGCTCGCACGAGTCCTTCGAGGACAACATTGCCCTGACCAAGTCCGTCGCCGACGCTGGCCGCGCCATGGGCGTGCCCGTCGAGGCTGAGCTCGGTAAGGTTGGCGGCAAGGAGGACGACGGTCCCGCGGTTGAGGGCGAGAGCCCCTACACCGATCCGGCCGAGGCCAAGGAGTTCGTCGAGCGCACTGGCTGCACCTCCCTCGCTATTGGCGTTGGCACCAGCCACGGCGTGTACACGAGCGATCCTCACATCGAGCAGTCCGTGGTCAAGGCCATTCGCGACGCCGTCGACGTGCCGCTGGTCCTGCACGGCACCTCCGGTGTGCCCGATGAGCAGGTTGCCGAGGCTGTGAAGAACGGCATCTGCAAGGTCAACTACGCCACCGAGCTGCGTCAGGCCTACACCAAGGGCTTCATGGCCTACATGGCCGAGAACCCCGCCTGCTTCGATCCCAAGAAGCCGGCCAAGGAGGGCATGCGTGAGATCACTGAGCTGGTTAAGATCCGCATGACCAACCTCAACTCCGTGGGCAAAGCAGAGTAACAGCAAGGGTACTCCGACTCGCTACATATCCCGGGGAGGGACGAGGGCTTAGTTCCCCAATCGTCCTCGGGCATGCAAAAAGCCTCGCTGCGCACTTCGTGCGGCGAGGCTTTTTGCCCCCTGCGGAAAGATTGGGGAACTAAGCCCTCGTCCCTCCCAAGCTGACCTACTCGAGGTCGTCGCCCTTGTGGCGTTAGGGCGGAAAATAATAAGAAGCTTTCGCGCTGCGGAATGATTTTGGAAACTAAGTACGGGACCCGCCCAAACCGTCCTGCTCAATCGCCCTTGTGGCGTTGGGGCTGAAAGGGTGGGACGCGTGGGTTATTTGGTTGTTAGGGTTAGTAGGTCGTTGGGGGTTTTGAGGTTGTAGGTGGCGTTTGGGATATCTTGGTGTGATCCCCATGCTGCTCGGGCAAAACTGACCCCTGCCGAAGTTGCGCATTGTTCGTCGTAGACGGTGTCGCCAACGTAGACGACGTTGCCAGGATTCGCGCCCGTACGCCGGAGATATTCGAGCATGGGAGCGGGTGCGGGTTTATGTTCGGTTGTGTCTTCGACAAGGATGATGTGCTCAAAATACTTATCGAAGCCAAGGGGTGCAATTTCTTCTGCGTATTCGTCGCGCGCACGTGAGGAGACGATGCCAAGTTTGCAGCCATTGTCGGAGAGTGTTGCGATAACTTGGTGCAAGCCGGGAAACACGCTGATGGTGCTTTTAAAGCTGGCGGCAACTTGGCACCAGCGATCCAACGTTGCCTGCGAGTAGATTCCAAGTTTCTCAAGGGCATCCTTGCCGGGTATGCCGAGGGCAAATTCAAGCTCGTGTCGGGGGAGCGTTTTGCCGGTCTCTTCTTGGACAATCTGGACAAGCGATGATAGAACGCTTTCTTCTGTATCTGCCAATGTCCCATCAATGTCAAATACGATATGGTCAAAGTGCTTCATATGATTGCTCCTCTCTGTTGTTTGCCTGCAAGTTTGATGCAGTGACAGAAGAAGGGCTAGCGGGATTTCTGCCTGGTACTATCGAGATTCTGCCTCGTTGCTCGATAGCTCGAAGGAGTGCATCCCATTTGTTCTTTAAATACCTGGCCAAGATGGCTTGCTGTCGCAAAGCCGCATTGGCGCGCGACTGTCTGAACCGTTCGCGTGGTGTGTGCCAAAAGTTCGCAAGCACGGTTTACGCGGTATGCGCGCAGATATGCCGCCGGGGTCGTTCCTGCGCAAGCTTCGATAATGCGGTAACACTCTCTTTCGCTTACACCGGCTGCAGATGCCATCTGGGGCACATCTACAGCGGCTGCATAGTTTGCGCGGATAAAGTCCAGGATTGCCTTGAACTGTACGTCGCGGCTGGTCATCCAAGAGGCGTTGTCGGAGGAAAAGAGCGGTTCGGCCTTGGCGTAAATCTGAATCCAGAGCTCTGACAAGCTATTCCGAAGCGCCATCTCGTTCTGCGGCCGTTGAAGGTCGTGGTTAAAGGAACTCTTTAGCAAATCGATGAAGGGCATATCGTCGGGGTTGGTGGGCGACCATTTGAGCACATCGACGTCTCGACATTGCAGCAAAGGATTGATATAGCGCTTTTGAAGGCGTCCCGCGGGATCGCCGAGCATCGACGGCTGAAAGATATGCAACATTTGAATGGCTGGTGCCGAATTGGGTGATTGCAGCGTGCTGTGCAAAACGCCGCCGTTGATAAAGCCGGCGGACCCTTCCTCAAAGCGTACGTGCTCATGAGCCGCGCGCGTTCGATAGTCAATCGCTCCCTGCTCCATGTAGAAAAGCTCAACCTCGGAATGCCAGTGCCAGGGGACGGAATTGCCCGGATAGCGAGCGAATTCTGCGCGTTCGGCAATATAGGGCCAGTCTTCGGCGGTCTCGGGAAACGCTTCCTCGCGTCCTCCGCGGTGCAATTCTATGTGATCCATGTTTCGCATGGCATCAGTATAAAGCGCGATGGGCTTAGATTGCTCTTGCCTGTTCGGGGAACGCCTTGTCTAGGGATGCTTGGAGCTTTTCGAAGGATGCTCGTAAGTTGAGGCTCTGATCGGCTGAGCGCTTGGTTTTTGTGGTGGGGGAGTCGAGGAGGCCGTTTCTCTGCGTCGGGGGGAAGGAGAAAAGGTTTGCATGTTTTAGGGATGGCTGCTGTGCTGCGTCATTGGAAGAATGCATGCTTATGCGGCCTCCTCGATGTCCACCAAAAGATTGCGCACGGGGTGTGCTGCTAGGTCCCGTGCGTTGGCAGTATTATGCCGCGAGCGCAGATAAGGAAGCGCTAAAGAAAGGCTTAACCTGGTTTAGTGTTACGATGAAACTGCAGGTCAGAGGTATCGAGTAACACTCTTGAAAGGTTTTGAGCTTAAGGGCTTTCTAAGGTTTGTGACGTGGATGTGGCGCGGACGTGCGGAGCGTGTGAATGCTCGCTGTTAGCGCTGCGGCTCTGTGGCGCGCACCTGCTCGATGACCTTTTCCATCGTGGCGTCGATGCGGTCTTTTTTGAGTTCGCATTCCCAGATGGTTATGGGCGTCCAGCCCATTTGAGTGAGCGCTGCCACAGCAGCACGGTCGCGCTCGACGTTGCGACGGAACTTTGCCTCCCAAAACTCAACGTTGCGCTTGGGCTGGCTTGGGTTGCACTTGGGGCAGCGGTGCCAAAAGCAACCGTTGACGAAGATGGCGATCTTGCGGCCGGGGAAGGCGATGTCGGGCTTGCCGGGTACCTTCCATTCCAAACGATAGCCCGTAAGGCCCGCGGCCCGTAGGCGCTGACGTACGAGCAGCTCGGGCTTGGTGTTGGCGCGCTTGTTGCCCTTCATGGACTTTTTGATGGCGGCGCGACGGCGGACCAGTTCGCGCTCGTCAGCGGAGAGGTCCGAGGTATCGATGCCGTCGAGCAGACCGGGCTTGGGACGCTTTTTGCTGCGGCGTTTAGGTGCGCGCTTGGGTTTGGTGGCGGGTTTGTCGGTTGTGTTGGGCGCGGCGTCATCGGCGGAGCTTGCCTCAAGCCGATCTTCCTTTAACTCAATCAGAGCATCAATGAGCCCCTTGTCGGCGGGCATCCATTCCACCGTGGCAAGCGAGGTGCGTGGAATCCAGCGGATATCAAGCTGGCGGTCGTGTTTCTGGGGCTCATCGGATTCATCGGCGAGCGAGCAGTAGTAACACTCCATGGAGAGATGAAAATCGGGGTAGTCATACTCAACGGTGTAGAAATCACGCAGGTTGGTGACTTTTACCTGTAGCTCTTCCATAAGCTCGCGGCGCACGGCGTCTTCGGGTGTCTCGCCGCGCAGAAGTTTGCCGCCCGGGAACTCCCATAGTCCCTGCATGTTGCCGTAGCCGCGCTGCACGGCAAGCAGCTCGTCAGATCCTTCCTTGCGAATGATCCCAGCGGCAACATGAACAGTCTTCAACAGGAGCCCTTCCTCAACATCAAAACGTTCCCTGCACTACCTTACACAACGGTAAGGCAAGCGTAAGCCATATCGATGGTAGCCGACTCGGCTCCTTGCGACTATAGATGCCGTAGACTAATCGCAAGAAAGGACTCGGTATGCAAACCACGCAAACGGCGACCCCGGTACTGGAGGTCGCGCATCTCGAAAAGGTATATGGAACACTGGGCAACGTGACCCGCGCGCTCAACGATGTCAGCTTTACCGTCAACCGCGGCGAATTCGTCGGCATCATGGGCGCCTCGGGCTCGGGCAAGTCGACGCTGCTCAACTGCGTGTCGACCATCGATAGCGCCACGAGCGGCACCATTCGCATCAACGGCCAGGATGTGACGCGCATGAAGCAGGCCAAGCTTTCGCAGTTCCGCCGCGAGGAGCTGGGCTTTATCTTCCAGGACTCCAACTTGCTCGATACGCTCACGGCGCGCGAGAACATCGCCCTGCCGCTCACCATCGCCCGCACAAACTCGGCAGAGATCTCGACCCGCGTGCAGGATGTAGCCGCGCGTCTGTCTATCAGTCAGGTGCTCGACAAGTATCCCTACCAGATGTCCGGCGGTCAGCAACAGCGCGTTGCCGCGGCTCGCGCACTCGTCACCGACCCAACTATGATCATGGCCGACGAGCCCACCGGCGCCCTCGATTCCAAGAGCGCCCGCCTGCTGCTCGAGAGCCTGGAGGCGCTCAATCGCCGTCTGCGCGCCACCGTGCTCATGGTCACGCACGACAGCTTTGCCGCCAGCTACACGAGCCGTGTGCTGTTTATCCGCGACGGCAAGATTTTCACCGAGCTGCGCCGCGGCGACACCGACCGCCGAGAGTTCTTCGACCGCATTATGGAGGTCGTTGCCATGATGGGCGGTGAGGGCTCCGATGCTCTGTAAACTCGCTTGGGGCAACGTCCGCCGCGCCGGCCGCGATTACCTTGTCTACTTGCTGACGCTCACCCTGGGTGTCACGGTCTTCTATGCCTTCAATACCGTCTCGATGCAGGTCGACATTGCCGGCATCAAGGAGGAGGGACTGTCCGAGCTCATGGGCAGCATGCTCGGCTACCTGACGTACTTTTTGGCCGGCGTCATGGCCTTTTTGATGGTGTATGCCAACAACTTCATCATGAAGCGCCGCAAAAAGGAGTTCGGCCTGTACCAGGTGCTCGGCATGCGCCGCGGGCGCGTCGCCACGATCATGGCGCTCGAGACCGTATTTGTTTCGGTCGGCGCTTTTGTCGCCGGCATTGTGCTGGGCGTGGGGCTCTCCCAGCTCATGACATTCTTTACGGCCTCGCTCTTTAAGACGCAGATCGCTAATTTCCACTTCTTTTTCTCGGTGCATGCGTTCAACCTGACCCTTGCCTGCATGCTCGTGATGTTTGTGCTCACGCTGCTGCTGAACCTTCGCGCCGTGCGCCGCACCAGGCTCATCGAGCTTATGGGTGCCGAGCGTCGCAACGAGAGCATCAAGACGCGCAACCCCTGGATCGCGATTGCCATCTTTGTCGTGGGCGTGGTGCTGGTGGGTGTGGCCTATTACCGTCTGCTGCGCGACGGGTTCCCGCTCACCGCGACGGAGGGTAAGCTGCAGGAGGCCATGAACCAGTTCGGTATCACCACGGCCATGGTTACGGTGGGTACCTTTGCCCTATTTTGGGGACTTTCGGGCATGCTCATCAAGCTGCTGCAGAGCCTGCGCAGCGTGTATTGGCGCGGCCTCAACATGTTTACCGTGCGCCAGCTTGCGGCCAAGGTCAACACGGTGTGCTTTTCGATGGGCGTTATCGCGATGATCCTGTTTCTGGCCATTACCTCGGTGACCTGCGGCATGTCGATCGCCAACGTGATGAACGAGAACCTGGAGCGCTATACGCCGGCGGATATGTCGCAGACGTATATCTATTACGCGTCCGATAGGCTCGACTACTACAAGAAGTATGTCAATCCTTCCGAGGCCGATCGCATGGTGCTGGCAGACGCAACGGTCGATTTGTACTCTGCATGGCACGGTGACCGTATCGATCCCGATAACGTTGCGGAAAGTATCAAGGGCAAGTCGGCAGATAATGGCAACGAGGCCGGAAAGAAGGTCAATATCGCCGATGTTGCCGGCGAGCATGTGCAGATTGATTCGTATCTGAGCTATACGCTTGGCGGCTCGGATCCTTCGGTGACGGCGGGCGAGATGTGCAAGGCCATGGGCGAAAAGCTCCCCAAGGCGCTCGAGGGTAGCAATGCCGATGATATGGGCCTGTTTGTGACGCCGGCGAGCCAGTACAACAAACTGCGCCAGATGATGGGCGAGGAGCCGGTGAACATTGGCCGCGACCAGTACTTGCTTACGTGCGATATGGGCGGCGAGTTGGGCGACCTGTACACCAAGTACATGGCTGGGGGCCATACCCTCACCTTGGGCGGACATGAGCTCAAGCCCGCAGCCGATAAGTCGGACGAGGACACGGCTGCCATCGCCAACTCGGCACTCGGCAGCAATCCCGGTACCGTGGTCGTAGCCGACGAGCTGCTGTCCCAGCTTAACCTGCAGCCGTATTCCAGTAATCTGCTCGTTAACTACAAGCAGGGGATGGATGTGACCAAGGCAGACGAGAGCATTAAATACACCATGCTCGACAATCTGCTCGTTGACGGCAAGGAGCCGGGGTCGTGGGGAATCTTCATGACACGCTCCGAGATCTATACGCAGGCGGCGCAGATGAACGGCATGATTAGCTATCTAGCCATCTATATTGGCTTTGTACTGGTCGTTGCATGTGCGGCAATTCTGTCGATCCAGCAGCTCTCCAATGTGGCCGACGGAAGCCGCAGCTATCGCGTGCTGGCGCAGATCGGCTGTGACGACCGCCAGATTCGCCATTCGGTGATGGCGCAGCAAGCGGTGTTCTTCCTGTTCCCGCTGACAGTGGGTCTGGCGCACTCCTTTGTGGCGCTCAAGGTGATCATCGAGCTGGTGAGCACGTTTGGCAACATGAGCATCGGCGGCACGGTGGGCCTCACATGTGCGATTTTCCTGGCAGCCTATGGCGGCTATTTCCTGGTGACCTACCTCATGAGCACCGGCATGGTGCGAGCCGCCATCGCCACCCGCTACAGCGAGTAGCAAGCGGGCAAAACCGTCGCAAAACCAACGCAAACAACCGCCGCGGAGGGAGTCGGCCCCCTTCCGCGGCGGTTTTTTGTCTATCGGATGCCTCTCAGATGCAAGTGAGTAGACTTTTTTGGATCTGTCGAGCACACCACGACAAGTGCTCAATAAAACCGCAGGTCAGCGCTGTGGCGATTCGGGGTGTGCTCGGCCTCCTGCAAAAAGTCTACTCACTTGGTTTTGGCTGCTAGAAGACCGCCGTGAGGGAAGGCAACTTCCTCGCGGCGGTTGGCGTTCGCCCAGATAAAACCTGCCAAAATAAACCTGTCTCTTTTTGGCATGTCCCTTTTGGCGTGGCTGATTGCTTTGGGCTGTCTTGGAGAAAGCCCGTGAGGCGGCACACAGGCTAATCCTGCGTGTCGCCTCCGTACATGTAGACGATAAAGCCGTCGCCGGTGTCTTGGCTGTGATCCTCCAGGATGCGTTTCATGTTGAGGTGCTCGTAGAACTGCCAGTCAGAGTTGCAGTCGCTCATCAGGAAGAACTTGGTGCACCCGGCTTTGGCGAGTTCGGCGCGCGCAAGGTCGATGAGCTCGCGGCCGAGTCCCTTGCCCTGCCACTCGGGCACAATGATGATCAGGTTGAGCTGGCCCTGGGCATACTCGTTGCCCGTGGCGGCAAAGCGATCGGCCGTGGCCTTTTCGCGACTGTCGCCAAAGAGCGAGCCCTCGAGTTTGGCATCGGCGGTCTTTGCCATCTCGGTTGCCTGGGCGAACATCTCGTCGTAGCAGGGTACCCACGTGGGGTTGGTACGCGGCTTGCCGTCCTCGAAGATGCCGATGCAGCAGGCGGCGATAATGCGGCCCTCTGCCTCGGCAACGAGCGCGATAGGGGAGCGCTGCAGCTGCATGGCAATGTTGAAGCGCGCGCAGAAATCGGCAGCTTCGACGTCGCCGCGGTTGCGTAGCGTGTTGCACCACAGCCGGTTGTAGATGGCGGCGATACCATCCAGGTCGTCGAGCGTGGCGGCGCGCAGGGTTACGTTGTCAAGGCTCATGGAGGCTCCTTCCAAGTTGGGTCAGGCTATCTATGAGTGTGGCATGGCCGCAGGGGCGCCGCATCAACCATTCGGTAGACGACCCCCGATTCCACGGGGGCGGAGAGATAGTCATTGGGGACGTTCTTAAACGACTAGGCAAACAAGAACGTCCCCAACGACTACTCATTTAAGTACGTCCCCAATGAGTGCCCCCAATGAGTGTGCAGCCAAGGTGATGCCGTTGTTTTGGCAACGACAGCGAAAACCCGCCAGAGCGAGCAAGGTGCCTTGAAACAAGGCGGCATTGACCTTTTGGTCATGCCGCCGAAGTTGAAAGGCAGATTGCCGCTCTGGCGGGTTTGCAGCGTCGAGCCGTTACGCGGTTTGGCAAACCGCGTAACTAAATACGCTCTGCGATCTCGTGGATGAGGTAGTCGGTCTTTTCCCAGCCCAGGCACGGGTCGGTGATCGACTTGCCAAAGACACCGCCGTCGACCGGCTGGTTGCCATCCTCCAGGTAGGACTCGATCATAAAGCCCTTGACCAGCTTGGAGATGGACTCGTTGCGGCGGCAGCTGTCGAGCACCTCCTTGCAAATGCGATACTGCTCCAGCGGACGCTTGCCCGAGTTGTCGTGGTTGCAGTCGATGACCGCTGCCGGATTGGCATAGCCGGCATGCTCGGTATAGCGTTCGGCCAGGCGCTCCAGGTGCTCGTAGTGGTAGTTGGGGTAGGTGCGACCGTCGAGACCGATGTAGCCACGCATAACGGCGTGCGCGAGCGGATTGCCGTCGCACTCGACCTCCCAGTTGCGGAAGATGAAGCTCTGGTGCGCCTGCGCGGCGTAAATGGAGTTGAGCATAACGGTGGTAGAGCCGGCAGTGGGATTCTTCATGCCGACGGGTACCGAAATGCCGCTCGACACCAGGCGATGCTCCTGGTTCTCGACCGAGCGTGCGCCCACGGCAACATAGCTCAGCAGGTCGACGAGGTATTGGTAGTTGGACGGGTAGAGCATCTCATCGGCGGTAAAGAAGCCGGTCTCCTCGATGACGCGCAGGTGCATGTGGCGGATGGCCTTGACGCCCTCGAGCAGGTCGTCGGGAGCCTCGGGGTTGGGGTTGTGCAGAAGACCCTTGTAGCCGGTGCCCTTGGTGCGCGGCTTATTGGTGTAGACGCGCGGAATGATGATGAGCTTGTCCTTGACCTCTTCGGCGACCTTGGCCAGTCGGTTCATGTACTCAAGCACCGAATCCTCGCGGTCGGCAGAGCACGGGCCGATGATGAGTACCTTGCGCGCGTCCTCGCCGGTAAAGACTTTGGCGACCTCGGCGTCAAATGCCTGCTTTTTGGCAGTAAGCTCGGCGGAAAGCGGCATCTCCTCGCGGATCTCCATGGGGATCGGCAGCCTGCGTTTGAATTCCATGGCCATAGGGGCCTCCTCAATCAATTGATGGCAATGAGAACATTGTCGAATGCTCGGCATTATCCGCTGTCGCACGCTAAAGTGCAAGTCCTTGTCACCCCGAAACCTGCCAAAAAGGGACAGGTTTATTTTGGCAGGTTTTATCTGGGCAAACGTCGGCGGATGCCGGGAGGGAGCTGCGCCACGCGGAACCCTAAGGCTGTTGCCGGTTCCCCAGGAAACACTCCGTGGGCAAAAAATGCCAAATATGAGTACTGTTGCTCACCTAGTAACATATCCGTCTAGCGAGATAATAGACAAAGTGATAAATATGTTCATTAACGTTGGCAGACAGAAGCCTGCTAACGGGCGTTTTGATTAATTCAAAGGCGTATAGGGGCCGCAAAGAGGTCGTTTGAGGTGGTTTTGGCTGTTACTAAAAAGGTGACAGTACTCATATTTGCCCTTTTTTGCCCACGGGGTCTGGAAAGCGCCGTCAATGAGGTCTCGGGGAAGGCGTTTCGAGGCTCGAAGGACACAAAACGGGGGCGCAGGTTGTCCTGCGCCCCCGTTCTCGGGCGTCATCATTTCTCTGCGGCCGTATCTACGCCGCCTCGTCGAACTGCGAGTTGTACAGGTCGGCGTAGAAGCCGCCCTGGGCGAGCAGCTCGTCGTGCGTGCCCTTCTCGACGATGTCGCCGTCACGAATTACCAAGATCACGTCGGCGTTGCGGATCGTGGACAGGCGGTGCGCGATGACAAAGCTGGTACGGCCCTGCATCAGCGCATCCATGGCACGCTGAATAAGCTCCTCGGTGCGAGTGTCAACGTTGGAGGTCGCCTCGTCCAAAATCAGCGCCGGACGGTCGGCCAGAATGGCGCGGGCGATGGTCACGAGCTGGCGCTGACCCTGCGAGAGGTTGGTGCCCTCTTCGTTGATCATAAAGTCGTAACCGCCGGCGAGCGTATGGATAAAGTGGTCGCAGCGTGCGGCGCGTGCAGCGGCTTCGACCTCGGCATCGCTCGCGTCGGGGCGTCCGTAGCGGATGTTCTCGCGGATCGTGCCGTTAAACAGCCAGGTATCCTGCAGTACCATAGCAAACTCGCCGCGCAGCGCCGCGCGATCCCAATCGCGCACGTCGATGCCCTCGACGCGCAGCGAACCGCCGTCCACATCGTAGAAGCGCTGCAGCAGCTTGATGAGCGTGGTCTTGCCGGCGCCGGTGGGGCCGACGATGGCGATGGTCTGGCCGGGCTGCGCCTCGCAGCTAAAGTCGTGGATGATGGTCTTGTCGGGCGTGTAGCCAAACTTGACATGGTCAAACTCCACGTGGCCGGGGCGCTTCTCGGGAATCTGCGCGTCGGCTTTCTGCTCCTCCTCGGGCGCGGCTAGGAACTCAAAGACGCGCTCGGTGGCAGCGGCCATCGACTGCATCGTGTTGCTCACGTTGCCCAGCTGCTGCACCGGCTGCGTAAAGTTGCGCACGTACTGGATAAAGCTCTGGATGTCGCCGGGCGTGGCATTGCCGGTCAGCGCAAGTTGCGCGCCCACCACGACGACGCCCACGTAGCCCATGTTACCCACCAGGCTCATAAGCGGCATCATCAGGCCCGATAGGAACTGCGAGCGCCAGCCACTAATAAAGAGCCGGTCGTTTTGACGGTCGAACTCCTCGATCGAGGCCTCGGCGCGGTCGAACACCTGAATGACGTTCTGGCCGGCAAAGTCCTCCTCGATAATGCCGTTGACCGCGCCCAGAACCTGCTGTTGCTCGCGGAAGTACGGCTGCGAGAAGTGAATCATCACGGCCAGGATAATCGCGGCTGCCGGCAGCGTGAGCACGGTGACGCCGGTGAGCGGCAGGCTGATCGACAGCATCATGACGAGCACGCCGATAATCTGCGTTATCGACGTGATGAGCTGCGTCACGCTCTGGTTGAGCGACTGACCCAGCGTGTCGACGTCGTTGGTGATGCGGCTGAGTACGTCGCCCTTGCTGTGGCCGTTAAAGTAACTCATCGGCACGACGGCGATTTTGGCGGCAATCTCCTTGCGCATGCGATAGCAGATCTTTTGCGTGACGCCGGTCATGAGCCAGCCCTGGATGAGGCTGCAAACAGAGCTTGCCAGATACAGGCAGAGCAAAAAGCCGAGCGTCTTGGCGATCCAGGCAAAGTCGACGTCGCCGGTGCCGTTGACCTTGGCAACCAGGCCTTCGAACAGTTTGGTGGTAACCTGGCCGAGCACCTTGGGTCCCACAATGTTAAAGATGACCGAGCACACGGCAAAGGCGACGGCGGCAAGCACGGCAATCTTGTGCTGGCCGATATAGCCGAGCAGCTGCCTCATGGTGCCCTTAAAGTCCTTGGCCTTTTCGCCGCGACGCATGCCGCCCATGCGGCCCATGGGACCACGCTGGCGGGTGGGCTTGGGAATCTGAGTCTTGGTCTCGTCTGCCATTAGCGCTCGCCTCCTTCCGTGACGGCTGCAATTTCTTCTTGGGTAAGCCCCAGCTCTTCGGCGGAAAGCTGTGACTGTGCGATCTCCAGGTACGCCGGGCAGCTGTGCAGCAGCTCCTCGTGCGTACCGGTGCCCACCACGTGACCGTCGTCGAGCACGATAATCTGGTCGGCGTGCATGATAGTCGCGATGCGCTGGGCCACGACCACGAGCGCGGCGTCGGTAACGTTTTTGGCCAGCTCCTCGCGCAGGCGCGCGTCGGTCTTGTAGTCGAGGGCACTAAACGAGTCATCGAACACCACAACCTCGGGCTTTTTGGCCAATGCGCGGGCGATGGCCAAGCGCTGGCGCTGACCACCCGAGACATTGGAGCCTCCCTGGCTGATGGGGGAGTCGTAGCCGCCCTCGCGCTCGGCGATAAAGTCCTCGGCTTGGGCGATGCGTGCCGCCCGGTGCATGTCATCATCGCTCACCATGTCGCCGGCAAACTTGAGGTTGCTCTCGACGGTGCCCGAGAACAGGCGACCCTGCTGCGGGATGTAACCAATGCGGCGGCGAAGCTCGGAAAGGGTCATGTCGCGCACGTCGATGCCGTCGAGCGAAATGCTGCCGCCCGTGACGTCGTATAAGCGCGGAATCAGCTGTACGAGCGTGGACTTGCCCGAGCCCGTGGAGCCAATGATGCCGAGCATCTGACCGGCATGCGTGGTGAAGTTCACGCCGCTGATGACGTCGGCGCGGGCATCGGGATACTGGAAGCTCACGTCGCGGAAGGTGAGCTCACCGCGCGGCGCGCTGGCCGTGGGCAGTTTGGGCGAGGCGGGGTCGTTGATGCTCGTGGGGCAGGTGATGACCTCTTCCACGCGCTCGGCTGCGACCTCGGCACGGGGCAGAATGACCGAAACCATGGTGAGGATCATAAACGCCATAACGATCTGCATGGTGTAGGAGATAAACGCCATCATGTTGCCGACCTGCATCACGCCGTCGGACACGCCTTGGGCGCCAAACCAGACGATGAGCACGGTGATGCAGTTCATGACGAGCATCATGAGCGGCATCATAAAGCTCATGGCTCGGTTGGTGTAGAGCTGCGTGGTCATCAGGTCGAGCGACGCCTTGTCAAAACGCTCGAGCTCATGCTCCTCGCGGTTGAACGAGCGGATGGGCATAAGACCGTCGAGCAGCTCGCGGGCGGTAAGGTTCACACGGTCCACGTAACTTTGCATCTTTTTGAACTTGGGCATGGTGAGGCCCATGAGCACGCCGACGACGGCCGAGACCGCGATGATGGCCACGGCGATGGTCCACTCCAGGCCGGTGTGGTTGGCCAGGACACGCATGACAGCGACGATGCCCATGACGGGAGCCATCAGGCACATGCGGATAAACAGGGTTGCGGCCATCTGGATCTGCTGAATGTCGTTGGTGCAGCGGGTGATGAGCGAGGCCTGGCTAAACTTGCCCACCTCGGCCGGCGAGAAGTGCATAACCTTGTTGAAGGTCTCGCGGCGCAGGTCGCGGGCGATGGAGCAGGCGGTGCGCGACGCCACGGCGCCGGTCAGGATGGTGGCGACGAGCGACACCAGACACAGACCAAACATCGTGGTCGCCATGCGGCCCAGGTAGGCGTTCTGCACGTCGGCGGGGTCGATGCCCTGTGCCTTGTACTCGTCCTGCACATAGCTCACGGCGCGCTGGGTGACGATGGAGCCCGACATGGAGCCCATTTTGTCTGCCATTTGGTTGGCGCCCTCGACGAGCTTGCCCTGATCGATAAGACCGCCTTCAACGCCTAGGCGCAGGCTCTTCATGGTGATCTTACCGCCGTCGGCGTCGATCTGCTTTTGCATGCTCTGCGCGGCTGCGGCCTTCTGCTGCATCTCGGCGAGCTGCTCGGGCGTCATCGCTGCCATCTGCTCGGGGGTGGGCATGGCCTGAGCGGCGCCGCCATCGCTTGCCTCGGTGGATGCGCCGGTCATGTCGCCCATGGAGTCGGCGTCAATGCCCTGGTTGAAGGCGAGCACGACGGTCTCAGGCAGGCTCATGATGTCGGCAATCTTGTCGCCGTCGCCGCGCTCCTCCTCGGTGCCCTTGTACGTTCGAATGCCGTTATTGTCCGCCTTACTAAACACGGCCTCCACAGCTTTGGCGTCCTTGGCGCTCATAAAGAGTTCGAGGTCGTCGAGCGATTCGGCGCGAATGGTGTCGGGCACGGGCGAGGCGATGCCGCCTTGCTGCACGCCCACGTCGACGATGTCGCTCATATAGGTAGGCAGCGCCAGATCGGCGTTGCAGCTGATTACGATAAGTACGATAGCTGCGAGCAGTGCCAGGACATGCTTTTTAAAGAGCTTGAGAATCCTCACTCGGCATCTCTCCTTTCTTGATTGTGGTCGATAATTTCGTTGGCACGCCTTAGAAGACGCACCATCTCTTGGGTATCTGTTTCGCCGAGCTGTTCGAGGAAAGCCGCGGTGCGGTCCTCGAATTCCCGGCGTTTGATTTCGAGATCCTGGAATCCCTTGTCGGTCACTATGACGTGTACGCGACGACGGTCGGTCTTTGAGTGCTCACGCTCAACCCAGCCCTTGGCTTCGAGAGCGCGTAGGATATTGGCAATGCGGGCGTTCGAGACCCAGGCGCGATCAGCGAGTTCGCTCGGCGTGAGCGAACCGCCAGCGAGCATAAGGGCGCGCATGACAGCCATCTCGCCGCTGAGAGCTTTGTCCACAAAGCGCGAAACGCGCTGGTGAATGCCGCCAAACTCGGTAAGGAGCTGACTCCCAAGCTCATGGAAATCGGTATCTTCCACCGAAAACCCCTAACACTAGAAACTATTTTCGGTGAAAGATGATACCCCTGCACGCGCGCCCTATACGGAAGATTTTTGGGACATGCCTAGAAAACTGCCTTTAGGCGATCTCCGTACACCGTCGGTGCCAGCAAAGTTAAGGGCAGATCTCTAGGCATGTCCCAAAAACTACCTGGTTGCTAGGCAATATAAAGAACGCATAAAGAATTAAAATCATTCAAGAATTGCAGCGTTTCAAAGAACTATCATGCACGCGGTTAGGCGAGGGGTTGTCACCACCATGACGACTGGGACTCATATAATCGCCACGTGCGATGCTCCAACTTCCCGCGAGGAGACACCTTATATAAAGGGGGATGGAGTCATGGCATTTGACTTCACGGGCAAGACCGCGATTGTCACGGGCGGCACTCAGGGCATTGGCCTCGAGATCGCCAAGGGC
Organism: uncultured bacterium; assembly: GCA_905214105.1. Lineage (GTDB taxonomy): Bacteria > Actinomycetota > Coriobacteriia > Coriobacteriales > Coriobacteriaceae > Collinsella. The sequence continues at coordinate 166,278 of CAJMKK010000001.1, forward strand.
ATCGTCGCGGGCGGCGGACATGTCGCGCTCATCGCAAGGAACGCTGCTAAGGGCGAGGCCGCTGTGGCCGAGCTTGGCGAGGGCAACAAGTTTTATCAGCTCGATGTCGCTGATGCGCCCAAGGCGCGCGAGACCGTCGAACAGATTTTCGCAGACCTGCCGCAAACCAATATCCTGATCAACTGCGCTGGCGTCATCAGCACCAAGAAGTTCGACGAGATCGACGACACCGAGTGGCGCCGTACCATCGACATCAACCTCAACGGCACCTTTACCATGATGAACGCCGTGTACCCGCACTTTAAGGCTGCCCATGCCGGCACTATCGTCAACGTGAGCTCTGTTGCTGGCAAGATCGGCGGCGGCCTGCTCGGCACCGCGGCTTACGCGAGCTCCAAGGCCGGTGTTAACGGTCTAACCAAGGCAGTCGCCAAGGAGGGCGGTAGGTTCGGCGTTCGCTGCAACGCTGTGTGCCCGTCGCTCACGTTGACCGATATGACCTCGATTCTCTCTGACGAGAACTCTCAGCGCATCATCAACGGTATTCCTCTGGGCCGTGCCGCCCAGGCCAGCGAGCCTGCGCAGATGGTGCTCTTCTTTGCCTCCGACCTCGCCAGCTTCGTGAACGGCGAGATCGGTGACTGCGACGGTGGCATCGTTCTGGACGGGTAATACCCCGCGACGTTAATTCGGCGACGGCTCCTGCGACTCGGGACCGTCGCCTTCTTTCTGGCACAGGAGCGTGCGACCGCGTGCCACACGCATCAAAAGGAGATATAAATGAGTGAATCGACTGTGGTGGAGGCGCCGGCGGCAAAGGAGCCGTTCTTTAAGATGTCCTCCATCCCGGGTGCCAATATTTTGGTGCCGCTTCTGCTGGGCTGCCTGCTCAACACGCTATTCCCCGATCTGTTCAAAACGCTCGGCAGCTTTACGCTTGGCATGACCCAGCAGGGTGCAGGCCCGCTCGTGGGCGCTTTTTTGCTTATCGTCGGTACGACGATTTCGTTTAAGAGTGCTCCTGCCGCCGCTGCCCGCGGTGCCATCATCATCGCCGTCAAGCAAATCGTGGTCGTTGCCGTGTCGCTGCTCATCCTTTATGTGTTCAACGACAACCTGTTTGGCATCTCTGCCATGGTGATGCTGGCGGCTTGCACCGGCGCCAACAACGCTATGTACGCTGGTCTGATGGGCACCATGGGCAATGAGGCCGAGCGTGGCGCTGTCGCAATCACCACGCTCGTTGTCGGCCCTCCGGTCACGATGATCGTGCTCGGCGCTGCCGGCCAGGCTCCGATCGGCTGGTCGCTCGTGGGTGCCATCCTGCCGATCGTCGTCGGCATTATTCTGGGCAACGTCTTCCCCAGCTTTAAGAAGATGATGGCACCGGCACTTTCCGCCGTCATCGTGCTCGTCTTCTTTGCCATGGGCTCGACCATGACCTTTGGCCAGCTCATTAATGGCGGTCTTCCCGGTATTCTGCTCGGCGTGATCTGCTCGGTGATCTTTGCAATTCCCGTCATCGCGGTCGACAAGCTCACGGGCGGCACGGGTGTCGCAGGTGCGGCCATTTCGAGCTGCGCCGGAGCCAATGTGGCTACGCCTGCTGCCATGGCAAGCGTCAACGGGGCCACGTACGGTGGCGCCGTGCTCGCGACGGCTACGGCACAGGTTGCTGCCTGCGCAATCGTGACGGCTATATTGACCCCGCTGGTCACCAGCTGGTGCTACAAGCATTTTGAGGGCCAGCAGAGCAACAGCAAGGCAACGACCGACAAGGCTTCCGCAGCCGCCTAATGCCAAACGGCAATCAAAGCTAAATAACTAGCCACGCCATAGGGCGGCCCTGGGGGAAATCCCGTGGCCGCCCTTCAGTTTCTGAAGGGTCTCTGGGGTACTTTACCCTGATAAAGCTGACATAACAGCTAGAGTGAACGTCGTACAAAGGCAAGGAAAAATACCAAAGAAATCGGTGAACGGTAGTTGTTCGCGCTCGCATTTCCTGCGGGTTTGTAAAAAACGCCATTATGATATAAAAAAAGAAACATATAACAGCCCAGATGGAGAGGGTCGCTATGTTATCCTTCTCAAACGGGTGAAATCTTGGGTTTTGGGTTGTAGTTCCAAGGTGGATAAACGTTTTCCCTACACCAACGTGTGGTGAAGAACGGAAGAAGCCGGTAGTGCAAGCCGAACATTCAAGAATTCAATAAGCAGCGGTGTGAGAGAGCGCCGCATTACACGTAACTAGGAGCGTGGTTACACAATGCAGGAGGCATGGGAAGGCTTCAAGGAAGGCATCTGGACGGGAGAGGTTGACGTCCGAGACTTCATCCAGAAGAACTACACCCCCTACGAGGGCGACGAGTCGTTCCTCGCCGGCCCGACCGAGCGTACCAAGGAGCTGTGGGGCGAGGTTCTCGACCTGCTGCTTAAGGAGCGCGAGCAGGGCGGTGTCCTCGATATGGACACCAAGACCGTCACGGGTATCGTGAGCCACCCCGCTGGCTACATCGATAACGCCCACCGCGAGAAGGAGACCATCGTCGGCCTCCAGACCGACAAGCCGCTCAAGCGCGCGCTGCACGTCAACGGCGGTATCCGCATCGCTTGCCAGGCTGCCAGCCAGCACGGCTATAAGGTCGACGAGAACGTTGTCGAGCGCTACACCTTCGAGCGCAAGACCCACAACGCCGGCGTCTTCGATGTCTACACCCCCGAGATGCGTGCTTGCCGCTCGGCTCACATCATCACCGGTCTGCCCGATGGCTATGGCCGCGGCCGCATCATCGGCGACTACCGTCGTGTTGCCCTGTACGGCGTCGACTACCTGATTAAGGACAAGGAGGCCCAGAAGGCTTCCACCCCGACGGTCATGACCGCCGACAACATCCGCGATCGCGAGGAGCTGCAGGAGCAGATCCGCGCCCTCGGCGAGCTCAAGATGATGGCCGAGACCTATGGTTTCGACATTTCCAACCCTGCTACCAACACGCAGGAGGCCATCCAGTGGATGTACTTCGCCTACCTCGCTGCCGTCAAGGAGCAGAACGGCGCCGCTATGTCCATCGGCCGTACCTCTACGTTCATCGACATCTACGCTGAGCGCGACCTTGCCAACGGTACCTTCACCGAGGAGCAGATCCAGGAGTTCGTGGATCACTTCATCATGAAGCTCCGCATGGTCAAGTTTGCCCGTACCCCCGAGTACCAGGCCCTGTTTACCGGCGATCCGCAGTGGGTCACCGAGTCCATCGGCGGCATGGGTGTTGACGGCCGTACGCTCGTTACCAAGATGAGCTACCGCTACCTGCACACGCTCGAGAACATGGGCACCAGCCCCGAGCCCAACATGACCGTTCTGTGGTCGACCCGTCTGCCCGAGAACTTCAAGAAGTTCTGCGCCAAGACTTCTGTCGCCAGCTCCTCGATCCAGTACGAGAACGACGACCTCATGCGCGTCTATCACGGCGACGACTACGGTATCGCCTGCTGCGTGTCCTCCATGCGCATTGGCAAGGAGATGCAGTTCTTCGGCGCTCGCGCCAACCTGGCTAAGTGCCTGCTGTATGCACTCAACGGCGGTGTTGACGAGGTCTCCAAGAAGCAGGTCGGCCCCAAGTACCGCGCCGTCGAGGGCGATACGCTCGATTACGACGACGTTGTGGCCAAGTACAACGACATGATGAAGTGGCTCGCTGGCGTGTACGTCAACTCGCTGAACATCATTCACTACATGCACGACAAGTATTGCTACGAGCGCATCCAGATGGCTCTGCACGACAAGCACGTGCACCGCTGGTTCGCTACGGGCATCGCTGGCCTTTCCGTCGTGGCTGACTCCCTGTCCGCCATCAAGTACGCCAAGGTCCACCCCGTCCGTGACGAGAACGGCATCATCGTCGACTTCGAGACCGAGGGCGATTTCCCCAAGTACGGTAACGACGACGACCGCGTCGACCAGATCGCTCACGACGTTGTGCACCAGTTCATGGAGTACATCCGCATGAACGACACCTATCGCAACTCCGTGCCCACGACCTCGGTTCTGACCATTACCTCCAACGTCGTGTACGGTAAGAAGACCGGCTCCACGCCCGACGGCCGCAAGGCTGGCCAGCCGTTCGCCCCGGGTGCTAACCCCATGCACAAGCGCGATAGCCACGGCGCCATCGCTTCGCTGTCTTCGGTTTCCAAGCTCCCGTTCCGCGATGCTCAGGACGGCATCTCCAACACCTTCTCCATCATCCCGAGTGCGCTCGGCAAGGAGGACCAGGTGTTCTTTGGCGATATCGACCTTGATCAGCTGGGCGAGTAACTATTGTTAGTGCTATACTAACAATAACGATTACTGATTAGCGCGCCGGTTTCGGCCGGCGCCTATTAATCGAAGGAGACACATTATGAAGGTTTCTGAAGTTTCCGAGACTCAGGCCGATAACCTGGTCCACATGCTCGACGCTTACGCTGAGAAGGGTGGCCACCACCTGAACATCAACGTCTTCAACCGTGAGACGCTGCTCGACGCTCAGGCTCACCCCGAGAAGTACCCGCAGCTGACCATCCGCGTTTCCGGCTATGCCGTGAACTTCCACACGCTCACCAAGGAGCAGCAGGACGAGGTCATTGCGCGTACCTTCCACGACAAGTTCTAAAGGGTTCAACTCCTGTAGGATTACTGGGGCCGGTTTTGGGTTATTTCCCAAAACGTCCTCGGACATGCAAAGAGGCTCCGCTGCGCGCGTTGCGCGGCGGAGCCTCTTTGCGTCCTGCGGGATGTTTTGGAAAATAACCCAAAACCGGCCATGTGGGGTCCTTTGGAGTCACCCTTTAGGCGGAACTCTCCTAATTATTTGGATGAGTCGTTTACTTACTTGTGCTGTTACCGTCTTCCCGCTGTTGTTGGGGTATGCTTTGTTCGTATGTAAACGTATGACATGTTGATGGGGGAGGTTGCTATGGCTCGCGAGGGCGCTCGTTCTAAGGATTCAGCTAAGCCTGGCATCAAGGAAGTTGCAGCGGTGGCGGGGGTTTCGCCTACTACGGTATCTCGCGTGCTTAATAATCGCGGCTATATTAGCCAAGAGACCCGCGATAAGGTCCATGCCGCGATGAAGCGCATCAACTATACGCCCAACGATATCGCCCGTGCCATGCTCAACGGTCGCCTGAATCTAATAGGTATGATCGTCCCCTATGTCAGCAGCCCGTTTCATGCACAAGCGGTTCAAGCCGTTGAGCGTACCCTGGCCGAAAACGGTTTTAAGATGCTGCTGTGCAATAGTGCCAATCGACCTGATCTTGAGCGTTCTTATATCGATATGCTTCGGCGCAATATGGTTGATGGCGTCATTGTCAACTCGCTTAATATCGGTGCCGAGGCGTATGCCGAGATGGGTTTGAGTCTGGTTGGTATCGACTGCGACCTTGGCGAGGCCTCTGTTCAGATTGCGAGCGACAGCTATAGTATCGGCGAACTTGCCACGCGTCGCCTGATCGATGACGGGTGTTCGCGCATCCTGTGCCTGCGCAGCAATAGCCGCATGCGCATGCCTGCCAATAAGCGTACCGATGCCTACCTCGATGTTGTTGAGCAGGCCGGTTTGCCCGCGCTTGTCCGTGAGGTCGAGTTCGTTAAGCCCGACGACGAAAAGAGCGCGGTCGTTGCGAAGATCCTCGATGAGAACCCCGATATTGACGGCATCTTTGCGGGAGACGACACGATGGCGGCTATCTGTCTTAACGTGATGAAGCAGCGCGGCTTGAGCGCTCCGGGCGATATTAAGGTCGTGGGCGCGGATGGTGCCCGCCGCACTATGACGTTTATGCCTGACTTAACAACCGTACGCCAAGATATCGATCGCATCGGAGAGCTCGCGGCGCAATCCATCATTGCTCTTATTAACGGCGAAAAGCCCGAATCGAATATCAAGCTCCCCGTTGAACTCATTGAGGGTAAAACCGCGTAGTTCATCCCGTGCCAAAAGAATTCCTCAAACACCTCTGATGACCGTTCGCCGGCATATGTCAACCGTTTGCCGACGACTGGAACTGCGAAAAGACGTATTGGTGTGAAAACGTTTGACATATGAAAACGATTGACATATCTTGCAGTTGTACCGAGTTAGTATCTCGTGAGAAAGGAAGTCTCGGATGCACAAGGTGTATTACCAGCCTGAGGGAATTTGGGTAGGCGACATCATGCCGTACGGCGAGGACGGCACGTTCTATCTCTATCATCAGCGTGACACGCGAAACCCCGGACCTTTCGGAGAGCCGTTTGGCTGGGCACTCGCGACAACCAAGGACTTCGTCAATTACAAAGACTTTGGCGAGAGCCTTGAGCGTGGCGGCGACGAGGAAGTCGACCAGTATGTTTATGCCGGCACGGTGTTTAAGGTGGGCGACAAGTACCATGCGCTCTACACTGGTTGCAATCGCGATAAGGTCAAGGCACGCTTGATGAAGCAGGTTCTTCTTCACGCAACGAGTGACGACGCCGTCAAGTGGGAGAAGAACATCGCCGAGACGCTGCTTCCGCCCCAGGAGGGTTACGATGACCGCAACTGGCGCGATCCCTTTGTGCTTTGGGATGAGGAGAACGAAGAGTACATGCTCATCCTCGGCACGCGTGTGGGCGAGGACAAGCGTCTGATGACCGGTCGTCTGGTCAAGTTCACCTCCAAGGACCTGGATACCTGGGAGTTCCAGGGCGACTGGTGGAATCCGGGCCTGTACACCATGTTCGAGATGCCTGATCTCTTTAAGATGGGCGACTGGTGGTATCTGGTGTTCTCCGAGTACAGTGATGGCAACAAGACCCGTTACCGCATGTCTCGCTCTATCAACGGTCCTTGGATCACTCCTGCGGACGATTCCTTCGATGGCCGCGCGTACTATGCCGCGCGTACCGCATTTGACGGCGAGCGCCGCGTTCTCTTTGGTTGGGTTCCTACGCGTGACGAGGGCGGCGACCCCAGCTCTTACCTGTGGGGTGGCACCTTTATGCCCCTCGAGATCGTTCAGCGTGCCGACGGAACGCTCGGCACCAAGCTTCCTGATAGCATGCTTGGCGCCTTTGGCGAGGCTAAGGCAGTCGAGGCCTTTGAGCTCTCCTGCGAGTCGGGCAAGGTCGAGCAGGTGCTCGCTGCGGATGCCGGTTCCACCTATATGCTCGACGCCGACATCGAGCTCGCCGGTGACGCTGCCGGCTTCTCGGTGAAGCTCGCCGAGGACGCCGAGTCTGGTCTTGCCTATGAGTTCCGCGCCAACCTGCGTGAGGGCAAGCTCGAGTTTACGGCGGCCCCCCAGTATCCGTGGTTCCAGGTCAACAACATGGGCCTCGAGCGTCCGTTGTTCTTTAAGGGCGAGGGCACTCATCATGTGCGCCTGGTCGTCGACGACGACATCGCGACCATCTTTGTCGATGATGTTGCGCTTAACGCTCGATTCTGCAATAAGCAGGGCCAGGGTGTGGCGCTGACGGTCACCGACGGTACGCTTAAGTGCGCAAATGCAACGATCGCGTCTCTGTAATGGCATCAAAACGTCTTATGCTTTCGTAAAGGAATGGAGAGGAACATGGACTACAAAGTAGTGTCTCAGCAAGTCGTCGATAACGTCGGCGGTCTGGAGAACATCGAGGGCGCCACGCATTGCGTTACGCGTCTGCGTCTGGTGCTCAAGGATACGAGCAAGTACAACAAGGCCGAGCTCGAGAACATCGATGGCGTCAAGGGCGTGCTGTACAACAGCGGCCAGCTCATGATCATCTTCGGTACCGGTACCGTCAACAAGGTTTACGATGAGTTTATGGCTCTGACGGGCGTTAAGGAGATCAGCGCTTCCGAGGTCAAGGGCGCCGAGGCGGACAAGAAGGGCAAGTTCTTCTCGGTCCTCAAGGTATTCTCGGACATCTTTATCCCCATCATTCCCGCTTTCGTCGGCGCTGCTATCATCATCGGCCTTAAGTCGCTGATCGTTGCCAACGGCCTCTTTGGCATGGAGGGCAGCCTCGCCGATCACAGCGAGTTCCTCAAGAACCTCGCAAGCTTCTTTGCCATTATCGCCACCACCTTCGACTACCTACCTGTCCTGGTTATGTACAGCGCGGTCAAGCGTTTTGGCGGTAACCCGATCCTGGGCATCCTCGTCGGTATCGTCATGGTTCACCCGAGCCTTATGAACCGTAACACGTTCGTTATGGACCCGACGGGTGCTGAGTACTGGAACTTCGGTCCGCTCTCCATTCCCATGGTTGCTTTCCAGGGCGGCGTGTTCCCTGCAATCCTGACTGCCTGGTTTATGGCCAAGGTCGAGAAGATTGCCCAGAAGTACATCCCCGAGGTCGTTTCGTTCGTCTTTGTCCCGACCGTTACCCTGATTCTTGCTAACGTCGCCCTGTTCACCGTGTTCGGCCCGCTCGGCAACCTGATCGGCGACGTCCTCGCCGGCGTAATCGATATCCTGTACAACAGGATGGGCGTCTTCGGTGCCTTTGTCTTTGCCGCATTCCTGCAGCCGCTCGTCGTTACCGGTACGCATCAGTTCATCCAGGGTATCGAGGCAAACCTCGTTGCCACGACTGGCTTCAACTACATCCAGGCCATCTGGTCGGTTTCCATCATCGCCCAGGGCGGCGGCGCCATCGGCATGTACCTCATTCACAAGAAGCATTCCAAAGAGCGCAACATCTGCATGTCGTCCTTTATCCCGACGCTGGTCGGTATCTCCGAGCCCGCAATCTTTGCTGCAAACATGCGCTACTCGATCATCCCGTTCATCTGCGCTTGCATCGGTGCAGGCTGCGGCGGTGCCTTCGTGAAGCTCTTTGAGGTGCGCGCCATCGGTCAGGGTCTGACCGGCGTGCTTGGCCTGCTCATCGTCACGCCCGAGACGCTCGTGTGGTATGTGGCTGGCAATCTCATCGCCTTTATCGTGCCGATCGTCTTGATCTTTGCCTACAACAAGGCAAAGGGCGTGCCGACCACTGATGAAGAGGGCGCTGGTGCTGGCTTTGATGTCAGCTTCTAGTTGAGCCGTTCAGCGTAATCTGAGGATAAGTCCATTTGGGGAAGGGCGTTCGACTCGTGTGAGTCGAGCGTCCTTCCCCATAGACGAGAAAGTCAACGGCGATGTTTAATCAAAAAAATAAGGTGACACGCGCGGACTATGAGCAGTGGCGTGCCGGACAGGATGAGACGGCGGGTCGCATCGCGTCCGACCCCGATAGGCTCCTGTTCCATGTGGAGCCTGAGCTTGGCTGGCTCAACGACCCCAACGGTTTGGTGCAGATCGGTGATACGTATCACATCTATCACCAATACGATCCATTCGATGCTGCGCATGGCGGTCCAGTGCTTTGGAATCATCTGACAACAAAGGATTTTGTGACGTACGAGAATCGCGGCCCTGTGCTGTTCCCCGATTCCGATTTGGATTCGAGCGGAGCGTATTCTGGTTCTGCCTTTGTACACGACGGCAAGATTCACTACTTCTATACCGGCAACGTCAAGCATTTTGACCGCGATGATTACGACTACGTGTTGACGGGCCGTGAGCAAAACCAGATTCATGTGGTTGCCGAGAACCCCGACGAATTGGGCGAGAAGCGCATAGCTGTTGGGCCGGTCGATTACCCCGACGATATCGGTACGCACGTGCGTGATCCCAAAATCCTTGAACACGATGGTATCTACTACATGGTTCTGGGCGCTCGTACGAAAGACGACCGCGGCTGCGTGCTTGTCTATACCTCGAGCAATCTAGAGGACTGGAGCTATGCGACGCGCATTGAGTTGGGCGAGAAGTTTGGCTTTATGTGGGAGTGCCCCGATCTGTTTGAGCTCGATGGTGAGCTTATTCTCGTTTGCTGTCCGCAGGGTGTGTCCGCCGATGGATGGCGTTACCGCAATCCGCACCAGTGCGTGTGGTTTCCCATCGAGGCCGATTGGGAGGCGCCGAGTTTTAAGATCGCCGGGCAGGGCATGCCCCCGATGGTCGATGCCGGCTTTGATTTCTACGCACCGCAGTCTTTTGAGGATGCTGCGGGTCGGCGTTTGATGATCGGGTGGTCGGGTTGCCCCGATGCGACGGCAAAAAGCCCGACGGTGGCACGCGGGTGGCAGTGCGCGTTGACGGTGCCGAGAAAACTGAGCATGCGCGATGGTAAGCTCTGTCAGCAGCCGGTGCACGAGATTGAGAGGATGCGCGGCGACTGCGTTTGCGCGACAGGCGGTGAAACCGTTGAGGAGCCGGGCCGCCTGTTTGATCTTGTGGTTTCCTGTGAGGGCGCCCAGGTGATCGAGCTCGAAATCCGCAAGGGTGTCTTTGTGCGCTATGCAGACGGGATGCTTACCCTCGACATGGGTGACGAAGGCTATGGGCGCGACCAGAGGTTGATCGAGCTCAGCGAGCTTCGCGACCTGCGCGTGCTTTCGGACACTACGATGGTCGAGATTTTTGCAAATGGCGGCGAGGCGGCACTTACGAGCCGTACCTATTCGCCGGCGGTTCCGGCGATGGAGCTGCACGCCGAGGGTGCGGCATCGATGAATTTCTACCGCCTCGTGCATTAACCGTGCGTGGAGCACGATTGGATTTGCTGGACGGAATGTGTCGCAGTTGTCGCGGCCAACTACCGCTTACCGCATATAGCGACCGTTTGTGGAATAAGTAACCCTCCTTAATAAACCGTGTGGAATCCTAGATAAGCACGGAGTTTTCCAGGGAGACGCTGTCCTTTGTTGTGTGCAAGGGGCGGCGTCTCTTTGGCGCTTGGACGCCGTTGTGCAACAGTGCGGCGGCGCGTGCCATGTATTGAAAAGCCAATGTCGAGATGGGTCGTGATAATAATGGGCAAGTACGTAATCGTGGTTGAGTCTGGGTCGGATGTGACGCCGGAGCTCTGCGAGCGCTACGGCATCGTGCGCGTGCCCATGCATGTCACGATTGGTGACGAGACCGTCGAGGACGGCTCGATCGATCCGCTCGAGATTTATTCGCGCTGCAACGAGTTTGGCGTGATGCCCAAGACCAGCGGCTGCGCGCCTGCGGATTTTGCTCACGTGTACGACCGCATTCACGCTGAGCAGCCCGATGCGACTATTCTGCATCTCGCGTATTCCGAGGCCACGACCTGCTCGCATCAATCATCGAAGATCGCCGCCAAGGGTCGCGACTACGTGTTCTCTATGGACACGCGCTTTGTCTCGGTAGGCCAGTCGCTCGTTGTCGTCGAGACCGCCAAATACATCGAGGCTCACCCCGATGCCACCGTCGACGAGATCTTTGCATTTACGAATTCCGTCATGGACCGCGTGCTGCTGGGCTTTGTTCCTACCGATCTTGCCTTTCTTAAGGCGGGCGGTCGCTTGTCCAACGTCGCATTCCTTGGCGCCCATCTGCTCAAGATTAAGCCCTGCATTGAGGTGACGGGCGGCAAGTTCGTGGCGACCAAGAAGTTCCGCGGCTCTATGCTCAAGTGCGCCCGCGCCTTTATTGACCACATGGTTGCGAAGGGCGAGATTGACTACTCGCACATTGGCCTGGCGTATTCGGTGGGCCTTTCCCAGGAGCTGCGCGATGACATGGAGGTCTATGCGCATGATCTGGGCTTTAAGGACGTTACCTGGACTCAGGTCGGCGGCGTCATCTCGAGCCATTGCGGCCCGACCGCCTTCGGTGCGGTGCTCACGCTTAAGGCGTAAAGGCCGCAGGCGAGCGTTCTTCAGCCTGACATCTCGACGTAGCCCCCAGCCATGGTGATGGGGGATAGATTAAAACGTGCCGTTCTAGTCCGAGACGTTTAAACGCAAACGCATGGGCTAGAATGACTCTGGCATTTTAATTGGTTGCATCCAAGGAGAGGCAAGGTAGCGCGAATGGCAGAAATGACGCTTGAGGGTGTGGACGCTCGTCCCGAGGACTCTGCGTTTGCCCTTGGCCGCGTGCATTCGATCGAGACGATGGGAACGGTCGACGGACCCGGCATCCGCTTTGTGGTGTTTGTTCAGGGCTGTCCCATGCGCTGCGCGTATTGCCACAATCCCGATACCTGGTCGGTCAACGGCGGCACCATGGTGACCGTCGAACACCTGATGGATGAGTTCCAGAGTAACCACGAGTTCTATCGCAGCGGTGGCATTACGGTGTCCGGCGGCGAGCCGCTCCTGCAGCCCGAGTTTTTGGCCGATCTGTTTCGTGCTATGCATAACAACCCCGATGGCCGTGTACATACCTGCCTAGATAGCTGTGGCTATGCATTTGACCCCAACCACCCCGAGAAGTTCGATGCCGTGCTCAACGAGACCGACATGGTACTGCTCGATATTAAGCATGCCGACCCGGTCGAGCATAAAAAGCTGACCGGTTGCGATCCCGCACGCATCTTGGCGTTCGGCGATGAACTTGCACGTCGCAAGATCAAGGTCGTTATCCGCCACGTGGTGGTGCCGGGCATTACCGACACGGTGGAGGAGTGCGAGAAGCTCGGTCGCCTCATCGCTCCATGGCACAACGTGGTGGGCCTGGAAATGCTGCCGTATCACACGATGGGTGTCGTCAAGTACGAGCAACTGGGCATTCCCTATAAGCTTGAGGGCGTACCTCAGATGGATACCGCGCGCATGCCCGAGCTGCGCAATGCCGTTATGGCCGGTATGAAAAAGCGCCGTGCGGAGCTCAGGTCGGCCATCGGCTAACAAGCCATTTTTGCCCCTTTATGATACCCGAGCTGTACTGGCCTAACGGCTTGGTGCTGACACGGTTGAGCCAAAATGCTGGTACCATACCGTGGATAAGCAATTTGCACGGATTTGGGGGATGGCATGGCAACCATCGCGATCATAGGCGCACTCGAAAAAGAGGTTGCGCAGATTAAGGAAGAGCTGAGTGGCACGCATGAGTCGCAGGAGGCGGGCTTGACCGTTGTGAACGGTGGGCTTTCGGGTCTGACAGTAGTCGCCACGACGGCAGGCATGGGGACCGTGAACGCCGCTGCCGCAACGCAGCATCTCATCAGCAAATACGCCCCGCAGGCCGTTGTGTTTTCGGGCATTGCGGGCGGCCTAAACCCTAAACTCCATATTAACGACGTGGTTATAGGCAAGTGCCTGCGCTATCTGGATACCGATACGGCACTCATCGCCGAGTCGGCGCCGGGGCTCGAGGAGTTTGTCTCGACACCGGCGTTGGCTGATGTTGCCGCCGCCGTGCTTGCCGAGCATGGATTTGTGGATGCCTCGGCGGATGAGACTTCTGCGGAGAAGGACCCCAAGCAGTTCCTGTGTGGCACTATCGCCACGGGTGATCGCTTTGTTACGGGTGACGCCATGCGTAACGCTGCGATTGAGGCCACGCATGCCGATTGCGTCGAGATGGAGGGCGCGGCAATTGCGCACATCGCGGCCAAGAATGGTGTCGATTGCCTGGTACTGCGCGCTATCAGCGATAATTGTGACGAGGCATATGACGCGTTTTGCGAGCGCGAGTTCGATCTGGACGAGTACGCTCGCACCGCGAGCGGCATCACGCTTGACATCGTTCGTCGTATCGCCGCCGCGCAATAGCACGCCCGTTTTGTAAGAACCTACGACCAAGGAGTGTCCATGGCCGATTCCATTAACTATCAGCTTGCCAAGTTTGTTGCCAGCTACGGCAAGGTTTCGCAGATCCCCGAGTCCACCTGTCCCGAGGTGAGCTTTGTGGGCCGCTCCAATGTGGGCAAGTCGTCTATCATGAACAAACTCTTTGGCCGCAAGAACCTGGTCAAGGTTTCGAGTACGCCGGGCAAGACGAGCAACATCAATTTCTTCGAGGCCGACGACGTGCACTTCGTCGACCTGCCGGGCTACGGTTTCGCCCGTCGTTCCAAGGCCGAGCGCGACCGCTGGGCTGAGCTTATCGGCGACTTCTTCGACTCCGAGCGCAGCTTTAACCTGGTCGTATCGCTGGTGGATATTCGTCACGACCCCAGTAAGCTCGACCATGACATGATCGATTACCTGCAGGGCAACGAGTTCAACTTTATCGTCTGCCTCACCAAGGCCGACAAACTCAGCCGTACCCAGCAGGCCCGCCAGTCAGCAGCCATCAAAAAGCAGCTCAACGTCCCGGCCGAGAACGTAATCATCACAAGCTCCCAAACCGGCACCGGCATCGACGAACTCAAACGCCGCATCGCCGAGGCCTGCCTCTAGTAAGGGCTCCAGCCTAGCAAGAGCCCCTACCAATAAAAGGCCATAATTTCAGCCCGGCGCCCCTTCAAAGCGTGGGTCCCTGTAGACATCGCTAGTCACGTTACCATAGGGCCACCCAGGGGCATCCCCTTAAAAACATTCCGCAGCACGAGGCCCGCCTATCCGATGCTCCGAAGGAGCAGGATAAGCGGGCCTCAAGTGCGAGGACGTTTTTAAGGGGATGCCCCCGGGTGGCCCGGACAGACCGATCGGCGATGTCTACAGGTACTCGATTTGAGCGCCCTCGGTGTCGCACGTCAGAATATGCGTATCACACTTGGGGAACTGCTCACGCAGCTTGACCTGCAGAAACTTTGCCACGATGGTGTCGTCGGTCACAGCCATGAGGGTCGAGCCTGAGCCGCTAATCCAGATGGTCTTAGCGCCGCCGTTAAGGCAGGTGTCGCGCACGGCGTTGTAGTCGGGAATCAGGCGGCGACGATAAGGCTCCTGAATGCGGTCGTCATTGGCAGCGGCAATCAGGTCCAGGTCACCAGTCTCCAGGCCGCGCGTCATGCCGGCGATGCGGCCCATTTGCCATACGGCGGTGGAGAGTGGAATCTCCTGCGGCACGACCTTGCGCGCCTCGCTCGTATGTACCTCGTAGGGCGGAATCACGGTAATAAAACGCAAGCGATCGCTCACCTCGTAGCGCAGACATTGGGGGAGCGAATCGGTCGGCGTAAAGGAGCAGACGGCGCCGCCAAGGATGGCGGGGGCGACGTTATCGGGATGGCCCTCGACCTCGGTGGCGATGCGGACGAGTTCGGCGCGGTCGACGGTGTGGCCTGTCAGCGCGGCGGCAGCCATGATGCCGGCGACGACGCAGGTGGAGCTGGAACCCAGGCCGCGGGCGACGGGGACGTCGGTCTGAATGTCGATAGCGACGGGGAAGGCCGGCTCGCCCCATGCGGCCAGCGCATCGACAAAGCTCACATAGACCAGGTTATTCTCGTTTTGGAACTCCTTGGGGCAGCCCGTGATGGTGAGCTTGTCGGCGCGCTCGAAGGTGAAGTGCGAGTAGAGGCCGACGGCCATGCCGAGGGTGTCGTAGCCGATGCCTAGGTTGGCGCTTGTTGCTGGGACGGTGATTTTGATCATGTGGGTCCTCCTGGCGTGCCTGGCTGTTTAGTTCGCTGCTCGGACAGTCCTGCGCAAGACGGAAAGCACATTAAGTGCTTTCCTTTGCGTGCGGAACTCACGACGAACTAAACAGCCAGGCACGCTGCGCGCGTTCGTCATCATCCCGAGGGTTATCTGATGAAAGAAGGTGCGCCGGCTTTCGCCGGCGCTTAATAAGGGATCTAGTTGGTGCTCATTCGTTTTGCTGCGGACTCGACGTAGCTGGCCATTTCGTCGACGTCACAGACGTCTTCGAAGCGGACAGGTTTGGACTCGAGCTCGGCGAGCTGGGTCGGGGCGACCGTGTTGGTGGCCTGCTCGAGCACGCGCATAGCCTCAAAATCGTCCTCGGGAACGTTGAGGCCCAGGGCATCGCAGCAGGCGCGCGGGAACTTGTAGGGGCTGGCGGTCGAAAGCAGCACGCGGGCCTTGGCGCCCTCGGCGGGAGCGACCTTTTCAAAGACGTGATAGCCGCAAGCGGTGTGCGGGTCGATCACGTAGCCGTTGGCGTCCCAGCAACTCTTGATGGCAGCGCGGACCTCGTCCTCGCTGGCCCAGCCGCAGCCAAAGACGCTCTGAATCTTGGCCAGCAGCTCGGCGGGCACCTCGTAGCGACCAGTCTGTGCCAGCTGCTCCATAAGGCCGGCAACGAGCTCGCAGTCGCCGTCGGACAGGAAGTAGAGCATGCGCTCGAGGTTGGAGCTGATGAGGATGTCCATCGACGGCGAAATGGTCGTGAAGAACGGGCGGTTGCGGTCGTAGACGCCGGTGGTCAGGAAGTCGGCAAGCACGTTGTTCTTGTCGCTCGCGACGATGAGCTTGGCGACGGGCAGGCCCATGCGCTTGGCGTAGTAGCCGGCCAAGATATCGCCAAAGTTGCCGGTGGGCACACAGAACTCTACGGCGTCGCCAGCCTCGATAGCGCCGGCGCGCAGCAGCTGCGCATAGGCGGCAAAGTAGTAGACAACCTGCGGTACCAGACGGCCGACATTGATAGAGTTGGCGCTCGAAAGCACCGTGCCGGCGGCTTCCAGACGCTCGGCAAGCTCCTTATCGGCAAAGATGCGCTTGACGGCGCTCTGGGCGTCGTCAAAGTTGCCGCGGATGCCGCAGACGGCGACGTTGTCGCCCTCCTGCGTGGACATCTGCAGGTTCTGGACGTGGCTGACCTTGCCCTCGGGATAAAAGACGGTGATGCCCGTGCCCGGAGCGTCGGCAAAACCGGCGAGTGCGGCCTTGCCCGTGTCGCCCGACGTGGCGGTGACGATCATGATGCGCTCAGCGCCGCCGTCCTTGGCGGAAGTGCGGGCCATGAGGCGGGGGAGCATCTGTAGGGCGACGTCCTTGAAGGCGCTTGTGGGGCCGCCAAAGAGCTCCATCACATAGGTCTGAGGGGCGTCAGCACCCGGCGCTGCGTCGAGTTTGACGAGCGGCGTAACCTCTTCACTCGCGAACGTGCCGCGGTATGCCTCGTCGACACACGCCGAAATTTCTTCGGCCGTGTAATCATTCAGTAACATTCCCAACACATCTTGAGCGATTTCAAAGTACGATTTATCTGCAAGCGAGCTGATATCGACCTGCTGGGTGCCAAGCTCGTCCGAGACAAACAAACCCCCGTCGGGAGCGATGCCGGTGCGGATTGCCACCTTACTTGAGCACGATAAAGTGCGTCCTCGTGTACTATGATAAGTTCCCATATAACACTGCTCCTCGGATGCCTTGGTCCCAATCGGTGAAACCATGGTATCAGAGCGCGCAAAATAGGTTCGCAGAGGCTTTTTAGAAAGGTAACCTCCAGCCCATGATTAAGATTGCCAAGTTTGGCGGCTCGTCGGTCGCCGACGCCGAACACTTTAAGAAGATCAAGGCCATCGTCGATGCCGACCCGGCTCGCCGTTTTGTGGTGGTTTCCGCCTGTGGTCGCCGCTTTAAGGGCGACACCAAGGTGACCGACCTGCTCTACCTGGTTAACGCGCACGTTAAGTACCACGTGTCGTGCGAGGAGCTGCTCGAGGACATCGGCCAGCGCTATTTTGATATCGCTGACGAGCTGGAGCTCACCTATCCCATCCGTGAGGAGTTCGCGGCTTTTGCCGAGCGCGCCCGCTCGGGCGGTTACTCCACCGAGGAGCTCGTGAGCCGCGGCGAGTACTTCACCGCTCGCCTGATGGCTGAGTACCTGGGCCTACCGTTCCTGGACGCCGCGACGGTTGTGGCGTTCCATCACGACGGTACGCTCAGCATGAACCGCACCTCCGAGCTGGTGCAAGAGTACGGTCAGCAGGGCGGCTTCGTTATGCCTGGCTTCTACGGCGCGACGCGCGAGGGCCAGATCAAGCTGCTCGACCGTGGCGGCGGCGACATTTCCGGCTCGATCCTGGCCAAGTGCCTAGGCGCCGACCTGTACGAGAACTGGACCGACGTTTCGGGCTTCTATTCTGCCGATCCTCGCATTGTGCCCGAGGCTCAGCCCATTGCGCGCGTTACCTACGAGGAGCTGCGCGAGCTTTCGTACATGGGCGCAAGCGTCCTGCACGAGGAGGCCGTGTTCCCTGTGCGTGAGGCGGGAATTCCGCTGGTCATCAAGAACACCAATGCGCCGCAGGACCCCGGCACCATCATTAGCGAGACGGCTGATGAGGGCGAGGCGGAGCCCATCATTACCGGCGTGACCGGCAAGCGCGGCTTTGTCGCCATCAACGTCGCCCGCGACCGCACCAAGCCCCGTGTTGGCTTTATGCGCCGTGCGCTTTCGGTGTTCGAACGCTATGACGTCTCCGTCGAGCACATGCCCACCGGTGTCGACCGCTTTGGCGCCGTGGTGCAGGAGCAGGATGTGCACGACTCGCTGTACTCGCTCGTGGGCGACATTCAGCAGGAGGTCGAGCCGCTCGAGATCGAGGTCGTCGAGGGCCTGGCGCTTATCGCGACCGTCGGCCGTAACCTGCGCGGGCGCGCAGGTATTTCGGGTCACCTGTTTGGCATGCTTGGCCAGGCCGGCGTGAGCGTGCGTATGATTTCGCAGAGCTGTGACGAGATCAACATCATTATCGGTGTCGAGGAGAAGGACTTCGACCTAGCGATTCAGACCATTTACCGTGCCTTCTCCGACGAAAACGGCATTGTGAAGGTCTCCGACCTGGAGGCTCCCGCGCCGGTCGATCCCGCCCTGGTCGCGCTCCACAAGTAGCTGCCATCCCGTTGATTTTTTGGGACATGTCTCAAAAATCTACGGCGGGGCGTTTCGTTTCGGTTTCGTTTCGACGGGGCGGGTTTCGTGCCCGCCCCGTTCTTGTATACACTGGCAACAATAATCGGCCTGCTCGGCGTGCGGGCAAAAGCCACAACCTTTAAAGGGGGAAGCATGAAACAGTACACGGTTGCTATTTTGGGCGCGACGGGAGCTGTAGGCACCCAGATGCTCGAGTGCCTCAACGAGCAGGAGTTTCCGGTCGGTAAGCTCAAGCTGCTGGCGAGCGCGCGCTCTGCGGGCAAGACCGTTGAGTTCCGCGGCGAGCAAATCGTGATCGAAGAGGCTTGCCCCGAGGCCTTTGAGGGCTGCGATATTGTGCTCGGAGCCGCCGGCGACGATATCGCGAAGGAGCTGCTGCCCGAGGCCGTCAAGCGCGGCGCTGTCGTGGTCGACAACAGCCATGCCTTCCGCATGGATCCCGAGGTGCCGCTGGTCGTACCCGAGATCAATGCCGACGATATCAAGTGGCATCACGGCCTTATCGCCAACCCCAACTGCGCGACCATTATCGGCCTGGTTCCCACCTGGCCGCTGCATCAGCTCGCCGGCGTGAAGCGCATGATCGTCTCGACGTACCAGGCGGCTTCGGGCGCTGGCGCTCCCGGTATGGCCGAGCTCGAGGCCCAGCTGGCCGCCCTGGGCCGTGGCGAGGAGATTCCCGAGCCGCGCGCTTTTGCCGCCCAGCTGGCGAGCAACCTGATTCCGCAGATTGGCGGCGTCAAGGAGGAGGGCTTTACCTCCGAGGAGATGAAGCTGCAAAACGAGGGCCGCAAGATTATGCACCTGCCCGAGCTGCGCGTGAACTGCACCTGCGTGCGCGTTCCTGTGCTGCGTTCGCACTCCGAGAGCATTACGCTCGAGTTTGAGCGCGATATAACGGTTGAGGAGGCCCGTGCTGCGCTGGCTGCCGCTCCCGGCGTCAAGCTGGTTGACGATATGGCTGCCGAGGATGCGCACGATCGCTTCCCCATGCCGATGGACACCTCCGACCAGGACCTGATTTGGGTCGGCCGCGTGCGTCGCGACATCTCGAACCCCGAGGCTGCGCGTGGCATCACCTTCTGGTGCTGCGGCGACCAAATCCGTAAGGGCGCGGCAACCAACGCCGTCCAGATCGCTAAGCTGCTCTGCGAGTAGTGTGACCTGTCCGGCGGGGGCCGGGCTTAGTTTTCAGAACGTCCTCGACCATGTGTGGCGCCTTGTCCTGCTCCTTCGGAGCCGCGGACAAGGCGCCACACTGGTCTGCGGAGTGTTCTGAAAACTAAGCCCGGCCCCCGCCTGCGGTGACGCTGCTGCGAGCGGCCTGCGATGGGGCTGTTGTTGGTTGAGGCCGCTGGGCTGATGTGGGGGCGCGTGGCTGTTGCGAGCCCTGGTCCCGGCGGCGGCCTCGGCGCTTCGCGCCTGCTGCCTGGGGTGACTTTGGGCTTGGTGCGAATTGAGGTCTAATACTTTTCCCGTGAAGTGAACGACCTTATTTGGACCCCCGAAGCATTGGCATTTTTTGATTGCTATGTCCTGCGGTTTTGCAGCGCGAATCCTGCGGTTTTGCGGTCTAAAGGTGTGGATGCTCCGGGACTTCGTTTTTACTCGTTCACTTCTCGGGAAAAGTATTAGAGCTCAGCTGGCGGGGGTACCGCCCTGGCGTCGAAGCCCCGCGTCTTCTTCGCTTGATTGGGAAAAACAGCCTCGCTGAAGTAATTGCGAGCCCGCCCGGACGTATCTGCGGGGGTTGTCTGCACAGTTCGCGGTATTATGTTGCGGAGTTTTGAAAGGAGCCGCTGGTGGTCACGACGACGTTTGCTTCGCCTTTGGGCGAAATCCTGCTTGCCGCTGATGGCCGCGGTCTGACGGGGCTTTGGTTTGAGGGGCAGGAGCACTTTGGCTCCACGCTTCTCCGTGAAGACTCCGAACATGTTGAAGGCGTCGATGCGGTTTCCGGTACTGGTGGCATGTCGTCGGTGAGTCCGGCAAATGGTGCGGCCTCTTCGGTGCTTGAGCGTTCCTGGGCTTGGCTGAATGCTTATTTTGCAGGGCAGGAACCTCGGTTTACGCCGCCGTTGCATATGATCGGCACGGCGTTTCAGCGTGAGGTTTGGTTTGAGCTGCTTTCGATCCCGCGTGGCGAGGTCGCTACGTATGGCGAGATCGCCCAGCGTGTTGCCGCTCGACATCGTGTACCGGGAAATGAAGCGCCCGTTGTATCTCCTCGCGCGGTGGGGGCTGCGGTCGCTCGCAACCCTATTTCGATTATCGTGCCGTGCCATCGCGTGGTCGCGGCCGACGGATCGCTCAACGGATACGCCGGTGGACTGGATCGCAAGGAGTGGCTGCTGCGCCTCGAGGGTGCCTATCTATAAGCTGCAGGCGGCCGCAACGCCCATGCGGCAAGCGCGCTCGCTGTACGGGCGTTGTTTGCAGGGCGAGATGTGAAGCCGCCCGTTCCTTAAGTCCGACTAAGCTATAACCTTGCTTTTTTAAATATGCTCATCGACCTGCTAAGGCAGCACTAAGGCGAGTGCGGGTGCGCTATTATCGGCGCTCACGGAGCGCTTGGTGTTCTTGGCACGCATGGACGAGGGCTCGGCGGGCTTTACCATGGCGTCGATCGATCTTTCGGAGGCGGTGAACAAGGCGGCGGCGCCGTTTAAGTCGGTGGCGGTCTCAGGCGGTAAACGCCTGTCGACGTCGATTGCGACCGGCGTGCGGACCCATGCCGATGCCGCGGCGGTGGCGCAGGTGGTTGAGTTGCTACTGGACAACGCCACGCGCTATGCGAGCGAGGGCAGCGTGATTGAGCTGAGCCTGTGCGCCGTTTCGCACGGCAAAGGCAAGGGCGCCGCCGAGCTTGTCGTATCGAACGCCGTGGACGAGCTGCCCGAGGGCGACCTGGACCGATTGTTCGATCGCTTCTATCGTGCGGATGCGTCGCGCAGCTCCAAGACGGGTGGCTCGGGCGTGGGCCTGTCCGTGGTGCGTGCCATCGCCGAGGCCCATGGAGGCGCCGCCACCGTATCCGGTCACGGCAACCAGATCACCTTCACCGTTTGCCTTTAAAACCTGCCAAAAAGGAACAGGTTTATTTTGGCAGGTTTTATCTGGGGAAACGTCCGCAGGAGAGGGCATGGGCGGTGTGAACATATGCATCTCTACCTGCTAAAATATAGGCATCGTTATTCGGCTCCTGAGTGGAAAGGAGACGGTCATGCAGTACGAGATCGGCGGAGGGGCTTTCCCGGTTGTTACGTGCAACCTTAGCGATGGCGAATCCATGATCACCGAAAGCGGCGCCATGGCTTGGATGACCCCCAACATGGAAATGTCTACCTCGGGCGGTGGCATCGGCAAGATGTTCTCCAAGGCTTTTTCGGGTGAGGCATTGTTCCAAAACATTTGGACCGCGCGTGGCGATGGCATGATCGCGTTTGGCTCCTGCTTCCCCGGCCGCATCGTGCCAATCGAGATCGGTCCGGGCAAGAGCTGGATTTTGCAGAAGCGTTCGTTCCTTGCCGCGGAAAGTGGCGTCGAGTTGAGCATTCACTTTAACAAGAAGGCAAAGGCCGGCGTCTTTGGCGGCGAGGGCTTTATCATGCAGAAGCTCACGGGCTCGGGTGTTGCTTTTGCCGAGATCGACGGCGACCTGGTTGAGTACGAGCTCGCTGCTGGCCAGCAGATGATTGTGGATACCGGCAACGTGGCCGGCTTTGAGGAGACCGTGAGCATTGACGCTCAAATGGTCAAGGGCGTCAAAAACATCATGTTTGGTGGCGAGGGCGTGTTCAACACCGTGCTCACCGGTCCCGGTCGCATCTGGTTGCAGACGATGCCCATTTCCAATCTTGCGGCAGCAGTGGCCTCGATGACCAACAACAATAACTAGTCCGCATAGGATAGCGCGCGGCGGGCTTACCCTGTCGCGCGCTTTTTTGCTGGCAAACGCCTCGCTTATAGAGTGTGGCTGCGCTGCTACAGCGAGCGTCGTCATCTCGTCACCCTGATAGCTTGCGGCAAGCGTGGCAATGAGGAGTGAGAATTTGAGTGCTCAGTCCCAAGGCATAATGGCGGCCATGCCAACAAGCAAAAACGAGTTGCCGGTGTCACGGAAAGGCAGGCGTCGGTCGATTCCACGTGAGACGGCTGTGCCGATCTGCACGGCCGCCCCTGCGCGTCCCGCGCTGCCCCCAAAGAGGTACGTTTCCCCATATAAAACCTGCCAAAATAAACCTGTCTCTTTTTGATAGGTGCGAAATGGGTAATACTAAAGAGTTATCCGACCAGATGGGAACCGATCGATGGCCTATATCGAATTTAAAGACGTCATCAAAGCATACGGCGAGGGCGATGCCCGCATTCACGCGCTCGACGGCGCGAGCTTTACCGTTGAGCGTGGCGAGCTTGCCATTATCCTGGGCGCTTCGGGCGCCGGTAAAACCACGGCGCTCAACATTCTGGGTGGCATGGATACGGCGACTTCCGGCACCGTGACGGTGGACGGGCGCGATGTGAGCTCCGCTAACGAGGCGCAGCTCGTGGAATACCGCCGCGCCGACGTCGGCTTTGTCTTCCAGTTCTACAATCTGGTCCCCAACCTGACGGCGCTCGAAAACGTCGAGCTCGCGGCGCAAATCTGCCCCGATTCACTCGATGCCGAGCAAACGCTTTGCCAGGTTGGCCTGGGCGAGCGCCTCGCCAACTTCCCCGCGCAGCTATCGGGCGGCGAGCAGCAGCGCGTGTCCATTGCCCGCGCGCTGGCCAAGAACCCCAAGCTGCTTTTGTGCGACGAGCCCACGGGTGCACTCGACTACAAAACCGGCAAGCAGATTTTGCAGTTGCTGCAGGACACCTGCCGCAAGCAGGGCATCACGGTCATTATCATCACCCATAACTCCGCGCTGGCGCCCATGGCCGATCGCCTGATCCGCTTTAAGAGCGGCCGCGTGGAGAGCGAGACGGTCCAGCAAAATCCCGTGTCTATCGAGACAATCGAGTGGTAGCGCCCATGGACCAGGACCGCCAAAACAGCCAAAACCACGATACGGAGCACGCGGGCCGCGACCGGGAGTTCGCGACCTACCGTACCGCCCAAAGCTCAAACGATATGGTGCCGACGGTATTTCGCCGTGGCATCTACCGCACAATCCGCGGCAGTCTTAAGCGCTTCCTATCTATCGTGGTCATCACCGCGCTCGGCGTGAGCGTGATGTGCGGCCTCAAGGCGGGTTGCGAGGATCTGTGCGATTCGGTCGACGCCTACTTCGACCAGCAAAATGTCTATGACATTAACGTGCAGTCGACCTATGGCCTGACTGACGATGATCTCGACGCCATCCAAGAGGTCGATGGCGTCGAAACGGCCGAGGGCATCTACGCCGAGACCGCCTACACCGCCGTGGGCACAACGCGCGAGCGCGTGGTCGTGCAAAGTCTCTCCAAGGAGAACATCGATCAGCCGGTGCTCGTGAACGGCGATTTGCCCGAGAGCGCCGATGAAGTCGCGGTGACTTCGAAGTTCCTGAAGGCTTCGGGCAAAAAGCTCGGCGATACGGTGAGTTTTGCCGCCAATGACGCGAGCTCGTCGAACCAAAGCGCCAAGGATCAGTTTGCCGCGGGCGATTACACCATTACGGCCGAGGTCCTCGATCCCACTGATGTGAGCTCCGACTCGACAGTCAACGCCTTTCGCGCTGCTTCGGCGGCGGACTATAAGTTCTATGTGAGCGAGGACGCCGCGACGTCGTCGTCCTATTCCGCAGTCCACGTAGTCGTCGAAGGAGCCAAGAGCCTCAACTCCTATTCGGATGCCTACGCGGCAAAGATCAACAAGGTCAAGGGCAATATAGAGAAGATCCGCGAGGAGCGTGAGAAGGCGCGCGCTCAGGAGCTGACAGTCGACACGCCGGCAAGCTTGGATGCGGCCGAGCGCCAGGCGAATATGCTCTTTGGGATTGAGCAGGACAACATCAATCGCATGGCCCAGGGCAGCGAGGAACGCGTCCAGGCTCAGGCCGACCTGGATCAGCGCCGCGCCGCCGCCGACCAGCAGTTTGCCGATGCCCGCGCCGAGCTTTCCGATTTGGGTGAATGCACGTGGTACATCCAGGACCGCGACAATATCGCAAGCTACTCAAGCGTGGAGAGCGATAGCTCGTCAATTGAGGCTATTGCGACGGTGTTCCCGTTCATCTTCTTTATCGTCGCCGTGCTCATCAGCCTCACCACCGCCACGCGTATGGTCGAGGAGGAGCGCACGCTCATTGGCCTGTACAAGGCGCTCGGCTACTCGCGCGAGCGCATCCTGTCCAAATACGTGGACTATGCGCTGTGGGCGTGCCTGATTGGCGGCGTGCTCGGCAATATCATCGGCTTTGTGGGCCTGCCGCTGTTCCTGTTTACGGTGTTCGACGACATGTACTCGCTGCCCCAGATGCTGCTTTCGTACGACATCGTGTCCTCGATCGTCTCGGTGGCGCTGTTTGCCGTGGGCGTGGTGGGCGCCACAATTATCGCCTGCCGCCACGAGATGGCCGAGACCCCGGCCTCGCTCATGCGCCCCAAGGCCCCGCGCGCCGGCTCGCGCATCCTACTTGAGCGCATCGGCTTTATCTGGCGCCGCATGGGCTTTTTGAACAAGGTGGCTGCGCGCAACCTGTTCCGTTACAAAAAGCGTGCCTTTATGACCATCTTTGGCATCGCGGGTTGCACCGCGCTTGTGATCTGCGGTATGGGTATTCGCGATACGTCGGTGGCGCTTTCGCCCAAACAGTACGGGCATATCACGCGTTATGACTTGCTGGCGGTCGCCAACCCCGATGACTTTACGCAGACGTGCGCGGCGTTGGATGAGCGCAGCGCGGCCAATGATTCCAACGTGACCGTGACTTCGACGCTGCCGATTATGACCGACAACGTCACCTTTACGTTTGGCGGCAAGAGCGAGACCGTGCAGCTGATCGTGGTGCCCGATGACCGCACGAACGACCTGGACGACTATGTGCGCCTCGAGGACGAGTCCAAAGAGCCGCTGTCTTTGCGTGACGGAGACGTGTATCTGAGTAAGAGTTCACAGCTGGTGCTGGGGATTCAGCCGGGCGATACGGCATACGTCCAGGATTCGTCGCTCAATGTTGCCAAGGTCAAAGTCAGTGACATTTCGCTTAACTATCTTGGCAACACGCTTTACATGACGCAGGGCACCTATGAGCGCGCGTTCGGTCGAAGCGCACGCCTCAACGGCGTCTTTGTGCTGCTTAAGGGCTCGTCGGCCGACCAGATTGCGTTTAGCAAGAAGCTTAAGAGCGACGGTTGGCTCACCATCTCGAGCACGGCCGAACATTGGCAGAACTACGAGGCGAACTTTGCGATCATCAATTCGGTCGTGGTGCTCGTGACTTTTATGGCGGCATGCCTGTCGTTTGTGGTGGTGTTTACGCTGTCCAACACGAATATCTCCGAGCGCGAACGCGAGCTGGCGACCATCAAGGTGCTGGGCTTCCGCCGTGGCGAGGTGCACCATTACGTCAACAAGGAGACGTTGATCCTCACGGCAATTGGCGCCGCGCTGGGCGTGCCACTGGGCGGCTTGCTGGCCGAGAGTTTTACGTACATTTTGCAGATGCCGTCGCTGTACTTTGACGTCGAAGTCGAGCCGCTAAGCTACGTGCTCGCCGTGGTGCTTTCCTTTGGCTTTACGTTTATCGTCAACCTAGCCACCAATCGTACCCTCAACAAGATCGACATGGTCGGCGCCCTCAAGAGCGCCGAGTGACCTGCCAAAAAGGGACAGGTTTATTTTGGCAGGTTTTATCTGCGCAAACGCCGGACAACCATTAGGTGGCCCGGCGTTTGCCCCGTTTTGCTGGGGATGTCTGTCGTTCAGTGCTCTTACTGGCCAATCCAGTGTTGCGCATAGCTCTTAATGTCCTCGGTAAAACCGTCAAGGTCGTCAAGGGTGATCACGCTGTCGATAAGCAAATTGGCTATCTCGCGGTGCATTGTGCTGCGGCGAATGTCGTTTGCAATTACGCCTGAGGACAGCTTGTCTCTATTGAGGCGCTCTTCTAGTGCCCAAAATCTACTGGACGCTTCACTGTCGCCGTTCAGTATCTCAACATACTGGCCGATGAGCTTTTCCATATAACGTTCTTGCCATTGAGGAAGCATTTTCTTAAACAGCTTCCAGTCGCTTTCGGCTACGTCGCGCATATGTCCTCCGCTCGTTAAACGGGCTTTTCCATTTGCCTTTCATTCTATTTGGTTTTCGCTCACAGGCGT
This sequence comes from uncultured bacterium, assembly GCA_905214105.1. Taxonomy (GTDB): domain Bacteria; phylum Actinomycetota; class Coriobacteriia; order Coriobacteriales; family Coriobacteriaceae; genus Collinsella. The sequence continues at coordinate 193,161 of CAJMKK010000001.1, forward strand.
GGATGAAGGGCTTTCTCCAGCCTTCGAGATTGGGCTTGAATGGGTCGTATGCCGCAAAACGGGCCTATCTACTACGTTTGCTACCACACCCTCGACCATGACAAAGATTATGAAATTAAAACCGCAGGTAGAGGGCTTGCAAATATTCGGAAAAGGCGGGTATGGTCGGCCCTCTCGAGTTAAACGTAGTAAATAGGCCCTTTTCTTGGCGCGTGGTCAGCTCAATGCTAATCTCCGTGCCGGAACTGACCCAGTTGTTTGTAGGTTGCGGTGATATACGGACTGTTTGGCGCTTTGGAGCTTCAAAACAGTCCCTATCTCACCGCAACTTAGGAGAAGGGCGGGGGTGGTTGGGTGCTGGTGGGTCGGAGCGTGTTAGGCCTGTTGGCGGTGCTTCCATTGTTTGAGGCACCAGCGCATGAGCGCTTTGATGACGGGAATCGTGATGAGGATGATCCATGCAGGATGGGGCTGTCCCAAACAGAGCCACATGTAGAGGAACCAAGCGATGGCGGCTGCCGGGTAGATGACCTCGATCAGCTTAGATAAGTGGCGTTGGTCGATAAAGTCGCCAAGCGCGTAATAGACGGGAATCAGAAAGACGAGGAAGAGTCCCGTAGCCCATGTGCCGTAGACAATGCCGAGCACCAGATAGGCGAGGGCGACAAGCACAGGGAAGGGGAATTTGTTCCATGCACGTCCGACCTTGGTGTGGAAATGCTTGCCGTGATGGTCGAGCTTGTCGTGTGCTTCCTTCCAGCTGGAAAACGTCTCGCCGTCGATGGTGACGGTGCCGTCGTCATTGGTATGCACACTATGTCCATCGTCCTCAAGCGTATCGATATGCAATCCGCCTGGCCCCACATGGACCTCTTCACCCTTGCGCTCGTTAGCCACATGGATGCCATTCCAGCCAACATGAACCTCTTCGCCTTTGTTGGGGTCAATAACGTGGATGCCGCGCGCGAGGGAAATATCGACAAGTGGCTTATCGCTGCAATCAGCGTGTTCAGTAGAAGCCTCAGCCTCCTCAGCCTTATCTGAAGCTTTGGTGCCGGCGTTGCTGTTCTGCGCCTCATCATCAGCCTGCGAGTCGTCAGTGCTATCCACCGCCTCCCCATACAGCAGCTCATCCAGCGACACGCCATACAGCGCGGCGAGCGCAATAAGGTTATCGGTATCGGGAGAGGATTCGCTGCGCTCCCATTTACTGACAGCCTGACGACTCACACCCAGCTGGGCGGCAAGCGCCTCCTGAGAAAGCCCAGCAGCCTTGCGGCGATCGACGAGCCGCTGTGCCATCGCAAGATCCATGACAGTTCCTTTCATGTGGTGACCGTAATCGAATGAGCCGAGTATGCCGAGAACAACCGGTAGCGACCACCATTTCTAGTTAGAATCTGCCCCAACCCTACCGCAACTACCGGTAGCAACCCCTAACGACCAGCCATTTCAGGACAAATGTCAGTGCTACTCTCAGCTAAGAGCCTGCAACATCCCAAAATCTCAGCCCACGCACCCGCAGCAAGAAGACGAATAGCCTCGGCCTCCCTAGTTACCGCAGGAGGCCTCAGGGCTTACATCCCAAATCTTTCCGCAGGACGGAAGGACCCCGCCGCGCGAAGCGCACGGCGGGGTCCTGACATGTCCGAGGACGATTTGGGATGTAAGCCCTGGGGTCTCCGATGAGAGCAGTTTCGGCCGAGGCTATTCGTCGCCGAAGCTGATGCCCAGCGCCTTGGCCTCGCGCACCAGGTCGCTCTGGGGGTCGACAAACTTGAGCTTGCCGGCGACCTCCTCGAGCGGCATGTGGCACATCTTGCCGTCACGCAGGGCAATCATGTAGCCAAACTCGCCGCGTAGGCACCCCAGTGCCGCCTCGACGCCGCACTGGGTCGCAAAGATGCGGTCCTGGGCGTCGGGTTGGCCGCCGCGCTGCGTGTGGCCGGGGATGGCGACGCGGGTCTCGCGACCAGTCTTGGCCTCGATCTCCTTGGCGATGTCGTAGACGATCGACGGACTCGTGCGCTCGGCGAGCTTTTTCTTGTACTCCTTCTTGGGCAGCGCTGCGTCCTCCTTGGAGATAGCGCCCTCGGCGACGGCTACGATGGTAAAGCGGCTGCCGGTCTCCATGCGATGCTCGATGGTCTTGATGACGTTGTCCATGTCGTAGGGGATCTCGGGAATCAAGATGACGTCCGCGCCGCCCGCGACGCCGGCATACAGCGGAATCCAACCGACCTTGTGGCCCATGATCTCGATGACAAACACGCGGCCGTGACTCGAGGCAGTGGTGTGGATGTCGTCGATGCACTTGGTGGCGACGTCGATGGCGCTCGTAAAGCCAAACGTCAACTCGGTGCCCCAGGTGTCGTTATCGATGGTCTTGGGCAGGGCGATAACGTTGAGGCCTTCTTCGCGCAGGCGGTTGGCGGTCTTGGTGGATCCGTTGCCGCCCAGCATAAACAGGCAGTCGAGCTGCAGCTTATGATAGGTGTGGACCATTGCGGGCACCTTCTCGACGCCGTCGGCCTCGGGAATGTCCAGGCGCTTGAACGGCGTGCGGCTCGTGCCCAGGATGGTGCCGCCGCGGGTGAGGATGCCGCTAAAATCGGCGGGCGTCATGACGCGGAACCTGCTGTAGATAAGGCCCTGGTAGCCGTCCTCAAAACCATAGATCTCAATAGGCTCTTCGCTATTGGTCATAAGCGTTTTGACAATGCCGCGCATGGTGGCGTTGAGCGCTTGACAGTCGCCGCCACTGGTAAGAAGACCGATCCTAAGCATGATGAATCCTTCCGGGCAAGTTATAACATGCGCATAAGTTTACCCCCGCACACTGTTGATACGGGGGTAAAACGTGTTAGCTCAAGCGTATAGAAATGTAAACAACGCCAGGCGAGCGTAAAGTCGACGGGCCTGGCTCCTTACAGTGCGAATGCGTCGATGTCGCCCCAGTGGCGGCGCAGCGTGATGGCGGCAGCAGGCTCGGTGTTGTCAAAGACGACCGACCACTGCGTGTTGCTGGTGATGTCTTCCGGATTGGGCTCTTGCGCTGCAGCGCGTAGGGCCTTCCAAGCGACTGCCTCGTCTTGGGCGCCGGTATGGGCGTCGAGGACATCGGCGATTGCGGCGGCGCGCTCTTTACCATGGCCTAGCTCGCCATTCTTTTGGTTAGGCAGCACTTCGTCGCCATAGCAGGCGTAGAAGTTCGTAACCTGGGTTACAGGAGTCGCTTTGAAAGCGCGGTCCGGATCGCGCGGATCCCACTCTACTACGCGCGCGTCACCGGCGGCGTCGTTTATAAAGAAGTGGTAATCGCGTCCTGCCATGGCGTGCATGTCGTAGGCGGAAAGCAGGTCGACAGCTTCTTGCGTGGTGGCGGCACGGTCGAGCACCAGACGGATGGCGAGCGAGGTATTGATGACGGGGCGCTGCGTGTCCTGGTCACAGGGTTTGGAATCCAGGGTGAGCACGGCAATGGACACGCCACATTCGTTGACGCCGTCGAGCTGGGCAAACGGGCCCATGAGTGCGGCGGCGCGTCCGGCGACGGAGTCAAGCGGAGTGTTATCGCCCAGGTTGTTAAGGGCGGCAAACCCGATGGAGGCATAGCCGCCGCGTGGGTGATTGCGCACCAGCAGCGCCGAGGTGTCGTCCTTAAAGTCGTAATTGCGACCGGTACGCACGCGGCCTTCGGCATCTACGGCGACAAAAGCGCTGCAGGCAAACTGGGGCGCCTGGACATGTGCCGGCACACCGGGCAGCACCTGCGCCACCACGGCATCGATGTAGGCCTGGTCGTCGCGTACGCCGGCGGCGATGATGCGATCAAGATCGTAGTCGTAGGCGATGTCGATTGCGTACAGGTCATAGCCATCCGCGTAGCCGGTCAAGCGTTTGAGCGACGCGGCGGACTTGATTTGCTTGTGATAAACGATACCGGTGGCAGCGGCAAGGCCGACGGCGACACCCGCGACACCGCAGGCGATGGCAATGTTACGTGGCTTCATGACGGCTCCTCTCATCCTGTTAGCGCAATTGTCGCAAAAGGAGCGCGGACATGATGGCTCAACTTGGTGAGCGGCGCGGAATTAAGCACGGAATGAAGAGTGCGGCGCTGGCGTGGCGGGGTATGCTGGAGGGGACCATCAACCCAGCGAAAGGGGAGAGCATGACGGATCAGGAAACGATCGAGCGCGTGCACGTGACGGCCGACGATATCGAGGCCTCCAACGACCTTATCGACTTTATCGAGGCATGCCCCAGCATGTTCCATACGGCAGCGACCATTATGGCCGAACTCGACGAGGCGGGCTTTACCTACCTGCCCGAGAACGCAGCGTGGGACATCGAGCCGGGCGGGCGTTATTACACGCAGCGCAACACCTCGAGCGTCGTTGCCTTTAAGGTGGGCGAAGACCTGGCCGCTACGTGGGGCGAGGACGGCGTTGCCGGCGACTATCATTTTCAACTCACGGCGTCACACAGCGATTCGCCGACGTTTAAGGTTAAGGCCGTGCCCGAGCTCGACGGCGCGGGCGAGACGCTGCGCCTGAACACCGAGGCCTACGGCGGCATGATCGACTACACCTGGTTCGATCGCCCGCTGGCACTTGCGGGCCGCGTGCTGGTGCGCGAGGGCGACCGTATCGAGAGCCGCTTGCTCGCTACCGAGCGCGAAGTTGCCATTATCCCGAGCCTTGCCATCCATATGAATCGTGGCGTTAACGAGGGCTTTGCGCCCAACCGAGCTGTCGACCTGTGCCCGCTCATCAGCGCCGGCGACCTTAAGCAGGGAGATTTTGACGCCCTGATCGCCGACGAACTGGACGTTGAGCCCGAGCAAATTTTGGGTCGCGACCTGTTCCTGGTCAATCGTCAGGATGCACGCATTTGGGGCTGGGCCGACGAGTTTATCTCGACGCCCAAGCTCGACGACCTGGCCTGCGCCTACACCTCGCTGCAGGCATTTTTGGGTGCCGAGAATGCGCACGACGTTTCGGTCTTTTGCTGCTTTGATAACGAGGAGGTTGGCTCCGAGACCAAGCAGGGCGCCATGTCGACGTTCTTGGCCGACGCGCTGCGCCGCATCAACGGGTCGCTGGGCTTCGATGACGAGTCGTACCACCGCGCACTTGCCGCTTCGATGCTCGTGAGCTGCGACAACGCGCATGCCGTGCACCCCAACCACGCCGAGAAGTGCGACGCCCGCAACCAGGTTGTGCTTAACGGCGGCATCGTCATCAAGGAGGCCGCCAACCAGCACTACTGCACCGACGCCTTTAGCCGCGCGGTGTTCCAGGCCATTTGCGATGACGCCGACGTGCCCACGCAGGCCTTTGCCAACAAGAGCGATATGGCCGGCGGTTCTACCCTGGGCAATCTGTCCAATATGCAGGCGAGCATGCATGCCGTGGACGTGGGCCTGCCGCAGCTTGCCATGCACTCGAGCTACGAGACCGGCGGCGTGCGCGACGTAATGTACGCCATCCGCGCCCTCACCGCCTTCTACGAGCGTGACCTGACCATCAACGGCGCCGAAAGAGTGGAGCTCTAAAACCTGCCAAAAAGGGACAGGTTTATTTTGGCAGGTTTTATCTGGGCGAATGCAAAGGGTGAAACCGAACTAGATCTGCGATACGTGGCCGCCGAGGTGCAGTGCGCCTCGGCGGCTTTTTGTGTACAGAGTACGGCTAATGCTTATAAATGCTATACATGCTTTACGTATCTACCATAGAGCTTTATGATATTTTGAAGTATTAAGGAGGGGTCATGACCACAACAGCCGCTCAGATCAACGTACGTCTCGATGCCGATCTTAAAAGGAGTGGGGACGCCGCTCTCTCCAAGGCCGGTATGACGCCGAGCCAAGCGGTGCGAGCGCTCTGGCAGCTTGCAGCATCGCTGGCCGATCGCCCCGGTGCGCTCGAGGATATCCTGCTGCCCAGTCGTGCCCGGGCGGAACAGCGCGAGCGCGAAAAGGCCGCCAAACGTAAGCTCGAGCTTATGGATCAGGGGTCGAAGCTGTTCGCTGCCGCTTGCTGTGAGTCGGGAATCGATATGGTCAAGGCTCAGCCATCGGACGACGAAGAGCTCAAACGGAATGCCTATGCGGATCGCTATGGCGAGGAGATGAGCTGGCTCTATGAGTGAGACTCCAAAGCGCATCTTGGTTGACACCAACGTGTGGCTCGATTACTTCATTCCCTCACGACGTGGTCGTTCGGTGGCGATTGAGTTTTTACGCGATGCATGCACGGCGCAGGTTGATTTGCTGTATGCGGCGACATCGTCCAAAGACCTGTTTTATTTGATTTCAAGCGAACATAAGGCATGGTATCGGCGAGAGCACGGTTCGCTTTCCCAGTATGCCGCTACGGTAGCGACTTCGCTTGCATGGGATTGTCTTAGCGTGCTGTCGCAGCTTGCCACGCCAGTGCCCTGTGACCTGAGCGACATCTGGATGGCGAGCAGACAGCGTGAGCTCCATAGCGATTACGAAGACGATTTAATCATTGCGGCAGCGATACGCGCTCAAGCAGATTTACTGGTCACCAACGATGTCAAGCTCTGTTCGCATGCTCCCGTCGCAGCAATGAACGTCGAAAACGCAAGAAACTATCTAACAACGCTTAAATAGCGCTAGACCCCTCTGGTCGAATAATGGTCAGCGAGAGTCCACAGGTAGGGCCGCGCCAGCAAAGCGCCGCAGGTTGAGCAAACGTCAGCGAGCGGTGTCCAGGGCGAACAAGTTGGCATGAAAAAGGCAAGGCATAGACCTTCTGGTCATGCCTTGCCTTTTGAATGACAAATTGTCGCCCTGGGCGGCGCGCAGCGTCGGCCGGTCCGCCGTTCGTTAGAACGGCGGAACCCTAATGTTCGATCCAGCAGCGCAGGGTCTCGCCGGCCTGCAGGTGACGCAGATTCTCCGCGGCGATGTCGACGACGTTGTTGAGCGTGGCTGCCAGGTGGAACCAGCCGGAGACGTGCGGCGTGATGAGCATGTTGGGCGCATCCCACAGGGGGCTTGTCGCGGGCAGCGGTTCGGGGTCGGTGACGTCGACCGCGGCGCCGGCGAGATGTCCCGACTCCAGAACGGCAACCAAGTCATCGGTGACCACAAGGTCGCCGCGGCCGCCGTTGGCAAAGAAGGCACCTGGTTTCATCGCGGCAAAGAACTCGGCGTTCGCCAGACCGCGGGTCTCGGGCGTGCTCGGCATAAAGGATGCGACGATGTCGGCCTCTGCCAGGCGCTCAGGTAGGGCGTCCATGCCGTCCATGTCCTCAAACACAATGGGGTAGACGAGTGGATGGCGCTTGATGCCGCGGACGTGCGCGCCCATGCCGCGGCAGAGCGTGGCAAAGTGACCGCCGATATCGCCCGCGCCCAGCACCAGCACGTTGGCGTTTTTGAGCGAGGTAACTGGCCCCAAATCCTCCCAGCGATGTTCGCGCTGCAAGTCGTGATAGCCGGGCAGGCGCTTCATCATGGAAAGGACCATGGCAAACATGTGCTCGCTCACGGCCTGGCCGTAGGCGCCCACCGAGCAAGACAGTTTGGCGTCGGCTGGCACGGTGCCGGCGGCAAGGTAGTCGTCATAGCCGGCGGTCTGCAATTGCAGCAGCTGGAGATGCTCGCATGCCGTGAGCATGTCAGAGTCGATGTTGCCCAAGATCACGCCGGCGTTGGCGACTTGTTCGCGCGTGATAGCGTCGGCGCTCGTGTAGATAAAGTCCTCGCCCGGAGCGCTCGACTCAAGAATTGCGCGATGGTGGTCGTTGACGGGCAGCAAAACCAAGATGTTCACAAGTAGTCCTTTCCGCTTGACCCGCCAAAAAGGGACAGGTTTATTTTGGCGGGTTTTATCAGGCAAAACGCTATAAAAACGCCGGGCTTCGCGATGGTTAACATATCCATCGTGAAGCCCGGCGCATCCACGGCTACCAGCTCAGCAGCTCGTAGCCGTCCTCGGTCACCACGAGCTGTACCTCGCACTGGGCCGAATCGCTGCCGTCCTTGGTGCGCACGCACCAGCCGTCGCCCTTGCTGATCTTGATGTCGGGCGCTCCGGCGTTGACCATGGGCTCGATGGTAAAGACCATGCCCGGCACCATGATGGTGTCCACATCGGGCGCCTCGGTGGTAAAGCCCACAAACGGGTCCTCGTGGAACTCCTTACCGATGCCGTGTCCGCCGTACTCGCGCACCACGCTAAAGCCGGCGTCCTCGACGGTCTTTTGTACTGCCTCGGCCATAACGGAGAGCGGTAGCCATGGCTTGACGGCTGCCAGACCCGCCTCCACGCTGGCACGGGTGACGTCGACCAGGCGCTGGCGCTCGGCCGAGACCTCGCCGATGCAGAACATGCGGCTCGAATCACTAAAGTAACCGTCCAAGATCGTGGAGCAGTCTACGTTGATGATGTCGCCCTCGTGCAGCACGTCCGTATCGCAGGGAATGCCGTGGCAGACCACATCATTGATCGAGGTGCACACGCTCTTGGGGTAGCCCTCGTAGTTGAGGTCGGCCGGCGTGCCACCGTGCTCGACGGTGTAGTCGTAGATCATCTGGTCGATCTGGTTGGTGGTCATGCCTGCGGCGATATGCTCGCCCACATAATCGAGCACGCCCACGTTGATGGCTGCCGAGCGCTTGATGCCCTCGATATCGGCGGGAGTCTTGTAGAGCGTGCGAGGCAGAACCTCCCAGCCTTCTTCCCACAAGCGCTCGAGGCGCTCATCAAAGGCGCTATGGCATTTCTTGTATTTCTTGCCGCTGCCGCACCAGCAAGCGTCGTTGCGGCCGGGCACGGGTCCTTTGTCATACATGGCTAACTTCCTTTCATTCGCAGCTAGTATAGCCCACCCACGCGGCCATAAAAGTTGCGGTGATATAGTTCCGATTTAAGCGGTTTAACAGCACAAATAGGAACTATATCACCGCAACTGATGGGGCGGGATGGCGGGCACTAGCTGCTGCGTGGTTTTGCTAGTAGCTCACCTGGCAGGGAATACCGAGGGCGCGCACGCGCGCGGCAATGGCGTCGAGCACCTCGGGCGCTGCTTTGGCAAGGCCGGCGACTGGTGTCTCGCGCGCGACCGTGTAGATGGTCGCCTCCTGCGGACGAATGCGCTCAAGCGCCGCGAGCCAGGGGGCAACATACTCCTCGCCGGTATTGTCGATGAGCTTGCCCTGATACTCGCCGGTCAAAAAGATCGTCTGGATAATAACGTGACCGTCAAAGCTTGCGAACGTCTCGATCTGGTGTTCGACGTTGTAGGGGCCAACAGGCTGGTCGAGCAGCTGGATAAACGCCGGGTCGACGGTATCGAGCTTAAGAATGTTGTCGTCGACCATCATGAGCGCGTCGTGCACCTCGGGGCGGTCGGCGCGTGTGCCGTTGGAGAGCACGGCGATCTTGGAGTTTGGGGCAAGCTCGTCGCGCAGTGCGACGGCGCCGGCGATGGCCCGTGGAAACTCCGGTGCGGCGGTGGGCTCGCCGTTGCCTGCGAAGGTGATTACATCGGGGAGCTCGCCCTCGGCTGCCATCTCGCGCAGCTTTGCCTCGAGCGCTTCGAGTACCACGGCAGCCGTGTTATACGGCTCATGGCAGGGGCGCTCGGCGTTGAGGCCGTTCTCGCAGTAGATGCAGTCGAACGTGCAGATTTTGCCGCTGGCCGGCATCATGTTGACGCCGAGCGAGAGACCAAGGCGACGGCTGCGAACGGGCCCAAAGATGGGGCTGGCATTCAAAAACGTAGACATAGGCATATGCTCCTCAAGACAATTGTGCCTAAGCATAGCATCGGCTCCAAAGCAAGGTGTGGGCTCTTGCTTTACAAGTTTCGTTTTTTCACGTCGCTCATGATGCCGTGCCATGAAAAGCCTCGGGTCGGGTAAAGTTAATCTGTTAACAAGGTGTAAGGCAATGCGGGTCTATCCAACCGCACTGACGTGCAACTGGATGAGCATTGATGACGGGGGCACAACATGGATTTTACGGTCGAGAATGCGGGCACCACGATCGCCTGTCGCGAATATGTCGGCCCGGATGTGTCGCCTGATGCTCCTGCCTTGGTGTGCGTGCACGGCGCTTGTGTCGACGGCACATTTTTTGACGGTATCGCTTGTGAGCTCAGCCGCAACTACCGCGTAATTGCCTACGACCGCCGCGGCTGCGGTGGCAGCAGCGATGCGGCAGACGGCAGCTATGATCTTGCCGCTCAGGCCGCCGACCTGCAAGCCGTGATCGAACACGTTGGCGCTCCGGCAAATGTGCTTGCGCATAGCGCCGGTACGTTGGTGGCGCTGGAGCTTCTTCGCACCGAACCCCATCTCGTTGCCCGTGCGATTCTGCATGAGCCGGCTGTGTCGGACAAAGGCGTCGGTATGGGCGCAGCTCCGGTTTTGCTCGATATGATTGCGGCGGGAAAGGTTTCAAGGGCGCTCCGGCTTTTCTTGGGAGCCCTCGGCGACTTGGACCCCGAGGCTCCTGGAACGACCGAAGCGGAAGCCAAACATGCCCTGCGCAACGGCCGCAGTTTCATGGCAAACGAATACGGGATTGCTATGACCTGCGTTCCCGATTGGGATAGCGTTCGCGCGTCAAAAACGGTGGCCGCCGTGCTCCTGGGCGAGCTCTCGATTGGCACATCCCGCGAGGCTGGTACGCGAGCGGCTGCCGAATATCTCGATTGCCCCCTCGTGACAATCCCGGGCGCGCACAACGGCCTGCGCGATCGCCCGGCAGCGGCTGCCCAGACTGTCCGTAGCATCCTGGAGCTCTAGCAGCCGTAAAAATCAAAACAGTCTTCACTCGCAAACGTTTCGGCCGTGTTAACAAATGTGCTCAAAACCTCACGTCTGCGGCTTCAATCGCGCCGCCTGCCAACTCATAAAAATGTAACAGCATTCACGTGCTTACCTGCATCGGCAAGGTGTTACCCTTGTAACATTTGGAACCCACCGCTACCATGCGAAACTATCGAAAGGGCCCCATATGCTCAATAATCACGAGGTCAATCTAACCGACGAGGAGGCTGCCGCCGAGGTCGCCCGTGTCGCGAAGACCTACCCCGTGGTGCGTTTGCTGTCGGCCGATCAGATTAAGAGTGAGCCTAACTGCCTGCTCGCCGGTGATCGGTGTCCTTGTCTGCGTCAGTCAAGTCTTGAGGCTTTGGCAGACTCCGATGAGGTGTCGGAGCAACTGCTCAATGATGGCACTGAGTACCGCGCCCGTCTACGCCCTTTGAAGGTCGAGGGCGAGCCTCACGTCTTGCTGATGGTGCGTCCGATCGATGAGCAAGAGGCCGCAGAAGAGGACCTTGTCTACACCGACGTGCTGACGAATGTGCGCAATCGCCGATATTACGAGGAAAAGCTCCGTAGCACCCGCGTGAATGCCGGCGTTGCGGTGATCGACCTTGATGATTTTAGGGTCTTCAACGATACGTGTGGCCGTCATGCCGGCGACCTTGCGCTCGGTGCTGTGGCGACAGCCATGCGCAGCGGAATCCGTTCGACTGACGAGCTTGTGCGCTATGGCTGCGACAAGTTTGTGGTTGTCATGCCCAATATTCCCTCCGACGACTTCACCCGTCGCCTGCATCAGGTGTCCGATGCCGTTCGTTCCACGATTATTCCGGGCCATGAGTACGTGAGCTTGACGGCATGTGTTGGTGGCGTTCGCATTCATGGCGAGACGGTCGATGAGGGCGTTGGCCGCGCTGCCCAGTTACTGAGCCGCGCTAAGGCAAAAGCCGGTACGGTCGTGACCGATGCCGATTCCATCGAGGCCTTCCAAAGCGAAAAGCCTTTGGTGCTTATTGTCGATGACTCCGAGATGAACCGAGTCATTCTCAACGAGATGCTCAAGGACGAGTATTGTATCCTCGAGGCCGATAACGGTCGTGCGGCGCTCGACATGGTCGACCGCTATGGCGATGAGTTGTCGCTCGTGCTGCTGGACATTATCATGCCGGGCATAAGTGGCTTTGAGGTACTGGCCGATCTGTCGCGCCGATCGGGTATCGACAATCTGCCTGTCATCATGATCTCGAGCGAAGATTCCGATGATATGGTTCTGCGCGCGTACGAGCTGGGCGCCTCGGACTATATCAACCGCCCGTTTGACTCCCGTGTCGTGCGCCGCCGTGTAAGCAACACCATCCGCCTATACGCCAAACAGCGCCGCCTGACGAACCTGCTGTCCCAGCAGTACAACGAGCGCGTCAAGAACAGTCGCATGCTCATCGACATCATGGCCGGCGTCATGGAGCTTCGCAACGGCGAGAGCGGCAGACACGTTACGAACATCGAGAAGCTGACCGAGCTGCTGCTTGGCTGTCTGGTCCAGCGTAGCGGCACGGTCTCCCTCGACAATGAGGAACGCTCTACGATCGCCCTGGCTTCGGCGCTGCACGATATCGGCAAGATGTCGATTGACGATGCGATCCTCAACAAGCCCGGGCGCCTTACGCCCGAGGAGTTCGAGATCATGAAGACGCATACCACGATCGGCGCCGATATGCTGCTTAAGCTGGGTAGCCATCACGCCGGCAATGCGCTTATGGAATATGCGTACCAGATTGCGCGTTGGCATCACGAGCGCTGGGACGGCAAGGGTTATCCCGATGGCCTCAAGGGCGACGATATCCCCATCGCCGCGCAGGTGGTTTCGGTGGCTGACGTGTACGATGCTCTGACGAGTGTGCGTGTGTACAAGGACGCTATCCCGCACAAGGAGGCGATCCAGATGATCCTGGACGGTAAGTGCGGCACCTTTAACCCGCTGCTGCTCGATTGCCTGCTCGAGGTGCAAGACCAAATTGCCGAGACGTTGGCACGCCCCGCCGACGTCGTTGCGTTTCCCACGATTTAGTTTGACCAAAGGAGTTTTAATCCATGATTTCCATGCGTGAGGCGTATGAGAAGATCGGTGCCAATTATGATGACGCTTGCGCTCGGCTGATGGGCGATGAGATGCTTGCCCGCTTTGCCCTCAAGTTTTTGGATGACGAGAGCATGGGCAAGCTGGAGGCCGCCATGGCGGCAGGAGACGCCGAAGGTGCGTTTATGGCAGCGCACACGCTCAAGGGCGTGAGCCAGAACCTGGGATTCGATAATCTGTACGAGCCGGCGGTTGTGGTGACCGAAGCGCTGCGCGGCGCCGATGCCGTTGACGGCGCTCGCGAGGGAATGCATGCGCTGCAGCAGCAATATGCGGCAACGATGTCGGCCTTGCGCGAGGCGGCCGAGTAAGAGCTCGCGAGCTTTGATGACTATGAGAGTTGATAATCTCCCGTTTTAGGCCCGGTGGCGGCCTCAAAGTGGGAGATTGTCCACTCTCGTTCGATACATGTCCAAAAATCCACGCTCACCCCTTCTGATTAGTGAATGGCCCATGCGCACTGGCGGGGCTTTCCGCATGCAATCCATATCGTTGTTCGATAAACTGTTCGAATAACGATAGAGTCGATGAGGGTGAGTGTATGTCCAACAGCGTTCAGCGTATGGCCAAGGCGGGCGAAAATATCAGGAAGCTTGGTTTTTGCATGGCAGCCGTTTTTGCAGGGATGCTCGTCGCTTTTGCCGCGTTGGTTGTTTACGTGATCTGGTATGCGGTTGCAAACGTTGTTTCTGTCGATTCTTTCGGTGTCGTGACGCTTTTCGATGGCGGGAGCATCGTTATCCCAAGCGGGCTGTGCCTGGCACTCGTCGTGGGTGTTTCGCTTGTCGTTTTGTGCGGAATCAGCCATAACATCTCTCGGGGCGTCTCGCCCTTTACCAAGGCGCATGTGCGGCTTATCCGTGTTCTCGCGCTTGCCTTTGCTGTTAACGCCGCGGTTTCGCTTGTTGGTGCCTATGGATCGGTCAATCTCACCATTGGCGGACTGGAGCTTTACATTGTGCCTCATTCCTTCGTTATTGAGATTTGCCAAGGCGCTACCTTTGATGCGGGGTCGTTTATCGGCGCAGTTGTCTGTTTGTTTATCTCGGCGATCTGGAGTTATGCCTCGCTGCTCCAAGAGCAGTCTGACGAGCTTGTGTAGGAGGAAACATGAGCTATCTCATCATCGAGCTTGAGACGCAGCTGCTTAAGACCGGAAAGACCAGTGCTGATCTGATTCGAGCGACGGGGCATACTCCGGCTAATATTTCAAAGCTTAGAAACGGAAAGATAAAAGCTATTCGCCTAAAGACGCTCCTCGATATCTGTGATGAGCTTGATTGTCAACCGGGAGATATTATTCAGCGCGTGAGCGAGAAAGAGCTTGAGGAGCTTATTGTCGAGCGTGCAAAAAACGTTGTGAGGCAGATGCGGGACGGCGGAGGCAACGAGGCGTCGCTTCCGACATCAGTCTTTGCTGTCGATTTGAGCGACGAGTAGCTTAAGGCGAACAACTAAAACGAAATATCAGCGTGAAGGGACCCGTGTCTAACACGGGTTCTTTCTTTTAGATTATCTTGACAAATATGAGTTATCGAAAAACAATAACAACTATGGAAAACGATAAAGTAAAGAAGGAACGATATGAGCGGTTTTGCTATCAAGCGGAACGGGAGGCCAATGAACGCATCAACGATAAGGCTATCAAGGGTGTCAAAGCGCTACGGGAAACGGCGCGTTTTGCATGACGTTTCCTTCGAGGTGGATCAGTCTGAGCTTTGCGCCTTGTTGGTGCAAACGGGGCGGGCAAAAGCACGCTTATTAAAATAGTGCTGGGCCTCTGTGAGCCATCGTCGGGGAGCGTGGAGCTCTTTGGAGGCAAGTCGAAAAAAGAGCTGAGCCTGATGCGGACGCGTGTCGGCTATGTGCCAGATTCTTGCGGAGCATACCAATCTCTCAGTGCGGCTGAGAATCTTCGGATCCGATGTGCGGAATGGGGGCTCGATGAGAAACGTGAGATTCCTCGCGTCTTGGGCCTGGTCGGGCTGGACGTCGATGAGAAAAAGAGCGTGAGCAGTTTTTCTCTGGGAATGAAACGGCGACTGGATATAGCTACGGCTTTATTGGGCGACACCGACGTACTAATTTTCGATGAGCCGGCAAATGGATTGGATCCGTTGGGCATCGAGAGTATATGGGCCCTTATCGGTCGATTGAATCGGGAGCAGGGCAAAACCATGCTTATCTCTAGCCACGACTTGGATGAGCTGGCATCGGTTGCAACAAGCTGCCTGTTTCTTCATGACGGTGAACTGCTAAAAAAGGAATCGATGGACGTCATAAGGGATGAGGCGCCATCCCTAAAAGAGTATTACAGGCGCTTGATGAAGGCGGTCTCGCTATGAAGCGGGCGATCCATCCCATAAAGGCAGATATGATGCGTTGGCACAGGATATTTCCGGCGAAGTTTGGTCTTGCGCTTATGTTGGCGTTCGGCCTTCTCTTCGGCATCTTTCTAAAAAACGGAACAACGTTGCTCGTCTTTGGCTATGGCGTTTGTGGGGAGGATATTGGTTTCCTCTGGAATGCAATCGATCCTTCTGCGCCTGATGAGTCCCTTGCGCGCAGCGCTTTTGCCGGTACATCCCTGTTCGTTCCACTCATCGTTTGTTTGGTGCTTTTACAGGAGCATGGCTATAAAGAGGGGCACCGAATTTCTTCGGCAAGAGGTCTCAACCGCTTTTATGGGGCTCTAGCCCATGCATTTTCGTCTGCTTTAATAATTGGCGCAGCGTATAGCGCGCTTTGCCTCCTTCTTTTTGCAATAGCCATAATACGTGGAGGGCATAACTACTCGCACAACATACTAACTGTATTTTTGCCTGCAATGATAGTCAACGCCGTATTGGTGATATCGGTTGCGCTGGAGACGGTGACCATCTATCGGATAACGGGCAGCGCTGTATTGAGCGGGGCCGTGGTGATAGTTGGATTTGTCATGAGCTTGACGCTCTACGGAGCCTTCCTTCAGGCACCTATACCATCCTTGCGATGGATCTTCTTCCTTCCGGGGCCGTACCTTGGAGTCGGATGTGCCCTTGGGTATAGCGATATGGGGCAGCTGACGCTTCTGGGATATGGCGTGGCAGCCAGCTGTCTATCGGTATTGATTTACGCTCTCTTGAGCTTTCGCGCTGGGGGTGTGCTCAATGGCTCGTCAGATTAAAAGACTTCTCCAGTCAGAATTGAAGCATGTGAGCAAATGGGCGTACGCCTTAATCCTGGTAATTTATGCGTACATGGTGATATTGCAGCTTAATTCTTTCCCGATGTGGTTCTGTAGCCTCCGTGAGAACAGTTTCTTGGGTTTTTTCCCAGACCCGACGCTTCGGCTATCGGCGGAGGATGTCCTTCTATTTGGCAATGCAGAGGTTTTTCGCGGTCTGCTGTTCAACGTAGCCCCGTTGGCCCATGCATTGTTCTTTCCGTTCATCGCGGCTTGCATTGTGCCGCGCTTTGTCAGTTCGGGCTTTGTCGAGGAACCGTGGGGGTTGTCGGAGGCTCGGGGAGGGAAGCGTGTGTGCGCTATCGTTGCGCGAGTGGTGCTATCTTCTTTTGCCCTTTTGGGCGCGTTTGTCCTGTCGAGTGTCGTTTTGTACTGTCTTAACTGCGCAATCGTTTCGGATGCTCAGCAGTATTTCAACCTGCATGTATTTTGCTATCGACTTGTTCTTGCTGCCGCTGCCTGCCTTGCATACGTGGTTTCTTGCGTAATCGTTGTTTCCTATTTTGGGTCCGGCTTCGGTCCGATTGGCATGCTGTTGCTTGTCAACGTCGTAGCGATCTACATACAGATCGGGGCCAATTCCATGCTTCCGCTTCCAGCCTCGATGCTCATGTGGATTTGCGGCGTGACCCCGTTGGGGAATGGTCAATGCATCTCGATTTTAATTGACTGCCTCATAAACGTAGCAAGCGTTTTTATCATTTGCTTTACTGTCGACCGATTGCGGTCGAGATTTCTCTGATTGTTTGTGAGGGATAATCATACCGAGCATATCAAATACAGGGGGGCGGGCACCGTAGCTGGTGTCCGCCCCCCCGGCTTAGGAGGCTTTAACCTGAGTGGTTCGCGTGCTAGCGGGCCTGCTTGACCTTGGCTGCCGCCTCGACAAACGACTTCCAGAGGTTAAAGTCGGTTTCGAGCGTCTGCCAGGTGTACTCGGGATGCCATTGCACGCCCAGGCAGAAGGGTTGGCCTTCGACTTCGATGCACTCGGGCACGCCATCGGTTGCCTTGGCGACCAAGCGCGTGCTTTTACCCAGACGATCGATGCAGCAGTGGTGTGCGGAGTTGGTCTGGATA
Source organism: uncultured bacterium (assembly GCA_905214105.1). Lineage (GTDB taxonomy): Bacteria > Actinomycetota > Coriobacteriia > Coriobacteriales > Coriobacteriaceae > Collinsella. The sequence continues at coordinate 210,420 of CAJMKK010000001.1, forward strand.
AGCCTGTGCCCGCCAAGCGCGCGCTCCAGCAACGAGCCCGGCACGACCTCGACGGGATGCACGGGGTCGTTGAGCACGTGGGTATGGCGCCACTGCGTGCGGCCCTCGCGCGCGCCCAGGCTTGGCACGTCCATGCACAGGGTGCCGCCGGTGGCGACATTGAGCAACTGCGTGCCGCGGCAGGTGGTAAAGAGCGGCTTTTTGGCGCGGAGCACCTCGCCGACCAGCTTAAACTCAAAGCTATCGCGGATCTCGCAGCAGAGGGTGGGGTCGTAGGGTCGATCATCGCCCCAACGTTTGGGATTGACATCGGGGCCGCCGGGAATGGCGATGCCGTCGGCGATATCGACGTAATGACGGATGACCTCAATGTCCTCGGTGATGGACATCTGCAGCGGCAGGCCGCCGGCGGCAAGGATGGCATCGACAAAGACGCTCGCAATCTCCTCGTTGGGGGAGAGCGTCTCGCTCAAATAGGGTTTCGCTTCTTCCCAGCGTGGTGCGACCAGGATGAGCGGACGGTCGGCGGGATCGACGTCGACGTGCGGAGTGTAGGACGATGAGGTGCGGGTTCCGATCATGGGCGTAGCTTTCGAATCCGGGTGGACATGGCACAGGGGTGGCGCGGAGCAAACGTTACTGATGAATTTGCCCGCGTGGCAATTGGGTTAGTGACCCTTGATGGAGTTGAGGAAGTCCTGGGCGCGCTTGGTCTGGGGGTGGTCGAAGAACTCGTCGGGCGTGCCGGTTTCCACAATCTGGCCGTCGGCCATAAACACGACGCGGTCGGCCACGCGGCGGGCAAAGTTCATCTCGTGCGTGATGACGATCATCGTCATGCCCTGCTGGGCCAGACGGACCATGACCTCGAGTACCTCGTTGATCATCTCGGGATCAAGGGCGCTTGTGGGCTCGTCAAAGAGCATGGCCTTGGGCTGCATGGCGAGTGAACGGGCGATGGCCACGCGCTGCTGCTGGCCGCCCGAGAGCTGTGCGGGCACCTTATCGGCCTGCTCGGCAACGCCCACGCGGCTCAGCAGGTCCATGGCGCGCCCACGAGCCTCCTCCTTGGACACGCCCAGTACATCGACCGGCCCCAGCATGACGTTCTGCAGTACGGTCATATGCGCAAACAGGTTGAACTGCTGAAACACCATGCCCAGCTCGGCACGCATGCGGGCAAGATCCTTGCCCTCCTGCGGCAGGGGCTCGCCCTCGATGAGGATCTCGCCCGAGTCGATGGTCTCCAAGCGGTTGATGGTGCGGCACATGGTCGATTTGCCTGAGCCCGAGGGTCCGATCACAACGACGACCTCGCCGCGGTCAACCGAGAGATTGATGTCGTTGAGGACGTGTAGATCGCCATAGTGCTTATCGACGTGCCTGAGCTCGATCAGCGGCTGATTGCCGGTGGAAGAGGTGCTCTGTGCCATGGTGCTCGGCTCCTTATGACTAGAAATGGTAAAGCGTTAGCGGATGATGGTCGCGCCGGTCTTGTGCGAAACATAGACAGCGGCCTTGTTGATCGCGACGTTGATGAGGATGTAGATGACTGCGATCACCAGGTAGACCGACACGAGGGCATCGTAGTTGGTAATGAGCACGCGGGCATTTTGCATGAGGTCGGGGTAGCTCACCACATAGGCGACGGTGGTGTCTTTGACTACGACCACGAGCTGTGAAATCAAGGACGGAATGATAAACCGAATAGCCTGCGGCAACACGATTTTAAAGGTGATTTTGGCCTTGGAGAGACCGAGCGCCTGGGCTGCCTCGACCTGACCGCGCGGCACGGCATTGACGCCGGCGCGGAAGATCTCGGCAAGTACGCCAGCTGCGGCGAGCGCGACGGGAAGCGTGAGCATCCAAAACGACGGTAGCGCGATCTTGTACTGGGGCAGCACCAAAAAGAAGAAGTAGATGAACAGCAGACTCGGCACACCGCGGAAGAAATCGGTGAGCACGCGGCAGACCAGCTGTAGCGGCTTGATGCCGCTGGTGCGGCCGAGCATAAGGGCTAAGCCCAGCACCAGCGCGATGGCGCCAGCGGTGAGTGCGACTTTAACGGTGCCCTCAAAGCCGGCAAGCAAGAACTTCCAGGTAGTGAGGTGCGTAAAGAAATACCAATAGTGGACCGAAAGCTGACCGGTCACATAAAAGCGCTGCAGTACCAGGATGGCGAGCGCGGCGACAGCAACAAGCGAGATGGCGGTGCCGATGCGAATCTTGGCGCGCATCTTGGGGCCGGGAGCCTCGTAGAGCGCATCGCGCATGGTGAGCGCGGAGGTGGAATGCTTGCTCATCGGAGGATCCTCACCTTCTTATCGATGTAGTTGCCAATGTGGCTCACCACAAAGGCCGTGCCCAGGTAGCCGAGCGCCGAGATAAAGAACGCGGCGACGCCGCCGAGCGAGCGGGTATTGATGTAGCTCACCACGCCGGTGAGTTCCTGCGGCTTAAGCGGCACCTGGCTGCCGAGCGCGGTGGTGAGCATGACGGCGATAAAGAGGTTGGTCATGGGCAGCACGCTCGAACGCAGCGCCTGCGGAATCACGATCTTAGCGAGGATACGGCTGAAGCTCATGCCGAGCGAGCGGGCGGCTTCCACCTGGCCGACGCCGACGGTGTTGATGCCGCTCATAAAGTTTTCGGAACCAAAGGCCGAGCCCAAAAGGACCGTGGCGACGATAACGCAGGTGCGGTAGGGCAGGACGACCTTGAGCGGCGGCAGCGCGTAGACGATGATGATGAGCAGCGCGATGCCGGGGATGTTGCGGAAGACCTGGACATACAGGTCGCCAAAGACGCGCAGCGGCTTGAGCGGCGACACACGCATCACGGTGACGGCGACGGCCAGCACCATGGCGATGGCAAACGACTCAAGCGTCATGACCCAGGTTGCTAGCAGCGCGTCGATATAGTTCTGGCCATAGAGCGACCAGAGCTCGGAGAGACTCATGCGGACCTCCTGCCGATAAGGAAAGGGGCTCCCGTGTGTACGGAAGCCCCGACAACTCAGTGAGGAAACAGTTTACCGCAATAAAGCGCATCATGCGTTTCCATATGGTTTCGTTGCGGCCGTTACCAGGCTCGCTGCCTAGGCGCCGATCTCGGGCAGCTCGGGAACATTGGTGTCGCCCGTACGGTCGCCGATGCAGATCTGCCACAGCTCGGTCCAAGTGCCATCGTCCTCAATCCTCTTAAGGAAGTCGTTGACAAAGGCGACGCCGTCGGAATCGAGCGGCAGGCCGATACCATAGGGCTCCTTGCTGCCGAAGGGCTTGCCGGCGATCTTGTACTTACCGGGCTCGCGGACCAGGGCGCTTTGCTGCATGTTGTTATCGATGACGTAGGCGTCAACGCGACCCTGCTGGAGTGCCTGACGGGCCTCCTCGTCGGTCTTGAACTCCTGCTGGCTGGCCTTGGGGGCGAACTCCTCCAGAATGGCGGGGCCGTTGGAGCCGGACTGGACGGCGACGTTCTTATCGGCCAGGTCGTCGACGCTCTTGATGTCGTCGTTGTCGGCGAGCACTAGGATAGCCTGCTGGGTGTAGTAGTAGGGACCGGCAAAGGAGACGAGCTTCTTGCGCTCGTCAGTGATGGTGTAGGTGGCGAAGACAGCGTCGACCTGGCCGTTCTGCAGGACGGACTCGCGCGTGTCCGAGGTCACCTGGGTGATCTCGACCTTGTTCTCGCCCAGGATGTAGTTGGACAGGAGCTGCGCGATACCGGCATCGAAGCCACGGGTCTGACCGTCTTTCTCGTTGAGGAGGGAGAAGAGCGTGGAAGTCTGAACGCCACCGATCTTAAAGACGCCGGCGTCCTTGACGGCCGTGGCCCAGGTGCTGGCGGCGACGGCATCGTCATCGGCCTTGGGGCCGTTGCCGACGAGCTTGTCGAATGCCTTGGCGTCGAGCGTGGTGGAAGCCTCGGTATCCTCGGAGCTCTTGGAGGAACCGGCGGCGGAACCCTTGTCGGCCTCGGCGCTGGTGTCGGAGCAGCCGGCAAGACCAAGGCCGGCGACGGTTGCGAAGGTGGCGGCAACGAAGCCGCGGCGGTCGAGAACGACCTGCTGGGAGAGGTTCTTGCTCATGGTAGAACACCTTTCTCAATAAAATCCCTAGCGGTTGAGTAGAGTTATACCCTATCCCGCTCAAATGGGTCAACACGAAATAACTCAGAAACATACTTACCTTATGGGTTATTCTACCTACCATAAAGGGACAGGCACCTTTGTGGTGGTTCTTGCAGATGTGGTGGCCTGTCTCGCTGCTTTGTCTCAATCTGTAACAGGTAGACGAGGAAATGGGTTCTAACTGTTACAGATTGAGATTTTCTCTTCAGGGGAATTCGAATGTCTCGATCTGTAACAGTTAGACGGCCAAAAGGTCTCTATCTGTTACAGATTGAGACAAAGGTCAGGGGCAAAGACGGTTTGTCTAGATCTGTAACAGTTAGACGGGAATTCGGGCCCTAGATGTTACAGATTGAGATAATCGCGCGCGAAAATAAAAACCTCCGCAGGGGTGCTTCCCTTGCGGAGGTTTTTTACTCGTTAAGTAGCCTAACGGCTTCGGCGGCCATGTTCTCGGCCGTCATGCCGTTCTGAGCGAGCAACTCGTTGGGGTCGTAGCGGTCGGGGAAGCCCTTGGCGATGCCAAAGGTGCGCGTGCGCACGGGCGTGCAGGCCAAGTAGCACGCGACGCGCTCGCCCCAGCCGCCGTCCAAGATGCCGTCTTCGAGGGTGACGACAACGCGATGCTTGGCGGCAAGGCTGTCGAGGAACTCGCGGTCGAGCTCGGTTGCATAGCGCGGGTTGACGAGCGTGGCCTCGATGCCGTACTCGGCAGTCAGACGGTTTGCCACGCGCTCGCCCAGCTCAAAGAAATCGCCAAGCGCGAGCACGGCCACGTCGCGACCCTGGCACACCACGTTGTAACGAACGGCGCCGTAATCGGCGTCCTCGGCAGGCGCAAGATCGGGGCGGCTTACCAAGCCAATGCCCGGCACGCGAATCGCCACGGGATGCTCGCGGTGGTCGAGCGACCAGCTCAGCATGGATAGGTATTCCTCCATGCAGGAAGGCGCCAGGTAACGCATATTGGGGAGAGCGCCCAGCATAGAAATATCAAAGAACGAAAGATGCGTCTCGGATGTGGTGCCAAAGATCGATGCGCCAAACACCAGGATGGTTGCGGGGACATCGTTGAGGCACAGGTCGTGCCACAGCTCGTCGTAGGCGCGCTGCAAAAACGTGCCGTACACACCAAAGACTGGCTTGGCACCCGAGCGCGCAAGCGCGGTGGCAAAGGTCACGGCGTGCTCCTCGGCAATGCCCACATCGACGAACTGTTTGCCGGCGGCGGCGCGAAGCTCGGGTGTAAAGCCCATGATGTAGGGCGTGGCGGCCGTGATGCCCACGACCTGCGGATCGTGCTCGATGGCGGCGCTGAGCGCCTCGCCCGTAATGTCGGCATAGGTGCGCGGCGCAGGCTCGCTCGGATGGCCCGGGCAGAGCTTGCGCCCAGTCGCCATGTCAAACGGACCCACATGATGCCAGCGCTCGGGGTCGCTCTGGGCTGGCTCAAAGCCCTTGCCCTTTGCGGTGGAGACGTGCAGCACGATGGGATGATCGATATCGCGCAGCTCCTGCAGCGTGTCGACCAGGGCCAACACATCGTTGCCGGTGTCCAGATAGCAGTAGTCGAGCCCCATCGCGCGGAAAACGTTGCGCTCACAGGTGCCGTTGCTGGCGCGTAGCTCGGCCAGATTGCGATACAGGCCACCGTGGTTTTCGGCGATGGACTGGTCGTTATCGTTGACGATGATGATCAGGTTGCTGTCGAGCTCGGCGGCATTGTTAAAGCCCTCAAACGCCAGACCGCCCGAAAGCGAACCGTCGCCAATGATGGTGATGACGTTGTACGCATCGCCCGCCAGGTCACGAGCGTGCGCCAAGCCGCAGCCCAGACTCACCGACGTGGAGGTGTGGCCCATGGCGAACAGGTCGTGCTCGGACTCGTCAGGATTGGCAAAACCAGAGGCCTCGCCGTAGCGTGCCGGGTCGATATAAGTGTACGCGCGCCCAGTCAGCGCCTTGTGGGCGTAGGTCTGGTGCGAAACATCAAAGACAATCTTGTCGATGGGGGAGTTAAACACGCGATGGAGCGCAACCGTAAGCTCAACGACGCCCAGGTTGGGGGCAACGTGCCCGCCGACGGCGGCGGAGCTTTCGAGGATGGCGTGGCGGATCTCGCCGCAGAGCAGCGGAAGCTCGGCGCGATCGAGAGCCTTGACGTCCTCGGGCGTTGTCGTTTGCGTAAGCAGCATCGTTGTGGGTTACTCCATGCGAATCGTGCGCCGGCACTCCCTCGGCCGGCACAATTGCACAAGACAGTCTCGCACATTTTGGCGTTTGATATGTGGCGGCGGCGCGGTAATTCGCCAACTGGTGGGGCAAAACGTTTTGTCCGATGCCATACTGGTAAATTCGATGATGATTTTATTCATTGCGCGCAGGCCGCGGCTTGCCGCCGAGCGCCGCCGGAAGGAGGCCGCATGTCCGATACCGTTCGTGCCGAGAAAATCGCGCGCGAGGTCGACGATGCCGCCCGTCAGCTTGCCCAGGCGGGCCGCTTGGACCTGATGCATGAGTTTATCCAACATGGCGATGTGACGGTCTATACGCATGTGACCTCGGTAGCGCGGGCAAGTCTGTCCTTTGCCGAGCGCCTGGGCCGCGTCGGTATCTCCGTCGACCGCTTATCGCTGCTGCGCGGGGCCCTGCTGCACGATTACTTTCTCTATGACTGGCACGATCCCGACCCAAGCCATCGACTGCATGGCTTTCGTCACCCGTTTTTTGCCTTGGCGCGTGCGGAGGAAGATTTTGAGCTGACGCCGCGCGAGCGGAATATTATCGTACGGCATATGTTTCCGCTGGTACCGGTGCCGCCGACGTGTCGTGAGGCATGGATTGTGTGCCTGGCGGATAAATGGTGCGCACTGCGCGAGACGATTGCCGGCCGTCTGCCGCGCAAAGGCGGCGCGAACGATTTGAACGAGGGCCCGAGTGACGGCTCGAGCAAAGAATCGAACGAAAAGAGGAGTGGGTAGACGGTGGGAACCGCGATCGACATGGCATTTGACGGCGCGACGCTTGCCGCCTGTCCGCTCTCGGCGCTGGTACTCTCGTTTGCCTTCTACGGTTTTTGCGGCTGGGTATGGGAGTCGACAGTCTGCGCCATGCTCAACCACGGACGCTTTGCCAACAGCGGCTTTTTGCTAGGGCCGTGCTGTCCCATCTACGGTGCGGGCGGCATTGCGTGCTGGTTGCTGCTGCGTGGAATCCCAGACGCCTCGAGCCAGTTTGTCGCTGCCGCGCTCGTATGCAGCGTGATCGAATATAGCGTGGGCGTGCTGTTGGAAAAAACGACGGGTGCCCGGTTTTGGGATTACTCGCATCTGCCGTTTAACCTGCACGGACGCATCTGCCTGTACTGGGCCTGCGCGTTTGGCTTGGGTGCGTTGTGTATTTGCCGTTTAGTGGAGCCGGCATTGCTGGGGCTGCTTGGCCATCTGCCGGTGCTAATCGTGCGCTTGGCCGCCTTTATCGTCGCGGTCGCGATGATGGTCGATGCGGTGTGCTCGTTGGCGAGCTGGCGGCGTCTGTCCGATCAGCTTGAGCGTGTGCGTGCCGACCTTGCCGACCGCATCAATGAGTCGCTTGCCGACGCCTCCGACTCTATGCTCGAACGTATTCCCGATTCGGCGATTGACTCGGTGGCGCAGACGCATATCCGCGGTCGCGCCGTTAACGCTTGGCTGGCCGAGCTGGGCGACGCGGCGCTCGATGCCCTGCGCGAGAAGACTTCGATGCCGACGTTTATCTCGGATGGTGCTCGCGGCCTGGCGCTCGCTGCCCGCCGCGTGGCCGATGCCGCGCCGAGTATGCCGCGTCCGTCGCTCGGTCGTCGCCTTGCCGGCAAGCGCATGAGCCGCCCGGTACCGAGCGTGTCACTCAGCCGCCGCGACCTACGCTTCTTTAACGCCTTCCCGCGTCTGCGCATCAATCGTTACGAGGGTGTCATTCGAGCTACCGACCTCCGCGACCGAGCCCGCGAGCTGTTCCGGCGCTAGCCAGAGCGGAGCCAAGCGAGCCCTTCTCGTTCGCACGTTTCCCGTTCGTTTCGCGTCCGTTGCCGCGCCGTTTCCAAGATTGCGGTGCCGTTTCCATTCGACAACGCAGCGTTTAACAACGCCGTATCTGGTCTACACCAGTTGCCCCTCGGCCGCATCATGAGCGCCGACAACGTTCATGCGACCAAGGGGGAGCGAATGTACGATACGGGATCGACAACGTTTATGCTCATCTGCACCATGCTCGTGTTTTTAATGACACCGGGTCTGGCGTTTTTCTATGGCGGCCTGTCCAGGCGCAAAAATGTCATCAACACCATGCTTATGTGCTTTGGCGCCATTGGCCTGGTTGGTGTGCTGTGGATTGTTGCCGGCTGGTCGCTGGCCTACGGTGGCGACGGTTCTAGCCCGTTTATTGGCGGCTTTGACCAGTTGCTGTGCCTGCCGGTGCTCAACCAGGTGCTGCAGGCGGCCGAGGGCAATGCTGCGGATGGTGCCGTCTACCCTCAGATCATCAACATCGCCTTCCAGATGGCGTTTGCCATGATCACCGCCGCTATCGTTACGGGCAGTCTGGCAGGCCGCGTTAAGTTTGGTGCCATGACGGCCTTCCTGGGCATTTGGCTGCTCGTGGTCTATGCGCCGCTCGCCCACATGGTTTGGGGCGGCGATGGTTCCTTTATCGGCGACATCATCGGCGCGCTCGACTTTGCCGGCGGCGACGTGGTACACATTTCGTCCGGTCTCACGGGCCTGATTCTCTGCTTAATGCTCGGCCGTCGTCGCGGCTTTGGCATGGTGAGCTACCGTCCGCATAACGTGCCGTTTGTGGCGCTGGGCGCCGGTCTACTTTGGTTTGGTTGGTTTGGCTTTAACGGCGGCAGCGAGTTTAAGGCCGACGCCGTGGCGGCACTCGCCATCCTCAACACCGTGACGGCCAGCGCGGCGGGCATGGTCTCGTGGCTTGTCGTCGAGCGCGTGCACACCGGTCGCCCCACGCTGGTGGGTGCCAGCACCGGTCTGGTTGCGGGCCTTGTGGTGGTCACGCCGGGTGCGGGCTTTGTCGAGCCGTGGGCAGCGCTGGTCATGGGCCTGATCGTCTCGCCCGTCTGTTACCTGGCCATCAGCCATCTTAAGACCAAGTTTGGCTACGACGATGCGCTCGACGCGTTCGGTTGCCACGGTATCGGCGGCATCTTGGGCGGTGTGCTCACGGGCCTGTTCTGCGTGCCGGAGCTCTCGTGGACCGGTAAGGGTGGCCTGTTCTACACGGGCGACGTGTCGCTGCTCATTTCGCAGGTCCTGGGCATTGTGGTGACGGTCGTTATCGTGCTGGTGCTCGATTTGGTGATCGCCGTGGTGGTCAAGGCGCTGTTCCACGGCAGCCTGCGCGCGGACGAGGCCGACGAGGCGCTGGGCTTGGATGCGAGTCAGCACGGCGAGAGCGCGTATCCCTCCTTCTCGGGACTCGATTAGCGGCACGGCTTTCCCAGGCACCCGACCTTGCCCCTCAAACCGTCGCTTGCGTACCGAAGTACGCGGCGCTCCTCTTTCGGGGCAATCTCGGGCACCTGGAAAACCCGTGCCATGTGAAGGTAAATCAATTACTTTTATTGAAGAGAGGAATTCACTATGAAGAAGATTACAGCGATTGTTCGTGCCGAGAAGCTTGAGGTTCTTAAAGACGCGCTGTTTGCTGCTGATGTTCGCGGTATGACTATCAACCAGGTGCAGGGATGCGGCGCGCAGCATGGCTGGAAGGAATACGTGCGCGGCAACGAGTTGCTTGTCAACACGATCCCTAAGGTGCAGTTCACCCTTATCTGCGCCGATGAGCACGTCGACGGCATTGTCGACATCATCTGCAACGCCGCCCGCACCGGTGCCGTTGGAGACGGCAAGATTTGGGTCGAGCCGGTCGAGGAGGTTATCCGCATTCGCACCGGCGAACACGGCCCCGCCGCGGTGTAGGATCGACCGCCTGCCATCCGCAACGTTAAAATGCTGCAATGAGGCACAAGGCTTGCGTTGCGGATGGGCGGATTATGGGTCGCAATAAATATCCCGAGGAGACGGTCGCGAAGATTCTCGACGCGGCACTGGAGCTATTCTGTGCACAGGGTTATGAGGGGACGAGCATTCAAGATATCGTTGACCGTCTCGATGGCATGACCAAGGGCGCTGTCTATCATCACTTCAAGAGCAAAGAAGAGATTTTCAACGCCGCGTTTGATCGGGCGATGACTCCGATTGTTGAGCACCGCTGCTCGATGCTTGGCGTCGGTAATATGACCGGCGCCCAAAAGCTAAAAAGGCTTTACGCTCCCGAGTCCGTCGTTCCGCAAATTGAACTATGGGCACGCATACATCCTGCGGCAGATCCGGTAAAAAGCTCGCGTCTACTGGCGATGCAGTACCAGGGTTCGTTTGACGAGTCGGCCGATGGCTGTCTCTTGCCAGTGATCGAGGAGGGCATCGCCGACGGCTCCATTGCGTGCGAATGCCCGCGCGAAGCGGCAGAGGCCGTATCGTTGCTGGCGAATCTCTGGCTGTTGCCACTGTTTCGTCCGCTTGAGCCCAAGGATCGAATGCTCGCTCGTGCTCATTGTTTGGCGCAGATGGCCGCCGCGGTGGGACTCGATTTGGGGGAAGAAGTGCTTCAGACAACGGCGCAGATTTGGGACGTATGGGACCGTGCCGGGTGGTAAGGTGGTAATATAGATACCAACGGTATGTAATAGATTTGAGAGGGCAGCTCCGGCCGCCCTTTTCAAGTCGATAAATACATACTAGCGGTATGTATAGGGAGCGGACTTATGGCTGGACTGAGAGACGTCGGCGTCTCGTTGAAATCAAAAACAGTGCGGTCAATCAGGCTCGCGGAACTTCTGGTTGCGCAGCTGTGCACGTATTCGATGCTGTCAGCGCTGTGCTTTGCGTATCCGCTTTACTTGTTCGATTGCAGTGGATCGTCAACGTTATATGGCGTCGTCGTGGCGACGGCATTCATACCCGGCGTACTCGCAACTCCGGTTGGCGGAATCTTGGCGGATAGGGGAAGACATCGCGAGGTCCTCGTGGCCCTTGGCATTGCTCTGATGACTGCATCGCTGCTGTCTATCCCCATGAAGCGCTCGTTGCCTCTTGCGGTCGTCGTAGTAGCGATACTTTGTGTTCAATATGGTGTTCAATCGCTGCTAAAGCCAATGCTCCAAATTGAGACGGTGCGTATGGCGGGTGAAGAGAAGGTTGAGCGGGCCACTGCATTGGTTTCGCAGGTGACCATGGTGAGCAATATCTTGGGCCCTGTGGTCGGGACGGCAGTCTATGGGTGCTTTGGCATCGATACTCTTTGCACAACCGCGTCGGTGGCGTTTGCGATTTCAGCTCTCTTGTTTGGGGTCGCACTCAAGCAAAATGCCTCATCTGAAACGATGAGAGACGGCGCGACTCGTACGACATGCCGAAACGATTTTCGGGAGTCGATTCGGTATCTGTTGCAAAATGCATCATTGGTCGCTGTGATTTTGCTTGCGGCAGTTTTGAACCTTGCGTTGGTTGGGCTAACGATTGGCGCTCCCATTATTGTTACAAAGCATCTCGGCATGCAATCGTCCTGCGTTGGGATAGTTGAGGTGGCTATGGGCTTGGGTGGTCTTGCCGGCAGTGGCTTGGTCGGCATTTGGCCGCATCGTTTTTCTTTCAATGGCATATGTCGATATGTTGCGATGATCTGTTTTGGAGTCGCACCGATCATTGTCACGCTACTGTTCGGCGCAGATGCATGCATGCTCACCGTGTTTGTGGTTGGTTCGGCATGGGTCATGGTGTGGGCGAGCATTGCGTCGGTTGAAATCATCGCGTTTGTTCAGCGGGCAGCGCCGACTGAGCTCTGCGGAAAAGTGCTTTCGGTCGTTTACATGGTCCTTTCCTGCGCAATACCTATCGGCCAATTGACGTACGGGGTTGCATATGATCGATGGACACCGGCGATTGTGTTCGCAGGTATGCTGGCGGTGCTGACGTTGACGACGGCGCTGTTTTATCGGCTGAAAAGTCGCTTGTGGCGATTGCCTTAACGCGCTGGGGCACCGTGAATTTGTGAAGGCGGTGGTACGCCGCGCCGGGACGGCATTGTTTGGGCGTGCCTCTCCTTCGTCTACAATATCGTGCAGACGAAGGAGAGGCATGCCCATGATCAAGATGTTTGCGAGTGACTTAGACGGAACGCTGCTGAACGCCCTGCACGAGGCGGACGGGACTATCCGCCGTGCCATTCGCGAGCTGACCGAGGCTGGCCTGCATGTGGTTCCCGCGACCGGGCGCTCGACGTTGCCGATCGGCGAGCATGGCTTTACGGGCCTGGCGCTTGACGCCTGCTGCTCCAATGGCTCCATCGTGCGCGACAGCCATGGCGAGGTGCTCAAAACCTGGACCATCGACCCACAGATCACTGAGGAGCTGCTCAAGGCGTTCCCGGACATTTGCTTTGATTGCTCCACGCCCGATGGCATGTTTTCGAGCGGTTCGTTCGAGATGCACCAGGCGGGCTTTAAAAAGGACAGTCCCATTAAGCGTATCGTGATGCGTGGCATGCGTGCGCGTGGCGGCTATCACGAGGAGCAGTATTTCGACCAGTCGATCGGTGACATCCTTCGCCACGATGTGTGCAAGATCAACTGCCGCGTAACCTCGCCCGAGCTGGAGCGCGACCTTAAGGCCTATCTTGCCGAGCGATCGGACCGCGTGGTCAACGCGCCGTTCGATCCGGTGATGTTCGAGATCACGGACGTGGCGTGCAACAAGGGCGAGAGTGTGGCCTGGCTGGCGGGCTACTACGGTATTGCCGAGGACGAGGTCGCGGTCTACGGCGACGGCGGCAACGACATCGCCATGCTCAAGCGTTTCCACCGCAGCTACGCGACCAAAAACGCTAGCGATGCAGCTAAGGCTGCCGCGAGCGCAACTATCGGCAGCTGCATGGTCCACGCCGTCCCCAAGCACATGCTCGCCACCATGCGCAAGCAGAACTCCCGCACCATCATCGAATAATGTGACAAAGGGACTGCCCCCTCGTCACATTCCAAATATTGCCTTTACGTGTTGATGCACACGGTGTGCAATAATACTCGCACTGTGCAATAGCGCACAGGCTGAGTAACAAGGAGGACGCTTGTCCCAGCTCGAGAAATGCGATCGCCGGTCCCTTCGCTCGCAGCGTGCCCTTCGCCAGGCACTTGCCAGCGAGCTTGCCGAAAGCGGCGACCTTTCGCGCATTAACGTTGCGTCGCTCACCGAGCGCGCTGGCCTTACGCGCCGCACGTTCTATTCGCACTACCGCGATATCCCCGACTTTATCAATCAAATCGAGGACGGCTTGCTGGCCGAGATCCGTGAGCGCATTGAGCTCATCACCGCAGCTCAGCTGCCCGATCTCTATCACAACATCGATGAGCTCGAGCCGGCGCCCGGTTCGGTTGAGCTGCTGCGTTATCTTGCGGCCAACCGCGATTTAATCGGTGCGCTGCTGGGTCCGGGCGGCGACCAGGCATTCATTAAAAGGATTATCGACACCGCACGTGAGGCTGTGGTGCCGCGTGCGCAGACGGGCATTTTGGGCCTGGCGTTGGGCACGTTCTTTGACTACTACGTCACTTACGTCGTGAGTGCCGAGGTCGGCATGATTCAGCGCTGGTTTGAGCGTGGGCTCACCGAATCGCCCGAGGCCATGGCGCGCATTATGACGGTGCTCGCTTTTGTTCGTCCTGGTGACCTGTATGGCCAACCCATCGATATCAACGTGCCGGAATACGGCATGAAGCTATTGAACTTGCAGCTCGAGGACGCGGCCGACACCGCCGCAACCGTCGAGTCCAACAACTAAGAGGAGAGACAGATGAGCAAACTCGTCGAGGGCATCAAGGACCGCATGGTCGCTGCCGCACGTGAGGCCGCGCCCGCCGTGGTGGACGCCGCGCAGAAGGCCGCGACCGCGGCAGCCGAGAAAGTTGCCGAGGCGGTTGCCGATGCCAAGAACGCAGCAGGGGAGACGTCCGTCGCTAGCGAGCCCGCCACCGCCGCCGAGCCCGCAGCCGCCACCGCCGCCCAGGCCCCCGAAGGCGCGATCTTCAACCCCGAGGCCGCCCGCGGCAACCTGCACCTGGGCATCGACGTGGGCTCCACCACCGTTAAGCTCGCCGTGCTCAACGACGACAACCAGATCGTCTACGCCAAGTACCAGCGCCACCACACCGACGTCCGTGCCTGCGCCCGCGACTTGTTCGAGGGTGCTGCGACCGTGCTGCCGACGGCCCAGATGACCTGCGCCATTACCGGCTCGGGCGGCCTGCTGCTGTCCCAGTGGCTCGATTTGGAGTTTGTCCAGGAGGTCATCGCCAGCAAGCGTGCCGTCGAGACCCTCATCCCGGCCACCGATGTCGCCATCGAGCTGGGCGGCGAGGACGCCAAGATCATCTACTTCGACAACGGCATTGAGCAGCGCATGAACGGTACCTGCGCCGGCGGTACGGGCGCGTTCATCGACCAGATGGCAACCCTGCTGCACACCGACGCGAGCGGCCTCAACGAGCTCGCGGCCAACGCCACCACCATCTATCCCATCGCCAGCCGCTGCGGCGTCTTTGCCAAGACCGACGTCCAGCCGCTGCTCAACGAGGGCGCCCGTCCCGAGGACGTGGCCGCCTCCATCTTCCAGGCCGTCGTGACCCAGACCATCTCGGGTCTGGCGTGCGGCCGTCCCATTCGCGGCAACGTCGCCTTCCTGGGCGGCCCGCTGCAGTATCTCTCTGAGCTGCGCCACCGCTTCTACCTCACGCTCAACCTGGACGAGGAGCACCGTATCGTGCCCCAAAACGCCCACCTGTTTGTGGCGAGCGGCGCCGCCATGGCGCACGAGTCCAATAAGCTCAGCACGTTCCCGCAGCTCATCGAGGCCATCGACAGCCTGGGCGACACGCAGGGTGCCGAGGTCGAGCGCCTAGATCCGCTCTTTGCCACCGACGAGGATTTTGCCGAGTTCAAAACCCGCCACGACCAGGAAGTCGTCCCCAAGGGCAAGCTCGACGGCTACACCGGCCGCGTGTTCATCGGCATCGACGCCGGCTCCACCACCATGAAGGCCGCGCTCGTGGGCGAGGACGGTCAGCTGCTGCACACCTGGTACGGCAACAACAACGGCGACATCCTGGGCACGGCCAAGGTCATCATGGCCGATTTCTACAATCACATCCCCGCGGGCTGCACCATCGGCCACGTGACCACCACGGGCTACGGCGAGGCGCTGCTCATCGAGGCCCTCAAGGCCGATTCCGGCGAGATCGAGACCGTTGCGCACCTGCGCGGCGCCAAGGCATTCCTGCCCGGCGTCGAGTTCATCTTGGACATTGGCGGCCAGGACATGAAGTGCCTGCGCGTCAAGGACGGCGTCATCGAGCATATCATGCTCAACGAGGCCTGCTCGTCGGGCTGTGGCAGCTTTATCGAGAGTTTCGCCGTGTCTATGAACATGGACGTGCGCGCGTTTGCCGATGCCGCCATCCATGCCAAGGCCCCCGTCGATCTGGGCAGCCGCTGCACGGTCTTTATGAACTCGCGCGTCAAGCAGGCGCAAAAGGAAGGCGCCACGGTGGGCGACATCGCGGCCGGCCTGTCCTATTCCGTCATCAAGAATGCCCTGTTCAAGGTCATTAAGCTGCGCGACCCCAAGGAGATCGGCAGCCAGGTGATCGTCCAGGGCGGCACCTTTATGTCCGATGCTACGCTGCGCGCGTTTGAGCAACTCACCGGCGTTCATGCCGTGCGTCCCGACATCGCCGGCTGCATGGGCGCCTACGGTGCGGCCCTGCTCGCACGCGATCGCGCCGGCGCCGACGGCACCTCGACCATCCTCTCGGCCGAGGACATCGCACACCTCACCGTGACGCAAAAGCATGTCCGCTGCGGCCGTTGCTCTAACAACTGCCAGCTTACCGTCAACGACTTTGGCGGCGGCAGGCGCTTCATTACCGGCAACCGCTGCGAGAAGGGCGCCGGCCACAAAAAGCAAAAGACCGAGGCCCCCAACCTCTTCAAAAAGAAAAACGAGTTGCTCTTTAACCGCGAGGTGCTGAGCCCCGACGAGGCCCCGCGCGGCACCGTCGGCATCCCGCGCGCGCTCAACATGTACGAGAACTACCCCTTCTGGCATGCGTTCTTTACGCGCCTGGGCTTTAGCGTGCAGCTGTCCGACCAGTCGAGCAAAAAGACCTACCAGGCGGGCATCGAGTCCATGCCGTCCGAGAGCGTGTGCTACCCGGCAAAGATGAGCCACGGCCATGTGATGAACCTCATCGACCGTGACGTCGACTTCATCTGGATGCCGTGCGTGCGCTGGGAGCGCAAGGAGGATCCGACGGCAGGCAACTGCTATAACTGCCCCATCGTCATGAGCTACCCCACGGCGCTGGCGCTCAACATCGACGAGATCCGCGAGCAGAACATCGAGTTCCTGTACCCGTTTGTGCCCTATCACGACAAGACCGAGCTCAAGCGCCGCTTGTACCAGGTGCTCGCCGTCGACCGCGTGGCCGACGCCGAGGCTGGTCGCGGCCGCGTGCGTGGTCCCAAGATCACGCGCTCCGAGGTCGATGCCGCCGTCAACGCTGCCTTTGAGGCCGATGCGCGTTTCCACGAGGACATCCAGACCATGGGCGAGGAGGCCCTTAAGTGGGTCGAGGACCACGGCGGCCACGGCATCGTACTCGCCGGCCGTCCTTACCATAACGACCCCGAGATCAACCACGCCCTGCCCGAGCTTATCTCGAGCTTTGGCTTTGCGGTCTTTACCGAGGATTCGCTTGCGCATCTGGTAAAGCCCGAGCGTCCGATTCGCGTCGTCGACCAGTGGATGTACCACAGCCGCCTGTATGCCGTCGCCCGTTTTGTGACGATGCGCAACGACCTGGACCTGATCCAGCTCAACTCTTTCGGCTGCGGCCTGGACGCCCTGACTACCGATCAGGTGCAGGAGATCCTGGAGGCCAGCGGCAAGATCTACACCGTGCTCAAGATCGACGAGGTATCCAACCTGGGTGCCGCGCGCATTCGCATCCGCTCGCTCATGGCCGCGCTTAAGGACCAGGAGGCCGAGCGCCTGGCCGAGGCCACGGCCGCGGGCGAGGCCTACGAGCAGGGCGATGCCGCGCCGGTGGCGCCCTCCACAGATGCCCCCGCGTTCGCAAGCCGCAAGCACACGTTTGAGGCTCAGCGCGAGAGCGCCTCGACCGCGTGGCCCAAGGTGCCCTTTACCGAGCAGATGCGCGACGAGGGCTACACCATCCTGTGCCCGCAGATGGCCCCGATCCACTTTGACCTGGTCAAAGAGGTGTTCCGTGGTGCTGGCTACAACTTGGAGCTGCTGCCCTCGACTGACCACGATGCCGTCGAGGCCGGCCTGCGCTATGTGAACAACGACATTTGCTACCCGTCGATCCTGGTGACGGGCCAGATCATGGAGGCCATCGAGAGCGGTCGGTACGACCTGTCCAAGACGGCCGTGGTCATCAGCCAGACCGGCGGCGGCTGCCGTGCCACCAACTACATCGCGCTCATCCGCAAGGCCCTGCGCGAGAGCGGCCACCCCGAGATCCCGGTGATCTCGCTTTCGGCCGTGGCGCTCGGCGAGGACAACCCCGGCTTTAAGATTACGCCGGCGCTGCTCAAGCAGGCCGTGTACGCGGTGCTCTTTGGCGACGTGATGATGCAGATGCTCTACCGCTGCCGCCCGTACGAGGCCACGCCCGGTGCCGCCAACGCGCTCTACGAGGAGTACATGGCGCGCGCCCGCAAGCTGGCGCCTAAGTTCAACAGGCATAACTACACCAAGCTTGCTCGCGAGGCCATCCGCGCGTTCGACACCATGCCGCTCGTGGGCGAGGGTACCAAGCCGCGCGTGGGCGTGGTTGGCGAGATCTTGGTCAAGTTCCACCCCACAGCCAACAACCACGTGGTCGATGTCATTGAGCGCGAGGGCTGCGAGGCTGTGGTGCCGGGCCTGCTCGACTTCTTCCTGTACTCCATGAGCAATGCCGAGCTTCAAAAAGACGAGCTGGGAAGCTCTGCCACGGCGCGCGCTAGCATGCAGGCGCTCATTAAGCTGGTGGACTGGATGCGCACGCCGGTGGAGGAGATGCTCGAAAAGTCCCGCCGCTTCGAGGCGCCCGAGCGCATCGGCACCATGGCGGACAAAGCCCGCACGGTGCTTTCGGTGTGCAACAACATGGGCGAGGGGTGGCTGCTCACGGCCGAGATGCTCGACCTCATCGACCATGGCGCGCCCAACATCATCTGCACGCAGCCCTTCGCGTGCCTGCCCAACCACGTGGTGGGCAAGGCCGTGATCAAGGAGCTGCGCCGCCAGCATCCCGAGAGCAACATTGTCGCGGTGGACTACGACCCCGGTGCGTCCGAGGTCAACCAGCTCAACCGTATTAAGCTCATGATCAGCGTTGCCAAGGAAAACATGCGCGCCGGCAAGGGCTTTAAGCTCGAGAAGGTGGCGCCGCTCGCGATGGACGAGGTCACCGGCCAGATGCGTGCCCACGACGGCTGCGTGAGCTGCGGGCCGGCCAGCGAGGAGGCCGTGGCGTCGGTCGCCGAGCGCCTGGGACGCGGCATTAAGAAATAACTGGCCTGCTTTGGGCTAGATATGAGACAAACGGGTGGTAGCCATACCGGCTACCACCCGTTTTTACTGGACATCTGTTGCGTAAACGCCCCAACTATCACCCTTTGCGAACTTAGATTTCGAAAGTATGCGGCAAAATCTGAATAGGCCGAGCACATCGGATATGTCCAAGCTCTGTACCTGCGGTTTTATTGGTGAAAAACCAGGTTGTGCTCAAGAGTCCCGGAATTTGCCGCATACTTCCGAAAACAATGCCTCGGTGGCGCCAAAAATAGCCTCCGGAACCCTGAGATAATGAACATATGTAGCCGTTCGCCGCAAATTACCGTCCGTTCATGGAACCTATCTCCAACGAGTTGTAACCATATGGTTTGATGTTGGAAACATATGATTGCCGGCAGGCCGTAGGTGACGTTTGCCCTGATATCGGAGGTTCCAGGTATGTTTCGTGCTCCGTTAAACAACTATCGGTTGGGCTAACATGGATCGCCGTGTTATTTCGATAACCCTTGCAGTGGTTTGCCTGGCTGTGCTCCTGGGCGCTGCAGGGCAGTTTGCTATAAATCGAGAAACATCCTATATGCAGGAATGCGTTTCCGAAGGCTTTGCCATTGACGGTTACTATCGGGATGACAAAACAAGTCTGGAAACCCTGGCCTTTCTTGAAGAGGATAACCATCGTTGGCAACTGGTCGACAAAGACGGCAGCTGCGTTGACGGGCAGTTTAAGCGTACGGATGATCCCAATATCCTGGTATTAAAGAAGGAAAACGGCGAAGAATTCGGCACGGTTCACGTTGCGTATATATCGCGCCGACGCAATCAGGGGCAGATTTACCTAATTAGAAATACTAAGGTGACCCGATTTTATCTTGTGAGCACCGATCCGGCGTTTACGGTGGAGCCTGGCGATGTCGATGCGGACGCCTGATTCACGGCAATAAAACAGCGAGCGGGGCTCGGGTGTGAACTGCACCCCGCAATTTGCTCGTGTCCGTATCGCGTCTGCGCCTCGTCGTAGCTTGCGTTCGTGCGAGCATTCATCCCGCGCCGGCATCACTTTACGTCAAACTCCACACGATCGAGCTCGGGCACATTGAGGTCGATGAGTTTGCGGGCGACACGGCGGTCGTGCGCCCCAAGCGCCTCGCCTGTCGTCACATGGGCGACGATTTCGCGCTCGACGATGCCTTCTTCGTCCCCTTCGGTGGCCGAGGTCTCGACGGCGACGGTGTAATCCTTAAAGCCCGGCAGCACCGCGGCAAGCTCGCGCGTGGTCTCGGTGACGCCGTAGCCGTCCTGCACGCCGGCCTGCGCCGATCCAATGGAGCCTGCGGTCATAACGATGCAGGGGATGGCAAAGATGACCGTTCCCACGATGATGCGGCGGCGCACTTTGCGTGACAGCTCGTTGACCTCGGCGTTTTCCTTGGCGGTCACAATGCCGTCGCCGTTCAGGTCGCGCTTGAGCGGCACGCGCAAAAGAAGCAGCACGGCTTCGGCAGCCAGTGCGATAAAGACTACATTGATGCCAAACTCGTAAAGCGCCGAGAGAAACAGCGACCCGCTTGCGATGGCGATGCCGTAGCCCGCCGCGCACAGGGGCGGCATGAGCGCGGTCGCCACGGCTACGCCGGCGATGAGCGTGGCGGGTTCCTGGTCGCGCGAGTTGCCCAGGCCACCCGCAAAGCCGCCCGCGAGCGCGACGGCAAGGTCCCAAACAGTCGGTGTCGAATTGTCGATGATGGCGGCCGTGGTGGTGCCAAGGGGCGAGAGCTTAAAGTACAACGTGGACGTGACCAGGCAAAAGGCCATCTGTAGAGCCAAGCTCGCGACGGCCTCAAGGGTGATCTCGCGGTCGAGCGTGGCGATGCCGTATGCCATGGCAAGGACCGATCCCATAAGCGGGCAGATGAGCATGGCGCCCACGATGGCGATGTCCGAATCGATATCGAGGCCGATGCTTGCGATGAGCATGGCGATGATGAGGATACACAGGTGAGAGCCAGTCAGACGCGCCCCGTTTACAAAACGCTTGCGGATCACGTGATAGGGCGCGCGTCCCTCGCGAATGTTGAACGCGCGCTTTAAAAAGCGACCAGTCTGCTCGGCAGCCTCACTATGGGCAGGGCGGATGCCGTGGCGCCGGTGATGGCGTTCGCGTAGTCGCTTGATCTGTTGTTTGTCGAGTTCCATGTCCACCTCGTTCCAGCGCGGTCCGCGCAACGCGCCCGTTGTCCTAACTCTACACCGTGGCGGGCGGGGTGTCTGTTGGATGCAGAATCCGATAGGGCGGATGACGCGGGAGCAAATGCAAATCACAGGCTCAATTCCATCCCGCGAGAATATGATGCACCAGCTCCTTCAAATGTGACGAAACTGTGAAGCACGAGAGCGTGAATTTCAAAAAATACGCTGGTCGTCAATGTTGCGCAACAGAATTCAAAAATCGACAGCTACCGTTTGATACGTATGGATACATCCGTGTCAAAGGGAGAAAGCCATGGCAAACTACAGTCCACAACACTTTGAGCCTCGGGCCAAGACTGCCAACGTCAAGGGCGTTGCTAACCGCGCCGTCGCAACCGTTTTGACGGCGGGCCTCATCGCTCAGCCGCTCATGTCGCCGCTGGCGGCAATCGCCGCACCGTCAACCGATAACGGCGATTCTGTTCAGGGGGGGGGTAGTTCTGTAGAGAACACCGTTGCCGCCGGTAACCAAGCGGTCGTAAAGACGGCTGCCCAGCTGGCCGAGGAGTCGGCAAAGCAGCTCAAGGACGCTCAGGCCGCCTACGATGCCGCCCAGAAGAAGGCCGACGCGGCGGGCCAGTCTCAAAAGCAGGCACAGCAGCAAAAGAATCAGGCCTCGCAGGCCGTGACCGATAACGCCGCCGAGCAGAACGAGGCCGAGGTAGCCGCGCTTCAGGAGAAGATCGACGAGCTTAAGGCAGCCGTCGAAAAGACCGAGCAGCAGCAGAAGAAGCTGGGCGACCTGAACGATCAGCTCGAACAGGCCAACAAGAGTGTCGAGGATAAGACCCAGGCGCTCAAGGACGCCAAGGCAAAGCAGGATGAGGCCAAGAAGGCCCTCGATGATGCCCAGGCCAAGCTCGAGGCCATGGGTATGGACGAGTACGAGGCCGCCAAGAAGGCCGTCGAGGACGCGCGGGCAAAGCTCGATGACGCCAATAAGGCCGTTACTACTGCACAGGACAATCTGGACCAGGCCAAGGCTGCCGAGGCCAGCGCCCAGCAGGAAAAGCAGAATACCGAGGCAGCTTTGACGACTGCCCAGGCCAAGAAGCAGGAGACTGCCGCTGCTCTCGCAGCCGCAACCACCGCGCGCGATAACGCCCAGCAGAAGTTCAACCAGGCGCAGGCCGCGCTCGATGCTGCCGTCTCGGGTACGGGTGTTGACCTGAGTGCGCTTGAGGCCGCCAAGAAAGCTGCTGCTGGTGAGCTCAAGACCGCGCAGGCGGAGCTCAATGCCGCGACGGATGCCGACGCCACCGCACAGACAAATCTGCAGGCCGCCCAGGCTGCCGTCGCTGCCGCGCAGGAGAAGGCCAACGCCGCCAACGCTGCTGTAGCATCTGCCCAGTCTGCATACGATGCGGCAAACAAGGAGTACAAGGACGCGGCCAGTAAGCGTGACGCCGCGAAGACGGCATACGAGCAGGCCCAGCAGACCGAGGCCGACAAGAAGACCGCGTACGATAAGCTTGTCGAAGTTCGCAAGCAGAAGCGCAGTGAGTGGGAGGCAGCCTGCGCTGCTTCGAACGCCGCGGAAAAGGCTTATGACGCTGCTAATGTCCAGGTTGAGGCTCTTGAGCAGCAGATTGCTGACCTCAAGTCCAACATGACCGTTGACCAGGAAGTCATCAATAAGGGCATGCTCGGCTTTATGGCCTACATCAGCAACAGCAGCGATTTCACGGCTATGCAGAAATCGAACGCCAAGGACGCAATGGCTACACTCACCGGCGCTGACGACAAAGCCGAGTGGTATGACGATTACGTCGATCAGGACATGTCTCGCGACACCAATCCGCTTTCCTTGGAACAGCTGCGCAACGCCCTGACATATCTCGACACCCAGAACAACCTCCGCAAGGCGAACGGTCAGTCGGCGCTCAGCGTCAGCCTCCGCATGACCGCAGCAGCTGCACTCAACGCCTCATATTCATCGAATATTTGGGATCACTCGAACTGTTACTTCGATAATGCTGAGAATCTCGCAGGTGGTGGCGGTGCATATACCGGTGGTGAGACCGAGGATACCCTGGGCTGGCCCTACACCGGTCTCTACACTCAGGAGAAGGTTAATTACGAGAATTGGATTAAAAAGTACGGTGTGGATAGCGAGGCCGGCAAAGATCTCATGGCTCATCGCTATGATTCGTACTATATCTACCAAAACTATTACGATGTGTACCACGGTACAAAAGATAAGAATGGCAATCAAAGAGGAGACGCCTGCGGGCACTATCTCAACATTATCGATTCCGCTACGGTGGCTATCGGCATCGCGACCGGTAGCGGTAAGAACACCGATTCCGAGGTAACCATATTCGATTACAGCGCTGATGACACTCAGGCTGATTTCACTGTTTCCGAGTTCAAGAAGCTCGTCAACGACTACATCGATTCTGCCTATAACGCTGGCGGCACGCAGGCGCAGAAGGCGCAACTCAAGGAGCTTCAGGGCAAGCTCGCCGAGGCGCAGAAGAACTTTGGAACTACTAGGGAAGCTTACTTCGCAGCTGTAAACGGGCAGGATGCCGCCCAGGACGCTTTCACCGCAGCCGATGTGAACATGAACACCGCCAAGGGCGAGTACGAGAAGGCTCAGTCCGCTACTGCTGCCGCCAAGTCCGCCTACACCGCCGCCGAAGCCAAACTCAAGGGTATCGACGTCAAGACGCCCAAGACCAAGCTCAACGCCGCCAAGGGCGAGGCCGCTACTGCCCAGGCAGCTCTCGATAAGGCAAACGTCACGCTTGCTGACGGCAAGGCAAAGGCAACCGATGCCGCTGCTCAAAAGGCGAAGGCTCGCAGCGCCCGCGATGCTGCCAAGGTAAAGTCCGATCAGGCCAAAGAGGCGTATGACAACGCTACCGCTTCGGTCAAGGACCTTGCCGCCAAGTGCGATGCCGCCAAGACGGATCTTGCGAACAAGCAGGGCACGCTTGACGATGCCAAGAAGGCCGACGACACTGCCCAGGCTGGCGTTGACAAGGCTCAGGCCGCAGATGTGCACGCCGCGACCGCTCTTTCGGGCGCCAAGCAGGCAGTTGCCGCCAAGACGCAGACCCTGTCCGACGCACAGGCGAAGGCCAAGGCCGCCGAGGACGAGCTTGCCACCGCAAACAAGGCCTTCGAGCGCTTCGCCGGTGCCCAGAAGGCGGTCGACGACGCCAAGGCCGCCTATGACGCTGCCGTCGCCGGTGTCGCCGATGCCCAGAAGCAGCTCGAGGCCGCCAACGAAGCCGTCGTCGATGCGAACCTCGATATCTTCAAGGCCAAGGCCGAGCTTGCCAACGATGAGGCACTCAAGGCCGATCTTGAGGCTGTCGACCACAAGGCATCCCTTGCCGCGGGCACGACGGGCAACGAGAAGCTGGTCAAGCTGAACGCTGCCTACGCTCGCTATAAGGCCGCCGTCGATGCCGCCGCTGGCCTCAAGACTGCTCTGAGCGATGCCGATGCCAAGCTGTCCGATGCCAACGACGCCTATGCCGCCGCACTGGCCGAGCTCGGAGATGCCAAGGATGCCCTGGCTGCCGCGCAGGCCGAGTACGACAAGTATCATCCCAAGGCCGAGCCGCAGAGCAAGCCTCAGGCCAAGCCCCAGGTTACGCAGGCCGCCGCAAAGGCCCCCGTTGCCAAGAAACAGGCTGCGCCTGCCGCGCTCGCCCAGACTGGCGACAATTCCGCTCTTGCGGGCGAGGTGTTCGTCATCGGCGGTATCACCCTCGTGGCCGCTGGTGTGACGCTGAGCGATCGTCGTCGCAAGCAGATGTAGCGTTTCGAGCGTAGTTTCTGCAACGAACTTCGGTTCATAGCAGGAACGCTTCGATAGCTTAACCGATAAGGCCGGCGCGCTGTTAAACGCAGCGCGCCGGCCTTTCTTTGTTTCGATTTCAAAAAGCCCGGTCAGCAGCCGCAAAAGCTACCGACCGGGCAAGCCGTAGGCAATATGGTTGCTGTCGAGCAGCTGCTCGACTTAGCCCAGCAGGCTTAAGCCCACGGAGACAAATGCCAGGATAACGCCGACGATGGACTCGCCGCCGAGCAGGCCGCTGGCGACAACCAGGCCCTGCTCCTGGAAGGCGGCGTCCTTGGCAGCCCTCTCCTCGTCAGAAAGACCAGCGGTGGCGTCGCGGTGGGCGGACCACTTGTCGTAGGCGAGCTTGATACAGGAGCCCAGGAATGCCGTGAGTGACATGTAGAACGGCAGGTACACGCCCAGGCCGATCATCATGGCCGGAATGCCGAGCCAGTACATGACGATGCCGGCGATAAAGCCGCCTGCGAACCACGGCACGCTCGGGATGCCCGAGACCATGGTGGCGACGACGCTTGCCTGCGCGGCCACAAAGCTCTTGTCGGGGCCGAAAGCATCCGGACCATAGGCGGTGACAAGCGCGACCATGACGGCAGCGGCGACCAGGGCGCCCACGATGCCGCCGATGGCCTGGCCGATCCACTGCGCACGCGGATTGGTGCCCAGCACGGCGCCGGCCTTAAAGTCGTTCATGACGTCGCCCGCAAGGCCGCATGCCACGGCCACGATGCCGGCGATAAAGAACAGCTTGACCTGGGCGATCTGTGCGAAGGCAGCCACGATGAGCATGACGATGAGGCCGAAGATCTCCATGGGGTCGATGCCCGTCTGGCCGCAGCTCTGCGCGCTCATGATGGTGGTGACAAAGGTGAACAGCGTGACGATGACGGCCGGGACGGGGCCAAGGTCGAGCGCGATGGCGACGATCACGGCGATGGCGGCAGTACCCAGGCCGATGATGCCGGCGTCGAGCTTAAGCGAGCCCGAGATGAGCGACTGCTCGTCGGTGTCGCTGGAGCTGTCGGCGGCGAGGCCGCGGGCGATGCCGGCGACCTGCGGCAGGATGTCCTTGAGGACGACGGCGACGCCAAAGCCCATCATGAGGCCCATGCCGAGCGATTTGACGATGCCCTGCGCAGTCACAACGTCGAATAGACCGGCAGCGGTGCCGCCCACGATGATGCCAAAGTTACCTAGCAGCGCGCCGGCAAACCAGAAGGCAACCGGGGCGAAGCCAACCAAAAAGCCGATGGAGAGCAGCATGGGCGAGTTATAGATGGCAAAGGTCACGCCGGGGATATTGAGCGTGCACAGCATGCTGGGCACCACGCCCAGAGCGTCGCGAAGCACGCTGTAGATGCCTGCGATGGCCATGGAGCCAAAGAGCTGCTTGCCGGTCTTGCCGCCGGCCTCGGTGGCGCGCAGTGTCTGAGCTGCGGCATTGCCGGTGGGAAACTCCAGCGCGGCGTCCACGATAAAGTGGCGGTGGATGAGCGCCGTTGCCAGCAGGCCCAAGATGGTGCCGGCGAGTGCCACGATAAACATGTCGAGCCAGCTGATCTGGTCGGCATAGCCCAGCATCCAGGCGCCCGGGATGGTAAACGCCAGGCCGCCGGCGACCATGGCGCCCGCGGACATGATGGTGTGGGTGACGTTGGCCTCGTTGAGGCTGGCGTCACCCATGAGCTTCAGGAAGAACAGCGAGATGACGGCAGCGAAAATAATCGGCCAGGGGAGTGCACCCATCTTGAGGGCCGTGTAGGCCGAGCTTGCCGTGATGATCACGCAGCCAAGGACGCCGATGACGACGCCGCGCAGCGTGAGTTGCCCGCGCATCGAAGCGCGGTTCGAGGGATTGCTCATATAAAACTCCTTTGCGTATATCCGCTTCCCCCGGGAGCGCCGTTACGGATACGGCGCGGGAAGTCGGGTTACCAAGGGTCGCCGCGTGAACTCGCAAACGACCGCGCACCAGTATAGCGGCACGGCAGTTAATTTGGGACTGGGCTTTTTTAGCTATCCCAAACGAAGCCGAAGGATGATTATTCTGGGACGGGGATTTAAAAATCATCAGGTACGCAATGATTTTTAAATCCCCGTCCCAGAATAATCATCGGGATATACTGCTGGGCAGACGAAAGGAGCGCCGACGATGCTTAATGGGTGCGCATATATATTGACGGTCGACGTGGGCAACACGTTCATTCGCTTTGGCCTGTTTGCAGAGGATTCGGCCGCGGCGCAGGAATGTCCGCTTGCGACATGCGAGATCACGACGCCGTCGAGCATTACGGCCGACGAAGCGCGCATGCGACTTATGCAGGTCATGGGCGCGCTCGCCGCCGATGCAGGTGTGCCCGGGGTGCTTGCACCCGCCGCGGCCGTGCTGAGCTGTGTAGTCCCGGCGCTCGAGCGCCCGTGGAAGGCGGCACTTTCCCGCACCTGCACGGGGCGCGTGCTCACCGTGGGGCCGGGACTTAAGACCGGCATACCCGTGCACTACGACGATCCGGCCGAGATCGGCCCCGACCGCATCGCCGATGCCGTGGCGGCCCGCGCCGTCTACGGCTCGCCGTGCATCGTGATTGACCTGGGCACGACGACCAATATCGAGGTCATCGACGTGCACGGTACCTTTGTGGGCGGCGTTATCGCGCCAGGCCTGGCCCTCGGCGCCCGTTCGCTTTCGGCGGCAGCAGCGCGCCTACCCCAGGTTGAGCCCTCGGCGCCAACGCACGTCATCGGACGCAACACGCGCGAGGCCATGCGCTCGGGTGTGGTTTTGGGCGAGGTAGCCCGCATCGACGGAATGCTCGACATGGTGCTTGCCGAGATGCGCGCGACCAAGGCCGCGGGGGAGGGCGATGTGCCCATCGTCATTACCGGCGACGATGCCGAGGCACTTGCGGCGCTGGTCGGCCATAGCCTGACGGTAGACGACGCGCTGACGTTGCGGGGTCTCGCCGAGCTCTACCGCATCAACCAAAAGCCCCGCTGCGCGTAGGGCGAGGGGCTGGTGGGATAAGCGCCCCTACCTTTCACCTGCTACAATGGGCCAAACTATTGCGATTGCGGAGGTGTCTGCCATGTCGGACGATCTTCATCAAACCGCGTCGGGCAAGCGCCGCGACGTTATTAGCTGGGACGAGTTCTTTATGAGCGTGGCCATCGCCGCGCAGCGCCGCAGCAAGGACCCCAACACGCAGGTGGGAGCGTGCATCGCCAGCACCAACCACCGCATCCTTTCGGTGGGTTACAACGGCACGCCCTCGGCGCTCAACGACGACTTTTTCCCGTGGGGTACGAGCGATGACCCGCTGCAGGACAAGCACAACTACGTGGTCCATGCCGAGGCCAACGCCGTGCTCAACTACCGTGGCTCGCTCAAGGACCTCGAGGGTTCCACGGTTTACGTCACGCTGTTCCCGTGCCACGACTGCGCCAAGATCCTGGCGCAGGTGGGCGTGGGCGAGGTCGTCTACCTGGACAATAAATATGCCGACACCGATGACGGCCGTATCAGCCGCCGCATTCTCGACTCCTGCGGCATCAGCTACCGCCAGGTCATCGTCGATGTCCAGATTGGTACCGGGGGACAGGCTCGGCAGTAGCGCGTGCCAACGCCAGCTGGCGGCAAAACAGCCAAAAGAGCCCCGTCCCAAATTGACTGCTCGTGAAAGTCGTGTCCGCACGCATGGCTGGCGCCTAAGCGGGTACATGGCTGTAGTAACATAGCCCCTGTCCGCGGGCGTGCCCGCGTTATTGTGAGAAAGGAGCCCCTGTGGCTGTTAACGAAGAGCTGCTTAAGAAGGTTCTTGAAGAGATTCGCCCCAACCTGCAGGCCGATGGCGGCGATATGGAGTATGTGGGCGTCGACGACGAGGGTGTTGTCAAGTTGGAGCTGCAGGGCGCCTGCGCCGGCTGCCCCATGAGCTCGCTAACTCTTTCCATGGGTATCGAGCGCATCCTGAAGGAGCATGTGCCCGGC
The DNA here is from genome assembly GCA_905214105.1 of uncultured bacterium. Taxonomy (GTDB): domain Bacteria; phylum Actinomycetota; class Coriobacteriia; order Coriobacteriales; family Coriobacteriaceae; genus Collinsella. The sequence continues at coordinate 239,298 of CAJMKK010000001.1, forward strand.
GTTACCCGCGTTGAGCAGGTCAATGCTTCCGGCGAGGCCGAGGACCTGTACGACGAGTACGCGCCGTTCTAAGATGCGAAAGCTGCGGACGGTACGCTTCGCATAGACGTTACGCCCAAATATGCGGCTGCGAGCGTAAGGCCCGCGGCCGCATTTGTATGTAGGGAGCAGGGGGATCGATATGCTCAACGACCTCTACCATATGCTTGATCCCGTCGCGATCTCGGCGGGCCCCATCACCATCTACTGGTACGGCCTGGCCTACGTGGTCGGTGCTCTGCTCACGGCGGTCGTTATGTACCGCACGCAGCGTCGTTGGGGCTTCGACATTACGATCGATGACCTGACGAGCGTCGTGGTCGGCGCGGTCTTTGGCCTCATCATCGGCGCGCGCCTGTTTTACGTCGTCTTTTACGGCGATGGCTACTATTGGACCCACCCGCTCGAGATCTTTGCCACCAACGAGGGCGGCATGAGCTTCCACGGCGGCCTGGTGGGCGGCATCTTGGGCGGCATCATCGTGTGCCGCATGTATAAGCTCGACGCCTGGACCGTCGCCGACCTTGCCGTGATCGGCGCCCCGCTGGCCCTATGCCTGGGCCGTTGTGCCAATTTCGTCAACGGCGAGCTGTGGGGTAAGCCGACCGATCTGCCTTGGGGTGTGGTCTTTGGCGGCACCGCGGGCGATATGCCGCGCCATCCTTCCCAGCTCTATGAGGCATTCCTAGAGGGCGTCGTGCTCTTCTGTATTTTGCAGGTGCTCAGCCGCAAAAAGCCGCTGCTGCCCCAGGGCACGTTTATGGGCGTGTTCGTGATGGGGTACGGCATCGTCCGCTTTCTCGTTGAGTTTGTGCGCGTGCCCGATGCCCAGCTGGGCTATCTGCTGGGCGGCGTCATCACCATGGGTCAGCTGCTGAGCCTGCCGCTCGTAATCGCAGGACTGGCGCTCATCATCTTCGCCCGACACCGCAATCGCCCCCAGCGCATCTACCTCGACGCCTAGCCACCACATGTCACCACAAGGGGGACAGGCACCTTTGTGGTGGTTTTGCCGGGCAACGATGACAGAACCGTAACGTTTCCCCAGATAAAACCTGCCAAAATAAACCTGTCCCTTTTTGGCAGGTTTCTAGAAAGGCTATTCGGACTGTGAAGGATTCCGACCTCTCCGCAACGGCTGCGCGCGACGCCGCCCGCATCGTTTGGTTTAAGCGCTATCCCGCCAAACAGACGCTCATCGCATTTTTGCTCGCCCTGCTGGCGACCACGGCGTTTTCCATCGATCCCGCCCCGGTGTCGAGCAACGCGGTCCTGGCGATCGACCCCAAGGCGACGGGCACGCTCTACGTGTGCTACGAGGTACTTCTCTCGTTTGCCGGCCATACCGACGCAGTGATGCTGCTCGCGCTTGCCTGCTTGCTCACGCTGCCGTTTCGCTATGTGTTCTTTGGCCGCGGTGACGCTTGGCGCCCGTCGGTCGTGCTGCCATCGCTGTTCTTTGCCGTTTGCATGGTGTTCGGCCGTAGCTACGACCTTGCCGATTCGGCAGAGATTGTGCTGGGCGACAAGGCACGCGTTATCTGCGCCTGGATTGGCGGCGCGGGCTGGATGCTTCTGGCGATTGTGGCCTTCTATCTGGCTTTTGAGTTTTTGGATTGGTTGAGCTCCCGCCGCATTCCGTTTTCGGAGACCCACTTTGGCCGCGTGTGGCGTGTTGCCCACGCCGTGCTCTCGGTCCATCCCTTTGTCGGGCCGTTTCTTGTGCTCATGATTGCCTGGGCGCCCACGCTTATCGCCTCGCTGCCCGGCCTCTTTATGGGAGATACGGGCGCGCAGATCCGCCAATGGTTCAACTATCCCAACGGCACGAGCGACTACCTGCGTCTGCTCAATCCCAATGTGTTGCTCAACGGACATCACCCCGTGGTGCACACGGCTATCATCGGTTCGTGCGTCCAGCTGGGGCTTTCACTGTTCAACAGCGCCAACGCAGGTCTTGCCATCTACACCTGCGCTCAGTTCGTCATTACGGCCGCCTGTATGGCCTATTCCATCTCGTCGCTGCGCAAGCTAGGCGTGAGCCTGCCGGTCCGCGGCGTGATCTTGCTGTTCTTTGTGTTTATGCCCATGTTCTCCAACTACGCGGCCCTGCTTACCAAAGATGTGCTGTTTGCCGACGCGTTTTTGGTGCTGTTGGTGCAGACCGTGAAGCTTGTGGCATGCGGCCTGCCCCGTCGCGATGCCAATGCCGAGCGTGCGGGCGAACAGAGGCCCGTGCTCTTTGTGCGCCATGACTGGCTGCTGCTCGCTATGGGCGCCATGGGTTCCACGTTTCTGCGCAACGGCGGCCTGGTGTTTCCCCTGGCGGCATGCGTAATCGCGGCGGCGTTTTGCGCATGGGACGCGCACGTGGCTCGTCGTGCAGCCAAGCAGGCTGGTGCTGCGCCTTCGGGCACCACCCCGCGTTTCCGCTGGGTGGGAGTTCTTGCGGTGCTTGCACTCTGCCTTGCCTCTAATATGTACTTCACCAAGGTCTTTATGCCGGCACATGACATCACGCCTGGTTCCAAGCGCGAAATCCTCTCGATTCCGTTCCAGCAGACGGCTCGTTTTGTCCAAAAGCACGACGGCCTCAACTCGGGCGTCAACCCCACGGTTAAGGAGGACGGCACCATCGTGGAGGCTCCTTGCGACGGCTTGGTGACCGACGAAGAGCGTGCCGTGATCGACCGTGTGCTCAAGTACGAGAATCTGGGCCGCCGTTACAACCCGGATAAGTCGGACGCCGTCAAAAATTGCTTTAACGAGTACGCCTCGCAGGAGGACATCAAGGCCTATTTTGAGGTGTGGGCCCAGATGTTCAAAAAGGATCCCGAGTGCTATATCTCGGCGCTCATCAATAACTACTACGGCTACTTTTATCCGAGTGCCCGCGATGCGTGGGTCTACAGCACGGCGCGCAGTGCCGAGATCATGGCGAAGCCCGATAACCTCAAGTACTTTGACTTCCATCCGGTCGACAGCAAAGCCGTGCGCTGGTGCGACCACCTGATTAACCTGTACCGCGTGGCGGTGCAGCGCATTCCGTTTATCTCGCTCACCATGAGCTCGGCCACCTACGTGTGGATCATGATCGTCGTGGTGGTCTACCTGTTGCGCCGCCATTCGTGGCGCGCGCTGGCCATCTGGATACCGCTGCTGGGTGTGCTCGTTGTGTGCCTGATTGGTCCATGTAATGGGTCGACCTACATGCGCTACCTGTACCCGGTCATTGCATGCATGCCTTTCGCCATCGGCGCCACGATCACCCGCAGCGACCTCCTCTGGACCTAACCAAAGATTAGCGCATTGGGGTCAGGCTGCTTTGTGCCAAGGGGCTGCATCATCACGACGCCTTCATTTTTTTGTTTATCTCACAGGCCAGTAGGTATATCATTTATAGCGTTTGTTTATATTGCCCGAGCATTCGCGCTGGGCTTTAGGTCGAAACCGATAGGAGACACGTATGTCCGGACACTCTAAGTGGGCCACAACCAAGCATCGTAAGGGCGCGCAGGACGCCAAGCGTTCCGCCCTCTTCTCCAAGCTCAGCCGCAACATCACCGTTGCTGCCCGTCTCGGCGGCGACCCGCTGCCCGAGAACAACGCCAGCCTCGCCGCTGCCGTTGCCAAGGCTAAGGCTCAGTCCATGCCTAAGGACAAGATCAAGTCTGCTATCGATAAGGCCTTTGGTTCTGGTGCCGATGCCGCCGTCTACGAGAACATCGTGTACGAGGGCTACGGTCCCGCCGGTGTCGCCGTCTACGTCGACTGCCTGACCGACAACCGCAACCGCACCGCCGCCGATGTCCGTTCCGCCTTCTCCCACGCTGGTGGCAACCTGGGCACCTCCGGCTCCGTCGCCTTCCAGTTTGAGCGCAAGGGTCAGATCGTCGTCGCCAAGGAGATCCTGGACGAGAACGCCAAGAAGGAGACCATGATCGCCAACGGTGCTGCTGGTGACGAGGATGAGTTCATGATGGCCATCGCCGAGGCCGGTGGCGAGGACTACGAGGACGCCGGCGAGGAGTGGATCGTCTGGACTACCGCCAACGAGGTCATGGCTGTCTCCAAGGCGCTCGAGGAGCAGGGCGTCCAGGTCAAGGGCTCCGAGACCACCATGGTCCCGACCACCCCGACCGAGGTCTCCGGCGCCGACGCCAAGAAGGTTCAGCGCCTCATCGACCGTCTTGAGGAGCTCGACGACGTCCAGGATGTTTACAGCACCATGGACATGACCGACGAGGTCATCGCTGCCCTCGAGGAGGAGTAGGCCCGCACGGATTGAGCCGTGCATATCTGGGCATAATGAAGCGAGCATGCAAGCCTCGTGGAATAGATGAGCCGGATCCGCGTGCAATGAGGCACCGGACCCGGCTCTTTTATAATGATGCGAATCGTTTTGCATTCTGTGGATCGAGATTTGAAGGGAGCGCTGCATGCGCGTGCTCAAACGAGCCCTGGCGATCGTGTATCTTGCCGCCGCCGTCGTGGCGCTGGGTACGTTAGTCTGCCAGTTTTGGGGGCCATATACCTATCGCTTTATGCTGTTGATGCGCGATCCGCTGCCTCGCATCGTTGTTACGGCGTGCGGCGGTGTCGTGGCGCTCGGCGTGCTCGTGTGTTTCTTTCGCCTGATGTTTGCTCGTCGCGAGCCGTCCTGCGTGCATCCGGCGGGGGAGCGTAATATCGAGGTCACGCTCGCCGCCCTCTCCTCGTGTGCTCGCACCGCGGCAGAGCGCGACGACCGCGTGATGGTCGAGCATGTCGAGGCGCGCGTGCAGGGCTCCGACGAATCGCGCGTCCGTTTTAAGGTCGACGCCATCGCGCTCGACGACCGGGATGTGGCCTCCCTTGCAGCCGCGATGCAGCAACGTATCGAGGAGGCCTGCGACACCATGCTCGGCACGCCGGGCACGACCGCACGCGTTCGTTTTTTGCCGTCCAAGACTACCGTCCAGACCGTGGAGGTTTCCGGTGAGTGATACCAATCAAGACAAGACCGTCCGCACTCCGCGCCTGACTATCGATCAGAGCGCCGCGCCGGCTAGCGAGGTCGTCGATCCCAAGGTGGAGGGTACCGAGTCGCATGACGCGGTCGCCAATGATTTTGATGAGGCCATGGGTCTCATCAAGGGTACGGGGGCAGCCATCTGGAGCTATGCCGTCCGTCATCCCAATACCACGCTTGGAGCCGTCGCTGGTTTTGTGCTCGCCGTACTGGTGCTCACGCTCGGCCTGTGGGATACGCTCGTCATCGCATTCTTTGTACTGATCGGCGCCGTGATTGGCCAGATCCGTGACGGCGAGAACGGGATCGTCAACTTCTTCGGCCGTCTGTTTAGCGGCCGCTAGTATGTATTCGACCGCCGCGTGTGCGGTGGGCATAAGGAGGAACCATGGCTTTTAACACGAAGGTCGATGTGGCCGATACTGAGCCCGAGGCAGACGAGACCGTCGCCGCCGAGGCCGAGGACGTAACGCTCGAGGACGAGGCGCTCGTCGAGGCCGAACCCGCCGACGATGCGGACGAGGATGATGAGGAAACAGACGAGTCCGAGGACTCGCTGACCTATTCCAACGGTGTAATCGAGAAGATCGTCGCCATGGCCACCCGCGAGGTGCCGCACGTCCTGGGCATGAAGGGCAACCTCATGCACTTTGTGCAGGAGCAGTTTGGTGCCGAGAACCTGACCAAGGGCGTGACGGTCGAGGTCACCGATGACAACCGCGTGGTCGTCAACATTTCCGTCATTATCGAGTACGGCGCCTACGCGCCCGCGATTTTCGACGACGTCAAGGCGCGCGTGACCGAGCGTCTGGCCGCGATGACCGGCCTTGAGGTGGCAGGCGTCAACCTACGCATCGAGGATGTCATCACCCCCGAGGAGTACGAGCACCGCACCAACCAGCACGAGTAACCTACCAAAAAGGGATGTTTATTTTAGCAGGTTTTATCTGCGAAAACGTCAAACGGCCGGCCGCACGGATGTATGTGCGGCCGGCCGTTATTTGTATGTCCCCGATGTAGGCATACCGCTCGTCTAACTAGGGGTTGCAATCGTCGTGTTCCGCGTTACCCTAATGGGCGCATTGTTTCCAAATTGTTAACGAGGGGTTGCCGTAATGGCTGACGAGCACGAAACAGAAAGCCAGGCATGGGCGATTGAGGCTGCCGCGGCAGAGGCGGCATCGCGAGCTGCCGAGGAGGTACATCGTCCTCCCGTGGTGCCGATGGAGCGCGTGGTTGATCGCACCGATATCGAGCGCGGCGAGCGTGCCGGCCAAAAGCGTAGCCAGGAGCCAGGCTTCCCGCGCTTTTTCGCCGAGCTCAATCTGGGCCTGATTCTTACGGCCTTTGCCATCGTTGCGTTTAAAACCCCTAATCACTTTGCTTTTGGCGGCACCTCGGGCGTGTCGGTTATTCTGTCCACGCTGTTCCCGACCCTGCCCGTCGGCGTCTTTATGTGGATTATCAACGCGGTTCTCGTCGTTTTGGGCTTTATCTTTTTGGAGCGCAAGGCAATCCTGTGGAGCGTCTTCGCCTCGTTTGCGCTGTCCGCCTATGTTTCGCTTTTCGAGCTCTTTATCCCGACCAGTGTCTCGATGACGGGCGATATGTGGCTCGACCTGTGTTTTGCCGTGATTCTGCCGGCGCTCGGCAGCGCCATCGTCTTTGATATCGGCGCCTCGACGGGTGGCACGGACATTCTTGCCATGATCCTCAAGCGCCGCACGACGCTCGAGATTGGCCGCGCCCTGCTGCTGGTCGATATCGGCATCGTGGCCATCGCGGCCTTCTTGTACGGCCCGCGTGTCGGTCTGTATTGCGTGCTCGGCCTGTTTGCCAAGACGCTTGTGGTCGACAAAGCCATCGAGAGCATTCACCTTCGTAAGGTCTGCACGGTCATTTGTTCCGAGCCCCTTAAGGTCGAGGAGTTTATCGTCAAGCATCTCAACCGTACGGCGACCATTAGTCGCGGCTACGGTGCCTTCTCGGGCAAGTGCGTGACGGTGATCATGAGCGTGCTGAGCCGTCGCGAGGCCGTGCAACTGCGCCGCTATGCGCGCGAGGTCGATCCGGGTGCCTTTATCACGATTGTCGACAGTTCCGAGATCGTCGGCAAGGGTTTCCGCGGCACGAACTAGCGCGAACGCATTCATCAAACAATCGAAAAGCGCCTCGCGCGTTGCAAATACGTCATCTAAGAGTATTTGAACTCACATTGGGTGATATGATGCCAAAGACATCGTTTGCGATCCAGGTGATTCGCTCTAGATACGAAGGGATGATTCTATGTTCTGCTCGCAGTGTGGCGCCCCCATGGGCGATAACGACAAGTTCTGCGGCGTGTGTGGTGCTCCTAATGCCGGTGCCGCTGGCCCCGCTCCCCAGGGACAGCCTCAGCCCCAGCAGTTTGTTCCGCAACCGCCCGTGGCGAATGCGCCAAAGGGCTGTGTGGTTCAGGCGTTCCAGGATATGACCAAGACCCCGGGCGTGCTTCAGCGTGTATGCCAAATCGCGTTTTTGCCGGCGCTGATTTGCGTTGTGTCGGTGCTCGTGTTGTTTATTCCCGTTATTGGCGGCATTGCGGCTGCCATCGGCTTTTTGGCAGCTTGCATTGCGAGCGTGTGCGGTTCCGGCTTTGGCATCGAGTGGGGTCGCGATCTGTCGCTTAAGATCGATGACGGCATGGATCGTCCGCTGATGCGTTCCACGTCGTTTGGTCTCGGAGTCTTTTCGAGCGTTATTTCGGTCGTGCTCGAGGTTATCGCTGCCATTCCCGTTATCGGTGTAGTGCTTTCGCTGGTGGAGGGCGTGGCGCTTGGTGCCGCAGGCTCGTACTCCTACTATGGCTCCTATGCGCTCGAGGCTGCGCTGTTCGGTTCGCTCGGCCTGCTTGTCCTGGCTATGATTGCCACGGCAGTCTTGGGGGTCTTCTTTAAGATGTTCGCCGACATTGCCGTGATGCACTTTGCGGTGACCGGGCGCGTTGAGAGCGCGTTTTCGCTCGACAAGGTCTGGGCGGCGTTTAAGCACAACAAGACCAAGCTGTTCTGCGCTTCGTTCCTTCCCGAGTTTTTGACGGGCCTGGTTTCCAACGCCATTACGTGGATCTTGACAGCTGTCTTTGGTGCCATCGCCGGAATTGGCGCGTACGGCTATTACTATCGCCCCACGGGTATCGAGGCGATTGTTACCGCCGGTGGTGTCACGCTCGTATTGTTCCTGGTGCTGATTGCATTCGTCACGGTGTTCCTTACGGTCTTTGGCAAGATGCTCAAGCACCGTGCCGTTGGCTATTGGGCTGCACGTTATGCAAGCGAATGGGCCGATGAGGACAAGGACGACGTTTTGACTTTTGTGCTCCCGGGTGAGAAGAAGCCTGCTCCTGCGGGATTCAATCCCACGGCAGCCACTGGTGCTGCGCCTGCCCCGGCACCCGCGCCTGCACCTGCCCCGGCACCCGCGCCTGCCCCTGCCCCGGCACCTGCTCCTGTCCCCGCACCGGCGTCCGAGGCGACGCCTGCGGAGCCCGATTGGGATGCCGTTGCCACGCCGGCGGATGAGCCGGGCGATAATCCTGCTGCCGAAAACAATCAAACCGAATAGCCGGTCGAGGCGCCCTGGGCAACTGAGCCCGGGGTGCCTTTTTCTACTGCGAAAGCAAGAAAATGCCTGGGAAAACGGTTGCAGCAAAATTTCTCGGAAATTGGTCAATGTTGCGCAACAACGTCGCGGCTATTGTTGAGAACGTAGACGTGTAAGGTTTGAAGGCGTGCGACGCCTTAGGAAAAGGAGAGGCTCATGTTCTGTCCCACTTGTGGTTCTCCCATTTCGGATGATGCCAAATTCTGCCCTGTTTGCGGATCCGCCGTTGGTGCCGCTTCTGCCGCTCCGGCCCCGCAGCCCCAGCCCGCTCCGGCCCAGGCTATTCAGCCCGTGCCCCAGCCTCAGCAGCAGTACACCGGTCAATACGCCCAACAGTCCGCATCCGCTCCGATGGGCTATGGCCCCATTAAGGCTGACCGCAGCCTGATCGGCTGGCTGCTGCTCTCTCTTGTGACCTGCGGTATCTATTCGTTCTACTTCCTGTATTGCTTGGCACGCGACGTCAACACGTTGTGTCAGGATGACGGCGATTACACGCCGGGTCTGGCGGAATTCATCCTTCTATCGTTTGTGACCTGCGGCTTCTACGCGTACTACTGGTATTACAAGATTGGCAACCGCCTGCAGGCCAACGCTCCTCGCTACGGCCTGGTGTTCCAGGAAAACGGCACCACCGTTCTTCTGTGGCAGATCTTCGGCGCGCTCCTGTGCGGCCTTGGTCCCATCTTCGCTATGAACATCATCATCAATAATACCAATGCCATGGCAACGGCTTACAACACTCGCCTTGGCGCTCGTGCCTAACAATAAGGGCGGCGTGAACAGCTCCCAGGGACATAGGGGCACGGCAGAGCTCCTTCGCCGCGCCCTTTTTTGCACCGGCGCGCTCTTTGTTGCCTGGCTCGCGCTCTACCTGCTCGATATCGGCTGCATTTTTCGAATGATGACGGGCGCTCCTTGTCCGGGATGCGGCATGACGAGGGCGTGGCTGGCGGCGCTGCGTCTCGATTTTGCGGCGGCCTTTGCCTACCATCCGCTGTTTTGGGTGGTGCCGATTGCGTTTGTGCTCGCGTTCGTGCGCGAGGAGGTGGCATCGAGCAAACTAAAGCGTGGTGTCGACATTGCAGTCACCGTGTTGTGCATGCTGGTCATCGCCGTATGGATCGTGCGCCTCATCAATCCGGTAGATGCCGGCCTACTCTTTGGCGGCCATGCGCCCGCCGGAGTCCCCGACGACATCATCCACCTCGAACCCCCACGCTGGCTCACCATCCTTCGCTCTTTCCTGTCGTGACGGAGGACGCGCTAGAAAAGCGGTCGACACATAAGCGGGGGCGAACGTTGAGATAACGTTCGCCCCCGCTTTGCTCTAGCCAGGTTGTTATGGGTGGGCGTGATGGCTACTCGTCGCGCTTCTCCTCGCGGCGAGCGGCGGCACGTGCATCATGGATGCCCTTGATGGCGGCATGGCGCGCCGTGCGGGCATCGTGCATGGCGTCGCGGGCCTCGGCGGCCGTGGCCTTGGCAGAGCGCAGTTTGGCTGCCAGGTCGGGATTGGTCTCGGCGACCGCGGCAATCGTGGGGCCGTCGAGCTCTTCTTGTGTGGGCTCGGCCAAAAAGTCGATGGCATATTGGGCGGCCACCATGGAGCCCTTGGCCAGTACCGACTCGTCAATCTTGTAGAAGCAAGAATGTTGGGCGTACGTGGCGCCAATCTGGGGGTTGCGCGTGCCAACAAAGGCGAGCACGCCCGGTACGCGGCGCAGGTACTCTGAAAAATCCTCACCCGAGAGTGTGCCGCGATAATGGCCTTGGCCGGTGGGGCCCAGGCATTTGATTACTGCCTGGCGGCAGCGCTCGCTCGAGGCGGCATCGTTTTCGACCTTGTAATTGGCGATGGTGTAGTCGGTGAGCTCTGCCTCGGCGCCCAAGGCGGCCGCGGTATGCTCCACGATGCGGCGCATGAGCTCCGGCATTTCCTCGTGGGTCGAATCTCCGTAGGTGCGCACCGTGCCGGCGAGGTAGGCCGTGCCGGCGATAACGTTGCGCGCGGTGCCGCCGTGCAGCTCGCCGACGGTAATGACGGCCGGCTCGTAGGGACTGATCTCGCGCGAAACGATGGTCTGCAGAGCGTTGACGATCTCGGCGGCAACCATAACGGCGTCGTGACCGCGCTGGGGCATGGCGCCGTGGCACGAGGTGCCGCGGACGTCGATGCGGAACCAGTCGGTATTGGCCATGCGCGGTCCGGGCTCGCAGCTCACGGTGCCGGCGTCGACCTCACTCCAGATGTGCGCGGCGTAGGCGCCATCGACGCCGTCGAGCACGCCCGTGCCGATCATGAGCTTGGCGCCCTGGCCGTTTTCCTCGCTGGGCTGGAAGACGATGCGGATCTCGCCGTGGATGTCGTCGGTCATATGGCGCAGGATTTGCAGCGTGCCGAGCATCATGGCGATGTGGCAGTCGTGGCCGCAGGCGTGCATGCAGCCCTCGTTGACGCTGGCAAACTCCTCGCCGGTCTGCTCGGTGACGGGCAGGGCGTCGATGTCGGCGCGCAGCAGGATGCGGCGGCGTGGCGTGCCGTCCTCGCGATAGGCATCCGACGCGGTACCGCGAAGCGTTGCCACCAAGCCGGTCTTGAGCGGACGCTCGTAGGGGATATTCATGGCGTCGAGCTGGTTGGCGATGTCGGAGGTCGTGCGCTCCTCGGCAAGGCTCAGCTCCGGGTGCTTATGGAAGTGCCGGCGCTGCTTGATGATATAGGGTTCAAACTCGGTAGTGATATCTTTGATGGCTGCGGTGACGTCGTCAGCCGCGCGAGCCTCGGTCGCCGCCATAATCTGCTGTGCCTTGGTCTTCGTCATGGTCGATTTGCTCCTTGCTGGGTTGATCGCAAAATCGTACAGGCTCTCTCCAGTATGCCACCTGCCGCTAGGGCTGGTAAAGTTGCCGTTTGCCGCTTGGGGTTTTGTTACAAGGGCGGGGGAGTACACTCGGGGGTGTTGAATTTCCTGCCAGAGATGGGGATGCCCATGCAACATATCGATCGGATTATCCGCTCCAAGAACGTCTTTACCGCGCAAGACGGCATCGATACCGCCCGCGAGCTGGCGATTGCCATCGCAGGCGACCGTATCGTCGCAGTCGGTGCGCCCGATGACGTGATTGCCGCCGCGCCTGCCGCCACGCCGGTTATCGACTACGGCGAGCAGTTTGTCTGCCCAGGTTTCCATGACGCTCATCTGCACTTCTTCCATACCTCGGTCGGCTCCTCGCCGTACATGCTCATGGATATGGGCACGTCCGAGGCGGCGCTGGTGCAACACGCGCTCGAGTTTTCCCAGGACCTGCCCGATGACGCTTGGGTTGTGACGCAGGGCTGGCGCGACTACCGTTGGGACCCGCCCGAGCATCCTACCAAGGCGTCGCTCGATGCGGCATTCCCCGATCGCCCCTGCGTTATGTATTCGGGCGACGGCCATACGCTGTGGCTCAACAGCCGCGCACTCGAGGCGCTCGGCGTCACGCGCGACAGCGAGCCGCCAGCGGGCGGTGGCTACGACAAGGACGCAAGCGGCGAGCTCACGGGCATTGCTCACGAGGCGGCTGCCATGCAGCTGCTACCGCGCTGCCTTGAGTGGCTGGGCGAGGATCGCATCGCAAGCGCTTACGCCGATCAAATGAGGCGGATGGCCGAGCAGGGCATCACCTCGATATGCGATATGTCGCTCATGCCCATGCCGGGCTGCGACTTTATCCGCGACGATGTCTACGACAAACTGCAGGCAGCCGGCAAGCTGGGCATCCGCGCCCATTTGTTTCCCACGCTGCTGGATGACCAATCGCGCTTGGAAGAGCTACAGACCCGCTACGCGAACAACGCGCTGCTCTCGGCGCCAGGCTTTAAGCAGTTCTTCGACGGCGTGTCGAGCGAACACACGGCATATCTCACCGAGCCCTATACCAATCCGCGCTTCCCGGGCGACCAGGGCCGTCTGACAGTTCCTGCCGAGCGCATGCGTAAGCTGGTTCTGGCGGCCGCGGAGCGCGGCCACACTGTGCGTATCCACGTCATCGGCGACGGTGCCATCCATGCTGCGCTCGATATCTTTGAGGAGGCGGCAGAGCTCTACGGCCTGCCCCAGCACGGCCATAACACACTCGAGCATCTGGAGAACCTCCTGCCCCAGGACATCGATCGCCTGCGCAAGCTCAACGTGGTCGCCTCGAGCCAGCCCTGCCACATCACGCTCGATCCGGGTGGCCCAGAGCGCGACTTTGGCCTGGAGCGAAGCCGAATCATGTGGCCGTTCGCAACCTATAAGCAGCGCGGCATCCGCCAAGCCTTCGGAACTGACAGCCCTATCACGCCCGTTACCAGCATGAACGTGCTCTACACGGCCATCACGCGCCAGGACCCCAAAAGCCACTGGCCCGAGGGCGGCTGGTTGCCGAGCGAGCGCATCGATGCGGCAACGGCTCTGCGCAACTGCACTCTGGGCAGCGCCTATGCAGCGGGCGACGAGCAAAACCTCGGCAGCCTGGAACCCGGTAAATACGCCGACCTGGTAGTCTTGGACCAAAACCCACTCACCATCGACCCCCAAGAACTCCAAGCCACCAAAGTCCAAGCCACCTACCTAGCCGGCAACCTGATCTACGAGCGCTAAGTATTCATGTCTTACCGTTAAACGCGGCTCGGGCAGCTTATTTTGGGATGGCGCTCGAGCCGCGTTTGCGTTTCGGTGAGGATCCGCCATGTGCGTCCCTGCTCTGTTGGATTTGGGCGCGGGGTTGAGGTGCTGCTCCGTGCGTTCAATTTGGACATCAGCAGTGAAACCTCATGGTGTTTTGCATACTTCCAGTTGCAGATTGCATAAAAAAGCTGAGATGTTCTTTCCGGTCCTGATGTACCCCCGCCTGGGCCGTGCAAAAAACGGAGTATTCAGCACCGCGAGCTCTGCCGGTGCCGCTGCGGCTGAGTAACGTTACGGAGATTGACGTCATTTTGGGCTCCGGTACGGCGCGAAGTACGCCCATTTGTCCCAACGGGGTCTGCCCACCGACCAAAACCGCCCGCTGAAGGCGTTCTTGGGACCAATAAGGTATGTCCGGCGCGTATGCAGCCGTCCTGGCTTGCTGAATACTCCCAAAAATGCACGGTGCTCCCCAGGGGACCCGTGCGCGCAGCGAATACCATGCCCACATTCCTATCCGCATCGCCATTTTGCTGCACTGACTTTTCTGAATGCCGGGCCCGAATTAGTTAACCTGCCTCCCGTGTGGCTCCGGAGGGGCGGGGCATAAGGTTTATCGCGAGTTCCGCACGAGCCGAAGGCCACTTAATGTGGCCTTCGTGCGAGCAGGACTGCCCGAGCAGGAAACCTTATGCCCCGCCCCTCCGGAGCCACACGGGAGGCATCGCTAAGTTATCCCCCGGCATTCAGAAAATCTAAGTGCCAAAAAATAAGATTTTTTGACTCCGTGTTGTATAACCCGCCATTCGTGGGTACCATTCAACGCGTACGCAAACAAAAAGGGTTAACCCGCGCGGCATGACCGCGCGGCCCACAAAGGAGGAAACAAGCATGTCGTCTTTGAAGCCGCTTGCAGATCGCGTCCTGGTCAAGCCCGACGAGGCCGAGCAGAAGACCGCTTCTGGTCTGTACATCGCCAGCAACGCTCAGGAGAAGCCGCAGCGCGGCACCATCGTTGCCGTGGGCGCCGGCAAGGTCAACGACAAGGGTGAGCGCATCCCCATGGACGTCAAGGTTGGCGACGTTGTCATCTACGGCAAGTTCGGTGGCAACGAGGTCAAGGTCGACGGCGAGAAGTATCTGCTCATGCGCGCCGACGACATCTACGCCGTCGTCGAGGCCTAGTCTCGTCAGAATCTCTGATTCGTCTTTGAACGCGATCGTCGCATAGGACTCGGAAGCGGCGACGCGAGTCACATTTCTTTTGGAGGATTACTCACCATGGCAAAGAACATTACGTTCAACACCGATGCCCGCGCTAAGCTCGCCAAGGGCGTCAACACTCTGGCCGACGCCGTTACCGTCACCATGGGCCCCAAGGGCCGCTACGTTGCGCTGCAGCGCACGTTCGGTGCCCCGACCATCACCAACGACGGCGTTTCTGTCGCTAAGGAGATCGAGCTCGAGGACAACATCGAGAACATGGGCGCTCAGCTGGTGAAGGAGGTCGCCACCAAGACCAACGACACCGTGGGTGACGGCACCACCACCGCAACCCTGCTCGCCCAGGCCATCGTCAACGACGGCCTGCGCAACGTCGCCGCCGGCGCCAACCCGCTGGCCATCCGTCGCGGCATCGACAAGGCTGTAAACGCCGCCGTCGCCGAGATGAAGAAGCAGGCCAAGCCGGTCGAGACCAAGGAGCAGATCGCTTCCGTCGGCACCATCTCCGCTGGTGACCCCGAGGTTGGCGAGAAGATCGCCGAGGCCATGGAGGTCGTGGGCAAGGACGGCGTCATCACCGTCGAGGATTCCCAGACGTTCGACATCACCATCGACACCGTCGAGGGCATGCAGTTCGACAAGGGCTATGTCTCCGCTTACTTCGTCACGGACAACGACCGCATGGAGGCCGTGATGAAGGATCCGTACATCCTCATCACCGACCAGAAGATTTCCAGCGTTCAGGACATCATGCCTGTTCTCGAGGCTGTCCAGCGCGCCGGCCGTGGCCTGCTCATCATCGCTGAGGACATCGACGGCGAGGCTCTGCCGACCCTGGTCCTCAACAAGATCCGTGGCGCTCTCAACGTCTGCGCCGTCAAGGCCCCGGGCTACGGCGATCGCCGCAAGCGCATCCTGGAGGACATCGCCGTCCTCACCGGTGGCCAGGCTGCTCTGGACGAGCTGGGCGTGAAGGTCGCTGACATCACCGCCGATATGCTCGGCACCGCTAAGTCCGTCACTATCTCCAAGGACAACACCGTCGTCGTCGGCGGCGCCGGCTCCAAGGAGGCCATCGACGCCCGCATCGCTCAGATCAAGGGTGAGATGGAGAACACCACCTCTGACTTCGACCGTGAGAAGCTCCAGGAGCGCCTGGCCAAGCTCTCCGGTGGCGTTGCCGTCATCAAGGTCGGCGCTGCTACCGAGTCCGAGCTCAAGGAGATCAAGCATCGCGTCGAGGACGCCCTGCAGGCTACTCGCGCTGCTGTCGAGGAGGGTATCGTCGCCGGTGGCGGCGTCGCCTTCATGGACGCTGCTCCTGCGCTCGATGCTGTCGAGATTGACGACCCCGAGGAGAAGATCGGTGTCGACATCGTCAAGAAGGCTCTGACTGCTCCGGTTGCTACCATCGCCAAGAACGCTGGCTTTGAGGGCGCCGTCGTGGTCGACAAGGTTGCCGAGCTGCCCGCCGGCCAGGGTCTCAACTCTGCCAACGGCGAGTGGGGCGACATGATCGAGATGGGCGTCCTCGACCCCGTCAAGGTCAGCCGCGTCACCCTGCAGAACGCTGCTTCTGTTGCCAGCCTGATTCTCATCACCGAGGCCACCGTCTCCGATGTGCCCAAGAACACTCAGCTTGAGGACGCTATCGCTGCTGCCACCGCTGGTCAGCAGGGCGGCGGTATGTACTAAGGCCGACAAGGTCTAGAACTCCCACCGGGAATCCGGGGGCGGGACGGGGACTTCTCTCCGGAACGTCCTCGGACATGCAAAGAGGCTCCGCATCGCGCTTCGCGCTGCGGAGCCTCTTTGCGTCCTGCGGAATATTCCGGAGAGAAGTCCCCGTCCCGCCCCCGGATTCCCTGCGTTTACGGCCTTGAGGTCGGCGGGCGTAGAAGGACGTGGTCGATAGGAGTACGTGTCCCTTCGCTGTTTCGCGCTTTGCGCGAAAGGCGCGTTACTTTGGGATGGGTGGGGAACGTGGTTGTTGCGGCAACTGGCCCTCGCCAGAAATTACCCCTGGCGTACTTGTACCTCTCTTCCCTCGTGCTACACTTGCAATTGCTGTTTCAGGGCGGGGTGGAATTCCCCACTGGCGGTAAATCGGGCGGTGCCAAAGGGGCGCCGTGGAGCAGGCGAGGCGTCTGCGACCGAGCCGATGAGTCCGCGACCCGTGCGTGTGTTGGTTCGCATGCCGGCTGAACTGGTGAGATCCCAGTGCCAACGGTTAGAGTCCGGATGAAAGAGGCAGGTGATCTTAATGTCTGAACAGTCGCAGCATATCCATTTTGAGAACACGAATAGGTGGAGCACCAAACAGCTCGTTACCATGGCGTTGATGTGCGCCTTGGGAGCGCTGTTTATGTATGTGCAGCTGCCCATCCTTCCCTCGGCACCGTTTTTGACGTATGACCCGTCGCTGGTGCCGGCGATGGTGTGCGGGTTTGCGTATGGCCCCGGTGCCGGTACTGCTGTTGCCGCCATGGCGATCGTTATCCATGCGCTCACTACGGGTGACTGGGTCGGCGCGCTTATGAATCTGGTTGCCACGCTGGGCTACATTCTGCCCGCGGCTATCGTCTACCAGAAGATGCATACCTATAAGGGTGCCGTGATTGGCCTGGTGCTCGGCGTTATTGCCGCTACGGCGTTGTCTATGGTCGCAAACCTTACCATTGGCGTATGGTTCTGGTATGGCTCGGTCGATGTGATCGCCCCGCTCATGATTCCTGCCGTGCTGCCGTTCAACCTTATCAAGACCGTGCTTAACTCGGTATTGACGCTTGCGGTGTACAAGGCGGTTTCCAACCTCATCACGCCTAAAAAGGACCAGGTCAAAGGCCGCGCATGATTGAGTGTCGGGGCGTTTCCTTTAGTTATGACGGTGCCGCACCGGCGCTCGACGGCGTCGATCTGAACATCGAGGACGGGGAGTTTTTCTGCATCCTCGGTGGCAATGGGTCGGGCAAGTCGACGTTTGCCAAGCATCTGAATGCGCTGTTGCAGCCCGATGCGGGCACGGTACGCATCAACGGCATGGATGCGTCCGACCCCGAGCTGGTCTACGACATTCGTTCGACCGCGGGCATGGTATTCCAGAATCCCGACGACCAGCTGGTGGCAACGCTTGTCGAAGATGACATTGCGTTTGGTCCCGAAAACCTAGGCGTGCCATCGGCGCAAATTGCGCAGCGCGTACGCGAGGCGCTGAAGGGCGTGGGCCTGGTGGGCTTTGAGCACCACGAGACCCATGCGCTTTCGGGCGGCCAAAAGCAGCGCGTGGCGCTTGCCGGCGTGCTTGCCATGGAACCGCGCGTGCTCATATTGGACGAGGCTTCCTCGATGCTTGATCCGCGTGGGCGCAAGGCCCTCATGAAGGCTTGCCGCGCGTTGCACGATCGCGGCATGACCATCGTGATGATTACGCACTTTATGGAAGAGGCCGCCGAGGCCGATCGTGTCGCGGTGTTTCGGGCGGGGCATGTTGCCATGCTGGGTACGCCCGAGGAGATTCTGACGCGGGCGAATGAACTCGCTCAGCTCAACCTGGATATGCCGGCGTCGTGCTGCTTAGGTAGGACACTTCGTGCGAAGGGCGTGCCCGTTTGCGCGCAGGTACGTGAGGCGGATATGGTCGCCGAGATTGCGCAGACTTATGCCGAGCGAAGTGGGGCAGGCACCGCGGGGCAGTCTTCCGCATCCCAGTTGGAAATCGCTGACGGCACTGTTCCGGTAGACAACGAGGGCAACGCGTCGGAGCCCGTCATAGAGCTATCCCATGTTTCGTACAGTTATTCGCTCAGTCCGCGCGAGCGCCGCCGCTGGCATAAGCGCTCGGCCACTGCGGGCAAATCGAGCAAACAGGCTCTCTGGGGAAACGACCCCAGCAGTCCGTGGGCGCTGCGCGATGTATCGCTGACGGTGCGTCGCGGCGAGTTCCTGGGGCTAGCAGGCCATACCGGCTCGGGTAAATCGACTCTGGTCCAGCATCTCAACGGGCTGATCCGTCCGCAGGAGGGAAGCATTTGCGCGCTGGGGCTCGACCTATCAAACAAGAAAGACGCCGCTGCGGTTAAGGCCAAGGTCGGCGTGGTGTTTCAGTATCCTGAGCGTCAGCTGTTTGCCGAAACCGTGGCGCAGGACGTGGCGTTTGGTCCGCACAACCTTGGCTTGCCGCAAGATGAAGTCGACCGTCGTGTCGAGTCATCGCTCTCGCGCGTGGGCCTCGATCTTTCCACGGTCGGCGACAAGAGCCCCTTTGAGCTTTCGGGCGGCCAGCAGCGTCGCGTGGCGTTTGCCGGCGTGCTCGCCATGGAACCTGAGGTGCTGGCGCTCGACGAGCCCATGGCAGGCCTCGATCCGGCTGCCCGCAGGGATTTCCTGGAGCTCATTGGCCGTTTACATGACGAAGGCCTGACCGTTGTCATGGTTTCGCACAGCATGGATGACCTGGCAAATTGTTGTGACCGTATCGTTGTGATGAACGAGGGCGCGGTGTTTGCCGAGGGAACGCCCGCTCAGGTTTTTGCGCATGCGGATGAGCTTAAATCAATCGGCTTGGGTGTTCCCGCCGCCCAGCGCATGGCGCTGGCGCTCGCGAAGGCAGGCGTGCCGCTGCGCTTTGACGGCCTCTATACGGTTGAGTCGCTGGCAGACGAGTTGGTGGACCTGCTAATCGGTCGCTCGGGCGGTCCTTCTAACGTCGCGGACATTGCTAAATCCAAGACGGTCGCGCGAGAGGAGGGCTGCTAATGGAGGCGTTTTCGTTTGGCAGCTACTATCCCGGCGATAGTGCGATCCACCGCCTAGACCCGCGAACTAAGTTGCTCTTGGGCTTTGTGTTTCTGATCACGACGCTCACAGTCAGCAGCTTCCGCGGACTGGCCCCGGTCGCAATCTTCGTTGTCCTGATCTATGCCGTGTCCCGGGTGCCGTTGCGCCGGGTCCTATCATCGATGGCACCATTGCTGGCGATTGTCGTGGTGGTCGCAGTGCTCAACCTGTTTTCCGACCAGAGCGGGCGCATCCTGTGGCAGCTCTGCTTTCTGCAGATAAGCGAGGGCTCGCTGCGTTCTGCCGCCTTTATGGCGTGCCGCCTGACCCTGATGATGGCCGGCATGAGCGCCATTACGCTCACCACGCCCACGCTCGACCTCACCGCGGGCTTTGAGCGTCTGCTCGCACCGTTTGCGCGCGTGGGGCTCCCTGCGCATGAGCTCGGCATGATCATGGGTATCGCGTTGCGCTTTATGCCGCAGTTCGCCACCGAGATGAAGCAGACGGCGGACGCGCAGGCAAGCCGCGGCGCGCGCGTGACGTGCGGTCCGCTCGGCGGCGTGCGTATGCTCGGCAGTGTGGCGATTCCGCTGTTCACGGGCGTGTTCCGTCATGCCGAGACGCTTTCTGCCGCCATGGATGCCCGTTGCTATCATGGCGAGCAGGGCCGCGCACGTTTGCATGCGCTTGCATTTGGCCGCAGCGATGCGTTGGCGGCGGTGGTGACGGCGTTGCTGCTCATCTGCGTCATCGTCATCAATCTTCAACTTGTTTAGGCGCGATTCGAGCGCAAGAAAGGGGTCCCTATGACCGACAACGACCGCACGGCTCAGCTTGAGCGCGCCTGTTCGTATCTCAGGCGCATTCCGGCGTGGTATCTGGCCACGACCGATGTGGCCGACGGGTATCAGCCTCGCGTGAGGCCGTTTTCATTTGCCATGGTCGATGACGGTAAGCTGTGGTTTTGCACATCGCGCGACAAGGATGTGTGGGCGGAGCTGAGTGCGAATCCCAAGTTTGAACTCTCGGGCTGGAAGCCGGGGGAGTGCTGGATCGTGTTGACCGGCGAGGCCGCACTTGAGGACGACGCAGTTGCGAGCGACAAGGTGCGTCAAGCGGGTTTTAAGCACATGGTGGGCATCGGCGAGGAACACGAGAGCGCCAACGACGGCCGCCTTGCGTTCTTCTCGGTCCGCAACATTGCCGCGCGCTTCTGTGATATCGACGGCAGCGAGGAGCGCCTGGAGCTCTAATTTCCCAAATTGATTACCCATTCCAAAAAGACTGGTCAGGCGACAGGAGGACACATGGACGGATTGAATACGGTGTTGGAGTATCTGACGTCGGTGCCGGCATGGTATTTGGCGACGAGCGTTGACGGACAGCCTCATGTGCGTCCGTTTTCGTTTGCGCAGATCCAGGATGGCAAGCTGTGGTTTGTAACAGCGCGCACCAAAGACGTGTGGCAAGAGCTGCTACAAAATCAGCGCTTTGAGGCCACGAGTTGGTGGCCGGGCCATGGCTGGCTCATCTTGCGCGGGCGTGCCGGCTTGGATGACCGGGCTTCGAGCGAAATGCGCGAAGCCGGGTGGAAGCATCTAGAGCGCCTGGGTGAGCACTATGAGGGGCCTAACGACCCCACGCTCGTCTTCTTTAGCGTCGAGGATTCCGAGGCTTTTATCTGCAATCACGACGAATGGGTGCCGGTCGAGCTCTAGCCAGCTGGCTCATCCTAACAACTTGGTTTTCGCATGGGCGGGCCCCGTATTGCCCGGCGCCGTTAGGAGCGCCGGTCAATACGGGGCCCGCTCCATTTGTCAATTCCTTCGAGCGAATGTGTCGGGAATGTTTCAATGCATGAATATGCAAGTCATTTACGTGTTCATGCATCTTTTGGTGCTAAAGTTTCAAGCCACTTCATAACGACCGCTGCGAAATGCGCATCGGTGCATAAATCGCAGACAAGGAGTCTGATATGTCTTTGAAGGTTGGAATCGTCGGCGCGGCTGGATATGCCGGAGCCGAGCTCATTCGCCTCGTGCTCGGTCATCCCGAGTTTGAACTTGTTGCCATTACGTCCAACGCTGATGCCGGCCAGCCGTTGTCTGCGGTGTACCCGAGCTTCACCGGCGTAAGCGATCTTGTCTTCACGACGCATGATGCCCCCGAGCTCAAGAACTGCGACGCGGTATTTTTGGCCGTGCCGCACACGGCTGCCATGGCTCAGGTGCCCGCCCTGCTTGCCGCGGGAGTCTCCTGCATTGACCTCTCGGCCGACTATCGCCTGAGCGATCCGGCCACCTTTGAGGCCTGGTATGCCGCCGAGCACACGAGCCCCGAGTTGCTCAAGACCCGCGCCTTCGGTCTGCCCGAGCTGTTCTGCCAGGACTTAGAGACCGCTGCTTCCAACCATGCCGCTGGCAGGCCCGTGTTGGTCGCCTGCGCCGGCTGCTATCCCACCGCAACGAGCCTTGCTGCCGCTCCTGCCGTGCGTGCGGGCTGGGTGGCTGAGAACGGTCCCGTGATTGTCGATGCCATTAGCGGCGTGACGGGCGCCGGTAAGTCCTGCAACGCCCGCACCCATTTTTGCAGCGCCGACGAGAACTTGGAGGCCTACGGCGTGGGTAAGCATCGTCACACGCCCGAAATCGAGCAAATCCTTGGTCTAACAGATCGCGTCGTCTTTACCCCGCACCTGGCACCGCTCAAGCGCGGCCTGCTCTCCACGGTGACGCTGCCGCTCACGCCGCAGGCCATCGACTCCCTGACCCTTGAGGACGTTGTCGACTATTACAAGCAGTTCTACGCTGGTCGCACTTTCGTGCGCGTACTCGACGCCGGCCAGCAGCCCAAGACGGCTTCGGTCGTCGGCACCAACGCCGCCCAGATCGGCCTCGCGCTCAACAAGTGCGCGGGCGTGCTGGTGGCGACGGGCGCCATCGACAATCTGTGCAAGGGCGCTGCGGGCCAAGCAGTCCAGTGCGTCAATATCGTCTTTGGCTTTGACGAGCGACGAGGCTTGCCCACAGTGGCGTGCCCGGTGTAGCACATTCGATTGTTAACGATTTGGTAGTCGGGCATCGAGTGGGGCGCCACTCTTAAGCTGGTCTCATGATCACGACTGGCATGGCGCACCAACCGATGTCCGTTTTTTGTTTGACATAAGGAGTCATAAAGACGATGAATACCGAGCTGTTTGATATCAAGATTCGCGCCGTCGAGGGTGGCGTTACGGCTGCGGCTGGTTTTAAGGCTGCAGGCATCCACGCTGGGTTCCGCAAGAACCCCGAGCGTCTGGATTACGCGCTCGTCGTGCCCGATAAACCCTGTCCCGGTGCCGGCGTGTTTACCACCAATCGCTTTTGCGCGGCGCCCGTGCAGGTGAGCCGTGCCAACCTGGGCGGTGCCGACAAGGGCTACGGAATCATCGCCGGCGTTTCGGTTAACTCTGGCAATGCTAACGCCGCCACGGGTGAGACCGGCCTTGCATGCGCGCGCGAGACGTGCAGCATCGCATCGCAGGTCATCGGCTGTGAGCCCCAGCAGATTCTGGTTGCCTCCACGGGTGTGATTGGCCAGATTCTGCCGATCGACACGTTTGAGACCGCCATTCCTGCCGCCTACGAGGCGCTCTCCGCCCACGGTGGCGCCGATGCCGCTCGCGCCATCATGACGACCGACACGCACTCCAAGGAGTACGCCGTGTCCTACGTCAGCGAGGCGGCGGGTCATGCGGGTAATGTCTATACGGTAGGCGGCATGTGCAAGGGCTCGGGCATGATCATGCCCAACATGGCCACCATGATCGCAGTTATCACCACCGATGCCCCCGTCGAGCCTGCGGCACTTCATGCCCTGCTGCTCTCGACCGCCAAGCAGACTTTTAACAAGGTAACGGTCGATTCCGACACCTCGACCAACGACACCTGCATCATGCTTGCCTCCGGCGCCGCTGCCGCAGATGCCGAGGCCATCGTCGAGGGCACTGATGCCTTTGACGAGCTGGCCTTTGCCGTGCACGAGGTGTGCGAGAGCCTGGCGCGCAACATTGCGGCCGATGGCGAGGGTGCGTCAAAGCTCGTGACGGTTAACGTTACCGGCGCCGCTAACGACGAGGAAGCCGATATCGCCGCCCGCGCCGTTGCCAACTCGCCGCTCGTTAAGACCTGCATCGCCGGCCACGACTGCAACTGGGGCCGCGTTGCTATGGCGCTTGGTAAGTGCGGCGTGAAGTTTAATCAGGAAGACGTTTCTATCGACATGATGGGCATGCCCGTCTGTCGCGACGGTCTGACTGTTCCCTTTGACGAGGACGAGGCTCTACGACGTTTCGAAGCGCCCGAGATCGTGATCTCGGCCGACCTGGGCGCAGGCGACGCGGCAACGACTGTGTGGACCTGCGACCTCACGCACGAGTACATCTCCATCAACGGCGACTACCGTTCCTAGATTCCAGGCACGCTGCGTATCTTGCCGCGATTGCGGACAGCGGAGCACGGCGCGATAACGATACGAAAGACGAGGCAGATTATGAAATTCGCACGCGATTGTCGTTCGAGCGAATCCAACGAAGCAACCGCGCAGCTGCTGTTCGAAGCGCTGCCGTGGATTAAGAACCTGACCGGCAAGACGGTTGTTATCAAATATGGCGGAGCCGCCATGGTTGATGAGCAGCTGCGCCGCGACGTGATGAGCGACATCGTTTTGCTCAAGATCATCGGTATGCGCCCCGTCATCGTGCATGGCGGCGGCAAGGCTATCAACGAGGCGCTGAGCCATTACGATATTCCCGTCGAGTTTAAGAACGGCCAGCGCGTGACCACGCCGGCGACTATGGATATCGTGCGCGAGGTGCTGGGCGGCAAGGTCAACCAGGAGTTGGTTGCTGCCATCAACCACCACGGTAACCTGGCCGTGGGCGTGTCGGGCAGCGATGCCGGCACGCTCATCGCCGAGCCGCTCGACCCCGAGCTCGGTCGCGTGGGCAAAGTGACGCACGTCAACACCGACTATATCGAGCGCTTACTCGATAGCGAGTACATCCCCGTCATCGCTACCGTCGCGGCGGGGGAGGACGGCGGTTTCTTCAACATCAACGCCGACACCGCCGCCGGTGCCGTTGCCGCGGCGCTCCACGCGCATAAGGCGATCTTTTTGACCGATGTCGATGGTCTGTACAAGGACTTTAGCGACAAGGACTCGCTTATCTCCAACCTAACGCTCGACGAGGTTAACGAAATGCTCTACGGCGGCGAGGTCGATAAGGGCATGATTCCCAAGCTGCGTGCGGCTGTCGACGCGCTTACCGCTGGCGTGTTCCGAGCCCACATCATCAACGGCACGACGCCGCATTCGCTGCTCCTGGAGCTGCTGACCGATGCCGGCGTCGGCACCGTGATCCATTCCACCGAGACGGCGTACGAGTTCGATACGCATCCGCATCCGCTTTCGACGTTTGCTGCGCGTCTGACCGAGAACCTTGACGAGGTCGAGAAGCTTCAGACGGTCTAGCTGACCCGCAGCCGCCCCATTCCTGCACCCATAGCCCCGCGCCGTCTGGCGCCCAACGAAAGGCATCCCATGTCACTTGCAGCTCAGCAATCGCTTGAATCCCATTACGTTATGCATACCTTTGGCCGCTCTCCGGTCGAGTTTGTCGAGGGTCACGGCATGAAGCTCACCGGCGACGATGGCCGTGAGTACCTCGACTTTCTTGCCGGCATCGGCGTGTGCAGCCTAGGTCATGGCGACCCGGCTGTGCTCTCGGCGCTCGAGGCACAGACCAAAAAGCTCATGCATGTCTCCAATTACTTCTACATCGAGCAGCGCGGACAGGTCGCGGCGCTGCTGTCCAAGCTTGCTAACGACGACGTAGATGGTGCGCGCGTTCTTGCCGATGCCATTGTCGCCGGCGATGAGACCACGGCAGCTGCTCTTGGTGCCCCGGCTGCGGGCGAGCAGGTGTGGGAGACGTTCTTTGCCAACTCCGGCGCCGAGGCCAACGAGGGCTCGATGAAGCTTGCGCGCCTGTACGCCAAGCGTGCCGGTAATGGCGGCAACACTATCGTGTGCATGCGCGGCGGCTTCCACGGCCGTACGCTCGAGACTATTGCGGCCACCATGCAGGATTGGCTGCAGGACAGTTTCCGCCCGCTGCCGGGTGGCTTTGTGGCCTGCACGCCCAACGATGTCGATGAACTGCGTGCAATCTTTAAGCAGCTGGGGAGCGAGATTTGTGCCGTGATGCTCGAGCCGATCCAGGGTGAGAGTGGCGTGCACCCCATGACCGAGGAGTTTATGGCTACGGCGCGCGACTTGGCGCACGAGGTGGGTGCCGTGCTTATCGCCGACGAGGTCCAGTGCGGTATCTTCCGCACGGGTAAGCCGTTTGCGTTCCAGACCTATGGCGTGGAGCCCGACATCATGAGCCTTGCCAAGGGCATTGCCGACGGCGTGCCCATGGGTGCCGTCGTGGCAAAGAAGGAGATTGCCGACGTGTTTAAGCCGGGCGACCACGGCTCGACCTTTGGCGGTAGCTGCTTGGCCATCGCGGCGTGTGCCGCGACGCTCTCCGCGCTCGTGCGCGGCGATTATGCCGACCATGCTGCCAAGGTGGGCGCCTATATGGAGGCAAAGCTCGCCAAGCTGCCGCACGTGACCGAGGTACGTGGCCGCGGCTTGATGCTCGGCTGTGATTTGGATGATGCCGCGGGCGACGCGCATGATGTTGTTGCCCGCGCGCTGGCCGCCGGTGCCGTGATCAACGCTACGGGTGCGCATACGCTGCGTTTCCTGCCGCCACTTGTCTGCGAGGAAGCCGACGTGGACAGCCTGATCGAGATACTGTCGGGTGTTTTGGGCTAACGCGGCGCAATAACTCAATTTTGACCGGGTTCCGGACTGCGGACGTGCCCTATGCGGCATGATTCAGCGGTCTGGAACCCGTTTTGCCTTAGATTTGCTAAGGCAGGGAGACCTGCTGGTCAAAAAACATCAAATATGAGTACTGCTACCGATTTGATAGCAGCAATTTTGGACTAATAAGGCCAGATAGCAAGTCAAAATGGCGATGAAAGCACGATTTTGATCCAACTGTTAGTACTTATAATGGACATATGTTGCGTAACTAAAGCAAATACTATCTTTTTATATGTTGCAAACAAAGTAGCAGTACTCATTTTTGCCATTTTTTGACCACGGCCTTTGCGATAGATGTGCTGGCGGGTTCGAATCCCTCTGCGATGGGCCCAAAAAAGAAAGGCCCCCATTGCTGGGAGCCTATCAAATCAGTGGTGGGCGATGAGGGATGTCCGCGTGCGGCTGGCGCCGCCCGCTTCCGCTTCGGGCCTGCGGCCCTCGCGTGCTGCGCTGGAAAACGCTTCGCGTTTCCTCAGCTCCGCACCCTGTCGGGTTCGAATCCCATGAAATGGGCGCAAACAAAACGGTCCCCTTGCGAGGACCGTTTCCAATTCAGTGGTGGGCGATGAGGGATGTCGCGTGCGGCTTCGCCGCCCGCTCTCGCTTCGGGCCTGCGGCCCTCGCGTGCTGCGCTGGAAAACGCTTGCGCGTTTCCTCAGCTCCGCACCCTGTCGGGTTCGAATCCCATGCGCTGGGCCCAAAAAAGAAAGGCTCCCATTGCTGGGAGCCTATCAAATCAGTGGTGGGCGATGAGGGATTCGAACCCCCAGCCTTGTGCGTGTAAAGCACCTGCGCTAACCGTTGCGCCAATCGCCCGTGCGGAGAGAGTATAGCAAAACAATCGCCCCATTCACCTCATATCCATTAAAGGTAACTCGCGCGTGTCACAGCGGAGCTGATTCAGTTGAGATTGCCTGAACATTCCGCCCCTCTTTACGCCCTCGGGTATACTCAAAAGCTACTGATTCGATTTGATGCCCAGCAACAGCAGAGGGGATAGTATATGTGCGGTTTTGTCGGTTTTGTCGGTGGGCCGGATAACCAATCCGAGGTGCTCACCAAGATGATGGACCGCATCGTCCATCGCGGTCCCGACATGGGCGGTCAGTTTATCGACGGCCGCGTTGCCCTGGGCTTCCGCCGCCTGTCGATCCTCGACCTGACCGAGGCCGGCGCTCAGCCCATGGCCAACGAGGACGGCAGCGTCGTCATTGTCTTTAACGGCGAGATCTACAACTTCCAAGAACTCCGTTCCGAGCTCGAGGCCAAGGGCTACAAGTTCCACTGCGGCGCCGACACCGAGAGCCTCCTGCACGGCTACGAGGAGTGGGGCGAGGCCGTTCTCGATCGCCTGCGCGGTATGTACGCCTTCGTCATCTGGGACAAAAAGAAGAACAAGCTTTTTGGCGCCCGCGACATCTTTGGCATCAAGCCGCTCTACTACTATCCCATGGCCGATGCGGGCGACGGCGCTCCGGGCGTGCTCTTTGGTTCCGAGATCAAGAGCTTCCTGGACTACCCGCACTTCCACAAGGCGGTCAACAAAAAGGCTCTGCGTCCGTACATGACGCTGCAGTATTCGGCAACCGAGGAGACCTTCTTCGAGGGTGTCTACAAGCTGCCGCCGGCGCACTACTTTACCGTCGATATCCCGACCGGCAAGATGAACATCGAGCGTTACTGGGATTGCGATTACTCTGCCGTCGAGAAGCCGTTCGAAGAGTATGTCGATGAGCTGGACGAGGTCGTGCACGAGAGCGTCGAGGCCCATCGCATCGCCGACGTCAAGGTCGCGTCGTTCCTCTCCGGTGGCGTCGACTCCAGCTACATCGCCGCTTGCCTCATGCCCGACAAGACCTTCTCGGTGGGCTTTGACTACAAGAACTTCAACGAGACCAACTACGCCAAGGAGCTTTCCGATAAGCTCGGCGTCGAAAACGTTCGCAAGATGATTACCGCCGACGAGTTCTTCGGTGCGCTCGAGGACATCCAGTATCACATGGACGAGCCGCAGTCCAACCTGTCTTCCGTGCCGCTGTGGTTCTTGGCCGAGATGGCCCGCAAGGACGTCACCGTGGTGCTTTCGGGCGAAGGCGCCGACGAACTCTTTGGCGGCTACGCCTACTACGAGGATACGGTCCCGGTGCGCAAGTACAAAAAGATGGTGCCGCTGCCCGTCCGTCGCGCGCTCGGTAACCTGGCGCTGCATATGCCGTACTTCAAGGGACATAACTTCCTGGTCAAGGGTGCCGAGATCCCCGAGAAGTCGTTCCTGGGACAGGCTCTGGTATGGCCGGAGCGCGAGGTCGACGACGTGCTCAAGCCCGAGTACAACACCGGCGATGGTGCCTTCGAGCTTGCCGCTCCCATCTATGCGCGCGTGAAGGGTCAGCCCGAGCTGGTCAAGAAGCAGTACCTGGACATGAACATGTGGCTCCCGGGCGACATTCTGCTCAAGGCCGACAAGATGTGCATGGCACACTCACTGGAGCTGCGCGTGCCCTTCCTGGACCGCAAAGTCATGGAGTTCGCCGAGCACATTCCCGATCGCTACCGCATCAACGA
The DNA here is from genome assembly GCA_905214105.1 of uncultured bacterium. Classification (GTDB taxonomy): domain Bacteria; phylum Actinomycetota; class Coriobacteriia; order Coriobacteriales; family Coriobacteriaceae; genus Collinsella. The sequence goes on from CAJMKK010000001.1 coordinate 268,134, forward strand.
GAACGGCAACAAGCAGGTACTCCGCCACGCTGCCAACAAGTCGCTGCCCGATGAGTGGGCCACCCGTCCCAAGGTGGGCTTCCCGGTGCCGATTGTCTACTGGCTGCGCGAGCAAAAGTGGTACGACTATGTCAAGGAGTACTTCACCGCGCCGTGGGCAAGCGAGTTCTTCGATACCGACGAGCTCATGCGCCTGCTCGATCTGCACTTTGCGGGCAAGGGCGATTTCCAGCGCAAGATCTATACGCCGCTCGTGTTCCTAGTGTGGTACAAGCGCTTCTTTATCGACGAGGGCCAGCCTTCTGTTCAGGCTGCCTAGCCTCGGCTTACGAACGCCTGCGCGTAACGGCTCCTCCGGGAGCCGTTTTTGCGTGGGTGCGTTTCAGTTACTATAAAAACCGTCCCTGCCAAATGGCTGAGAAAGGTGAAAGATGCACCATTCGGATTCCGCGACCGTGACCACGGTCGATACGCTTGCCAAGCTGCTCGATGTGTGCGGCGAGCTGCGCGCATCAGAGCAGGTTGACGAGCGTGCCGTGACCGGCTGCTCGTTTGATTCGCGCGCGGTCTCGGCAGGTGACGTGTTCTTCTGCAAAGGTGCTGCCTTTAAGCCCGCGTTTTTGCGCATGGCGCTCGATGCGGGCGCCGTCGCATTTGTGTGCGAGGAGTCGCTGGTCGAGTCTCTGGAGCCGCTGGCGCAGGAGAGCGGTGCTGCGATGCTGGTCGTGGACAGCGTTCGCACGGCCATGGCCTTGTTGCCGCCGGAGGTCTACGACCGTCCCGACCACGACGTCAAGATCGTGGGCATCACCGGCACCAAGGGAAAGACCACGGCCGCTTTTATGCTCCAGTCCATCATCAAGGCGGCGGGCGAGTCCTGCGGCATGATCGGCTCGGTGAGTACCGACGATGGTATCGAGTGCTACGAGAGCACCAACACCACGCCCGAGGCCCCCGAGGTTTGGCGCCATATCGCCAACTGCCGCACGTCCGGTCGCCAGTCCATGGTCATGGAGGTCTCGAGCCAAGCGCTCAAGTACCAACGCGTCGAGAATCTGCCGTTTGACGTGGCGTGCTTCCTCAACATCGGCCGTGACCACATCTCACCGATTGAACACCCCACGTTTGAGGATTATTTTGAGAGCAAACTCAGGATCTTTGACCAGGCAAAGACCGCCGTGGTGAATCTGGGCATCGAAGAGGTCGACCGTGTGCTGGAGGCAGCGTCGACGGCCGAGCGCTTGGTGACCGTTGGCGTCGAGCATCCCGAGGCAAGCCTGTGGGCGAGCGATGTACGCATGGTCGGCTTTAGCATCGAGTTCAACTTGCATGGCCTGTGTGCCGACGAGTCCGAGGCGGGGGAGAAGATCCTGCTGGGCATCGCGGGAGACTTTAACGTGGAGAACGCGCTGGTCGCTATCGCCGCCGCGCGCGAGATCGGCATCGGTATCGAGGCCATCAAGAAGGGCCTCTCCAAACTGCGTGTGCCGGGCCGTATGGAGGTCGTGGAGTCGAAGGACGGCCGCGTGATTTGTGTCGTCGACTACGCGCACAACCAGCTTTCGTTCCGCTCGCTTTTCTCGTCGGTTAAGCGCGCGTTTCCCGCTAGTCCCGTCATTGCGCTGTTTGGCGCTGCCGGCGGCAAGGCGCAGGAGCGTCGCGAGCAGCTTCCGCGCGAGGCCGCACCATATTCCGACCTGATGATCTTTGCCAACGAGGATCCAGCTCACGAGGACCCGATGAAGGTCTGTCGCGAGCTTGCCGAGCATGTTCCCGACGATACGCCGAACAAGATCATCCTCGATCGCGAAGCCGCTGTGCATGCGGCGTTCAAGGCGGCGCGCGAGGAGTACGTCAACCCCGATGCTCCCACCATTGTCTTGCTGCTGGCGAAGGGTGACGAGGAGCTCATGCATGTGGGCGACGAGTTCGTGCCCATCGAGAGCGACCTTTCGCTGGCCAATCGCCTGATCGATGTTACCCAGTTTGACTAATGAACCATGATGGCGGCGGCGCCCTGAGTGCGCTGTCGCCATAAGCGTGTTCCCTCAATCAAAACATGCCGTCCAAGTCCAAACCCTTCTACGTAAACGGAGTAACCATGTCCCACAATACCCTGCCGACCGTCGCTGAGCTTTCGGGCGAGATGCGCGAGCGCTTGGCCAAGGTCAAGTACGTCTTTACCGACCTGGATGCCACGATGCTCGCACCCGGCTCGTGCGTGCTGCGCGACAACGACGGCAACCCCTCGACCAAACTCGTCGAGGCCGTCGTGGCGCTCGCTCGCGCTGGTATTCAGGTGGTTCCCACCTCGGGCCGCAACCGTACCATGATCCACGAGGACGCGCGCGTGCTCGGTCTCAACTCCTACATCGGCGAGATGGGCGGCCTGGTCATGTACGACCTCAAAGCCAACGATTGGGAGTATCTGACCGGCGACATGCCCTACGACTCCTCTTGCGGCCTCACGCCGCACCAGGTGATCGAGCAGACCGGCGTGTGCGAGAAGATCCTCGCCCGCTGGCCGCACAAGATCGAGTATCACAACGACATGTCGACCGGCTACAAATACCGTGAGGTCACCGTCGGCATGCGCGGCGATGTGCCCGACGATGAGGTTCAGGCCATCCTGGACGAGGCCGGCTGCGGTCTGATCTGGGCTTGCAACGGCCATCTGACTCACCTGTCCAAGCCGACGACGCTCGAGCTCGATCGCGTCGAGGACGGTCGCTCATTCAACATCAACCCCGCGGGTCTCAACAAGGGCGTTGCCATCGCGCGCTTCTGCGAGCACCTGGGGATCGAGCGCGAGGAGACGCTCGCGCTCGGCGATTCCGAGTCCGACTTCTACATGGCCGATCACGTGGGCACGTTCTGCCTGGTCGAGAATGGCCTGACGAGCGCCGGCGCGCCCGAGTTCCTGGCTGCTTGCGAGAACGCTTTCGTTACGCGCGGCAAAATTGTCGACGGTTGGGCGGCGACGGCAGAGCTGCTGGTCGCGGCGCGTTCGTAGCGCGGCGCCGCCGCACTTGGACATGTCTTTTCGAGAGAGACTGGTGAGGTAATGTCCGATATCGAGAATCCGGCAGGCGACACGCGCCCGATTGGCGTGTTCGATTCTGGTTTGGGCGGTCTGACGGTTGCGCGCGCCATCGCGACGGCGCTGCCGCACGAGTCCGTCTACTACTTTGGCGACACCAAACGCTGCCCCTACGGCACGCGCACCGAGGATGAGGTGCGCTCGTTTGCGTTGCAGGCGGGTCGTTGGCTTTCGAAGCACGACGTCAAGATTATGGTCATCGCCTGCAATACGGCGACTGCTGCGGCCTTGCGTCTGGCCCAGCAGGTGCTCGACGTTCCTGTGATCGGCGTGATCGCGCCGGGTGCCCGTGCGGCAATCAACAGCACCCGCACGCGCCGGGTGGGCGTGCTCGCCACCAACCTCACTATTCGCTCGGGCGCCTACACGCGCGCCATTCAGGATCTAGATGCCGGCGTCGATGTATACGGCTGTCCTGCCTCGAGCTTTGTCGAGGTTGTCGAACACGAGCTCGCCTCGGGTGCACATCTGCAGGAACAGTGGCTTGAGAACGAGGACATCTTCGATACGCCTGCCGTGCGTGCGCTGGTGGGTGCCACGGTTGAGCCGCTGCGCGACCACGGTATCGATACCGTGGTGCTCGGCTGTACACATTTTCCGCTGTTGGTGGGACCTATCCGCCATGCGCTGGGGCCTGGGGTGCGCGTCGTGAGTTCCGCCGAGGAGACCACGTGCGAGCTGACCGATATCCTCACGCGCCGCGAGCAGCTGGCGGGCGACGCCGCCGAGCCGCAGCATCGTTTTGCCACGACGGCCGATAACATTGCCGAGTTTGCGGTGGCGGGCAGCTTTATCTTTGGTCAGCCGCTCAAGAGCATCGAACATATCGATATCGATGAGCTGAAATAGATGTAAGGCAGCCGCCAAAGCCTTCGCCTCATCTTTTGCCGAAAGGATATTTCTATGGAGTACATGCAGGTCAACCGCGCCAACGGTCGCGCCGCCAACGAGTTGCGCCCCGTTAAGCTCACCCGTGGCGTCATGAAGCACGCTCACGGCTCGTGTCTGGCCGAGTTCGGTGACACGCGCGTGCTGTGCGCCGCCACTATCGAGGAGGGCGTGCCGGGCTGGCGAAAGGGAGCTAAGGCCGGCTGGGTGACCGCGGAATACGCCATGCTGCCGGCGTCGACCGGCAAGCGCTGCAAGCGCGAGCACGCCAACCGCAAGGGCCGCTCCATGGAGATCGAGCGCCTCATTGGCCGCAGCCTGCGTACCGTCGTCAACATGAAGGCGCTCGGCGAGTACACCGTCACCGTCGACTGCGATGTGATTCAGGCCGATGGCGGCACGCGTACAGCGAGCATCACCGGTGCCTGGGTGGCGCTGCACGACGCCCTCGCCATGTGGGTCGAGGCGGGCAAGATCGAGCGCATCCCGCTTATCGGCCAGGTGGCTGCCATCTCCATGGGCGTTGTCGACGGCAACACTCTGCTCGACTTGGATTATTCCGAGGACAGCCATGCCGAGGTCGACATGAACCTCGTCGCCACCGACACTGGTGAGATGATCGAGCTCCAGGGCACTGGCGAGCAGGCGCCCTTCGACCGCAAACGCCTCAACGCCCTGCTCGACCTGGGCGACAAGGGTATCGCCGAGCTCATCGAGCTCCAGCGCCAAGCCCTCGCCTAACCTACCAAAAAGGGACAGGTTTATTTTGGTAGGTTTTATCTGGGAAAACGTCGAAGTATAAGACTGCCGTTGATTGAGAGGGGAGAGAGGCCGAGGTCCTCGTCGTCCTCAACACGGCATTGCTATAGAGACAAGGAGGCCAGCTATGGCACTTGAGAAGATTGACATCGACACCCTCGACCCGGCGGCGACCATCGTCGTGGCAACCGGCAACGCCCATAAGCTCACCGAGATCGAGGTCATTTTGGGCAAGGTCATGCCCGAGGTACGCTTTGTGGCGCTCGGTCAGCTGGGCGATTTTGAGGACCCCGAGGAAAACGGCACGACGTTTTTGGAGAACGCCATCATCAAGGCGCAGGCTGCGGTCGAGGAGACGGGGCTCATGGCCATTGCCGACGATTCGGGCTTGGTCGTTGATGCCCTGGACGGCGAGCCGGGCGTGTATAGCGCACGCTATGCGGGCGTTCACGGTGACGATGCCGCCAACAATGCCAAGCTGCTCGTGAATCTGGAGGGCGTGGCCGACGAGGACCGCACTGCGCGCTTTATGAGCGTCGTCGCGCTCATCGACACGGACGGTTTGGTCACCTATGGTGAGGGCGCCTGCGAGGGCGTTATCGCGCACGAGGGCCGCGGTGATCACGGCTTTGGCTACGACCCGCTGTTCCTGCCGGTCGACACGCCGGGCAAGACCATGGCCGAGCTGACGGCGGACGAGAAGAACGCCATCAGTCATCGATTCCATGCGCTCGAGCACCTATCCGCCAAACTGACGGGCGAGGAGTAGACCGTGCGTGCGGTGGTGCAGCGCGTGCTCAATGCCGGCGTGACAGTCGACGGCGAGTGCGTGGGCAAAATTGGGCGCGGCTATCTGGTGCTGCTGGGCGTGGGCCATGGCGACACGCGCGCCGAGGCCGATAAGCTGTGGGGCAAGCTCCGGGGCTTGCGCATTAACGAGGACGAGAACGGCAAGACCAACCTGGCGCTTGCCGATGTCGACGGCGAGGTTCTTGTGGTGTCGCAGTTCACGCTGTTCGCCGATTGCCGTCACGGCCGCCGTCCATCGTTTACGGATGCCGGCGCCCCCGATGTCGCCAACGAGCTCTACGAGTACTTCCTGACGCTTGTGCGCGAGGACGTCGAGCACGTAGCGCATGGCATCTTCGGCGCCGACATGAAGGTCGACCTCGTCAACGACGGTCCATTCACCATCGTTCTGGACACAGACAATCTGTAAGTAGTCAATTTTGGACGGGGCTTATTTAGCTACTTGCGTATAGCGGCAACAGGGTGCTATAGTATTAGAGTTTTGTCTATCTTAGGGGTATTATCCCCTTTTTGAATTGCACCTTCTGGAGGCCCTGTTCATGGAAGAGATGGAAGTCAATCACGTCGACGACATCCACGAGAAGCTGACCGATATGGTGGGCGATCGCGTTAAGGTTAAGGCCAACATGGGCCGCACCCGCGTCGTCGAGCGCATGGGCACCATCAGGAGCGTCCATCCGGCAGTCTTTATCGTCGAGGTCGACGAGCGCCGTGGCCGCAAGTCGCGTCAGTCCTACCAGTATATTGATGTTCTCACCGGCCAGGTCGAGCTGTTCGACCCCGAGAGCGGCGAGCACATTTTTACCCCGCTCGGCAATCAGCTCGAGGAGCACTAGCGGTGACCGATTGGTCCCTGACCCTTTTCGCGCCGGCAAAGATCAACCTCTATCTGGGGGTTCATACCGAGCGTGACGCCCGCGGCTACCACAGGGTCGATTCCCTGATGGCAGCCGTCGGTCTTGTCGATACCGTGACGGTCACGCCGGCACAGGCGCTGACCGTCCAGACGATTCCGGCATCCGACTTTCCTATGCAAAAGAATACGGCGTATCGTGCAGCTGCTGCTATGGCCGAGCATTATGGTCGCGAGGCAAACATCTGCGTGACGATTGAGAAGCGCATTCCATTGTGCGCCGGCTTGGGCGGCCCCTCGACGGATGCGGCCGCGGTCATTGTTGCCTTGGCAGAGAGTTGGGGTATCGACCGTGCCGATCCCGCGCTGGACAACATCGCGCGCGGCATTGGTGCTGACGTTCCCTTCTTTTTGCATGCCAGCCCTGCGTTCTACGTAGGTGGGGGAGACGTGCTGGCAACTGAGTACCCCGCGCTGCCCGCAACGCCCGTCGTGTTGGTCAAGCCGCGCGAGGCAAGCGTTTCAACAATTGAAGCCTATCGACGTTTTGACGAGACTCCAGCGCCTGCGGACAAGCTCGGAGCGATCGCATCTGCCCTTCGCTCGGGAGACGCAGAGGCGGCCTACACGCTCGTCCACAACAACCTGGGAGTCATTTCCGCGCAGATGGAGCCGCGGATTCAAACGGTGCTTGACTGGCTTCGTTCACAGGACGGTACCATTGCCGCAAACGTGTGCGGTTCGGGTGCCTGCTCGTTTGCCATTTGCGACACCGCCGCCACGGCCGAAAGGCTTGCCGACGCTGCCCTGCAAAACGGCTGGTGGTCCTGCGCGACGGAGCTCATTCCCAACACGGTTCGCATTGAAGCGCCAAAGAAATTAAAATTTCTCTAGCACGCGGCGAAAAACTTTGTTACTATAGTCGAGCTAACGGGTTGTGGCTCAGTTTGGTAGAGCACTGCGTTCGGGACGCAGGGGTCGCTGGTTCAAATCCAGTCAACCCGACCAGAGCATGAGGAGGGACCGCTTCTTGCGGTCCCTTTTTTTAGCTATTGTTGTGATACCGCGACACCCGCGGTATACTCATTCGAGCTTGTCTCGCTGTATTGTGGAGGTCTACATGTTTGGACTGAGGGCTCCTGAGCTCATCATTATTCTCGTTGTTGTCCTGATTATCTTCGGGCCCAAGAACCTGCCGAAGCTCGGCAAGTCCCTCGGCTCTACCGTCAAGAATATCCGCGAGGGTATGGAGGGCGACGATAAGGGCGAAACCAAGCAGGCCGAGGAGGTCGTGGTCGAGCAGTCCGAGGAGGACAAGGAGATCGCTGAGCTCGAGGCCAAGCTCGCTGCTGCCAAGAAGAAGCAGGCAGAGGACAGCGACGCGGACGCAGAGTAGTCCCATCCCTTTGGGGTGAGCACCTGACCGGCTTGCCCGCAGGCTAGCCGGTCTTTTTCGTTTTGTTGACAGTTGATTGTTACATCATAGTTGGGGAGATATCCGTATGGACGCAAGCCAGATCGTACTGACCGCTGAGGGCCGCCAGAAGCTCGTCGAGGAGCTCGCTTGGCGTGAGGGCGATTACGCCAAGGAGATCGTCGAGGACATCAAGGAAGCCCGCGCGTTCGGCGACCTTTCGGAGAACTCCGAGTACGACGCCGCCAAGGACAAGCAGGCCCAGAATGCTGCTCGCATTGCCGAGATTCAGGCCATCCTCGCCAACGCTCAGGTTGCTGCCACCACGGGCGATCTGACCGTCTCCATCGGTTCCACCGTTTCTCTGATCGATCCCAACGGTGAGGTCATGGAAGTCACGCTCGTCGGTACCACCGAGACCAACTCGCTCGAGCACAAGATTTCCAACGAGTCTCCGGTCGGCCACGCCATCATTGGTCACGGCGAGGGCGACTCCGTCGAGGTCGTTACGCCTTCCGGCAAGACCCGCATCTACACCATCGCCAAGATCGCACGCTAGACCACGGTCCCGCGTAAAGGTATGTTTTCGCTCCCTGGGACCGAATCCTGGGGAGCGTTTTAGTTTGAGGAGCTAACTATGGCAGAGAACCAGAACGCCGCCGAGCAGGCATCGACGCTCAACGACGAGCGCGCCACGCGCCTGGCCAAGCGCGCCGCCCTGTTCGAGGCGGGCCAGAACCCCTATCCCGAGCACTCCGAGATTGAGGACTACGTCGTCGACATCGAGACTAAGTACGCCGAGCTCACCGATGGCGAGGACACCGAGGACGTCGTGAAGATCGGCGGCCGTGTGGTCGCCAAGCGCGGTCAGGGCAAGATCATGTTCATTGTCGTGCGCGACGCGACCGGCGAGATCCAGCTGTTCTGCCGCATCAACGATATGGACGAGGCCGCCTGGAATACGCTCAAGGCCCTCGACCTTGGCGATATCCTTGGCGTGACCGGCGTGGTCGTGCGCACCAAGCGTGGCCAGCTTTCCGTTGCCCCCAAGAGCGCGACGCTGCTGTCCAAGGCCGTTCGCCCGCTGCCCGAGAAGTTTCACGGTCTCTCCGACAAGGAGACCCGCTATCGTCAGCGCTATGTCGACCTGATCGCCAACGACGACGTTCGCGAGACCTTCCGCAAGCGCTCGCAGATCCTCTCCACGTTCCGCCGCTTTATGGAGTCCGATGGCTACATGGAGGTCGAGACCCCTATCCTGCAGACCATCCAGGGCGGAGCTACTGCCAAGCCGTTCATCACGCACTTCAACGCGCTCGATCAGGAGTGCTACCTGCGTATTGCCACCGAGCTGCACCTCAAGCGCTGCATCGTCGGCGGCTTTGAGCGCGTATTCGAGATCGGCCGCATCTTCCGCAACGAGGGTATGGACCTCACCCACAACCCCGAGTTCACCACGATGGAGGCTTACCGCGCCTTCTCCGATCTCGAGGGCATGAAGGCGCTCGCCCAGGGTGTCATTAAGGCCGCTAACAAGGCTATCGGCAATCCCGAGGTTATTGAGTACCAGGGCCAGACCATCGACCTTTCCGGTGAGTGGGCAAGCCGTTCCATGACCGATATCGTCTCTGACGTGATTGGTAAGCAGGTCACCATCGACACGCCGGTTGAGGAGCTTGCTGCCGCCGCGCGCGAGAAGGGCCTGGAGATCAAGCCCGAGTGGACCGCCGGCAAGATCATCGCCGAGATCTATGACGAGCTGGGCGAGGACACCATCGTCAACCCCACCTTCGTGTGCGATTACCCCATCGAGGTTAGCCCGCTTGCCAAGCGCTTTGAGGATGACCCGCGCCTGACCCACCGCTTTGAGCTGGTCATCGCCGGCCACGAGTACGCCAACGCGTTCTCCGAGCTTAACGACCCGGTCGACCAGGCCGAGCGCTTCGCTGCCCAGATGGCCGAGAAGGCCGGCGGCGACGATGAGGCCATGGAGTACGACGAGGATTACGTGCGTGCCCTCGAGTACGGTATGCCTCCCGCGGGCGGCATCGGCATCGGTATCGACCGCGTGGTCATGCTGCTCACCAACCAGGCTTCCATTCGCGACGTGCTGCTGTTCCCGCACATGAAGCCCGAGAAGGGTTTCCAGTCCGGTGCCGCTGCTGCCAAGGCCGCCGAGGCCGGCAACGCCGCGAGCCCCTTCGTCAAGCCGCTTAAGCCCACGGTTGATTATTCCAAGATTGCCGTTGAGCCGCTGTTTGAGGAGTTCGTCGACTTTGATACCTTCTCCAAGAGCGACTTCCGCGCCGTGAAGGTCAAGGCATGCGAGGCCGTCAAGAAGTCCAAGAAGCTGCTGAACTTTACGCTCGATGACGGCACCGGCACCGACCGCACCATCCTCTCCGGCATTCACGATTATTACGAGCCCGAGGACCTGGTCGGCAAGACCCTACTCGCCATCACCAACCTGCCTCCGCGCAAGATGATGGGCATCCCCAGCTGTGGCATGCTCATCAGCGCCATCCACGAGGAGGAGGGCGAGGAGCGTCTCAACCTGATCCAGCTCGACGATTCCATCCCCGCCGGCGCAAAGATGTACTAACTAGTTACGCGGTTCTACGAACCGCGTAACGGCTCGACGCTGCGCGGGCCGCATTTGGGCAATCTGACGTTCAACTTCAAGGGCGCGACCAGAAGGTCAGCGCCCTTTCGTTTCACGCCACCTTGCCTCAAATGCGACCCGCTCGCTGACTTATGCTCAACCTGCGGCGCCATTTTGCTTGAAGGCACCTTGCTCGCTCTGGCGGGCTTTCGCTGTCCGTCCTCTACCTGCGGCGTTGCCCTGGTTGGCACTTAGGGACGTTCCTCTTGTGCCGGCACTTGGGGACGGTCCTAGCCGCCTGGGGTCTACCGGTGCATTGGGGGTTTACGCCTTCCGTGCATGACAGTCGTCTCTTTTATGTTTCCTTTAGCCGTCGCTGCCTAGGATGGGGGTTAGTCGGTAGGAAGGGAGCGTCTGTATGGACGACGCGAGCGATCGTGCAATCGAAGAGGACATGCTCAATCAGTTCAACTATTTTGATGATGAGGACGAGGAGCCGATCGACCGTCGCGAGCCGGCATCGCTTGACTCATTTGACCTAGTGGGTGAAGGGGCTGATGAGGTTGAGAATGAATCGACGGAACCCCCACAGCCTTCGCGCCCCGACCCGCTGCTTTCGAGAATCTCTTTGCACCACGGTGTCCGTGCCGGCGCGCTCCATATGAAAACTGACTGGCGCCAGATCGTGACGGCAGGCGATGAGCTTGCCGTCGATGCGCCACTTACCGACAAATCATCCATCATTTGTCGCACCGGTATGCTTATGCTCGCGAGCGGAACGGGTGCCTGGCGTGTACGCGATACCATGAATCGCATCGCCGCCGTGCTCGGTGTCACCATCCACGTTGACTTAAGTCTCCTGTCGTTTGAGTGTACTTGTATTGAAGATGGTCACTGCTTTAACGAAGTCGTCAGCTTGCCCACAACGGGCGTCAATACCCATCGCATTTGGATGATGGAGAGCTTCCTAAAGGAAATCGAGACATATGGCCGTCGTTTTACGGTGCATGAGTATCACGAGATGCTCAAGACCGTTGAGAGTTCAAAACCTGATTACACTCCCTGGCAACAGGGCCTTGCGGCAGCCTGTGCTTGCGGCGCCTTCGTCTTTTTGCTCGGCGGCGGCCCTATCGAGATGGCCTGTGCATTTGTGGGCGCTGGTGTCGGCAACTTTGCTCGCTCCCATATTCTTAAGCAGGGCCTTGGCCAGTTTAGCGCGCTGACGATCGGCGTTGCACTCGCTTGCGTCTCGTATCTGCTGGCATTGCTCGGTCTTGGCCAGGTCATACCGGGGGCAATGTCGCACCAAGAAGGCTATATCGGCGCCATGCTCTTTGTGATTCCCGGCTTTCCTCTCATTACGGCAGGTCTCGACATCGCTAAGCTCGACATGCGAAGCGGTATCGAGCGTCTTTCGTATGCCGTATCGATTATTGTGATGGCGACCCTCGTAGGTTGGATGGTTGCCGAGTGTGTGGGACTGGCGCCGGATGACTTCGCCCCGCTCGGCCTCTCACCGTTGGCTCTTACGCTCTTGCGCATACTGATGAGCTTTATCGGCGTATTTGGCTTCTCGGTTATGTTCAACAGCCCGGTAAAGATGGCAGCGGCGGCAGGGCTCATCGGCGCCGTGTCCAATACCTTGCGCCTTACGCTCGTCGATGCGCCGACGCTGCTTCCCTTCTTGGGCCTGAGTGCGGGCATGCCTCCCGAGGCGGCTGCGTTTACCGGTGCGCTGGTATCGGGGCTGCTCGCGAGCTTAGCTGAAATCAAACTCACCTACCCACGTATCGCCCTCACGGTGCCATCGATTGTCATTATGGTGCCGGGTTTGTATCTGTATCGCTCGATGTATTACATGTGCACCTTCGACACGGTCAATATGCTCGGCTGGTTTGTGCGTGCAGTGCTCATCGTGGCGTTTTTGCCCGTTGGCCTGGGTGTGGCGCGTACGCTCACCGACCCTCGCTGGCGCCACACCAGCTAATTGGCGCAAAGGGAACAGGTTACTTTGCACCAAATGAGTTGCGGTGAAATAGGGACTGAATTGCTGCTTAAAGGGTCAAAACAGTCCGTATTCCACCGCAACTTATGGGGTCGGGGGATTATTGGTGCCCTGCATCTTCATAAACTCAACGCTTACGAAGCACGCGCTTTTCGTGCTAGGCTGGTTCCACCACATAAGTAGTCGCAGACGCACGTACCACGGGCGGGCGAGATGAAGTCCCAACAGCTCCATCTCGCCCGCCCGTTTTTGTTGTGCGCCGCGGCGCAACACAGAAAGGACCATGCCCTTTATGCCTATCAACAAACGAGAGAGCCTGCTGTTCACCTTTATCATGTGCTTTTGCATGGTGCTCTGGATGAGCATCTACAACGTTGCCCTGCAGCATGGGGCCATCAACGGCGAGGTTGTTGCCGCCGCGTGGCTCGGCTTCCCCGTTGCCTACATATTTGCCATGTGCTGCGACTGGTTTGTTGCCAGCCCCCTTGCCAAGGGTTTCGCATTTAAATTCCTGGTCACGCCGGGCAAGAGCTCGCCGCTTGCCATGACGCTCGCCGTCAGCTCCTGCATGGTCGTTCCCATGGTCATCATCATGTCGCTCTACGGCGCGTGCGAAGGCCTGTTCCATATGCCCGGCGGCCCGCTTGCCAATTTGCGGGCGCTGCCGATGATGTGGCTCGTCAACATTCCGCGCAACTTTATCATGGCCCTGCCTTGGAACCTGCTGGTGGCTGGTCCGGTTGCTCGCTTTGTATTCCGCCGCGCCTTCCCCATGGGCACGGTCTTTGCCGAACCGCACATGGAGCTCGTGCGCATGCCGGGTGCTCCCGCTGCCGATGTCGTCAACGACGTTGCCGAGAGCATGGATGCCGAGCCTGCCTGCTAGGCAACAGCCTCTAACCTAGAGCGTCCGCCGCACCCGGCGATTCCTTTTTTGTAGACGTTGTCGTATGGCTGCATGCGGAAAAGGCCCCAGCGGTTAACATATACTCCATATGGGTAAAGAGACCAAAGCGCCGCCACGAGTGGCGCTTTGCGTTTGAAAAAACTAGCTCGTCTAAGAGGAACTAGCATGTTAGACCGTTTTACCGATCGTGCGCGCAAGGTCATGTCCATGGCCAAGCAAGAGGCGCTCGATCTTCATTCAAATAAGGTGGGTACCGAGCATCTGCTGCTCGCGCTTGCCAAGGAGGACGAGGGCATTGCCGCTGAGGCGCTGCGCTCGCTCGATATTTCCTACGACGACATCATGGACACGCTCAAAGAAGTCCAGACTACCGTTCCCGAGCCCAGCGAGGAGACCGAGGCGGCCAAGCTCGCCTTTACGCCGCTCGTCATTAGCGTGATGGAGCGCTCCTTCCGCGTGGCACGTGAGAATAACCAGACCTATGTGTCGACCGAGCACCTGCTCATCGGTATCGTCGAAGAGGGCAACGGCATGGCCATGGATATCCTCATGCGCTTGGGCGTGTCGTCCGCTTCCATTAAAAAAGCCATCGAGAAGCTTACCGCCAAGGATCAGGACAAGAAGCGTCCGCTCGCCGGCGCCGGTGCCGGGCGTCCCGGTGCGGGCCTGCCGTTCTTTAGCGGTTCGGACGCCTCGCAGCAAAAGGGGAGCGGTACCGATACGCTCAAGCAGTTCGCCACCAACCTTACGCAGAAAGCACGCGACGGCGAGCTCGACCCCGTGATCGGTCGCGAAAAGGAAGTCCAGCGCATGATGGAGATCCTTTCGCGCCGCACCAAGAACAACCCGCTTATCTTGGGTGACCCCGGTGTGGGCAAGACGGCCATCGTCGAGGGCCTGGCGCAGCAGATCGCTGCCGGCAACGTGCCCGAGAACCTTATGAACCAGAACATCTGGACGCTCGACCTGCCGGGTCTTGTCGCGGGCGCCAAGTATCGCGGTGAGTTTGAGGAGCGCCTCAAGAACGTGATCCAGGAGGCGACCGAAGCCGACGACGTTATCTTGTTTATCGACGAGATGCACACCATCATCGGTGCCGGTTCCGCCGAGGGCTCCATCGATGCAAGCTCCATGCTCAAGCCCGTGCTCGCACGCGGCGCTTTCCAGATCATCGGTGCCACCACGGCCGAGGAGTTCCGTAAGTACCTCACTAAGGATCCGGCCTTTGAACGCCGCTTCCAGACCATCGATGTCGAGGAGCCGAGCGTCGAGGACACGGTCAAGATCCTGACCGCGCTCAAGCCGCGCTACGAGGAGCACCACCATGTGCGCTATACGCAGGGTGCTATCGAGGCTGCCGCGAACCTTTCCAACCGCTATATCCAGGATCGCTTCCTGCCCGATAAGGCCATCGACCTCATTGACGAGGCCGGTGCCCGCGCTCGCATCGCCGCGAATCGCGCACCCGAGCCGGTGCGTGAGGCCGAGCATCGCATAGAGGAGCTCAAGGCCGCCGCGCAGGAGGCCACCGAGAGCGACGATATGAACAAGGCCGCCGAGATCACCGAGCAGCAGAAGGCCGCCGAGATCGAGCTCGCCGAGGCCAAGGCCGCCTGGACGGCCGAGCTCGACGCCAGCCCGCTCACCATCGACGTGAGTCAGATCGCCGATATCGTGTCCGTGACTTCGGGCGTGCCGGTGTCCTCGCTTACCGAGAGCGAGAGCCGTCGCCTGCTGCAGGCCGAAAGCGTGCTCAAGACACGTATCATCGGTCAGGATGAGGCTGTCGAGGCAGTTGCCAAGGCCGTGCGCCGCAGCCGCTCGCCGCTCAAGGATCCGCGTCGCCCCGGCGGCAGCTTTATCTTCCTGGGTCCCACCGGCACGGGCAAGACCGAGCTCGCCAAGACGCTCGCCGAGTACCTCTTTGGCAGCAAGGACGCGCTCATCAGCTTCGACATGTCCGAGTTCGGTAGCGAGTTCGAGGTCTCCAAGCTCATCGGTAGCCCTCCGGGTTATGTCGGCCACGACGAGGGCGGTCAGCTCACCAAGGCCGTGCGCCGTCATCCGTACTCGGTCGTGCTGTTCGACGAGATCGAGAAGGCGCACCCCGATATCTTCAACATCCTGCTGCAGGTGCTGGAGGAGGGTCGTCTAACCGATAGCCAGGGCAAGACGGTCGACTTCCGCAACACCGTGATCATCATGACGTCCAATGTGGGCGCCCGCGAGATTGCGCAGGATGCAAGCGTTGGCTTTGGCACCACCGGCGAGCAGGGCCTCACCTCGAGTGAGATCCGCGGCCGCGCGATGGGCGAGCTCAAGCGCCTGTTCCGCCCCGAGCTGCTCAACCGTATCGACGACATCGTGGTGTTCCAGAAGCTCTCGGGCGAGAATCTCACCAAGATCGCGCACCTGCTGGTGGACGACCTGCGCCAGCGTCTGATTGCCAACGGCATGAACATCAAGCTCACCGATGCGGCCTATGACAAGATCGTGGCCGAGGGCACCGACCTCACCAACGGTGCGCGTCCGCTGCGCCGTGCTATTCAAAAGCTCATCGAGGACCCGCTGTCCGAGGAGCTTCTGGCCGGCGAGTGGGGCGAGGGCGATACCGTCCTGTGCGACGTGGCCGATGGCAAGTTTGTCTTTAGCCACGGCACGGGCGAGATCCCGGCACCGCGTCCGGCGGGCACGCTCGGTGGCGATACCGCCCCGGCGGCACCGCACACTGGCAGCGCCGCGCCCGTAAGTAGCGGCGTGACCTCGGGCCCCGGCGGCATGATGCAAGCCGGCTCTGGCGCGCTGTAGGGCGTAACAAAACCTTGTGTCTACGAGGGCGTTCCAAAGGAGCGCCCTTTTTCTGTTGAAAAGGCCCCTTCGTTCAAAGTAGACCTCATTAAACATATCAATGGCGTATGCATAAACGTTGATCAAGCGTTGAGGTTGGCTGAAGGGTCCAATGTCTCTTCGGCACGACCCGTCTAACCTGCTTTATTCTAATAAAGTAGCGTTTCCCCGCCGTTAGCCGATGATGCAAGGGCGCTCGGCGTTTTCGACTGGTTTATGCACGCAAAGTCTGGGAATATACAAGTCGCATGTCTTACTGTCTAACCAGTTGCGCCAAGGAGGCACCATGGATTACAAGATCACCGGCTACGAGCCCGCCCAGCTGTTCCATTTCTTTGAGGAGGTCAGCGCGATCCCTCGTGGGTCTGGCAACGAGAAGGGCATCAGCGATTTCCTGGTTGCGTTTGCCAAGGAGCGCGGCCTCGATGTGTACCAGGACGAGGTCTACAACGTCATCATTCGCAAGCCCGCTTCTGCCGGCGCCGAGAATGCCCCGACCGTGATGCTGCAGGGCCACATCGATATGGTGTGCGACAAGTTGGGCTCTGTTGAGCACGACTTTACGACCGACGGTATCGACCTGGTCGTCAAGGACGGCGTCCTCACCGCTAACGGCACCACCCTGGGCGCCGACAACGGTATCGCCGTCGCTCTGATGCTCACTGTTCTCGATGACGATTCGATCGTTCACCCCGCCCTCGAGTGCGTATTCACCACCGACGAGGAGACTGGCCTGGTCGGCGCCGAGACGCTCGACAAGTCCCAGATTAGCGCCCGCACCATGATTAACCTTGACTCCGAGGAAGAGGGCGTTGCCACCGTCAGCTGCGCCGGCGGCGTCGTCGTTACCTACACCTGCCCCATCGTGCGCGAGCACAAGACCGGTAGCACCCTCACGCTCGACATCTCCGGCCTACTGGGTGGTCATTCCGGCAACGATATCAACCTGGAGCGCGGCAACGGCAACCTCATCATGGCCCGTATCATCGACCGCCTGATGGTCGCCGGCGAGCCCGCCATCGTCAGCTTTAACGGCGGCACCAAGGACAACGCCATCAACCGTGAGTGCAAGGCTGTTCTGGTCTACGCCGACCACGCTGCCGCCGAGGCCGCGGCCCAGATCGCAAAGGGCATCATCGCCGACGTCACTGCCGAGCTCGAGGTCTTCGACCCCGGCTTTACCTGCACCGTCGAGATTGCCGACGACGCCGAGGTCGAGGCCATGGACCAGAAGTCCGCGCTTGCCCTCATCCGCGCCCTGCGTCTTGCCCCTAATGGCGTGATTCGCCGCAACGTCGCCACCGACGGCTCCGTCGAGGTTTCCTCCAACATCGGTGTGGTTGCCACCTCTGACGACGAGGTCAAGATCATGCTGTCCCCGCGCTCCTCGATCACCTCGCTGCAGAACGAGTTTAAGGATCGTCTGCAGACGCTCGCCGATATCCTGGGCTTCGACGCCAAGTTCGAGTTCGAGTATCCCGGCTGGAGCTATGCCGAGCATTCGCCGGTCCGCGACGTCTTTGTCGAGAGCTATCGCGAGCTCTTTGGCTCTGAGCTGCGCATCGAGTCCATTCACGCCGGCCTTGAGTGCGGCCTGTTTGCCGAGGCCCTGCACGGCCTGGACGCCATCGCCGTGGGCCCGACGCTCTCCGATGTCCACACCCCGGACGAGAGCATGGAGCTCGCTTCTGCCGAGCGCTTCTACGAGCTGCTCATCGACGTGCTCAAGCGCCTCGCCGCGTAAAGGTTGCGCTAGCAGCAGTCCGAGCCACGTGCTAGCGGATTGCAAATGACATTACGAGAGGGGGTGCCCGGTCTTTTGCGACAGGTGTCCCCTCCCTTCTTTTAAGAAATGGGAAATTGATTGGCGTCTAGCCCATATCCGCCCTGATGAGGTCGAGGGTTCGCTGGCAGTTTTCGCGGACGGGGCCGAGCATATGCTCGCGCAGGTCCGCCATGCCGGGCAGGTCGGCGTATTCGTCCATGACCTCTTCCATACAAATGGGTACCTCGTAGGCGAGGTCCATCATGGTCGCAAAGCAAAACTTCTCGGATAGCCCGGCATCGGTGAGCGTCGCCTCCAGCGCGGGGTCGCCCATACCGTGGTATCGGCGGATAGCGCCTGGACCGATGCGCCCCACACGATTTTCGCCGCCAACGCTCATGGCAAGGCGCGCCCGGCGGCGCATGCGCTCATATGCCAAACCCGACGCGACATCGTACATGGGGGCGAGCGCCGCGTTTGTGCCTTTGCCAAGGATGAGCGAGTAGTTTTTAGCGTGTGCGTCAGGCGCTCCGATAATGGCGTTATAGAACAACATATAGGTAAAAAGCACAAGATTCATGTGGTGGGGGACTGTTTTAATCAGTCGTTCTTGGATGTCTCGTGTAGTTGGTCCTCCGTCGGCGGTGTATTTATGGCTTGGCAATACACCGAGCGCCTGGCAAAAGTCCTCCTGATGCAGCCTTTCGATATTTCCGCTGCTATTGACCATTCTGTCGTACCGTTCAACGACGAGCGCGGCTTCGTCTTCAAATGTGCAATAGGAGACGTTGGCAGTTGGAATGCCAGCACGCCGAGCTGTTTTCATGCAGACGAATTCGTTTAAGGCCTGATGTTTGAACCCAACGACACCATTTTTGAAGATATGGGTAGTGGGGGATGACCCTAGACATTCGCACCATTGGCCGTCATGCCAAGCTAGTGCAAATTTGCCTTGGTTGCCGCCCAGGGACCAGCTTTCGTTGGAGCCCATCCATGTCTCTCTTTCGTCATCGCGAATTGATTTGAGCTTGTGAGCGATTTGAGAATTGGTAAGCGGGCGGTATGCCGAGACCCTGCCGCGGGCGGCGTCTAATTGATCGGCTCGACAAAACTGAACAGCCCCCGCGCAGTCAAGACCGATATGGCACAAGAGGGCGACGGGGTTGTTGGATGCAACGTCATGCTCGGCGGCAATAGCGCGACGCTGTTCTTGACTGTCGGGCAAAAGGCCAAATAGGAACGGGCGGACGATGTTATGGCCATATGTGCGATTGGAAAGCGGCATTGTTAGCGATAGCGGTGCTCCGCGATAGGTTGGGGCGTATACAAAGCTGCAGAGTCCATGCTTGTCTTGCCGGAGAGTGCCGGCGATTTCGCCACAAATGAGGGTCGCAAGCTCCATCTCTGCCATTTATTTCACAACCTTACAGCCAAAGGAGAGGTCTGAAGCGCCGGAAAGGCCTTGCTCGACTGCGATTTGGGCCAGCAGGGCACCATAGGAAGATGGCGTTCCTTGTCGGGCGGGTCGTCTGCCTACGCTTGGCTTTAGCAGGGCATTCGAGTTCACGATAGGGAGGTCCACTATCGTCGTCGGATGTTCGGAGGGCGATGCGATGGAGTCGTTATCGCTTTGCGCAAAGAGACCTATGCCGAGTGCGTTAAAAACGGTCAGCAACTTGTCGAGCCGAATACCCGTGGCGTCGCCCAGCTCGAGCGATGCGAGCAGGCGCTCCGAAACACCGGCCTTTTTGGCGAGGGCGGCACGGGTGAGACCCTGAGCCTCGCGTGCCTGGCGCACGTAGATGCCAGCTTGGCGCGGTGTGGTGATGGGAAAGGTGTCCACGGCGATCTCCTAACGTGCAGACTTTTGCATATCAGTATGACATGCAAAAGTCTGCATGAAAAGGCCTCATGCAAAACTCTGCATGAGGCCGTGTGCTGGCGTTGAGTTTTGAGCGATTGTGTTTGGCACTACAGCACGAAGATTCCCAGGTGCTCAAGCAAGATCTTGAGGCCGATGAGGATGAGCACGACGCCACCCACGATGGTGGCGGGTTTTTCGTAGCGCGCGCCAAAGGTGTGGCCGATTGCCACGCCGGCGATGGAGAAGATAAACGTTGTGACGCCGATGAGCGACACGGCGGGCACGATGTCGACCGAGAGCGCGGCAAATGAGATGCCCACGGCTAGGGCGTCGATTGAGGTGGCGATGGCGAGGATCAGGTACTCGCCCAGGTCAATCTTCTCGGCATCCTTGCCGTCGCCTTCATCCTCGTCCTCGGTAAATGCCTCCCACAGCATTTTGCCGCCAATGAAGGCGAGCAGGATAAAGGCGATCCAGTGGTCGATGGGGCCGATGATGCCCATAAATTGACTGCCAAGCGCCCATCCGATTACGGGCATGCCGGCCTGAAAACCGCCAAAGAACAGGCCGAGCACCACGGCGACCTTAAGGTTGATCTTTTTCATGCCGAGACCCTTGCAGATGGATACGGCAAATGCGTCCATCGAAAGGCCAACGGCGAGCAACACGAGCTCTGCGAGTCCCATAGCCTGGCTCCCTCTCTGCGGGCGAGCCCGATTACGCGACTACTCCCTCATTTTATATGAGACCCGATGCTACCACATGAGCAGTCAAAGGAGCCCCGTCCCAAATGAGCTACCTAAGCTGTGTTCGCTCATTCTGTAAGCATCGGATTTCGCAAGCGCCGCAGGGACAAACCGTGAGAAACTATTTAGCGTTTATGGAGCGTATACGATGGGAGCGATGCCTTGGATAAGAACGAGCTGCAAAAGCGTATGGAACAGGCCATCCGCCTGACGGCACCTGGTCAGCCGATCCGCACCGCCCTCGACATGATCATCGCCGGTCACCTGGGCGCCCTTATCTGCGTCGGCGACACCGAAAACGTGCTCGCTGCCGGTAACGACGGCTTTCCGCTCAACATTTCGTTCACCTCGAACCGCCTGTTCGAGCTCTCCAAGATGGACGGCGCCATCGTTATCGACGGCGACCTCACCCAGATTCTGCGCGCCAACTTCCACCTCAATCCCGATCCCTCGCTCGCCACGAGTGAGACGGGCATGCGTCACCGTACTGCCGCTCGCATGTCGGTGCTCACCGACGCCATCGTGATCTCGGTTTCGGCTCGTCGTGCCGTCGTCAACGTGTACGTCCACGGTAAGAGCTACGAGATCCAGCCTGTCACCACCATCATGAGCTCGGTCAACCAGCTCGTCGCCACGCTTCAGACCACCCGTCAGTCGCTCGACCGCTCCCTGCTGCGTCTGACGGCCCTCGAGCTCGACGACTACGTTACGCTCGCCGACATTACCGGTATTTTCTCGAGCTTCGAGATCATGCAACAGGCAAAGACCGAGCTTAAGGATTGCATTGTCAAGCTGGGCAACCAGGGCAAGCTCGTGCAGATGCAGCTCGAACAGCTCGCCGGCTCCAGCATGGATACCGAATACGACCTGATGATCCGCGACTACGCGAGCGATTCTTCCGAGGCAAACGCCGAGAAGATCCGCGCCAACCTGAGCCGTATGACGCCCAAGGACCTATCCGACCCGCAGCATGTGGCGGCAGTTCTGGGCTATGACGACCTGGACGAGGATTCCGTCATGACACCGCTGGGCCTGCGTACGCTTTCGCGCGTGTCCGTCGTGCGCGACGGCGTGGCCGAGAAGATCGTCGACGAGTACGGCTCGCTGCAGGAGCTCATGGACGACATCAGCGAGGACCCGGAGCGCCTGGGCGACTTTGGCGTCAACAACCCTGCCATTCTTGCGGACTCGCTGTACCGCATGAAGGGCACCAAACAGGGGAACGCATAATGGCGCCCGTATGCGCCGTGGTCGTTGCCGGCGGCAGTGGCCAGCGCTTTGGAAATCCCGGCGGCAAGCAGCTCGTTAACGTGGCGGGCCGTCCGCTCATGAGCTGGTCCATCCGTGCGTTCGATCGGAGCGACAAGGTCGGCCACATCGTGGTGGTGTGTCCTGCCGAGCGCCGTGCCGAGATGCGCCGCCTGGCCATCGATCCGTTTGACTATGACACGCCCATCAGCTTTGCCGATGCCGGCGATACCCGTCAGGATTCCACCCGCGCCGGCGTGCACGCGGTGCCGGCGGGCTTTGAATACGTCGCCATCCACGACGGCGCCCGTCCGCTCATCACGACCGATGCCATCGATCATGCGATCGACGTGCTTGTGGGCGACCGCTCGCTCGACGGTGTCGTGTGCGGTCAGCCCGCGATCGACACGCTCAAGATCGTCGACGGCGATAATATCGTCGAGACGCCGCCGCGCGAGCTCTATTGGGCCGCGCAGACGCCGCAGATCTTTAGCGTTGACGCCATGAAGCGTGCCCACGCCGCAGCCATTGCCGAGGGCTTTATCGGTACCGACGATTCTTCGCTGGTCGAGCGCATGGGCGGGCGCGTTCGCTGCGTCCAGAGTCCGCGTGACAACCTTAAGGTGACGGTGCCCGAGGACCTGCGTCCCGTAACCGCGATTCTGCTCGGCCGCATGGCCGAGGGAGAGGACCTTCCCCATGTTCAGTAACCTGCGCATTGGCCACGGCTACGATGTCCACCGTTTGGTGGAGGGGCGTCGATGTATTATCGGCGGGGTCGACATTCCCTACGAGCGCGGCCTGCTTGGCCACTCGGATGCCGATGTGCTTGCGCACGCGTTGGCCGACGCCATTCTGGGCGCCTGCCGCGGGGGAGACATCGGCAAGCTATTCCCCGACACCGATCCCGCCTATGAGGGCGCCGACTCGATGGTGCTGCTCGCTCGCGTGATGGACTATGCGCGCGAGCTGGGCTTTGAGTTTGTCGATGCCGATTGCACCATTGCCTGTCAGCAACCCAAGATCACCCCGCACCGCGATGCCATGCGCGCCAACCTTGCCCATGCCCTGGGCGTTGACGTCGAAAACGTGGGCGTCGCCGCCACTACGACCGAAAAGCTCGGTTGGGAAGGCCAGGGCGAGGGAATCGGCGCCTGGGCCGTCTGCCTGCTACAGAAAACCGTTAAGGAGTAACGAATGCGTATCTACAACAGCGCTACCCATAAAAAGGAAGAGTTCCAGCCCATCGAGTCCGGCAAGGTCCGCATGTACGTGTGCGGCCCCACGGTCTACGACAACATCCACATCGGCAATGCCCGCACGTTCATCAGCTTTGACGTGATTCGTCGCTGGCTCATCGCGAGCGGCTACGAGGTCACGTTCGCCCAGAACCTCACCGATGTCGATGACAAGATCATCAAGCGCGCCAACGAGCAGGGCCGCACTGCCGCCGAGGTCGCGACGGAGTTCTCGGACAAGTTCATCGGCGTCATGCGCGCCGCCAACGTGCTCGATCCCGATGTGCGCCCCCGCGCCACCAAGGAGATCGGCCCCATGATCGCCATGATCAAGACGCTTATCGAGCAGGGCCACGCTTACGCAGCCGATAACGGCGATGTGTACTTTGCCGTGCGCAGCGATCCCAACTATGGTCAGGTCTCGGGTCGCAACATCGACGACCTTATGGTTGGCGCGCGCATCGAGGAGAACGAGGACAAGAACGACCCGCTCGACTTTGCCCTGTGGAAGGCCGCCAAGCCCGGCGAGCCCAGCTGGCCGAGCCCCTGGGGCGAGGGCCGTCCCGGTTGGCACACCGAGTGCGCCGCCATGGTGCATCGCTACCTGGGTACTCCGATCGACATCCACGGCGGCGGCTCCGACCTTGCCTTCCCGCATCACGAGAACGAGTGCGCTCAGGCCACCTGCGCCTGGCACCAGGGCTTCTCCAACACCTGGATGCACACGGGCATGCTGCTGGTAGACGGCGAGAAGATGTCCAAGTCGCTCGGCAACTTCTTTACGCTGGCCGAGGTCCTCGAGCAGCATTCCGCTGCCGCCCTGCGCCTGCTGATGCTGCAGACGAGCTATCGCTCACCGCTCGACTTTTCTTGGGAGCGCCTGGAGGGTGCCGAGAACTCGCTCACGCGTATTGCCGGTACGGTCGAGAACCTGCGCTGGGCCGCGAACCATGCGACGGCCGATGCCGATGAGGCAGCATCCGAGGCGTTTGCCGCCAAGGCCGCCGAGACACGTGCCACCTTTAAGGAGTGCATGGACGACGACTTTAACACCGCCGGCGCCATGGGTGCCGTCTTTGGCTTTGTGACCGAGTGCAACCAGTACCTGGAGCAGGCGGGCGACGCTGCCGACAAGGCCGCCGCGCTTGCCGCCGCCGACACGCTGGCCGAGCTGCTCGATACGTTTGGTGTTGAGCTCCCCGAGCCCAAGGTCGAGCTGCCGCTGGGTCTGCTGGGTGTTGCCGCCGGTCTGGTCGCCTACACGGGCGACGACGTGGACGAGGCCGCTGCCAAGATTCTCGAGGCCCGCGCCGATGCCCGTGCCGCCAAGAACTGGGATCTGGCCGACGCCATCCGCGACCAGCTCAAGGACCTCGGGCTGACGATCGAGGATACTGCCGCGGGCACCCGTATTAAGACTCTCTAATCCCTGCGGGTTTCCCAAGCACCCGACCGCCCGAGCCACGGCACCTTGCCTTTCAATCGTCGGGCATGACCTCAAGGTCTATGCCCTCCTCTTTCAAGGCAATCTGCCGCACCTCGGGCGGTCGGTCTATTTGTTTCGTTTGATAGTTGTATTTAGGAGGTCGCCTTATGGCCGACAATCGCAAGCGTGCATCGCGTGGAGGCAAGCAGGCTGCTTCTGGCTCGCGTCCGATTCGCCGCAACGAACGCGCTGCCACTCCCAAGGGCCAGCGCGAGCGCTCCCAAGCCCAGGCTGCGCGTCCGCAGCGAGATCGTAACCGCGACACTGTCCAGGCTCCCAAGGGCGAGTTTATCGAAGGTCGTCGTGCTGCCGCCGAGGCGCTGCGCACCGGTTTTCCCATCAAGTGCGCGCTCATCGCCGAGGGCGGGGAGCGCGATGCCGCTCTGTCGCGCCTGGTCGATGACCTCAACGCCACGGGCGTCCGCATTAAGTATGTGCCGCGCGCGCAGCTCGATGCGCTGTCGAGCCATGGCGCTCACCAGGGCATTGCGCTCGAGGTGGGCAACTTCCCTTACGCCGATGTCGCCGACATCCTCGACCGCGCAGGCGAGGGCCCGGCGCTTGTCGTGGTGCTCGACCATGTGACCGACGACGGTAACTTTGGCGCCATCGTGCGCTCTGCCGAGGTTGTGGGCGCAGCGGGCGTCATCATCGCCAACAAGCGTGCCGCCGGCGTGACCGTGGGCAGCTACAAGACCTCCGCCGGCGCCGTCATGCATCTGCCTATCGCGCAGGTGCCCAATATCTCCCGTGCGCTCGATGACCTCAAGGCCGCCGGCTTTTGGGTGGGTGGCGCTTCCGAGCATGCCGAGGGCAGCTGCTGGGATGCTCCCTTCGAGGGCCGCGTGGCGCTCGTCATGGGCTCCGAGGGCGACGGCATCTCGCGTCTGGTGCTCGAGAAATGTGACTTTTTGACCAAGCTTCCCCAGCGCGGCATGACCGAGAGTCTCAATGTGGCCCAGGCGACCACCGCGCTGTGCTTTGAGTGGCTGCGCCGCAATGCCGGCGAGCTCATGGGGGAGGAGTAGCGCATGTCCAAGAAGAACCGCGCCAAGTCCAAGGCCAAGCGCTTTGGCGAAGGCTCGGCCAAGCCGATTGTTTCGGCCGCGACCTATGGCGTGGGCGGCAATGCGTTTGCGCAGGCCATCGCCGACCCGGTCTCGACGGTGCACTCCAATAAGCCCGAGCTGCTGGTGGTCGACGGCTACAACGTGATCCACTGCACGCCGCGCTACGAAAAGCTCGTCTACGACCATTCCGATGATCCGTATTCCAGCGACGTTCACGATATGGCGCGCACGGCACTCATCAACGATGTTGCCGCGTTTGCCCAGGGCCGCTACGAGGCCGTGATCGTGTTCGACGGTGCGGGCAATATCTCCAGCGAGCGCCCCAACCTGCCGGCCCGTGGCGTGCGCATCGAGTTTTCGCCGACGGGTGTCTCTGCCGATACCGTGGTGCAGAAGCTCTGCATTGAGGCGCGCGAGGAAGGTCGCGCGTGCTCCGTGGTGTCGAGCGACGGCACGATCCAGGCCGTCGTCATGGGCAAGGGAGTCACGCGCATCTCGAGCCGCATGCTGGTGGACGAGATCAAGCAGATAGATAACGATGTTCACGAGGCAGAGGAAGCTCCGCAGATCAAGATGACCCTGGGCAGCCGCCTGAGCCCCGATGCCCTGGCCAAGCTCAAGGCCCTTCGCGGGAGGTAGGGGAGTTGCGGCAGAGAGCCGTTTCCTAGATTGGTCTACCCGCTGATTTGTAATCAGTGGGTTGCGGGTTTGCAGCTGTCAAAACGAATAGGTTTATGTTTTGACGAACAGATAAAACTGTTCGTTCTGACGAACGGTTTTTGAGATGTGGTCGGTCGAAGGGCCTGTTGCGCCCCGTCCTCAATTCCTTTATCCTAAACAGGCTTCGCGCGAAAGCGCCAAGTGTGCCAGTGTGGCGCAACGGTAGCGCAACTGATTTGTAATCAGTGGGTTGCGGGTTCGATTCCTGTCACTGGCTCCATGAGAGTTTCGGGCTCTGTCTCTATATGGGACAGAGCCCGTTTCTATTTAGGTGGTGCGCCATCGGGTTAGCGCCCATCCCGTTTTTGGTTTGTCTCGTCCTCCAGTTTGTCTAAATCTGTAACACCAAGACCGATATTCGGCATCTAACTGTTACAGATTGAGATGAAACTTAGGGTGTTTTAGGAATATCTTGATCTGTAACATGTAGAAGCGGAATAGGCCTCTTGCTGTTACAGATCGAGACAAGGGCGGGTGCGGACCTGGATGTCCTGCTCGAGCGTGGATTTCTGGACACGCGAGCGAAGAAAATCTCCCGACCGGAGAACGAGCGTGGATAATTAACTTGGATAGGGAGCTAAGGTAAACACCGATTGTCTATCGACGGCTTTAGAAGCAACGACCCCGATTTCATTGTGGAATCGGG
Source organism: uncultured bacterium (assembly GCA_905214105.1). Classification (GTDB taxonomy): domain Bacteria; phylum Actinomycetota; class Coriobacteriia; order Coriobacteriales; family Coriobacteriaceae; genus Collinsella. The sequence continues at coordinate 295,102 of CAJMKK010000001.1, forward strand.
GTCGTTTGTGCCTCAGGAATCCGAATGGATTAATCGAGCTCCTAAGGGACTTCTTGGGTTCTTGCTAATGGTCTGCCGAGGATGTCCCCAATACAAACAGCGGGCATCTACTCAATATAGCTGGGATTCTTCTTGATGATCACGCGTGCAGCGATGAAGGAGACGACGATGGCGATGATGGCGACAACGCATGCCAGCACGAAGTTGCCCATGGACCCATCGGGAGCGATAAAGATGAGTGCCGAAAGAAGGCCGGGGCATGCTCCCGCAACATACTCTTTCAGAACAAAGATGCCTGCAGGGAGTCCAGCGCAGAGCGCGCCGATTGCCGTGCCGACAAGCAGGCGGGGACGCTCGATGAGGCAACCGTAGAACGCGGGCTCGGTTACGCCACAGAGTGCGGTGACGGCAACCGTGGTGACCATACCCCTCTTCTCTTTGTTTCCCTTCATGGCAGTTGCCAGGGCGAGGCTCGTGCCGCCAATGCAGAGGTTCGAGATGAATCCAAAGATAATGGGTGCCCAACCGAGCTGCGCCAGGCTCGTAACTTCGATTGCGATGTAAGCCTTATCGAGACCGAGCATGACGAAATAGGGGTTAAGGGCTGCCAGGATCGGAGTAGCGATAAATGCCACGTTGTCCATAAGCCACGTGACGGCATCGCTCAGCGCGTAGCCCATCATGCTGCCGGCGGGGCCGAGGACAATCAGCTCAACAGGCACGACGATGAACATGGTGAGCAGCGGCTTTAAGAACAGCTTGGTAACGTCGGGGATTATTTTCTGAAGACCGCGATCGACGAAGTACATGAACACGACGCCCAGTACGATTGGCACCACCGTGCTCGAGTAGTCATTCGTCGGGATGGGGATGCCAAGAAAGTCGAGACCCTCAGCACCGCTAATGGACGAGCTGATCATGATCGCGCCCAGCAATGCGCCCATGATGGGCTGCATCTTCATGACGGCTGCGAGCTGATAACCAAGATAAACGGGCAAGAAGCTAAACGAAGCGCTAAAGATCGCCAACAGGACCTGGGCGGTTCCGCTATCGGTGCTCAATCCGCAATAATTGACCAGGAGATTCTTGATCGAAAGAATGAGTCCGCCAACGATGAGCGCCGGGACGATGGGCATGAATACCTGTGCAGAGACGTTCCCGAATTTCTCAATCAAGCCCATGGCGGTGTTACCGCTTTTAATGCCTTCTGCAAGGTCTTTGGCGGTTTGGGCATCGTCGGCAACCGTGCCACCGCCGACCTCGATTCCCGCGAAGTCGAGGAAGTCGTTGTAAGCCTCGGTGACGTTGGGGCCGATGATCACCTGAAGCTGGCCACCGCTGACTACTGCCCCGAGCGCCTGATCGGCCGATTTGGCGAGCTGGAGATCGATGGTCGAGGTGTCTCGTGCGTCGATACGAAGGCGCGTCGCACAATGAGTTACCGATGTAATGTTCTCTTTGCCGCCAACAGCCTTTAGGACTGTTTCGGACATTGCCTGATATTTCATCTCTTTCTCCTAACCTTCCTGCTCCTGATACTTCGAGATAAGGTCTCGGTACCAATACCAGCTCTTTTTGGGGGTGCGTTCCAGATTGTTCTCGAAGTCGATATGGACAAGTCCGTATCGTTTTTCATAGCCGTTGATCCAGCTATACAGATCCATCGTCGACCAGAGGTAGTAGCCCTCAACGCGCGCGCCGTCGCGCTTGGCCCTCATCATGTGCTCGATGAACTGGCCCAGAAGCTCGATGCGGTCATCATCGTGGACCATTCCGTCTGCGTCTGGTTGCTCATAGGCGCCATGTCCGTTTTCCGTAATAAAGATGCGGGGCGCGTCATAGCGCTCGTGGACATCCATGATGGTTGAATACATGCAACCTGGGAGTATTTCGCGGCCCCATTTATTGCGGGGAACATTGCTGTCGCGGGCGCTTTCAAACAAGGGCGCAATGCATTTTCCTTCGACCTTTTTGCTCGAACCGCCCTTATTGTTCGCCGAAACGGCAAGCTCTCCACCGTGCCAGTCGGTTACATACTCTCGGCAATACACGTTGAGTCCAATAAAATCGACTTTACCGTCTCTGAATTCTTCTACGTCATTTGGGGATCGATAGAGCGAGACGCCAAGTTTTTCAAGGATTTCGTCCATTTCTGGCGGCAGTTGACCCTGAAGCGCTGGTGCCAGAATCATGCGATTGGCGAAAAAGTCTGCGTATCGAAATATGTCATCAGGGTGCTCGGTTGCCGGGTCGAGTTCGACAACGCCGCCATCGTGGACGGCGCCGATGATGCCGTCGTAGCCCATTTGACGATATGTTCGGACTGCGAGTGCGCTTGCGCGCATCAGGTTGTACTGAAACTGCATGTACGACTGAACGTCGAGCGATCGATTGGGGGGATAGTTGCCCAACATGTTTACGCAGTAGCTGTAGAAATGCGGCTCGTTAACGGTAGCCCAGATTTTGACGCGGTCTCCAAAGCGCTCAAAGCAAATCTTGGCGTATTTGCAGAACCACTCTGCCATGTCGTTGTTCAGCCATCCGCCTTTGCAAGCAAGCGTGAATGGCAGATCGTAATGGAACAGCGTAACGTTGGGCTCTATGCCATTTTCGAGGCAGCAATCAATGACCCGATTATAAAAATCGATACCCTCTTCATTCACTTCGCCGATACCCGTGGGGATGATTCGACTCCATGAAAGAGAGAAGCGATAGGTGTTTTGTCCGCCTTCTTTCATCATGCGGATATCTTCTTCATAGCGATGGTAGAAGTCGCAAGATACATCACCGTCAACATGGTTGATGTTCTTATTGCTTGTGTGGCTAAAGAAATCCCACTCGCCAAGGCCTTTGCCGTCTTCGTTCCAGGCACCCTCGCACTGATAAGACGCCGTGGCGGAACCCCAGAGAAACGGCATGTTGTTCACGTTGCCCATGAATCCCCTTTCCATCATTCAACACGGTGGATACGTGTGGCGGAATTACGATTAAGATGACGTCAACTGATTTGAATCATAGGAGAACGACCAAAGCTGTTTGATTCAATAAATGAACCATGATTTCGAGGAGAGCGGAAAGAGGGATCACGTGAATATCAATGACTTCGACGTGCTCAATCGCATTAGCTCCATCATCAACAGCGAGTTTGGATCAAACGATGCCGCCATCGCTCGATATCTCATCGCTCACATTAGGCGTTCGAGCGAAATCAATGTTGCCGCAATAACCCGCGATGCATTCGTGACCCGTTCCGCTGTTCGTCGTTTCTGCAATCGATTGGGCTACCAGTCTCTTAGCGATTTGAAAGAATCATTTACTCAATCAGTCTTTCCAAGCGACTTAAGCCATCGAGAGGAGGAATTTGGCTACGAGGAGTACAGGGCAGAGCTCGACGTTCGCATGATCGAGATGTTCGCTGAGGTTGAAAGCGGCGTGTCCGATATCGCTATTAAGCACCTTGCCGACGAAATTGATGGCCATAAAAACGTTGAAATCTGGTGCACCAATAACGTGAGCGCCAATCTCGTACGATTTCAGCAGGAAATGTTTTATGCGGGCAAGATAGTTCGCATAGTTGCTGGGGCTAACGTCGCGGAATTGAAAAACATGGGAGACGCTTCGCAGTCATTGATAATTCTCGTATCGGTCTCCGGGCTATTTGCGTCACAGGCGCGTGAGTATCTTGATTGCCGTTCGGGCAGGAAGATTCTAATTACTGCGTTTAGCAACGATGACAAATCGAGGTCTTTTGACCGTGTATATCGTCTTGGTAATGCGGGAAACGGAATTGACCGACTCGGCGTTTATTCGAAATATGCCATGACTTATTTCTTCGACTTGCTATCGTCGTGTTACTTGAGTCGCTACCCCTGCACCAAGGGTGAGCCGCTCTATGGGTCTACTTTGGCCTGGCCCGAGTAGTTGCGGCTCTATAGTTCTCCCGCCTGGAGAATGAGCGTGGATAATCTGCCACTTTGGCCTTAGAGCCGTGCTAAGAGCGGGAGATTATCCACGCTCGATCGTGCCGGGGAAGCCCGATCGCGACCTATGTAATAGTGCAAGAGGGCCGTTATCGAAGGTCGATGCTGTAGGCGTACTCCACCGTGCCAAAGTGTTCCCTCGGGAAATGTCACCAGTGCAGCAAAATCCACCGTCCTTCATATCTAAACTCAATAAAACCGCAGGTCAAAGATATATAGATACGCCCGGCACCGTGTATCTAGAGGTTTTCGTTGACAGCCCCCAAGGTTGCATCGTATTATCTTTTTCGTTCGCGGGGGCGGCGGTCCAAAAGACCAAAGAATCTGCGGATACTTGAACGATTGGGAGTTTGCCCGAGTGGTTAATGGGGACGGGCTGTAAACCCGTTGGCTCTGCCTACATAGGTTCGAATCCTATAGCTCCCACCCGTCAAGTGCCTGTATAGCTCAGTCGGTAGAGCACTTCGTTGGTAACGAAGAGGTCACCAGTTCAAGTCTGGTTGCAGGCTCCATCCGGCGGTGTAGCTCAGTTGGTTAGAGCACACGGTTCATACCCGTGGCGTCACTGGTTCGAATCCAGTCACCGCTACCATAGGTAACACGGTGGCTTCTCAATAGTATGTTGAGAGGCCACTATGGTATAAAGGCAAAGTCCCGTCCGGGGACGACCTGTTTAGAGGAGGGCTTTATGGCCAAAGAGAAGTTTGAGCGCACTAAGCCGCATGTTAACATCGGCACCATTGGTCACGTCGACCACGGCAAGACCACGCTGACCGCTGCCATCACCAAGGTTCTCTCCGAGACCGAGGGCTGCAAGGCTGACTTCACTGCGTTCGAGAACATCGACAAGGCTCCCGAGGAGCGCGAGCGCGGCATTACGATCTCCGTCTCCCACGTCGAGTACGAGACTGCTGCCCGTCACTACGCTCACGTTGACTGCCCGGGCCACGCTGACTACGTCAAGAACATGATCTCCGGTGCTGCTCAGATGGACGGCGCTATCCTGGTCATCGCCGCTACCGACGGCCCCATGGCTCAGACCCGCGAGCACATCCTGCTCGCCCGTCAGGTCGGCGTTCCCTACATCGTCGTCTTCCTGAACAAGTGCGACATGGTCGACGATGACGAGCTCATCGACCTCGTCGAGATGGAGACCCGTGAGCTCCTCTCCGAGTACGATTTCCCCGGCGACGACATCCCCGTCATCCGTGGTTCCGCTCTGGGCGCTCTCGAGGGCGACGCCAAGTGGATGGACGCTATCCGCGAGCTCATGAAGGCCGTCGACGAGTACATCCCGACGCCTGCTCGTAACAACGACCTCCCCTTCCTGATGGCCGTTGAGGACGTTATGACCATCTCCGGCCGTGGTACCGTTGCTACCGGCCGTGTCGAGCGCGGTGAGCTCAAGCTCAACGAGCCCGTCGAGATCGTCGGCATCAAGGATACCCAGAACACCGTCGTTACCGGTATCGAGATGTTCCGTAAGTCCATGGACTTCTGCGAGGCTGGCGACAACGTCGGTCTGCTGCTCCGCGGCATCAAGCGCGAGGACATCGAGCGCGGCCAGGTTCTCTGCAAGCCCGGTTCGGTTACCCCGCACACCAAGTTCACCGGCGAGATCTACGTTCTGACCAAGGAGGAGGGCGGCCGTCACACCCCGTTCTTCGATGGTTATCGTCCTCAGTTCTACTTCCGTACCACCGACGTTACCGGTACGGTCAAGCTCCCCGAGGGCACCGAGATGGCTATGCCTGGTGACCACATCACCATCGAGGGCGACCTCATCCACCCGATCGCTATGGAGGAGGGCCTGCGCTTCGCTATCCGCGAGGGTGGCCACACCGTCGGTTCGGGCATCGTCTCCACGATCATTGAGTAAATTAACTCTCTGATATAGCTGACTTAGAGAACCCGGCACTTATATGGGTGCCGGGTTCTTTTCTGCAATGGATATTGAGCCGTTGCTGGTGTCGAGAGGATCGATAATGATCCTTGGTGCACCGTCGATTAGCTCTCGCTGACTTCATTGATGTGTTCCAAATATGAATGGATCCACCGAGAACCAATTGACTCGAGGTTTTCATTGACAGCACTTACGTGGAGCTGATAAAGTAACAACTCGTGCCCGTACGGGGCGGAAATGAAAGGTTCAGGATACATGCGTACTCTAGTTACTCTTGCGTGCACTGAGTGCAAGCGCCGCAACTATACGACCACCAAGAACAAGTCGACCATGCCTGATCGTATGGAGATCAAGAAGTATTGCCCCTGGTGCCGTCACCACACGCTGCACAAAGAGACTCGCTAGTCTCTAGTCATATACGCCAGTAGTTCAATTGGTAGAGCATCGGTCTCCAAAACCGAGTGTTGAGGGTTCGAGTCCTTCCTGGCGTGCCAGTCATTATTCCGTAAGCTCCCACTTGGGGGCTTACGGTTTACTCATGTATAAGCGCATTGCGCGGAGGTAACCCAAATGGCCAACAAGAAGAACAAGAAGAAGGCACAGCAGCCGGCACCTGCCAACAACGCTGCCGCCAACTCCAAGGTTGAGGCCAAGAAGGCCGTTGCCAAGAAGAACGAGAAGGCTGCGAAGTCCAAGAAGAATGAGAAGCCTGGTTTCTTCGCCCGCACCAAGAAGTATTTCGCTTCGGTCAAGTCCGAGATGAAGCGTGTCACGTGGCCCGACAAGAAGGAGCTCGTGAACTACTCGGTCGTCGTTTGCGCTTCTCTGATCGTCGTCGGCGTCGTCATCGCTCTGCTCGATGCTGGCTTTGGCGAGGCTCTTGCTCTGTTCTCTGGATTGAGGGGCTAAACCATGTCTAAGCGTTGGTACGTCGTTCACACTTACTCTGGATACGAGAACCGCGTTAAGTCCGATCTCGAGCATCGCATCGAGACCATGGGCATGCAGGATCGTATCTTTGATATCGAGATTCCTATGGAGCGCGTCACCGAGATTAAAGAGGGTGGCAAGCGCGAGACCAAGGATTCCAAGATCTTCCCGGGTTATGTTCTGGTCCGCATGGAGATGGATGACGATGCTTGGACGTGCGTTCGTAACACGCCCGGCGTCACCGGTTTCCTGGGCGGCAACGGCAAGCCCGCTCCGCTTTCCCGCGACGAGTACAACAAGATGACTCGTCGTCCCGGTAAGGGCGATTCGCCCAAGCGCACCTCGGTTGATATTCAGGTCGGCACGTCCGTCCGCGTCACCGACGGCCCGCTTACTGACTTTGATGGCAAGGTCTCCGAGGTTAACACCGAGGCTGGCAAGCTCAAGGTCACGCTTATGATCTTTGGCCGCGAGACGCCGGTCGAGCTCGACTTTAACCAGGTCGCTGTCATCGCTTAAGTTTTCGTCCGTTCGCGCGAGCGTGCTTCTTCTGTGACTGCTCATCTCAGGAGTGCTTCTAACACGTGCGTGCTTACGATATAGCAAGTACTTCACACTCGTGATTCGAAAGGAATGACCATGGCTGAGAAGAAGGTTGCCAACGTCATTAAGCTCCAGATTCCTGCTGGTGCCGCTAACCCCGCTCCTCCCGTCGGCCCCGCCCTGGGCGCTGCTGGCGTGAACATCATGCAGTTCTGCCAGGCCTTTAACGCCGAGACGCAGGACAAGAAGGGTGACATCATCCCCGTTGAGATCTCTGTCTACGAGGATAAGTCCTTCTCCTTCATCACCAAGACCCCGCCGGCGGCTCACCTCATCAAGAAGGAGCTGAACCTCAAGTCTGGTTCCGCTAAGCCCCAGGCCGACAAGGTTGGTCAGCTCTCTCAGGAGCAGCTCACCAAGATCGCCGAGATCAAGATGCCGGACCTCAATGCCAACGACATTGACGCCGCCAAGAAGATCATCGCCGGTACCGCCCGTTCCATGGGCGTCACCATCGCTGAGTAGCGATTTCTTTAGGTAATGACGGGTGCTCCGACCGGGGCGCCCGTTATATGTGTGCAATAGGGCACACGATACGATGTGGGAGGGCTCACGCCCGTTTAACCACAGGAGGTAATGCACATGGCTAAGCATGGTAAGAGCTATAACGCCGCTGCCGAGAAGATCGACCGCGCCACGCTCTACACCCCCCTTCAGGCTGCCAAGCTCATCAAGGAGCTCGACACCGCCAAGTTCGACGAGACCGTCGAGGCCCACTTCCGTCTGGGCATCGATACTCGTAAGGCTGACCAGAACATCCGTGGTTCCATCTCCCTGCCCCACGGCACCGGCAAGACCGTTCGTGTTGCCGTCTTCGCCGAGGGCGAGAAGGCCCGCGAGGCCGAGGCTGCCGGCGCCGACATCATCGGTTCCGACGAGCTCGTCGCCCAGATCCAGAAGGGCGAGATCAACTTCGACGCTGCTATCGCAACGCCGAACATGATGGCCAAGGTTGGCCGCATCGGTAAGATCCTTGGTCCCCGTGGCCTCATGCCGAACCCCAAGCTCGGCACCGTGACCATGGACGTCGCCAAGATGGTCTCCGAGCTCAAGGCCGGCCGCGTTGAGTATCGCGCCGACCGTTACGGCATCTGCCACGTGCCCCTGGGCAAGAAGTCCTTCTCTGAGCAGCAGCTCGTCGAGAACTACGCTGCCCTGTACACCGAGATCCTGCGCGTCAAGCCCTCTTCTGCTAAGGGCAAGTACGTCAAGTCCATCTCCGTGTCTTCCACCATGGGCCCTGGCGTCAAGGTCGATCCCGCTGTCCAGCGTGACTTCCTGGCTGAGTAACTTTTAGTTACTGCCTGAGCAAAGCAAGCATTGCTAAAGAAACCCGGTTCTGCCTCGTGCAGGACCGGGTTTCTTGCTATCGCGTCAAAACCACCCCAAAGGGGACAGGCACCTTCGTGTTGGTTACCAGGGTGTTCTGGCTGTTGAGGACTCGATGGCATCGTGGCGTTTGAGCTCGCGGCGCATGGTTTGCGAATTGAGCCAGGCTGCCTGCCAGCCACGGATGGGGTAGCGCGTCTGGTCGAGCTCAAACTGCGTATATCCGCAGGCGTTGATGATCGTTGCCCCGCATGCGTGCTGACGTTCGCGCTGAAAATCGTAACCGTAGCTTTGGTGTACATGTCCATGCACCATGTAGTCGGCCCCCCAGGACTCAAGCGCTGTGTTAAAGCACTCAAACCCTCGATGCGGCAGATCGTCCAGATCACCCATGCCGGCGGCGGGTGCATGGGTAAGCAGAATGTCGCACCCGCCGACCATCCTAACCTTACGCGACAGCTTACGCATGCGCTTGGACATCTCGCGTTCGGTGTACATGTTGGCGCCGTCGCGATAACGCATGGACCCGCCAAGGCCCGCAATGCGAATCCCTCGGTACGTGTACACGCTGTCTTCCACGCAGATACATCCGCCCGGTGCATGACGTGCGTAGCGGTCGTCGTGGTTGCCGCGAACGTAGATGAGCGGTTTGTTGATGACGGTGACCAAAAACTCAAGATAGTCCGGGTCCAGATCGCCGGCAGACAGAATCAGGTCGACACCCTCAAAGCGCTCCTTGCGAAAGCACTCCCAAAGGCATCGTTCTTTGGTATCTGCTATGGCAAGGATCTTCATAGGGCGGTAACTCCCGGCTCATCGTCGAGCTGCGGAATGGTGCCTACCACGTTGTCCGCCAGCCAATTCATCTCGACAATCTGCGCGCTCGGCAGTGGGGGAAAGCCCTCGATCTGCACCACGCCGTCTTGGCTATGAAGCTCGCCGCCAAATGGATTGATGGAGCCCTCGACGATGCCATTGCGGAGCAGCTGCACCAGTTTGCGCGTCTGATAGGGCAGGCCCGGAGCGTAGCGAATGTCGATAACGCCCGAGCTCATGCCATACCAGTAGTTGACGGCGCGAACCTGGCTGTCGTCACTGGTCTCATCCCAGGTGCCATGCAGCAGGCTTCGCACGATAAGCTCGTAGTATCGGCCCCAGTTCCAGACCGGCATGGCGATGCCGACGACCTTGCCATCGACCAGGCGGTGGAGTCCGTAGGCCGTAGGGTCTACGAGCGACTTTGACATGTCAGCGCCGGTCATGACGCTCACGCCTTCGCGGCACATGGCCTCGGCAAGGCCTCCGGCGGGCACATCGCCCCAGGTCAGGATAATTTGCGCGCGGGGGTCGAGCAGCGAGGCGCCAATCGCAAAGGCGTTGATCTCGCTAAGCGCGCCCGAGGCGAAGACCGACGCGTGGTAGCCGATACGGTGGTTGTCCGCCATACTGGCGGCAAGGGCGCCCAGGAGGAACTTGGCCTCGTACATCTTGCCAAAGTACGAACGGACGCTTTGGTGGGGAAGGCCGATAGAGCAGTTAAGGAACCGCACCTGGGGATACTCAACGGCAGCTCTGAGCGTGTATTCCATCAGGCGGTGCGAGGTCGAGAAGATGACGTTAGCTCCATGTTTGACAGCCGTTTCCACGGCGGCGTAGAACACGTCCGGATTGTGACAGTCCTCGAACGCCTCGGTGCGCACGATACCGCCAAAATGCTCATCGAGATACTGACGCCCTTGGTCGTGCAGGCTGTCCCAGCTCGATGTCGCACAGGGGAACTCATGGATAAAGGCGATGCGCAGGGGGTTGGCCGCCGAGTAGACGGTCTTGCCCATAAAGAAGTTGAGCACGCCGGAGGTGGACTTGGCGGGCGCCTCTTCCTCATCGACACTCGGTGCCTCGACAAGATCGACCTTCTCCTCATCACTTTTGCCGGCAATGACCAACTCGCGCCAAATCTTGCACAGGCGGTTTACGACGATATCCGTCGGCGTGTCCAGTAAGCGGTCTTGGTTGTACACGTTGAGGTAAACGAGCATAGCGTCGGCGGGCGTAATGTCCAGATGGTCGCCGCCGGCGCGCAGGTAGGCGCGCTTAAAGAGCAGGAAGGTATGGCGCAGGTAGTCGACCTTTTTCTGCGGCCATTTTTCGATAAGGTTCTGACCGAGCATCTTGGCGAGCGTTTCGTAGCTTCCCTCACGCGAGAACTCGATCTCGTATAGGGGGCAGACGCGCCAAAACGCGCAGAACTCGCCATAGAGGCGGCTTTCGACGGAATTCCATTTTCCGGGATAGAGGCGGGTGACCTTGGCCGAAACCGTCGGGGCGTCCAGGAATTTGAGGACACTGACGCGCTTGTTGCCCTCTTGGACGTAAAACCGATGCATGAACTCGGTGACGATGATGGGGTCGCGATAGCCCTCGGTCACCTGGATGTCGTAGAGGTTGGACCACTTGCGGGCGAACTCGGTGTTAAACGGCAGCAGGGGCATAAAGTTGCACGAAAAGGCAGACTGACGGCCCTTGGTAACCGTGCCGACGACCATTTCGAGCGGAATATCCCGCAGGCCGACGCTCTCTCGCTGACCTAAGGGGAGCTGGGCAACCAAGCTGTCGAGGTCCGTAAGGTACGGGTGCTCGCTTTGGCTGATGGCGCGACGGCGTCCCTGCTCGCCGCGCTTGCGTGCTTGACGATAGGCCTCTTCCATGGTGTCTACTCCCTTAGTCGTTTAAACAACGATATGAACCATGGTACCACGATGCGAAACCACCAGAAAGGTGCCTGTCCCCTTTGCGGTGGTTTTAGGCGATGATGGGGGCGATGGCACGAATGCAGGCGTCGGCTGCCGTAAAAGTGGTGCTATCGTCGCTGACGATAAAGATGATTTTGCCCTTAATGCCAAAGTCGCCAATCTCGCTAAAGAGCACGTACGGCTCCTTGTCAAAGCCAGAGATGGGCGAGACGGCTGTTTTGGTTGCGCTCGTGAGCTCGTCTGCCAGCGCGTCAAGGGAAGCCCACTTAGACGTGTCCTTTACGGCAACGGGCACGGCCACGCGCCCAAAGGGCATCAGATGTACGAGCGTGTTCTTGGAGATGTTGGAGTTGGGCACAATGATGGTCTGCCCGCAGGCATCCTCGATGGTCGTGTGGCGCCAGGTGATGTCTTGGACCACGCCTGACACGCCGCCGACCTCGATATTGTCGCCAGGCTTGATGATGCCCATAAAGGTCACCTGCATACCGCCGATAAGGTTCGACAGCGTGTCCTGAAAGCCGAGCGAGATGGCGATGCCGCCGACGCCAAGAGCGGCGACGAGGGCGTTTGCATTAATGTCAAAACAGTTGTCGAGGATAAAGCTGCCGCCGATCATCCAGATGACGGCGCGCGCGATGTTGATGAAGATGCTCGATGCTGGGAGCGGGTTATCATCGCGGTTAAGCAGGTGGTGCAGGGTCTTGGACGCGATTTTGGCGGCAACGGCGGTGCCGATGGCCAAGATACCGGCCCAGATGATGTTGTGGACCCATCGTTGTGCAAAGAAATGAAGAATTGGCTCAAACAATTCCATGTAGGGAAACCTCCTCATGATCATCCAACCATGATACCCACCAAGAAGCCCGTCCGATCAAATTCGGACGGGCTTCTGTGCTCGATATAAGGTTTACGCGGCGGGGCTGCAAGGCCCGGCGGTGTAGCTTAGCGTCGACGCTTCCAGATAATGCCGAGAATGATGATGACGATGCCGCCGATGAGGCATGCGCCGATCACGGCTAGCGTGCGGTCTCCCGTTGCGGCGAGCTTGCCGGTCGTCTTCTTGGTGATGACCTTCGTGGTCGTCGTGTCCGTCTTAGGTGAGGGCTTAGGCGTCGGGGCCGGTGTGGGCGTGGGGTCCACGGCTGCGGAGCCGAAGCTGATGGTGCCGGCGAGCCCGGCCATCTTGCTCTCCCAGCCGTTCTGCCCAATCAGCGCCCTCAGCGCTGACTCGCAGGTACCCCACTCGGTGTGCTTGGTGGCGTTTGCGAAGGTGGGGAAGTCGGTCGTGCTGGTAATGATGTAGTTGTTGGTGGCGACGGTATAGGTCTTGGCGGGGTCGAGCGTGCTGCCGTCTTTGGTGAGTGTGGCACTCACAATGCGCTTGCCCTCGGGCTGCGTCCAATCAATCGTCACGTTGATGCCGCCAAAGGAGAGAACGCTGCCAGAGTCATCGCGCCACTTGTACTTGTCTTGCGCCTCCTGCTCGGTATGGCCGGCTGCCACGTAGGCTTGCTGAAGCTCGTAGCTGTGATTGCACTCGTCGCTGATCTGCAGCGAGTGCTCGAGCGCTGCGAGGAAGTCCGCGCCGGTCATGGTCCAGGTCTCCACGGTGTTGCCGTAGGGCGAGATAGCGATGACGTTGCCGGCGGTCACATCGCCCGCAGCGATGCCACCGCGGATGCCACCCGCGTTCTCGATGGCAAGGTCTGCGCCCGTCAGGGCAAGATAGGAGCCGCAAATCACGTGGCCGATGGTCTGGGCCTTGGTGGTGTCGCCCTCCTTGCTGGGGCGGAAATCGGTGGTGCGCACCATTTCCCAACCATGCGTGCCTGCGGCGTCCTCGCCGTAGAAATAGTTGGTGGTGGATGTGCCGAGCACCTTGTTCGATTCGTTTTCAAAGGCCTCGTCGAGCGGCTTGATCTTGTTGCGGACGTCTTCAAGGCGGCTTTGGTAGTCAGAACCCTTGTCGGGGCCTGCCAAAAGGTCGTTGACGTTCTTGGCGGTGTAGAGCTTCTCGTCGCTGTCGTCTGTAGGGACCGTGACCGTGTCATCGTCGGTCGTCTCGGTGCCATTCGTGTCGTACTTGTACGGAATGGAAAGCAGCCCCACCTCGGCAAAGGCGCTGCCTGTCTCGACAACGTGGATCGTCTTGCCGTCGGCTCCCGTTACCTTCTCGTTAAGGTTGATGTGCTCGTGGCCTGCGATAAGGGCATCGACGCCACGGAGCCGTGTGGCAAAGGTCTTTGCGTCGAGCGTGTGCGCGATGCACACAACAACATCGAAGCCCTCCTTGCGCAGCCGCTCTGCCTCGGCATTGATGGCGTTCGTGGCACTCGAGAACGACGTGCCCGCGACCAGGTCCGCGCGCAGCGAGGATCCCAGCGACTCATCCATGGCACCCACGACGCCGACCTTGATTTTGTAGTCGAATGTGGAGTGATCTTCGCTATCCTCCCAGGTGCGATCGAGCGTCTTCGTGATGCTCGAGCTCCATACGCCGCTCGTAGACTTCGCGTTCGCGCAGAGCATGGCGAAGGGCGTGCCGGTGGTGCTGTAGCCGGTCATGGTGCGGAGCTTGTCCGCGCCGTAGCTCCAGTCGTGGTTGCCTGGCGTGGTCGCGTCGTAGCCGTCGGCGTAGAAGGTGTCCATGAGCTCGGCGATGCTCTTGCCCTCGCTCATGGTGGCGAAGGACTGTCCGTGGAAGGTGTCGCCCGCATCGAGCAAAAGATCGGGGGCGCTGCTTTGGGCGCTATAGAGAACTGCCAGTCCGTCGAAGCCGACGGTGCCGGTGCCCTTGCTTTCGTTGTAGCTGTACTTGTAGCTGCCGTGGATGTCGTTGGTGTGCATGACGGCCACGGAGCCGTCAATAGCGGCGGGCAGGTTCCCCGCGAAAGCGAGGCTTGGGATGCCTGCGAGCGAGCCGACAAACAACGCGGCGGCTAACGCAAGGCGGGGGAGTCTTTTCATGGCAGTTTCCTTAGTCCTTAGCCAGAATGTCTGGTCGAATATCGGATTATCGACATAATATGCGAAAACCGCCGCAAGGGCGTCTGTCCCTTTGCGGCGGTTTTGACGTTTGAGCAGATAAAACCTACCAAAATAAACCTGTCCCTTTTTGGCAGGTTTTAGCTCAGCAGCATGCGGTCGTTGGCGAGCTCGCCGCCCGAGACCTCCTCGAACTTCTGCAGCAGGTCGGCGACGGTGAGCGACTTCTTCTCATCGCCCGCCACGTCGTAGATTACGTGGCCCTCGTGCATCATGATCAGGCGATTGCCCAGACGGATGGCGTCATTCATGTTATGCGTGACCATGAGCGTGGTCAGGTGGTGCTCGTCGACGATCTCTTCGGTCAGATTGAGCACCTTAGAGGCCGTCTTGGGGTCGAGCGCCGCGGTGTGCTCGTCGAGCAGCAGCAGGCGCGGCTTGGTGAGCGTGGCCATGAGCAGGGTGAGTGCCTGGCGTTGACCGCCCGAAAGCAGGCCGACCTTGGCGTTGAGGCGCGTGTCCAGACCGAGGTCCAGGCGCTTGAGCAGCTCAACGTACTCGTCCTTCTCGGCCTTGGTGACGCCCCACGAAAGACCGCGACGCTGGCCGCGGCGCTTGGCGAGGGCCAGGTTCTCGGCGATCTGCATGTCGGCTGCGGTGCCGCGCATGGGGTCCTGGAACACGCGGCCCAGGTACTTGGCACGCTGCGACTCGCTCAGGCGCGAGATATCAGTGCCGTCAAGCTCGATAACGCCCGAATCGAGCGGATACACGCCGGCGATCATGTTGAGCAGCGTGGACTTGCCGGCGCCGTTGCCGCCGATCACGGTTACAAAGTCGCCGTCGTTAAGGGTGAGGTCGACACCGGTAAGAGCGCGCTTCTCGGTGACGGTGCCCTTGTTAAAGGTCTTTTTGACGTGCGAGAGCTTAAGCATCTGCCTCATCTCCCTTCGTGTAGGAGCTGCGGAGCTTATAGCGCTCCCAAACCACGGGCACGCACAGGGCCACGGCGACGATCACGGCGGAGAGCAGCTTCATGTCGTTGGCGTCCATGCCCAACTGCAGCACGATGGCGCGGATAAGGAAGTACACCACGGAGCCAAAGACGGCGGAGGCAAGACGGACGCTAAACTGCGTGAGACCGCCGGGCAACAGGCGGCCGAGCACCTCGCCGATAACAATGGCGGCAAGACCGATAACGATGGCGCCGGTGCCCATGCCAATGTCGGCATACTTCTGGCTCTGGCAGATGAGTGCGCCCGAAAGGCCGATGAGGGCGTTGGAGAGCACGAGGGCGATCATCTTGGTGGAGTTGGTGTTGACGCCCAGGGCGCGGATCATGTACTCGTTGTTGCCGGTGGCGCGCAGTGCCGAGCCGATCTCGGTGCCAAAGAACCAATACAGGATGGCAACGATAGCCACGGCGAGCAAAATACCCAGGATGATGGCGACGGTGGACTGCGGCAGACCGGTCATATTGCTGACGGCCGAGAACACGGTGCCCTTGGCAAGAATGGGCGTATTGGATTTGCCCATGATGCGCAGGTTGATGGACCACAGACTGATCTGGGTGAGGATTCCGGCGAGGATTGCGGGAATCTCAAAGACGGTGGTCAGAATGCCCGTGACGGCGCCCGCGATGGCGCCGGCGCACATGCCGGCCAGCACGGCGAGCAGCGGGTCGACGTTGTTATTGACGATGAGCACAGCGCAGACGCAGCCGCCGAGGGCAAAGCTGCCGTCGCAGGTCATATCGGGAATGTCGAGCAGGCGGAACGTGATAAACACGCCAAGCACCATAATGCCCCAGAGGACGCCCTGCGAAACGGCGCCCTGCAATGCAATGAGCATGCTTCATACCTCCTAGGATAGGGTGGACACGTGAGTCACCATGATAACGGTAACAATGTATAGAAGAGCTGCGGACGGATGTTTTGTCTCATCCGAAACAAGCAGGGCGAACGCCGGTCTTTAGCGTTCGCCCCAAGGACTCAGATATTGAATAACGCGGCTGTGGCGCGCGTGCGGGCCCTAGACGCGTTACCGCGCATGGCGCTACTCGTCCAGAGCGGAAAGGTCGATGCCCAGAGCCTCGGCCATCTCGTCGTTCTTGACGACGACCAGGTCCTTGCTCGAGAGATGCTTGATTGGCATATCCTCGGGCTTGGCCTCGCCCTTCAGGATCTTAACGGCCATCTCGCCCGCGGCGTAGCCCAGGTCCTCATAGTTGATGGAGAGGGTGAACAGGCCGCCGGCCTTACACATACCCTCCTCGCCAGTCACGAAGGGGAGCTTGTTCTCCTTGCAGATCTGGCCGACCTGCGAGGCACCCGCGGCGATGGTGTTGTCGGTGGGGGAGTACAGCGCATCGACCTTGCCCACGGCAGACTCGACGACGGACTGAATCTCGTTGGAGCTCGAGACGGTGAAGTCAGTGTACTGGAGGCCCAGCTTGTCGAGCTCCTTCTTGGCGGCCTTGATCTGGACGTCGGAGTTGGACTCGGCGGTGCAGTAGAGCAGGCCGACCTTCTTTACGTCGGGCAGGACCTTCTGCATCATCTCGAGTTGCTCGGCGACCGGGGTGAGGTCGGAAGCGCCTGTGACGTTGGTACCCGGCTTGTCGTTGTCCTGGACCAGGCCGGAGGCGGCGTAGTCGGTGATGGCGCAGCCCACGATGGGGATATCCGCCGTGGCACCGGCAGCAGCCTGTGCGGCGGGCGTGGCGATGGCGTAGATCAGGTCGACGCCATCGCCCACGAACTTGTCGGCGATGGACTTACACGTGGACTGGTCGTTCTGGGCGTTCTTCTGGTCGATCTTGACCTTAAGGCCGCTCTCCTTGATGGCCTTGACAAAGCCGTCGTTGGCGGCATCGAGTGCGGAGTGCTCGGTGAGCTGCAGAACGCCGATGGTGTAGTCGGAACCGGCGGCAGCAGAGCCGGAACCAGAGTTGCCGCCGCATCCGGCGAGCGGGGCGAGCGCGAGCAGGCCGGCGGAGACCAGAAGGCTCCTGCGGCTGATGGTGATGTCCTTCATATCATTACCCCCAGTATAAAAATGGCTGGAAACACTGCACTGGGACAAAGTGCAAGTGGAACTATAGTAGCGCTGATGTCCATTTTTACAACAGCCTGGCGGGTTTTTTAATACAGAATCGGATGGGCGGTACGGGTAGTCGAATGGGCGGCGGAGGGCCTTATGCGGCGGAGGAGGCGTCGTCCTCGTCCAGGGCGGCGAAGAGCTTCTTGCCGTCGAGCAGGCGCGTGCTGACGTTTCTCATACGGGCGATCTCGACGGTGCGCAGTGTATCGTCGGTGCCTCGGGTGTCGTAGACCGTTCCCAGCAGATACGAGATGCCATCGCGCTGCCTGATGGCAAAGGGACGGAGTGTCATCCGTGCTGCTTCGGTTTCGCCGTGTGTCGTGACGCTCGAAATATCAAAACTCACCGTGGTTCCGTGGTCGATGGCCTGCTCGACGAGCTCGCACGTGTCGATGCGCTTGATGGGCGTGCGTGTTGCCTTGGTAGCCTTGCTGCCTGCGCTTGGAGCGGGTTCGGGTGTATCGAGGTAGCCGCGAACGTCGGCGCTCGCCATGGCAACTAAGTGCTGCGCCATGCTCTTGCGGATAGCGATGGGCGTGGAGCGGTTGCGCATGACCATACCGTGGAGCCGGATGATCTCTTCATCGGTGAGCGGGCGGGTAAGAAGTTTGTAGCCCATGCCGCGTTTGTATTCAATTTCGTATCCGGCATGGCGAAGCGCGGAGATGGCGGTGTAGATGCTGCGCCGCGCCGCCGAGATGGGCATGCGGGCGGGGTCGTCGGGATGGGCGAGGCGCCGGATCAACTCATCGGAAAGCATGGCCTTGTCCTCGCCGGTGTTTTCGCTTAATAGTTGCAGGATGCGAACGGCGCGATAGGCTGCCATCGAGGCGGCGCCTCTAGTCGTGGTGTCGTAGGTTTCAACAGCGGCTTCGGTCATGGTGTCCACGTCCTTTCCGTTTTGGGTGGCGACGGTATGGAGCCTAGAACGTGGGGCTTTCCCAGGGGCGCAGGGCGCTCTGGGCGGTCGGTAGTCGTCGGCAAACGGCGGGTCGAGTTTTCAACAGCCCTGCTCAACTGACCAAAAACTTGCCAGAAGCTTGACGGATGCTGTTGAAAAAAGCGTCTCTCGATCGATGTCGAGAGACGCTTGTGCGATGAGCGTTGGCGTGTGGCGACGCGAGCTAGCGTCCGACGATTAGAAGTCGGCGTTGCCCACGGTGCGCGGGTGCGGCAGGACGTCGCGGATGTTGCCCACGCCGGTCAGATACATGACCAAGCGCTCGAAGCCCAGACCGTAGCCGGCGTGCTTGCAGGAACCGTAGCGGCGCAGGTCAAGGTAGTACTTGTACTGCTCGGGATTCATGCCCAGGTCCTTGATGCGGGCCTCGAGCAGATCCAGGCGCTCCTCGCGCTGGGAGCCGCCGATGATCTCGCCGATACCGGGAACCAGGCAGTCGGCGGCGGCGACGGTCTTGCCGTCCTCGTTCATGCGCATGTAGAACGCCTTGATCTCGGCCGGGTAGTCGGTCACAAAAGTCGGTCGCTTAAAGTGCTCCTCGGTCAGGAAGCGCTCGTGCTCGGTCTGCAGGTCGATGCCCCAGCTGACGGGGTAATCAAACTGGTGGCCAGCAGCGACTGCCTGCTCCAGGATCTCGACGGCCTCGGTGTAGGTAACGCGGGCAAAGTCGGAGTTGGCGACATGGTCCAGGCGCTCGAGCAGACCCTTGTCCACAAACTTGTTGAGCATATTGAGCTCGTCGGGGCAGGTGGCCATAACGTCCTTAAGGACGTACTTGAGCATAGCCTCGGCGTTATCCATGTAGTCGTTCAGATCGGCAAAGGCCATCTCGGGCTCGATCATCCAAAACTCGGCGGCGTGGCGCGTGGTGTTGGAGTTCTCGGCACGGAAGGTGGGGCCAAAGGTGTACACGTCGCCAAAGGCCATGGCAAAGTTCTCGGCATTGAGCTGGCCGGACACGGTGAGGCTTGCATGCTTGCCAAAGAAGTCCTGGCTCCAGTCAACCTCGCCGGACTCGGTGAGGGGCGGATTTTTGGGGTCGAGCGTGGTCACGCGGAACATCTCGCCGGCGCCCTCGCAGTCACTCGTGGTGATGATGGGGGTGTTGACGTAGACAAAGCCCTGCTCCTGGAAGAAGCGGTGGATGGCGGCAGCCGCGACAGAGCGGATGCGGAACACGGCGCGGAACAGGTTGGTGCGCGGACGCAGGTGCTGCTGGGTGCGCAGGAACTCGACGGTTGCGCGCTTCTTCTGCAGCGGGTAATCCGGGGCGCTGACGCCCTCGACCTCGATGGAGGTGGCAGAAAGCTCGAAAGGCTGGGGCGCATCGGGGGTCAGCTTGACGGTGCCGGTGCAAATGAGTGCGGCCGAGACGTTTTGATGGGCGATCTCGTCGTAGTTGTCGAGTGCCTCGCGGTTCATGACGACCTGCAGGTCGCGGAAGCAGCTGCCGTCGTTGAGCGTAACAAAGCCAAAGTTCTTCATGTCGCGGACGGACTTAACCCAGCCGGCGACGGTGACAGTCTGGCCGCCGAGCGACTCGGCATCGGCATAGAGCTGCGCGATTTTGGTGCGGTTCACGTATCCTCCCATAACGGTTGAATGATAGTTATCCATACAGTTCGATATTCTAGCAGCTCGGCTCATTTGGGCTATACAGATAAGGCATTGGCGGGATGGTTTTTCAAACGAAAAGTGCCCGCGGCCAAACGGTCGCGGGCACTTGACGAGGTGCCTTTTGGCTGTGGGGCGGGGCCTGGCTACTTGGTCTTGGCTACCAGCAGCGGGTCGCCAAGCTTGACGAGCGGGTTGCCGCCGATAAGCGTTCCAGACTCGCCGACATGGTCGATGCTCTTAAGACGATCGAGCTCGGAGACGATGACGGTCACGATGTCCTCGTGACCAGCGGCCTTAATGGCCTCGCGATCGAAGCTGATGAGCGGCTGGCCCGCCTTGACCACATCACCCATCTCGACAAAGCGGGCAAAACCCTTGCCGTTCATTTCCACGGTGCCCAGGCCGACATGGATAAACACGCGAAGACCGTCCTCGGTGATCATGCCAATGGAGTGGTTGGTGACAGTGGTGGCGCCGATGCGGCCGTTGGCGGGCGCATAGATGGTGCCGGTAATGGGCTCGATGCCATAGCCCTGGCCAAGCATGCCCGAGGCGATCGTCTCGTCGGGAACCTCGTCCAGGTTGACGAGCACGCCGTTGACGGGGGCGTAGATGACGCCTTCGCGGGTGGCGAAGCTTGCTGCGGGCGGAACGGACGCCTCGCCGGTCGAGGTGAAGGTGGACTTAAGCGAATCGAGCAGACCCATAGTTGCCTCCAACTTAAATAGGCGCATATCGCGCGTTTGGTTTGCCGGAAACGTTTCATATGTGTTTCGCGGCTTGGTCAACGCCCCTATTCTACGCTGCTCAGCGATACCTCTGAGCTGGGATTATGTGATATATCAGTTGAAGGGAAACTTATTGCCGGAGAGTTTCTACGTCCTGCACCCAACTGGGGTACGCTTAGATGCGAAAAAAGAGTGCGCAAAATTTGCGCGAAGGGAGCACATATGATTGTCGAGAACCATGCGCTGTGGGGCGAGGAACCGACCGAGGATTATCCGGCGACCTTTACGTATCTGGGTGCCGAGCCGCTGCCCGATAAACCGAATGGCCGTCGCCCTGCCGTGATTATCTGCGGCGGAGGTGCGTTTACGCATATCGCTCCGCATGAGCAGGATCCCGTGGCGTTTGCGTTTTTGGATCACGGCTACCAGGCCTTTGTGCTCAACTATGTGACGAGCGGCACGGGTGACGTAAGTTTTCCGCACCCGCAGGCAGATCTTGCCAAGATGGTCGCCACGGTGCGTGCGAATGCCGACGAGTGGCATGTCGATCCCAAACGCGTGTGCGTCGTGGGCTTTTCTGCTGGCGGCATGATTTGCGCCTCGCTGGCAACACAGTGGAAGACCGGCCCCTTCGCGGCACTTGCCGGGGCGCGTCCGGACGACATTCGTCCCGATGCCGTGGTGCTGGGCTATCCATTGCTCGACTTTGCCTATGTGCGCGACATGCAGACGCGCGATCCGCGCATTGACTTGCGTGTGCCCAAGACGGGCGGCAAGACGGGGCGCGATTTGCTCAACGACTACCTGTCGATGGTGACGGGCGGCGAGGCAACTGACGAGCATCTGGCCGACATCTGCCCCACCACGCATGTTTCGCGTCAGATGCCACCGACCTTTGTATGGGGCGTGTCCGACGACAAGACGGCGCCGATCGCGCAGGTCTATCCGTTTGCGCAGCGCATGGCCGAGGAGGGCGTTGCATGCGAGATGCACGTCTTTGACCAGGGCGGTCACGGCCTTTCGCTCGGCAACGCCAATACCGCGGTCGACAACGAGGACAAGCAGGTTTCCGTCCGTCCCTGGATCCGCCTGGCCTTCCGCTTCCTGGAACGCCACAGGTTTTAGTTACGGCGTTTTACCAAACGCCGTAACCACTTGACGCTGCAAGCCCGCCAGAGCGGCAATCTGCCTTTCAACTTCGGCGGCATGAACAGAAGGTCAATGCCGTCTCGTTTCAAGGCACCTTGCTCGCTCTGACGGGCTTTCGCTGTCTGCGCCAAAACATCGGCGTTGTCTTGGCTGCCAAAAGAATGATCCCTCGGGGACGGAGGAAAGCGGATCAGTTTGGGCGGTGCTGGCGCTAAGGTCTAAGACCGACGTCGTCCCTTGTTGCTTTCCTACCAGACGGTGAACTGGGCGTTTTCCGTGTTCCAATGGACATCGCGAACGTAGTCGCGCACGCCCGTCGCATCTCGTGCTTCGAACAACTCAAGAATATGAGCATGTTCGCTGTTGGCTTTATTGAGCAGTTTGCACGCCGTCTCTTGGTCGACAGTCTCGTAATCGCGCTTGATAAAGCAGCGCTCGAGTTGCGAGATCATGTCGCGCAGACGGTCGTTGCCGCAGCGGTTGAAGTACGTAAGGTGAAAGTCTCGCTGAATGTCGTCGTACTTACGGATGAGGCCGCCTTGGATCGCGAGGTCCATGGAGCCGACGAGAAATTTAAGCTGCGTAATGTCATCGTCGGTTAGGTTCGGACAGGCGAGATATGCGGCCTGCCCGTCGAGCGGCCCCATAATCTCAAAGACTTCAACGGCGTTTTGCTGATCGAACCCACGGACGCGGAATCCGCGGCGGGGGAGATTGTCCAGGTAGCCATCGCTTGCCAGCTGGATGAGCGCCTCGCGGACCGGCGTGCGCGACACGCCCATGGCATCGCAGATCGCTTGCTCGCTCAGCCGGTCGCCGGCGGACAACTCGCCGGCGTCAATACGGCTCGAAATATAGTCGTATACGTGGTCCTTCAGGGGCCTTCTGAGCGTTTCCATGAGCTTGTGTTCCTTAACGGTATATTTCTAAAATTAAATACGTTTCGCTTGAATAGCTCAGTCGAATTATAGAACGACCAGCTAAATCGTGCTACTTTGCGCCGATAAGCAGGAATACGCTTACCGAGGATTATCTACCGTTCGGGATTGTATGCAATATACAAAACAGCAAAGACACCCTAAGATAAAGCCATCGGAAGGAAGGCGGACGCAAGGAAGTCCGCTCAGTACTATGAGATCCAAGGAGGATCATCATGACCAAGTTCAGCCACGTCATCATCCGTCGTCCCGGCAAGTCCCTGAGCAATGGCATCACGAGCGCTCCCGAGCTTGGCCAGCCCATCTACGAGCGCGCTATCGAGGAGCATTACGATTACGAGCACGCACTCGAGCAGTGCGGCGTTGACGTGTCGGTGCTGCCGGCACTCGAGCAGTATCCCGACAGCTGCTTCGTCGAAGATCCGGCCGTTATCACTCGCTGCGGCGCCATCATTACCAACCCCGGCGCCGATAGCCGCAACGGCGAGAAGGACGAGATTGAGCCGGCCGTCCGTCGCTTCTTTGACGACGAGCATGTCAAGCACATCGTTTCTCCGGGCACGCTTGACGGCGGCGACGTCATGATGGTCGGTGACCATTTCTACGTCGGTCGCTCCGCTCGTACCAACGAAGAGGGCATTCGCCAGTTCTGCGAGATTCTCGAGGGCTGGGGCCTCGAGGGTTCTGAGGTTCCGCTGGAGGAGGTCCTGCACCTCAAGACGGGCGTCAACTACATCGAGGACAACAACATGCTCGTCTCTGGTGAGTTCATCGATAAGCCCGACTTTGCCCAGTACAACAAGATCGTCGTGCCCGAGGACGAGGCGTACGGCGCAAACTGCATCTGGGTCAACGGTACGGTCATCGTTGCCGAGGGCTATCCGACTGTGCTCAAGGCCGTGCAGGATCTGGGCTACAAGACACTCGTCGTTGACACCTCCGAGTATCGCAAGGTCGACGGCGGCCTTTCTTGCCTGTCGCTGCGCTTCTAACGCGATAGCTGTAACAGTCTGATGATCGCTTGACCGATGGCCCGGCACCCGATTCGGGACGTCCGGGCCATCTTTCGTTCGATCACATGATGAAGGGGGTGCACATACAATGGCCTCTAAAGCTCAAAATGAAGAGATTATCGACCCTAATGGCCTCGATCTCTTTCGTCTGACCATGATGGTTATTACCGCCAGTATTTGTGGCGGCATCTTTTCGCTTGCCGGCGATATGGCAGCAGGCGGGGCAAATACCGGTGCGGTTATCGTCTCGTGGGGAATTTGCTTTATTGGCGTCTTTGCGCTGATGATGGTGTTCAACGGTTTGTCTCAGGCCCGTCCCGACCTGACCGGCGGCATCTATGCATACGCTGCGGCCGGTTTTGGCGATTACATTGGATTCAACTCCGCTTGGGGCTACTGGATCAGCGCATGTCTTTCCAACGTGAGCTTTGCGCTCTTGCTGTTTAGCGCGCTGGGCTATTTCTTCCCCGCGTTTGGCGCGGGTAACAACCTGCTTTCTATCGTCTGCGCCAGCGTGTTTTTGTGGTTCCTTACCGCCCTTGTGCTTCGTGGCGTTAAGGAGGCTGCGGGCATTAACACAATCGTCACGTTGGCGAAGCTGGTGCCGTTGGGGCTCTTTGTGCTGAGTATCGTGCTCCTGGGTAAGTTCAACGTCGATATCTTTATGGACAACTTCTGGGGAGAGCCGGCTGGTCCTGGCTTTGGCGAGCAGGTTGTCTCGACCATGATTGCCCTTGTCTGGGTCTTCACGGGCATCGAGGGCGCTGTCGTTATCTCGGGCCGTGCTAAGTACGTGCGTGACGTCGGCCGCTCGACGGCGCTCGGATTTGCGGCTGTATTCACGCTGTATCTGATCATCTCGATGCTGTCGCTCGGCATTATGCCGCGCGAGGAGATGGCACAGCTTGCAACGCCCTCCATGGCGGGAATTCTCGAGTGCGCAATCGGTCCGGTTGGTGCTGCCATCGTAAACCTTGGCGTTATCCTTTCGTTGGTCGGCGCGCTGCTGGGCTATGTCATCATTGCGTCCGAGACGCCGTTCGAGGCGGCGCGCCAGGGATCCTTCCCTCTGGCGTTTGCCAAGACGAACAAGCACGACGCCCCGGTGGTAACGGTTCTCGTGAGCTCCGGCATTACGCAGCTCTTCTTGATCGTGTCGTATGTGGCGGCGAGCACCTACCAGTTCTTCTATAGCTGCGCAGTCAACACGATTCTGGTTCCGTATGTCTGCTCGGCTGCCTATTACATGGTGATTGGTTGGAAGAAGGAGCATCTGGACGGACCGCATGCGCCAAGCGTCGGCAAGGCGCGATTCTTCGGCACGCTCGGCTTCATTTACACATTGTTCCTTGTGTGGTCGACGGGCCTCCAGGGCGTCATGATCACGACGATCCTTTTTGCTCCGGCCATTCCCGTTTATATGCTGGGCGAGCGAGGTCGCGGTAAGCCGGTACTTCCGCACCTGCACGACAAGCTGATCGCAGCGGTGGTCATTGTCGTGGCGGTCATCTCGCTGTATCTGCACTTTGCCGGCATTGCGCCGATAGTCTAAGACTGCGGCAAGCTTCATCGCTTGGTAAGCCGACGGAGGCGTCGCGTGCCGGTGCCGTTCGGTAATCCATAACTGACGTGGGCCTCTGTAACGTGCCTTTGTGAGCGCCCACCAAGCCCGCGCAGGTGACATTTGTTGCCAGCGCGGGCTTTTGCTGTTGCGGCGAAATAGTTCCTGTTTTTGCTGGTTAAAGCATCAAACAGGAACTATTCCACCGCAACTTGTTTTGATTCGCTGGGGGACGGAGGAAGCGGCGATCCGGAATCCACCTGCACAGTCGCTCCGCATCCCGTCCGTTGGCGCAAGTGGTGCCAAATGTAATCTGCCCCCCCCTTGCACGCTTGTCCTCCTTGCAGCAATCTGTTGGTTGAACGTCGTTATGTGCTTGCAGTTTCTGGGCAAGCCGTCTCGCAGCAAAGTAGACTAGATGGCCATTTCAAAAAGCCTACTCAGAGGAGGAACCATGCTTGAGGGTACGTATGTGGTTTCGGCCCAGACGCCGGTGGGGAGTAGACGCGGCGAGGTGACGTTTTCACATGGGGTGAACGGCGCGCTCAGGGCAGTACTAAACGTCAGGGGTCTCAATATCGCTCTCTCGAGTGCCCGTGCTGAGGGCGATTTCTTTGAGCTCTTGGGTACTATCTCCCACGTCTTGATGGGCAAGGCGCCCTTTACATGCACGGGGTCGGTCGAGGGTGATCGACTCACTGCTACCGCGCGGTCGGGTTCCGTTTCGATCTCGCTGAGCGGTATGCGTAAAGAGCCTTCGGGGCGCACCGCATAAAGTTTGCGCAGGTAAACATCGGTATTTGACTTTATAAAATAGTTCAGAGCGCTATCATTTGTCGTTACGAGTTGGTTAACCCCGGTAAACGGTTAACCGCGTCTAACGAAAGGATGAGCGCGTGAAGCTCGATACACTCGAGATTGGAAAGGACGCCGTTGTCGCATCGGTGACATCCGACGACCAGGCGCTCCGTCAGCATATTTTGGACATGGGCCTAACGCCGGGCACCGAAGTCACCATGATGAAGTACGCCCCCATGGGCGACCCGCTCGAGATTCGCCTGCGTGGCTACGAGTTGACGCTGCGCAAGGACGATGCCGCTCGCATCGAGCTCGTGGGTATTCACGACACCGATACAGGTCCGCGCGCTAACGCCGCAATCGGCACGACGGAGCATCCGGCCCTGGGCGAGGGGACGTATTCGCCCCGTGCGGCAAAAACGGCCGTGCCCGAGGGCGCACCGCTGCACTTTGCCCTCGCTGGCAACCAAAACTGCGGCAAGACCACGTTATTCAACCAGCTGACGGGCTCCAACCAGCACGTCGGTAACTTTCCCGGCGTGACTGTCGACCGCAAAGATGGCACCATCCGTAACCATCCCGAGGCGAGCGTTACCGACCTGCCTGGCATTTACTCCCTGTCGCCGTACACAGGCGAAGAGGTCGTGAGCCGTCAGTTCATCCTCGACGAGCGCCCGGATGCCATCATCGACATCATTGACGCCACCAACATTGAGCGTAACCTGTACCTGACACTGCAGCTCATGGAGCTTGACCGTCCCATGGTCATCGCGCTCAACATGATGGACGAGGTGACCGCCAACGGCGGCGCCGTAGACGTCAACTTGCTCGAGAGCCTGATGGGCGTGCCTGTTGTCCCCATTAGCGCTGCCCGCAACGAGGGCATCGGCGAGCTGGTGGACCACGCCCTGCACGTGGCACGGTTCCGCGAGCGTCCTGGTCGCCTGGACTTTTGCGCGCCCGACGGTCCGGACGGCGGTGCGCTGCATCGCTGCATCCACGGTATTGCTAACCTGATCGAGGACCATGCCGTGACGGCGCACATCCCGGTGCGCTTTGCGGCGACTAAGCTGGTCGAGGGCGATGAGCTGGTAACCGAGGCGCTTCACCTGGATCGCAATGAGCTCGACGCTATCGAGCACATCATTACCCAGATGGAGGGCGAGGCCGGCACCGACCGCCTATCTGCGTTGGCCGATATGCGTTTTAGCTTTATCGGCGACGTGTGCGGGCGTTGCGTCGTCAAGCCGCACGAAAGCCGCGAGCACGTGCGCTCCGTCAAGATTGACCGCATCCTGACAGGTCGTTACACAGCCATTCCGGCGTTTCTGGTGATCATGGGCCTCGTCTTTTGGCTGACGTTTGGCGTGATCGGCGCGGCGTTGCAGGGACTCATGGAGGACGGTATCGCTGCCATCATCGCCTCGGCCGATGCGGGCCTCAAGGCGTTCGGAACCAACGACGTGGTGCGCTCGCTGGCTGTCGACGGCGTGCTTACGGGCGTGGGTAGCGTGCTGACCTTCCTGCCGATTATCGTCGTGCTCTTCTTGTTCCTCTCCATTCTGGAAGACTCCGGATACATGGCACGCGTGGCCTTTGTCATGGATAAGGTGCTGCGTCGCTTTGGCCTGTCGGGCCGCAGCTTTGTGCCCATGCTCGTCGGTTTTGGCTGCACCGTGCCGGCTATCATGTCGACCCGTACGCTCCCATCCGAGCACGACCGCAAGATGACGGTCATGCTCACACCGTTCATGAGCTGCTCGGCCAAGCTGCCGGTTTACGGCTTGCTGTGCGGGGCGTTTTTCCCACAGGCGACGGTTCCCGCCATGGTCTCGCTCTATCTGATTGGTATTGCGGTTGGTTGCATTGCGGCTCTGGTGCTCAACCGTACGGCATTTAAGGGCGACCCGGTGCCGTTTATCATGGAGCTCCCCAATTACCGCCTGCCGAGCGTCAAGACGACGGTGATGCTGGCATGGGATAAGGCCAAGGACTTTATTACCAAGGCCTTTACCATTATCTTTGCCGCTACGGTGGTCATCTGGTTCCTGCAGACGTTCGATATCCGCTTTAACGTGGTCGCCGACCAGTCGCAAAGCCTGCTTGCCGGTCTAGGTAGCATCATCGCACCGGTGTTGGCCCCGCTCGGTTTTGGCGACTGGCGCGCCTCGACGGCACTCGTCACGGGACTTATTGCCAAGGAGAGCGTCATCTCGACGCTCACGGTGCTTTTGGGCGCAACCTCTCCCGCGGCACTGTCAGCCATGTTTTCGCCGTTTACCGCCTACGTGTTCTTGGTCTTTACGCTGCTGTACCCGCCTTGCGTGGCGTCCATCGGCGCCGTCAAGAGCGAGTTGGGCGCGCGCTATGCCGTGGCCGTATTCGCGTTTCAGGTGACGGTCGCCTGGATCGTGGCGTTTGTCGTGCATTCGGCGGGCATATTGCTGGGGTTGGCTTAGGGGCGCGTTGATGCTCCGCGCTTTTGGGCGAGCAACAATTCAATAAATATGAGCCAAAATACCGGTAATTGTCGGCCTGCGGGGACTGTCCTACGCTGCAGGTTGCCGTTCGCTGCCTATTTGCTGCCGTTTACGGATTCGTAAATACTTGCAATCGTCGGTCGATTTAACCGCATTACGCGATGCCGATGCGCATTTTGTGTGCCCCTTTCTACAATCACTTTGTGTCTATTGCCGAACATGTCTTCCGTTTCGCCTGTGTGGGGACGTGGGGTGCAATAGTCGTTTGTAGAGGCTCATTGAGGAGGGAATTGATGAAAGAAAAATTCCAATCGTTCGGAAAGGCAATGCTCGTTCCGATTACGCTCATTGCCATTTCCGGTCTCTTTTTGGGTATCGGTAGCGTTTTTACGACCGAACTGACCCTTGTGTCCCTTGGCGTTAATTGGGACTGGTATGCCGCTTCGCCGCTCTTTACGTTCTTCTCGGTATTTAAGGGTCTCGGCGAGGTAATCATTGGAAACCTCGGTGTTTTGTTTGCCGTCGGCTGCGCCTTCTCCTTGTCTCGCAAAGAGAAGGGCTGGGCTGCCTTTTCTGCCCTTGTCTGCTATCTCACCATGCTCAAGACGGTTGAGATTCTGCTTGGAGCAGCTGGCTTGGCTGCCGACAATACAACGGTGGAAGCTCTTCAGAAGGTCGGCCTTACGTCCATTCAGGCGAGTGAGCAGTCCGCACTCTACACTACCTCGCTCGGCTTTTTTGGCTACAGCTCTGGTGTCTTTGGCGGCATTATCGTGGGCTGCCTGGTCGCCTGGATCACCGGCCGTTTTTACAAGACCAAGCTTCCAACGGCGCTGGCGTTTTTTGCGGGCAGTCGAACGGTTCCCATTGTATCGCTGGTCGCCGGTGGCGTCCTGGGCGGCATCATGTACTTCGTTTGGCCCGTCATCGGTGGATGCTTCTCGGGTATTGCGACGTTCGTGAAAGGCTCCGGTCTGGTCGGTACGTTTGTCTATCGCTGGGTGCTCGAGAGCCTTGTGCCGTTTGGCTTGCATCCGCTGCTCGAGACGCCCATGTATTGGACTGAGCTTGGCGGCTCCATGGTCGTCGACGGAACGCGCGTGGTGGGCAATAGCGCTATTCAGCTTGCACAGCTCGCTTCTCCCAGTAGCGACAAGCTCTTGGTTAGGGCCTTCATGGCTGGCTATGGCATTAACGATTACGCGTTGTTCCCGGGCATCGCCCTTGCTATGTGGTCTTGTGCCAAGCCCCAGAACCGCAAGAAGGTTGCTGGTCTTTTAATCCCCACAGTGATTTCGACTGTTTTCTTTGGCGTTACGGAGCCTATTCTCTTTACGTTCCTGTTTGCCGCCCCCTGGCTCTACTTTGGCGTTTACGCTCCGCTTTCCGGACTGGGTGAAGTTCTCTCGGAGGCAATGGGCGTTTCGGTGTACCAGGGAAATATCAAGGACCTGATCCCATTCTTATTCCGCCCCGAGAAGCTTAATCTGCTTCCGTACCTTATTCTGCTCCCCGCCTTTTTCCTGGCAGCTTTCTTCCTCTTCCGGTTCTTTATTACTAAGTTCGATATCAAGACGCCCGGTCGAGACGATGGTGACGATATTGAGTTGATCAACAGCAGAGCCGAGTTCGAGGCAAAGGCCGCTGAGGCAAAGGGCGAGTCTGATAGCACTCCCGAGAAGGCAGTCCAGGGCCGTGCGACCAAGGACAGCGCGCTTGCTGTTGGCATTGTCGAAGCGCTTGGTGGAGCCGACAACATTGATGATCTTGACAACTGCATCTCACGTCTTCGCGTGATTGTCAAGGATGGTTCTAAGGTTGCAGACGACGAGGTGTTCACCAAGAATCTTGAAGCTATGGGCGTTATCCGCCTGAGCGACAAGGCAATCCAGGTCATTTACGGTCCTCGTGTCGGCGAAGTCGCTTCTGAGGTGCACGAAGTTCTCGGTGACGAGTAAAACGCGCAAGTGGCTTTCAATTGCATAGCGCAATTCTAGGGCTTGGCTTCCTATCGCATGATTTAGGGAGCCAAGCCTTCTTGTTTTAGATTGTCAAGGCAGATACTCAATAGTTCTTCGAATGCGAGAATACAACTTCCGGTAAAGCAGTTAGGCTTAACGTTCTTAAGATCCATTGGGTGATCGTCATGTATCGTAAAGATCGCGTCTGCCGTCTTGGCGAGCTCGCTGTCTTCGTTGCCGGTAAACGCGAGGGTCGTAATGCCCGCGTCGTGGCATGCCCTTGCGGTTTCCAGGATGGCTTCTGTCTGGCCCGATTTGGATATGAGCATCATGCAGCTGAGCGTATTTCGGTTGGATTCGACAAACTGATCGGTTTCTAGGAAGTCCTGTATGACGGCCAAAAAGCCAAGTCCAACGAGCTTGGTCGCCATGTACTGCGCAACGATGCGCGAGAAGCCCTCTCCGTTTACTCCGATCATTCTGTTGCGATGCAGTGCGGCGATGAATACGTCTACATCTCCGGTGTGGCATACGAAGTGGACGCTACTGTCTTTGAGTGATTGATTCATTTCGCGGGAGACATGCTGAAGGTGCTTGAGATCGTACATCATTTCGCGGTAGCCACGGTAGCCGAGCTTTTTCGAAAGCCTGATGACTGTCGTCATGCTGGTAAAGCATGCCATGGCGACGGGTTTTATGCCAATATCATCGAGGGTGTCGATATTGTTGAGCAGGTATTCGAGTACGCTTTGCTCGGTTTCGGATAGCTTTGCGGCTGAGTAGAGCTTGGAAATCTGCTTTTTATCAACCATCGGTGCTCCCTTCCCGCCGGACGTGTGTGGCCGCTTCCGTTGCGTAAATAATAACTCCTTGGGGAATTCCTTTCCCGCCTTGCAGCCGGGGCGGGAAGCGGCCCTCCATGCTGGATACAATATCCATACACAGGCGAACCATGCAATATTGAATGTGCTAATTGGGGGTTTCGATATGAAACTTACGGTCATAGGCGGCGGTGGCGTCCGCTCCATGTTTTTGGCAAAGAGCATAGCCCAGCAGGCGTCATCGCTTGGAATCGATGAACTTGTGTTTATGGACAATGATCCCGAGAAGCTGCGCATCTACGGTGGCCTTGCCGCCCATGTCTCGGGCATGCTTTGCCCCACGCTTAATTTTTCACTGACGGGCGATGCAGTCGAGGCCGTTAAGGACGCCGATTACGTGATCACGACGATTCGCGTCGGTGGGGACCATATGCGCGTTCGCGATGAGCGCATTGCTCTCTCACATGGAGTTCTTGGCCAAGAGACGACTGGCGCAGCCGGCGTGTCTTTTGCCATGCGCTCCGTCCCTGCGCTTGCTTCGTATTGCGAGTTAATCAAGAAGTACGCAAAGCCGGGCGTCAAGGTGTTTAACTTTACTAATCCCGCTGGCGTCGTATCTCAGGCCTTACGCGATATGGGCTACGATTTTACTTATGGCATTTGCGATGCCCCCTCGGGCATGTTGCATCAGTTTGCCGAGTATAAAGGCGTTGATCCCGCATCGGTTCAGGGCGAGTGCTATGGACTCAACCACCTCTCGTTCTTCCGCAATGTGACGGTTGACGGCGAGGACATCATGCCCGACTTGATCCACGACGACGGGGCATATGCTCATACGGATCTTAGGTTCTTCGAGAAGGATCTCGTTCTAAATCGCGGATGCGTGCCAAATGAGTACCTATACTATTTCTACTATCGCGAGCGCGCCGTTGCCAACGTTCTCTCTTCGCCCCAGACGCGCGGCGAACTAATCGAAGAAATTAATCGAGAAATGACGAGCGAGCTTGCATCTATCGATATTGAGAACGACTTCGAAAAGGGCCTCGCGTGCTTTGAGAAGTGGTACGGAATGCGCGAAAACAACTACATGGCGGCCGAGACAGGTATTCACCGCGACAAGCCGTGGACGTTTGACGTGTACGGCAAAGATGCTGGCGGATACGCAGGTGTTGCGCTCCGTTTCATGGATATTGCTCGCTCTGGCAAGACGCAGCAGATGATCCTGTGCACCCCCAACAATGGCGCCATCCCCGGCCTTCTCGATACAGATGTCATCGAGTCAACGTGCGATATCTCCACCGATGGCTGTGTACCGCATCGCGTCGAAGCCGATTCTGTGCCCGCGGGAAACCTCGAATTGATTCGTCGCGTCAAGTACTACGAGCGCACCGTGGCGCGTGGCATCGTTAACCGATCGAAGCGCGACATTGTCGAGAGCCTCGCGATGCACCCGCTCGTTAATTCGTACTCCTTGGCGAAAGACATCGCCGCGCAGTACTTTGAGCTTAACCGCGACTACATCGACGGCTGGACAGACTAGTCTGGACGTTAAAACTAGAAATCATGGATGGGCGGACCGGCGTTTATATTGGCGCTCGTTCGCCCTGCCTAGTAAGAAAACGGGTATAGAGTGAACTTGCGAGAGAACTTCAATGTCTTTCTGGAATCGGGCGATCGGGCGAAGGGATGCCGGAGTGGCTGCACGATGGCGTTATATATCCCCTTGTTTGTTATGAGCGCGCTTCAAATTGGTGTATCAAACGTTGCAACTGAGCTCGCCTATATCAATCCGTCCATTACGCTTATTTGCACTGTGGTCGCGGCCTTTTTAAACCTGCTTCTATCGAATGTGGCTTTTTCATTATTTGCCGTCGACCGGTCCAAAGAGACGGTGCAACCTGCTCGAACCCCTCCGGTTTATCTCTTGGCCTCGACGGTTCCCCTCCAGATTTCTGGGGCGCTGCTAATTTATTTGGTTCACTTGATTTTATCGGCAATTGTAGTCTTTGCCTCGCTTGCGAGCAGCCAGCTCGGGGTGTTGTGCTCGCTTGTGGTGGCAGTAATCGTGACGCTTCTTTCCGCGTCGTTCGTATTCGTGTTAATTGAAGATGCGGACGTGGAGCAGAGGGGACTACGAGGCATTCGGTTTGCACCACGCTACATCATGCGTTCGGTCACGGTGCTTCGTTCCTCCTGCAGGGAAATCGCGCGTCCCGCAACGCTGCTGGTGGCATGGAACCTGGTTGCAAGTTGCGCTATCCAGGTTCTTGTTGGATGGGTAGTTTCGAGTGCGGCGCTGCCGTCGGCACTTTCAGTGACGGCGCTTGTACATGAGGGACTTTATTATGGGGCGTTTGCTTATATGCTGCTTTTGCTAGTTCATTGTGCGGTTGCGAGTTGGCTCGAAATTGACGTGCTCATGGGGGTGTCCTTGTGCGTATCCGAGCAGGCGCGATAGCCCGAAGATGAAGCCGCGTTTTCGACATTGAGTTTCTGCGTACTTTGCTTTCTAAGCAGAATTGGCGCGCCATCTGTTAACGATCGTTTTCCAAGAATTCTTTTGTTGCTCATTTTATAGACTTCTCATTGCTATAATCGCCCACCGCTCTAGATGATCGGAGAGGTTTTCCTATATGGCTCAAACAAAGCAAGGTGGTATCGCACTCAGTCAGTGGCTCCCGCTTATCGGGCTCGCCTGTTGCGCGTTCGTATTCAACACGTCGGAGTTCATGCCCATTGGCCTTCTGACTGATATTGCCGCGTCGTTCTCGCTCACCGAGGCCCAGGCCGGCATCATGATCTCGGTCTACGCCTGGGGCGTCATGCTGCTGTCGCTGCCGCTTATGGTGTTTGCTTCGCGCTTTGAGTTCAAGCGGATGCTGCTGGGCGTGCTTGCCGTGTTCTCGCTGGGCCAGTTCCTGTCCGCCGTGGCGCCGACCTATCCCATTCTGGTCTGCGCACGCCTGGTGGTCGCCTGTGCGCATGCCGTGTTCTGGTCGGTCGCCTCGATCATGGCGTCGCGTCTGGTTGATACGCGCCACGGGGCGCTCGCCATCAGCATGATCGCCACGGGCTCGTCCATCGCGCAGATCTTTGGCTTGCCGATCGGCCGCGCCATCGGGCTGGCCGTGGGCTGGCGCATGACGTTTGCCGCGGTCGGGGCCTTCTCTGCCGCCGCGGTGGTGTACCAAGCCGCGGTGTTCCCGGCTATGCCGGCGGGCGAGCGCTTTACCGTCAAACAGCTGCCCGAGCTGCTCAAGAACCCGTTCCTGATCGCGCTCTACGCGGTCACGGTCTTTATGGCGACCGGCTACTACGCGGGTTACAGCTATATCGAGCCCTTCCTGGCGCAGGTCGCGCACGTCGACGCGGGCGCTATTACCATGACGCTGACGGCGTTTGGCTGCTCCGGTCTGCTCGGAAGCTGGCTGTTCGGCCGACTGTTCGATGGCCATCGCTTTCCGTTCTTGGCTATCACACTCTCCGGCGTGCCTGTGGCTCTGCTGCTCATGGGTCCGGTTGCACCGTCGCTCGTCGCCGTTCTCGCTGTTTGCGCGCTATGGGGCTGCTGCTCCACGGCCTTTAACGTGGCG
Source organism: uncultured bacterium (assembly GCA_905214105.1). Lineage (GTDB taxonomy): Bacteria > Actinomycetota > Coriobacteriia > Coriobacteriales > Coriobacteriaceae > Collinsella. The sequence goes on from CAJMKK010000001.1 coordinate 330,310, forward strand.
TTTCAGGCCGAGCTCATCAAGTACACGCCGGCGGATTCGTCGGCCGTCGCCATGTCGATCTTCTCGGGCCTGTTTAACCTCGGCATCGGCACGGGCACCGCGATCGGCGGCGCCGTGGTTTCGGGTCCCGGTATCTCCTGGATTGGCTTCGCGGGCGGGGCGATTACCGTCGTGGGCGTCATCCTCGCCATCACCGTGCTGTTCCCGGCCATACGCCGCGCAAAGCCCGTCGCCTAATCACGTCCCCTCATCAGTTGCGGTGGAATAGAGACTGTTTGCCCGGTTTATTGGTCTCAACAGTCCCTATTTCACCGCAACTTATTTTGGGGGAGGGGATGCACGGCAGGCATACAATGGATGGCGTTGTGTTGAGCTTACCGGGAGGCTGCTATGTGGGCATACGAGACGACGTTCTATCAGGTCTATCCGCTGGGCTTTTGCGGAGCTCCGCGCGAAAACGCCGCGCCCGTTGCCGAGGATGAACTCGCCCAGGCTGCCAACGCCGCGCCTAACCCCGATGCTCCCATTATGAAAATCGCCCAATGGGCAGACTACCTGCAGAAACTCGGCGTTGGCGCCGTGCTCATCAACCCGCCGCTCGAGTCCGATAGCCACGGCTACGATACACGCAGCCTGCGCCATATCGACCGTCGCCTGGGTGGGGACGCCGATTTTGCCGCCGTGTGCGAGACGCTGCATGCCCATGGCATCCGCGTGGTGCTCGATGCCGTCTTTAACCACGTTGGCCGCGGTTTTTGGGCCTTCCGCGACGTGCAGGAGCGCAAGTGGGACTCGCCCTACAAGGACTGGTTCCACATCAGCTTTGACGGCGACTCGTGCTACGGCGACGGCTTTTGGTACGAGGGCTGGGAAGGCCATTTTGAGCTTGTGAAGCTCAACCTGCAAAACCCCGCCGTGGTCGATTACCTGCTTGAGTCCGTGCGTTGCTGGGCAGAGGTCTTTGGCATCGACGGCCTGCGCCTGGATGTTGCCTATATGCTCGATCGCGACTTCATGCGCCGCCTGCACGCCTTTACCCGTGAGCTCAAGCCCGATTTTGTGCTGATCGGCGAGACGCTCCACGGCGACTACAACCAGATCGTCAACGACGAGATGCTCGACTCCTGCACCAACTATGAGTGCTACAAGGGTCTGTACTCCAGCTTTAACTCGGTCAACATGTTCGAGATTGCCCACTCGCTGCATCGCCAGTTTGGCGGTGACCCGTGGTGCATTTATCGCGGCAAGCATCTGCTGTCGTTTGTCGACAACCACGACGTGCCGCGCCTGGCAAGCATCCTCACCGACAAGTCCTGCCTGCGCCCCGCCTACGGCATGCTGTTTGGCATGCCGGGCATCCCATGCGTCTACTATGGCAGCGAGTGGGGGATTGCCGGCGAAAAGGGCGGCCCCGATGGTGACTGGGCGCTGCGCCCTGCGCTCGATGAGCCTGCGCCCAACGAGCTGACGGCGTTCGTCACGCAGCTCACGCACCTTCGCTCGGCCGACGACGCGGCGGCCCGTGCTCTCAACTACGGTGCCTATCGCAACGTGGTGATCCAGAACAAGCAGCTGCTGTTCGAGCGCGCCTGCGACGGCGCGACGGTACTCGTGGCGGTGAACGCCGTGGGCGAGCCTTACACCTTTGGCGCTGGCGAGCTCAACGGGTCCTTTGTTGACCTGCTTGCCGACGGCGCGCCCACGGTTGAGCTGACGGGTACTCTTGAGCTTGCGCCCTACGAGGTGCGCTATCTGTCGAGGGCCTAGGTCATGGCAACGCCTGACGAGGGCTATCAACATATTGAGCACGGGTTTGAACCCGTGTTCGACCAGCACTCGCGCGTTTTGGTGCTGGGGTCGTTTCCCTCGGTGCTTTCGCGCGCCAATGCCTTTTATTACGGCAACCCTCAGAATCGCTTTTGGCGCGTGATGGCCGCGTGCCTCGGTGTGCCCGTGCCACCCAACGAGGGCGACCCTCTGGTGGGCGGCGAGCCCGCGACGCTCGACGCCTCGATTGCCGCCAAGCGGGCTATGTTGCTCAACGGCGGTGTGGCCCTGTGGGACGTGATTGAGAGCTGTGACATTAAGGGCTCGAGTGACGCGAGCATTCGCAACGTTGTGCCGGCACATATCGAGCGCATTACCGGCGCAGCTCCCATTGAGCAGGTGATATGCAACGGTGGTACAGCTGGCCGGCTCTACAAGCGCTATCTACAAGAACGCACCGGGCTGCCCGCCATCGTACTGCCCTCGACAAGCCCCGCCAATGCCGCCTGGCGCCTAGAACGTCTTGTTGAGCGTTGGCGCGAAGCCGTTGGCTGGGCGGCGCTGTAATTTAGATATCTGATTGGGCGCGGGTGCCGAGGCGTTTCATGATGGCATGCCAGATCGGTGCGGGCAGTGCAGGCTTGACGCGCACCATGCCGTCGGCATCGACGCTACCGGCATTGCCACCGCCAAGCAACTGCGCATGTTCAATGGAGCAGCCCATGCGCACAGCGCCCACAAGCTTATCCATCGCTTCCGAAAAAGGCCGGCGCAAGAGGCCCATGCGCGGGGAGCGACGAAGCGCCGCAATGCCGCTGCCGGCGCAGATGACAACGCCGCCACACCACAATTGGCCCTGGCGCTCGCATGCCTTGTGCAGGCGAACGGCGGCCCCGCGCGCCTGCTCAGCGCCCTCTTGTGCGGCTTGAATCATGGCATAGACACGCGTTCCCGTACCGCCAAGGCGATCGAGTATCTGCTCGACGGCGGTCATTGCCTCATCGTCAAATGCATCATCAACGGCGAGCACTATGCCATCGACTGCACCGACGTCATTTGTCTTCAAGTCAACCGGGTGGGGGAGTGCGGTGCCGGAAAGCCGGGCATAGGCCGCGATGGCATCCTGCAGGTCCCAAAGCAAAAACTCAAGATCGGTGCTCTCGGGAATACTGATATACGCAACGGTTTGCAACGTTTTTGGTACATCGCCGCGTGCGGTCGTCTCCATGCCGCCTCCTTTCCGGTTCGTTTCCGTTTAGGTTACACCGTCTGGCGGCGCGCGGGCGCGCTATCCTAGTGCAACCCTTACGAAAGGAACGCCATGCGCCTGCCCATGAATACCTCGCTTGCCACGCTCAAGCCCTCCGGTATCCGCCGAATCAACGCGCTCGCCGCTCAGCATCCGGGATGCATCGCGCTTGCGCTCGGCGAGCCTGATTTTCCCACGCCCGATGTGATTAGCGCCGAGGTGACCGCCGCACTGGGCCGCGGTGACACGCACTATCCGCCCAACAACGGTCGCCCTGTCCTGCGCGAGGCACTGTCTGCCTACATGGGGGACGCGGGCCTTACGTTTTCGGCCGACGAGGTCATCCTGACCGACGGCGCGACCGAGGCCCTGTCGGCAACATTCATGGCCATGCTCAACCCCGGCGACGAGGTCATTATCCCCACGCCGGCCTTTGGCCTGTACGAGAGCATCGTCGTAGCCAATCACGCCAAAGCGGTCTTTTTGGATACGGAGCCTGCGCAATTTCAGATTGACGAGGATGCGCTTCGCGCCTGTGTGACCCCGGCGACCAAGGCCATCGTCATCTGCACGCCCAACAATCCCACGGGTTGCATTCTCAACGCGGCATCGCTCGACGCCGTGGCGCGCGTAGCGGAGCAGGCGGGCATCTACGTGGTCTGCGACGACGTATACAACCGCCTCGTCTATGTGGACGGCTACGAGCGCTTTGCCCAACGCCACCCGGAGCTACGCGAGCAGACGGTCGTCATCGAGAGCTTCTCCAAGCCATGGGCCATGACCGGCTGGCGCTTGGGTTGGCTCGCAGCGGCAGCCCCCGTCATCGCCGAGATTGCCAAGGCTCACCAATACTTAGTATCGAGTGCCGTCTCATTCGAAATGGACGCCGCAGTCCGAGCCCTCACCGTCGACCCAACCCCCATGCTCAAAGTCTACCGAGCCCGCCGCAAACGCGTGCTCGCAGCCTTAAACGCTATGGGCCTCGATGCAGTAGAGCCCGCAGGAGCCTTCTACACTTTCCCGAGCATCAAGCAATTCGGTCTAACAAGCGAAGCCTTCTGCATCAAAGCCATCAAAGAGGCAAACGTAGCCCTAGTCCCGGGCGACTGCTTCGGCACCGAAGGTCACATCCGCCTAAGCTACTGCGTCTCCGACCAAGATTTGGACGAAGGCCTCCGACGCCTGTCCACCTTCGTTTCAACCCTGTAGCCCAACGGGACCCAACCCATCAGCCCACCGACCCAAGCATTATGCGCGGGGCGCGCCGGCCAACGGACACGAGGATTCGCAGCAAAGGCAACGTAGCTCCGGCCGGGAGGGGCAGGGCGAGTTTTCCGTAGATTCCGCACGAGCCGAAGGCCACTTAATGTGGCCTTCGTGCGAGCCCAGGACTTGACCGAGCGGAAAACTCGCCCTGCCCCTCCCGGCCGGAGCGTATGCAGGGTTTGTGTACGAATCCTCGCGCCCGTTGACCGACGCCGGGGTCCCCGCCATAATACTTTCGGTTCACGCACGAATCCGCTGCCAGAGACAGCCGGCGCAAACGGGCTTTGCCCGCGAGCTTAATGGGATATCCCGCCAGCCGAGGTGGTCGAGTAGATATGTCTTCTCGCCCCCGTCGCTCATGCAGCGCGGGGGCTTTCTTTTTGGACATGCCCCCGTCACGTCCTTGTGGCGGACCGTGCCCGGAAAGAATTCGAGGAGGTGTAATTCATGCCCCAGCAGTACAAAATCGACAAGGTTGCAGAGATCGAGTCCCGTATCGCCGAGAACGCCGGTCTGTTCGTCGTCAACTACAACGGTCTGACGGTTAAGCAGGCTCAGGAGCTGCGTCATCAGCTTCGCGAGTGCGGCGCCGAGATGAAGGTCTACAAGAACAACCTGGTCAAGATCGCTCTCAAGAACCAGGAGCAGCCCGAGCTCGACGAGATCCTCGCCGGCCCCGTCGCTTATGTGTTCTACGAGACCGAGCCGGTCGAGGCCGCTAAGGCCCTTAAGGACTTCTCTGCTAAGTCCAAGGGCGTCCTTGAGATCAAGGGCGGTATCTCCGACGGCAAGGCCGTTTCCGCTGATGATGTTAAGGCTATCGCCGAGCTGCCCACCAAGGATCAGCTTCTCGGCCAGATCGCCGGTCTCATCTCCGGTTTCGCTCGCGACATCGCTGTCTGCGTCAACGGCGTTTCCTCTGGTCTCGCTCGTTCGATCCAGCAGGTCTCCGAGCAGAAGGCAGCCTAGTTGCTGTTTTCACCCGCGGCGGCAACGCCGCACCCCTGGCGCATTCGCGCCGTGTTTTAACTGATCTCCGTGCATCCGCACGGAAACCGAAAGGACTTAGAAATGGCTAAGCTTACCACCGATGAGATCATCGATGCTCTTAAGGAAATGACCCTTCTCGAGGCTTCCGAGCTCGTCAAGGCTATCGAGGACACCTTCGGCGTTTCCGCCGCTGCTCCTGCCGCTGTTGTCGCCGCTCCCGCTGCTGGCGCTGCTGAGGCTGAGGAGAAGACCGAGTTTGACGTCGTGCTCGAGGGCTTCGGCGACAACAAGATCCAGGTCATCAAGGCCGTTCGTGAGCTCACCAACCTTGGCCTGAAGGAGGCCAAGGAGGTCGTCGAGGGCGCTCCCAAGGCTGTTCTCGAGGGTGCCAAGAAGGAGGACGCCGAGGCTGCCAAGGAGAAGCTCGAGGCTGCTGGCGCTGCTGTCACCCTCAAGTAATCAGGCTTTCTCGCCAGATTTCTTTGCAGACGGGACTCGCTATGCGAGCCCCGTCTTTTTTGTTTTGGCCCCTCATTCCCATTGCTTGGCATGCAGAACATCGCTGTCTTCGCCGTGCCAATCCCGTTACCGCTGGGGCGTAAAATTGCAGCATTCGAGCAATAATTTGCGTTGACCTGCTGAAGAATTGCGTTTGCCTTACGGCGACGTATGTCTTCGGCGGTAAGATACTTCGGTATCGCAATTTGGTCTGCGGCCGCCGTGCCGCACGCATAGGGCGCATTCTGCGCCTGCGAAAGGATCCTTGAATAACATGAAGGCAATCATCCCCGCCGCCGGTCTTGGCACGCGTTTTCTGCCTGGCACTAAGTGCACGCCCAAAGAGATGTTGCCGGTGCTCGACAAGCCGGTCATTCAGTATGTCGTTGAGGAGGCACTCGACCCCGAGGAGGTCGACGACGCCATCATCGTTACCTCTCCCGGTAAGCCTGAGCTGCTGAGCTACTTCCAGCCCGATCGCTCGCTCGAGAACCTGCTGCGCGAGCGCGGCAAGAACGCCTATGCCGATGCCGTTGCCCACGCTGGCGGTATGCCGGTCGACTTCCGTTATCAGTACGAGCCCAAGGGCCTCGGCCATGCTATCCGCTCTGCTGCCGACGCCGTGGCAGGGGAGAACTTCCTGGTTCTTCTGGGCGACTACGTTGTGCCTAACCGCGACATCTGCGACAAGATGCTCGCCGTTTCCAAGGAGCACGGTGGCGCTTCGGTTATCGCCGTCGCTGCTTGCTCGCCCGAGGAAGTCAGCCGCTACGGCGTTATCGCCGGCGAGCGCGTCGGTTCGCTCGAGGGCGCCGAGGGCGCTGCCGATGCCGAGCCGGGCGCTGTCTGGCGCATCGGCGGTCTGGTCGAGAAGCCTGCTCCCGAGGCGGCTCCGTCCAACCTGTACATCGTCGGTCGCTACCTGCTGAGCCCGCTGGTCATGGACCTGCTGGCCGATCAGCAGGCCGGTAAGGGCGGCGAGATTCAGCTGACCGACGCCATGGCACGTTCGCTCGATCGCGAGGCCATGTACGCTGTCGTCATCGATCCGCTGTCGGGCTACGATACCGGTACCCCGTCTGGCTGGATGGCCACCAACGCCCTCATGGCTGCAAACGATCCTCGCTTTGCAGACGCCTTCTGGGATGCCATCGACGAGCGCGGCGGTTTGATGCGCAAGTGAGGCAACGCTTGGGATAGGCCTGTTCAAATAGCTAAGATCAACAAACCACCGTGGTTTTCTACACCGCGGTGGTTTGTTGTTATCAGGGGATATTTCTGCTGTACTGGGCAAGCATCGATTGAGCGTCTTTTGCAAGCTCCTTGCGCAGCTCTTCCGGGGCGAGCGCCTCGATGTTCTCTGAGTTTTGCCTGATCCAATATCGTATGGCGTTGAGGTTCGCCTCGACCTGAAGATCAATAAACTCGCTGTTGCACGCGATGACGCGCGCATGTACCCCAAAGGCGTCAAAGACGCGCAGAAGCGCGCGGGCGGTGTTGCGTACGCGAATGGTTACCGGTGTGTCGCCTTGAAACATCATAAAGTGTTTTTGCTGGTAGTCGGTGAGATCCTGCTTTGTTAGCGACCTATTCACCTTGATATCGACCAGCTCGATATCAAACAGCACATCGATTCTAAAATGGTAGATTTGTTTGGCATTGTTGGGGTACGTTGCCAATAAGTAGTACCTTCCACCGTTCGTTACGATTTGCCTGGGGTCGACCTCGCTCATGTGCTCCGTTTTTCTCAGGACAAGTGTTTTTCCCTCTGGAGCGTATCTGCCCCATAGAAACCTTATGCGCTTCTTTTGAGTGATGGCCTGGTCGAGTATGCCGATATTGGTGAGCAGTCGATTGACAACCGTTCGTTCCTTGCGGGCGTCAGCCGAGACCACGTTCTTGAGAGTGCTGACCCCCGACTGGGGATTAAGGGATGCAAGTTTGTCGAGCAGCTCGCGTTTCTGCACCTGCGGAAGCGGTGCCGACATAGCTCCATCTCAGAGAAATCTGATCTCGGCTTCGCTGAAATCGTGTATCCAATACAGACGCGTAATCGTTGTCTGCTTGCTGCCGTCGGGCTGCACTCGTATACGCTCATGGTATCCCAGATTGTCTGGATAGTGCTCCAGGAGCGTGGCGATGTGACTACTAATCGTATTTCTGCTTAGCGAAAGCCCGTACGTCCGTTCAAGCTCTTTTTGGATATCGCTCTGGCACATCGGGCTATCTTCGCTTGTGCGCCTCCGCAAGATTTCGACAATGAGCAAAGGCGTGAGAAGTTTTGAATACATGCTCAACTCCTGCTGAAGATTTGAAACTATGCACAAAATCTTGTGCATACAAATCCCTATTATGCCAAATGTGCCGAGCAAGGCGAGCGAGTCTCAGGCGAGACGGATGTGTCAGACGACGTTCACGGGGAAAGGGTTTGGGCTAAGGGGACCGTCGTACCTTGAAAACCGCAGAGAGTACAGCAAGGGGAGCCGAATGGGCCGCGCCTGATGTCGTTCGCACGAGCTCGGATTGATAACGATTTTGTGGACAGAAAGAGGAGTCGCTTATGGATGTGCGCGTTTCTATTCCGGCGAAAAAGTACAACGAAATCGAAGGCTGCTTTGGCTCCGGACATCTCGACAGCATCGTCAACGGTGTCTATTACTGTTCTCCCGATGGATACGGTGGGGGCAGTAGTGTAATCGGCTTCACGGGAAACAGCGATGGCTCCCAGCATTTTCAGGGCTCCGACAAAACGGCCTACAAGAAACTCAGGCTGATTTTCGATAGCTTTTTCGAAGATTACAAGCGCATCAATCCAGCTTCGCTGCAAACGTTTTACCGGGCATTTAAGGTCAACGTCGTGGCTGAGCTCGAAGACGCGTGTGGCCACGATGTGTTCATCACGCGTTTTGGTATCAAGCAATACGATGGAGCCTATGCGGTGTATCCAAGTTCTATTGACGACCCCGCATTTTGGACCGACAACTGGACGAAGATGACCGATAAAGATGGTTTTCCGCTCTATGACGCCAAGATCGACCTGACGTTTTATAAGGCATCCGAGGACTTTAATGTTTTAAGGGGGCTGAAGGCGTATTGCCGCCGAACGATGGGGAGCGAGTTTAGCAAGAAAAGCTTCAATCGGTTTCTCGAGGAGCGCCTCTGCTCTGAGGAAGAGTTGGACGACAGCGTTTTCGATTTGAAGTACACAAAGGCATACGGATGGATGTTCGAGAACCTGGAAGAGCGCGCGCCGATGTGAGGTATCTGATGGCGCGAATGAAAAAGAACCAGTGGTGCTAGCTGCTATTCATTTCTCCTAAGCCCCTGACCTGCTGCAATTGTCGGGGGGCTTTCCTTTTGGGCTACCTCTCGGCAACCTATATGCCGCTATTGCTCGGGTAGCCCAGCGATTGCGTTTACTTTATGGGGTCCATAGGTACGGTTCCGCACCTTTTGGAAGGAAGTACAGAAATGTCTACGACCAAGTCCCAGTCCCATCTGATTGAAGCCGTCCCTGTCCCAGCTGGGGTCGCGCCGTTCCAACAGGGTGCCCTCGAAAGGAGGAGCGGTGTCGTAAACGCGGCCTTGGGTCGTTTCGCCCTCGTCCGAACCTTATATGTGCCTTTAGAAAGGAAGGAAGTACTGAAATGTCCTCTATCAAGACTCATCTTACCGTCAATCTAGCCCGTAGATGCCTGCCGCTGCTACAGGATGTCCACCGCTCCTATATCTTGGCGCACGAGGGTTTCAAGGAAGTTCTCATAGTCGCAGGCGATGCCGTCCCCGCCGATGCCCCCGCCGCCTATGACCCATATAACCTCATGTTTCCCTATCGTTCCGACCCCCGAAACGATGGTATCGACCCGGGCATCGACCCCAGCATCTTCGATGATTTGTTCCCGAATGGGTCGGTAGACGCTGACGGCACCCTTGCGGAAGGCATTTTCTAATGTGGCTTCATTTCGTTGTCGACCCAGAGATAAGTTGGCCTGACGAGTATAAGGGTGCCCGCGATACTTATGAGCGTTTGAGGGTTAGTCCCCAAAATGTTCGCGATGGGACTTCCCGCCGTATTCCAGCCCGTAAGCCCGCCGATGGTAAGCGCCCTGAATACGAACTCTATTCCTTCTCTACAGCAAAGGAGGGTACCCGCGCTCTACGCCGCCTTTTCGCGCGTAATTGTGATGTTGCGCTTCGCGGGTCTTACTCCCACGAGCTTAGGCACCGTGACCCTTCTCGCCGCCATTTTGTACGCTCCCTGTTTGTTAGGGAAGGGGCGGTAGTGCAGGTTCGGGAGTTTGAGACAGGCAATATTAAGTTTGCGGCTGTATTGCATTTTCGCCGCTGGCTGCTCCTGTTGCCGCTGCTCCTTGCCGCGCTGCTCCTGTGCCTTTCGCTCTCTCTCTGCGGCTCTGGTTCCAGCCCTGTCGCGTTCCTCCAAGGGCAGACCTCAATATCTGGCGCTACCTCCAAGCCCGTCCTGACGACCTCCTATGTGAGCTATTCGGCAACCCCTGACACCGTGTGGAGGGCGGGGCAGACACGGCAGGATATGACGCTCTTGCTCCCCGCCACCTGTACCGTGGACGGGAAAGAAGGGTCTAACCCCATCCTGTCAGCGCCCGCCATAGCGGTAGACCTCAACAATAATGGCTCCTTCGAGTCCTCTGAGGTGATTTTTAACTCCGAGGGTGCCTACCTCCGCGCTGGTGCCGAGCTTCGGCATATAGAACTTTCGAAGAAACTTGATTCGGGCGAGTACGCGGCTCGAACTATCTGGACTTCCGTACTCGCCGAGGACGGCAAGACCCCAGCGGGCACAGCCACATTCGATTGGCATCTCACCGTTAAATAGTTGCGATGCGGTGGCTTACCCCGCCACCCCGTCCGAGGTGCAGTCTGAGACTGCCAAGGACGATACGTTGAAGAAGCAGGCCGACATCCACGTTGCCGCCCAGCTCGACAGCACGGGCGGCACTTGGAGTGACGGCAAGGCCACCCGAGCGAACGTGTCTATGTTGTCACGGTACCCACCCAGGTGGGATACAAGAACGTGAATGTCGGAAAGGTTGATTTGACAGCGTCCTATGGAGTAACAGTTAAGGGCGTAGTCGGCACAGGCTAGAGCGATGATGGGGTCCGAGGCGGTTCGATTCGCCCCGGACCCCGGTTGTGTGAGGAGGAGAAAACATGGTAGATGTGATTTCGATGCCATCGACCAACTTGATGGCTGCGTACTTGGGGAAGGAGTACCAACCCAATCGACCACTGAGCAACTGGATCCGTTATTGGCAGCATCCCGGGTACGAGATCGATTACCTTTATCTGAAGGAGCATCTCGGATCTGATGAAAAAGGGCGCGCGGATATCATGTTCAGCCCCTGGATGATCATACGGGAGCTATTGAGTCTACGCGGCGAGCGCTGGTATAAGAATGATATCTATCGGGGCAAACTTACTGCTGAGATGCTGGAAGGGCTCCTGCCGCAAGAGGAATATCCTCTCCTCCACATGTTTCTGGGGCTTGCATACACTCGAGCAAATATGTGGATCCTGCCAGAAGGCTGGATGCAGCACCGAGGGCTTTACCCCCTTGTTGACTGTTGGAACGGGGACGGTCTCGGGAGAAAAACCCGTTTCGCCTCGGATTGGGGCGGATGCTGCGACCAGATGCCTCCGACCCTGGCAGATTTGATGCTGGGTGCCGAACAGGGGAAGTATGCCCTTGGAGACCTTGAGTCCTGGGCGAAGAGGAGCTGTCTCGAATGCTTCTTTGAAGGCGGAGAGATTGAGTTCCATCACATCAAAGGGGTTACTGACTTTGACGACAGGTTCCATCATTTCTATGTTCCGGGGTTTCTGGACGCTTACCTTCGCTATGCGATCGACCGTATCGAAGAGCGAGAGCAACTGCTTAAAACAGCGGAGGCCAACGGCTGGAAGCTCTAGGGGGGCAGACGGGTGGTCTATACTATTAACTGCTAGACGCGGAGCTTAGATCGTGTGTCGAATGATGCCTTAAGCGGGAGAGAGCGAGCTGAAATGTCGAAACCGGTGGAGCTATACAAAGGCAACGCGAGCGGGAGGTGTTCCGTAGATGTGTACTTCAGAGAAGATAACGGAGAGGTAAAATTCACCGACCTGAGGACGCTGGTCGATTACTCCATCTTGATCGGTTGCTCCATCTTGAATTACACGAGCGAAACCTCAACGGCCTTGGAGCGTCTCGCGTGCTACAAGCTTTCGGGTGATCATTTTGAGCTTGACTGCTGCAAGACGGGTGTCAAGAGATATAGCTTCAAGCCCGTTCAGGATATGTATGAAGTCCTGTGGCCTGTTGATGAGTATTCGAGAGACATCGTTGATTCCGCGGAAACCTTGGTTTCTGCAAACGCGGCGCTCTGGAGATGCAAGACCGAGAACCAGTCGTATATCAAAAGCGGAAAAATCGATTGGGATTCGTTGCGCGTCGAGGCATCCGAGCTCGAATACGATGACGAAATAAATGATCTGAACGATTTCGCCCATGCGGTTGCAACCATCGGCAATTTCATGCCCGTTCCGGGAGAGCACCAATCACTGCTCTCGCAATTGGGCGAAAGGTACGACAAAGTTCTCAAACAATTCAAGCAATACTATGCCTGCACTCAAAATCGAGAGATTTCTGTCATGACGAAGGGGGGGACGAAGCGCTGCTTTCCGGAGGTTCCGAAATGGCTCGAGCGCTTCGATGGGTGGAACGGATTCGTCGACAAGAACTACCTCAAGGGCTCTTTTGTCGACGATGGCTATCAAATCGTGGCGTTTGACAACACGTTTCACCAGCTCTCCGAGATGCTTGAGAACAGGTCACGAGTGATGCTCAAGGAATACGAGAAGCGCCTCGAGGGCTCGCAACGCTCAGCAACTGCCTAACGGCTGAATTTCATTTTCGTCTACCGCTCAGACGCATGCGCCCTGATTTCTCGCGTAGATGTCCGGTGCGGTAGGCAAACGGGTGCGGACTTCGGTCTGCACCCGTTTTTTATTTGGGCTGTGCCCTCGCTTCCATTTCGCCATTCAACGGCGTGCGCCAGCAGCTCTGTTCACAGAAAATATATGAACAGATGTTCGATGTACATCCATCTACCTGCATGTTTTCTGTCGAAAAACTTTGCTACTCCAAAAACTCAATCGCGTCAAGGCTTTTCTTGCCCAACGGTCGGTACCTGATAAACTATTAGGTTGCGATAACTGGCGAAGCCATGCCTCGCCAACCCACCGAGCATTTCCGTGAAGGAGGAAAAACCTGGTGACCTACGCATACACTGCCACTGAGCGCAAGCGCGTCAGCTTCGGGAAAATCCCGGAGGCCATGGAGCTCCCCAACCTTATCTCTGTTCAAAGGGAATCCTTTGAGCGTTTTAAGGACGAGGGCCTTCGTGAGGCGTTCAAGGAATCCAGCCCCATCCAGAGCCAGAACCATGTTCTCGAGGTTACCTTCGGCGAGCATCAGTTCGGCGACCCCGCGCACACCGTCGAGGAGTGCCGCGAGAAGGATATGACCTATCAGGCTCCGCTTCTGACCGACGTCCGTCTCACCAACAAGGAGACCGGCGAGATCAAGGAGCAGCTCGTCTTTATGGGCGACTTCCCCATGATGACCGATCAGGGCACCTTCATCATCAACGGTACCGAGCGTATCGTCGTCTCGCAGCTCGTCCGCTCCCCGGGCGTGTACTACAGCTCCGAGATGGATTCGGGCAAGCAGATCTACAAGGCCCAGATCATCCCGTCCCGCGGTGCCTGGCTTGAGTTTGAGGTCGACAAGCGCGACCAGCTCATGGTCTCCATCGACCGTAAGCGCAAGCAGAGCGCCACGATGTTCCTGCGTGCCCTTGGCATCGCCGTCACCAACGACGACATCATCGAGCTGCTCGGCAACTCCGATGTGATCAAGCGCACCCTGGAGCGCGACACCGCCCTCACTCGCGAGGACGCCCTCATCGAGATCTACCGTCGCCTGCGCCCGGGCGAGCCTCCCACCGTGGACGCTTCCCGCAGCCTGCTCGAGGGCCTGCTCTTCAACCCGCAGCGCTACGATCTAGCCCGCGTCGGTCGTTACAAGGTCAACAAGAAGCTCAACCTCACCACCGAGGAAGAGGTCACGGTGCTCACCGACGAGGATATCGTCGCTACGCTGCGCTACCTCCTGTCCCTCGCTGCCGGCGAGCAGGGCTTCAAGGTCGACGACATCGACCACTTCGGCAACCGCCGCATCCGTACCGTCGGCGAGCTCGTTGCCAACCAGTTCCGTATCGGCATGAGCCGTATGGAGCGCGTCGTCCGTGAGCGCATGAGCTCCCAGGACATCGACGAGATCACCCCGCAGTCGCTCATCAACATCCGCCCGATCGTGGCCTCCATCAAGGAGTTCTTCGGTTCCTCGCAGCTCTCGCAGTTCATGGACCAGGCGAACCCCCTGACCGGTCTGACCCACAAGCGCCGTCTGTCCGCACTCGGCCCTGGTGGTCTTGCCGGCCACAAGTCCGGCTCCAGCCGCCGCACCAACGTGCCGACGGCCGTCCGCGACGTTCACAACTCGCACTACAGCCGCATGTGCCCGATCGAGACCCCCGAAGGCCCCAACATCGGCCTGATCGGCTCGCTCGCCCTCTACGCCCGCGTCAACGAGTACGGCTTCATCGAGGCCCCGTTCCGTCGCGTCGAGAACGGCGTTGCCACCGACCAGATCGACTGGATGACCGCTGACGAGGAAGAGAAGCACGTCATCGCGCCGGCCAACACGCCGCTCGATCCCAAGACCAACGAGTTCATCACGACCGATGCCGAGGGCAAGATCGTCCGTCCGCACACCGTGATCGCCCGTACCCGCGACTTCGACGGCTCCTTCGGCGCTCCCGCCGATGTGCCTGTCGAGGACGTCGACTACATGGACGTCTCGCCGCGTCAGATGCTCTCCGTCGCAGCCACGCTGATCCCGTTCCTCGAGCACGATGACGCTAAGCGTACGCTGATGGGCGCCAACATGCAGCGTCAGGCCGTGCCGCTGGTTCACCCCGCCGCTCCCTATGTCGGTACCGGCATGGAGCGTCGCGCCGCTCTGGACTCCGGCGAGGTCACCCTGGCCAAGAACGCCGGCGAGGTCATCTTTGCCGACGCCGCCAAGATCATCGTCAAGCATGCCGGCGGCATGGACGAGTATCACCTGGCCAAGTACCAGCGCTCCAACCAGTCCACCTGCATCAACCACCGTCCGCTCGTGCGCGTCGGTGACACCGTTGAGCAGGGCGAGCCTCTGGCCGACGGTCCTTCGACCGATCACGGCGAGCTCGCACTGGGCCAGAACCTCACCGTGGCATACATGCCGTGGGAAGGCTTCAACTACGAGGACGGTATCGTCGTGTCCGAGCGCCTGGTGGCCGAGGACCTGCTGACGACCATCAATATCACCCGTCACGAGATCGACGCCCGCGACACCAAGCTCGGCCCCGAGGAGATCACCCGCGAGATCCCGAACCTCTCCGAGGACATGCTTGCCAACCTCGACGAGGACGGCATCATCCGCATCGGCGCTGAGGTCGGCCCTGGCGACATCCTGGTCGGCAAGGTTACCCCCAAGGGCGAGAGCGCTCTGACCGCCGAGGAGCGCCTGCTGCGCGCCATCTTCGGTGCCAAGGCCCACGACGTCCGCGACACCTCCCTTAAGATGCCTCACGGCGCTTACGGTCGCGTCATCGACGTCGTCCGCTTTAGCCGCGAGAACGGCGACGACCTGGCCCCCGGCGTCAACGAGCAGGTGCGCGTCTACGTCGCCCAGCGTCGTAAGATCCAGCAGGGCGATAAGATCGCCGGCCGCCACGGCAACAAGGGTGTTATTTGTAACGTTCTGCCGGTCGAGGACATGCCCTACATGGCTGACGGTACCCCGATCGACGTTATCCTCAACCCGCTGGGCGTTCCTTCGCGTATGAACGTCGGCCAGCTGCTCGAGTGCCACCTTGGCTGGGCTGCTGCCTGCGGTTGGGATACCGAGCAGGCCGACTCCGACAAGTACGTCCCCGGTCCGTTCTTCACCGCCACGCCCGTCTTCGACGGCGCCAAGGAGGACGAGATCGCCGAGGTCATCCGTCGTGCCAACAAGAACATGCTCAACAAGGCCACCGCTGCCTTTGGCGATCACATGCGCCCCGAGTTCGTCACCCAGCTTGACGAGCGCGGCAAGACCCGCCTGTTCGACGGCCGCACCGGCGAGGAGTTCCGCGAGCCCATTACCGTGGGTACGTCCTACATCCTCAAGCTCGGCCACATGGTCGACGACAAGATCCACGCCCGTTCGACCGGCCCTTACAGCCTGGTTACCCAGCAGCCTCTGGGCGGCAAGGCCCAGTTCGGCGGCCAGCGCTTCGGCGAGATGGAAGTTTGGGCACTGTACGCTTACGGTGCTTCCAACGTCCTGCAGGAGATCCTGACCGTCAAGTCCGACGATACCGTGGGCCGCGTCAAGACCTACGAGTCCATCGTCAAGGGCGAGAACGTCCCGGTTCCGGGTATCCCCGAGTCCTTCAAGGTTCTCGTCAAGGAGATTCGTTCGCTCGCACTGGACATCGAGCCCATGCACGATGCCGACGAGGACGCCTCCGCCCCCGTGACCGCCGAGGAGACCTCTGCTCTCGACGACCTGGCTGCGCTCGCCGGCGTTGACGCCGACGTCGAGGCCCAGGATGCCGAGACCGCCGAGGCACCCGAGGCTGTCGCCGCCACGACCACTGATAAGGAGTAGTTGACTGTGGCAGATTTCGAAGCTACTGATTTTGACTCGGTAAAGATCTCCCTTGCCTCCGCCGACCAGATCCGTTCCTGGTCGCACGGTGAGGTCAAGAAGCCGGAGACCATCAATTACCGTACCCTCAAGCCCGAGAAGGACGGCCTGTTCTGCGAGAAGATCTTCGGTCCCGCCAAGGACTGGGAGTGCTCCTGCGGCAAGTACAAGGGCATCCGCTTTAAGGGCATCGTCTGCGAGCGCTGCGGCGTCGAGGTCACCTCGGCCAAGGTGCGTCGCGACCGCATGGGCCACATCGAGCTCGCCGCTCCCGTGTCCCACATCTGGTACTTCAAGAGCCCCACGAGCTTCCCGATGAGCCGTATGCTCGACATCAAGTCCAAGGACCTCGAGAAGGTTCTGTACTTTGCCAGCTACATCATCACCGAGGTTGACTACGAGGCTCGCGAGGCCGACGCCGACGACCTGCGCGAGGAGCTCGCCGCCGATCTGGAAGAGATCGATGCCGAGTGCGCCCGCCAGATCGAGTCCCTCAAGGAGCAGGGCGACCCCGAGAACTTTGACGAGTTCTCCGACGAGGAGCCGCTGACCCCCGAGGAGATCGCCTCCGGCATCGTCGACATTGAGGAGGAGTGCAAGGACGAGAAGCAGCTCCGCACGGACGCCTTCAACGCCTTCATGAAGCTCACCGAGCGCGACCTCATCTCCGATGAGCCGCTGTTCCGCGAGATGACCCGTTACTACTCCATGTACTTCAAGGGTGGCATGGGTGCCGAGGCCGTCCGCGACCTGCTCGCTGCCATCGACCTCCCCTCCGAGGCCGAGAAGCTCAAGGCCATCATCGCCGACGAGGATTCCCAGAAGCAGAAGCGCGAGAAGGCCGTCAAGCGCCTTGAGGTCGTTGACGCCTTCCTGAAGGGTGGCAACAGCCCCGCGAACATGATCCTGGACGTCATCCCGGTCATTCCGCCCGATCTGCGCCCGATGGTCCAGCTCGACGGCGGCCGCTTCGCCGCGTCCGACCTCAACGACCTGTACCGTCGCGTGATCAACCGTAACAACCGACTCAAGCGCCTGCTCGACCTGGACGCCCCTGCGATCATCGTGAACAACGAGAAGCGCATGCTCCAGGAGTCCGTGGACGCCCTGTTCGACAACGGCCGTCGTGGTCGCCCGGTCTCTGGCCGTGGCGGTCGCCCGCTCAAGTCGCTCGCCGAGGCCCTCAAGGGCAAGCAGGGCCGTTTCCGTCAGAACCTGCTGGGTAAGCGTGTCGACTACTCCGGCCGTTCGGTTATCGTTACCGACCCCAAGCTGCTGCTGCACCAGTGCGGTCTGCCCAAGACCATGGCGCTGGAGCTCTTCAAGCCCTTCGTCATGAAGCGCCTGGTCGAGCTTGGCAAGGTCGAGAACATCAAGGGCGCCAAGCGCGCTATCGACCGCGGTGCCACCTTTGTGTGGGATATCCTCGAAGAGGTCATCGACGGCCGCGTCGTGCTGCTCAACCGCGCACCGACCCTGCACCGTCTGTCCATCCAGGCCTTTGAGCCGGTTCTGGTCGAGGGCAAGGCTATCCACCTGCACCCGCTGGTCTGCTCGCCCTTCAACGCCGACTTCGACGGCGACCAGATGTCTGTCCACGTGCCGCTGTCCAGCCAGGCTCAGGCCGAGGCCCGCGTGCTCATGCTCTCTGCGAACA
This sequence comes from uncultured bacterium, assembly GCA_905214105.1. GTDB lineage: Bacteria > Actinomycetota > Coriobacteriia > Coriobacteriales > Coriobacteriaceae > Collinsella. The sequence goes on from CAJMKK010000001.1 coordinate 348,559, forward strand.
ACCTGCGCTCTCCGGCATCCGGCAAGCCGGTCAACATCCCCTCGCAGGACATGATCATCGGTGTGTACTACCTCACCCAGGTCCGCGACGGTCTGCCGGGCGAGAACCACGTGTTCGCCAGCTTCGACGACGCGCTGCACGCCTATGACTGCCGCTCCGAGGTCGACATGCAGGCCAAGATTCAGGTCCGCGTGTCCGCTGCCGACGCCAATGTCATCAACGAGGACGGCACCCGTATCTTCCGCGTCAAGAACGGCAAGAACGAGTTCGTCGACTACGACGTCACCGGCAACAAGACCGCGCGCTTCGAGACCTCCATCGGCCGCATCATCTTCAACCGCCAGTGCCTGCCCGAAGACTACGAGTTCATGAACTACAAGATGGTCAAGGGCGACGTGGCCAAGCTGGTTGCGGACTGCTGCGATCGCTATCCCGAGGCCAAGGTCGGCCCGATCCTCGACGCCATCAAGTACTCCGGCTTCCACTACGCTACCCGCGCTGGCCTCACCATCTCGGTGTGGGACGCCCTCATCCCTGCCGAGAAGCAGGAGCTGCTCGATCGCGCCCAGGCCAACGTCGACCAGATCAACGAGTACTTCGAGGAGGGCTTCATCAACGAGACGGAGCGCCACATCGAAGTCGTTAATGAGTGGACCGCTTGTACCGATAAGGTTGCAGCGCTCATGCTCGACTTGTTCGACGAGGAGAACCCGCTCTACATGATGGCCGACTCCGGCGCCCGTGGTTCTAAGACCCAGCTGCGTCAGCTCGGCGGCATGCGTGGCCTGATGGCAGACATGTCCGGCGAGACGATCGACCTTCCCATTAAGGCGAACTTCCGCGAGGGCCTGCTGCCGCTCGAGTACTTCATTTCGACCTACGGCGCCCGTAAGGGCCTGGTCGATACCGCATCCCACACCTCGGACTCTGGTTACCTGACCCGTCGTCTGGTCGACGTGGCCCAGGACGTCATCGTCCGCGAGGAGGACTGCGGTACGCACGAGGGCGTCACCTACAACCTCATCATCCCCGGCACCACCGACCTCAACACCGACCTCGTCGGCCGTTGCTTCATTGAGGACGTCGTGGCTCCCGATGGCACCGTGCTCTTTGAGCAGGACGGCTACATCGAGAAGGTCGCTGACATCCAGAAGATGGTCGATGCCGGCCTTAAGAAGGTCAAGCTTCGCGCGCTGCTCACCTGCCGCTCCAAGTACGGCGTGTGCCAGAAGTGCTACGGCTGGGATCTTTCCACCCGTCGTCCGGTCGCCATCGGTACCGCGGTCGGCATTATTGCCGCCCAGTCCATCGGCGAGCCCGGTACGCAGCTTACGATGCGTACCATTCACTCCGGCGGCGTCGCAGGCGTCGACGATATTACGCAGGGTCTGCCTACGGTCAGCCGTATGTTCGATATCGTCGGTAACGTCAACGAGAAGATTCTGGGTCGCGAGGCCGAGCTGGCTCCGTACTCCGGCCACCTCTCGATTAAGCCCGAGAAGTCCGAGTACGTGCTGACGCTCACCGATTCCGAGGATCACACCCGTGTCCTCGACGAGCGTCGCGTCCCCGCATCGGTGCGCTTCATGCCCGAGATCGAGGACGGCTGCGAGGTTCGCGCCGGCGACCAGATCACCAAGGGCTTCGTCAACTTCCGCAACCTGCGCAAGCTGACCGACATCGAGTCGACGATGCACACCTTCGTCGAGAGCGTTAAGGACGTCTACACCAGCCAGGGCGTCGACCTGAACGACAAGCACATCGAGGTGCTCGCGCGTCAGATGCTGCGTCGCGTTCAGATCACCAACCCCGGCGACTCCAAGTACCTGCTTGGTCAGTACGTCGACCGCTACGAGTTCGCCGACGAGGTCGAGCGCGTTGCCCGTCTGGGCGGTCAGGCTCCCGTGGCCGAGCCCGTCATCCTGGGTACGCTCAAGGTCGCGTCCAACATCGACTCCTGGCTGTCGAGCGCTTCGTTCATCCGTACCGCTGGCGTCCTTACCGAGGCTGCCATCGAGGGCAAGGTCGACCACCTGCTCGACCTTAAGTCCAACGTCATCGTCGGTAAGAAGATCCCGGCTGGTACCGGCCTCAAGCCGTACGCCAACGCCAAGCTGACGTATCGCACGGCCGACGGCTACGTGGACATCGACGGCCCGGCTTCGCCCAACGCCAAGTCGCTGCCCGAGTGGGCTCCTGTGGAGCTCAAGGACCTGGACGAGCAGCTCCCGCAGCAGCTCGACTGGGCCGGCTACGACGAGTTCGGTGGTGCTGACGGTTCGTTCACCCGCAACGGCCATACCATCTCCGCCGAGAAGGCTCGCCTGTACCTGTTCGACGACCTGGGCGTGTCGCAGCGTTGGACCAACAAGTTCAGCGAGGTCGGCATCGAGACGGTCGGCGACCTGGTCGGCAAGTCCGAGGAGGATCTGCTGCGCATCGATGGTATCGGTGCTAAGGCGATCGAGGAGCTCCGTGACGGCCTGGAGGCCCACGACCTGCTCTACATCCTCGAGAACAACGACGACGTTGCCGACGAGGAAGACCTCTCGCAGCTGCTGCAGATGGTCTTTAGCCCCGACGGTCCGGACGATATCCTGCTGGGTACCTCCGCTCCGACGCATCACGCCGACGCCGACGAGGAGCTCCTGGGCGCCCCGATCGACGACAAGAAGGCTCCCGCCAACGGCGCGATCAACGAGGACATGGCGTCCCTCGACGAGCTGCTCAACCAGCTCGTGGACACCGACGACGCCGAAGAGGCCAAGGACAACGACGAGGAATAATTTCCTAGTACGTTAACCGCCCTTCCAAAGACCCGCTTCCCAACAGGGGAGCGGGTCTTTTTTGGTGAGGAACGTTGCCCCGACGAGCACGTCGGATTCCCGGAACGGGCGGCCCGCTGTTAAAGTTTGTCGCGAGTTCCGCACGCAAAGGAAAGCACTTAATGTGCTTTCCGTCTTGTGCAGGACTGTAGAGCAGCAAACTTAAACAGCGGGCCGCCCGTTCCGGGAATCCGCCCCCGCGCACAGAAGGGGATTCCTTTTGCCAATAAGGGACAGGTTTATTTTGGTAGGTTTTTCCTGCTTGGATTTGAAACATTTCGTTCGGCCAAAGCGTATCTATGGTGAGGACCTCATCAAGAACCATCAGCGTCACCGGGAGGTGATTATGGAAGAACAAGCTTTTAGACAGGCGGTTGAAGACCACCGTGATGTCGTGTTTCGGATCGCCTTGACGTACCTGCGCGATCGCGCCGATGCCGACGATATTGCCCAAGATGTCTTTCTTAAGTTGCTTAAAAGCGATGGACACTTTGAAAGTTGGGAACATCTTCGCCGCTGGCTTATCCGGGTCACGATCAATGAATGCAAGTCTCTCTTTCGAAAACCGTGGAGGCGCGTGGAGGATATCGAGAATCTGACCGATTCGCTCTTGGCGGCGCAGGACGAGACTAAGGCCGTCCTGTCGGACGTCATGCGGCTTCCGGAACGATTCCGTATCCCCATCGTGCTCTATTACTATCTGGGCTTCTCGACTTCAGAGATTGCCGAGTTATTGCATGTGCCAGCCGCGACCGTTAGAACGCGTTTAGCTCGCGGTAGATCGAAGCTCAAATTCATCCTAGAGGAGGGCGGCCGTGAAATCCAATCAAATCAAGCAGGCCTTCGAGTCCATCCAAGCCGATAGCGATCTTGCCGACCGTGTTATTGATGCTGCTGCGGGTGAGCCGCTTCATCGAAAGGGCCACGCGAAGCCTCTCTATGTTGCCGTAATCGGATGCCTTGCCGGAGTGCTGGCGACCGGAGGGGTCGCCTATGCCGTCGTCAATTCCAGTTATTTTGCCTCTGCCTGGGGAAGCCACGGCAACGGAGAGTCCATTACCTGGACTCAAGGTGGCTCGTCGGGGACTAAATATACCTACACTAGAGAGTTTGGTGACGGCATTGCGCCCCAAAGCTTGGAGGGTTCAGTACAGAAGGTCAATCTGTCCGTCGAGGGCAACGGCTATACACTCGACATTCATGATATGGCTATCGATAAAAACGGTTGCGGTGCCGTGACGTTTACGTTGTCCAATCCAAATGGTGTTAACTACTACAAGCCGGCAGCAGAGACTGGCGAACTTGTTCTCTATGGTGAAGAAGAACAAGGCATCGGCACGCCCAGCATGAACTTCGGCGAGGAATGGGCTGACACACGCTGCACCATTGATAAAGACACATCAAGCGACACGGTCATTAACGGCACAATGTACTTTGCCTCATGGAATCGCGATCGAGATTTAGGACATGCTGTCACCTGGAATATCAGCTGGACGGAGGGCGAAGGTGAGGATGCGAAGCATGTCGAGGCATCGACACCCGAGTTTAGCGTCGGAGCGTACGTCGATACAAAGGAGCTCCGCTCCGACGACTCGCCTCTTGAGATTAGCCCGTTTTCCATCCAGACGCACATCGATGATCTGGGCATTGACGCAGTCACGAAAAAGTTGACCGTTACCTACAAGGATGGATCGGAGCAGATTATCGAAGACGATGCTGCAGGCGCGTACAATTCCTATTTTTCGCTGACGCGCAATAGCGGGGAGAACATCTCGGTTCCGACAAAGCTGATCAATGTCAATCAAGTGGTCTCGGTAACCCTTGAGGGCATGAGGTACACATCAACAGGAGAGACCGAAACAGAAGTACCCTTTACCATCGTCTATTCGTAAGACTTGAGGCCGCTTCCCACTAGGGGAAGCGGCCATTTTTGCGTTACATGGACGGCTGGAATGGGCACTTGCGCACAGGCGGGGATTCCTTTTATGGAGGCTTTGCGGAAATATAGCTATTTTGGGATACGCCCGGCGGCGTGGTCTGTTGACGACACAGCTAACGGCACGTATCCTATCGAACTGCGTGTTTCGTAGGGGGATGCTGACCCCTCGATTCAAGCCGTTGCACTTTACAGAAAGCTGGAATCATTCGAGAAGGAGTACGCTTTGCCTACTATTAACCAGCTGGTTCGCCAGGGCCGTCGTTCCGTGCCCAAGAAGTCCAAGAACGCTGCTCTGCAGCACAACTCCCAGAAGCGCGGCGTGTGCACCCGCGTCTTCACCACGAGCCCCAAGAAGCCGAACTCGGCTCTTCGTAAGGTTGCCCGTGTTCGCCTTGTCAACGGCATCGAAGTTACTGCTTACATCCCGGGTGAGGGCCACAACCTGCAGGAGCACTCCATCGTGCTCGTCCGCGGCGGTCGTGTCCGTGACCTCCCTGGTGTCCGTTATCACGTCATCCGTGGCGCCTACGACGCTGCTCCGGTCCAGAACCGTATGCAGGCCCGTTCCAAGTACGGTGCTAAGCGCCCCAAGGCTAAATAAGCCAGATAACGTTTTGATACTTTCGCCGTGTGCCGCCTAAGCGCCGCACGGTAGACACTTAAGGAGATTTCACATGCCGCGTCGTGCAGCAGCTAATCGTCGTGAGGTTCAGCCTGACGCCGTTTACAACAACCGCCTGGTGACTCAGCTCATCAACAAGGTCCTTCTTGACGGCAAGAAGGCCACCGCTGAGCGCATCGTTTACACCGCTTTCGAGATCGTTGCCGAGAAGTCTGAGGGTGGCGACGCTCTCGCTACCTTCAAGAAGGCTATGGACAACGTCAAGCCCACGCTCGAGGTTAAGCCCAAGCGTGTCGGCGGCGCTACCTATCAGGTCCCGATGGAGGTCAACTCCCGTCGTTCCACCGCTCTGGGTATCCGCTGGATCGTCAACTTCTCCCGCGCTCGCAAGGAGAAGACCATGGCCGAGCGTCTCGCCAACGAGATCCTCGACGCCTCCAACGGCCTGGGCGCTTCCGTCAAGAAGCGTGAGGACGTCTTCAAGATGGCCGAGGCCAACCGCGCGTTCTCTCACTATCGTTGGTAAGTTAAGGTAAGGAACTAACATGGCTAAGCCTAAGTACAAGCTTTCCGATACCCGTAACATCGGCATCATGGCCCACATCGATGCCGGTAAGACCACCACGACCGAGCGTATTCTTTACTACACCGGTAAGACCCACAAGATCGGTGAGGTCCATGAGGGCGCTGCCACCATGGACTGGATGGTTCAGGAGCAGGAGCGCGGCGTAACCATTACCTCCGCTGCTACCACCTGCTTCTGGAACAAGGACGGCAAGGACTACCGCATCCAGATCATCGACACCCCGGGCCACGTTGACTTCACCGCCGAGGTCGAGCGCTGCCTGCGCGTCCTCGATGGCGCTGTCGCCGTCTTCGACGCCGTTGCCGGCGTTCAGCCCCAGTCTGAGACCGTTTGGCGTCAGGCTTCTACCTTCAACGTTCCCCGCATCGCCTTCATCAACAAGTATGACCGCGTGGGCGCTGACTTCTTCAACGCTATCGAGACCATGAAGGATCGTCTCGACGCTAACGCCGTGGCCGCTCAGGTCCCGATGGGCGCCGAGGACAACTTCTGGGGCGTCATCGACCTGGTCACCATGACTGCATGGGACTTCAAGGCCGACGAGAAGGGCATGACCTACCCCGAGCCGATGGACGAGATCCCGGCTGAGTTCGCCGACATCGCTGCCACCAAGCGCGAGGAGCTCCTCGACGCTGCTGCCAGCTTTGACGACGAGCTCATGGAGAAGATCCTCATGGAGGAGGACTTCACCGTCGAGGAGCTCAAGGCTGCTCTGCGTAAGGGCGTTCTGGCCAACGAGCTCAACCTCGTCTTCGTGGGCTCCGCCTACAAGAACAAGGGCGTCCAGGAGCTGCTCGACGCCGTCGTCGACTACCTGCCCAGCCCGCTCGACGTTGAGGCCGTCACCGGTACCGATCCGGACACCGGCGAGGAGATCCAGCGTCATCCTTCCTTCGACGAGCCCTTCTCCGGCCTGGTCTTCAAGATCATGACCGACCCGTTCGTCGGTAAGCTCACCTACGTCCGCGTTTACTCCGGCCGCGCCGAGTCCGGCTCCTACGTTGTCAACGCTTCCAACGGTCAGCGCGAGCGCCTCGGCCGCATCCTCGAGATGAACGCCGCCGAGCGTATCGACCGTGACGACGCTGCCGCCGGCGACATCGTCGCTTGCGTCGGATTCAAGAACTCCACCACCGGTGACACCCTGTGCGCCGAGGGCAAGGAGATCGTCCTCGAGAAGATCGAGTTCGCTAAGCCCGTTATCGACGTTGCCATCGAGCCCAAGACCAAGGCCGAGCAGGACAAGATGTCCCTGGCTCTGACCAAGCTCGCCGAGGAGGACCCGACCTTCCAGGTGTCCACCAACCACGAGACCGGCCAGACCATCATCGCCGGCATGGGCGAGCTGCACCTCGAGATCATCGTCGACCGTCTGCTCCGCGAGTTCAAGGTTGACGCTAACGTTGGTAAGCCCCAGGTTGCCTACCGCGAGACCGCTGGTCACGACGTCGAGAAGGCTGAGGGCAAGTTCGTCCGTCAGTCCGGCGGTCGCGGTCAGTATGGCCACGCCGTCATCAAGCTCGAGAAGATGGAGGAGGGCTTCGGCTACGAGTTCGTCAACGCTATCGTCGGCGGCGTCGTGCCTAAGGAGTACATCCCGTCCATCGACAAGGGCATCCAGGAGGCCCTGAACACCGGTGTTATCGCCGGCTTCCCGGTCCTCGACGTCAAGGTCACCCTGTTCGACGGTTCTTACCACGAGGTCGACTCCTCCGAGGCCGCCTTCAAGATCGCCGGTTCCATGGCTATCAAGGACGCCCTCAAGAAGTCCGATCCGCAGCTGCTCGAGCCGATCATGGCTGTCGAGGTCGAGACCCCCGAGCAGTACATGGGCGACGTTATGGGCAACCTCTCCGGTCGCCGCGGCAAGATCGAGGGCATGGAGGATCGCAAGAACAGCAAGCTCATCCGTGCCAAGGTGCCGCTGGGCGAGATGTTCGGTTACGCTACCGACCTTCGCTCCCAGACCCAGGGCCGTGCATCCTACACGATGCAGTTCGACTCTTATGAGCCCGCGCCCAAGTCCATTGTGGACGAGGTCATGAGCAAGAACGCCTAAGTTCGAGCTCCCTGTTACGTAATCCTGCGAGAACAGCTCTCGCACTCTTTGGAGGTTTAAGTTGGCTACCCAGAAGATCCGCATTCGCCTCAAGGGCTATGATCACGAGGTCGTCGATCAGTCCGCGAAGCTCATCGTCGAGACCGCTCAGAAGACCGGCGCTCGCGTTTCCGGTCCTGTCCCCCTGCCCACCGAGCGCAACCTGTACACGGTTATCCGCTCGCCGCACGTGAACAAGGACTCCCGTGAGCAGTTCGAGATGCGCACCCACAAGCGCCTCATCGACATCCTCGACCCCACCTCGGGCACCGTTGATTCGCTCATGCGTCTCGACCTCCCCGCTGGCGTCGACATCGACATCAAGCTCTAAGCGATATCGCTCTTAGCTTAAAGGGCCCCGCTGCCGTTACGGTAGCGGGGCCCTTTTGTTTTGAATGATGGTTTGGACTGCCGGGTAATGCTGCCGAGTAGGTGGTTGCGGCGCCCTATTCGCTCAAGGGACGCAGCGATGCTTCCTCAAAATGGAAGGATCGCAAACCGCCTTCCGTTTCGATACACGCGCGACCAAAGCCATCGACAATTTTAAAGATGCCGCGTGCTAGCTCGTCGCCGGCAGGGGAACGGGCGATAACGTGCTCCCCAATCCAATTGAGGTGAGTGACATATTCGCCGTGGACGGGCGCGAGAGGTCCGGCGTCTTCTTCCATGGCGTTGAGACGCTCTGCCCACGCATCTACAGCGTCTATAACTGCGTGATAGACCTCATCGAGGAGCATGTTGACGGTGGGAACGCTCTCGTTAAGGTCCGAGAGGCCAATTGCCGCCAGGCCGCCATCGGGTACCTCTTGGGGCGTGTAGTTTACGTTGACGCCAATGCCGCAGACGGCGAAGGGCTTGCCCTCACTGTCACGAGCCGCCTCGACCAGAATGCCGCCGAGTTTGCGTCCACGCGCGACCAGGTCGTTGGGCCATTTAAGGCGAATCTCGTTTGCAAGACCCTGTTTTTCGAGCGCCTCGAGCACCGCTAGGCCACTGACGGCGGCAAGACCAGAGAACTTTGCAGGATTAACGCATGGGCGCAGGACAATCGAAAGCAATAAGTTGCCGACGGTTGAGTCCCACTTGTGCCCGCGCCGGCCGCGTCCTGCTGTTTGAGCCCAGGCGGCAAGTCCTGTGCCGTGCGGCGCTCCCTGTTTTCCTGCTTCGAGCAGGTCATCGTTGGTCGATCCGGTTACGTCGACTATCGTTAATTTGGCATCCATAACGGTTGCTACCTCCTAAGTTAATAAGGCAATCGCGTAATGGTGTCGAGAGATAGACACAATGTGAAGCCTTTGTCGCATTTGGACAATTTAATGTTAACACGTCAACAACGACTAAAATGCGCTATCCTCTCTTGGTCGATGTAAACACGTCAACAACTCAAAGGAGGCTAGTGATGGGTTTCACGATTCTTGGAACAGGCTCGGCGCTTCCTGAGCGCAGTGTTTCCAATGACGAGCTGTCTGAGTTCCTCGATACCTCGGATGAGTGGATTTTTACCCGCACAGGTATCAAGAGCCGCCACGTCTGCACCACCGAGTCACTTGACGACCTTGCCGTAGCGGCGAGCGAGCGGGCACTCCAGGTGTCCGGAATCGACGCGAGCCAGCTGGATCTGATCGTCTGCTCGACGACAACGGGTGACCACCTTGTTCCCGCTGAGGCGTGTGCCGTTTCTGAGCGACTAGGCGCGACGTGCCCTGCCTTCGATGTCTCGGCGGCCTGCGCCGGCTTCGTATTTGCGCTCGATGTCGCCGAGGGCTATATCGCCCGCGGCCGTGCCGAGCGCGTGCTTGTCGTTGCTGCCGAGCAGATGACGCGCGCGCTCGACTGGACCGACCGTGCCACCTGCGTGCTCTTTGGCGATGGGGCAGGCGCCGCAGTGATTGAGGCTGGGGGAGACAGCCCCCTTGCCGTTGAGCTTTCGACGGCGCCCGACGTCGAGACGTTGCGCGTTCCTGGTCTAGTCGGCACCTCGCCGTTTAAGGCCTCCGCAGATAGCGAGAGCGTGCTGTCTATGAATGGCCGCCGTGTGTTCAAGTTCGGCGTCAGCGCCATCTGCGACACGGTCCATAAGCTTGCGAGCGATGCAGGCATTTCGGTCGAGGATATCGATCATTTTGTATTCCATCAGGCTAACGAACGAATCCTGAGTCAAGCGGTCAAGCGCCTTGGCGTGCCAGACGAGCGCGTGGTTCGAACGCTGCGGGAGACCGGCAACATTTCGAGCGCCTGCATTCCCTTTGCGCTTGACCGGCTGGCAAGTACCGACGCACTGAATGCGGGCGACACCATCGCCCTCGTTGGATTTGGCGCCGGCCTGGATATAGGTGGCTATCTGCTTCGTTGGAAGTAGTTGCACATAGGAAAAACGCCCCTAGGGCACAAACAAAGGAGAACTACCATGGCAGATCAGAAGACCTTCGAGCGCGTTTGCGACGTTATCCGCGAGACCGCCGGTCTTGACGATGTCGAGATGAAGCCCGAGTCCACGCTCGAGGAGATTGGTCTCGACAGCCTGGGCACCGTCGAGATCCTCGTCGCCGTCGAGGACGAGTTTGGTATCCAGCTCGATACCGAGGAGAACCCCAAGACGGTCGGCGAGTTCGCCGATACGGTTGAGGCGGCATTGGAGAAGTAGAGATGCTCAAGACTCCTCTCTGCGATCTGCTCGGCATCGAGAAGCCCGTGTTCCAGGGCGGTATGGCCTGGATTGCCGATGCGTCGCTGGCATCGGCCGTATCCGAGGCGGGCGGCTTAGGCATTATCGCGGCCATGAACGCCGACGCCAACTGGCTGCGCGACCAGATTCACGGGCTGCGCGCCAGGACGGATAAGCCCTTTGGCGTCAACGTCATGCTCATGAGCCCGTTTGTCGACGAGGTCGCACAAGTGGTGATTGATGAGCAGGCGCCCGTTGTGGTGACCGGCGCCGGCAATCCCACCAAGTACATGAAGGCCTGGGGCGATGCGGGCATCAAGGTTATTCCCGTCGTGGCTTCGGTGGCGCTGGCGCGTCTCGTGGCGCGTCGCGGAGCCACTGCCGTGGTTGCCGAGGGCACCGAATCGGGCGGCCATATTGGCGAGACCTCGACGATGGCACTGGTGCCGCAGGTTGTCGATGCGGTCGATATTCCCGTGGTTGCGGCTGGCGGCATCGCCGATGGCCGCGGCGTGGCGGCCGCCTTTATGCTGGGCGCCGCCGGCGTGCAGGTGGGTACGCGCTTTCTGGTCGCAGACGAGTGCACCGTATCGGAGCAGTACAAGGAGATGGTCTTGAAGGCCAACGACACCTCGACGCGTGCGACCGGCCGCTCGACGGGACACCCGGTGCGTGCCCTCAAGAGCCCCTTCACCAACGCGTATGCCAAGAGCGAGGCGGCGGGCGCAAGTCCCGAGGAGCTCGGGGCCATGGGCGCGGGTGCGCTTCGCAAGGCGGCAAAGGACGGTAATTACGAAGAGGGTTCGTATTTGTGCGGACAGATTGCCGGCATGGTCAACGAGCGTCAGAGCGCTCGCGAAATCGTCGACGATCTAGTCGATGGCGCCGAGCGCGTCCTGAAGGGTGCGTCCGCATGGGTAGCGTAGCGTTTCTGTTTGCCGGCCAGGGCGCCCAACACCCTGCGATGGGCGTCGACCTGATCGAGGCATCGCCGGCGGCTGCCGAGGTGTTCGCGATCGCCGACGAGGTGCGTCCGGGAACCAGCGAGCAGTGCCGGAGCGCCTCCAAGGAGGAGCTGTCGCAGACCGAGAACACGCAGCCTTGCGTGTTCGTCCATGACCTGGCAGCGGCTGCCGCACTGCGTGAGCGCGGCGTGGTGCCTGCCGCCTGTGCGGGATTTTCGCTGGGCGAGGTCGCCGCGCTCACCTTTGCGGGGGCGTTCGATACGCGAGCGGGCTTTGAGCTCGTGTGTGAGCGCGCGGCGCTGATGGCCGCGGCTGCCGAGCGTCACCCCGGCGGCATGCGCGCCGTCATCAAACTCGATGCGGCGCAAGTCGAGAACCTGGCTTCGCAGGTCGGCGAGGACTGCTGGCCGGTCAACTACAACAGCCCGCAGCAGACGGTTGTGGCTGGAACGCCCGATGCGTTGCAGACCCTCGACGTCCTGGTAAAAGAGGCTGGCGGCCGCGCTATGAAAGTCGCGGTGTCGGGTGCATTTCATAGCCCCTATATGGTCGAGGCGACTGAGGGGCTGGCGACGTATATCCAAGCCGGCCACGCGCCGTCTCCGCTGCTGATTCCGGTCATGGCAAACATGACGGCGGCGCCCTATCCGGCGGACCCGCGAGCGGCATCGGATGTCTTGGCCAACCAGGTGAGTCATGCCGTTCGCTGGGTCGACACGCTGCATACTCTGCAGGATCAGGGCATCGATACGTTTATTGAGGTCGGCCCTGGCAAAACGCTGTCGGGCCTGGTCAAGCGTACGCTGAGCGACGTTCGCGTGTATTCGTGCGAGACGGCCGAGCAGGTCGCAGCTATTGCCGACGAGCTCGCATAATCCACAGGGCTGTAACCCGAAAGGAATGACATGGGCAACTTGAACAACGGCGCGCTCGAGCGCAACGACTCACGTCGCGTGGCACTGGTCACGGGCGGTTCGCGAGGCATTGGCCGCGCCTGTGCAACCGGTTTGGCGGAGGACGGCTTTGATATCGCCGTCATCTATGCCGGCAGCGTCGATGCGGCGCGCAAGACATGCGAAGCCTGCGAGGCGTCAGGTGCCACGGCACGCGCATATCAATGTGACGTGGCCGACCCCGCCGCCGTCAACACATGCGTGGAGACGGTCCTCAACGACTTCGGCTCCATTTGGGCGCTCGTCAACAACGCCGGCATCACGCGCGACGGCCTGCTCATGCGTATGGGCGACGATGCCTTCGACCGCGTGCTCGATGTCAATCTCAAGGGCACGTTCAATACGACGCGCGCGCTCACCAAGACCTTTATGCGCCAGCGCGGCGGTTGCGTCATCAACACGAGCTCGGTCGTGGGCCTGATGGGCAATGCCGGACAGGCCAACTACGCTGCCTCCAAGGCGGGCGTGATCGGCTTGACCAAGGCGGTAGCGCGCGAGCTCGCGCCCCGCGGCGTACGAGTGAACGCAGTCGCCCCCGGGTTTGTCGAGACGGATATGACGGCAAAGCTCTCGGAGAAGGTGCGTGCGGCGTGCGAGGAGCAGATTCCCCTGAGGCGCATGGCTCGCCCCGAGGAAGTGGCCGGCGTGGTGCGCTTTTTGGCGAGCGATGCGGCTGCCTACATTACGGGCGAGGTCGTACGCGTCGACGGCGGAATGGCGATGTAGAAACCAGGGCCGAAGAACGGCTTGGATGAGGAGACCATGATGGAACAGAGAGTTGCAATCACCGGTATCGGTGCCGTGTCGCCGCTCGGCAACACCGCGCTTGCCACCTGGGCGGCCATGTGTGCCGGAACGTGTGGCATCGGTCCGATCACGCACTTTGATACCGATGCATTTGCCGTCAAGGTGGCAGCCGAGGTCAAAGGTTTTGACGGCAACGAGTACTTTGGCAAGCATGACGCCAAACATCTCGACCCCTGTGTTCAGTTTGCGATGGCGGCGTCGGACGAGGCCATGCACGATGCGGGCCTCGATGTTGAGGGCGCGGTCGATCGCGATCGTCTGGGTGTCTATGTGGGCTCGGGCGTGGGCGGCATGCAGACGCTTGTCGACAACGTCCATACGATTGCCGACCGCGGGCCTCGTCGCGCATCGCCCTACATGATCGCGATGATGATTCCCAACATGGCATCGGGCAATATCGCAATCCGCCACAAGGCAAAGGGTCCGACCCTGCCCGTGGTGACCGCTTGCGCGACTTCTGCCCATGCGGTGGGCGAGGCGTTCCGCGCCATCAAGCACGGCTATGCCGATGCAATCCTGGCCGGCGGCGCCGAGGCTGCCATTATCCCCGATGCCGTTGCGGGCTTTACGTCCTGCCGCGCATTGACCACCAACCCCGATCCCGCGACGGCTTGCCGCCCGTTCGACGCGAACCGCGACGGCTTTGTGATGGGCGAGGGCGCCTGCGTGCTGGTACTCGAGAGCATGGAACATGCGCAGGCTCGCGGTGCGCACATTTACGCCGAGGTCGTAGGCTATGGCAACACCGATGATGCCTATCACATCACGAGCCCCGATCCCGAGGCTGCCGGCATTGCCCGTGCGATATCGCTGGCGGTGGCCGAGGGCGACGTTAAGCCTTCCGAGGGCCTCTACATCAACGCTCACGGCACCTCGACCAAGCTCAACGATTCGTCTGAGACGGCGGGCATTAAGCGTGCGCTCGGCGAGGACGCGGCACGCGCCGCGCACGTCTCGTCGACCAAGTCGATGACCGGTCACATGATCGGCGCCACGGGTGCCATTGAGGTCATGGCCTGCGCCATGGCGCTCGAGCAGGGCGTGGTACCCCCGACCATTAACTACCACACGCCCGATCCCGCCTGCGATCTTGACTACACGCCCAATCGCGCGGTTCGCGCCGACCTTACCTGGGCGCTTTCGACCAACCTAGGCTTTGGCGGGCACAACGCCGCCATCGCGCTGCGTAGATATACGAGGAGCTAGAGCATGGATTCCAAAAGACTTGCCGAGATAGCCGATGTTATGGAGGACCGCGGCCTCACGCGCGTGCGGGTTGAGGAGCCCGATGGCACCGCGGTCGAACTTGAGCGCGCGAGCGCCGCACAGCCGGTTGCCGTGCCCATGCCTATGCCGAGCGCCATGGCCGCTCCGGTTGCGGCTCCCGCAGTCGCGCCTGCCGCACCGGAGCCCGCCGCGCAGGCGCCCGCCGCCGCACCGGAGCCCAAGGGCGCCGAGGTGACTGCTCCCATGGTCGGCGTGTTCTATGCTGCCCCGGCGCCGGGCGACGAGCCGTTTGTGCACGTGGGCTCCAAGGTCAAGGCCGGCGAGACCCTCTGCATCATCGAGGCCATGAAGGTTCTCAACGAGGTGACGGCAGAGGCAGACGGCGAGGTGCTCGAGATCTGCGTGGCCGACGGCGACCTCGTGGAGTTTGGCAGCTGCCTCATGAGGATCGGATAGGTGATATCCATGAACAAAGAAGAACTCAAGAAGCTGTTGCCGCATCGCGAGCCGATGCTTTTGCTCGACGAGGCCGAGCTGGTGGGCGACGAGGCCCACGGCAAGATTACGATCACGGGCGACGAGTACTTTTTGCAGGGGCATTTTCCGGGAAACCCGGTCGTCCCCGGCGTGATTCAGTGCGAGATGCTCGCCCAGAACTGCTGCGTGCTGCTGATGGGCGATGAGGAGGCGCGCGGCGCGACGCCGTTCTACACGAGTCTGGACAAGGTTCGCTTTAAGCGTCCGGTGCGCCCGGGCGACACGGTGGATCTGGTGTGCTCCATCACGCGTGCGCGCGGGCCGTTCCGCTTTGCGACGGGTACCGCGAGCGTCAACGGTGAGGTTTGCTGCCGCGCCGATATGTCTTTTGCACTCATGCACGAAAGTTAAGGAAGGCTTCATGTTCGACAAAGTGCTCATCGCCAACCGCGGCGAAGTCGCGGTCCGTGTTATCCGCGCGTGCCGCGATATGGGCATCAAGACCGTCGCCGTTTATTCCACGGCCGATGCGGACGCGTTGCACGTGCAACTTGCCGACGAGGCGTATTGCATCGGCGGCCCGCGTCTTGCCGAGAGCTACCTCAACGACGATGCTGTGCTCACCTGTGCCGTAAAGTCGGGGGCAAAGGCGATCCATCCTGGCTACGGTTTCTTTTCCGAGAAGGCGAGCTTCGTGCGCGACTGCGACAAGTACGGTCTGGCGTTTGTCGGTCCCTCGGCCGAGGTCATCGACAGCATGGGCGACAAGGACGCCGCACGCCGAACGGCCGCTGCCGCGGGCGTGCCCATCGTGCCGGGCTGCGATTTGCTCAAAAGCCCCGAGGAGGCAACGGCCGAGGCCGAGCGCATCGGCTGCCCCGTGCTTATTAAGGCGCGCGCCGGCGGTGGCGGTCGCGGCATTCGCAAGGTCGAGCGCGTGGAAGATGCGGCAAAGGCGTTCATCGAGGCACGTGCCGAGGGCGAGGCCGTCTTTGGCGACGGCGAGTGCTACATGGAGAAGTTCGTCGCGCCGGCGCACCATGTCGAGGTGCAGATTATGGCCGATAAGCAGGGCCATGTGTTTTCGCTCGGCGAGCGCGAGTGCTCGGTGCAGCGCCGCAACCAAAAGCTGATCGAGGAGAGCCCCGCGCCGTGCCTCGACGGACGCGATGATATTCGCGCGCGCATGCACAAGGCCGCGCGCGACCTGGCTCGTGCCGTTGGCTATGAGGGCGCCGGCACCATTGAGTTTCTGTACTCAGATGACGGCAATTTCTACTTTATGGAAATGAACACGCGCTTGCAGGTGGAGCATCCGGTTACGGAGTTTGTGACCGATACCGACTTGGTCAAGTGGCAGCTGCGCGTGGCAGCCGGCCAGCCTCTGCCCTTTGAGCAGGAGGACATGCCGGTTCGCAACCACGCCATGGAGTGCCGCATCAATGCCGAAACGCCGGACTTTCTGCCGTCATGCGGAACGGTCACCGCGTTGCGTGTACCGGGTGGCCCGCGCGTGCGCTGGGATTCCGCCATGTTTACCGGTGCGAACGTTCCGCCGTACTACGACTCCATGCTTGGCAAGCTCATCGTGTGTGCGCCCACGCGTGACGGCGCCATTCGCAAGATGCGCTCGGCCCTGGGCGAGCTCGTGATTGAAGGCGTGAGCGAAAACAGCGAGCTTCAGCTCGACGTGCTGGCAAACGACGAGTTCTTGTCGGGCATGTATCACACCGATCTGATGGGGCATCTCTATGCTGATGAATAGAAAAGCGAAGACGGTCAACGTCCTCGAGGGGCCGATAACCGAGTCGTGCGCCGAGTTTCCCGCGCGCCACGTGTTTATCAAGTGCCCGGAGTGCCGCCGTGTGATCGATGAGGCACGCCTGCACGACAACCTCGAGGTCTGCCCCCGTTGCGGCAAGCACTTTCGCGTGAGCGGGCGCGACCGTATGCGCATGACGGTTGACGAGGGCACGTTTGAGGAATGGGATGCTAATCTGGCGTCGGAGGACTTCCTCTCGTTTCCCGGTTATGCCGACAAACTCAAGAGCGTGAGCGAGCGTTCGGGCGAGCGCGATGCCGTTGTGTGCGGCAGGGGCAAAATCTGCGGTTGCGATACAGCTCTCTTCTTTATGGACGCCAACTTTATGATGGGCTCGATGGGTTCTGTGGTGGGCGAAAAGATCTGTCGCACATTTGAGCGAGCGACCGAGCTGGGATTGCCAGTTGTCGGCTTTACCGTTTCGGGCGGTGCGCGCATGCAAGAGGGCGTGACATCGCTTATGCAGATGGCCAAGATTTCTGCGGCGGTTAGGCGCCACAGCGAGGCGGGCGGCCTGTATATCACGGTGCTCACCGACCCCACGACTGGCGGCGTGACCGCGAGCTTTGCCATGGAGGGCGACATTATCCTGGCCGAGCCCGATGCCCTGACGGCATTTGCCGGCCCGCGCGTGATCGAGCAGAACATGCACAAGCGCCTGCCCAAGGGATTCCAGCGCTCCGAGTTTTTGCTGGAGCACGGCTTTTGCGATGCCGTTGTTCCGCGTGGCGAGATTGCGCTCACGGTAGGCGAGCTGCTGGCGCTGCACGAAGGGCACGCGCCCGGCCTGGGGGCACCGCATGAGATCGTGCATACGGGTCGCCGCGGCAAAAAGTTGGGACACTTGTTCAAGCGCTCGGCCGTACCAAAAACCGAGCTCGAGATTGTCAAGCAGACCCGCTCGGCAGATCGCGCCACGGCAGGCGAGATGATCTCGCTGGGCCTGGATGGATTTGTGGAGCTGCACGGGGACCGCTACTTTGGCGACGACGCCGCTGTGGTGGCTGGCATTGGCTGGAAAGACGGACGCCCCGTAACGGTCATCGCTATCGAACGCGGCACCACGACCAAAGAGCGCATGCGTCGCAACTTTGGTATGGCACATCCCGAGGGCTACCGCAAAGCGCGTCGCCTTATGCGCCAGGCCGAAAAGTTTGGTCGACCGGTTCTGTGCCTGGTCGATACTTCGGGCGCGTTTTGCGGCATCGGTGCCGAGGAGCGCGGCCAGGGCGAGGCGATTGCCCAGAATCTCATGGAGATGAGCGGCCTTAAGACGCCGATTGTCTCGGTGGTGACAGGCGAGGGCGGCTCTGGTGGCGCGCTGGCGCTATCCGTGGCCGACCGCATCCTGATGCTCTCGAGCTCGGCCTATTCGGTCGTGAGCCCCGAGGCCTGTGCGTCGATCCTGTGGAAGGATACCGACCGCGCGAATGAGGCCGCCGAAGCGCTTAAGCTCACGGCCCCCGATCTGTTGGCGCTCGGCATCATCGACGGCATTGTTGACGATAGGGGCCTGTCGCATGAGGAGATCGCCGGTGCCGTCATGTCCTCGGCATTTGATGCCTTCGATACGCTTGGGCAGCTCGACGACGCGACCCTCACAAACCTCCGCTACGAAAAGTACCGCGCAATCGGTCGGTACCGCACGATGTGACAAAGGGACAGTCCGTATGTCACATTGGGAAAGGCGTTCCATGTCACAAGTTTCTAACACCTCGTTTACAACGACAGTTTCATCAAACGCCATGGCCGTAGTGGACTATCTGTCCAAAAGCATGATGTCGGCGCTGCCGTTTATTGTCTGCGCGGCGTTGTTCCGCACCGTCGCCGTCATTATGGGTGAAGGCATGCTGGGCCTGTGGTCTGCCGATTCCGAAATCTATCGCCTGTTCTACAGTTGGCTCTATAACGCCGGCTATTACTTTTTGCCCATCTATCTTGGTTGGGCGGCCGCCCGCCAGCTCGGTTGCTCGGAACAACTGGGCATGATGCTGGGCGGCGTATTGATTGCGCCCGATCTGCTTAAGCTCGTCGATGCCGCATCGACGACGGGGGCATCGATGACTTCCGTGTATGGTCTGCTTCCCGCGCCGGTCAACGATTACACGACGACTGTTATTCCGGTTCTCATCTCGGCGCCCGTGCTTTGGCGAGTGGAGTGTTTCTTTCGGCGCGTTATCCCTCAGGCCGTGGCGTTTTCGTTCGTTCCGTTTGCGACCATGCTTGTCATGGTTCCGGTTTCGCTGTGTATAGCGGCGCCGGCGGGCAGCTATCTGGGCATGCTGTTGGGACAGCTTATGTTTATGCTCGGCAATTCCGGTGGCATCGTGTCGCTGCTCACGCTCATGGGGCTTGCCGCGGGCTGGGAGTTCCTTAAGATCGCGGGCGTCAGCAACGTCGTCCTATCGCTCGCCTATGCGCAGTTTATGAGTGCGGGAACGGATTCGTGCATCCTGATCGCCGCGACGATGGCAACGTTCGCCGTTTGGGGCATGCCCTTTGGCGCGTCGCTCCGCGTTGCGGATAAGGACGAGAAGGCGCTCATGCTGGGCTATTCAATCTCGGGTATTCTTGGCGGCGTAAGCGAGCCGGCGCTGTACGGTTGCGGCTTTAAATATGGCAGGTGCCTGACGTGCATGGCCATTGGCGGTGCCGTCGGAGGCCTTGTTGCGGCCGTGGGCCACGTTACGGCCTATACCATCGGCATGACGAATGTCCTCATGGTCATTGGCTTTGCCACGGGCGGCATCTCGAATCTGCTGTGGTGCTGTGCTGCCGGAGGTGTGGCATTTGCGGTGTCTGCGGCGCTGAGCTACTGCTTTGGCGTGGTGCCGGCGAAGGGGCAGGCGACGGGGCAGGCGGCGGGGGACGGAGCCGTTTCGCCTAAAACCTCGAAGAGCGTGGCCGAGGCAAGCGCATAAATCGATTGACAAAGGGGCAGTCCCGCATGTCACATTCCAAGGCCGTGGCCCGTGTGGGCGCGGCCTTTTTGTATCTGGAGGACAAAGTGGCTACACTACAATCCGTTTGAGCAATAGATATATAGGCAGTACCGTGGGGGCGGATGTAGATGGTCGAGTGGATTGTTAAACGTGCGCAGGGCGACCGTGCGCGCGTGGGCACGTTGACGGGCATCGTGTGCATCGTTGCCAATGTGGCACTATGCGCTGCGAAGGGTGCAATTGGCGTGCTGTCGGGATCGGTTTCGATCGTGGCGGATGCCATGAACAACCTGTCCGATGCCAGCTCGAATATCGTGAGCGTGCTGGGCTTTAAGCTGGCGAGCAAGCCGGCCGACCCCGAGCATCCTTACGGCCACGGTCGCTACGAGTATCTCTCGGGATTGGTCGTGGCGGCACTCGTGCTGCTGATTGGCGTTGAGCTGGTGAAGTCCTCGGTCGAGCGCGTCATCCACCCCGAACCTGTCGAGTTCTCGCTTGCCCTGGTGGCAGTTCTAGTGCTTTCGATGGTCGTAAAGCTCTGGATGGCGGCCCTTAACCAAAAGCTCGGTGACCGCATTGAGTCCGAGACGCTGCATGCGACCGCGCAGGATTCCAAGAACGATGTTCTAGCCACGGGCGCCGTGCTGGCGTGCGCGATTGTTTCCCAGGTGACGCATATCAATCTTGATGCATGGGTTGGACTTGCCGTTGGCGCCTATATTGGTTGGAGCGGTTTTGAACTCATCCAGGATACGGTGAGCCCGCTTTTGGGCCAGGCGCCCGATCCCAAGCTGGTCAAGCACATTCGAGACAAGATCATGAGCTACCCCGGCGTTTTGGGCGTTCACGATTTGATGGTTCACGACTACGGCCCGGGCAGGAAGTTTGCAAGTGCGCACGCCGAGATGGCGGCCGAGGTCAGCCCGCTGGAAAGTCACGACACGCTCGATAACATCGAGCAGTCGTTTAGGGTCGAAGACGGCATGATCGTCACGCTTCACTACGATCCCATCGTGACCGATGACCCCAAGGTGGCGAGCATGCGCTTGCGCATTCACGCCATGGCTCAGGAGATTGATAACCGCCTCTCGATTCATGACCTACGCTGTGTGCCGGGTCCTACGCACACCAACGTGATCTTTGACTGCGTGCGCCCCTCGGATCTGCAAATGAGTGCCGAAGACGTAAAGCACGCGCTGGCACAACGGGTCGAATCGGAATATCCCAAGTCGATTGCCAAGATTACGATCGACGAAGACTACGTAGGACATACCCACGAGTAAGGCTGTGCCGGCAAAGCAAGTTATACAGAAGGGGAGAGCATGAAGAAGCTATATCTACTCCGCCACGGCCAGACAGAATTCAACGTCAAAAAGCTGGTCCAGGGCCGCTGCGACTCGCCGCTGACCGACCTGGGCCGCAAACAAGCGGGAATGGCAGCCGCGTGGCTCAAAGCCCACGGCGTCGTCCCCGACAAAGTGGTCTCATCACCCTTAGGCCGAGCCATGAACACGGCAAGTCTCGTCGCATGCGAACTCCTCGGTCCGGACGCCGCTGTCGAGCCCTGCGAAGGCATTATCGAGCGCGGCTACGGCACCTTCGAAGAAGGCCCCCACGACGCGCTACCCACCGACGTCTGGGACCCCGGCGAGGATTTGGTCCCCTTTGGAGGAGAGGGAAGCAAAGCGTTGCAAGAACGCATGGTAGCCACCCTCACCAATCTCATAAGCGCCGAGGATATCGAAACCCTTCTAGCAGTAAGCCACGGCAGCGCCAGCCGCCAATTCATCAAGGATGCAGCCCCAGAGGGCTTCGAGCTCCCAGCAAAACTCCCCAACTGCGCCATCATGATCTTCGATTTTGACGAGGAAGATTTGCAAGGAAAGAGCGACAGGCTCCAATGCAAGTTCACTCTCCAGCAAATAGTGGACCCCCAACAAAGTAATTAGCTGAGCGAGCAGAGTTAAGCAGACATCAACGTGTCGTCTCCCGAGCTTGGCAGAGGGGCGGCGAAATATATTAAGTTTGTCGCGAGTTCCGCACGCAAAGGAAAGCACTTAATGTGCTTTCCGTCTTGCGCAGGACTGTAGAGCAGCAAACTTAATATATTTCGCCGCCCCTCTGCCAAGCCCAGGCGACTCCACGCACTTTACCTGCGTAAACAATGTGAGTGAAATATGAATCTCGATGGATACGCCCGCAGCCGTGTATACTAAACAGCTGTGTGTAACCAGGGGAGTATTCTGGCTGGACAAAATGCCTGCTTAATAGGGTTGTCAGGTAGTCCGGGTGAAATACAAGGCTGGGGAGCACGTCGTGTAAGTAGTGGTCCTCTAGGGGCGTACGCTCGGTGGTGTACGCATTGTCCCAAGACCACGCGAGAGTTGGGATCATATCTTGATCAGCATGATTCTCGGCCGCAAGATTGGCATGACCCAGGTTTGGGACGAGGACGACAACGTCGTTCCCGTCACGGTCATCCAGGCTGGCCCCTGCGCTGTCTCGCAGGTTAAAACTCAGGCAACCGACGGCTATGACGCCGTCCAGATCGGTTTCGGCGACATCAAGGCCAAGAACGTGAACAAGCCCATGGCTGGTCACTTCGCCAAGGCTGGCGTCGAGCCTGTCCGCTTCCTTCGTGAGGTCCGCGTCGAGAACGGCGAGGAGCACAAGGTCGGCGAGGTCGTCACCGTCGCTGATTTCGCTGATGTCGAGAAGGTCGACGTCATCGGTACCTCCAAGGGTAAGGGCTTCCAGGGTCGCATCAAGCGCTGGGGTCAGCGCCGCGGTCCTATGACGCATGGTTCTCACTTCCAGCGTCACCCCGGTTCTATCGGTCAGTGCGCCTATCCTGCGCGCGTCCTCAAGGGCGTCAAGATGGCCGGTCACATGGGTAACGAGCGCGTTACCGTCAAGAACCTTTCCGTTGTCCGCATCGATGCCGAGCAGAACCTCATCTTGGTCAAGGGCGCTGTCCCGGGTGCCAAGAATGGTCTCGTCGCCATCCGTATGGCCTAAGGGCCCAGCCCATTTAGCCCAGCGTCATACCAAGGAGAACACTTAAATGGCAAAGTTTGAAGTAAAGAACAGCGAGGGCAAGAAGGTCGCCGAGGCCGAGCTCGCCGCTGAGGTGTACGGCATCGAGCCGAACATCCACGTTATGCACCACATCGTCAAGTGCCAGATGGCCTCTTGGCGTCAGGGCACCCAGTCTGCTAAGGGTCGCTCTGAGGTTTCCGGTGGCGGCAAGAAGCCTTGGCGTCAGAAGGGCACCGGCCGTGCCCGTCAGGGTTCCATCCGTGCTGCCCAGTGGCGTCACGGTGGCGTCGTCTTCGCCCCCAAGCCCCGTTCCTACGCTAAGCGTATGAACAACAAGGAGGTCAAGCTGGCTATGCGCTCCGCGCTGTCCGCCAAGCTGGCCGATGGCGAGCTCGTGCTCGTCGACGACTACGGCTTCGAGAAGCCTTCCACCAAGGCTGCCGTCGCCATGCTCAAGGCTCTCGGCCTTGAGGGCAAGCGTCTGACCATCATCGTTCGCGATGAGGACGTCAACGCCTACCTGTCGTTCCGCAACATTCCCAAGACGTTCATCATCACCGCTGACGAGGCCAACACCTACGATCTCGTCAACAACAACGCTGTGCTGATGCCCGCCGACATCGCCGCTCACTTCGGGGAGGTGCTTGCATAAATGACCGCCCACGAGATCATCATCCGTCCGATCGTGTCCGAGCGTTCCTTCTCCGGCATGGAGCTGAACAAGTACACGTTCGAGGTCGCCAAGGATGCTAACAAGTATCAGATCAAGGACGCTGTCGAGGAGATCTTCGGCGTCAAGGTCGTTCGCGTGAACACCCTGACGGTCAAGCCCAAGACCAAGCGCGTGCGCTATGTCGCCGGCAAGACCCGTTCTTGGAAGAAGGCCATCGTCACGCTGGCCGAGGGCGACACCATCGAGGTCTTTGGCAACCAGGCCTAAGACTCGCTGCTGTTGAGTGAGCTCATGCCTCCCAAATAGGGGAGGCGGGAGCTCAAGGTTTTGGGCGTATAAAATGGACACGCCCGGAACCGTGTATACGTCCGGTGTCATCGCACCCGAGGCAGAACCTCGAATCCCTGTCTGCGATGGCTAACGGATTCCTATTGAAAGGGATTGTAATGGCTGTAAAGCACCTTAAGCCGACCTCCGCTGGTAGGCGTTGGCAGACGATCTCCGACTTCTCCGAGATCACCTGCACCAAGCCCGAGAAGTCTCTTCTCGAGCCCCTGCCCAAGAAGGCCGGTCGTAACAACAACGGCCGCATCACCACCCGCCACCAGGGCGGCGGCGTGAAGCGTCGTTACCGCGTGATCGACTTCAAGCGCAACAAGGACGGCGTGCCCGCCAAGGTTGCCACGATCGAGTACGATCCGAACCGTTCCGCTCGCATCGCTCTGCTGCACTACGCTGACGGTGAGAAGCGCTACATCCTGGCCCCCAAGGGCCTCGAGGTCGGTCAGACCATCATGTCCGGTTCTGACGCCGACATCAAGCCGGGCAACGCTCTGCCCCTCGCCGACATCCCCGTCGGTACGCTCATCCACGCCGTCGAGTTCCAGCCGGGCAAGGGCGCTGCTATCGCCCGTTCCGCCGGCAACTCCTGCCAGCTGATGGGTAAGGAGGGCAAGTACGCTATCGTCCGTATGCCTTCCTCCGAGATGCGCCGCATCCTCGTTACCTGCCGCGCCACCGTCGGTGAGGTCGGCAACGCCGATCACTCCAACATCGTCATCGGCAAGGCCGGCCGTAAGCGTCACATGAACGTGCGCCCGACCGTCCGCGGTACCGTCATGAACCCTGTCGACCACCCGCACGGCGGTGGCGAGGGCAAGAACCACACCTCTGGTCGTCCCTCTGTTACCCCCTGGGGTAAGCCGACGAAGGGCCTTCGTACGCGCAAGAAGAAGAAGGTCTCGAACCAGCACATCATTCGTCGCCGTAAGAAGTAATTTCGGATACCGAGTTTTAGGAGAAAGCACTTATGAGCAGAAGTCTCAAAAAGGGCCCGTTCGTGGAGACTCGCCTTCTCTCGCGTATCACCGCGATGAACGAGGCTGGCAAGAAGGACGTCGTGAAGACCTGGTCCCGCGCGTCCACCATCTTCCCCGAGATGGTTGGTCACACCATCGCCGTCCACGACGGCCGCAAGCATGTGCCCGTGTATGTTACCGAGTCCATGGTTGGTCACAAGCTCGGCGAGTTCGCGCCGACTCGTACGTTCCGTGGCCACAAGGCCAAATAGGGGGTTAACCGTAAA
Source organism: uncultured bacterium (assembly GCA_905214105.1). Taxonomy (GTDB): domain Bacteria; phylum Actinomycetota; class Coriobacteriia; order Coriobacteriales; family Coriobacteriaceae; genus Collinsella. The sequence goes on from CAJMKK010000001.1 coordinate 373,784, forward strand.
TGGCAACTAAGTCTATTGAAACTGAGGCCACCGAGGTTCGCGCCGTCGCTAAGTACGTGCGTGTTTCCCCCAGCAAGGCCCGCCTGGTGGTCGATCTGATCCGCCGCAAGCCTGTCGCTCAGGCCTTCGACATCCTCCACTTCTGCGACCGCGCCGTCGCCGTGGATGTCGAGAAGGTTCTCCGTTCCGCCGTTGCGAACGCCGAGAACAACAACGGTCTGCGTGCCGACAACCTGGTTGTCGCCGCTGCCTATGTTGACGAGGGTCCGACGCTTAAGCGCATCCGTCCCCGCGCCAAGGGTTCCGCTTCTCGCATTCTGAAGCGTACTTCCCACATCACCGTCGTCGTTGCTCCTCGAAAGGAGGCGTAAAGCTGTATGGGTCAGAAAGTCTACCCCACCGGCTTCCGTCTTGGCATCACCGAGAACTGGCGCTCCCGCTGGTTCGCAGAGAAGGATTACGCTAAGACCCTCGGTAACGATCTCGAGATCCGCAAGTACCTCGAGAAGCGTCTTTCCCGCGCAGCTGTCTCCCGCGTCGAGATCGAGCGCGCTGGCGACAAGGTGAAGGTCATCATCCTCACCGCTCGCCCCGGCGTTGTCATCGGTAAGAAGGGTGCCGAGATCGATACCCTCCGCAACGAGCTCGAGAAGGTCGCTGGCGTCTCCAAGGGTCAGCTCTCCGTCGACGTTGTCGAGATCAAGCGCCCCGAGCTCGACGCTAACCTCGTTGCTCAGTCTATCGCCGAGCAGCTTGAGGGCCGCGTTGCCTTCCGTCGCGCTATGCGCAAGGCTGTCCAGTCCGCCCGCAAGGCCGGCGCTAAGGGCATCCGTATCCAGTGCTCCGGTCGTCTCGGCGGCGCCGAGATGGGTCGTCGTGAGTGGTACCGCGAGGGTCGCGTGCCTCTGCACACCCTCCGTGCCAAGATCGATTACGGCACGGCCGTCGCCAGCACCACCATGGGCGCTTGCGGCGTGAAGGTCTGGATCTACCTGGGCGAGAAGCTCCCGGGCCAGCCTGTTCCCAACCCTGCACTCGAGGGCTCTTCCCGTCCTCGTCGTCGTAACTCCGAGAGGAGGGGTCAGTAGTGCTTGCCCCTAAGCGTATTCTTCACCGCAAGGTGCAGCGTGGCTCCATGAAGGGCCAGGCCAAGGGTAATACCGAGCTGCATTTCGGCGAGTTTGGTATCCAGGCTCTCGAGGCCCATTGGATCACCAACCGTCAGATCGAGGCCGCTCGTATTGCCATGACCCGCTACATGAAGCGTGGCGGTCGTGTCTACATCACGATCTTCCCCGATAAGCCCATCACCAAGAAGCCTGCCGAGACTCGCATGGGTTCTGGTAAGGGTAACCCCGAGGAGTGGGTGGCCGTCGTCAAGCCCGGCCGCATCATGTTCGAGGTCAAGGGTGTTCCCGAGGAGGTCGCTCGCGAGGCTCTGCGTCTTGCGCAGCACAAGCTCCCCATCAAGACCAAGATTGTTGCTGCCAAGAACGCTGAGCAGCGCATCGAGAAGGAGATGGCTGAGGAGGCCGCTCTCGAGGCCAAGTGGGCTGCTGAGGACGCCGCCGCCGCCAAGGAGGAGAACTAATGAAGCCCGCAGAGATTCGTGAGCTCTCGGACGCTCAGCTCGTTGAGAAGCTGAAGGAAATGCGCGCCGAGCTCTTTAACCTTCGTTTCCAGATGGCCACCAGCCAGCTGGACAACACCGCTCGCGTCAACACCGTGAAGAAGGACATCGCTCGCGTCCTCACGGAGCAGCGCGCCCGCGAGATCGCAGCGGTGAAGTCCGCTGTCGCCGAGTAGGACCTAAGGAGAGAACATGACTGATTCGCGTAACTCGCGTAAGGTCCGTACGGGTGTCGTTACCTCCGTCTCCGGTGCCAAGACCATTGTTGTCACCATCACCGAGCGCAAGCGTCACCCCAAGTACGGCAAGATGATGACCAGCTCCAAGAAGCTGCACGCTCACGACGAGGAGTGCACGGCTGGCGTGGGCGATACCGTCCGCGTTATGGAGACCCGTCCTATGTCCAAGATGAAGCGTTGGCGCCTCATCGAGGTCGTCGAGCGCGCTAAATAAGCAGTCGCTCTTACGACTTGTACGTTTCCGAAGATGTGCGTATGCCTGGCTTGCATACCACGGGCCGTATAAAGGCTGCGCACCTCTCTTCGGTTCTTAGTTCGGAGGAACATCTACCATGATTCAGATGCAAACCATGCTGAACGTCGCCGACAACTCCGGCGCTCGCAAGATTCGCTGCATCAAGGTGCTTGGCGGTTCCAAGCGTCGTTATGCAGGCATCGGCGATGTGTTCATCGGTGCTGTCCAGGAGGCTACCCCTGGCGCCAACGTCAAGAAGAAGGACGTTGTCCGTTGCGTCGTCGTTCGCACCGTTAAGGAGATCCGCCGCAAGGATGGCTCCTACATTCGCTTTGATGAGAACGCCTGCGTTGTCATCAACAACGATGGTTCGCCCGTCGGCACCCGTATCTTCGGGCCCGTCGCTCGCGAGCTTCGTGACAAGAAGTACATGAAGATCGTCTCGCTCGCTCCCGAGACCCTGTAGTTAGGGGAGATATATGTATATCAAGAAGGGCGATAAGGTCCAGGTTCTCTCTGGTAAGGATCGCGGCAAGCAGGGCGTTGTCCTGCGTGCTCTCCCCGCCGAGAACAAGGTCGTTGTCGAGGGCGTTTCGGTCGTCAAGAAGGCCGTCAAGCCCAACGCTGCCAACCAGCAGGGCGGCATCGTTTCGCAGGAGGCTCCCATCGACGCCTCCAACGTCAATCTCGTCTGCCCCGAGTGCGGTAAGGTTACCCGCGTCGGTCACGAGAAGGACGGCAAGAACAAGCTGCGCGTCTGCAAGAAGTGCGGCCACAAGTTCTAAGCTGCCAGCAACAGTTAAGTTGCTAGCAAAGGCCCGGATGCCACGGCACCCGGGCCTTTTTCTATCCCTACTCATTGCACTCATTGGGGACAGACTTAAATGAGTGCCCTTAATGGGCAAGCATAGATGAGCGGGTGCGCTGTACAAATTGCTTGTGTGCGCGTTTATGCGCGTTAGATTGCGTTAATTGCACACCCATGCGTATAGATGCGCCGTTTTCGGGACAACAATGATCGTTTAGCGGTGAGATACGCAAAAACGCGCACAGAAGCGCGTGTTTGTGCGAATATAGAGCTGTCAGAAAGCAAGGCGTTCTATGACACAGGAGGCACATAATGGCAGATTCCAAGCAGGCTCCGCTCGACGCCGCGGCAGCCGCCAAAGCAGCGTTCGCTTCGGTCCAGGACAAGCCGTTCCCCGACGATATTTTTACGGCTCCCGAGCTCCATTGGGCCGTCATCGGTTGCGGCGTTATCGCCAACCAGATGGCTCAGTCCCTTGCTCTTGCCGGTCGCAAGCTTGCGGGCGTCGCCAACCGTACGCTGTCCAAGGCTCAGGCTTTTGCCGAGCAGTATGGCATCGAGAAGGTCTACGACACGGTTGAGGACCTCTACGCCGATCCTGGCATCGACGCCGTCTACATCACTACCCCGCACAACACTCATATCACCTATCTGCGCGCTGCCCTGGCAGCCGGCAAGCACGTGCTCTGCGAGAAGGCCATTACCCTCAATTCCGCTGAACTCGATGAGGCCCGTGCCATTGCCGCCGAGCACAACGTTGTCCTTATGGACGCTACCACGGTGCTTCATATGCCCTTGTATCAGGAGCTGCGTCGTCGCATGGATGCCGGCGAGTTCGGCCGCATGAACCTCGCTCAGCTCAACTTTGGTAGCTACAAGGAGTACGGCGACCTGACCAACCGTTTCTACAATCGCAACCTTGCCGGCGGTGCCATGCTCGATATTGGCGTGTATGCCCTTTCGGTCATGCGCCTGTTTATGGCCAGCCAGCCAACCGAAGTTGTTTCGCTCGGCAACACCTGCGAGACTGGTGTCGATGTCGCGGGCGGCATTGTCTGCCGAAACGCCGAGCAGCAGCTGGGCGTCGTGAGTCTTACGCTCCACTCCAAGCAGCCCAAGCGCTCGATTATTAGCTTCGATAAGTGCTATATCGAGGTCAACGAATATCCGCGTGCCGATCACGCGACCATCGTGTGGACTGCGGACGGCCACCGCGAGGAGGTCCACGCAGGCACCGAGGCTTACGCCCTTTGCTATGAGATGGCCGATCTTGAGAAGGCCGTTGCCGGCGACGACTCCAAGCGCGAGCTTCTGGACTATGCTTCTGATGTTATGGAGCTTATGACCAAGCTTCGCGCCGATTGGGGAGTCGTGTACCCCGAGGAGGAGTAAGCGATGCTTGCGGAAGATAGGCTCAACGCAATCGTGTCGATGGTGCAGCAGACGGGCTCGGTTACCGTACCGGAGCTTGCTGAGGCCCTGGGCGTGACGGCGTCTACCATTCGGCGCGACCTGCAGACGCTCAATCGCGCACACCGTATCGCCAAGGTGCACGGTGGGGCGACGAGCCTTGAGCGCGCGCACGTGACGCGCGACCTAACGCTTAATGAGCGCAGCGATCTCCATAACGACGACAAGGAACGTATCTGCGCCCGTGCGGCGGCGCTGGTAGAGCCCGAGAGCTTTGTGTACATCGATTCGGGTTCGACGACGCTCAGGCTCATCGAGCATCTTCCGCATCTCGAAGGGGTCACCTATGTGACTGATTCCGTGCTCCATGCTCAGCATCTCGCTTTGCGCGGCATGCGTACCGTGGTGCTGGGCGGCGAGCTCAAACCCGAGACCGAGGCGCTCGTTGGCCCCGATGCCTTGGCAACCTTAGATCGCTACAACTTCAACTGTGGCTTTTGGGGCTCTAATGGCATCGCCGCCGAGCAGGGCTTCACGGCGCCCGATATCGAGGAGGCCCAAGTAAAGCGCATCTCGATGCGTCATACGGCCAAACGCTTCGTAATCTCGGACGCCAGCAAATTTGGCATGGTGGCGCCCGTCAAGTTTGCGGACTTCCGCGACGCAACGATTATTACCGCAGGCGAGGTCCCCGCCAAGTACCGGGCAATGGACAACGTCATCACGGTCTAACAGCAGGGGACGGGCTAAGGCCAAAACCACCACAAAGGTGCCTGTCCCCATTGTGGTGGTTAGTAACGAAAACCGAGTAGTTTTCTCAATATAAAAGCGGCAACGTCCATCACGGGCGTCGCCGCTTTCGTTGTCTGCCGGTTTGTCTAAGTCTGTAACAACTGGACCGTAAAAAGTGGGCTAGGTGTTACAGATCGAGATACTTACGAACCGCGCCGTCCCTTTGTCTCAATCTGTAACATCTGGGACTGATTTTGCCGAGTTACTGTTACAGATTGAGATTATTCCCTTGAGGGGATTCGAATGTCTCGATCTGTAACAGATGGACCGCAAAATGGGCTTTAGCTGTTACAGATCGAGATGTTTGGGAATCCGGCAGAGCCATCGCGGCAAAACCACCACAAAGGTGCCTGTCCCCTTTGTGGTGGTTTAGGGCTCCCAGGGGCAGGGGGCTTCGATGTGGATGTGCTCGCCGGTTACGGGGTGCGTAAAGGACACGCTGTGGGCATGGAGCATCAGGCCGTAGGGACGCGGCGTTCCGTACAGGTCATCGCCCACCAGGGGATGGCGCTCGCTGGCCAGATGTACGCGGATCTGGTGCTTGCGGCCGGTGAGCAACTCGACATCGATATACGAGCGCGTGGGCAGGCCACGACGGCTCTTAAGACGTTTGAGCACCTTCACGCGCGTTTGAGACGGCTTGCCGCTGGCGCCGACGCGCATCTTGCGGCTGTCGTGACGGTCGCGGGCGATGGGCTTGTCGATGAGCTTTTCGTTCCAGTCGATCTTGCCCTCGGCGAGCGCCAGGTAGTGCTTTTCGAACGCGTGGTCGATGATCATCTGGTCAAAGGCGGGCTGCGTCTGCTTGTCGAGTGAGAACAGCACCACGCCGGTGGTGTCACGGTCCAAGCGGTTGAGCGGCTGCATATCGGTCGCGGCAAAGCCGTCGCCCATCGCCAGCAGCAGGTCGCTGGCGTAGTCGGTGAGCGTGCGCTCGCCGGTGCCGTCGCCGTGGACGATCATGCCGGCGGGCTTGTCGATGGCCATGAGCCAGGCGTCGCAATAGAGGACTTGAGGTTCTTCGTTCACGTGTAAGCCTTTCGGTTAGCTAATTCCCACAAACATGCAGCCCGAGGTGGCGCCGCGCAGGCGGGCGGCCGGCTTGCGGCCGGCTTGAGCCGCCTCGACAGCGCGACGGACGCGAGCGACGGCACGGCCAATCTCATCGGCCTCGAGCAAGGTTCCGTCGACCATAAGACGGCGCACGTCGGCATCGAGCAGCTGCGGAACTTGCGGCGTGAGGTCGATGGGGTAGGCGTCGTACAAGCGTGAGCGGCCGTGGATGTCGGTACGCACCGGCATGACCTTTCCGTCGATATTCTTGAGCGAGAGCTTGCGGGCACGCAGGCGGCAGTTGGCGCAATCGTGGATGCAGCCGTTGGCAACCTGCAGAATGCAATGCTCGCTTGTCATGACGCGCGGGCGGCCAAAGACGGTGATGCCCAGAGCCGCGGGCGCGGCGGCGCCGAGCGAGACAATCTCGTCGAGCGTGATCTCGGGCGAGAGCCAAAACGCGCCGGCTCCGCGTTCGGCGAGTGCCTCCATGCAGGGCGTGTTGTGCACCGGCAGGCAAGAGCGAATCTCGGCCGTGGCGCCAACCTGGGCGGCCAGGGCAAGCTCAGAGATGTTGCCAATAGCGACCGTGGCGCCAGCAACAACCCATGGGTCAACGCGGACGTGGTCAACGGCGCGGCAGACCTCATCGAGCACGGGTACGATGCCCTGCTCAAACGTATCGGCGGGGGAGAGCTTGGCCGCATCGAGCGCGTCGGTGGTCATGTAGATGCGCGTTGCACCCTCCGCGCGAGCGGCCTCGGCGGCCTCGAGCGAGGTGACGGTAGCGCAGATCTGCGGCTCATCGCGGTAGTGCTCGGGCGCGGGGCGGGAATCATTGGTGACAGTCGCCGGTAGCTCGAGCGTGCGGGCGCGCTCCTCATACGGTGCCAGAATGGCCTCTTCCAGCGCCTTACAAGCGGCGGCGCGCACCTTGTGCACGGCGGAAAAGCCCATGCCGCAGCCCTCATCGAGCGCCACCTCAAAGCTCGCGGCCTCAAAGGGAGAGGAGCCCATGCGCCCGACGTGCTCAACCAGATCGGACGCCTCGACCGCACGGGTCTTGGCGGCCTCGACGGTGAAGCCCGTGGCGGTGGCGGTGAGCGCGGGGTCGTCACAGCAGGTGAGTGTGACAGTAAACGGCTTGCCCAGGCGCGCCACGACGGACACATCAACAGCGCGGCGGCGCAGCACATCGCGCTTGAGCGCGGCGCCGGCGGCGTCGATGGCACGCTGGCTGCGAATCACGCGGACGCGGCAGCCCTCGGGCATGCTACGGGGCACGCGACACTCGATAACATCGCCGGCAGCGGCATCATCGGCGGCAATGGTGGTCAGGAACTGGTCAAACTCGTTATCGTGGCGAAGCTCCAGCAGGTCGCCCTTGCCCACGGGCTCAAACAGCTCAATGCGGGCGATGGCGGCGCGGCGACGGCGGTCGTCGGGCTTGAGGCCGCGCACATCGCGGTTGGCCGGGCGGCTGCCCAGCACCGTGCCCACGATCTGTCCGCGGTTGTTGGAACGCTCATAGCTCATCATCTCGTCGCCCGAGGTGCCGTCCTGATAGGCGTGCGTAAAGTCGCGGTTAAAGCAGCGCTTGAGCTGGCGCTGGCGGGCGGCTTTCTCGTCCTTGGCAACGGTGGTTCCGGCCAGCATGTCATCAATCTGATGACGATACACGTCGACGATGGAATACACGTAATCGGGCGCCTTCATGCGGCCCTCGAGCTTGAGCGATGCGGCGCCGGCGTCATACAGACGGCGAACAAGCTGCGAAGTGTTGGTGTCGCGCGGGCACAGCGCGCGCTCGCGACCGGCGGGGGAGAGCGTGCGGCCGTTCTCGTCGATCAGCTCGTAGGGCAGGCGGCAGGGCTGGGCGCACATGCCGCGGTTGGCCGAGCGGCCCGCCATGGCAAAGCTCGACAGCAGGCACAGACCCGAGTAGCAAAAGCAGATGGCACCGTGGCTAAAGACCTCGAGGTCGACATCGGGCGCGGCGTCGTGGATGGCGGCGATCTCGTCGATGGAGAGCTCGCGCGAGAGGGTCACGCGGTCGGCGCCCTGCTCGCGGCACCAGATGGTTCCGCGGTCGTCATGGATGTTCGCCTGGGTCGAGATATGCGTCTCGATGCCGGGCATCGTGCGCTTGACCTCAAAGAACAGACCCCAGTCCTGGATGATGAAGGCATCGGCGCCCAGCGTGGAGCAGCGATGGATGAGTTGCAACGCATCGGCCATCTCGGACTGCTTGATGACGATGTTGACCGTGACGTAGACGCGCGAGCCGGCCAGGTGTGCAGCGCGGCAGGCCTGCTCAAAGGCCTTGTCGGTAAAGTTCGTTGCCTTGCGGCGGGCGTTGAAGCTGCCCATGCCACAGTAGATGGCGTCTGCCCCGGCAGCGAGTGCGGCGGCGAAGGGCTCCGGGCCTCCGGCGGGGGCCAAGAGCTCGGGTCTACGGTTGGTGGTTCGACTGGCGGTTGCGGTCATATCCTGCCTTTCAAAATGCTCAGATAATCAAAAGTATAGTGGTGCCATCGCGGCAGGCGATGCCCGTGCTCTAAGCGGGATAAAGTCTTCAGCAGCTTGGACTGGCTGCTCCACATGAGAACCGTTCAGCGGTCCGGGGAAACCGTTGGGCGATAAAATATTCTCGAAGGCTGATAATTATCTTGCATCGGGCAAACTCATCCCCTACTATCCCAATCAAGCGCGGTGTTCAGACCGAACTGTGCCTCCCGGTGTGAACGCCGCGCTCCCGTTCCCTTTTACTTGTAAGGAGAAAAACATGAGCAAGACCGTCGTGTCTTCCGATAACGCGCCCGCAGCCATCGGCCCGTATTCCCCCGGCATCCAGACCGGCAACATGGTGTTCCTGTCCGGCCAGCTGGGCATCGACCCCGCAACTGGCAAGATGCCCGAGGGCGTCGAGGCCCAGGCTAAGCAGTCCCTTGCTAACGTCGAGGCCCTGCTGACTGCTGCCGGTGCCACCTTTGCCGATGTCGTCAAGACCACGGTCTACCTGGCCGACATCGCCGACTTCGCCGCCGTGAACGAGATCTACGCCTCCAAGTTCGAGGCCCCGTTCCCCGCGCGCAGCGCTTTTCAGGTTGCCGCCCTTCCGGCTGGCGGTCTGGTCGAGATTGAGGTCGTCGCCGCTCTCTAAGGCGTTGGCAACAGCTAAATATGACATGCAAAAAGACCCTGCAGTGTGAGCTGCAGGGTCTTTTGTCAAGCGATGCGGCAAAACGATCCGTTTTCCTCCGTCCCCAAGGGATCGGCGGGTTAGCCCTCCTTGCGGACTTTTTGCAGGTAGCGGTAGACGCTGGGCTCCGAGATACCCAGCGCGGCGGCAGCACAGGCAACGGCGCCCTTGAGCATAAATACACCGTTGCCGTTAAGGTGACGAATAACGTCCACGCGATCGGCCTGCCCAAGCGAGGCGACATCCTGCCCGCGGCTTTCGAGCAACTCGGAAATACTGCGGTCGATGAGCTCCTGTGTAGACTCCGAAAGACTTTCAACCTCGATAGACGCGGGCTCCGCCTGCCTTGGCACAGCGTCGAAGCAGGCCATGAGCTGCTGGGCCATGGCGTTGATGGAGCGTACCGTGGAAAGATCGGTGTTGACGCAGAGCATGCCGACGATTTCGTTGTCCTCGCGGATAAAGTACGTCGCTGACTCCAACGTCTTGCCACCGGCGCCGCGCCCCTCGTAGCCCGTAATAAACGGCAGGTCGCGATACTTGGCATCGTGCATGATCTTGAGTGCCAGATCGGTAGCGGGACCGCCGACCTTGCGGCCGCTCACGATGCCGTTGCGAATATCGACGATGGCATGGTCGGGATCCGAGAAATCGTGCAGCACGATTTCGCTGTTTTTGCCGAGTATCTGCTCCAGGAAATCGACCATCGGCAAAAAGCGACGTACGGTCTCGTTCACGGGCAACTCCTTGGGGTGAAATCGGAAATGTCATAACAATTTTTTCTCATGGTAACACGGTGTCTATTAACTCGCATATTCGCAGGTACCTTGCGTAATACGGACGAGCGGTAGGAATTTGGCGGTAAACGGTCGACCAAAAGAAAAGTTAGATGTTAGTTTGGCCAGACACTTTCTTGACCTGCGGAAATGCATTGTCTCAGCTCAACAATAGTCTGATAACAAAAAATTATTATTGAGAATGAGAATCATCTTTAATACGATATGCAACGAAGGCACAACCTCACCCCCGCACTGCGTCACAATAGAGCGTTAGATGCGAAAACAACTATTTCGAGGATTGGTGGTCAAATGGCCCAGGAGACGGTTACGAACGGCACTGAAGCCCTGTTTACTCGTGAGGGCATGCCGCCCGTTAAGGAAATGATCCCGTGTGCCCTTCAGCACGTACTGGCTTCGTTTGCCGGCATCATCACCCCGGCTGTCATCATGGCCGGCGTCTACGGCTTTAATAGCCAGCAGAGCACCGACATCATCCAGGTCGCGCTCATTCTTTCGGCGATCGACACGGCCCTTCAGGCCTTCGCTCCCTTCCGTCGCATCGGCGGCGGTCTGCCCATCGTCATGGGCGTTTCGTTCGCGTTCCTGCCGGCCCTGCAGGCCATGGGTGCCTCGGGCTTTAGCTTTGGTGCGCTGCTGGGCGGCGAGATTGTCGGCGGCGCCGTCGCGGTCCTCTTTGGTCTGGCTTACAGCAAGATTAAGTGGCTGTTCCCGCCCGTCGTGACCGGTACGGTCATCTTCTCCATCGGCGTTTCGCTGTATCCCACGGCCGTCAAGTATATGGCCGGCGGTATGGGTACGCCGCTGTGGGGTACCCCGCAGGCCTGGTGCGTCGCTCTTATCACCTTCGCCGTGGTCTTTGCGCTCGCCAACTTTGGCAAGGGCACGCTCAAGCTGGGATCCGTGTTCTTTGGCATGATCGTTGGCATGATCGTTTCGATTCCCTTTGGTATGATCGACTTCTCCAGCGTCGCCACCGCTCAGGTCTTCGCCCTTCCCAAGCTCATGCCCTACGCGCTCGAGTTTGATCCCGAGGTCTGCATTACCCTCGCTGTTGTGTTCCCCATGGTCGCCATCCAGGTTATCGGTGACGTCTCTGCCGCCTGCCTGGGCTCCATCGACCGTATGCCCACCGAGCGCGAGCTCTCCGGCGCTATCGTGTCCCAGGGCCTCACCTCTATGGTCGGCGGCCTGCTGGGCGGTCTTCCCACCAGCGCCCTTGGCCAGAACGTGGGCATCATCTGCTCCAACAAGGTCGTCAACAAGTGGGTCTTTGTGATCATTGCGGCCGTCTTTGCCATCGCCGGTCTGTTCCCGCAGCTCTCTGCCGTCCTTTCCGCTATCCCGCAGCCCGTCATCGGCGGCGCGACCGTCGGCGTCTTTGGCACCATCACCATGAACGGCGTGCGCATGTTCACCCGCGAGGGCCTCACGCAGCGCACTACCACCATCGTCGGTACCTCTGTCGTCTTTGGCCTGGGTATCTGGATGGCCAGCGGTTGCCTTGCCGGCGAGGGTATGCCCGCCTGGGTGTCCACCGTCATCGGCTCCAATGCCGTAACCCCCACCGCCATCATGGCCATTGTCCTTAACCTGATCCTTCCGCAGACGCCGGTCGTGGCTCAGCACATCGATGCTGCCAAGGACGCTGCCGTGGATCTGGTCTTGCCCGAGAGCAAGAAGTAACCAATTCGGTGCTATTCGTCGGCGGACGCATCGCCTCGTCCGCCGACGTCATGCGGCGCCAAGCCGCACTTCAAAGGGTTCGTCCCTTTGGTGAAGCGTTGACGGGAGAGGGCCCGTTTCCGGTGTAGGCCGGCGCTTCGCACTTCCGCTATGTCAGAGGTGTCAAACCCCGCCCCTGATGTTGAAGGGAGCATTCATGCTTCTGGTCGCTAACGGTTCCGTCTTTACTCGCAACGCTCAGACCCCGTTCATCCCCAACGGTGCGGTCGCCATTGACGGAGATACGATCGTCGAAGTGGGCCCCGAGTGCGAGCTCAAGGTCAAGTACCCGGATGCCGAGTACGTCGACGCCCAGGGTAACCTCATCATGCCCGGACTCATCAACTGCCACACCCACATCTACTCGGGTCTGGCCCGCGGCCTTGCCATTAAGGGCTGCAACCCCACCAACTTCCTGGAGAATCTTGAGCAGCAGTGGTGGAAGATCGACGACAACCTGACGCTCGACGGCACCAAGGCGAGCGCCTATGCCACGATTCTTGACTCCATCCGCGATGGCGTCACCACGATCTTCGATCACCATGCGAGCTTCTGCGAGATTCCGGGAAGCCTCTTTACCATTAAGGATGCCGCTCAGGATCTGGGCATGCGTTCGTGCCTGTGCTACGAGGTCTCCGATCGCCGCGGCCAGGAAAAATGCGACCAGGCCATTGCCGAGAACGCCGAGTTTGCCCAGTGGGCCGCCAAGGAGCGTCGCGATAACGACAACCACATGATCGCCGCCATGTTTGGCGGACATGCCACCTTTACGCTGTCGGACGAGACCATGGATAAGATGGCCGAGGCCAACAACGGCCTGACCGGCTTCCACATCCATGTGTGCGAGGGCATGAATGACGTGTGGGACTCCCGCCTCAACCGCGGTGGCATCAGCCCCGTCGAGCGCCTGCTGCAGCACAATCTGCTGGGTCCCGACACCATGCTCGGCCACTGCATCCACGTGACGCCTGCCGAGATGGATATCGTCAAGGAGTCCGGTACCTGGCTCGTCAACAACCCCGAATCCAATATGGGCAACGCCGTGGGCTGCGCCCCCGTGCTCGAGTTCTTCCGCCGCGGTATCCCCGTGTGCATGGGCACCGACGCCTACACCCACGATATGCTCGAGAGCCTTAAGGTCTTCCTGATCATTCAGCGCCACAACGCCGCCATGCCCAACGTGGGCTGGTGCGAGGCCATGACCATGCTGTTCGAGAACAACGCCAAGATGGCGAGCAAGTACTTCGATCGCAAGCTCGGCGTGCTCGAGGCCGGCGCTGCCGCCGATGTCATCGTCATGGACTACAAGCCCTTTACGCCGCTGAGCGAGGAGAATATCGACGGCCACATACTCTTTGGCATGATGGGCAAAAACTGCCGCACCACCATCATCAACGGCCGCGTCCTGTACAAGGATCGTGAGTTCGTTGGGATTGATGAGGACAAGATCAACGCGTGGACCATGGCCGAGTCCAAGAAGCTCTGGAGCACGCTCAACGATCGCGTGTACTAATTCCAATTGGAGATTCGCGCGCGTCGGATGTTTCGCCGCATCCGACGCGCGCATAGGCGGCCTCCGCGGGGTCGCCGGCGCTGTGCTAGCGCTACACCGTATTTGCGCCCGCCGCGCGGTCTCGCCGGGCGTTACAGAGAGGAGCTCACTATGAGCGACATCATGAGGCCGATCCCGTTTTCGCAGCTGATGAACTGGATCATCGAGGAGCACAAGACCCAGGACGCCATCTTTGGCGTGCGTAAGATGGTCACGACCAACCAGGAGGGTGCGCTTCCCATTTTTGACGAGCGCATCGAGACTCCGTTTGGCCCGGCTGCCGGTCCCAATACGCAGCTGGCCCAGAACATCGTGGCCTCTTATGTGGCCGGTTCTCGCTTCTTTGAGCTTAAGACCGTTCAGGTTATGGACGGCGAGGAGCTCTCCAAGTGCGTCAACAAGCCCTGTATCGTGGCGCAGGACGAGTGTTACAACTGCGAATGGTCGACCGAGCTCGAGGTTCCGCAGGCCTTTGCCGAGTACGTGAAGGCATGGTTTGCCTGCCACCTGATCGCTCGCGAGTACGGTCTGGGCAGCCCGGACGGCTTTGTCTTCAACATGTCGGTGGGCTATGACCTGGAGGGCATTAAGAGCCCCAAGGTCGACGCCTACATCGAGGGCATGAAGGATGCCAGCGGCTCCGACGTCTGGAACGAGTGCCGTGCCTGGGCACTCGCCAACCTGGACAAGTTTGAGCATGTCGACGCCGCGTTTGTCGAGTCCATTCCGGCGCGCGTCTCCAACTCCATCACCGAGTCCACGCTGCATGGCTGCCCGCCCGCCGAGATCGAGCGCATCGCGACCTACCTCATCACCGAGAAGGGCCTCAACACCTACATCAAGTGCAACCCCACGCTGCTGGGCTATGAGTTTGCCCGCCAGCGTCTGAACGAGCTGGGCTTTGACTACATCGTCTTTGATGATACGCACTTCCGCGAGGACCTGCAGTGGGCCGACGCCGTGCCCATGTTCGAGCGCCTGATTGCCCTGTGCGCCGAGCGCGGCCTGGAGTTTGGCGTCAAGCTGACCAACACGTTCCCCGTCGACGTGACGAGGAACGAGCTGCCTTCCACCGAGATGTACATGTCCGGCCGTTCGCTGTTCTCGCTGACCATCGAGGCCGCCCGCCGCATTACCGAGCAGTTTGACGGCAAGCTGCGCATCAGCTACTCCGGTGGTGCCACGGTCTACAACATCCGCGCCCTGTATGACGCCGGTATTTGGCCCGTCACCCTGGCGACCGACGTGCTCAAGCCCGGTGGCTACGAGCGCTTTAGCCAGATGGCCGGCGAGTTTGGCGATCTGGACGGCAAGCCGTTCGCGGGCGTCTCTCTCGAGGCCGTGACCGCGATCCAGACCGACTCACTCACCAACCCGCTCTACAAGAAGCCGCTGCGTCCGCTGCCCGACCGCAAGGTCGCTGGCAAGAGCCCGCTTTCCGACTGCTTTACCACGCCGTGCCGTACGAGCTGCCCCATCCAGCAGGATATCCCTGCCTATCTGGCGGCTGTTGACGAGGGCCGCTACGAGGACGCGCTCAACATCATCATCGAGCGCAACGCCCTGCCGTTCATTACCGGTACCATCTGCCCGCATCCCTGCGGCCGTGCCTGCGAGCGTGCATTCTACGAGCCCGAGGGCGCCCAGATTCGCGCCAGCAAGCTCAAGGCCGCCCGCGAGGCCATGACCGCCGTGCTGCCCAAGCTGCGCGCCCAGGCCATTGCCAACGACGCCGAGCGCAACGTTGCCGTTATCGGCGGCGGCCCGGCCGGTCTGGCGACGGCGTTCTTCCTGACGCGCGCCGGCGTGCCCGTCACTATCTTCGAGGCCCGCGACTCTCTCGGCGGCGTGGTCCGTCACGTGATCCCCGAGTTCCGTATCGCGAGCGACGATATCTCCCACGATGCCGAGCTCTGTCTGGCCTTTGGCGCCAAGGTGCAGCTCAACGCCCGCGTGGAGTCCATTGACGAGCTCAAGGCCCAGGGCTTTACCGACGTGGTCGTGGCCACTGGTGCCTGGATGCCCGGCTCTGCGGGCTTGGGCGAGGGTGCCGAGCTCGACGTGCTGGAGTTCCTCGAGGCCGCCAAGAAGGGCGAGAAGCTCGAGCTGGGCGAGGACGTCGTGGTCATCGGCGCCGGCAACACCGCCATGGACGCGGCCCGCGTGGCCAAGCGCCTTGCTGGCGTGAAGAACGTGCGCCTGGTGTATCGCCGCACCAAGAAGCAGATGCCCGCCGACGAGGAAGAGCTCGATCTTGCTCTTGCCGACGGCGTTGAGTTCTGCGAGCTGCTGGCGCCCAAGGCGCTCAACGGCGCCGTGCTGACCTGCGACGTCATGGAACTTGGCGAGCCGGATGCAAGCGGCCGTCGCAGCCCCGTCGCCACGGACGAGACCGTCGAGCTTTCCGCCACCACGGTGATCTGCGCCGTGGGCGAGGGCATCGATGCCAGCCTGTACGACGCCGCGGGCGTCGAGCACGACCGTCGCGGCCGCCTTGCCGCCACCTCCACCGGCGTCGAGGGCGTTTGGGCTGCCGGTGACTGCCGCCGCGGTCCCGCTACCGTGGTCGAGGCTATCGCCGACGCCGCCGAGGTCGCCCGTGCCATTGCCGGCGTGGACTTTAACAAGTACGCCGACTGCAACGAGCAGGCCGGCCGCGAGGACACCTGCTACGAGCGCAAGGGATCGCTGTGCCGCGACAAGCGCAACTGCACCAAGACCCGCTGCCTGGGCTGTGGCTCGGTGTGCGAGGTCTGCTGCGATGTGTGCCCCAACCGCGCCAACGTGGCAATTAAGGTGCCGGGCCTGGCCAAGCATCAGGTCGTCCACATCGACGGCATGTGCAACGAGTGCGGCAACTGCGCCGTGTTCTGCCCCTACCAGGAGGGTCGTCCCTACAAGGACAAGCTCACCCTGTTCTGGAGCGATCAGGACATGGAGAACTCCGAGAACGAGGGCTTCCTGGCCGTGGACGAGGACCACTTTAAGGTCCGCGTCGCCGGCACGGTCCGCACCGTCTCGGTCGATGCCGTCAACACCGGTCTGCCCGAGGCCGTCCGCCTGACCATCAAGGCCGTGCGCGACAGCTATCCGTATCTCCTTAAGAAATAAGGGACCCCTTATGGCCAAATCCATTCAACATAACGTGGCCTACGTTGCCTGCGGAAGCGGTTGCGCCTCCGCAGGCGGCGACGCCCGCTGCAGCGAAGGCTGCATTGGCTGTGGCGCCTGTGTCACGGCCTGTCCCCACGGCGCCATTGCACTGATTGATGGCATCGCCCGCGTGGACCGCTCCAAGTGCACGGGCTGTGGCCTGTGCGGCATGGCGTGCCCGCAGCGCGTGATTGCCTTTGTTCCCGGCTACCAGAACATCCTGGTGCGCTGCAACAACACCGATAAGGGCGCCATCGCCCGCAAGATTTGCGACACGAGCTGCATCGGTTGCGGCATGTGCGCCAAAAAATGCCCTGCCGGCGCTATCCGCATCGAGGACAACTGTGCCCACATCGACGGTGCGGACTGCCTGTCGTGCGGCATGTGCGCCGTCGTTTGCCCGCATGGCGCCATCCACGACCGCACCGGCATCGCCGCCGGCGTGTAGAAGGGAATCACCATGGCACAGGAATTCACTTTTACCGTTAACGGCGTCGAGCACACGACGACCCAAAACAAACCGCTGCTGCGCTACCTGCGCGACGACCTGCACATCCATTCCGCCAAGGACGGCTGCTCCGAGGGTGCTTGCGGCACCTGCACCATTCATGTGGACGGTGCGGCCGTCAAGGCCTGCGTGCTGACCACCGCCCTTGCCGCCGGCCGCAACATCGTGACTGTCGAGGGCCTGCCCGAGGACGTGCGCGAGGCCTTTGTGTACGCCTTTGGCGCCGTGGGCGCCGTGCAGTGCGGTTTTTGCATCCCCGGTATGGTCATGGCAGGCGCGGCGCTGATCGCCGAGGACCCCGAGCCCACCGAGGAGCAGATCAAGTACGCCATCCGCGGCAACGTCTGCCGCTGCACCGGCTACAAGAAGATTATTGAGGGCATTTCGCTGGCCGCTGCGGTGCTCCGCGGCGAAAAGCAGATCGACGAGGACCTGGAGCGCGGCGACGACTACGGCGTGGGCAAGCGCGCCTTCCGTATCGACGTGCGCAAGAAGGTGCTCGGCGAGGGCAAGTACCCCGATGACATCGACGAGCTCGATCAGCCGGACCTGACCTATGCCAGCGCCGTGCGCTCCAAGTATCCGCGCGCCCGTGTGCTTTCCATCGACACCTCCAAGGCCGAGGCCCTGCCCGGTGTGGTGGGCATCCTGCGCGCCGAGGATGTGCCGGTCAACCAGGTCGGCCACCTTATCCAGGATTGGGACGTCATGATCGCGGCGGGCGATATCACCCGCTGCGTGGGCGATGCCATTGTGCTGGTGGTTGCCGAGGACGAGGCGACGCTCGAGAAGGCCAAGAAGCTCGTAAAGATCGATTACGAGCCGCTGGAGCCCGTGCGTAACATTGTCGAGGCCAGGGCTGCCGACGCCCCGCGCCTGCACGACAGTTTCTTTGCCTTTGGCAACACGGTGGAGCTCAAGGACAACGTGTGCCAGAGCCGTCACGTGACGCGCGGCGACGCCGCCAAGGCGCTGGCAGAGAGCGCGTTCACCGTGACGCAGCGCTTTACCACGCCCTTTACCGAGCATGCCTTCTTGGAGCCCGAGTGCGCCGTTGCCTTCCCGTACAAGAACGGCGTCAAGGTGCAGTCGACCGACCAGGGTGCCTACGACACGCGCAAAGAGTGCGCCCATATGTTTGGCTGGGACAACGAGCCCGAGCGCGTGGTCGTCGAGACCATGCTCGTGGGTGGCGGCTTTGGCGGCAAGGAGGACGTGTCCATCCAGCACCTGGCCGCGCTCGCCGCCTATAAGTTCCAGCGTCCTGTGAAGTGCAAGCTCACGCGTGCCGAGTCGCTTGCGTTCCATCCCAAGCGCCATGCCATGGACGGTACCTTTACGCTGGGCTGCGATGCCGAGGGCAACTTTACCGGCCTGGACTGCGAGATCAACTTTGATACCGGCGCCTACGCGTCGCTGTGCGGCCCGGTGCTCGAGCGCGCCTGCACGCATGCCGTGGGCCCCTACAAGTACCAGAACACCGACATTCGCGGCTTTGGCTACTACACCAACAACCCTCCTGCCGGCGCGTACCGCGGCTTTGGCGTGTGCCAGTCCGAGTTTGCGCTCGAGAGCCTGATCGACCTGCTGGCCGAGAAGGTCGGCCTGGATCCGTGGGAGATCCGCTACCGTAACGCCATCGAGCCGGGCGAGGTTTTGCCCAACGGCCAGATTGCCGACTGCTCCACGGCGCTTAAGGAGACGCTGCTCGAGGTCAAAGATGCCTACTATGCGCATCCCGGACGCGCCGGTATCGCCTGCGCCATGAAGAACGCCGGCGTGGGCGTGGGCCTGCCCGATGCCGGCCGCTGCAAGATTCGCATCGAGGACGGCGTGGCTGTGGTCTATGCCGCCACGTCCGACATCGGCCAGGGCTGCAACACCGTCTTTTTGCAGGACGTTGCCGAGGCGTGCGGTCTGCCGCTGGGCTGCATCGCCAACGGCGAGTGCTCTACCGAGAACGCTCCCGACTCCGGCACCACGTCTGGCTCGCGTCAGACGGTCGTGACCGGCGAGGCCGTGCGCGGCGCCGCCTTCCTGCTGCGCGATGCCATGGTTGGCATCGAGGCCGGCAAGCCCGCACCCGACGCTCCCGTGAGCGCGCATGGCGACGGCGTGAAGATCGAGTACGACGACGGTCGCGCCTATCAGCTGCGCACGCAGGAGCTCGTCGCCGGCCAGGGCATGCATCCTCAGG
Source organism: uncultured bacterium (assembly GCA_905214105.1). Taxonomy (GTDB): domain Bacteria; phylum Actinomycetota; class Coriobacteriia; order Coriobacteriales; family Coriobacteriaceae; genus Collinsella. The sequence continues at coordinate 393,085 of CAJMKK010000001.1, forward strand.
ATCCCGCGGCCGCCATCAAGGCGCTCGAGGGATGCGAGTTTGGCTACGTGTATCTGGAGCCGACCGACAAACTGGGCGCCGACGTCCCCAATCCCAAGAGCCACATCTGCTACGGCTTTGCCACGCATGTGGTCATTTTGGACGACGACGGCCGCGTGAGCGAGGTCTATGCCGCGCACGATTCCGGCAAGGTGGTCAACCCCATCTCCATCCAGGGTCAGATCGAAGGCGGCGTGCTCATGGGTATGGGCTATGCGCTGACCGAGGACTGGCCGCTCAAGGACTGCGTGCCCCAGGCAAGGTACGGTACGCTCGGGCTGTTCCGTGCGCCCGAGATTCCGGATATCCACGCCATTTACGTGGAGAAGGACGAGCTGTTGCCCGTGGCATACGGCGGTAAGGGCATCGGCGAGATCGCAACGATCCCCACGGCGCCCGCCGTGCAGAACGCCTACCGCGCATTCGACGGCAAGCTGCGTCCGGATCTGCCCATGGTGGATACGCCGTACAGCCGCGCCCGTCACCGCGGGTAGGGTAGAACGCGGACGCCCATTGCTGACGGGCTGTTCGCGCTCAACATCAACTGTATATGCTGCGCCTTTGGCTCCGGCTCCATCGCGAGCCGGAGCCTTTTGTTTGGAGCGGAAACTGTGTCCCGGAATAGGCGCTCAGAATGGGATGCGCTTTCCCCTTGGAGCCCTCGGCGGAGATTGCATCCCAGAATCCGCGCCTGGAATGGGACACACGATTGTCCGTGCCCGCATCCCACCATATTCGGGATGCGGGTTTCTGCGCTTTTGTGCATCAGGCAAGCAGCTGCTTTTGGCGGCTCTCCCGGGCTGCGCATCGCTTGTGATGTCGATGCGACCGACCAGAGAGTCGGCGCATTGGTCAATCGCATTACAAAAGACAGGTTTATTGAGATTGGTGAACTGACGGCCATGGCCCATACCATTGTGGTTGCCTAGATTGAAAGCTGAGATGGAAAGTGCTTTCGGACAGGAGGGCAATATCAAGCCCCACGTTCCCTGTGGGAAGTGGGGCTTTCAAGGGCTGCTAGTTAATAGTTATTAGAGGTAGCCGTTCAGCCAATCGGGCATATTGGGATCGTCAATGCTCCACGAATCTTCTTCATGCTCGCTTTCTTCCCAGTTGCTTTCGTCCCCATCGAAGAACTTGCGCCTATTACACTTGTATTTGACAACCGTGTCGCCCTCACGGCGGTATTCATTCCAGTAGTAGTTTTGCTTTCCGTATCCGTTCCATTCTTGAGTTCTGTATATGACCATGGCGTCTCCTTTTCGTTTGCGTACGCGGGGCGCACGGTGTATCAGATTTGACTACTGGGCTATGACTTGCGCAATGTGAGTTTTTTGGCGTTAATGCTCGCAAGTTCGTCGGAAGTAAAAACAAACGGGACAACCGCTTCATCCCATTCGATATTTGAGAAGGTATAACCGGCGCGCGTTACTTTGACTGTTTCTTTCCCAAAGAGTTTGCCGACTTCTGTGAGCTTGTAACCCCAGGGCTCTTTTGTCATCATTCCGCTGGAGACGAGACGCTTGTTAACTGCCTGATTCGAAAGAAGCAAGTCATGTCCGAGTCCCGTTGCAGTCTTCTTGACTCCGGTAAGGTTGACCACTGGCAAGGAGGCCTTTTCTGCTGCCTTAGCAATCGTGGCAACACCTTTGTCTGCGCCGTTGCAAATAGTTTTGAATTTAGGCGTATGGCCCGTTTTCGCGGCAATCGTAATGCTAACGATTGAACTGATTGCCACAAATACACCGATGCCAATCTGGACTTTGTGCTGCTCGAGCCACACGAGGCCTTTGTTCTTTGCGGGCAGATCAGTGTTTTCCGACTCCAATTTCTGTACACCTCATTTCTTGATTGATTTTGCAAGTTGATATGCAAGAGAGCCCAATGCCGGAATCAATGCCGATGAAGCGGGGATTAGGGCGGCGGTGAGAGCGGTTGCTCCAACTATGGCGCTCTGCTTAGTAGCTGCCTCTTGTTGTGTCCCCTTCTCATCCCCTTCTTTAAGGGCATTTTGCATCTTCTCTAGTTTGGGTGCTACTGGTTGGTCAACGAATAGCTGAATTATTTTTGCCAGATCCTCGTTTCCGCTGACGGCGATTTCGTTGTTGAATACCGCCCTGATGGCGAGATAGTGCATCTTCGTCATCTGCGTTTTACCCGTCTCAAGGCTGCTGACGGTTTGCTTTGTTATGCCTAGTTCGTTCGCAAGCCGTTCGCCACTCCAGCCCGCCGCCTTGCGAATGGTTGACAGGTGAGCTTGGAGCCTGCTGACTAGTTCATCATCCGTTGAAGTCATTTCTGCCTCACATATAGTAAAGAATCCTTATTACTGTCAGATATTATATACCCAGTCAGAAATTTAGCAATTACTAAGTGAGTCTTAGTTTATTCGGTTGGCTCCTGAATCTCCTCAGTTTTAAACTGAATTGAAAACGATACCGACGCCGGCGTCTTGTTCTCATGTTTTAAAGGTATGGGCAGGTATTGTTCGACAGACGATGGCCTCGATGCCGATTTCATGCATCCCCTCAGGGGTCATCCGTCCAGGAACCTGTTTTCCATCGTTGCGTGGTCAGCGAGACGTGCAAGGAGCACATCGACCGTATGGGCGGCTGTTATTTCTGCACAGTTGAGAGGGCATCTTGGAAGACGTGTCCATGGCGATTTTGGGAGACGCTAACCGCTTGGATTATAGTGGACGGTCGGTCTTAGAGGCCTATGGGTGGGAGATGTTGTTTCACTTGCCAACGACCGGCCGGGGTCTGGCTTAACCGACGTGGAACGTGATTGCACCATCTGGTAGCAAGTCGAGTTGCAGATGAGTACACCCGATCGTGTGGAATAAGGCTTCAGGAGCGCTCCGCCTGTTTACACCCCCGCAATCCCGCGCGCGGCACTCAGCAGCTCATACTCCCTCTGGCTCCACTGGTGCAGCTTGGCAGCCTCGACGGCATCACGACACAAGTCCAAAAACACCTCGGCGCCCTCGCAGAAGCACTCACGGGCAAAGTCACCCGAGCCGCTTGCGACGCACGAGCCGTCGGCAAAGAGCTTCCAGCTGGACGACTCGCGCGAGTCGTCTCCGAGCAGCTTGATCTGTAGCACGTGCGGGTCGCCGGCAACGCAGAGCTCTTCCTCGAGCACCTGCACGGTAAAGCGCATCTGGTGGGAGAGGCTGCTCTTGACCATGGCCGAGGCATAGCCGTTCGGCTTGTCCAGAAGATGCATTCGTTTTGGCTTGGCTACCAGGTTGTGGAAGTTGCGCTCACTGCGCACGGAGAAATTGTCCATACGGACTCCTTTCATCGATGTTGGCAGGGCCACCGTGCCTCTTGGCCGGTTGGCGTCGGGATCGTGGAGCCAACTCTCTACCCCGACTCTGGATAAAACGCGCCCGCTCCTTGCTGGCACGATGGAGTCTATCAGCGCGCGCGGACACAAATCAAGCGCCGCCTGCGAAATGATGTGCAGACGGCGCTTGATTTCGCCGGCTGCTGTTAGGCTTAAATCCGAAAAAGTGTCGAAATGAGCATCTAGCAACCACGGAAAAGTGTATCCTAGTGCTAAAACAGCACGTAATAAGGGGTGCGCTTATGCTACAGAGAAAAGCGAAAGCACAGTTTGAATCTTGGCTTGCCTCGTCGCCTAACAAGGCTCTTTTGGTCAAGGGCGCCCGACAGGTAGGAAAGTCATATTTGGTCAACGTCTTTGCAAATGAATCGTTCGAAAATGTCGTGACGTTCGACCTTATCGCCGACGCGTCCGTGCGCGATTCGTTTTTGGCGGCGAAAAGTGCGGATGATCTGCTTATGCGTATGTCTATTGCTGCAACGCAGCCGATGGTTGCGAACAAGACCGTTGTGGTTATCGACGAGGTGCAGCGATGCCCCAACGTGGTGACGTTTATCAAATATCTGGTCCAGCGCGGCGACTTTCGATACATCCTTACCGGATCGCTCCTTGGCGTTGAGCTCGAGGGCATCGATTCCCTGCCGGTGGGGTATGTCGAGCAGGTCCAGATGTACCCGCTCGACTTTGAGGAGTTTTGCTGGGCAAATGGCGTTGGTGCCAGCGTGTTTGACATGCTCAGGGGCTGTCTAAAGAATGAGGGGGAGCTTCCCGGCTATCTGTATGACCGCTTGCTCGATCTGTTCCATCAGTATGTGGTGGTGGGAGGCATGCCCGACGCGGTCAATTCCTTCTTGGCGACGCGCAATGTCGACGAGGTTCGAAACATCCACCGCGATCTTCACGCCCTGTATCGCGATGACATCGCAAAGTACGCTCCGCCCGAGCTGCGCTTGGTTATTCGCGATATCTATGATCTGATTCCCAGCGAGGCCGGTTCCAAAAACAAGCGATTCAAACTGTCATCGATTAACGGTGTCAAACGTTTTTCGCAGGTGACAGATCATTTCCTCTGGCTATCGGAGGCGGGTGTCGCGCTTCCTGTGTATAACGTAACGGCGCCCGTGGCACCCCTTTTATTGGGGGAGCAACGAAATCTGTTTAAGCTGTTTTACTTGGACACCGGAATGCTTATGTCGTCGTATTCCAAAAGGGTCGCCCAAGGCGTTTTTGATGGGGAGGCAGAAGGCCCCTTTGGCATGAATATGGGGGCGGCATTCGAGGGCTTCGTTGCCCAAGAGCTCAAAGCCCACGGATTTAGATTGCGCTACTTTACGTCCAAAAAGGTCGGTGAGCTCGATTTTGTGGAAGAGACGTTCGATGGGGAAGTGCTCGCCATCGAGGTCAAATCGGGCAAGAGTTTTAAGTCCCACGCGGCGCTCGATAACGCACTGGCAACGAAGGGCTACGGAATCGATCGCGCCCTGGTACTTGCGGAATGTAATCTTCACCGCGATGGTGACGTGCTGTATCTGCCCATCTTTATGGCAGGGCTTTTGGAGCCGTAACGTGCCGCCGACTCTTCCGACCCTCCCTTAGCCCTCGCTACTCATCGTCCCCGTCGTTGGGGTCGCCCTTGAGGGTGTTGATGTCCAGATACTCGTTATCGTCCTCTTTTTGCTGGGTCTCCGACTCCGCTTGGGTGGGGCCGGAGAACAGCCGGAATCCCTCAAACGCAATGACACCGAGCAGGGCAATGACAATGGCGATAAAGGCAACCTTGACTGCCTGCGGAAATTCCGAAAAACGCAGCGCCTTTTCCTCGGCGTAATAATCGGCGAAGCGCTCTTCGCCCGTGCTTTTGGTATACGCCGGTGCGGACGCGGCCTCCGGGTCATATTCCGGTGCAGGCGTGGCGGCGTACGGATCGTTGAGATAATCGCTCGATGTGGTGCCATAATCCTCGGTCTCGATGCGACCGGCGTCAGCATAGCCATCGGAATAATCGGAATATGCCGCACCGCCCTCATAGCCCGCGGCGCTCGTGTTGGCGGCAAAAAGCGGATTAACTGGAACGTCGAGCGCCGGCATGCCGGTAGAGGTCTCATCCAGATCGGCTGCAGCCCAGGAATCGTAGGCAACCTGATGGGCAACGGGCTCATCGAGCCTTGTGACCGGAGGCTTGCGTGCCGCAGGAACAGGCAACTGCCGGGCGCTGTACATAACGGTGCTGTCGGCCGATTTGCCCTGCGTCGCTGCAGCGAGAAACGCCGCCGTCTCGGACGGGTCGCTTGCGGGGCGGGGAGTGGGCGTGGGCGCCGAAGTGGGTGTGGGCGCAGACGCGGGCGTCGAAACAGGCGACTGCGCAGGAGCCGGCGCAGATGCGGGCTTAGGCGCAAGTGCGGGATTGGGGCTTGACGGGCGAGCCCCGCCGCCCATGAGTTCGTCGGCGGTCCACGGGCGATCATCCATCACGTCGTCAAGGCTCAGCGAAAACAGGTCGTCTTCACCCTCATCGAACATGCGGTGCACATGTCCACCAATTGCCGGAATCAATCCGCGACCGGTGCATGATGCCTTGCTCAACGCCATTCTGTTCCACCCTTTCGAAATACTAATGACATCGATTATATGGAACTTCCCAAGCGGCTCGGTCTTGGATTCGAGCTTTCCAGAACTCGCGCCCAAAAGGGGAGGGGCAATCTAGGCGAGTGCCTACTTGCCGTCGGCCGCCGCCTTGGCCTCATTGAGGTAGCTATAGAAGCTGTACTTGGAGATGCCAAAGAACTCGCAGGCGCGTTCGCTCGACTTGGAAATGAGGAAGGCGCCGCGACGGTCGAGGTAGCCAATGGCACGAATGCGCTCGTCTTTGGTCATGAGTGCCGCGGGCTTGCCCACAAACTGTTCGCACTCGTGCAGCAGGTCCTCGAGCAGGTCGCCGATGTTCTTGGTAATGGGCTCGGGCTCGGTGTAGCCCGTGCCGCCGGTGCCGGTAAAGGCGTCGAGCGAACGCTCAAAAGCCTTCATAAGCGTAATGTCAAAGTTGATGCCCAAAATGCCGACGGGCTTGCCCTCATCGTTGCGGATAAAGATGGTCGAGGACTTGAGCAGCTTGCCATCGGCGGTTTTGGTGAGGTACGGCTCGCGGTCGTGCACGTCGGCGGTGCCCTCGTGCATGGATTCAAGCACAATATGGCTGGGGCCGTCACCCAGTTTGCGCCCGCTGACGTGGCCGTTTTCGATCACTACGATGGAGCGGTCCACGTCCTCGGTCTCCAGGTCGTGGACGACGACTTCGCAGTTGGGGCCAAATTGGAGCGCCAGGCCGTGTGCAAGGCGCTTGTAGAACTCAATCTGTGCGGGGGTCATGGGTGCCTTCCTAAAAATTAGTTTGGGCTCACTGTGCCATAAACCCCACTTGTTCGCAAATAACGAAAGCGTCGCTGTGTTATGTGACCGTTCGGCGGCGAAAAGGTACCGATTACGGCAACAAACAATTTGTTAGGTTTTCCAATCAAAAAGTGTGATAGAACAGTGCTAACAAACTTTTTGTTTGGCATCCACATAAAAGTTCAGCCGTGTGAATGGGATCGGGCTGAAACGCGTATGCGGGGGCCGGCAAGAGAGAACTTAAGGAGTTCACCGTATGGCCGATAAGATCCAGTGGGCGGGCAACACGATGCCCAAGAGCGATGACAAGCACTTGGGAATCATGAGCCTCGACCACGTGAAGAAGGCCCGCGCCTTCCACCAGTCGTTCCCCCAGTACACCGTCACTCCGCTTGCCCGCCTGGATGGCCAGGCCGCGCGCCTGGGCCTGTCCAACCTGTGCGTTAAGGACGAGAGCTATCGCTTTGGCCTCAACGCCTTTAAGGTCCTGGGCGGTTCGTTTGCCATGGCCAACTACATTGCCGACGAGACCGGCAAGGACGTTGCCGAGTGCACCTTCGATTACCTGACCTCCGATCAGCTTGCCAAGGACTTTGGCCAGGCTACCTTCTTTACCGCCACCGACGGCAACCATGGCCGCGGCGTGGCATGGGCTGCCAACAAGCTGGGCCAGAAGGCCGTCGTGCACATGCCCAAGGGTTCCACCAAGCCACGCTTCGATAACATCGCCGCCGAGGGCGCCACGGTGACCATCGAAGAGGTCAACTACGACGAGTGCGTGCGCATGGCCGCCGCCGAGGCCGATGCCTGCGAGCGCGGCGTCATCGTTCAGGACACCGCCTGGGAGGGCTACGAGAAGATCCCGTCCTGGATCATGGAGGGCTACGGCACCATGGCTTCCGAGGCTGCCGAGCAGCTGCGCGAGATGGCCATCAACCGCCCGACGCACGTGTTTGTCCAGGCTGGCGTGGGTTCGCTCGCCGGCGCCGTGGTGGGCTACTTCACCAACCTGTATCCCGATAACCCGCCCACCTTCGTCGTGGTCGAGTGCGCGCCTGCCGCCTGCCTGTACAAGGGCGCTGCCGCCGGCGACGGCGACCCGCGCATCGTGGACGGCGACATGCCCTCCATCATGGCCGGCCTGTGCTGCGGCGAGCCCAACATCTTGGGCTGGGATATCCTGCGCAACCACACCACCGCCTTCGTGTCCTGCCCCGACTGGGTCACCGCTCGCGGCATGCGCACCCTGGGCGCTCCCGAGAAGGGCGACCCGCGCGTCATCTCCGGCGAGTCCGGCGCAGTGACCACCGGCCTAGTCGAGACCCTCATGCTCGACCCCGAGTACGCCGAGCTCAAGGAGCTCATCGGCCTGGACAAGACGAGCTCCGTGCTCTGCTTCTCCACCGAGGGCGACACCGATCCGGATCAGTACCGTCGCATCGTCTGGGAGGGCGAGTATCCGACCTGCTAGCAGGCTGACCTGTCCGGAGGCAGCCGGAGGACTTTACTCCCTGCTCGGACAGTCCTGCTCGCACGGAGAGCACATTAAGTGCTCTCCGGCTCGTGCGGAACTCGCGACGGAGCAAAGTCCTCCGTCCGCCTCCTATGGTTACTTGCTTGTGGGGTGCTCGACCTCACGCTGCTTGGCACAAGTGATCTATCTGAAATATCTACCTGTAGGTAAACCCTTGTAGAAAGGTTGACTGTTATGACTAAAGAACTCGATTTTGATGCCATTAAGGCTGCTGCGGAGTCTCATCGTGCTGATATGACTCGCTTCCTGCGCGCCATGATCTCTCACCCCTCTGAGTCCTGCGAGGAGGGTGAGGTTGTCGCCTGCATCAAGGCCGAGATGGAGAGCCTCGGCTATGACGAGGTCAAGGTCGATGGCTTGGGTAACGTCATGGGCTTTATGGGCGAGGGCGACAAGATCATCGCCATCGACTCTCACATCGACACCGTCGGCATCGGCAACATCGAGAACTGGGATGCCGATCCCTATGAGGGCTACGAGACCGACGAGATCATCTACGGCCGCGGCGGCTCCGACCAGGAGGGTGGCATGGCTTCTGCTACCTATGCTGCCAAGATGATGAAGGACATGGGCCTCATCCCCGAGGGCTACAAGATCATGGTCGTCGGCACCGTCCAGGAAGAGGACTGCGACGGCATGTGCTGGCAGTACATCTACAACAAGGACGGCATTAAGCCCGAGTTTGTCATTTCCACCGAGCCCACCGACGGCGGCATCTATCGCGGTCACCGCGGCCGCATGGAGATCCGCGTCGACGTTCACGGCACCTCCTGCCACGGTTCCGCTCCCGACCGCGGCGACAACGCCATCTACAAGATGGCCGACATCATCGCCGACGTCCGCGCCCTCAACAACAACGGCTGCGACGAGTCGACCGACATCAAGGGCCTCGTCAAGATGCTCGACCCTAAGTACAACCCCGAGCACTTCGAGGACGCCCGCTTCCTGGGCCGCGGCACCTGCACCGTCAGCCAGATCTTCTACACCAGCCCCAGCCGCTGCGCTGTCGCTGACTCCTGCGCCATCTCCATCGACCGTCGTATGACCGCCGGTGAGACCTGGGAGTCTTGCCTGGACGAGATCCGCAACCTGCCGGCCGCCAAGAAGTACGGCGACGACGTGAAGGTCTCCATGTACATGTACGACCGTCCGTCCTGGACCGGCGAGGTTTACGAGACCGAGGCTTACTTCCCCACGTGGATCAACAAGGAGACCGCTCCGCACGTCAAGGCCCTCGTCGACGCCCACAAGGCCATGTTCGGTGACGAGCGCATCGGCTGCGAGCCCAGCATGGACAAGCGCACCGGTCGTCCGCTGTGCGACAAGTGGACCTTCTCCACGAACTGCGTTTCCATCCAGGGCCGCTATGGCATCCCCTGCGTCGGCTTTGGCCCGGGTGCCGAGTCTCAGGCTCACGCTCCCAACGAGGTCACCTACAAGGACGACCTGGTCACCGCTGCCGCCATGTATGTGGCTGCCCTGAACCTCTACGATCCGAGCCAGGCCGATGGCGACGCCACCGTGTTCCGCGCCGGTCTGACCAACAACAAGATCGATTAGTCCCATTCCTCGATCTTGTTGAGCCGGGGACAGCTCGTGTCCCCGGCACCCCCTGTTGACTTGGGGCCCGCGGTCGTTATCTCCCATGCTTCCTCAACGGTAGCGGGTCCTCGTCATAGCGCTCTGCATGTTCTAGCCACACGCGCATGCCGGAGCACATCTACTCATTGCGATCGTTTCATCTTTGGAAAGGATATTTACATGGACGCTAAGTTTACCGAGCTCGTCGAGCAGCTGAACGGCCTCGATTTTAAGGGCATGTACGGCAGCGACTTCCTGCACACCTGGGACAAGACCACCGATGAGCTCAAGGCGCTCTACATCGTCGCCGACGCCCTGCGCGAGCTGCGCGAGAACAACGTTTCGTCCAAGATCTTCGATTCGGGTCTGGCCGTCTCCCTGTTCCGTGACAACTCCACCCGTACGCGCTTCTCCTTCTCTAAGGCAGCCAACCTGCTCGGTCTTGAGCTGCAGGACCTGGACGAGAAGAAGTCCCAGATCGCTCACGGCGAGACCGTCCGCGAGACCGCTACCATGATCTCCTTCATGGCTGACGTCATCGGCATCCGCGACGACATGTACATCGGCAAGGGCGACGCCTACATGGCCGAGGTCTCCGAGTCTGTCCAGCAGGCTTACGAGGATGGCGTTCTGGATCACCGTCCCACGCTCATCTCTCTGCAGTCCGATTCCGACCACCCCACGCAGTCCTCTGCCGACATGCTCTACCTCATCAACGAGTTTGGCGGCCTTGAGAACCTCAAGGGCAAGAAGGTTGCCGTCACCTGGGCCTATTCGCCCTCTTACGGCAAGCCGCTGTCCTGCCCGCAGTCGCTGATCAGCCTGCTGCCCCGCTTTGGCATGGACGTCACCCTGGCCCACCCCGAGGGCTACGACCTCATGCCCGAGGTCGTCGAGCGCGCTAAGGGCTACGCCGCCGAGTCCGGCACCACCTTTAAGCAGGTCAACACTATGGCTGAGGCCTTCGAGGGCGCCGACATCGTGATCCCCAAGAGCTGGGCTCCGTTTGCCGCCATGGAGAAGCGCACCAACCTGTACGCCGAGGGCGACGACGCCGGCATCGCTGCGCTCGAGAAGGAGCTGCTCGCTCAGAACGCTACGCATCAGGATTGGTGCTCCACGACCGAGCTCATGGAGAAGACCGCCAACGGCCAGGACACCATCTTTATGCATCCGCTGCCCGCCGACATCTCTGGTGTCTCTTGCGAGCACGGCGAGGTCAACGCCGACGTCTTCGACATGCACCGCGTGGGCATGTACAAGGAGGCCAGCTACAAGCCGTACGCCATCGCAGCCATGATGTTCCTGCAGAAGGTTGCCGATCCCGCCGCTACCCTCAAGGCCCTCGACGAGCGCAACACCGCCCGTTGGTTCCAGGCCTAAAGCTGGGTTGAGGTAAGCCATGTAAAGGGGGCGCTCTGCCAACCGGCGGGGTGCCCCTTTTTGCATCGTGGGCGTGCGGGATAAGCGCTTTCGATGTAGATGCCCCGCGACGCGAGTTATGGGTACGATGGTTTCAGGGGAGGTATCGCCATGAAACTTGGTTGCGTGATTATGGCTTCGGGCGAGGGCAAGCGATTTGGCTCTAACAAGATGCTCGCCGATATCTATGACGAGCCGCTGATTGCCCGGACCATTGATTCGGTTCCCCGGGGCTTTGACGTTGTGGTTTCGACGCGTTGGCCCGAGGTCGCTCGGATTTGCGAGGATAAGCATTGCCCGTGTGTGCTGCACGATGGCGAGCTGCGCAGCGAAAGCGTCCGTGCGGGGCTTTCGTGGGGAGTCGAACGCAACTGGAAAGGTTGCCTCTTTTTGCCGGGCGACCAGCCGCTCGTGAGTTCGGATTCTTTTGAGGCTATGGTTCGTGCATTTGACGAGCGTGGCCGCAAGCATCCGGTGCGCCTTGCGTGCAACGGTGAGCCTTCGAGCCCGGTGATCTTTCCGGCGGAACTGTTCGATGCACTTATGTGTCTTGAGGGTAAGGACGGCGGCGGTTCGATCCTCAAGGACCGTGCCGACGTGGTGCTGGTCGAGGCGCGTGCCTACGAGCTGTGGGACGTCGATACCGTCAAAGGACAGCGACGCATAACGGAGCATATCGCCGCCTGCTCGTATTTTGATCGCGTGGCCAACTGCATCAATCAATAAGGAGCAATTATGATCATCATCAAAAACGGCGCACTCGTGACGCCCCAGGGGCTTCGCCGCGCCGATCTTGCCATGGAGGGCGACAAGATTGTGCGGATTGCCGCGGCAATCGAGCCGGGCGAGGGCGATACCGTCGAGGACGCCACCGACTGTTGGGTGTTTCCCGGCTTTATCGACGGCCACACGCACATGCAGTGCTGGACCGGCATGGATTGGACAGCCGATAGCTTTGAGACCGGCACGCGCGCGGCTGCCTGCGGCGGCACGACGACCATTGTGGACTACGCGACGGCCGATCGCGGCGTGACCATGCCCGATGCCTTGGTCGAGTGGCATCATCGCGCCGACGGCACCTGCACCGCCAACTATGCCTTCCATATGGCGCTTGCCGAGTGGAATGAGCGCAACCGCGCCGATCTTTCGGCCATGCGCGAGGCGGGCGTGTCGTCGTTTAAGACCTACTTTGCCTACGACCATCTGCGCCTGGACGATGCCGAGACGCTCGAGGTGCTGGAGGAGCTCAAGCGCGTGGGCGGTATCCTGTGCGTGCATTGCGAGAACGGCACGTTGGTCAACGCGCTGCAGAAGCGCGTGTTTGAGCAGGGTATCCACGGGCCCGAGGGCCATGCGCTCAGCCGTCCAGACGTGTGTGAGGCCGAGGCCGTGAGCCGCCTGCTGTATCTGGCGCACTTGGCCGGGGACGCTCCGGTCAACGTGGTGCACCTTTCGACCAAGCTGGGGCTCGAGGCCATTCGCGCTGCCAAAGCGCGCGGGCAGAAGAACATCTATGTCGAGACATGCCCTCAGTATCTGATGCTCGACGACACGTGCTACTTGGAGCAGGGCGAGGACGGCTTTGCGGGCGCCAAGTACGTGATGAGTCCGCCGCTGCGCCATGCCGGCGACCGTGCGGCACTGCGCGAGGCGCTTGTGGCCGGCGAGATCGATACGATTGCGACCGACCACTGTAGCTTTAACCTGCACGGGCAAAAGGACCGCGGGCGCGACGACTTCCGCGCGATTCCCAACGGCGGACCCGGCGTGGAGCATCGTCCCGTCGCGATCGCTACGAGCTTTGAGGGACAGCTGGGTCCCGAGGATCTGTGCCGCCTGATGAGCGAGAACCCGGCGCGCGTCTTTGGCATGTATCCGCACAAGGGCTGTCTTGCCGAGGGCGCCGATGCCGACGTGTGCGTGTGGGATCCCAAGGCGCGCTGGACGATTAGCGCCGCGACGCAGCATCAGGCCGTGGACTACACGCCGCTCGAGGGCTTTGAGGCGCACGGCCGCGCCAAGGCCGTGTTTGTGAACGGCGTACTGGCTGCGCGCGACGGCGAGCCCACCGGAGCCCAACCCGGCCGCTACGTCCCCCGCTAGCGGGAAGGGCGTCCTCCGCAGTTGCGGTGAAATACGGACTGTTTGGCCGCCTGGCGGCCGTAAACAGTCCGTATTTCACCGCAACTGCGGAGGCTGGGGCCGGCTATCGGAGGCTGGTGGCGATGAGGGGGCGGTTGATGGCTGCCTCGAAGCGATCTGCCATCGTTGGGTCAGCAAGCGTGTCGACTTGGTTGAGCATGATGCGGGCATTGTTGAGGTTCAGCATCCGCAGCTCGGCATTGAGCACCTGGGCGACGCGCTCTGGGGTGGCAGCGTCGGTGGGCTCGCAGCCGCAACGCTCGCAAAAGAGCTCGGGGCGGTGGACGGCTTCGTTGATGGGCTTGCCGAGCCCCGAGGCGCCGATGAGCCAGATGACGTTGACCGTCCCGGCGGGAACGACCGGCTCCCACGGGGCGTGCGCCTTGAGCGGGAGCCGCTTGCTGCCGTCCGCCTCGGCCAGGACGTAGTCAAAGCGCTGCGCCAGCTCGTTGGGCGGCTCGGCGGGGGCGGAGAGCTTGCCTGTCTCCGGGTCCAAAATACCCGCCTGGCAGATGCTTCCGCGGCTCATGCCAGCGCATGCCTCGCAGGTGCAGCCGGGAACATGCGGGGCACCCGGTTTCCAGGGTGCGGCGTCCAGGCGACGATTCGACCCGTCCCACGGGACGCCGGCGACGGGAAACATGTGCGTGGTGGTGCAGAGGAGCACGCGGCCGCCCGCGCGCATAAGCTCAAGGCCGAGCGTCTTCAGCAACGTCGACTTGCCGCCGCTGCCGATAATCGCGGTAATGCCCGGCTCGATCCTGAGCGCCGAGACAAGATTGCCGCTAACCGTTTCCATCTGTTCACCGCCGTATAATACTGTGATAATAAATAATCATCAGAGTAGCGGTCGAACCGCTTTTGCTCTGCTCAAACCGTAGCACAGGGAGGTGTCCCGGGAATGCTCGTTTATGTTCGCGGCGCCGGCGATATCGCCACGGGTGTCGCTGCCCGTTTGGTGCGCGCCGGCGTGTCGGTCGTTATGGCAGATATCGCGGTTCCCACGTGCATCCGTCGCACAATCTGTTTTTGCGAGGCAATTCGCTTGGGCGAGGTCGAGGTCGAGGGCATTCGCGCCCGCTTGGCGCAGACGTCGGCCGAGGCGCTTGAGATTACCGAGGCGGGGGATGTCGCCGTGGTGGTGGACCCCCAGGCCAAGATGCTCGACGAACTGAAGCCCGCGGCTGTGGTCGACGCGATTCTGGCCAAGCGCAACCTGGGTACCACGCGCGACATGGCGCCTGCCGTTATTGCCGTGGGACCGGGCTTTACCGCGCCGGTTGACTGCGACGCCGTGGTCGAGACCATGCGCGGGCATTTTTTGGGCCGTGTCATTACCCAAGGTTCGCCCCAGCCCAACACGGGCGTGCCGGGCATTATCGCCGGCTATGGCAAAGAGCGCGTTATCCACAGCCCCGCCGCCGGCGTGTTCCGGTCCGACCGTGCAATCGGCGACATCGTGAGCGTCGGAGATGTGATTGGCTACGCGGGCGATACGCCCATGTGCACGCAGATCGATGGCTGTCTGCGCGGGCTTTTGGCGAACGGCGTGCAGGTGACTGAGGGCTTTAAATGCGCCGATGTCGATCCGCGCGGCGATGCCAGCTATATCAACTACATTTCGGACAAGGCGACGTCGGTCGGCGGCGGCGTGCTCGAGGCACTCGCTATGCTCACCGATATCTTTAGAGGATAGAAGGCGGCAATGGAAAAGCTCGATGTTGTGAATGCGGCGCTTGTCGCCCTGCGTGCTGGCGAGACGTGCGAGCTCGTGGTCGTGGCCGGCACGGTAGGGTCGTCACCGCGCGGCGTGGGCGCCTGGATGGCCGTCTTTGCCGACGGTAGCCAGGCGGGCACTATCGGCGGCGGCAAGATTGAGCTCTTTGCGCTGGACGAGGCACGCGAGCTGCTGGCCGGGGGTAAATCGCGTCTGGTCCGCTACACCATGGGCGGAGAGAACTCCGATACCGGCATGATCTGCGGCGGAGCCATCTGCCTGTGCTACCTGCATCTGGATGCGACCCAGGCACCGTTGCTCCAGTCGGTTGCCGACGTCTTGGCGTATCGACGCATCGGCGACTTCACCATCGATTTTGAGCCGTTTATCGCAAACGCGCTCGAAGGCGATGTTGCCGAATACCATGGCGAGGAATCGCGCCGCACCATTGCGGGCTGCCCCGGGCTTTCGCTGGTGGAGGAGGGGAGTAAGGTCACCTATACCAACGCTGCCTCCGAGATTCCCCCGGCGCACATCGAGACGCTCTGCCCCGAGGGTCTGACCTACATCTTTGGCTGCGGGCACGTGGGCGCCGCGACGGCACGCGTGCTCACGGCGGCGGGCTTTGCCGTCGTGGCGTGCGATGACCGCCCCGGCACGCTGACGCCCGAATGGGTGCCCGGTGTCTACGATCGTCGTCTGGTCGACTACAAGAACCTTGCTGAGCAGTGCCCCATCGGCCCGCGCGACTTGGTGGTCGTGGCAACAGCAGGCCACAAGTCCGATATCGATGTGGTGATTCAGGCCATGCGCGCCAAGCCTGCCTATCTGGGTTGCTTGGGTTCGCGCCGCAAGACGGCCTTTGTGCGGGCCCGCTTGGAGCAGGAGGGCTTTGCGCAGGACCAGATCGACGAGCTGCACCTGCCGATCGGTGTCGCCATCGAAGCCGAGGACCCCGAGGAGATCGCCATCTCCATAGCCGCCGAAATGATCCACCTGCGCCGCACCAAGCTCGTCCCCCGCAAGCGCTAATCGCATCCCCACCAATAAGTTGCGGTGAAATACGGATTGTTTAAGCCTGTTAGGCCGCCCAACAGTCCCTATTTCACCGCAACTGCTTTTTGGGACCCATTTGTGCGGGGGAGTTGTGGAGTTGTGCAGGCAGACGAGGTTTTTCTGGAAATACGCTCCCGATGCGCGTATAGTACCGATTGTTTTGTCGGCTCCTGCTGCGTCGAGTCCAAACCGCGAAATGCCATGAGCGGCACGGATGCAGCCAGGAGGCACGAGGACAACCCATCGTGGCCACGCCCCGTGCTTAAAACCCCAAGAAGGAGTGAACAATGGCAGAAGAGAAGTATGTGCCGCGTCTGAAGACCAAGTACAACAACGAGGTCAAGCAGCAGCTTCAGGACAAGTTCCAGTACGAGAACGTCATGATGATCCCCAAGTTTGAGAAGATCGTCGTGAACATGGGTGTCGGCGAGGCCGCTACTGATTCCAAGGCCATCGACGGTGCCGTGCGCGACCTGCGCGCCATCACCGGCCAGCAGCCGATGATCACCCGCGCCCGCAAGTCCATCGCTACCTTCCGCCTGCGCGCTGGTATGCCGATCGGCTGCAAGGTTACCCTGCGTGGCGACCGTATGTGGGAGTTCTTCGATCGTCTGACCTCCGTCGCGATCCCCCGTATCCGCGACTTCCGCGGCATCTCCGCCAAGAGCTTCGACGGCCGTGGTAACTTCTCCATGGGCGTCACCGAGCAGCTCATCTTCCCCGAGATCGACTTCGACTCCGTCGATCACCAGCGTGGTATGGACATCACTTTCGTGACCACCGCCAACACCGATGAGGAGGCCAAGGCCCTTCTGGACGCCTTCGGTTTCCCGTTCAAGAAATAGGTTCACCTGCCCTATAAGCGCCGTTCCCACAAGGGGGCGGCGCTTGGGGCGAACAATACTCTATGTGAGGAGGATATAAGTGGCTAAGACATCGATGATCGTCAAGTGCAATCGCAAGCAGAAGTTCTCTACTCGTGAGTACACGCGCTGCCAGCGCTGCGGCCGTCCGCACTCTGTGTACCGCAAGTTCGGCCTGTGCCGTGTCTGCTTCCGCGAGCTTGCACTCAAGGGCGAGCTTCCCGGCGTTAAGAAGGCCAGCTGGTAAGTCACTACCAGCGTTTCAAGCATCCGTTTGGAACAGGGAAAACGCGCTAGTTAGGCTTTGCCGTTAAGGGCGGCGAAGAACCAAGAGCACGTGTTCATCAAGAACGAAGGAGAATCTGTATGAACCTTACAGACCCGATCGCAGATATGCTTACGCGCATCCGTAACGCTAACTCTGTGAACAAGGCCACGGTCTCCATGCCGAGCAGCAAGAAGCTCGTCGAGATCGCTCGTGTTCTGCACGAGGAGGGCTACATCGAGGGCTACGATGTCGAGGACACCGTTCCCCAGAAGACTCTGCACATCACGCTTAAGTATGGTCCCAAGAAGGCTAAGGTCATCAACGGCATCCGCCGCATTTCCAAGCCGGGCCTGCGTAAGTACACCGGCGTTGCCGACATGCCCCGCGTCCGCGGTGGCCTTGGTACCGCCATTATTTCCACCAGCCATGGCGTCATGACCGACCGCGATGCTCGCAAGCACAACGTCGGCGGCGAGATCATCGCTTACGTCTGGTAAATCGCTCGGTAGGTAGAAGGAAAGGAGATCACCGTGTCTCGTATCGGTAATAAGCCTGTCCAGATTCCCGCCGGAGTCGAAGTGGCAGTCAACGGCAACAACGTTGTCGTCAAGGGCCCCAAGGGCCAGCTCGAGCTCGATGTCTTTGAGAAGCTCGCTATCAACGTCGAGGACAACGTCCTCACCGTTTCCCGTCCCGACGACGAGCGTGAGACCCGTGCCCGCCACGGCCTCACCCGCGCCCTCATCCACAACATGGTTGTTGGCGTTTCCGAGGGCTTCGAGAAGAAGCTCGAGCTCGCCGGCGTCGGTTACCGCGTGCAGCAGAAGGGCAAGAACCTCGAGTTCTCCCTGGGCTTCTCGCACCCCGTGATCGTCGAGGCTCCCGAGGGCATCACCTTCGAGGTTCCCGACAACACCCACGTGAACGTCAAGGGTATCAATAAGCAGCAGGTCGGTCAGATCGCCGCTGAGATCCGCGGCCATCGTCCTCCCGAGCCTTACAAGGGCAAGGGTATCCACTACGTTGGCGAGCACATCCGCCGCAAGCTGGGTAAGGCCGCCAAGTAGTCGTAACCGACTCACTCGCATAAGACCAGCACCCCGTCAGGTGCTGGCAAGATCAACCTTTTTAGGAGTTTACGTATGAACAAGCATAAGGCGAAGCTGGAAGGCCTCAAGCGTCGTCAGCGTCGTGTTCGCGGCAAGGTCTCGGGTACCTCCGAGCGTCCGCGTCTTCGCGTGACCCGTACTAACGCCAACATCTATGCCCAGATCATCGACGACAGCAAGGGCTCCAGCCTGACGCTCGTCTCTGCCTCGACCCTCGAGGCCGAGTTCAAGGGCACCCACACCTCGAACAAGGAGGCTGCGGAGAAGGTCGGTCAGCTCGTTGGCAAGCGTGCCATCGAGGCCGGCATCACCAAGGTCGCCTTCGATCGCGGTGGCCGTATCTACCATGGCCGCGTCAAGGCCCTCGCCGACGGTGCTCGTGCCGCCGGTCTCGAGTTCTAGGAGGTATGTAGCACATGGCTCGTAATCAGAAGCAGCAGCGCGAGGCCTCCGAGTTCGAGGAGCGCGTCGTTTACATCAACCGCGTGTCGAAGACCGTCAAGGGTGGTCGTCGCATGAGCCTCGTCGCTCTCGTCGTCGTTGGCGACGGCAAGGGCAACGTCGGCGTTGGCATGGGCAAGTCCGCTGAGGTGCCCCTGGCCATCTCCAAGGCGTCTCTCGATGCCAAGAAGAACATGTTCCACGTGCCGGTGACCGAGCAGGGCACCATCCCGCACGAGGTTCTCGGCCACTTTGGTGCCGGCCGCATCATCATCAAGCCCGCTGTCGAGGGTACCGGCGTTATCGCCGGCGGCGCTGTGCGTCCCCTCTTCGAGCTTGCTGGCATCAAGAACGTCCTGTCCAAGTCCCTCGGTACCGACAACGGCCTCAACATCATCAAGGCTGCCGTCGAGGGCCTCAAGGAGCTCTCCAGCCCTGAGGACGTCGCGGCTCGCCGTGGCCTGACGGTCTCCGAGATGTTCGTCGGTAAGGAGAACTAAGCATGGCTGACACCATCAAGATCAAGCAGGTCCGCAGCACCAACCGTTGCAAGCAGGACCAGGTCCGTACTGTCCGTGCCCTCGGTCTCCACAGGATCCGCGAGGTTCGCGAGATTGCTGACAACGAGTCCGTCCGCGGCATGATCTTCAAGGTCAAGCACCTTGTCGAGATTGTAGAGGAGTAGCAAATGCAGCTTCACGATCTTACTCCCGCGCCCGGTTCCACCAAGAACCGTAAGCGCGTCGGCCGTGGCAATTCTTCGGGTCACGGCACCACTTCTGGCCGCGGCCAGAAGGGCCAGGGTTCCCGCTCTGGCGGCACCAAGGGTGCCGGCTTCGAGGGTGGCCAGACTCCGCTGGCTATGCGCCTGCCCAAGCTTCCGGGCTTCCGCAACCCCCGTCGTATCGAGTACACCGCTGTTAACGTTGAGCGTCTCGAGCGTAAGTTCGAGGATGGCGCTGTGATCGACGGTGCCGCTCTTAAGGCCGCTCGCATCACCAAGAGCGAGTTCGAGCCCGTCAAGGTGCTCGGCAATGGTGAGCTCACCAAGAAGTTCACGGTCAAGGTCGACAAGGTCAGCGCTTCTGCGCAGGCCAAGATCGAGGCCGCCGGCGGAAAGGTCGAGCTGCCGTGCTAAATGGTCTTAAGAATGCTTTCCGCATCAAAGAATTGCGCGAAAAGATTCTTTTTACCATAGCTATGCTCGTCGTGTACCGCATTGGTGCGCACGTTCCTGTGCCCGGCATTCCCTTCCAGGGGATGCTGGGCCTTTTCTCGACCGATAACAATTCGGTCGCCGCAGGTGCTATGGCCCTCCTGAATCTTTTCTCTGGCGGCGCGTTGAGCTATGTGTCGGTGTTTTCGCTGGGCATCATGCCTTACATCACCAGCTCGATCATCCTCCAGATGCTCCAGGCCGTCGTGCCTTCCCTGCATGAGCTTGCCCGCGAGGGCGAGGTCGGTCAGACCAAGATTACGCAGTATTCGCGTTACCTCACCTTGGCTCTGGCAATCCTCAACTCCGTGGGTTACCTCTTCCTCTTTAAGAGCTTCGGCATCAGCTTTAATGGCGCCGGCGCTCCCGAGATCATCTTCGACCTCATGGTCGTCGGCACGCTCACTGCGGGCGCCATGCTGATCATGTGGATTGGTGAGCTCATCACCCAGCGCGGTATCGGCAATGGCATGTCGCTGATCATCTTTGCGAACATCATGGCCGGCCTTCCGCAGGCTATCTTCTCCAGCACCGAGGGTAATGCC
This sequence comes from uncultured bacterium, assembly GCA_905214105.1. GTDB lineage: Bacteria > Actinomycetota > Coriobacteriia > Coriobacteriales > Coriobacteriaceae > Collinsella. The sequence goes on from CAJMKK010000001.1 coordinate 413,756, forward strand.
GGTGGCATCATCACCATGGTGATCATCTGCGCCATCATCCTGCTGGTTATCCCGCTGATTGTTTTCCTTGAGCGCGGCCAGCGCCGCATCCCGGTCTCCTATGCCAAGCGCGTCGTGGGCCGTCGCATGATGGGTGGCCAGACCACCTACCTGCCCATCAAGGTCAACACCGCGGGCGTCGTGCCGATCATCTTTGCCTCGGCGCTGCTGTACTTCCCGGCTCAGATTGCCGTGTTCTTCCCCGGCATCGGCTGGATTCAGGCAGTTGCCTCTGCGCTTTCGACCGGTTGGCTCAACTGGGTGCTTAACGTTGTCCTCATCGTGTTCTTCGCGTACTTCTACACCTCCATGGTGTTCAACCCCGATGACACGGCCGACAACCTTAAGAAGCAGGGTGGCTTTATTCCGGGCGTCCGTCCGGGTAGGGCTACCGCGGCCTACATCAAGAACGCGCTCAACAAGATCACGCTTCCCAGCGCTGTCTTTTTGGCGCTCATCGCCATCGTGCCTTCGATCATCTTCTCCTTCACGGGTAACCATCTGATCCAGGCATTTGGCGGCACGTCCATCCTCATCATGGTCGGCGTCGTGCTCGACACGGTCGATAAGCTCGAAGGCCAGATCAAGATGTATGATTACGATGGATTCTTTAAATAGGCTAGAGGAGGATTGCTCATGAACCTCGTATTGCTCGGAGCTCCGGGTGCCGGTAAGGGCACCGTCGCACAGGAGCTCGTCGCCGAGTTTGGCGTCGCTCACATTTCCACGGGCGACCTGCTGCGTGCTGCCGTCAAGGGTGGCACCGAGCTTGGTATTCAGGCTAAGAAGTACATGGACGCTGGCGAGCTCGTTCCCGACCAGCTCGTGATCGACCTTGTCAAGGAGCGCCTTGCTGCCGATGACGCCCAGCAGGGCTTCATCCTCGACGGCTTCCCGCGCAACACCGCCCAGGCTGTGACGCTCGATTCCGAGCTCTCCGCCATGGGTCGCGAGATCGACTGCGCCCTTCTGGTCGACGTGGCCCCCGAGGTCATCATCGCTCGTCTGTCTTCGCGTCGCACTTGCCGCGCCTGCGGTTACACCGGCACCGCTGCCGATGCTACCTGCCCCAAGTGCGCCGGCGAGATGTATCAGCGCGACGACGACAAGCCCGAGACCATCAAGAACCGTCTCGACGTCTACGAGAAGTCCACGAGCCCGCTCGTCGACTACTATCGTGGCCAGGGTCTGCTCAAGTCGGTCAACGGTGACCAGGCTCGCGAGACCGTGTACGGGGATGTCAAAGAGGCTCTCGGTCTATGATCAAGATTAAGTCTGCAACGCAAATCGAGCAGATGAAGAAGGCAGGAGCGCTATCTAAGATGGCGCTCCGCCACGTTGGAGCCATGGTGCGCCCTGGTGTTTCGACCTTTGAGCTCGATCAGCTCGCGGAGCAGATTATCCGTATGCATGGCGGCACCCCGGCCTTTAAGGGTTACGGCGGGTTCCCCGGTACCATTTGCGCATCGATTAACGATGCCGTGGTCCACGGTATTCCCAACCCCGACATGATCCTGCGCGATGGCGATATCATCTCCATCGATACGGGAGCCGTTGTCGACGGTTGGGTTGGCGATAACGCTTGGACGTTTTTTGTCGGCACACCCACGCCCGAGGCCAAGGCCCTGTGCGAGGTCACGCGCGATTGCCTTAAGGCTGCCATCGAGCAGGCTGTTCCCGGTAACCATATCGGGGATGTTGGTTACGCCGTTCAGTCCCTCGCCGAGTCTCACGGTTACGGCGTGCTTCGTGACTATGTGGGCCATGGCATTGGCCGCGTGATGCACGAGGACCCCAACGTTCCTAACTATGGAAAGAAGGGGAGGGGCGTTCGCCTCCAGGCCGGCATGGTCATTGCCATCGAGCCGATGGTTACGATGGGTTCCAACCATGTGAGCACGGGCTCCGACGGTTGGATTGTTACGACCAACGACCACCTGCCCGCCGCACACTACGAGAACACCGTCGCCATTACCAATGACGGTCCGGTGATTATCACCACGGATGCCCAAGGTGCTTGGTGTTCGCTCCAAGGCGGAGAAATGTAACAAGTTCCACTTAGTTGTGGAGCCATTACGAAGTTATTACGATGCGTGCATACGTGTTGTAGAATACTCAATCGCTGTCGTTTTCTAGAGAAAGATGATTGCTTGTGAAGAAGGAAGACGCAATTGAGCTCGAGGGTACGGTAAAGGAACCGCTGCCCAATGCCATGTTTAAGGTCGAGCTCGAGAACGGTCATTCGGTTCTGTGCAACATTTCTGGCAAGATCCGAATGAATTACATCCGTATTCTCCCCGGTGACAGGGTTGTCGTGGAGCTTTCCCCGTACGACCTGACCCGCGGCCGCATCACCTATCGCTACAAATAGCGGCACGCATACGCGCACTCCATTTCCGACTGCAGGCTTAGCTCAACCTACGGTCGGATTGTGTGTGAAGACCAGCCATAGTTTTAAACGCCTGCGGCTGGGCGAGTAGATAGTAGGGAAGTAGTTTGAGCGCTACCGAAAGGAAGAACGATGAAGGTACGTCCTTCGGTCAAGAAGATGTGCGATAAGTGCAAAATCATTAGGCGCCATGGCAAGGTCCTCGTCATTTGCGAGAACCCCCGTCATAAGCAGCGTCAGGGTTAAGAGAGGAGACTACGTTGGCCCGTATTAATGGTGTCGACCTCCCGCGTGAGAAGCGCGTTGAGATCGGTCTGACCTACATTTACGGCATCGGCCGCACCACTGCGACGAAGATCTGCGTCGAGTGCAACGTTAACGTGGATACGCGCGTTAAGGACCTCACCGAGGATGAGGTTAACGCCATCCGTGATTATATCGATAAGAACCAGATCATGGTTGAGGGCGACCTCCGCCGTGAGCGCAACCAGAACGTCAAGCGCCTTATGGACATCGGCTGCAACCGCGGCCTTCGTCACCGCAAGGGCCTCCCGGTCCGCGGCCAGCGCACCCACACTAACGCTCGTACCCGCAAGGGCCCGAAGCGTCAGATCGGTGCTAAGAAGAAGAAATAAGGAGCGCTAGATAGATGGCTACTGCTAAGAAGAACGTTCGCGCTGCCCGTCTGAAGCGCGCGGACCGTAAGAACATTTCCGTGGGCCAGGCTCACATTCGTTCTACGTTCAACAACACGATCGTTTCGATCACCGATCCCCAGGGCAACGTCATTTCCTGGAAGTCGGCTGGCCAGGTGGGCTTCAAGGGCTCCCGTAAGTCCACGCCGTTCGCTGCCCAGATGGCTGCCGAGGCTGCTGCCAAGCAGGCCATGGAGCACGGTATGAAGAAGGTTTCCGTCTTCGTCAAGGGCCCCGGCTCCGGTCGTGAGACCGCCATTCGCTCCCTCCAGGCTGCTGGCCTCGAGGTCTCGAGCATCCAGGACAAGACCCCCATTCCGCACAACGGCTGCCGCCCCAAGAAGCGTCGCCGCGTGTAACTGAAAGGATCGTATCAATATGGCAATCGACAGGACTCCTGTTCTTAAGCGCTGCCGTCAGCTCGGGATCGATCCCGCTGAGCTCGGTTACAGCAGCAAGAAGGAATCTATCCGTCAGCCCAAGCGCCGTCGCAAGGAATCTGAGTACGGCATGCAGCTGCGCGAGAAGCAGAAGGTCAAGTTCATCTATGGCGTTCTGGAGAAGCAGTTCCACGGCTACTTCAACAAGGCCCGTAAGATGAACGGCGTCACCGGTGAGAACCTCATGATCATCCTTGAGTCTCGCCTTGACAACGTCGTCTTCCGTCTTGGCTTCGCCCGCACCCGCAAAGAGGCTCGTCAGTCCGTCCGTCACGGTCACTTCACCGTGAACGGCAAGCGCGTGGATATTCCGTCCTACCGCGTCAAGGCCGGCGACGTCGTCGCTGTCGGCGAGAAGTTCCGTGACCTCCTCCCCATCAAGGAGGCTCTGATTTCCTCCGAGCGCTTTGAGGTCCCTGGCTGGCTCGAGGTCGATATCGAGAAGCTGTCTGGTAACGTGCTCGCTCTGCCGACGCGTGAGCAGATCAGCGGTGATATCAACGAGCAGCTCATCGTCGAGCTCTACTCTAAGTAGTCCATCCGGGCTGCTGAGGCTGGAGGTAATACATGTCAGAATTCATTAGGCCTCAGGTTCAGGTCGAAGAGATCAACGAGACGTCTGCTCGTGTCTCCGTCGAGCCGCTCGAGCGTGGCTACGGCGATACGCTGGGTAACTCCCTTCGTCGCGTACTTCTGTCCTCGCTCGAGGGTGCCGCCGTCGAGGCTATTCAGATCGATGGTGCACAGCACGAGTTCATGACCATCCCTAACATGGTCGAGGATGTCACCGACATCGTCCTGAATGTCAAGGGTCTTGTCTTCAGGGCTCTCGGCACGACCGACGAGGCGACCGCCACCATTTCTGTTGACGGCCCCTGCGAGGTCACCGGTGCGGACTTCTTTATTCCGTCCGAGTTTGAGCTGGTCAACCCCGAGCAGCACATCGCTACGCTTACCGAGGGTGGCCATCTCACCATGAGCATGCGCATCGGCTATGGCCGCGGCTATGTTTCTGGCGAGGCCAACAAGCGCGACAACGATCCCATCGGTGTGATCCACGTCGACTCGCTGTACTCGCCGGTTTCCCGTTGCGCCAAGCTCGTTGAGGCTTGCCGTGTCGGTCAGCACACCGACTACGACCGCCTTGTCCTCGAGATCGAGACCAACGGCTCCATCGCCCCGCGCGACGCCGTGGTCCAGGCTGCCAATATCATCAACCAGCATATGGCCGCCTTTATGAACCTTGCCGAGACCCCCGAGGTCGAGGAGGAGGCTTCGATCTTCGCTCCCGAGGTCACCAACGACAACGCCGAGCTGGACAAGCAGATCGAGGATCTGGACCTTTCCGTCCGTTCCTACAACTGCCTTAAGCGCGCCAGCATTCACTCGGTCCGTCAGCTCGTTGAGTTCTCGGAGAACGATCTGCTCAACATCCGTAACTTCGGTGTTAAGTCGATCGAGGAAGTGAAGGACAAGCTTGAGTCCATGGGCCTGAGCCTGAAGGCTTAATGCTTCGCATATTTGAGGAGAAACTAGACCATGCGTCACAACGTTAAGAAGGGCCTGAAGCTCGGCACCGATGCGAGCCACACCAAGGCCATGAAGAAGAGCCTTGCTAAGGCCCTCTTCGAGAACGACCGCATCAAGACCACCGAGACCCGCGCTAAGGCGCTGCGTTCGGTCGTCGACCCGATCATCACTTGGGCCAAGAAGGGCGACCTGCACTCTCGTCGTCTGGCTATCGCCAAGCTCGGCGATAAGCAGCTCGTTGCCGAGATCTTCGACAAGGCTGCTCAGGGCATGTGGCAGGACCGCAACGGCGGTTACACCCGCATCATGAAGCTCGGTAACCGTAAGGGCGACAACGCTCCCATCGTTATCATGGAGCTCGTCACCGAGCCTTGCACGCCTAAGGCCAAGAAGGCTGCTCCGGCCCCCAAGAAGGCCGCTGCTCCCAAGAAGGTCGAGGCTGTCGAGGAGGCTCCTGCTGAGGAGACCGCTGAGTAGACATTCCGTCTGCATAGGCTATATTCGAGGGGTACGTTCGCGTACCCCTCTTTTTTTGTCGCGATACCGTTACTTGTTTGTTGGGAGCGCCCATGACTGCGCCGTCTGATTTCAATTCGATTTCCGAGCTTGACGCCACGCTCGTATTTCGCGTGGCCTATGATGGCTCGTCGTATAGCGGATTTGCCGAGCAGCCGGGACAGACGACGGTTGCGGGTGAGCTGCGTCGAGCCATCGAGACGCTGCTTCGCCGTCCGATCGATCTGACGTGCGCGGGTCGTACCGATGCCGGCGTGCATGCGGTGGCCCAATACATCAGCGTGCCTGTAACGGACGCTGAGCTCGCGTGTACGCGCCGTAGGTGGCTGCGGGCTATGGATGCCCTGCTGCCCAAAGATATCGCCATCAACGAGGTCTACAAGGCTCGTAAGGGCTTTTCTGCGCGCTTTGACGCGCGCTCTCGCACTTACACCTATCGCATTGCCGATCGTGATGCGCGGCCCGTGCTGTCACGCGGTGCCGTGTGGTGGCATCGCTATCCCTTGGATGTTGAGGCTATGGCTGCTGCCTGCCCCGCGCTGCTGGGCGAGCAGGACTTTAAAAGCTTTTGCAAGGTTGCCTCGGCCGTTGGCAAGCCCACGCATCGCTGCGTGATGCGTGCCGAGTTTGGCCATGAGGTTGCGTTTGGCGAGGACATCCTGACGTTTACCATCGAGGGCAATGCGTTTCTGCATTCGATGGTCCGTACGATCGTGGGCACGCTTGTCGAGATTGGCATGCATCGCCGTGAACCCGAGTGGATGCGCGAGGTCATCGATGCTTGCGATCGTACCGCTGCGGGCCCCACGGCTCCTGCCTGCGGCCTTACGTTTATGGGCGTGGATTACGATCCCGCCGAGCTTGTCGTGCTCGACTAGGGGAGGGCCCGACGCGCCGTTCGTCGGCACCTGTCATCTGTGGGCTGCACGTGTGCAACATCTGTTCTTGGCGTGCAATACAACCGGTGTCTCATTGCTTTTATTGCCGGGGTGTACCATGAACCACGATTTGATTCATTGCTGTCGAGAGGACGGATAACTTGGTTCGACGTGGCTCGCATCCGCGACTTTCGGTGATCCTTGTGGTAGAAGGTTCGCCCAGCTATGCGATGCGTGCGCTCGAGAGTATCCAGAACCAAGATCTCTACGATTTGCAGATTGTCGTTGTCTGCCGCGATGCTGCGCCCGGTGTGCGCCATTCGCTTCAAGTTGCTGCCGACAGGGACATCCATATTGATTTGATTGACGTCGAGGACGCGAAGCGCGGCGCTTGTCTTCGTGCTGGTTTTGCTGCCTCGCGCGGCTCTCAAATCATCGCTATGAACGCCGATGAGTGGTTTGCTCCGCAGTCCCTTTCCAAGATGGTCGATACCGCGTGCGATACTGCGGCAGACATAGTGTTCCCCACGGTGTCGCTCGACCGCTATGATGCACATCGAGAGCGCCATTCGCGCGTCTTGGATGCTGCCTCTATTGTCATTGAAGACAAGTCTTCGATGGTGACCGGGCTGCCCCAGTTGATTTTAGGCGGCTTGGTTGCTCAAGTCTCCGGCGTGATGTATAGCCGTCCGCTGTTTGAGGCATGCCTGTCGCGCGGCAAGGCGTACCGTACGGTTGAGTTTATGGCTTATGCGCTCTCGCAGGCACGATTCGTGTCCGGCTGCGGCGACGCTTGTTTCCACGCGGTGGCACCTAAGCTTACAGATGCCTTTGATCCCACCATGTTTGCCAGGATATCCGATGACACTCGAGCGCTCGACGAGCTTGCGGACTCACTCTCGGAAGCAGATAGCGGTGGTCGGCTCAAGCTGGCAAGCCAAAAGTTCTACTTTGCCGGACTGGTCGCCTGCATCGAGAATTTGTGTCTGAGCCCGCATGGAGTGTCGTCAATCGAGCGTTCCGCCCGCATGCGTGATATGCTCGAGGCGCCTCGAACCCGTCAAATGGTCGCCGCGCTCAAGGATAACCATCGGGGGCTCGGTCTGTTGTTTGGGCCGATCGCTAGCGCCAAGCCCGCGCGTTGCGTGATGTGTACGCATCTGGCAGCTTTTCTTAACCGGACGGGCGCAAAAACCGCCTAAACGGCTCATTACGAAACAAATTTGCATAGAATTGTTTCGAAATGCGTTCTTATACACAAAAGCCTTCAAATAGCGTTAAACTATTCAATCACTGATTGATTGTCTCCGCCATCTTTTGGAGTGAGGGTTTGTATGGCTAAAAAACGCAATGGGCGCCAGGATGCCATTAGAGATATTGTGCGCAATAAGGACGTCCGCACGCAGCGTGTGCTGGTCGATGAGCTCCGTGCTATGGGCTTTGATTGCACGCAGGCGACTGTCTCTCGCGATATTGCCGATATGGGGCTGCGTAAGCTCCCTGAGGGCATCTATGTTCTGGCAGAGGACCTGCACCTGCAGCGCATGGTTTCCGAGCTCGTAACGGGCGTTCTGCGTACCGATAATCTGGTTATGATCAAGGCTCAGCCTGGCACGGCTTCCGGCATCGCCGCCGCCGTTGATGCGGCAGAGTTGCCCGATGTGCTTGGCTCGCTTGCCGGCAACGATACGATTTTGGTTATTGCCCAGACGGCCGAGGACGGCGAGCGTCTCGAGGCGCTGATCAATAAGCTGAGCAATTCTCGCAAGTAGGCGTGCGGGTCGTGCGCTCGGCACTGCGTGCGCTTACATAGTGGCTTGTAAGGGGTATCGACGTTGGTCGGTACCCCCCTTTTTTTGTTTGCTGGTATAACGACCGCCCAGTCGCTTCAAACTAAAAGGCCCCGAGCAGTTCAATAAGCTGCTCGGGGCCTTGTTGGCTTTAGTCGCGTACTTCTTAGCCGACCGTATCGTCAGGCGTGGGCGAGGGGTCGGGAGTGGGCGTGGGCGTAGGCGTAGGCGTGCCGCCATCGCCGCCGGTCGAACCACCAGTGGAGCCGCCCGTCGAGCCACCGGTCGTACCGGTGCCGCCGGTGGTGTCGCCGCCCGTGGTCTCGGTGGTCGTGGTCGTCGTGGTCGTCGTGGTGGTTTCCTCTTCCTCTTCGTCCTTGTCCTTGTCCTTGTCGTCGTTCTCCGACTTCTTGGTGTTGTTGGTGCCGTAGAACTTCCAGACGCTGTTGTTCTTGTAGGTGGGCGCCGTTCCGGTCGCAAACTCCTCGCGCTCGGTACCGGTCAGAACGGTGTTCATAAACCGCTTAAAGACAGGCAGGTTGGTGCTGTCGCCCAGCAGGTCCGTGCCGTACTTTTGGATGGGGATCTCGCCCGCGGAATAGCCGGTCCACAGGGCGCACGCCAGCTGCGGGGTATAGCCGCAGAACCACAGGTTGGTGGTGTTGTCGGTGGTGCCCGTCTTGCCGGCATAGGGCTGGTTGACACTCAGGGCGCCGGCAGCACCCGTACCGCTGCCCTTCATGACGCCGGACAGAACATCGGTGACCGCGGCGGCCTCGCCCTCGGTAAGCACCTGTGAGGGATTGTCGGTGTGCTGGTACAGCACCGAACCGGTACGAGAATCAATCTCGGTGATGGCGATCGGCTGGCGATAGTAGCCGCCGTTGGCAAACGTCGCGTAGGCGGCGGCCATCTCGAGTGGCGAGATCGAGCCGGTGCCGAGCGTCATGACGGGAACGTCCTCGATGTTGTCCTTGGCGGGGTCGATGCCGAGCTTTTTGACGAGCGAGATGATCTTGCTGTTGCCGACGGCTTCCGCCACCTGGATGTAGCCGGTGTTGGAGGAGTATGCCGTCGCCTGCTTAAGCGTGATGTTGCCATAGCTCTGGTTGGCGTAATTTTGGACCTCAGTCGTGGTGCCCTTGGCCTTGAGCGGCGAGTTGCAGTTGAGGGTGACGTTGGGGTTCATGCCGTTTTGGATGGCAGTTGCCAGCGTAAAGGCCTTAAAGGTGGAGCCGACGGGACGCTTGGCCGTGGCATGGTTTACGTGGTTCTCGTCGGCGTTGTAGTCGTAGCCGCCCACCATGCACTTGATGTAGCCGGTCTTGGGGTCGACGACGACCATGCCCATGTCCAGGCCGTCAAGCGAGAGCGTGTCGAGCTGCTCGCGGACGGCATTCTCTGCCACCTGCTGCATCGTGGGGTCGATGGTGGTCTTGACGGTCAGGCCGCCCTTAAAGAGCACGTCGGTCGAGAACTCCTGCTCCAGCAGCTGCTTGACGTAGGAGACAAAGTAGGGCTGCGAGTAAACGTCGACGCCGCTGCCCGAGATTTCGGTCACGTTGAGGGTGATGGGCTCGGCCTGTGCGGCATCGTGCTCCTCCTGGGTGATGTGGCCCAGGCGCAGCATGTTGTCGAGAACCTTGTTGCGGCGAGACAGTGCCAGATCGGGATTGACCGTGGGGTCGTACTGCGAGGGCGAGTTGGGAAGGCCGATGAGTAGCGCGGCCTCGCTCAGGGTGAGGTCGGCGGCGCTCTTGGACAGATAGGTCTCGGCTGCGGCCTCGATGCCGTAGGCGCCGTGGCCGTAATAGATGGTGTTGAGGTACATCATGAGGATCTCGTCTTTGGAGTACATGTCCTCCATCTTGATGGCGATGTAGGCCTCGCGCACCTTACGCTCAATGGTCGAGTCGAATTGCTCCTCCTGCAGGATGGTGTTGCGCACAAGCTGCTGGGTGATCGTCGAGGCGCCTTCGTGTCCGCCGCCGAGGGTTGCCACCGCAGCACGCGCGATACCCCACAGGTCGATACCGCCGTGCTCGTAGAAGCGCTCGTCCTCGACGTCAACGGTGCCCTGCAGCACGTAGGGGGAGACCTCGTCCTTGGTGATGGACTTGCGGTTTTGCGTGTAGAAGCTCGCGATCTTGTTGCCGTTGCAGTCGACGATCTCGGTGGGCTCGCTCACCAGATACGCGTTGGCGTCGGTGTAGTCGGGCAGATCGGACAGCCAGCGGTTGACGTTGCCGACCATGCCGATGCCAAATGCCACGCCCGCAATCAGCAGAAAGCCCAAAAACGAGAGCAGGATTATGGGCAGAGCATGCGTCTTTGAACGGCTGCGTCCCTGTCGTTGGCGAGGACCCATATATTGACCTCCAGGTATGTCGTGCCGGACGGTGGATGTGCCGTCGGGGCAGGATGGACATAAGTTATTACACGATAAACCAAACGGGGTGCGCGAGGCCTCGTGTATGCTGGAAGACGGCATTTTTCAGAGTGAATGCATACCTTGGTAAGGAGTTTGTCGATGGCGATTCGGACGATGGGGCCGAGCGGACAATACGAGACTGGATTGGATGCTGCCGGTGCGGCGCTGCCCGAGCTGCTGGCACCGGCGGGCGGACTCGACCAGATGCTTGCGGCCATCGCCGCGGGTGCCGATGCCATCTATGCGGGGTTGGGCGGCTTTAACGCCCGTGTGAGCGCCCATGGCTTTACGGATAACGAGTTTGCGCGCGGCTGCGCCGTGGCGCATGCCCATGGCGTGCGTGTGTACGTAACGCTCAACGTGTTCGTGTTTGACGATGAGTTGTCCGACGCGGTGGCGTTGGGAGCTCATGCACTGGAGCTGGGCGCCGATGCTCTGATTGTCGCCGATGCCGGGTTGGCCTGCGCGCTGCGCGCGGCGATTCCCGGGGTCGAGATTCACCTGTCCACGCAGGCGGGCGCTCATAGCGAGGGTGCCGTGCGGCTTGCCGCCGATGAGCTGGGGGTCGAGCGCGTGACGACGGCACGCGAGCTGACGGTCGACGAGATTGCGGCGCTATGTGCCACGGGCGTGCCCATCGAGGTATTCTGCCACGGTGCGATTTGCATCGGCTATTCGGGGGCGTGCGAGTTCTCGGCCTTGCGGCGTGGGCGCTCGGCGATGCGCGGCGACTGCACGCAGCCGTGCCGTCTGGCGTACGACCTAGTGGACGAGGCGGGGCAGAGTGTTGTTGCCGTCGAGGGAGACCGCCTGCTTTGTCCGCGTGACTATCTGGGTATCGCGCACCTGCCCGAGCTTGTTGCCACCGGCGTGGCATCGCTCAAGATCGAGGGACGCATGAAGAATCCCGATTACGTATTCAACGTGGTGAGGGTGTGGCGTCGGGCACTCGATATGCTGTGCGACGGCGCGTGGGACTCCGGTGCCGTGGAAGAGCTTGAACGCGAGCTGGGAAGGTCGTTTAACCGTGGGTTTACCGATGCTTACCTGCGGGGTCGTTCGGGTGCCGAGCTCATGAGCTTTGAGCGCGCGATCAACCAGGGCGTGCGCGTGGGCCACTTGGTGGCGGTGGGTCACGAAGAGGTGACGGTTGAGCTTGATGCCGCCGTGGCGGCGGGCGATACGCTCGAAATCCGATTTTACCCGGGTGCCGACGCGCGTCCCGATGTGCCCAAGCGCTGGCCACAGGTGCCTTGCCCCGTGGATGCCGCTGCGGGGGAGCGCATCGTCGTGCATTGCAAACGTAAGGTGGACGCGGGCTGCGAGGTCTATCTGATTCGCAGCGCCGGCGTGTTGGATCAGACGGCGGCGGTGTTGGAGCGCATGCGGGCCGAGGCGGATGCGATTGCGCCCGTTGCGCGTGCCGTTGAGGTGCTGCCCTTTGAGGGCGCTGCGGTGGATGGCGGTGCGTCGACGGAGTTGGCGGGGTCGGCGGGGCCGGCAAAGCGCGAGGATTTTGCTCGTATGGTCTTTGCCTGGGAGCTGATGGATGTGGGTCCGCGCGATGAGCGAGATCTGTCCGATACAACGGTGGTGCTCGACGAAGTGTGCCGCGCGGGCGACGCCGAGCGGACTCGGGCGCTTATGCAGCGTGCCGGGCGCGTCGTCTGCCGCAATCTGGGACAAGTGGCGATGGCCCGCGAGCTGGGCACAACGTTTGACGTGGCGGCGCCGGTGTTCTGTGCCAATCGGGCCACGCTTACCTGGCTGCGCGGACTCGGTGCGGGGCGGGTGTGCTTGTCGGCCGAGTTGCTCGGCAATGATGCGGAGCGTGTTGCCGAACTTGCCGCTTGCCCCGGTGTCTTGGGGCCTGTCGATGCCGACCGTCCCGAGCTCATGGTGTGCGAGCACTGCTTGCTGACTGCCGAGGGCGCCTGCGCCACGGATGCAACGGGGCAGGTCCGTTGCCGTGACTGCTCGCGCCGTCAGCAGGCGCGCTTTTTGGTCGAACGTGACGGCACGCGTTTGCCGGTCGTTATCGACGCGTGCGGCAGGACGAGGATTTTCCTGTCGTAGGTGCCGCGTCGCGCTGTTTTGGTTATTATTAGTGGGTTTATGAACTTCCAGCACCGCCGTATCCGGTGAGGGTGCTATAGCAAAAGGAGGATACCCAATGCTGTCTGTTGACGAGCAAATGCGTATCATCACCTCGGGTGCAGCGCAGATCGTCCCCGAGGCCGACCTTCGCAAGAAGCTTGAGAAGGGCGAGCCCCTCAACATCAAGCTCGGCGTCGATCCCACCAGCCCCGACCTGCACCTGGGCCATGCCGTGCCCCTGCGCAAGATGCGTCAGTTCCAGGACCTGGGCCACAACGTCACCCTTATCATCGGCAACGGCACTGCGCTGATCGGCGACCCCTCGGGCAAGAACTCCACCCGCCCGCAGCTTTCGCAGGAGCAGATCGAGGCCAACGCCGAGACCTACGTGAGCCAGGCCATGAAGATCCTGGACCCCGAGAAGACCACCATCGTGCACAACGGCGACTGGATCCTTTCGATGGACCTGGCCGGCCTGCTGCAGGTGTGCTCCAAGTTCACCGTCGCCCGCATCCTTGAGCGCGACGACTTTACCAAGCGCTACCAGTCCCAGACGCCGATTGCCCTGCACGAGTTTCTGTACCCCGTGATGCAGGCCTTCGACTCCGTTCAGATCAAGGCCGACGTCGAGATGGGCGGCACCGACCAGCTCTTCAACCTGCTCGCCGGCCGCGAGCTCATGGAGAAGATGGGCATGGAGCCGCAGATCGCGCTTACCATGCCGCTGCTCGAGGGCACCGACGGCGTGCGCAAGATGTCCAAGTCCTATGGCAACTACATCGGCCTGACCGACGCTCCCAAGGATATGTTCGGCAAGACCATGTCCATCCCCGACGAGATGATCGGCAAGTACTATCGTCTGGCCAGCTCGCTCGCCCCGGCCGAGGTCGACAAGATCGATGCCGCCCTGGCCGATGGCTCCGCCGACCCCTATGAGCTCAAGCGCGCACTGGGCCGCGACCTGTGCGACACCTACCACGGCGCCGGCGCCGGCGACGAGGCACAGGCCGAGTTCGACCGCGTGTTCAAGGAGGGCCAGCTTGCCGACTTCCCCGAGAAGCACGTTGAGCTGACCGTCAACGACGAGGGTCAGATTTACCTCGCCGGCCTGCTCAAGGACCTGGGCCTTTCGGCCAGCGCCGGTCAGGCCCGCCGCGACATCGACGGCGGCGGCGTCAAGATCAACGGCAAGGCTGTGGCTCCCAAGAGCTACAACATCGATCCGAGCGCCCTCAAACTGGGCGACACCCTCTCCGTGGGCAAGCGCAAGGGCTTTAAGTTGGTTTAGTTACGCGGTTTTACCAAACCGCGTAACCGGTTGACGCTGCAAACCCGCCAGAGCGGCAATCTGCCTTTCAACTTCGGCGGCATGACCAGAAGGTCAATGCCGCCTCGTTTCAAGGCACCTTGCTCGCTCTGGCGGGCTTTCGCTCATATGACCCAATCCGCTGTCAAGAGCCACAATGGCCCCGCCGACCGCTTGCAATCGGTCGGCGGGGCCTGCCGTTGAACCCGTCCCGGTCCGCCCCCGGCATGTCGTCGACGCCTTCGGCTCAGTCTCATATCCGCGGATACCGTTCTGTCGGCCCGCACTCCATTCCTTCGGCGGGGTTCCCCAAGTCTGTCGAGGCGCATGCGGAGGGCTCCGCGCGCACAGCGAAATAGGGGGTATCCCCGAAGGCCGCCCGGCTCGCCGGGGCGGGGGCTATGTCTATTCCGCGCCCTCCCGGCACATCATGCCGAGGGCCCAGAGCCACCTCACGAGCTCGGCCGCGGTGGCCGCGTTAGCCTTCGCCTGGGGCATGCCGCGGGCGAGCATCTCCTCGCGCCGCCGCAGGAGCCGCTCGGATCCCTTCCTCCCGTGCATCCTTATCTCGAGGGGCACGCCCGTGTCCCTCGGCATGAGCTTCGGCTGGTGCCGCGCCGCGGCGTAGCACCATGAACCCTCAACGGCCAGCTTCCTCACGAGCGCGTTGCCCGCACCGCTGATGCCTCCGAGCCGCACGGAGTCGCCGCTCGACCTCTGACTCGGCGCGAGGCCGAAATAGGCCGTGACCTGCCTTCCGGAACGGAACCTCGTGAAGTCGCCGACCTCGGCCGAGAAGGCTGCGGCCAGCGCGAAGGCGCAGCCCTTGATCGACTGGAGGGCGGCCACCTCCGCGGCGATCGGGCTGGCATCCACGGCCGCCCTGTACTCGGAGAGCAGATCCGCCCGGGCCTCCGCCGCGGCCTCGACCTCGCTCCTCAGAGCGGCGAGCGTCCGAACCCCGCCATCGTCCTCCGGCCTGACCTTGTCGAGCCACCTCAGGAAGTCGTAGGTCCAGTACTTCCTCGGGTTGCCGGCGGGCGTGGTGCCGCCGTAGGCGAACCCTCGCTTTGCGAGGAAGGCGAGCAGCCGCTGCTTGGCGGTCGCCAGGCGCGCGGTCGCCCCGTCGTAGGCGCCGGCGAGGTCCCTGATGCCCTCGACCTCGGGGGAGGGGACCCATACGGGGGAGATGTCGTGGGCGAGTATCGCCTTGGCCATCCTGGCGGCGTCGTTCCTGTCGTTCTTGGAGGCCGAGTCGGCGGCCGACCTGGGGATCTTCGAGACCGCGGCGACGACACACTCGACGCCGAGCCCGGCGAGCTCCCTCTGCGGGGCGAAGCCGGGGTAGCCGCTCTCGTAGGCCGCGAGCGACGGCCCGGGGAACCCACCCATCCACCCGGCGATCTCGCCCCAGGGGTTGCCGGGGAACCTCCTCGTCACGGCCTCGCCGGTGTCCGCGTCGAGGGCGCAGACGGTGGTCGACCTCAGGTGGACGTCCATCCCGAACGCGGTAGAATACTTTGGCATGGGAGCCTCCCAACCTCGTTGCGGCGCGGCTGCGCCTATGGCACTTCAACATCATTGTCGCAGCCCCGACCCGCGGTCACGAGCGGGGGCTCCTATCTTTTTAGTGCCCTCGGATTGGGTCATAGTGTCTGTCGTTGCCAAGACATCGGCGCTTCCGTTGTTGTAGGTGGCAGTTAGGTGCACTCATTGGGGACAGACTTAAATGAGTGCCCACAGAATGAGAGTGAATAATCTTCCGTTTTTGGCCTGCTTTGGGGTTCAAAGTGGGAGATTATCCACTCTCATCATTTTGCGGCACTTGGGGACGTTCCTTTTGTGCCGGCACTTTGGGACACTCCTTGTCATTGGTACAAAGCAACCTGCCCTCATTGCGCCAAGCGGCGTGTGCCGTTAAGCGGAGGGGGTGTATTCCCGACCCATCGTTTGGGCATACAATGGCTATTGTCTTGCTGCGGTGAAGGCCTGTCCGCTCCGCAGCTGTTTTCTACGGTTAAAGGAGAAGGTATGTCCGTTGAGGTCATGAGGTCTGTGATCGAGGCCGCCGAGGGCCGCGTGCCCGTCGACACGCTGTTTACCAATGCGCAGATCGTCGACGTGTATGGCCAGCGTGTGGCGCCCGGTAGCGTTGCCGTCAAGGGCGGCGTAATCGTCGGCGTGCTCTACGACGGTCGCGACGATGCCGCTGGCACCTACGAGGCAACTGAGGTCGTCGACTGCCAGGGTCGCTATCTCGCCCCCGGCTTTATCGACGGACATCTGCACATTGAGTCCTCGAACATCCGCCCCGCCGAGTATGCGCGCATGGCGGCGACGCGCGGTACCACCACCGCCATTGCCGACAGCCACGAGATCGCCAACGTGGCGGGGCTCGACGGCCTGTGCTTTATGATCGAGGACGGCCGCCGCGCACCCATCTCCATCAAGTACATGATGCCTTCGTGCGTGCCCGCGCTGCCCGACGAGCAGGCCGGTGCCGTTATTTCTGCTGTCGATATGCAGGCGTTTTTTGCCGAGCATCCGGGCGATGTCTTTGGTCTGGGCGAAATGATGAACCTGCCGGGCGTCTTTATGGCCGACCCCGAGACCTGTGCTCGCATCGATGCTGCCAACCAGACGCCATCCAAGCAGGTTGACGGCCATGCGCCACTCGTTGCCGGTAAGGACCTCAACGCCTATGCCGCAGCGGGCATTATCGCCGACCACGAGTCGACGATTCCCGAGGAGGCGCTCGACAAGCTGTCCCGCGGCATGTATGTGATGCTGCGTGAGGGTACGTGCAGCCACGACCTGGCCAATTTGTCTCCGATGCTGCTGGAGAACCCTGCCCGCGCCCGCCGCTGCTGCTTTGCGACCGACGACCGCGCTCCCTCCGATGCTCTTTCGACCGGCATGATCGACAATGCCTGCCGCGTGGCCATCGAGGCCGGCATCGACCCGGTGGTCGCCATCTCCATGGCGTCCCTTTCCACGGCTGAGGCATTTGGCCTGGACCACGGCTGTCGCGACCCGCATGAGCTCCGTGGCGCGATTGCCCCGGGCAAGCGTGCCGACCTGCTGGTGCTCAATGATCTGACGTTTGCCACGGCTCCGCATCGCGTATATGCCGCCGGTGCCCTGGTGGCGCAGGACGGCACCTTTGTGGGCGAGATTGCACCCGAGATGGCCGAGGTTGCGGCCCTTGCCGATGAGCTGCGCGCCTCCGTTAAGCTGCCGAATCTTTCGCTCGACGTATTCGACTATGCCTTTAAGCCGGGCGAGGCCGTGATTGACGTGGTGCCGGGCAAGGCCATCACGGGCATGGTTCGTCCCGAGACTGACGAGGACTTGCGTCGCATTATGCTGATTGAGCGCCATGGCCGCGGCGTGTCGCTGCAGGCCGAGGGTGCCGACGGCGACGGCCCCGCTGGCCTGGGCCTGATCGGCAAGCATATCGGTCGCGGCTGGGTGCGCGGTTTCACCATCACCGGTGGTGCCATTGCCTCCACGATCGGCCACGACTCGCACAACGTGTGCGTGGTGGGCGACAATGCGGCGGATATGATGGCTGCCGTTGAGGCCGTGGGCCAGGGCGGCCACGTGCTGGTGCGCAACGGCGAGGTCGTGGCGCGCATTCCGCTGGCGCTCGGTGGCCTTATGAGCGAAGGCACGGCCGAGGACGTTGCCGCGCAGCACGACGACTTTATGGTCAAGGCGCGCGCCATGGGTATTGAGCCGCCGCTCGACCCCATCATGGGCATCATTTTCCTGCCCCTGCCGGTGATCCCGACGCTCCGCATCCGCCCCGAGGGCATGTTCGACGTCACAACCTTCACCTACGCCGACTAGTCATCGGGGACGTTCTTAAACGACTAGTCGCCTGCGACACTCTTTGGCGGGCTGCCTGACGCCGCGACCGTAGGACCTCTGGCATATGTGAGCTATTTGCCAGGTCCTTGTAACGTTTACGCCCGCGGAGTCTTATTTGAGCTCCCTTTGGGTACGTTGGAATCGGATACGCGTTCGATTCCAACAGGCCCGAAGGGAGCTTTTCTATGTTTAAACTGATTGCATCCGATATGGACGGCACACTGCTTGACGAAAACGGCCAGGTGCCTCCCGAGACCTACGAACTGATTCTGGCGCTACACGAGCATGGCGTGTATTTCGCCGCATCGTCAGGTCGTCGCTACGATCGCCTGTGCGAGTTCTTTGCGCCCGTTCGCGACAAGATGGACTTTGTCGCCGCTAACGGCGCCCAGGTCTACGCCGACGGTAAGATGGTAGACCGTGAGGTGTATTCCCACTTGGCGATTCGAAGGCTCGCCCAAGCCGTCAGGACGTTTCCCAATCTGCATCTTGCGCTCTTTGACCGAACCAAGTCCTTCCTGCTCGATGACGAGTGCAAGTTCGTGCGTGAGGTCGATAAGGACCTTCCCAATGCCGAGCGCATTTGGGAGCTGCCCGATCCCAGCGTAAATATCATCAAAGCGAGTATCTTTTGCGACGACAGTGCGGTTATGGACAGTGCGTACGTGCTACAGCGCGAACTTGGTCAGCTCTTTACTTTTGCGCCTTCGGGCAACGCGTGGATCGATGCCATGCAGCCTGGTGTGTCGAAGGCCTCGGGTATCGCGCAGCTCGCGGAGCATTACGGCATTGGACGCGACGAGGTTATGGCGTTTGGTGACTCGATGAACGACTACGAGATCATTCGCTTTGTCGGCACGGGCTGCGCGATGGAAAACGCGCGCCCCGCGCTTAAGGCGGTGGCCGATCGCGTCGTAGGCTGCAACCGCGACCACGCCGTTCAGCAGGAGCTCCGTCGCGTGCTGGAGAGTCTCTCCTAATCCGGCAGATGGGGACGTTCCTTTTCTGCCGACAGTGGGGGACAGTCCTTGCAGCTTTTTCGCGAAGACTGTCCCCAACGACTAGTCATTTAAGAACATCCCCAGTGACTGGCCAATGACTAGGCGAGGGCGGCCATGATGGTGCGGGCGACGCCGTCGTGGTCGTTGTCGTATTCGGTGATGGCGTCGGCGGCCTCGCGGTCTTCGGACTCGGCGTTGATCATGGCCATGCCGTGGCCCGCTGCCTGCAGCATGGGGATGTCGTTGATGTTGTCGCCGAACGCCCAGGCGTCGGCGAGACGCTCGCCCAGGTATTCGCATAGCCACGTGAGGGCTGTCCCCTTGGTGGCGCCCTTACCCATGACCTCGATATTCATGGCGTACGAACGTGTGACCTCGATCCCGCCGAGCGTATCGAGCGCCGCGGCGATGGCGTCGCGATCGGCCGGGTCGTGCCAGTACATGGCGATGCGTTCGAGCGTCTCGACCTCGTCGATCTTGCTGTCGATATCCATGTCGATCGGTGTCCGTGTGCGCTTGAGCGAAGCCGCGATGTGGGGGTCACCGCCGCAGAATTCGTCCAGGCGCGTGTAGAGCGAGCGGGGGAGGAAGCACTGCCCGTCCGCGAAGATATCGAAGGTGACGTCATGGCCGGCGGCAATGCTATGGACGCGGTGGGCGATGGCGCGGTCGAGCGGTCGGCTCAAAATACGCGTAGCACGTGGGGCATCGGTGGACGTACCGTCGTCGAGCTGCCAGACGCTGGCACCGTTGGCGCAGACCGCGTAGTGTACGGCGGGGTGGGCGAGGATGGGCTCAAAGATGCCTGACAGCGGACGCCCCGTGCAGGGCACAAACTCAATACCGCGGCGCGCAAGCTCGTCGAGCATCGCCCAGGTGGCGTCGCTCATTTGCTTGTCACTCGTCAACAGCGTTCCATCCATATCGGAAAAAACAATCATTCGATGCAGCCCTTTCTGCTGGCATAAAAAGCGTGGCCGAGGGCGGTGATGCCCTGGCCACGCTCGGGTTCTATAACGGTCCGCGTCCTAGCGGTCGGCGAGCGGCTTGTACTCCAGCGGCTCGATCACCGGACGGTATGCCGGGCGGATGATGCGATGTGCGCAGAAGAGCTCTTCCATGCGGTGCGCCGACCAGCCGGCCATGCGGGCGACGGCGAATAGCGGCGTAAAAAGCGTCTCGGGCACGCCGAGCATCTTGTAGATAAAGCCCGTGTACAGGTCGATGTTGGCGCAGATAGGCTTGGTCATGCCGTGGTCGCGCATCACCTGCGGTGCCAGGCGCTCGATGCGCTCGATGAGTGCGAACTCATCGCCCAGGTCCTTCTTGGCGGCAAGCGTGCGCGCGTAACGGCGGCACACCTCGGCGCGCGGGTCGCTCAGCGTGTAGACGGCGTGGCCCATGCCGTAGATGAGACCCGTGCCGTCGAAGGCCTGCTTGTCGAGAATCTTGCCCAGGTAGGCTGCGACCTCGTCCTCGTCCTCCCAATTGGAGACATGCATGCGGATGTCCTCGTGCATGGAGACGACCTTGGCGTTGGCGCCGCCGTGGCGCGGGCCCTTGAGCGAGCCGATGGCCGCGGCGTAGGCGGAATACGGGTCGGTGGCCGAGGAGGACAGCACGCGGCAAGCGAAGGTGGAGTTGTTGCCGCCGCCGTGCTCGGCATGCAGCATGAGCATCACGTCGAGCAGCATCGCCTCATCGCGGGTGAACGCCATACCGCCGCGGAGCACCTGTAGGATGGTCTCGGCGGTGGAGAGACCGGGTGTGGGGTGCGGTACATGAACCTCGGAGCCGCGGCGCTTGGCGACCGAGGCCATATGCGCGAAGGCGGCGATGCGGGGGAGACGGGCGAGCATGGAGATGGCGACGTCGATTTCGTGCTCGGGCGTAATGGCGTCGGGCTCGGCATCGAAGGCGTAGAGCAGCAGCACGGCGCGCTGAAGCACATTCATGATGCTCGACGACACCGTGGTCATGGGGAACTCTTTGACGTACTCGTCGCTCAGGTGCCTAAAAGCGCCCAGACGTCCGCAAAAACCGTCGAGTTCCTCTTTGTTGGGCAGCGAGCCCGTGATGAGCAGGTAGGCGACCTCTTCGTAACCGTAGCGATTCTCGGCCTGGGCGTTGTTGACCAGGTCCTCGATGCTGTAGCCGCGCAGCGTAAGCTTGCCCTGGTCGGGCACGACTTTGCCGTCGACCTTGTTGTAGCCGTGCACGTCCGAGATGCGGGTAAGGCCCGCGACCACGCCCGAGCCGTCGGCGTTGCGCAGGCCGCGCTTGACGTTATGCTCTACGAACAGGCCCTCGTCGTACGGGGCGGTCGGCAGGCCGTGGTAGAGGTTTTCGCTTTCGGGCGAAATCTGACGGCTCGCCTCGTAATCCAGAACCAGGCGGCTCAGGTGATCGTCGAAGCGGTAGTAGATTTTCTTGGCGTCGTAGGCCATGCGCGCTCCTCTCCGGTCCGCTTTGGGGCCGCGCGCTTGGACGATATGACGTCAAGCTGCCCCGAGCGGCTTGTTCGCTACAGGCGGTACATAAAGTTAAAGACGTCCTCGCGCTGGATGGACACGTTGACGCCCGAAAGTTCGCCGGCCTCGGCCAACGCCTTCTGCAGCTCGGCGAAGTCGAGCTTGGACTCGGCGGTGTCGGCCAGCATGGTCATGGTGAAGATGTCCTCGATAATGGACTGCGTGATGTCGCGGATGTCGACGTTGGCCTCGCCCAGAACACGGGTGACGCCGGCGACGATACCGGGGCGGTTCTTGCCAAGGACGGTGATGACGATGCGGGAGGACGAGATCTCGGCCATGGGAAACCCTTTCGCGTGGTTGCGGCGCGCGAGGGCGCTCCGCTACGGTACAGTGTTCATCATTGTACCTGTCTGGCGCAAAAAAGGCGCGCTCGCTGCGGCGTTACATGCCTGCAACATGAGCGTAAGGGGGAAGGCCGTACGGGGAAGAGCCGTCTGGCGCGTGTCCGGCTCGTGTTGGGTTGATTTCCGATCTCAGCCGAACACATTGAGCGGACAGGCCGTTCCCGCAGTCAGCCGAACGCCTCCGACGGCTGATTCCGAACTGGAAGCGGAGGGCATCCCCGCCCTTCGGTAGGGGATACCGCTCCGCGGCGCATGCCGCGGGCGGCGCCCCTATCGGACCACCGTGACCTCAGTTGGGATGGGCCCAGCACTGCCGCGTACTCGGTGAGCTAGAGCCAACTGTTCGTCTTCACGTCGCGTATGGCGATATTTCGGTCGTCCGGCTCGGTGATGCCGTAGCCGAACGCCTGGAGCGTCTCGATGGACTCCTGGATCCTCTGTTGGAACATGGGACCCGGATCGACCCTCGGCCCGAGGTGCCCGCGCCAAAGGCACGGCGTGGCGCGCAGCATGTTATGGATTTTGGAGATGGGCTCGATGTCGGCGTAGACGTTGAGCGTCGCCATGGCGTCCTTGTGGCCGAGGATCGATTGGAGCGCCTTGATATCGCCGCCTTGGCGGATCCACTGCGTTGCGAACGTGTGGCGAAGGCCGTGGAACGTGATCAGCTCGTCGTTGGTGCCCATGAGGCCGTTGGTCTCCGAGAACGTCTTGAACGCCCTGCGGATATAGCTTGTCGTCGCGAAGGTCGCGCCCGGCTCCGACAGGATGTAGCAGTCCCCGATCTCGACCGCCCCGGTAAGGCCGCGCAAGCGCAGCTTTCCGCAGTCGATCTCGTGGGTCTCCTTCAGGAAGGGGAGTAGGCCGACCGGGTCGATGGGGATACCCCTGGCGTCATGGGTCTTGGTGTCCTTGATGAACGAACCCATTCCCTTCGCGTACGCCACCGAGTGTCTGATCGAGATCAGGCCCGTCTCGAAATCCACATCGCACCACCGAAGGCCGCAGACCTCGCCGATTCGCATCCCCGTGTGCAGGGCGAGTACGACCGCCCTCTAATCCTCGGCGGACCAATCGAGTCCGAACTCCTTTCGGGCATCCTCTTCGCTCATGACTTCGAGAAGGTCTCCGGGTTGGCAACGAAGGGCGAGGCATAGCTGCTCGAGTGTGTTGAAGCGAATGCCGCGAATATGCCCTTTTTTAATACGGGACAGGTTCACGGGCGTGGTTCCAATCCTTTCGGCAAGTTCGTTCGAGGAAATCTTTCGCTCGGCCATGATCTTGTCGAGGCGAACAATTACGGGCATGGCGTTTCCTTACGCAATCTCGTCGGAGTCGAGGTACAGCTCTCGGGCGTACAAGAAGAGCTGGGAAAGCATGAACAGGACGATGCCGAGAACCAGAGAGGTCCAATCGAATGATGAAGCGATCTCTTGGGCGCCGACGGCCCCCTCGCCGCCAAACATCGAAACGGAGGTTTTGAGTGAGCCGGCGTAGAGGCTGGTGGCAGCTTGAACAACGAAGAGAATGCCGAGCACCTTCAAGCATGTCGCAGACCCTTTCTTGAAGGGGTCTCCGCTCTTGATCGTCCACACGAGAACGGCGCTGAGGATGGTCGTAGCGATACCGATGACGGCAGGGACCAATGTCGAGATCGCAAGGGCTGGATACGCGGGGGAGTCTGCAATTACAGGGTTGTCGAGCACTTCGATTGCTGGCTTTAAGGAGAACGCCACTTGTGCGATGGCGGTGGCGCAAAGGGTCGCAGAGGCTATCGCACATGCGATGCGGAAGGAATGAAGCCGGGGAGTGCGATTGTCGGAACTCATAATAACCTCCGAAGAATTTAAAAAACTCAGGTTACTTTTTAACAGTTTATGTTAAATTGACTTTGCCGGCAAGTAATCACAGCGTGCTGCAACCGAAACCCCTCTAGATTGGAGAGGATTATGTTCAGTACTGTTAAGTCGTGTAAGCTCTTGGTTTTCCTCGGCCTCGCTCTTTGTCTGTTGCTGCCGGGAGCCCCCGCTTTTGCGGATACCCCGATGCCTCCTTCCCAGGAGAGCAGCCAGTGTGCCCTCGTTGAGCCCCTCGGGTATACGGACGACGTCGTCGATACCTACTGGAGCTACAGCTGTCCTCGCGGCGTAAGCGGGCACAGCATCTCGATGTTCAACATCTCTTACAAGACGATCTCCTACCGAAATGGCTATCGCCGATCCGCGCATCATAGGGAATCCCGCCTCGCTGCAATGTGCTCCTGTGGTGTTCTTGGCACAACTGATAAATGGCAATTTGTCTATAGCACCTACTAGATGCGAGGAAGGGCCGAGCATTTTGTTCGGCCCCTCTGTTCCGACTGGATGAGGTTAAGGTTGGCGATGAATATGCTCAAAATCTCGAAGGCGATCTTTAGGTCGCTTCTCTCCTCCAGGTCGCTCTGTGTTGTCGTTGTTGCGTTGATGGTTCTTTGTGCTCTGCCCGTCTTCAGGAGCGCGGCTGGCATCGACGGACGGGTCGAATACCTCGAGTCGGGAATAACCCGTGTTGAGCAGGAATTGTCGGCATCCTATGCGGATGCGCTTGTGAATGCGGGGGAGGACGGTGTCTATACCTCTTCATCAAGCATGCCCGCGCTTCTGTACCCTCTTGCCGCGGGACGTCTTATCTTGGCACCGCTCTCTCCCCTACTTCCGTTTCTGCAGATATCGGATGGAGAGTACACCTATTATGACGGATCGAAGGAGTACTTGCTATGGGTCGCAACGGCCGTTGCCGTCTCGTTCCTTGCCGCGCGTCTTAACAAACGTGAAAAGCTCATCATCCAGGCACCGATGGGCGAGCTGGGTAGACTTGTTGCATCGAGCGTATGGGCGAGTGTTTTTGCAATGCTTGCCGTCCTCGCCATCAATCTTCCAGGGATAATCGCCGCGCTTGTGAAGAATGGCCCGGGCTCGCCGTTCTATCCGATAGGCTACATTCAATATGCGACTCCGGTTATCAAACCGGCTTGGCTGGTGTTCGCGCAGACGGCCATCTTGCAATTCTTGGTGGCAGCGTTCATCTCGCTTGTCGTTCACCTTGCCGTGAAGATTGCCAATAACCCTACGCTTGGAATCGTGTTCGTATGTGCCCTGATGGGGGTGACGATGGTTCCCGGGTATTACGGAAGATCCATCGCTTTACGTGAGTTCGCCCTGTTGAATCCCCTTACGTATGCGAACACTGAGTTGACCGTCGGCGCCTATAGCCCGTACCCGACAACGCAGATAGTGAATCTGCCTGGACTTTGCTTCGAGCGTGGCGCGATTGCCCTCGTATGCGCAATCGGGATCGAGGTGCTGGCAATTAGCCTGCTTTGCGTTGCTGGAAAGAGCGGCTGCGCGTGCCCGATATCCCCGATTTGTCTTGAGAGAGGTTCCTTCACTGCATCGAGAACGGCAACTCGTTCGAGCGCTTGTGCCTCCGCCGTTGCATACGTAAGAACGATGGGGAAACTGCTCCTGCGTTCTCCTACCCTCGCCGTATGCGCGATTGCAATGTCGACGACGATGCTGGTCCCGGCTCTGGTCGAGATGTTTCCTGACGCTGATAACGTTTCCGCTGTTCGGTATAGGGATGGGGAGCTCCGTTCAATAGATCGGTATCTAGAGCAGAACGCTGCGAATATGGACGTCGAGGGCAAAGCGGCCCTGGAAGACATGCGGGATGCTCTTTCGGGTTTCGTGTACGCGCCTATGCCTGCGGAGGGGTTTCGAAGCCTTGCGACGTACGAGCGCGCTCGAGGTGAGCTGGGCGCGGCAGATGCGACTCTCCTGCAATCGATCGGAATCGAGCCGGAGACTCCTTCTCGTGCGGAGGCGCGCGCCCTTCTGCTTGAGTCGATCGCGAGCTTGCCGGACCCCAAGGTTTACGAGTTAAGTACGAAGATGCCCCCATTAATCCTCCTTTCGTATCTCCAGGCAGCGCTTCCCTCCTTATTTTTGCTGTTGCCCGTGGTTGTCACATCGCTCGCGTGCACCCACCTGCAGTGTCGTTCCCTTCTGGTTCTCCAGATCCCCGCAACAGCGCATGTGCGTTTTCTGACGGCTGTTGCGCTGGCTCTCCTGCTTGGCTTGGTGCTGCTTTTGGTGTCGATGGTTCCCGCTGTCGTTGTGTCCGTGATTAAGAACGGTGCGGGTGGATCGGAGTATCCCGTCGCTCTCATTCGGGCGGGAGCTTCGACAACGTCCATGGTGGGGGAGGCGGTGTTGTGCAGTATTCCGTTGCTGGTCATGGCATACGGCGTGATTTCCGTCGTCGCTGCGTTGACAGCAGCGATTAGCCGCAACCCCGTTGTCACCGGAATGGTTTGCGCGGTTCTCTTGGTGTTGGGTTCGTTGAGCGCTCATGTTGAAAGCGTGGGCATGGGCGTCGCGCTGCTGGCTCCATTCGCCTCGTTTGATCCCGCTTCCCAGGTGGGGACGATTGGGTTCCTTGGGCGAGGGACGAACGCGATGCCTTTTGGAGAGGTCGTCGGCGCATCGGGCGCTCTGCTGGTGGTCTTGGGCGCCGTATCTCCGTTGATGGTGCGCCTGAGTGTTCCAAAGATCGAAAGGGGATGATCTCGATGATTGACCTTCAAACGCTGACGATCTCTTATGGAAAGAAGGTGCTCGTAGATTCGGTGAACGCTGAGTTTGCCCCGGGTACGGTCTACGGTCTCGTCGCTCCGAACGGGCATGGAAAGACGACGTTGCTGCGTGCGATGGCAGGTTTGCCGGGTCCTCGCGTGGACGGGAGCATCGTTCTGGATGAGGTGCAGGGTACGGGTGCGAGAGAGGTCCGTTCTATGATCTTCTATGCACCTGGTGAGGGGACGCTGCTGTATCCCGGATTGCGTGCGGAAGATCACCTCAAGATGGTTTGCGATATGTGGCCGCATGCTCGCGATATCGAAGAGATAGTGGAACAAACGCAGATAGGCGAGTTCGCGAAGATGAGGATCCGCACTCTGAGCCAGGGCATGAAGCAGCAGCTTACCCTGGCGATTGCGTATGCGACGGGCGCGCGGTACCTTCTATTAGATGAGCCCATGAACGCGCTCGACCCCAGCAGGGTGGACTTGCATTCCGAGATTCTCAGGAAGCTGGCCGATTCTGGTACGTGCATCATCATGTCATCCCACATCTTGGATTCGGTCGATAGGCTGTGCGATGAGATTCTGTTTTTGAAGGATGGGAGGCTCATTAGAAGCATTCCGCAAGATGATACTGCGCCGAAGTCTCCTGGATCCCATTTCGCAAAGCCTGCCGGACGCGCCGAGGGTGCGCTAAGCACGTATCGGCGACTCTACGAAAAGGGCGGGTAGAAATGCAAGTTAAAAATCTATGTGGTCAATGTAATACCGTTGAACCCGCATATCGATACCGCTCAGCCATTCGCCTCGCCCCCATCGCACGCATCTTCATTCGGTCTGTCATTATTAATCTAACGATGCTTTGGGAAATGTAGGTGCTTCTAAATGTACTGTCGACTTCTTCTCAAACTAATCCTAAGAGACAAGGCCGTATGGATTTGTACGCTCGTTCTCGCTGCAGCCTTTTCCGTCCCCATTGCGTTCAATTCACCCATCTACGGGCCCTTCTTTATGAAGCAGGGCATGCAGGGCTTTGTCGACGCATTCAATACGCGCGCGCCCCAGGCCAGCGGCACAGACCTATCTCCAGAGCAGCAAGCTGACGCGGAGCTTGCAAGATACGCGAACGCCGCCCTTGCCGCTCAAACCGACGCCGCCTTTCTCGATTCTGCCGAGAGCTACTACGCGCTCATGGACGAAGGCTTCCAATCCGGGTCCATCGTGGGAGACCGAGAGACCAATGACGCGGAGCTCGCATATTGCCGTGCCCTGAGCAGTTCCGGCATCACGGATATCCCGGCCTCCGCAAGCGACCTGCCATTCCTTTCCTTCCTGCCTTACGCCATTGCCGCGGTGCCGTCTTTCCTTCCCTTCATTCCCTTCCTTCTCTCGTCGATACTCCTGCTCGGGGCCACAAGGCCTGCGACCCTGGCGGCAAAGGCGCCCGTGCCCAAATTCCGGCGCCTTATCCAGATCGTGTTTTCGATAATCGTCGCGGGGACCGCGATGCTCCTCGCCGGCCTCGCACCCGGGGGCATTTACGCCTTGGTCCTAAACGGCTTCGGGCAAATTGGGTACCCGATCGCCTTCTTCCATGACGGCGCGCTTACCACCACGACCGCGGGAAACGTCTTCACAGCCCTGCTTCTCGCGCTGCTTGCGGGCGGAACCTTGATATCCGTTTGCTCCGCCGTCCTATCGACCGCAACGAGGCGCGTCCTCGCGGGCCCCCTTACCTCCGCGCTGCTTGTCGCGGCCCCGGCATTCCCGTTACTGTCCGATTCGGCACTGGAGCATAGCGCCGCGCTCAATCTCCTGCCGCTGGCCGTATTCTCGCCTATCGAGGCAACGGGTTACGTAGGATGCTTCCCGACAGAATTCATTGGCTCCGGTTCAGGCAGCGCATCGATGCTTGCCGTGGCCCTGGCATACGTCGCGGTCTTTTTTGCGGTCGGCGCCGTTGCGACACGTTCCCCCAAACAGCCTGGCCCCGCGAAAAAGCACCATGGGCTCGAGCTTCTGGACGCGAGCGTGGGATACGGAAGCACGACGATACTTTCAATCGGGTCGCTTTTCCTGAGCCCGGGAACGGCGGCGGGCCTCGTTGCCCCCAACGGCTCGGGGAAAACCACCCTTCTTGAAGCGCTGTCGGGCCAATTTCCCACCCGCATCCGCTCGGGAAGCCTGGCGGCAGACGGAATCTGCCAACGTCGATCAGCCGAATTTGCAGAACTCGTCTACCTGAGCTCTTCGGGCAGCGCGGATCTCTATCCCACGCTATCGGCCATCGAGCACCTTGCTTTCGTTAGGGAGGCGTGGAAATCGGCCGCCGACATCGACTCGCTCTGCGACTCCCTCGGAATCTCCCCATATCTCGACAAGCCGACCCGTAAACTCTCGACGGGAATGAAGCAGCAGGTAAAGCTTGCCATGGCGATAGCGACCGATTGCCCGTACCTCATCCTCGATGAACCGCTGAACGGCCTCGATCCGGGAAAGCGGAAAACCTCCTGCGACGCGATGCGCAGCGAGGTGGCGCGGGGACGCAGCGTGCTCATTTCAAGCCATCTACTCGACGACCTGGCAGACCTCACCAACTCGTTCTACTTCATCGAGGCCGGCACGCTCGTGGAAAAGATCAAGTCGTCCTCGCAGACGCTCAAGCAGGAATACCTCGATACATACGAGGGAGGTGAATGACATGAAACTATTTGAACAGCTGAAGTCCAATGCGTCGCGCATGGCTGTCTACGCCATCCTCGTGGCAACGGCTTTATGCGGAATCGCGGCACCCGTCTATGCGCTCAACGGGGAGAAAGGCGATGTCGAACCCGCGTACATGGCTTCGACGGTTAAGGACCGGTACAAAGCCTTCTCTGGAGACACGTTTTACGTAGCAGAGTACGACACGACCTACCGTCAGCTTCGCTACAACAAGAGATACGAATATCTAGGCCCAGAAGTAATCAGCTATACATCGGGTTGGTACGGCTCAAACTATGGACACATAACCCAGTTCAAGTGTAACTACCGTGTGTACAACTAAAGCAACCGGCCGGGACGAGGGGTGACGCAAAAGCGTCGCCCCTCGTTTTTAACCATGTCAACTGAACCTAGTTCAGTTTGGTTGATTTCCGATCTCAGCCGAACACATTGAGCGGAAAGGCCGTTCCCGCAGTCAGTCGAACGTCCCCGGGGCCCTTCTCAGGCCCCGGGGACGGCATTTTCCCAGTTGAAGGAACGGTGGAGATGTGTTTCGATGGGTCAGATTCGTGTCGTTCCGAAAAGACCGTGAACCTTTTGTGGGACACGCGGCGCCGTGGTACCATAGCCGAGTTTGTTGTCTTGGTCGGAAACCAAGACGCCTTATGCGCTGATCGGTAACCAGCGCCTGACCAATAAGGAGTCCTACCATGAAGCAGGGTATCCATCCCCAGTATGTCGAGTGCACGGTGACGTGCTCCTGCGGCAACACCTTCAAGACGCACGCTACCGTGTCCGAGATGAAGGTTGAGCTTTGCAACGAGTGCCACCCGTTCTACACCGGCCAGCAGAAGTTCGTCGACACCGGTGGACGCGTCCAGCGCTTCGCCGACAAGTTCGGTGGCGCCGCTGCCGCCCAGCTCAAGAAGGCCGAGGAGGCCAAGGCTGCCAAGGCTGCCAAGGCTGCTGAGGCCGAGGCCGCTCGCAAGGCCGCCGCTGAGGCTAAGGCTGCCGAGAAGGCCAAGCGTGCTGCTAAGTTTGCCGAGGAGGCTGCCAAGCAGGCCGCCGAGGCTCCCGCAGAGGCTCCCGTCGAGGAGGCCGCTGCCGAGGCCGAGACCACCGAGGCTGCTGAGTAAATAGCTCGTCGCGGAAACACTCGCATTCATGGCATGAGGGCCGCGCACCCATTTGGGTGCGCGGCCCTTTTCATTTTATTGGTGCAAACCAACCTGTCCCCATTGCACCAGATTGGTGCGAAGGGGACAGGTTGGTTTGCACCAAATGGCAGAGTGACGGCGTTTTCCCAGATAAAACCTGCCAAAATAAACCAGTCCCTTTTTGGCAGGTCGGTCGGGTCGTAGTTATTACGTGGCGGTCGAGGTCGACCGTATAGGCCGCGCCTTGTTTGGCTAAAGTACAATCATCTGTGTTTAACTCGCCCGCAGCTGCACGGCGTGGGCGATGGCCAAAAAGGAAAACCACATGGGATTCATGTCAAAGCTGCTGTCCTTTGGATCCGATAAGGACCTTAAGCGCTACTACAAGATCGTCGACCAGATCAACGGTCTTGAGCCCCAGTTTGAGAAGATGACCGAGGAGGAGCTCCGCGGCCAGACCGATAAGTTCCGCGAGCGTTACGCCAACGGCGAGTCGCTCGACGACATGCTCCCCGAGGCCTTTGCCACCGTGCGTGAGGCTTCCAAGCGCACCATGGGTATGCGCCACTTTGACGTGCAGCTCATTGGCGCCATGGCACTGCACGAGGGCCACATCGCCGAGATGAAGACCGGCGAAGGTAAGACCCTCGTCTCCACGTTGGCCGGCTATCTCAACGCTATTGCCGGCAAGGGCGTGCACGTCGTTACTGTCAATGATTACCTTGCCAAGCGTGACTCCGAGTGGATGGGCCGCATCTATAAGTACCTGGGCATGACCGTCGGTCTGCTCCAGAACAACATGCCGCTCGAGCTCAAGCGTCCGGCCTACCAGGCAGACGTCACCTATGGCACCAACTCCGAGTTCGGTTTCGACTACCTGCGCGACAACATGGTCACCCGTCCCGAGCAGCGCGTGCAGCGCGGTCACAACTACGCCATCGTCGACGAGGTCGACTCCATCCTGATCGATGAGGCCAGGACGCCGCTCATTATCTCGGGCGCTGGCACCAAGTCCGCCAGTACCTACAAGGACTTCGCGCGTGCCGTGCGTGGCCTTGAGCGCGGCGAGGACGTGTCGCACGACATGCTTACCGCCACCGAGGATGTGGAGCCCACGGGCGACTACGTCATGGACGAGGCCAAGCACACCATTGCCGCCACCGAGCGCGGTCTTAAGAAGATCGAGCGCCGCCTGGGTATCGATGACATCTACGCCGACCTTTCGGGTCAGCTGGTCAACCACCTGCAACAGGCGCTGAAGGCCCAGTACATGTTCCACCGCGATAAGCAGTACGTGGTCACCAACGGCGAGGTCAAGATCGTCGACGAGTTCACCGGCCGCATTATGGAAGGCCGCCGTTACTCCGAGGGCCTGCACCAGGCCATCGAGGCCAAAGAGGGCGTGCTCGTACGCGAGGAGAACCAGACCCTGGCCACCATCACTCTGCAGAACTACTTCCGTCTGTATGACAAGCTCTCCGGCATGACCGGCACGGCACTTACCGAGGATGCCGAGTTCCGCGAGATCTACAAGCTGCCCGTCGAGGTCATCCCCTCCAACAAGCCCGTGCAGCGCGTGGACCACGAGGACCTGGTGTACCGCACCATTCAGGCCAAGTACAACGCCGTCGCCGACGATGTCGAGCAGCGTCACGCCAAGGGCCAGCCGGTCCTGGTGGGCACCGTCTCCATCGAGAGCTCCGAGAAGCTGTCCGCCGCCCTTACCAAGCGCGGCATCGCTCACGAGGTCCTCAACGCCAAGCACCATGAGCGCGAGGCCCACATCGTTGCCCAGGCCGGACGCTACGGCGCCGTGACCATCGCCACCAACATGGCCGGTCGTGGTACCGACATCCTGCTGGGCGGCAACCCCGACGAGCTGGTGCGCGAGCGCCTGGAGTACGAGGGCCTGACCATGGAGGACGTGACGCCCGAGCAGCTCGAGCAGTTTAACGCCGAGGCCAAGGAGACTTGCAAGGCTGAGCGCGAGCGCGTGCTTGCCGCCGGCGGCCTGACCGTCATCGGCACCGAGCGCCATGAGTCCCGCCGTATCGACAACCAGCTGCGCGGCCGTTCCGGCCGTCAGGGCGATCCAGGCGAGACCCAGTTCTACCTGTCGCTCGAGGACGACCTCATGCGCCTGTTCGGCGGCGACAAGATGGACCGCGTCTCCAAGATGATGGTCACGGCCGACATGGGCGACGACATGCCCATCCAGCACAAGATCATCTCCAAGGCCGTCGAGAGCGCCCAGCACAAGGTCGAGAGCATCAACTTCTCCATGCGTAAGAGCGTCCTTGAGTACGACGACGTCATGAACAAGCAGCGCCAGGTCATCTACGCCGAGCGCAACAAGATTCTGGACGGCAAGGACCTGACCGACCACATCACCGAGGTTATGCACGACACCGTGTACCGCTGCGTGCAGGAGTTCTGCACCAAGGACAGTCACGATGGCGAGCGCGACCTGGAGGGCCTGCGCAAATGGGTTGTGGAGCTCACCGGCCACATCGATACGCCGAAGTTCCCTGACGAGGATTATGA
This sequence comes from uncultured bacterium, assembly GCA_905214105.1. Taxonomy (GTDB): domain Bacteria; phylum Actinomycetota; class Coriobacteriia; order Coriobacteriales; family Coriobacteriaceae; genus Collinsella. The sequence continues at coordinate 446,641 of CAJMKK010000001.1, forward strand.
GGCCCTGGCTGCCGATGTCCTGGCTTACGTAGAGAAGTGCTACAACATGAAGGCCGAGCGCTTGGGCGAGGACCTGATGCGCGAGCTCAACACCCAGGTCATGCTGCGCGTCATCGATACCCGCTGGATGAACTACCTGCAGGAGATGGACTACCTTAAGACCGGCATCGGGCTGCGCGGCTTTGGCCAGCGCGACCCGCTGGTTGAGTACAAGACCGAGGCCTACGGCGCGTTCCAGATACTCGTCGATACCATGTATGAGGATTACCTGCGCACGGTTCTGCGCATCGAGATCAAGGCTGCCCCGCGTGCCGTGGAGCACAAGGAAGAGCCCGCGCTCGAGGGCGCGCGCTTCTCCGGTCCTGCCGAGGTCGATGGTGATAACGGCGACTCGGTGCTGCGCAAGCAGGCGCAGGTGCAGGCCCGCACGGCTGTCCAGGGCGGACCGGCTGCCGTCAACAACGGTGGCAAGGTGACCACCTATCGCAAGTCCGAGAGCGACGATCCGTACGTCAACGTGGGCCGCAACGACCCGTGCCCCTGCGGTAGCGGCAAGAAGTTTAAGTACTGCCACGGCAGGAATCGTTAATGGCTGAGGCTTTAGAGGTAACGCCCGCCGAGCTGGACGCGTTCGCGGACCGGCTCGGCGAGGTCGAGTCGTATCTCCATTTGGACGAGAAGCGCACCCGTGTAACGGAGCTCGAGGCCAAAAGTGTTGCCCCTGGCTTTTGGGATGACGCCGACGCCGCCCGTGCCACCATGGAGGAGATCGCGCGTACCAAGGAAGATATCGCTGCCGTGGACACCGCGCGCGGCGAGCTTTCCGATGCCCGCGCCGCGCTGGAGCTTGCCGAGGAGATGGGGGATGACCCCGACGCCGTCGCCCTTCGCGAGGAGGCTACAGCCACGGCTGAGCGCCTGGCCCGTGCCATCGATGAGCTTGAGCTTTCGAGCTGGTTTACCGGTGAGTTCGATCACGGCGATGCCATTGTGACCATCAAGCCCGGACAGGGTGGTCTGGAGGCCCAGGACTGGACCTTCATGCTCTTTAAGATGTACATGAAGTACTGCCAGCGTCGCGGCTGGAAGGTCACCATCAACGACTGTCCCGCAGCCGAGGTCATCGGCATCGACCGCGCGACCTTTACTGTCGAGGGCAAGGACGCATTTGGCATGCTGCGCGCCGAGGCCGGCGTCCACCGCTTGGTTCGCATTAGCCCCACCGACGACAAGAAGCGCCGCCAGACCACGTTTGCCGGCGTCGAGGTCATCCCCGTGCTACCCGATGATATCGACATCGAGATCAGTCCCGATGACATCCGCGTGGACGTGTACCACGCGAGCGGCCCGGGCGGCCAGGGCGTTAACACCACCGACTCCGCCGTGCGCGTGACGCATTTCCCCAGCGGCATTGTGGTCACCTGCCAAAACGAGCGCAGCCAGATCCAGAACAAGGCCGCGTGCATGCAGATCCTCAAGGCTCGCCTGTACGAGATTGAGCTTGAGAAGCGTGCCGAGGCGCTCGATGAGATCCGCGGACCCAAGACCACGATTGGTTTTGGCAACCAGATTCGCAGCTACGTGCTCTACCCGTACCAGATGGTTAAGGACCTACGCACGGGCGTGGAGACCAGCAATGTCGAGGCCGTTCTCGACGATGGCGATCTGGATCCGTTTGTGATTGGCTATCACCGTTGGGCTACCGGCAACGCCGATGCGGAGACCCCATCTGCATAAACCGCCCGGTTTATGTGGAAATGGATTAAAACCCTCCCAGCAGGGTGGTTTTGTATCCAGAGCAAACCCTGCGCAGGGGTGGTTTTTGTCCGGCGAATCGGTAGAATCGAATACAAGAAGAAGTTCAAAGCGCATCCGATGGGGTGCGCTTTTTTGAGGGAGGCAGCATGGCATATCGTCTGGACATCAAGCGCATTCTTTCGATGAACTTCTTTCACGATCTGCCCCAGATCATGTTGGGGTGTGCCTTGGCCGCCATCGCGACCGACCTGTTTTTGATTCCCAATGGTCTTGCCGCCGGTGGCGTTACGGGCCTTGCGACTATTATCCAGGCAGTCGGCGCGGCGCGAGGCGTGTCGCTTCCCGTCGGTATCCAGACCATCGTGATGAATGCCTTGCTGCTGCTGGTCGTTATGCGCGAGGGCGGCATGTTCTACGTGGTGCAGACCGCGACGGGCTTTGTGCTGCTGGGCTTCTTTACCGATCTGTTCGCCCCGTTTGTAGCGCCTCTGGCACATGCAGACCTGATGCTTCCCGCTATGTGGGGCGGCATTATCACGGGCATCGGTTACGGCATGGTGTTGCGCGCCGGCGCCAACACCGGCGGCTCGGACACGATTGGCCAAATCATCTCGCGTAAGACCTCGCTGCCGGTGGGTTCGACCGTCATGGCAATCGATGTTGCCGTGTGCGCGCTGTCGGCTCCGGTCTTTTCAATCGAAAACGCGCTATATGCAGGCCTTTCGATGGTCATTAGCGGCTACGTGATCGATGCCGTGGTCGATGGTGGCAACAAGCGCCGTATGGTACTCATCATCTCGGACAAGTTCCCTGATATCGCTGCCGATATCATGTATGGCCTGGGTCGTGGTTGTACCAAGTTTAAGGCGACTGGCATGTATTCGGGTGCCGAGAAGCCGGTGATTATGGTCATCGTGAGCCGTCGAGAGCTCAATACCCTTAAGACGATCGTGCGCGAGCGCGATCCTCACGCCATTGTGACGGTCGCTGACGTTACGGAAGCCTTCGGCGAGGGATTCAAGGACATTAGCGCGTAGGGGCGACCACGTGCCATCCAAAAGACGTTCACATTGATAAACCGTTTCATCAGCGGTTCTGCCTGCTAAATTATTCAAATAATGATAAAAACTCTGGTAAAGCCATCAGTTTCCAGCATAATGAATGACGTACGTGCATTGCGGCTGTGTTGGGATTACCTTCGGTGCCGTGCGCATTTTGTCTAATGAGGATGAAAGGAAGGCACAATGAGCGACGAAGAGCTCAAAAAGGTTGCCAACGAGGTAAGGAAGGGCATCGTCACCGGCGTGCACGCTGCCAAGTCCGGCCATCCGGGCGGTTCGCTCGGCGCTGCCGACATCATGACCTATCTGTACTTTGAGGAAATGAACGTCGACCCGGCCGATCCCCGCAAGGCCGACCGCGATCGCTTTGTGCTCTCCAAGGGCCACTGTGCTCCGGGTCTGTACGCCGTGCTCGCCGAGCGTGGGTTCTTCCCCAAGGAGGACCTCGAGACGCTGCGCCATATCGGCAGCCACCTGCAGGGCCATCCCAACATGAACGACACCCCGGGCGTCGATATGTCCACCGGCTCGCTGGGCCAGGGCATCTCCGCCGCCGTGGGCATGGCGGTTGCCGCCAAGCACTGGGGCGATACTTACCGCACGTACGCCCTGCTGGGCGATGGCGAGAGCGAGGAGGGCCAGGTCTGGGAGGCCGCCATGTTTGCCGGCAACCAGCAGCTCGATAACCTCTGCGTGATCGTCGACCACAACGGCCTGCAGATCGACGGCCCCGTTGAGGAGGTCAACGACCCCATGCCGCTCGCCGACAAGTTCCGCGCCTTTAAGTTCCACGTGGTGGAGCTCGCCGACGGCAACGACTTCGACCAGATCCGCGCTGCCTTTGCCGAGGCTCGCGCCACCAAGGGTCAGCCGACCGCCATTATCGCCGAGACCCTGAAGGGCAAGGGCGTCTCCTTTATGGAGAACCAGGTGGGTTGGCACGGTAAGGCCCCCAACGATGAACAGTTTGAGCAGGCCATGGCAGAGCTCACGGCCGCCGGAGAGGAGCTCTAGGATGGCAGACGTCAAGAAAATCGCCACGCGTGTAAGCTACGGCGAGGCCCTCGTCGAGCTCGCCAACGAGCACGATGACTTTGTGGTCCTCGACGCCGACCTGGCTGCTGCCACGCAGACCGGCAAGTTTAAGGCCGCCTGCCCCGACCGCTTCTTCGATGTGGGCATTGCCGAGAGCAACCTGATGGGTGTTGCCGCCGGTATCGCAACCACCGGTCGCGTTGCCTTCGCGAGCACCTTTGCCATGTTCGCTGCCGGCCGCGCCTTTGAGCAGGTCCGCAACTCCATCGGCTACCCGCACCTCAACGTTAAGATTGGCGCCACGCACGCCGGTATCTCGGTGGGCGAGGACGGCGCCACGCATCAGTGCTGCGAGGATATCGCCCTCATGCGCGTCATCCCCGGCATGACCGTGATCGTTCCGGCCGACGACGTCGAGGCCCGCGCCGTGACGCGCGCCGCCTACGAGTGCGACGGCCCCGTGTACATGCGCTTTGCCCGTCTGGCCTCGCCGGTCATTAACGACCCCGAGACCTACAAGTTCGAGGTGGGCAAGGGCATCGTCATGCGCGAGGGCACCGACGTCACCATCATCGCCTGCGGCCTGATGGTCGGCGAGGCTCTCGAGGCCGCCGAGCAGCTCGCTGCCGAGGGCATCGACGCCGAGGTCATCAACATGCACACCATCAAGCCCATCGATACCGACCTGATCGTCAAGAGCGCCACCAAGACCGGCCACGTCGTGACCGTCGAGGAGCACTCCGTGATCGGTGGCCTGGGCAGCGCCGTTGCCGACGTCCTGTGCGAGCAGTGCCCGACGCCGCTCAAGAAGATTGGCGTCAACGACACCTTCGGCGAGTCCGGCCCGGGCGCCGAGCTCCTGCACAAGTACGGCCTGGACGCCGCCAACATCGTGGCGACCACCAAGGAGTTCTTGGCATAGAGCAACCACCGCTCAAATCGGCCACAAGCCAATAGCAAATAGACGTAGACAGGGACGCCCTCAAAAAGAGGACGCCCCTGTTTTTATATTTCAGCAAAATCAGTGCCGCATCAAGCAAGGCCTTCTTCGGGAAAAGGGCCCAGTACGGCAACGTGCAATTCAGCCCTCCCAACTTTGTATGTGCAGCACCCCAAGATCACGCGGCGACCCCATAGTAGCCGCAGGCCGCGCACAGGGTTACCTCCCAAATCTTTCCGCAGGACGGAGGCGCCCCCGCAGCGCGAAGCGCGCAGCGGGGGCGCCGACATGTCCGAGGACGATTTGGGAGGTAACCCTGTGCGCGGCCGGTGGGACCAAACCCCGCCATGCTTCTTATGTGCAGTAAAGCTAATGCTGCTAAAATACTAAGCGCTCATGTAGTTTAAACGCACGACGATAAGGAGCACCAGTGGGTAACCACTTCCGTACCTCCGGTGCGGGCGATGATGCCCCCAAGACGCAGACAGGCGTCCAGGGCAGTCGTTTCGCCACTCCGGATTCAGAGGGCCAGCCTGTTGCTCAGGCCCCCGCTCAGCCGGCAGATCAGGCACAGCCGGCATCCGATCCCTTTGCCTACAATCCAACCAGCGATGTCGCGCTTTCCGGCACGGCGGGTTTTGAGCCCGTTCAGGCCGTGACCGCTCGCGTGGAGCAGCCTCAGGCTGGTGCCGCCACGCCGCAGCCTACCATGGCCGGCATTCCCGACCCCTTGGCCCCTGCGACGCCGGCTCCTCAGCCTGCGCAGTCCGGTCTCTTTGCCGCTATTCCCGACCCCACGCAGCCTGCTGCCCCGGTGGTCGAGAGCGATCAGGCCGCCGAGGTCGCAAGCCTCGATAACGCGCTCAACAACCCCGATTTCACGTCGGTGTTTGCGCCTATCGATCCGCAGGCCAGCCGCAAGAAGATGGCCAAGCAGGCCGGTGTCGAGCCCGTCATCCTTATGGAGCATGTCACCAAGATCTATCCGGCACAGCCCAACAAGCCTGCACTCGACGACATCAACATCGAGATCTATCCGGGCGAGTTCGTCTTCCTGGTCGGTCACTCCGGCTCGGGTAAGACCACGCTACTGTCGACGCTCAACCGCGACGTCAAGCCGACGAGCGGCCGCATCCTGGTTGCCGGTCAGGACCTCATGAAGATCAAGAACCGTAAGGTTCCGTTCCTGCGCCGCCAGATTGGCGCCGTGTTCCAGGACTTTAAGCTTCTGCCGCAAAAGACCGCCTACGAAAACGTGGCGTTTGCCCTGCAGTGCATCGGCAAGCCCAAGGGCGTCATTCGCAGTCAGGTGCCCGAGGTGCTGCGTCTGGTCGGTCTTGCCGATCAGATGGACTCGCTGCCCGACCAGCTTTCCGGTGGCGAGCAGCAGCGCGTTGCCGTCGCCCGCGCTATGGTCAACCGTCCGCCGCTGCTGATCTGCGACGAGCCCACGGGTAACCTCGACCCGGCGATCTCGCTGGGCATCATGAAGCTGCTCGAGCGTATTAACCGCACCGGCACCACCGTGATCGTCGCCACGCACGACCGCGAGATGGTCGATAGCATGCACCGTCGCGTGATCGCCCTCGAGGGCGGCCACGTTATCCGCGACCAGGAGAGGGGAGGTTACGGCAACTATGGCACCAACTAACGTGGGCTACTCCTTCAAAGAGGCAATCAGCCACTTCTTCCGTAACTGGACTACCTCGCTCGGCGCCGTCATCACGATCTTCCTTTCGCTGTTTATCATCGGCCTGTTTATCATGGGCTCCGCGATGCTGAACTCCGTGATCGGCACCGTCGAGGATCAGGTTGTCATCAACGCGTTCATTAGCGATGACGCCGATCAGGCCGATGTCCAGGCTTTTGAGGCCGAGCTTAAGACGTGGAATAACGTCAAGTCCGTTACCTATAAGGACAAGGACGACGCGCTGGCCGAGTATACGAGCAAGATGTCGGGCAACGCCGACGCCACCATGAGCGCGCTCGATGGCCAGAACCCGCTGCCAGCTTCGTTTGCAATTGAGATGGACGATCCGTCCAAGGTCGAGAGCACGGCCAAGAAGCTCAAGAAGAACGCCGATTTTCAGAAGATCGCGGACGACGGCGACGTCAACGCGAGCGTGCTGTACGGCCAGGAGGAAGTGAGCCGCCTGTTCCAGGTGACCAACTACATCCGCATCGCCGCCGTGGTGCTCGTTGGCCTTCTGACCTTTATCGCATTCATCTTCATCAACAACACGATTCGCCTGTCCATCACGGCGCGTCGTCGTGAGATTGCGATTATGCGTCTGGTCGGCGCCAGCAACGGCTTCATTCGTGGCCCGTTTATCACCGAGGGCGTACTGCAGGCCATTTTGGGCTCGCTGCTTTCCATCGGCGTTCTGGAGCTGCTGCGTAATCTGATGATTCCGCGTCTGCAGGAGAGCATCGGCTGGATGTCGTTTGCCCTGCCGATGCAGTACTACCTGGTGACCTATGCTGCGCTGATTCTGGTCGGCGTGATTATCGGTCTCTTTGGTTCTGCCATCGCCATGCGCCGCTACCTACGCGTGTAGGCACGCCTGGAATTCATCCCTTCCAACGGGTCGTCTCTTATGGGGCGGCCCGTTTTTTGTCCCCTAAGGACCATTTGGGTAGACTCTTGGGGTGTAAACGACCATCGATAGTTAGGAGGCGCCATGGGGCGCAATAATAAGCATAAGCGTGGAGCTCGCAATAAGCGCGGGCCGGTGCGCAGCGAGCGCCGTCCGAGCCTGACCGGACGCGTGCAGCTCCATGAGCACAGTGCCTATGTCATAACCGAGAATGGCGACTACAAGGTCATGGGCCGCGGTAAGCGCGAGATCATGGACGGCGATACCGTTGCCGTGAGCATTAAGAACAGCCCGCATGGCGAGCGTCGCGCCGTGATCGAGGGCGTGATTGAGCGCGCAGCTATAAGCGTGGTGGGCACGTACCAGACCGCCGGTCCGCTCGGTGTGATTGAGCCGCTCGATTCGCGCCTGAAGGCCGACTTCTTCATTTTGCCCGAGGATACCTCGGCGGATCGTCTGGGTGTCCACCCGGGTGATGCTGTTGTCGCGCGCATTTTGACCTACCCGACGCGCCTGGAATCGGGCACTGTGACGATCGAACGCCGCATTGGCGGAGATGACGCGCCCGATTTGGGCGTTCAATATGTGATGGCGCGTTACGGCTATACCGATAGCTATCCCGAGGCCGCGCTAGACGAGGCCGAGGGGCTTTCGCTCGATGTGTCCGCGGCGCTTAAGGACCCGCTCCGCCGCGATCTGCGCGACCGCTTTGTCATCACGATCGACCCGGTCGACGCGCGCGACTTTGACGATGCCATTTCGCTGGAGCGTACGCCCGAGGGTGGCTACAAGCTGGGCGTGCATATCGCCGACGTTTCACACTATGTGGCTTGGGACGGGCATATCGATCTTGAGGCTCGCCATCGCACGACATCGGTGTATCTGGCCGATCGTGTGCTCCCCATGCTGCCCGAGCGACTGTCCTGTGACCTGTGCTCGCTTCGCCCTGACGAGGACCGTCTTGCGTTTACCGTCGATATCGAGCTCGATGAGCAGGGTCGCGTGCGGCATTACGATCCGTACCCCAGCGTGATTCGCTCGCGTGTGCGTATGGACTATGACGGCGCCGAGGCTCTGCTGGTGCGTGCCGGCGCGGTTGAGTATTCGGTGCTGGAGGGTGCGGCCGAGGATGTTGCGGCTGCTGAGACCTCGCGCGAGGAAGCGCTTGAGCGCGGTCTTGCGTGCGAGGAGACCGCCCGCGGCTACAACATCGACCTCGGCGACTTCCTTGTCGCCGCCAACGAACTCGCCGAACTTCGCCGTCGTATTCGTCGTGCTCGCGGCTCAGTCGATTTTGATACGGCCGAGATTCGCGCTCTATTGGATGAGGACGGAGTACCCGTGCAGATTGTGGCGCGCGAGCGTTCGTGTGCCACGTCGCTTATCGAGGAAGCCATGCTGCTCGCCAACGAGTGCGTTGCAGAGTGGCTGGCAGACCGTGATATCGAGGCCTGCTATCGCGTGCATGAGGATCCGAGTCCCGATAGCCTGCACGGTGCCGCCGTTGCGCTGGCGCAGCTAGGCATCATCGACGATCGCCGTGCTGCCGGTATTGCCCTGGGGAGTCCCGATGAGCTGCAGGCTGCAGTCGATGCTGCCGCCGGTACGGCCAACGCACCGCTCGTCAACACGCTGCTTCTGCGCAGCATGCAGCGCGCGCTGTACAAGCCGCGCAACGAGGGCCACTTTGCGCTCGCCGCGCCGTGCTACTGTCACTTTACGAGTCCCATCCGTCGCTACCCCGATTTGGTGGTGCACCGCGTACTCAAGCTGCAGTTGGCCTATGAGCAGCTCGGCGGCAAGGACGCCTTGGTCCGTACGCCGCGGCTGATCGGCAAGGGGCGCGAGTCGCTGCCGCGCATTCTGCCGCAGATCTGCCGCGCATGCAGCGATGCCGAGCGCGCGGCAGATGCCGCCAGCCATGCGACACAAAAGATCAAGATTGCCCAGTACTATGAGGACCGTCTGGGCGAGCGTTATGCCGGAACCGTCTCGTGGGTTAGCAGCATGGGTCTCTTTGTGCGCTTGGACCTAACGCAGGTCGAAGGCTTGGTTTCGATCAAGAGCCTGGGCAACGAGTGGTTCGAGTTCGACGAGGATGCGCTTACGCTGACGGGCGCCGACACGGGGACTCGTTACGAGCTGGGGCAGCGCGTGATCATCGAGGTCTCGCGCGTCAATACCACGCGTGGGCACTTGGACTTTAAGCTTATCCATTAGCCAAATCCCGACTCATGTTGGGGGAGCGGAGGGCGGCCTTTCGGGACCGCCCTTCGCATTTGAATCGTGGCTACCTTGCCGTCTGCTCGGCCGCCCGCTTACCTGCTATTTGAGAGGTAAAACCTACCAAAATAAACCTGTCCCTTTTTGGCAGGTTTACAAGAAAGCGGGGATGAGATGGCGACGGTGTACGGTTATGCGCGGGTGAGTTCGCGCGATCAGAACCTTAATCGGCAGCTGGATGCGCTGGGCGCCTATGGCGTGGGCTCGGCGAATATTTATGCCGACCATGCGAGCGGCAAGGACTTCGATCGCCCGCGGTATCGCGATCTGCTGCACGTCCTGGGAGACGGGGACGTGCTGGTGGTGCTTTCTATCGACCGACTTGGTCGTAATTACTCCGAGATTCTTGAGGAATGGCGACGCATTACCAAGGAGCTCGGGGTTGCCATTGTGGTGTTGGACATGCCATTGCTTGACACGCGCGCCAGGGCCAGCGGCGCGCCGGATGTGACCAACACCCTGATTGCCGATATTGTGCTGCAACTGCTGAGCTACGTGGCGCAGGTGGAGCGCGAGAATATCCATCGGCGCCAAGCGGAGGGAATTGCAGCGGCGCGGGCGCGAGGGGTCCGTTTCGGTCGACCTCGCAAGCCGTGCCCTCCTCAGTTTGATCTGGTACGCGATAGCTATGAGGCGGGCAATATTACCCGCAGCCAGGCAGCAAAGTGCCTGGGCGTGTGCGTGGGGACGTTCGATCGCTGGATGCGCGAGGCGGGGTAGGGGTTTGCGGCACGTCCGATTGGCGCCCATGCGAGGCGCTAGTCGGTAACAAACCCGTTTCTGATAATGCGGCCTTGTTGAATTATTTTGTGTCGCGCGTATTTCCGAGCGGTCGGATTTGAGGGGCGAGCGGTAGAACGCTCGCCCTTTGTGCGCCACGATGCGGCACAATGTACCGCAAAAGCTGTTTGTATCCGGTACGAATCGTTCGTTGGTCTTTAATTCTTCTCAACGGAGGTGTTTGAGATGGCAAACGGATTGCTTTTGCGGCTTCGCGAGCGTGAGCTCAGCGCGAGCCCGGCGGAACGCAATGTCATCGCATATGTAAGCGCTCATCCGCACGAGGTGGTCGGGCTGTCCGTCCGCGGTCTTGCCGATGTCACGTTCTCCTCGCCCTCGAGCATTTTGCGCTTTTGCAAGCGTTTGGGTTTTGCGGGCTACAAGGAGTTCCAGCGCGAACTGATTGCCGAGCTGGCACTCTTGGGCGACAAGAAAGACGTAGCCCTCGAGGACATCTCCATGGATGACAGCGTCGAACGTATCGTGGGGAAGGTGATGAAAAGCAACGTGCGCACGATCGAGGCGACGGCGCGAACGCTCGATTACACCGTCTTGGAGCGATGCGCGGCCCGTCTTAAGCGGGCACGCGCGGTCAATCTGTTCGGTATCGGTGCCTCTCGTTTGGTCGCGCACGATCTGGCGCAAAAGCTCATGCGTGTCGACAAAGAGTGCCATCTGTACGACGACTGGCATGATCAACTCTTGTGTGCCAAGAACATGCATGAGGGCGATATGGCAATTGCCTTTAGCTACTCGGGCTTGACGCAAGAGGTGCTGGACTGCACCGCCGAGGCTCAACGTCACAACTGTCCCGTTGTGGCCGTGACCAAAGTAGATGGATCATCCAAGCTTGCCACCATGGCCGATGCCGTGCTCGGCGTCGCTGCGAGTGAACCCTTGGTCCGCAGCGGTGCCATGGCTTCGCGTATGGCCCAGCTAATGGTTGTCGATGCCCTGTACGCTGCTTACGTTGCCAGCGACTACGAACGGGCGACGCATGTCATTAAGCAAAACTACATCGAGAAACAGGAAAGATGAGGTGAATGAAATGCTCGATTTAACAAAATTCACGACCGAACAGCGTAATCAAAGTTCAATGGACCTCGATACGATGACATCGCTGCAAATCGTCACGACGATGAACGATGAGGATCTTCGTGCCGTCCAGTCGGTCACGAAAGTGTTGCCCCAGGTTGCCACAGCAATCGACTGGGCTGCTGAGGCACTCGAGCGCGGCGGGCGCGTCTTTTACATGGGCGCAGGCACCAGCGGTCGTCTGGGCGTACTCGACGCTTCGGAGTGTCCGCCCACGTTTGGCGTGTCACCCGATCTGATTGTCGGGCTCATTGCCGGAGGCGAGACGGCGTTTATCAAGGCTGTCGAAGGTGCCGAAGACAGCGAGGAGCTTGGCGCGAACGACCTGCGAGAGCGTGGACTCTCGGACAAGGATCTTGTCGTTGGCCTGGCGGCAAGCGGCCGTACTCCTTATGTGGTGGGCGGCCTTGCGTACGCCAAGGCAACTGGGTGCAAGACCATTGCAATTGCCTGCAACCAAGGGTCGAAGATCGGGGAGAGCGCAGATCTTGCCATTGAGCCCGTGCCCGGTCCCGAGGTGCTGACCGGCTCAACGAGGCTCAAGGCGGGAACGGTTCAAAAGCTCATTCTCAACATGATTTCGACCGGTGCCATGGTCAAGATCGGCAAGGTATACCAAAACCTGATGGTCGATGTGCAGCAGACGAACGAGAAGTTGGTGGTGCGCGGCCAGAACATCGTGATGGAGGCGACCGGATGCACGCGCGAGCGCGCTGTTCAGGCGCTTGCAGATGCCGGCGGCCACGTAAAAACCGCTATTGTCTCGGTACTGCTGGACTGCGATGCCGAGCAGGCTGCGGTGGCTCTTGAGCGGGCGCGAGGCCATGTCCGTGCTGCGGTGAGTGGCCATGAGAAGAGCAATGCCGACGCCCAATAGGTGCGCGGCGTGAGCTGATATGACATCCAGACGAGATACCCAACACAAGGAGGAGTTATGACGAACAAAGAGCTGGCCCAAAAGCTGTTGGACCTTTTGGGCGGTAAAGATAACGTGCTCGCAAACGCGGCGTGCATGACGCGCCTGCGCGTGACTGTCAAAGACACGGGCAACGTCGACACGGAGGGTATTAAGGCACTCGACGGCGTGATGGGCCTGGTCGAGGACGACACGATGCAGGTCGTGCTGGGTCCGGGCAAGGTGAATAAGGTGCTTGAGGAGTTCTCCAAGCTCACCGGCCTTGCGAAAGGCGTTGCTGACGAGAGCGTGGTTGACGCTGCGGCCACAAACAAGGCCGCGCAGAAGGCCAAGTACGAGTCCAAGCCGGTTCAGGCTTTCCTCAAGAAGATTTCCAATGTCTTCGTCGCCCTGCTTCCCGGCATCATTGCGGCTGGCCTCATTAACGGTATCTGCAACGTCATCAATGTCTCGACGGCGGGTGCGCTTGCGGGCGAGTGGTGGTATCAGGGCATTCGCTCCATGGGTTGGGCCCTCTTCGCCTATCTGCCCATTTTGGTGGGCTATAACGCAGCGCGCGAGTTTGGTGGCTCCGCTGCACTGGGCGGTATCGCCGGCATGATGTGCATCGCCAACAGCGCCATGCCCCTGCTTGCGCCTGGCGCTGCTGATCCTGCCACTGCCATTCTGCTGCCGCTCACCAATGCGCAGTACAACCCCGCAGCGGGCGGTATGATCGCGGCTCTCATCGCTGGTGCGTTTTTCGCCTGGATGGAGCGTCAGATTCGCAAGGTCATGCCCAACGCGCTCGATACGTTCCTGTCCCCGCTGCTGGTGCTCATCATCGGCGCCTTTGCTCTGATGCTTGTCATCCAGCCGGTTGGCGCTTGGCTGACGGCCGCGATCTTTAGCGTCCTCACCTTTATCTTCGAGAAGCTGGGCGTCCTGGGCGGCTATATCCTGTCGGCAGGCTTCTTGCCGCTGGTGTCCGTCGGCCTGCATCAGGCGCTCACGCCGATCCACGCTATGCTCAACGATCCCGACGGCGCTACCAAGGGCATCAATTACCTGCTGCCCATCCTTATGATGGCTGGCGGCGGCCAGGTCGGTGCCGGTTTGGCGCTGTACTTTAAGACCAAGAACGCCAAGCTCAAGAAGTATGTCGCCGAGTCCATCCCCGTTGGCATCCTGGGCGTGGGCGAGCCTCTGATGTATGCCGTTACGCTGCCGCTCGTTCGTCCGTTTGTGACGGCCTGCCTGGGTGCCGGATTTGGCGGCGCGCTTGCAGCGCTGCTTCACATCGGCACGGTTTCCCAGGGTGTTTCCGGTCTGTTTGGCCTGTTGATCGTCGTTCCTGGTCAGCAGCTCGGCTACGTTGCCGCTATGCTGCTTGCCTATGTCGCCGGCTTTGTCCTGACGTGGTTCTTTGGCGTGGACGAGCAGAAGATCAACGAGTTTTTTGGCGAGTAGCCTGATACTGCGCGCTATGTCATTCGAACGTCTTGACGTGCCGCAGATCTCTTGATGCTATGGTTGTGCCGGCGGGGCTAACTGCTCCGCCGGCCTTTTTTAAAGGAGCGTTGAAGCGTGAAAACGGGTATTTCGATTTATCTTTCCAGCCCTCTGCAGGATATTGAGCGGACAATTGAGCGTGGTGCCGCGGCGGGTGCGCGCTATGCGTTTACCTCGCTGCATATTCCCGAGGATGGGGGAGCGGCGTATGCCGATAAGGTTCGCCAGGCGCTGTCGCTGCTTTCCGCTCGCGGTATTGCGCTCATTGCCGATGTGGGGCCGCGAACGTGCGATTTGCTCGGGCTTGAGCGCATCGAGGACTTGCGCGATTTGGGACTGGAATACCTTCGTTTGGACTATGGCTTTAGTGCCCAGCGGGTCGCGGAGCTGTCCGGTGTATTTCGCATTGTGGTCAATGCATCGACAGTGAGTTCTGATGAAATCGCATCGTGGCGAGAAGCCGGTGCCGATGTGACTCGTTTTGCCGCCTGCCACAATTTTTATCCCAAGCCTTATACCGGTTTAGCTCTTGAAGATGTTGCTCGGACGAATCTTCGTCTTGCGGCGCTCGGCTTCGAAATCATGGCTTTTGTGCCGGGCGATGCCAACGTTCGCGGGCCGGTGTTCGAGGGACTGCCGACGGTTGAGGCGCAGCGCGGTCGCGCGTCAAAGGTTGCCCTCAACATGCTTGAGCTCGCACATGGCGCCGATTGCGACATTGTTTTGGTCGGCGACCCCGATCTTTCCGATGCGGGTTGGGCACAGTTTGCTCAAGTTTCTGCCGGATACGTGGATTTGCAATGCGAGCTTGAGTCCGGCTATGCCTATGTACGTGGGCAGATTCATCATGACCGGCCCGATTCGAGCACCCTCATCTTTAGGTCTCAGGAGTCGCGCACGACGCTTAAGCCAGATTCCGTGCCGGCGGATACCGGTGCCGGCCGGCCGCGAAAGGCGGGGTCGATCGCTGTGAGCAATAGCGGCTATGGGCGCTACGAAGGCGAGCTTGAGATTTCGCGGGTCGATCTTCCCGGCGACGAGCGCATGAACGTTGCGGGCCATATCACGTCCGAGGCAATGGAGCTGCTGCCGTTCATCAAACGCGGATTTGGGGTACGGTTCGTTTAGCGTGTGGCCCGTGGGCTACAATTGCCCCATCATGCGAAGGCGCCTCGTATGGTGTGTACCTGCGTTGGCCGATCTATATTCGGAGGATTCCCATGACCGTACTGTTTGTTGAATATCCCAAGTGCTCGACCTGTAAAAAGGCCAAGGCATGGCTGGATGAACATGGGGTTGAGTATATCGACCGCGATATCGTTACGGACAATCCCGCGGCCGATGAACTTGCGACTTGGATTGCTCGTTCGGGGCTGCCGGTGCGACGCTTCTTTAACTCGTCGGGCATGAAATATCGAGAGCTGGGCCTGAAGGCGCGCCTGGATGCGGGTATGACGGACCAGGAATGCTATGAGCTGCTGGCGACTGACGGCATGCTGGTTAAGCGCCCGCTGCTGGTGGGCGACGACTTTGCGATCCCCGGCTTTAGGGAAGCGGCCTGGGCCGAGGCGTTGCTGTAGCGGCTGCGGAAAGTGCGACCCGTTTTGAGCTTCGATTACGGGATACGGTTTCCGGTTGAGGGCTCGATGGGAAAGTGGGGACCAGTTTGAGCTTGAAATCTGGGACGCACTTTCCGCCGGCAGGCTTGCCCCAGTCATTCCTCCAACTGCGCCCATTCGTGCGGATCGTAGACCTTTACGTGCTTGTTGGGCTTGCCGCTCCAGTACTCCTCGTCCATAAAGGGCAGATATGCCTGAACGCCGGGGCAGATAAAGGGGATCCGCTGCTGTTGCAGTCGCTCGCGCTGGCGCTGCTCCAGGTGCGCCTCGGATATGACGGTCGGCATACCGGACAGCTCGACGAGGCTTGCCTGGATTCGCTTAAGGTCGGGGAGTCCCGCGTGCCATGACATCCGCATGATCAAAAAGGATGCACGGCGGTATTTTGCCTGCATCACCGTGATGGCGGGGCGCAGAGTGGGATGGATTTTGTCCCGTTCGGGCCAAAGGTCAGCAGTGATCTCGAGGCCCAGGGTCTCCCATAGGTAATCAAGCTCTTCGTCCATGGCGCCTCGATATCCGTGCAATGATGACGGTTCGATTGTGCCATCAGCCGTGAGTGCTGCATTGTTGTAATCTACCAGCGGTAGATGCGGGATGTTTTACGGGCTTTGGCGCCGTACGTGTCGCTGGCGCTTCACAGGTCCTTCACGTGTCGCTGGCGCTTCACAGGTCCTTCACGTGTCGCTGGCGCTTCACAGGTCCTTCACGTGTCGGCCGTATTTGACTGAATTTCAAAAAAGTCAAAATTGGGGCTTGCGTCACGGCGAGACTTCCCGTATATTTCTTTCTTGCGCAAAGGCACAGCCGAGCGCAGCGATGCAGTCATTGGGATGTCGTCTAATGGCAGGACAGCGGATTCTGGTTCCGTCAATGGGGGTTCGACTCCCTCCATCCCAGCCATTGCATTTGCTACATATGGCCCGTTCGTCTAGCGGTTTAGGACGCCGCCCTCTCAAGGCGGAGATCACCAGTTCGAATCTGGTACGGGCTACCACAAATTGAATGCCCGGGCCTCGCAAGAGACCCGGGTTTTGTGTATACACCGCATGTGTGGAATGAGCCGCGTTTCGCCTGGACCGAGGAGTTGCCATGGACCTGCCCGTCAGCCTACAAGACATTACGTATGCCGAGAATTATCTGGCGCAGGGAGACCTGGCCACGGCGACGCCGCTGCTGGAGCGTTTGGTGGAGCTCGCCGAGGAGTATATCGATGCCGAGTGCAAAACGGAGGAGAACCGCCAGTACTTTAGCTTCGATAGCAAGTTTGAGCGCCTGGCCTACCGCCGCGTGGAAAAGGATCCACGCGAGCTGGTGCAGGTCGAGGTGCCCTTTGATCGCCTGTACTCCGACATGGCGTTTGCCTACATCCGTCAGCAGGATTATGTGAGCGCCCGCAATGCCTTGATGCAGGCCGTGCGCTGGGACCCCATGAACTGCAACTACCGACTGGATCTGGCCGAGCTGTTCCGTGCGCTCGAGGACAAGCAGGAATGGGCTTCGCTTTCGTTTTCGGTGCTGGAGCGTGCGAGTGACGGCAGGTGCGCCGCCCGCGCCTACGCCAACTTGGGCCAGTACTTTTTGGAGCCCGAGACCGAGAACGTCTCGGCGGCCGTGGGTTGCGCACGTCTGGCGCTGCGCTTGGCCCCTGGCGATTCACATACGACGCGCTTGCTCAGCAAGATCCATACCACCTATCCGGATGCCGCCGACGAGAGTGATGAGCATGTGATGGGCGAGCTGGCGTTGCAGGGCGTACCGACCTCGCCTTCGGCCGAGATTGCCATTTGTCTGATTATGTGTGCGACCGACGCTGCGAGCGACGGTGACAAGCAGGAGGCTACGCGCCTGACGGTCCGTGCCCGCGACCTGGTGGGCGAGGAGGCATGTGCGGCGATCATTAAGCTGGTGCGCGAAAGCGATGCCGAGCTCAACGCCGAGCGCAAGGCCAAACGCGAGGCCGCGAGCGGGAAAGCCGATGACGCCGAGGAGGCCGGCGATGCCCAGTAAGCGCGAGCGCAAGCTCATCTCCAAGAATCGTTCGGCGCATCACGAATACTTTATCGACGAGACGTTCGAATGCGGCATTGAGTTGAGCGGTACCGAGGTCAAGTCGATTCGCGAGCGCGCCTGTCAGATTACCGATACTTTTGCGCTGATTCGCGGCGGCGAGTGCTGGCTGGTGGGTTTGCACATCCATCCCTATAGTCACGGTGGCGTGTGGAACCGTGATCCCGATCGCCGGCGCCGTCTGCTGCTGCATCGCAAGGAGATTGATTTTCTTGACGGCAAACTACGCAACCGCGGCTATGCACTGGTGCCGCTCGAGCTCTACTTTAATACCGATGGTCGCGTTAAGCTGCTGTTGGGCCTGGGTCGTGGCAAAAAGCTCTACGACAAACGCGAGGACATGGCCAAACGTGACGTTCAGCGCGAAATCGATCGCGCGCTTAAGGAGCGTAATCGCTAAGAGTTGATATCCGGGCGGGCAGGGATGTTCATCCATCACTGTTGTCGTACTCCCGGTCTGCTCCTCGCAAGTTGCGGTGGAATAGTTCCTGTTTGTTGGGTATCCAGGCTTAAACAGGGACTTTTCACCGCAGCTGCGTGTGTCTCATTTTTCTTACCGTTCTGACACATATGTCTCATTGGGGGTATATACATCTGCAAGGCTCAATTCCGAGTTAGGGGAGTGGTCGTTTTGGATAAAACTGCGTTCTTTACGATGCCGTGCGGGCTGTATGTGGTGAGTGCCGCGGCAGATGGGTCGCGCGCCGGCTGCATTATCAACACCGCGGTGCAGGTGACGTCCACGCCGCCGCGCATTTCGGTTGCCGTGAACAAGGAAAATGTCACGTCTAGCGTTATCTCGTCTGCCAAGGCCTTTGCGCTGACCGTGATCGATCAGACGGCCGATATGCCCTACATTGGTAACTTTGGATTCCGTACCAGCAGCAACTATGACAAATTTGCCAAGTACGAGACGCGCGAGACCGCACTGGGCATGCCCTATGTTTCCGAGCATGCGGCAGCCTTGTTTAGCTGCCGTTTGATCGACACAGTGGATGTGGGCACGCATCTACTGTTTATCGGCGAGGTCGAGGATGCCGAGCGCCTGAGCGACGAGACGCCGCTCACCTACGATTACTACCATAAGGTCCTGAAGGGCAAGACGCCGCCCAAGGCGTCTTCGTACCAAGGGTAGAAATGCGGTAAAACTGCTTGCATTATATTATTAAGAATATATACTAATTAAGCAAAGTACATCAGCAGCCACGTTCGAGAGGAGAACATCATGGCCGAGGAAAAGAAGACGTACAAGTTCGTGTGCACCGTTTGCGGTTACGAGGTAGAGGTCGACACGCCCGAACTGCCCGAGGATTACGTGTGCCCGGTGTGTGGCGTCGGTCCCGATCAGTTTGAGCTCGTCGAGGAGTAGCTCGTAGACACACGACTTGCAGCAACACATAGCTCTGTCCAAGGGCCCCGGTCGGATATCCCGGCCGGGGCCCTTTTCCTCCGTCCCCAAGGGATCACGGCTGCTATAGCCGATCCTGTCTGTTGTGAGTCCGGCCGACCTTTTGTCTTAACCTGCAACATCTAACGGCTCAAAACGGGTCTTCCTGTTACAGAACGAGACAAACCAAAACCATCATTCTCAAAATCTCAATCTATAACATTTAGGCACGTAAACCCCCTCTACTTGTTACAGATCGAGACAAAAGGTTGGGGCTGAAGAAATATCTCGTTGTGTTAGACCGCTTTGGATACTGGGACTTTTCCTATAATCTTTCTTGCTTAGATAGCAGGCGAAAGCGAAGGAGCTCCTATGGTCACCAAGGATGATGCGTGTTGGATAATCGGCCTTTCCGCAGGTGCGGGCATTGGCGTATACCTTGATGGCGGCTGGGGCGTCGATGCGCTTGTCGGGCGTGAGACCAGGGCTCATAACGACATCGACCTGTTCGTTCAGCGCGGGGATTACCAAAGGTTCGTGGATCTAATTGCTGATGAGGGGTTTTCCGAGGTGGCTGCATCTTTCACCACCGAAGATCACACGGTGTGGCAAGACGAGGCGGGGCGCATCGTCGACCTGCATTGCTTCGATTTCGCCGAGAATGGCGATATTCTGTATCAGGGAGATCGTTTTCCCGGGGAGGTCTTTTCGGGGAGGGGGCGCATCGGCGAGGTGGAGGTGTCGTGCATCGACCCCGAAAGCCAGCTGTTGTTTCACTTGGGCTATCAGCATGACGAGCACGACGCCCACGATGTCATGCTCCTATGCCGTGAGTACGGTTTCGACGTTCCCGAAGAATATCGCTAGCTGTTGCTATTTGCATCGGGGCACGACTTCAGCGCTTGCCGCAGATGCGCTGCGCCAGACCGCCCTGGACATCACGCCACGCCGTATATGGCCCTCCGCGCACGCGAGTCCCATTTCGCCTGCTTGATCCAGTACTCGTAGAACGGATAGGGGGTCACCTTGTACTGGCGCCAGGTCTTCTCGTACGTGCCGCGGGCTGCCTGCCTCACTATGAGCTCGGCGAGCTCGTCCGCGCTCCTGCGGACCTTGAAGCACCATGTCCACTTGAACCAGGCGAGGTAGTTCTCGAGGCGTCTCGTGGAGACACCCCGGAACCTGCCGATGAAGTGCCTCATCTGGGAGTGGAGGCTGTTCACCCTGTTGATGGCGTGCTCCTCCCTCTTGCTGGCGATGTGCGCGCCGACGCCGAGGGCGGGCAGGACGCGGCGGTACACGTGCGCACGGTCCGTCGAGATTATCGCGCCGACCGCGAGCTTGTCGGCGAGCAGCTCCCTGGCTGCCGCCTCGTCGAGGCCGCCCCTCCCCGCGATCTCGTAGAAGATGTCGCCGGCGTCGTTGATGCCGGTGAGCACGCATATCTTCTCGTGCCCGTCGGTTCCCTGCGACCTTGTGCGGGGCTTCCTGGGCATGCCGGACTCCGACCTGGAGCGGTTTCCCTTGAAGCTCTCCCTGAAGAAGCACTCGTCGAGCTCGGCCCCGCCGCCGGCCTCCACGCGGAAGGCGGGCATGCGCTTGGCCATGGCCTCGAGCAGCCTGTGGCGCATGAAGAACGCCGTCTTGAGGCACACGCCGCACTTTTCCGCCGACTCGCGCAGCGGGAGCATGTCCACGTGGCACTCCGCGAACCTCATCCAGGCCGACCTGTCGAGCTTGGTGGTGGAGAAGATGCGCATGGTGGCGTCGGTGAAGGTCCTGGCGCACCCTCGGCAGAGGAACCGCTGACGGCCGCGCCCGTCTCGCCCCCTCTTCACGTAATGCGGGGAGCCGCACCAGGGGCAGGCTCTGTCGGGATCGTCTTCCGCCCCCTCGCTTGCCGCGAGTTCGAAAAGCTCCGCGTCTATCAGCGCCTTGAGCGATCTCAGGACCCTGCTCTTCTCGGCAGCCGTCATCTGCGGGAGGAACTGCCTCGTCAGCTGGGTGAGCACGTCTTCCATTGCAACCTCCATCTCTCCTGATGATGGAATTGTCGCAACCGGGGCCCCGTCGCGTGTACTGCGTGCAGGACACTTATCCAAAGTGGTCTAACACAACGAAATATCTCGATCTGTAACATCTGGGCGAGGAAATTGGGTCCACTTGTTACAGATCGAGACAAACTGAAACTATCTCTCAGAAAATCTCAATCTGTAACATCTAAGGGCTCCAAGCGGCCTCACTTGTTACAGATTGAGACGTTATATCTGGACAGTCACGCCATCCCATTACATCCCCGTTAGCAGCACGATGTCGAGAATCGTCACGATGACACCGATCCCTACGAGCAACGCGTTGAGCGGGCGCGAGTTGGCGTATTTGCCCATGACGCGGGGCGAGCTGGTGAGTCGTATGAGCACAAAGACCGTAATCGGCAGCTGAAGCGACAACAGTGCCTGACTCCAAATGAGACCCTCAAAAGGATTCGGGACGACCAGGCACGCCGCCACTGCGCCGACGAAACAGGCCGCCACTCCGATCGAGGAATGTCGGTCGTGGATGTCGTATTCCTCGTCGAATATGCCCGCGGTGATGGTGCCCGCCGCCATGCCCGCCGTCACGCTACTCGATATGCCCGCAAACAGCAGTGCCACCGCAAAGATGGTCGAGCTTGCCGGGCCCAGAATGGGGGAGAGCGTGGCCGCTGCGACGGCGAGGTCGTCTACGACAATGCCGTGCGCAAAGAAGGTCGTTGCGGCCAGGATGACCATGGCCGAGTTGATGGCCCAGCCCACACCCATCGAAAAGAGCGTGTCGAAGAGCTCGTAGCGCAGGCGTTCTTCGATAACCTGCTCGCCTTGGCCTTCGAAGTGCATGGATTGGATGACCTCGGAGTGCAGGAAGAGGTTGTGGGGCATAACGACCGCGCCTAGGACACTTACGATAATCGCGACTGAGCCGGTGGGCATACTGGGTGTAATCCAGCTTGTGGCGGCTTGCGGCCAGTCGACCTTGACCAGCGCAAGCTCGGCTAAAAACGAAAGTCCCACCACGCCCACGAAGGCGATGATCCAGCGTTCGGCGCGTTTGTAGGAGCTTGTCATGAGCATGGCAATCGATGCCGCCGCCACGATGATGCAGCCGGCACGTACGGGCAGGCCAAAGAGCATTTGAAGTGCGATCGCACCGCCCAGGACTTCGGCCATGGCGGTGGCGACCGTGGCTAGATACGCGCTGCCGAGTATCGCACGCCCGACGAGGCGGGGCAGGTGGCGCGTCGTGGCCTCGGCAAGACACATGCCCGTGGCGATGCCCAAGTGAGCCGCGTTGTGTTGCAGCATGATGAGCATGATCGTGGACAGCGTGACGATCCACAGCAGCGCGTAGCCAAACTGCGAGCCGGCGGCCATATTGGAGGCCCAATTGCCCGGGTCGATAAAGCCGACGGTCACGAGCAGCCCGGGGCCGATATGCCGCGCAATGTCTAGGCCTCCGTGACCGCCGGTGCGCCGGGAACCAAAGTGTTGTTTGAGATGGTTGAGCATGGTGCGCTCCTGTGTATGGGCGGCGTGACGTCGCATCTGGGCCGTGCGGCGCCACGCGTCGGTTTTGGGTTGGGGCTACTTGTGTGCTTTGCCCTGATTGGCCACGGCGTCGATCTTGGCGGCGATGGTCGCCGGGTCGCCGATGTAGCGCTTGTCGAGGACGTTGAAATCGGTGTCGAAGGTGTAAACGAGCGGCACGCCGGTGGGGATGTTGACCTTGAGGATCTCCTCGGGCGTGAGGTGCTCGAGCTTCATGACGAGTGAGCGCAGGGAGTTGCCGTGCGCGGCGATGAGTACGCGCTTGCCGGCGAGCATCTGGGGGCGAATCTCGTCTTCGAAATAGGGCCAGGCGCGGGCGATCGTGTCCTTGAGGCACTCGGTATAGGGCAGCTGATCGGGCGCGATGTCGCGGTATTGCTCCTGGGTGTGGGGGTCGCGCGCGTCGTCCGGCTCGAGTGCCGGCGGGCAGATATCGAAGGAGCGGCGCCAGATGAGCACCTGTTCGTCGCCGTGCTCCGCGGCGGCATCGGCCTTGTTGAGACCCTGCAACGCACCGTAGTGGCGCTCGTTGAGCTTCCAGGATTTGATGACGGGCAGCCACTCGCGATCCATTTGGCCGAGCACGATATCGAGGGTGTGAATTGCGCGCTTGAGACGCGAGGTGTAGCAGACGTCAAAGTCGAAACCGGCTTCTTTGAGGGCGCGACCGCCTGCTGCGGCTTCTTCGCGGCCCGTGTCGGTGAGCTCGACATCGGTCCAGCCGGTGAACAGGTTGAGTTTGTTCCACTCGGATTCTCCGTGACGGATAAGGACAAGTTGCATTGTCTGTCGGTCTGCTCGGTGCGCCATAGGGGCCTCCTTGATCTGGCACGGTGTGCGTGCCGTTTGCTTGACGCCGCAAAGGATACCCGTTTTAAGCTTAAAAGTTAACCAAGACTAACAAAATTGTTGTATTTGAATAGGGTGATGAAGGGGGGCTGCGAACTGTCTTGATCTGTAACAACTAGGGATGGAAATTGGGCCTAGGTGTTACGGATCGAGACAGGAAGAAATGGTCCTATGGAAAATCTCGATCTGTAACAGCTGACCGCCAAAGCCGGCCCTTCCTGTTACAGATTGAGATGTTTGAAGCGGTGAGCTTACGGGCCGAACTTGGGGGCCTTGTTGCCGCCCTTAAGGTCGGCGGTGCCCACTCGTAGGGCGCGCGTTACGCGATTGTTTCGAAACGGGTGGGAAACACAACGGGCCGGCGATGCTCCTAGTATGCCTATTCAACTGACTGTCTAATATCTAGGGGAGGATCGCGATGCAGGTAGATTCCGCTCAGCAGCAGGGCCTTTACCGCCCCGAATTCGACCACGATGCATGTGGTATCGGCGCGCTTGCCGATATCAACGGTGAGCGCCATCACCAGATTCTGGACGACGCACTGTCCATTCTGGTCAACTTGGAGCACCGCGGCGGCACGGGACTCGAGAAGAACACCGGCGACGGCGCTGGCATCCTGTTCCAGGTTCCGCATCACTTTTTCCGTAAAGAGGCTCAAAAGTGCGGTCAGATTCTGCCGGCAGAGGGCGACTATGGCGTGGCCATGCTGTTCTTCCCGCAGGACGACAAGGGCGTAGAGGATGCCCGCCGCGTGTTTGAGGAGGGCTGTGCCGAGGCCGGCGTGCCGCTGCTCTTTTGGCGCGAGGTGCCCGTCGACCCGCACGACCTGGGCGAGACGGCCCGCGCCTGCATGCCCACTATCCTGCAGGCCTTCCTGGGCCGTCCGGACGACACGCCGGCAGGTGACGCCTTTGAGCGCCGCCTGTACGTGTGCCGCCGCACCATCGAGAAGAAGGCCGACGCCGAGTTTGCCCTGCGCGACAAGATCTTCTATGTGTGCTCCATGAGCTCGCGCACCATCGTGTACAAGGGCATGCTGGTCGCCACGCAGATGCGCCGCTTCTTCATCGACCTCAACGACGCCGCCGTCAAAACGGCCGTGGCGCTCGTCCACTCGCGCTACTCCACCAACACCACGCCCAGCTGGGAGCGTGCGCACCCCAACCGCTTTATCATCCATAACGGCGAGATCAACACCCTCAAGGGCAACGTCAACTGGATTCGCGCCCGCGAACCCAACCTGTACAGCCCCGTGCTGCAGCACGATCTTGAGCGCGTGATGCCCATCATCAACCGCGAGGGTTCCGACTCCGCGATTCTGGACAACGTGCTCGAATTCTTGGTCATGAACGGTCGCCCGCTCACGCGTGCCGCGTCCATGTTGCTGCCCGAGCCGTGGGACCACAACGATAGCCTGAGTGAGGAGCGCCGCGCCTACGACGCTTACCAGTCCATGCTCATGGAGCCCTGGGACGGCCCGGCGGCCATCGCCTTTACCGACGGTCGCACGCTGGGCGCCGCCCTCGACCGCAACGGCTTGCGCCCCGCCCGCTACTACGTGACGCGCGATGGCCGCTTTATGCTGGCAAGCGAGGTGGGCACCATCGAGGTGAGCCCCGAGAACATCCTGACGAGCGGCTGCCTGGGACCGGGCCAGATGCTCGAGGTCGATTTTGCCCGCGGCCGCGTGATCTACAACGACGAGCTGCGCGCCCGCTATGCCAAGGAGAAGCCCTACCGCGACTGGATTGCCGAGGAGACACTGACCGTCGACGCGCTCGATGAGCCCGCCGCGCCCGCGCCCGCCGAGGATGCCGAGGTGCCCGCCGCCGTGCGCATGGCCAAGCTCGGCTATCACTGGGATGATGTTGACGAGGTCGTGCGCCCCATGGCCCAGCAGGGCAAGGCCCCGCTCGCCTCGATGGGTATCGATGCGCCGTTGGCCTGCCTGTCCAAGAAGACGCGTTCGTTCTTTGACTACTTCTATCAGCTGTTCGCCCAGGTCACGAATCCTCCGATCGATGCCCTGCGCGAGCATATGGTAACTTCGACCACGCTCTACCTGGGCAACCACGGCAACCTGCTTGAGGATTCCCGTACGGCCTGTCAGCTGGTGCGCTTGGAGCGCCCGTTGCTCAACGAGGAAGAGTTCGAACATATCTGTGCCATCGACCGCGTGGGCTTTAAGACCCGCCGGTTCCGTGCCGTGTACCGCCGCGACGCGGGTGAGGGCGCGCTGCAGGCTGCGCTCAAGCAGCTTGCCGAAGACGTCGAGGCTGCGGTTCGCGATGGCGTGAACATCGTGGTGCTGAGCGACCGTGCCGCTGCGGGCGAGGTGCCCGTGCCGTCGCTGCTCGCCGTGGGCTGCGTGCACAACCACCTGATCCGTGCTGGCGTGCGCACCTTTGCCGATATCGTGGTGGAGTGCGGTGACGCCGTGTCTCCGCACGACTTTGCGGCACTGGTGGGCTACTCCGCGAGCGGCATCTATCCGTACAACGCACATGTCTGCATCCGCGATCTGGCGACACACGGCGACCTGGACGTGACGGCCGAGCAGGGCATCGCCAACTACAACAAGGCTGCGACCGCCGGCATCGTCTCCATCATGTCCAAGATGGGCATCTCCACGGTGCAGAGCTACCATTCGGCGCAGATCTTCGAGGCTGTGGGCTTTACGCCGGAGTTCGTCAACGCGTACTTCGTCGGCACGGTGAGCCGTGTGGGCGGTATGGGTGTCGAGGACGTTGAGCGCGAGCAAAACGAGCGCTACGACGCCGCGCTCGCTATCCTTAAGAGCCCGGCTCCCGATCAGCTGCCCACGCTGGGTCTGACCAAGTGGCGCCCGCTCGGTGGCGAGGATCACCTGATCGACCCTCAGACTGTCTACCTGCTGCAGACCGCCTGCCGTGAGGACAGCTACGACACCTTTAAGGAGTACAGCGCCCGCCTGCACCGCACCGGCCGTGCCGTGCGTCTGCGCGACTTGCTCGACTTTGATGCCAGCGGCCGCACGCCGGTTTCGCTCGACGAGGTCGAGCCCGCGCTCAACATCGTCCGCCGCTTTAACACCGGCGCCATGTCGTACGGCTCCATCAGCAAGGAAGCACACGAGTGCATGGCCATCGCCATGAACCGCCTGCACGGCCGTTCCAACTCGGGCGAGGGCGGTGAGGATCCGCGTCGCGAGACCCCGCTGGCTAACGGTGATTCCAAGAACTCCGCGATCAAGCAGGTGGCAAGTGCGCGCTTTGGCGTGACGAGCCGCTACCTGTGCAGCGCCTTCGAGATTCAGATCAAGATGGCCCAGGGCGCCAAGCCCGGCGAGGGTGGCCACCTGCCCGGCAAGAAGGTCTACCCCTGGATTGCCGAGGCCCGTCAGTCCACGCCCGGCATCGGCCTGATCTCGCCTCCGCCGCACCACGACATCTACTCCATCGAGGACCTGGCAGAGCTGATCTTTGACCTTAAGAATGCCAACCCCGGCGCGCGCGTGTCGGTCAAGCTGGTCAGCGAGGCCGGCGTCGGCACCATCGCAACCGGTGTGGCCAAGGGCGCTGCCGACAAGATCTTGATCAGCGGCCACAATGGCGGCTCGGGTGCCGCGGCGCGCGATTCCATTTGGCATGCCGGCCTGCCGCTGGAGCTCGGCCTTGCCGAGGCCCAGCAGACGCTGCTGCAAAACGGCCTGCGCTCCCGCGTGGTGCTCGAGGCCGACGGCAAGCTCATGGACGGCACCGACGTTGCCGTCGCCTGCTTGCTGGGCGCCGAGGAGTTTGGCTTTGCGACCATGCCGCTCATCTCGATGGGCTGCCTCATGCAGCGTGACTGTCAGCAGGATACCTGCCCGGTCGGCATCGCCACGCAAAACTGCCGCCTGCGTCACGGCTTCCGCGGTAAGCCCGAGCACGTTGAGCACTTTATGCTCTTTGTGGCCGAGCAGCTGCGCGAGGTTATGGCGAGCCTGGGCTTCCGCACCGTCGATGAGATGGTTGGCCATCCCGAGTGTTTGTGCCAGATCGAGGTGCCGGGCAACCGCAAGGCTAACCTGCTGGATCTGTCGCCCGTGCTGGCAAGCGCGACCTGCGAGTTCGGTGCCCATATTCCGGGTGCCGACGGTCGCCACTTCCTGCCGCAGATGGCTGCCGACAGCGAGCTCGACAAGACGCTCGACTCCACGCTGTTTGTGCCCTACACGGCCAATGCCCGTGCGCACCTGCGCCCGATTCGTTTCCATGCCGACATCGCCAACGTTAACCGCTGCGTGGGCACCATTCTGGGCAATGCGGTGACCAAGGCGCATCCCGAGGGCCTGCCCGCCGGCTCCATCACCATCGATTGCGATGGTTCGGCCGGTCAGAGCTTTGGCGCCTTCCTGCCGCGCGGCATTACGCTCAACGTGTGCGGCGACGCCAACGACTACTTTGGCAAAGGCCTTTCGGGCGGCGAGGTGTCGGTGCGCCCCAACCCGCATGCGACCTATAAGTTCGACGAAAACATCATCGTGGGCAACGTTGCGTTCTTTGGCGCCACGAGCGGCCGTGGCTTCATCAACGGCCTGGCCGGCCAGCGCTTTGGCGTACGCAACTCCGGTGCCACCGTGGTGGTCGAGGGCTGCGGCAACCATGGCTGCGAGTACATGACGGGCGGTCTGGCGCTTATCCTGGGTGAGGTCGGGCAGAACTTCGCCGCCGGTATGACGGGCGGCGTGGCCTATGTCTTTGACCAGTACGGCACGCTCGATGCCCGCGTGAACCACGAGAGCGTTGAGCTTAAG
The DNA here is from genome assembly GCA_905214105.1 of uncultured bacterium. Taxonomy (GTDB): domain Bacteria; phylum Actinomycetota; class Coriobacteriia; order Coriobacteriales; family Coriobacteriaceae; genus Collinsella. The sequence continues at coordinate 474,883 of CAJMKK010000001.1, forward strand.
GCCTCGACGGCCGGCGAGCTGGCACAGATTCGCGAGCTCATCCAAGAGCACGTGGACGCGACGCAGAGCCCGCGCGGCATCAAGCTGCTCTACAGCTTTGAGACGATGAGCAAGCACTTCGTGAAGGTCATTCCGACCGAGTACGAGCGTGTGCTGGCGATTGTCGCCGCCGCCGAGGCCGTCGGCAAGACGTATGCGCAGGCAGAGGAGCTGGCGTTTGACATCGTGACCGGTCGCGCGAGCGCTGCGGATGTCGCTCGCTTCGATGCTGCGGGCGGTGCTGCGGGCGGTGCTGCGGGCGGTGCTGCGGGCGCTGCGTCCGTGGCTGCCAGCCCTGTTGCTTCGACCAAGAAGGAGGCGTAAGTGCCATGGGTAAGCCCGGTGCTTTTCTTGATATCGATCGCGTGACCCACGAGCTGCGTCCCGTGGAGGAGCGCAGTCATGATTTTGATCCCCTGTATGTGGAGCTCGATGACGACGCACGTCGCGCCCAGGCGAGCCGCTGCATGATGTGCGGCGTGGCGTTTTGCCAGATGGGCGCGAGCTTTGGCAAGGCACGTCCGAGCGGCTGCCCGCTGCACAACTTGATTCCCGAGTGGAACGAGCTGGTGTACCGCGGCCGCTGGGATGAGGCTGCCGAGCGCCTGTCGCTCACCTCGCCCATGCCTGAGTTCACGAGCCGCGTGTGCCCGGCACTGTGCGAGGCCGCGTGCAACCTGGGCTCGGTCGACGGCCAACCCACGACGATTCACGATAACGAGCGTGCGATCAGCGACCATGAGTGGGGAAACGGCGGCCCACGTCGCTTTGAGCCGGCAGGGGAGGACGCGCCCTCGGTCGCCGTGGTTGGTTCCGGCCCGGCTGGCCTGGTGGCAGCATGGGAGCTTGCGCGTCGCGGTGCTCGCGTGACGGTGTTTGAGCGCGACGACCGCCCCGGCGGCCTACTCATGTACGGCATTCCCAACATGAAGCTCGAGAAGTCTGTGGTCGAGCGTCGCGTGGCGCTCATGCGCGAGCTGGGTATTGTGTTCGAGCTGGGCGCCGACGTGAGCGATCCCAAGGTTACCGCCAGGCTCGACGACTTTGACGCCGCCGTGGTGGCTGCCGGCGCCCGTGCTCCGCGTGGACTTTCGGCTGCGAACATTGATGCCCCGGGCGTGGTGTATGCCGTGGACTACCTGACGGCTTCGACCGTCTCGGTGCTCGATGGCGGTGAGCCTGCTATTGACGCACGCGGCCTGGACGTCGTGGTCATTGGCGGTGGCGATACCGGCAACGACTGCGTGGGTACCGCGGTGCGTCAGGGCGCGCGCAGCGTGCGCCAGTTTGAGTTCTTGCCGGCTGCGCCCGATAAGCGCGCGGCAGGCAACCCCTGGCCGCAGTGGCCCAACGTTAAGAAGACCGATTACGGCCAGCAGGAGGCTATCGCTGCGATGGGTGGCGAGATGCGTGCCTGGGGCGTGGATACACTCGAGGTGCTGCTGGACAAGAAGGGTGCGGCTGCGGGTCTGCGCGTGGTCGATCTGGACTGGTCGGCGGGAAGGCCCGAGCGCATCGCGGGCTCCGAGCACGAGGTGCCGGCGCAGCTGGTGCTCATCGCCTGCGGCTTTACGGGTCCGGAGTACGGTGTGTTCGATGCGGTGAGCGTGCCTGTTGCCACCGCTGGTCGTCCGCTGCCGGTGATGGCTGCCGAGGGCTCGCATCTCGCGGCTCGCACGGAGGGCGTCGCCGCGGATGCCGCGCCGGTGTATGTGGCGGGTGATGCCCGCAACGGCAGCTCGCTCGTGGTGAGTGCCATGGCCGATGCCCTGGCCTGCGCAGCCGAAGTCGCCGAGGCACTGGAACTGTAAAGTAGTCATTTAAGAACGTCCCCAATGACTAGCCTTTTTTGTCTAGTCGTTGGGGACACTCTTTGCGAGCAATTTGCTCGTTTGTCGACGTGCGGGTGTTCATTTGTCGACTTCTTGGGCTGTGGTCACCTGTTGTTTCTGTGGTGGCTGCGGGCATCTGGCTCAAAAGGGCGGGTTGGCCGTCGATGTTTACCTGCGGTTTTGTTGCGGCGCGCATTTTCGGTCAAGCTTTTCGTCAAGTGTTTGGTCAGCATCTGGTTTGCAGCCGGAGGCCTTTTTTGCCCGCGCTGGTCGTGGCTGCCCACTCTCCTCGTAAGCTCAAATTGAGGTCCATCAGTTTGAGGAGGATGCCATGACTGACCACGCTTTTGACCGAGCAGAGCTGGCTGAAGCCGTCGGCAACGATATTGCCGACATGGCTCACTTTTGGATGCTGCGGAAGTTTCAATTCCTGGAGCCGGCGCGCGAACAGTTCGAGGTCATTGTCGACCCGTGGCTCAGCTATTGCGAGGGGCCTTCTCAAAACGAAATCATGGCCTACAACATGGCGTTTACCGATTGGCTGCTCTTCGAGCGCCCCTATCGCCATGGCAAAACGCTGCTCGAGCTATATGTTGACGAGCCGCCGGCATCGCTTTCGCCTGCCTCGCTCAAGCGGCTCGAGCAGGTACGCGACACGCAGTATTTCTCGCGCTTTGGCATTTTGGACAAGAATCCTGCGTCCGGCATGGTCGTGCTGAAGGACACGCGCACCGATCATCGCTTTGATGTCTACGACCCGCATATCGTGCAGAAGGAGCATTGGAACGACGGCGCGATTGCGGTGCGCCTCGCCTGCGTCGACGATGTCTGGCTTACGGCGGGACAGCTCTACCTGTATGACATCGCGCGCCTGAACGACACGGCGGTCGACGGACCGGGTGCGGTGCATCCCGAGGATCTGCAGGACGGCTTTGACACCTCGTGCATCAGCTTCTTCTTGCGTCTGGTCCGCGACATCATGGGCGCCCAGGGGCGGTACGTAAAGTCGCTCAACATCTACGAGCAGGAGTGGGAGTAGGGGATGGGCTGTCGCAGCGCCGCCGCGTGTCTATTTGTCTCGATCTGTAACGTTTAGGGACCTGGAGAACGTCTACCCGTTACAGATCAAGACATTTGTCAGCGGAGGCAACGGTGGCGATGGTCCATTTGTCCGATGTGGTGGTGATGGAAGTGTCTAATACCGTTTTCAAACACAAGCATGCAGCACGTAACACCTTGGCGCGGAACAGGATGCTCGCGCGGCTCACGGAGGCGACCGAGCAAGGTGCACTGCTCGCAACGCATGACAATGCCGAGCTCATGTGGCTACGACGCCATGTTGGAACCGACGATATCGCGGAGCCCGAGCCGTACCTGTTCTGTTTTCAGCATGATTGGGATGCATTGACGCCGGCGGAGCGAGCGCTGAGGACTATCAAAGGGCTTGCGGAGTTTCATCCCGATTGGGCGTTTTGGGGCTATGACGCGGCGCTTTTGTGGGGTCTGGAGGTGCCGAATGATCTGCTCGGGCCACGATATCTTGTTAAGACGGGTTGCTCGGTGCCGCTGAGTGCAGGATGTCGGCTGTTGCGTCCGCAGGCGGCGGGTGCACTTGAACAAGCCGACGGCGTGCAGGTGACGTCGTTTTGGCGCACGGTGGAGGATTGCTTGCTGCGTGCGCCGTTTTCGTACGGGTTGGCGATTGCCGATTCTGCACTGCGGGCGAAAGGCGTATCACGTTGGGATTTGTGCGAGCGCCTCCGCGCCGATTGCGAGGGCAGGCGAGGGTATCGCAGGGCACAGGTGATTGCGTCGTATGCGGACGGGCTGTCCGAAAACGGCGGCGAGTCTCGGTTCCGAGCGTTCTTTATTGCGTACGGCTTTCCGGTTCCGGAGCTGCAGGTGGAGTTTCGCGATCCGCTCGATTCGAGCCAGGTGTTTCGGGTTGATTATTTCTGGAGGCTCGAGGATGGGACATGTGTCATCGGCGAGCTCGACGGGAAGGGAAAGTATACCCTGCAGGATGGTGGGGATCGGGGGTCGGTCGACCCATTCGTGGCAGAACGTCAGCGAGAGTCCCATCTGACGATGCTCGGGCACAAGGTGCTTCGGTTTACGTTTGATGAACTCAAGAACCCGGGGAAGCTGGCTGAAAAGATGAGACTGGCGGGAATTCCACAGCGGGCCGATCTGGCTGAGGAATGGAGACGCCAGTGGTATGGGCGCTAAGGGGTGCAACTGACGCGAATGTGGTTGTTCCTGCCGAGTTTGTCTCGATCTGTAACGTTTAGAAGTTGTTTGAGTTCGTAATTGTTACAGATCGAGACATTCCCCTGATGTTGCTGGGGTGGGGCTGCAACGTATTTCGTCCCCCACATCCCCTCTTCCCTCCGTTAACCGATATGCTCGACTTTAGGTCGCTGCATTAGGTGATAATGGACAAATGTTCAAGTTAATCGTGAGGGAGGAGCTCGATATGGCGTCTGCCGATCGTTCCACGTTGTTTATCAATGCGACCATTCTGGATGGTTCGGAGCATATGGAGCCGCAACCCGATATGGCCGTGGCCGTTGAGCGCGGTGTCATCACGTGGATGGGGCCGAGTGCTGTGGCGCAGGCGCCTGCGGGTGCCGAGGTTATCGACCTGGCAGGTGCGTATCTCATGCCAGGCCTCATCAATATGCATGTGCATCTGTACGGTTCGGGCAAGCCGGTTTCGGCGGGCGATGCGGGCGCGCTGATGAAGAAGCTCGATAATCCCGTGGGGCGCGCCATCGTGCGCTACATTCTTAAGGGCAGCGCCCAACAACAACTGGCAAGTGGCGTGACCACGGTGCGCGGCGCGGGCGACCCGTTGTTTGCCGATCTTGCCGTGCGCGACGCTATCGACGCCGGCAAGTATCAGGGTCCTCGCCTGGTGGCGCCGGGAACGGGCGTCACGGTGCCGGGCGGCCATGGTGCGGGCTTGTTCGCCCAGGTGGCCAACAGTCCCGCCGAAGCGGCCGAACAGGTGCGCGACCTGTATGCGCGCGGTGCCGACGTCATCAAGCTGTTCGTGACGGGCGGCGTGTTCGACGCTACCGAGGTGGGCGAGCCGGGTGTGCTGCGTATGCCGGTCGAGGTTGCCGCGGCGGCGTGCAAGGCGGCGCACGAGGTGGGCCTGCCGGTTATGGCCCATGTCGAGAGCACCGAAGGCGTGAAGGCTGCGCTTCAGGCCGGCGTCGATACGATCGAGCACGGCGCTCCGTTGACACCCGAAATCTTGGAGCTGTATCGTGGCGCCGCGGGCACACAGCTCGAGGGGCGTGCGCCGAGTGTGACCTGCACTATCAGCCCGGCGCTGCCGTTTGTATTGCTCGACCCGGAAAAGACCCATTCGACCGATACGCAAAAGAAGAACGGCGACATCGTGTGCTCGGGCATCATCGAGAGCGCCCGTGCCGCACTGGAAGCTGGCGTTAAGGTGGGCCTTGGCACGGACTCGAGCTGCCCGTTCGTGACGCAGTACGACATGTGGCGTGAGGTGGCCTATTTTGCCAAGTATGTCGGCGTGAGCAACGCCTTCGCGCTGCACACGGCCACGCAGGTCAATGCTGAGCTGCTGGGGCTGGGCGGCGAGACCGGCACGATCGAGTGCGGCAAGGCCGCCGATATCCTGGTGACGCGCAAGAATCCGCTCGATGACCTGTGCGCACTGCGTGAGCCGATGCACGTGATGTGCCGTGGTGATCTGGTGCGCAAACTCAAGGTGAAGCGTATTCCCGAGGTGGACGCCGAGCTCGACACGATTATGGCCATGCCTGCCGAGGCGTTGGCCGAGGAGCTTGCCCGCGACGGCGTGGCGTAAGCGTGCGATATGACGATGCGACAAAGGGGCAATCCCTTTGTCATAATCAAAAAAGCCGAGGTCTCAGTGCGAGGCCTCGGCTTTATTTTGTCCCATGGTATGGCGGCTATGAGCGTGTCTCCATCTTGGCGTGGCACTTGGGGCAGGTGACGCGGATCTTGCCCTTGCCCTTGGGGACGGAGAGCATCTGGCCGCAGTTGGGGCACTTGAGGTATGCCGTGGTCTTGCGACCCTTCCACATCTTCTTGGCCGTGCGCTTGGCACGCTCAAAGTCTTCCTTACTGGTGCCGGCTGCGCGTGAGGTGCTAGCCGCTGCAGCGCCGCCGCCCAAGCTGGCGACGAACTTGCCCAAGCCGGGAACATTGGCGGTCGTGGCGACAAAGGCCTCGTTCTCCTTGCGACGTGCATCGATATTTTTGGACAGGCCGCGCAGCACGCCAATCACGATTACGGCGATGGCGATCCAGCTGAGCCACTGGATACGAGCCATCGAACCGATCACGGCGATGATAATGCCTGCGAAGCCCATCACGATGGTGAGTTCGTCAGCGCCATTGCGGCCCTTCATAAAGTCATTCATGCAAATTGCCTTTCATTCGATATGCCGCACGCCTTTATACCCGATTTAGAGCAAGGGGGACAGGTTAATCTGCACCAATGTGGTGCAAACGTACCTGTCCCCAATGCCCCAATTACTTGGAGAGCTTGTCGACGACGCGTTCGATCTCGGCGAGCTTGGCGGCTTTGAGGTCTTCGTCGCCCGATTCGATTGCCGAAGTCACGCAGCCCTCGATATGCGCCTTGAGCACGTCGGCGTTAATGCGCGCGAGGAGCGCCTGTGTAGCCATGAGCTGTGTGGAAATATCGACGCAATAGCGGTCCTCATCGACCATCCGCAAGATGCCGTCGATCTGGCCGCGTGCCGTCTTGAGCATGCGGGTCACCGATTTGTGGTCTGCCATCATGGCGGGTCCTCGTTTCTGGTCGATGGGGTCGAATGCTTCTGGTAGCTGCTACGCGGCGGTCACGGACAGGGCGTGGAACTTCTCGCCGGCGCCCTCGACGGCGGCAGCGAGCTGCTCAGCGGTCACGGTGTCGGCGCACTCCACCTGTACGGTCTGAGTCTCGTGATTGGCGTCGGCGTCGGTCACGCCGGCCACGTTGAGCAACGCCGTCTCGACGGTGGCGTCGCAGTGGCCGCACATAAGGCCGGAAGTCTTAATTGTGAAACGCATGGGTATTCCTCTCTGTTGTGTCGGCTTTCCCAGGCACCCGACCTTGACCTTCAAGCCGTCGCTCGCGTACCAAAGTACGCGTCGCTCCTCTTTCAGGTCAATCTCGGGCACCTGGAAAACCCGTTATAAATGGACTTAATGGTGAGCCTATTTTGCCACTTTGGGCTTAAAGGTTCGCAGGCGCAGCGCGTTGGTCACGACGCACACGCTCGACAGGCTCATGGCCGCGGCGCCAAACATCGGTGAGAGTTGCCAGCCGGTGAGCGGGAAGAACACGCCCGCGGCGAGCGGAATGCCGATACTGTTGTAGAACAGCGCCCAGAACAGGTCCTGCTTGATGTTGCGAATCGTGGCGCGCGAAAGCTCGATGGCCCGCGCAACATCCATGAGGTCGCTGCGCATGAGTACCACGTCGGCGCCCTCCTTGGCGATGTCGGCGCCGGTGCCAATGGCAAGTCCCACGTCGGCGCGCGCCAGGGCGGGGGAGTCGTTGATGCCGTCGCCCACCATGGCGACCTTGCTGCCCGCATCCTGCAGATTGCGCACGTGGCGCTCCTTGTCGGCGGGGAGGACGTCGGCGATGACCTGCTTGCTGTTCAGTCCCACGCGGCGGGCGATGGCCTCGGCCGTCACGCGGTTGTCGCCGGTGAGCATGCGCACGTCGACGCCAAGCGAGCGCAGTGCGGCGATGGCCCCGGCGCTCGTCTCCTTGACCTCGTCAGCCACGGCAATGGTGCCGGCAAGCTCGCCGTTCTTGGCAAAGAATAGCGGCGTCTTGCCCTCGGCGGCAAATTGTTCGGCAAGACCCGCGGGCACGGTAACGCCCAGCTCGTCCATCAGGCGTACGTTGCCGGCTGCAATGGCGTTTTGCCCCTCGCGTGCCGTAACGCCTCGCCCGGGCACGGCAGTAAAGTCCTCGACCATGCGCGCGACGATCCCGCGTGTCTCGCACTCGGCCATAATCGCCTCAGCCAGCGGGTGCTCGCTCGAGCGCTCCAACGCGGCGGCCAACTTGAGCAGCGCCTTTTCGCTCATGGCGGGCGAGCCGTCAGCGCGCGTGGCTACCACGATATCGGTCACGGCAGGCTTGCCGCGGGTGACCGTGCCCGTCTTATCGAGCACCACGGTGCCCACGCTGCGCAGGTTCTCCAGCGCCTCGGCGCTCTTAAACAGAATGCCCATCTCGGCGCCCTTGCCGGTGCCGACCATAATGGCGACGGGCGTGGCCAGGCCCAGCGCGCACGGGCAGCTGATCACCAGCACAGCGACGGCGGAGGTGAGCGCCTCATTCACGTCGCTGGTCAGTGCCATCCACACCACAAAGGTCACGGCCGAGATCACGAATACCACGGGCACGAACACGCCGGCGACCTTGTCGGCCATGCGGGCGATGGGCGCCTTGGTGGCGTTGGCGTCCTCGACGAGCTGGATAATCTTGGCGAGCGACGTGTCGGCGCCCACACGCGTGGCGCGGAAGGTAAACGAGCCCGTGCGGTTGACCGTGGCCGCATTGACAGTGTCGCCGGCGGTCTTCTCCACGGGGATGGACTCGCCGGTGAGCGCGCTCTCGTCCACGGCCGAGCTGCCCTCGAGCACCACGCCATCGACGGGGATGGACTCGCCGGGGCGCACGCGCAGGACCTGGCCGGGAAGGATGGCGTCGACATCGACGGTGGTTTCGGTGCCGTCCTCTGCCACGACGGTCGCGGTCTTGGGCGCCAAGTCGATGAGCGCCTCGATGGCGCCGCCGGTCTTGGATTTGCTGCGTGTCTCGAGATATTTGCCCACGGTGACGAGCGACAGGATTGTGCCGGCGCTCTCAAAATACAGGTTGTCCATGCCCGTCATCATGGCCTCGTGGACCTGGCCCGCGGCTAGCTGGTCGGCCATGATGAACATGGCGTAGAGCGACCAGGCGATGGAAGCAGTGGCGCCCACGGCAATAAGGGCGTCCATGGTAGGCGCGCCGTGCGTAAGCGATTTAAACCCGTTGATAAAGTATGCGTCGTTGACGTAGACGATGGGAATGAGCAGGACGAGCTCGGTGAGCGCGAGCGTCATGCTGTGGGTGTGGTCGGTGAAGACGCCGGGCAGTGGCCAACCGAGCATGTGCCCCATGCCTATGTAGAACAGTGGGATGAGGAATACGATCGAGACGATGAGGCGGGTGCGCATGGCAGAGGCGGCGGCCTCCAACTTTTTGGTCGGCGACTCCATATGGGCGGCGCCGGACCTGGCTTGCGCGTTGCCGTTTGAGTTGGCGGCATCGGTGCCCGTGCTAACGGGCGAGGCCGAATAACCCGCGCGATCGACGGCGGTACAGATGTCGTCGGGGGAGACCTGCGCGGGGTCGTAGTCGACCAGCATGGAGCCGGCGAGCAGGTTGACCGCGACGCTTTGGACGCCGTCGAGCTTGCTCACGGCACGGTCCACGTGCGCCTGGCAGGCGGCGCACGTCATGCCGCCCACATCGAACTTATCTTGAGCCATGGCTTCTCCTTTCTGTGACGTAGTGTCGGAAATGTTAACCATCCGATACTATACACCCATACCCCCTGGGGGTGTCCAGTGGAGATTGAAATGTATGACATTCTGGTATTGGTCGAGGTGATAGCCAGGTCGGCGGACCGTAGCCGGTCTAATGTCTCAATCTGTAACAACTAGACCCGTTTTTGTCGAGTAACTGTTACAGATCGAGACATTACATCGAGCCACAACTTAACGTCTCAACCTGTAACGCCTAAGGACCGTTTTTCCTGCTAGATGTTACAGATCGAGACAAACCGTCCGCGGTCAACTCAAATGTCTTGATTTGTAACATCTAGAGAGGTTTTTGACCCCTTACTGTTACAGATCGAGACAATTGCCGGGGAGGGGTCCCGTCACGGCAAGACGCCCGCCGCCTAGATACAGAACCCGGGGATCACACAGGTTAGCTTGTTTGGCTTTTCCGCAGGCGTTGCGTACGTAAAGACGTCGCCGTCGTGCCCCACGCGGTTCATATAGAGCGTGCCTTCGCTCTCCGATGTGTCGGGGCTCACCGTGCGCTCCCACCAACAGGTGTCCTTGCCCTTCCACTGGCGGACCATCGTCTCGTTCGTGGAATACGGGCTCACCTTGAGCTCGCGGAAGAGCTGATACTCCTTGCCCTCGCCGTTGTAGATGTCTGCCAGGTAGTGATAGTCCTCGGTAAACGAATCGGGCGGTTGCGTACCGCACAGCTCGACCATGGCGGGCAGCCAAAGGGTTGCGGGCAACTCGCTCAGACACGCTGCGCTGTTGGCGGCGCCCACATTGTTCGAGACCTTCTTGACCCCTTTAATGAGCGCACGCAACTCGTTGGGTAGCAGCTTAAGGCCGTCGCCGTCGAGCCATTCCCGCAGCTCGCAATCTGCCCAGCCGGCGCTCGGCGGTTCAGCCGCAGCGTTGCGCTCGGCAATACCCGCATCGAACATAAACGTCAGTCCGGCCTTGCCCGTCCCGTCCAGAAGCTCATCGTGGCGGATGCCCACAAGCTGCGCGCCAACCTGCAGCCCGTTGGTGAGCGTGACACGCTTGGTACACGGATAGGGGATATGCCCATCGGCATCGAGCAGGTGATAGCGCCTGGCAATCTCGCGTGCCTCGCTACGGGTCTCGGCGGCCTTAATCTTGAGCGAAATCTCCTGCAGCTGATCCCAAGCGTAGTCGTCAAGAGAGCTGCGGATGCCGTCCAGGTAGTCGGGGATGCCAAAGCCATGGGTCGCCGCCCCGATAACGCCGAGCCCCGCAACGGCTGCAACGACGCCACCGATAATAAAGCGGCGGCGGGTCATGGCATCGTGCCGGGCCTGCTCCAGGATCTCTCGCGCGCGCTCGCCGGCGACGTCGACCTTAAGGTGTGTACCGGAGTCGATGTCGATTGCGGCGTCACTGCCCGCGCCTTCGCGGCCCTCGGATTCGGCATCGGTGAGGTATGCCGAGAGCACCTCGAGCATCTGCTGCTCGGTGGGACGATCGCACTGCTCGACTGAGAGACCCTTCATGATGATTTGGACGAGCGCTTCATCGCCCTCGCAGCGCGGCTCGAGCGGTGCCGGCTTGGTCTTGGTCTTTACGAGATAGAACGAGCCGGTTGCAGCGGCGTCCGTCGACTCAAAGTCAAACGGTTTGCGACCGCTGTAGAGCTGGTACAGAATGCTCGAAAGCGCATAGACGTCGATTGCCGGCGAACGGCGAAGGGCCGCGATGCCTTCGATATCCTGCGTGAGCATCTCGGGCGCGGCGTATGCGGGCGTGGCAAAGCGCCAGATGTCGGCGCGCCGGGTGATCGTGTCGTCGCCGAGAGCCATGGTCGCGGAGCCCATGTCGATGAGGCAGGGGTCAAAGGAACAATCAGCAATCTGCTGCTCGAGCGTTCGGCTGGTGGTGCGGAACATGATATTGGCAGGCGACAGGTCGCGATGGACGACCGGATTCACGAGCCCCTGGGTCATCAAGAGCGCACGAAGCACGGCGTTTCCGACGGCGGCGACCATCTGGGTGGTCAGCCCGCCCGAGGCGTCGTGCGGAAGCAGGGGCAGCGCCTGCTTGAGCGAGGTGCCCTCGACCCACTCCATGAGGATGAGCGGGTTATCCTCGCACAATCCGTAGCCATAGACGCGCGGAAATCCGCGCAGGTGCGAGACGGTACACAGATGACGGTACTCCTCGAACAGCGCGGCGGTGTTGGCCAGGTGAGCGGCCGATTGCTCGGCGGAGCGGTCGGGGGCTTGGCCGGAAAGGACGGCGTTGTCCTTGAGTAGCTTGACGGCAAAGACCTCGCCGCTCGTGTTGGTCGCGCGCAGCACGTGCCCGATGTTGCCGTTGTCGCGGTGGGCCGTCTGGAGAATAAGCGTCATAAACCGACGCTTGGCGTCGTCCTCGGCGCTGGGGTCGACCGCCACGGCGGTATCGAACGTATCGAGACGGATGAGTTTGTCGCCATAGGCGCTATCGGTAGTATCCATGGCGTTCCTTTGTCTGGCATGGGTTGCCGCGCGTATACGTGGGCAGTGCGGATATCGGTAAAGTACTATGATAGCCGCACTGCCCACGTATACCGCTGGGTATTGTCGTTTACGACGCAGAAGGTAGAAGACAAAAGACGGACGGCGACCGTCTTTCGATCGCCGTCCGCGCTAGTCCACGATGACAAGGAATGTCGTGTAGAGACCCAGATGGAGCCTGTCGCTGTTTTCGATTTCCACCGGGGGATAGACTTTGCCGGGCTCTCGTTGGTCGCGGGGCGGCTCAATCACAATATCGCCGTCGCCCGCGCCCGATTCGAGCACTGTGCCGTTGGTCGACCCAAGGCCCTGGGCGTACCAGTGCCCACCCTCGAGCCAAATGCGGAGATGCTCACGCGATGCATCAGCGCCTACATCGGTGATGCTGGGCGAGGTTTTGGGCAAGGACCCAATTACCGTGCCGCGCGGATCACGCGTAAGGGGGTGGATCTGCATGTCAACGCTGTTTCCGGCGTGCGTCCTAAGCAAGCCGAGGTTGGGGGCGACGGTGCGCGGCTGATCCAAGCTGCTCAAAAAACTACGGCCGACGGTGGTCTCGGTGGTGCCAAAATGCCCGCCAGTTTTGCTATCGCAAAAGCGCTCAACGGTCGTCACGCCCTGAACGGGATCGGCGAGCGCCCCCGTTGCCACAAAGAGCATAAGGTAAAGCGTGCTTTTCTCGCGCACGGCATTGCCGTCAAAGTTGTCGATGCGATTGAGGGCATTTGCATATAGGCGGCTGTCCAGCTTGTAGCTGGCGAGAGCCGACATCATTTCGTTGGCGGCCGGACCGCGATAGTGCTCGGCGATTGCCTGATAGGCGGACTCGCCGCCGCCGAGCTTGCTGCAGATTGCCGCGGAAAGGTTGAGCGTGGTGACGGTAAAGTCGCTGTAGATGGCGGGCGCGCACTGGTCAGGCTTGCGATGGACGATGTAACGGGTGAGATACGAGCGGTTGGAAGAGCATTTCTCGAGCAGGGTACTGCCGAGATAAGAGTTTCCATTGATGAGCATTCGGGCGATCTCGAGATGTTTAAGACCGCCGAACGAGCGAATATCGTTATAGAGGACCGAGCAAGGCGTCTCTGCTGCCACGGATACCTCCTTTGATTGCTTCCTAGCCAATATGACGATAGGAATTAATGCCCCCCGGTGGGCGACGTATTAAATGGCTGCGCAATATATAGCGTAACCAAAGAAACATTATAGGCCACATGTTCGAAATTGCAGGAAGACTGAGAGATTTGGTTTGGACTGGACGGAAATCCCCCTCAGTCTTGATCTATAACAATTAGGACCGATTTTGCTCTGTAACTGTTACAGATTGAGACGTTTGTGGGTCGTGTTGACCGTTTGTCTCGATCTGTAACACGTAGAGGAAGATTTGCCCTGCAGATGTTACAGATTGAGACAATAGGCTCAGACTCGCCCGTCCGCCTCGTCATCTGTGGTTTACGTGGGGGCATGCAAAGCGCGGGTATACTAACCCGCGGCGAATCTGCTCCATCGCTTAGAGCTGCTGCGTCTGGACGGCGCGTAATAGGGCTGCCAAAGCGATCGCCAGCGTGCTGAGCAACGTCCTCTCTGTGCGCACCCGTTTTTGTATGTATTAGCGCACTACCAAGCACGCCCGCGCGGCCGCATGCCGTGCCCATAGCGCGTGCAGATAAGGAACAACAACATATGCGTAATTCTGTATCTGACGTCACCGACGCCGAGATTCTGGACGAGACCCGCGAAGCCATGACCCAGGCTGCCTTCGATGCCGCCGATGAGGCCAATGCTGCCCAGGCCGTCGAGTCCGCTACCGAGAGCCTGCCCGCCTTTGACGAGCTGGGACTTTCCGACGAGATGCTTCGTGCTATCGAGAATCTGGGCTACACGGCGCCCACGCCCGTTCAGGCCGGCTCCATCCCCGTGGTGCTCGAGGGTCGCGACCTGCTTGCCGCCGCCCAGACCGGCACCGGCAAGACGGCCGCCTTTTTGCTGCCGACCATGAACAATCTGGAGCACATCGCTCCGCCCAAGCCCGTGCGTGAGCGCGGCGGTCGCAACCGTCGTCGCGGTGCTAAAAAGCCCGAGGGCAACGGTCGCGGTCCCGTGATGCTCGTCATCACCCCCACGCGCGAGCTTGCCCAGCAGATCGACGAGGTTGCGAGCAAGATTGCCGACGTCACCGGCCATGTCGCCGTTACCGTCGTGGGCGGCGTGAGCTACAAGCCGCAGACTGCGGCCCTCAAGTATGGCTGTGACATCCTGGTCGCCACGCCGGGTCGTTTGGTCGACCTGATCGAGCAGGGCGCCTGCCACCTGGACGAGGTCAAGGTGCTGGTGCTCGACGAGGCCGACCGCATGCTTGACATGGGCTTTTTGCCCGCCGTCCGCCGCATTGTGCGCGAGACGCCGGCCGAGCGCCAGACGCTGCTGTTCTCGGCGACCCTCGACGAGGAGGCCGTGGGTGAGATCACCGATCTGGTGAGCGACCCGGCCCGCGTGGAGATCGCGCCGGCCACGTCGACCGCCGATACCGTCGACCAGTTTGTGTTCCCGGTGTCCATCGAGGCAAAGAACAACCTGCTGCCCGAGTTCCTCAAAAAGGAGGGCCCGGAGCGCACTATCGTCTTTATGCGCACCAAGCACCGCGCCGACAGCTGCTGCCGTCGTCTGGAGCGCAAGGGCATTAAGGCCGCCGCGATTCACGGCAACCGCAGCCAGGCCCAGCGCGAGCGTGCCCTTTCGGCCTTCCGCGACGGTACCGTCGACGTGTTGGTGGCAACCGACGTGCTCGCCCGCGGCATCGACATTAGCGATGTGCGCTACGTCGTGAACTTTGACGTGCCGGCCGAGCCGACCGACTACATCCACCGTATTGGCCGTACGGGCCGCGCCGGCGAGCTGGGCTGGGCCATTACGTTTGTGACCGAGCAGGACGTGGACGAGTTCTACGAGATCGAGAAGCTCATGGACAAGACCGCCGACATCTACGAGGCCGGCGGTCTGAATGTGGGTCCCAATCCGCCCGCGGTTGATCCCGAGCGCGACCCTGCGGCCTTTAAGGTGAAGAAGAAGACCAAGCGTGGCAAGTCCAAGAGCAAGAAGAAGCTTGAGCAGGCGCGTCGCGACGGCAAGCGCAACGGCGACGATTACGGCGATGTGGCCGGTCGTTCCAACCGCGGTCGCGACGAGCGCCGCAGCGACGGCGAGCGCCCGAGTCGTCCCAAGCGTGGCGGCAAGACCCGCGTGCGCGAGGGCGTTCAGGCTTGCGTGGACGAGGCTGTGGAGAGCGTGGCCCGCGAGGTGGCTGCCGAGGAGCGCGCTGGTGCTGGTGCCGCTGAGCAGCCTGCGCGCGGTAACCGTGCCGAGCGTCGTGCCAAGCAGTTCCAGGGCGAGGCGCATCGCCGCCGTCGAGAGGATGAGGATCGCGGTGGCCGTCGTCGTGTCGAGCGCGAGGACGAGGGCCGCGGTTCGCGCGGTGGCAAGCGCGGTGCGGGCGACCGCCGTCGTTCCGGTCGTGATGACGAGCGCGGTGGCCGTGATGGGCGTCGCGGCGGCGAAGGCCGTGGTTCGCGTGACGAGCGTGGTACCCGCGGCGGCGAGTCCCGCGGCGGCAAGCGCTTTGACGAGCGCGGAGGCCGCGAGGGCGGCCGCGGTGGTGAGCGTCGCGAGGGCGCTCGTGGCAACGGTGGCCGCAGCGGCGCCGGTCGTTCGAATGAGTCGCGCGATCGTCGCGACCCGCGTGCCAGCCGCGATCGTCGCGATGACTGGCGCAACTACGACGACACCCGCGAGGAGCGTCGCGGCGGCTACCGTGGTGGTCGCGGCGGCAACCAGGCCGGTTCCCGTGGCGGCCGTGCCGGCGGTCGCGATAACCGTGGCAGCTATGGCAACAGCCGTGGCGGCAAGCACGGTGGCAGCTCCCGTCGCCCCGGCGACGGCGGCGGCAAGCGCAAGTAACATACGCGTCGCGCGATAAGGCGAGATGAGTTTGGGCCCCGAGCAGACTATGCTCGGGGCCCTTTTTGGTGCAAAGAGGTCAGGTTAATCTGCACCAACGTCATGAAGTTGCGGTGGAATACGGACTGTTTTGGCCTTTTGAGCGGCTTTTCAGTCCCTATTTCACCGCAACTTATGATTGGTGCAAACAAACTTGTCTCCAATGCACCAGAGCAAGGAGTGTCTCCGAGTGCCGGCAGAAAAGGAACGTCCCTAAGTGCCGCCTATATACCGTTTATCGGAGAAAAAATACCGTTCATCGGTCATAATGATTGTTCCGGCTTTGGGCTTGTCTACAATAGCTCCCGTAAAAAGAAATGCGGAAGGTTACCGAGTCCCTCGGACGTGGGCCTAACCAAAGTCTTTGAACGGATGTGTCTCTATGGATGCATTCGCTTGATTTTGGTTGGGCTATATTTATGAAGGGACATGCCAACATGGGTTTCTTTTCTCGCCTTATGGGTGGCTCGGACAAGCAGTCGACTGCGACTTCCGAGTTCGAGATCCTCGCTCCCGTTTCCGGCGAGCTTGTTCATCTAGAAAATACCAATGACCCCGCTTTTAGCAGCCGTGCCGTGGGCGATGGCGTTGCCGTGGTTCCCCAAGAGGGAACGGTGTGCGCTCCTGTTTCCGGCACCGTCGCGGCGTTGTTTCCGACTGAGCACGCGCTGGGCATCATGTCCGACGACAGCTCTGCTCAGGTGATGCTGCATATCGGAATCGACACTGTTAAACTTGAGGGCAAGGGCTTCCATGCGCTTGTTGCTCAGGGTGACCATGTCGACGCGGGCCAGCCCCTCGTCGAGGTCGATTTCGACGCGGTTCGCGCCGCTGGCTTCGACCCCACGGTCTTCGTTATCGTGTGCGAGCGCTCGGAGAACTCGACTCTTCGTGAGCATGCTTCCGGCCCCGTTGCTGTTAAAGAGCCTGTCATCTGGCTTTCCGAGTAAATTCTTGTGGTGGGTACCGTGGTTATCAAGCGAGTTTTTAACAACAACGTCGCAATGGTCACTTCGGACGATGGCTCCGAGCTCATCGTCATCGGTCGAGGCCTCTGCTTTGGCCGTCATGCCGGCGATGCCATCGACGAGGCGTCAGTCGAAAAGACCTACGCGTTGCAGGAGGGAACTTCTCAGGATTCGCGTACTATTGACCGCTTGGCACATCTTTTGGAGTCCATCCCCACCGTCAACCTCGTGATTGCCGAGGACATTGTTCAGATGCTCCGTCGAGAGCTCAATGTTGATATCAATGACAAGATTCTCATCGCTCTCGCAGATCATATCAGCCTCGCCCTCGAGCGCGAGCGCAAGGGCGTTCCCTGCGAGAATCCGTTGCTGCTCGAGATCCAGCAGTTCTATCGCAAGGAGTATGCGCTTGCGGGCCGTGCGCTGCAGATTATCAAGGAGTATATGGGCATCCAGATGAGCGAAGAAGAGCAGGGTTTTATTACGCTGCATATCGTCAACGCCACCATGCCGCAGCGCTCTGACCGTCTGATTGTTTCGGTCCAGCTTGTTCGCGACGTGCTCGCGATTGTTTCCGAGCACTATGCCACGACCCTTGACGTCACCTCGTTGCCGTACGAGCGTTTCGTTCGCCATCTGCAGTTTTTTGCGCAGCGAGCGCTCGATCCCGCGGCGGGGCAGGTCAATGGCGACGCGCTGTTCCGTATCGATGAAACGGCGTATCCGAGGGCGTTCTCGTGTGCGGAGTCAATTGCCGACCACTTAGCGTCTACCTATAACGTTGTCGTTACCGATGCCGAGAAGAGTTATCTCGCGTATCACATTGTTAACCTGCTTGGAGAACCTGGTCTCTAGGCATAACGTGCCCACACATCGATTGATATAAGGCAAGGCTCACGGTCTTGTCCAGGGCACATCTGTCTTAATTTGCGGAAAAGGAAGGGGAGTACCGCTATGACCGCAAAAAAGAAGTTCAATTTCAAAGCGCCGTTGGAGGTGTTCGCGAAGTCAATCGTTCAGCCGATGATGTATCTCTCGGTTGCCGGCATTCTGCTCATCGTGGGCATTATTCTGACCAACAAGACCATCTGCGCCGTGATTCCTGTGCTGGGCTCCGGTCCGTTCCAGCTTGTGGGCGCCGTTGTCTATCAGTCGCTGATGTTTATCATCAACAACCTCTCGATTTTGTTCTGCGTGGGCA
The DNA here is from genome assembly GCA_905214105.1 of uncultured bacterium. Classification (GTDB taxonomy): domain Bacteria; phylum Actinomycetota; class Coriobacteriia; order Coriobacteriales; family Coriobacteriaceae; genus Collinsella. The sequence goes on from CAJMKK010000001.1 coordinate 493,025, forward strand.
TCGCCGGTGCCATGGCAAAGAAGAACAAGGGCCACGCTTCGTTGATCGCCCTGATGTCGTTCTTCCTGTTCCTGCAGGCTAACAACATCGTGCTCAACGCCACCGGTTCTCTTGCCGAGGCGAGCGGCATGCTCGGCCTTACCGGAACCGGCCAGAGCACCGTTATGGGCATTCAGGTGCTCGACACCGGCGTGTTTGGCGGCATCATTCTTGGTTGCATCACCGGTGCCGTGTTCAACAAGTACTCGAACAAGCAGTTCCCCATTGCCCTGTCGATGTTCTCGGGCGTTCGCTTTCCGTTCCTGATTATGATCATCATCTCCTGGATCATGGGCGCTGGCTTCTGCATCGTTTGGCCTCCGGTTCAGGGTGCCATCTCCTCCGTTGCCGGCATCATTAAGGAGTCGGGCAACATCGGTCTGTTCATCTACGGCATGCTCAACAAGCTGCTCGTTCCCACCGGTCTGCACCACCTCATCTACACCCCGTTCCAGTTCTCCGATGTGGGCGGCACCCTTACGCTGGGTGATCAGGTTATCGCCGGCGCCTATCCCATCCGTGTCGCCGAGATGGCAATGACGGGCCAGCCCTTCTCCGATAGCACCTACTTCAACAGCTACACCTTCAACAACCTGTGGCCCTACATCGGTATCGGTCTCGCCTTTATCTTCACCGCCTACAAGCAGAACAAGGATAAGACCAAGGCCGTTATCATCCCGCTGATCATCACCGCCGTGCTCTCCTGCGTGACCGAGCCCATGGACTTCCTCTTTGTCTTTGCCGCTCCCGTGCTCTTTGTCGTTCACTCGGTTCTTTCCGGCATCTTCCTGGTTCTGCTCAAGGTCCTCTCCGTGCCCGCTTCGACTGCAGGCGGCATCATCAACATCGTGGTCTCCAACCTGGTCCTCGGTGTCGACAAGACCAACTGGCCGGTCATGCTGGTGCTCGGAGTCGTCAACGCCGCTCTGTACTTCTTCCTCTTCACCTTCCTTATTAAGAAGCTCAACCTCCACACGCCTGGTCGCGAGGATGAGTCCGAGCTCGCCGAGTCCGTTGCCGAGGGCGAGGCCGCCGCGTCTGTCGCGGTGAAGCAGGGCGCTGTTGCCGCGGCCCCCGCAGAGGGCGTCGATGCGGGCATTGCCGACCTGGTCGCAGGTCTTGGCGGCAAGGACAACATCGAGGAGCTCGAGAACTGCTTTACGCGTCTCCGCGTGAACGTTAAGAACCCGGACCTCATCGATGAGAGCCTCATCAACCACGTGCCCAACAGCGGCATCAACCGCAACGGCAACAATATCCAGATCATCTTTGGCATGAAGGTCGCCGAGATGCGCGACAAGGTCGAAAACGCAATTGAGAAGGAGCAGTAAACAATGATCATTACTCTGTGTGGTGGCGGATCCACCTTTACCCCCGGCATCGTCAAGTCCATTGCCCTGCGCAAGGACGAGCTCGACGTTGACGAGATTCGTCTGTACGACATCAACGAGGAGCGCCAGCGCAAGATCGGCGTGCTCGTGGACTGGATTCTGCACGAGGACCTCGGCCTGGACATCAAGCTCACGGTGACCACCGACAAGGAGACTGCCTTTACGGATGCCAGCTTCGTGTTTGCCCAGATGCGCGTGGGCGGCTACGCCATGCGCGAGCAGGACGAGAAGATTCCGCTGCGTCACGGCTGCGTGGGTCAGGAGACTTGCGGTTGCGGCGGCCTTGCCTACGGCATGCGCACCATCTTCCCCATGGTCGAGCTGATCGATGACGTTGAGAAGTACGCCAAGAAGGATTACTGGATTCTCAACTACTCCAACCCTGCCGCCATCGTGTCCGAGGGCTGCCGTGTGCTGCGCCCCAACGCTCGCATCATCAACATCTGCGACATGCCGATCGCGATCATCGACGTGGTTTGCGCCGCGCTCGATATCGACAAGAAGGATGTCGAGTACGATTACTTTGGCCTCAACCACTTTGGTTGGTTCACCTCGATCCGCCATAAGGGCGAGGAGGTGCTCCCGCAGCTGCGCGAGTACATCAAGGAGCATCAGATCCTGCTGCCCGACTCCTACCTCAAGGGCATGGGCTCGCTCATGGCAAAGAAGCCCGAGGAGACCGCCGACGAGCACCCCGAGCAGAACCGCCACACCAAGGGCAGCTGGTACTACGTCTGGAAGGGCGAGTACGAGATCATGGAGTGCTTCCCGGAGTACCTGCCCAACACGTATCTGAACTACTACCTGCAGCAGAAGGAGTTCGTCGAGCATTCCAACCCCGAGCGCACCCGTGCTAACGAGGTCGAGGAGACACGCGAGAAGAACCTCTTCGACGGCATCGACCATTACGAGAAGACGGGCGAGATCGACGAGAGCACGTTCTATGCGGGCAGCCACGGCGACTGGATTGCCGATCTGGCTATCGCTCTGAAGAACGACACCAAGCAGCGCTTCCTGGTCATTTGCGAGAACAAGGGCGCTATCCCCAACATGCCCTACGACGCTATGGTCGAGCTGCCTGCCTACATTGGCAAGAACGGCCCCGAGGTCATCAGCCGCGACAATATTCCTCTGTTCCAGCAGGGCCTCATGATGCAGCAGCTGAACTCCGAGAAGCTCGTGGTCGAGGCTACGATCGAGGGTTCGTACGAGAAGGCGCTCAAGGCCTTTACGCTCAACAAGACCGTGCCTTCGATGAAGGTTGCCAAGGAAGTTCTTGACGACATGATCGAGGCCAACAAGGGTTACTGGCCTGAGCTTAGCTAGAGCTAGAAGGCCGCTGGTGCAAAAGAGTCACTGACGGCACAATTTGAACAATGCCCCGTTCACGTATTTGCGTGGACGGGGCATTGCCGTTTTGCGCAAAGGGTTGATATGGGGGATGGGCTATCCGACATCGGCGCAGGGCATGAGGTTTTCTGCTGACGCGCGGTGGCTGAAGTGCCCGGGTGGACACGTCTGGGATTCCGTCCCACTGCTTGGCGTCCTTGCCGCCATCTGGCTCCCACGTTCGCATACTTTTGGATGCGAGCGTGTTTTTAACGGCACGCACGGGTCCCCCGGGGCGCGCCGTGCATTTTCGGGAGTTTTCAGCAAGCCGGGGTGGCTGCATACGCGCCGGAAGCGTCTATTCGATCTCGCGGGATCCCCCGACGGGCAACTTGGGCTGGCGGACGGGGTCCGCCGCTGCGATAGCGCGCGTTTCGCGTCGCGCCGTGCCCCAAAACGACGCCGATCGCGCGGCATTCACGATTCGCGGCGCCGCCGGCGGGGGCCGCGATGCTGAAAACTCCGGTTTTTGCACGGTCCAAGCGGGGGTACGTTGGGACGGGGAGGGGTGCCCCCGTCTTTTTATGCATGTTGCAAGTAAAATTATGCAGGACATAGGACACCATGCGACGGATACCCAGATTGGGCGCGCCATGCGCCGACGTTCGTCGCGCCCCTTCCACGTCGTAAGCGAATCAAAAGGTGAGGGCGGTTATGGGCGTGCTGGCGGCCCTGTGGCGGCGGGGTTGCAGCGGAGCTTGCGCTTGCCGTGGTCGACCGGGCGCCGTGGGCGCCGGCGCTCGACGGCCGTATGCTATTGCTTGCCACGCACGATGTCGCCGATGCTCAGGCTCTCGATATCTCGGACATCATCACGCTCTAAATACTGACTCAACAACAAAATGATTCGTTTTCCTCCGTCCCCATGGGGTCGGCTGTGGTATTCTATCTGCGGGGTAATACTTAGGAATACCAAGTAATACCAACGCCGCAGAAACAAACTCCGGATGCGGGCCAATCGGGTTGCCTTCACAGCCCGTCGCCCGGCCGCGTGGCCCGCATCTATCCGCACTACCGTCGTTTCAAAAAGGAAGCGCCATGGCAGAACACATGACCCCGGTAGTCGCGAAGGTCTTGCCCGAGGAGAAGGCAGCCTTCGCGGCGGCAACCCAGCTCGTGGGCACCACGCCGTCCAACGCCATCCGCATGTTTATCGCCGCGTTTAATCGCTGCGGCACCTTTCCGTTCGACATTTCGCCCAACGGGGCCTTTGGCACTGCGCCCGATTCTCATCAATAAGTGATCCGTTTTCCTCCGTCCCCATGGGATCAGCTCTCTGCCAAGTTGTGGTAGAACTAGGGAACGGTTTTGAGGAGGTTGGCATGCTCAATGCGATGATTTGGGCGCTTGCCTGTTTTGGCGTCGTCGCTGCCGATATTGCCCTGAGCGTCGTTTTGTTCTCCGCCCTTGGCGTCGCATCGGTGTTCATGGGTTTTTCGATCGATGACCTCGACATTCAATTGCTTCAGGCCGTCGCGCAGACGGCATCGTTTTTGATGGCGCTGCTGTGGTGGCGTTATCTTTGGCCGCGTTCATTTATGGCACGCCGGCAAAGCGAGCATCCGCTCGGCGGGGGAGCGCGTGGGGCGTGGAAGCGCATCGCCTGCGTTATCGTGATTGGCCTGGCCCTGCAGGTGGTCGTTGGCTACGTGACCGATGCCGTGCTGTCGCTGTTGCCCGATGCTGCGGCCGACTACAGCGAGCTTGTCGAGGAAACAGGCATGGGCGACACCAGCTATCTCGCCGTACTGACTACGGTGCTCGGCGCCCCATTTTGTGAAGAGCTGCTGGTACGCGGCATTATTTTTGAGTTTTCGCTCCGAGCGTTTAATCCGCAGTGCCGCCCACTTTGGAAGCGCCGGCGTCGCGCGAACGCGCAAGACAGCGCCATAGTGCCCTGGGCGGCCCCGAGTACCTGGGGCATCGCCGCGGCGATTGTGCTGCAGGCGGCGATCTTCGGTTTTATGCACATGAATTGGGTGCAGGGTTGCTACGCGGGCGCCGCCGGCCTCATCTTTGGCTGGGCGATCGTTACGACCGGAAAGCTTCGCTACACGATTCTGCTGCATTTTGCCTTTAACGCCGGGTCGTACCTCATGACGTTGCTCTGGTTTGTGAACACACCGCTCGACGTGGTGGTCACGGTTGCCATCGCCGGCTTCGTACTGGTAGAGGCGATGCGGTCGCTCAAGCTGACGTGCCAGCTGGCTCGCTCCCGTCGGTAAATGTGATTCCCCTAAGGAAAACACGGCTAGGTGCGTCTGAGCGTGTTCCCCCTAGGGAAATCACGACTAGAGACAGTCCAAGCGTGTTCCCCCTAGGGAAAACACGCTTGGCCGATGAGGGGACGACGGCTGGCCATGAGACGCCGGCTGGCCCTCGCCGCGCTAGTTGCGCCTGCCGCCGCCGTTGGCGCCCTGTCGTCCCTGCGCCGCACGGTTGCGGCCCGCGGTGTTCTGTGCGCGCGACATGCCGCCGTGGCCCTTGCTGCCCTTGGGCCCCTTGCCGGCGCCGCCAGCGCCACCGTGGGCCTTGCCACCCTTCTTGCCGGTGCCGTGTCCGCCGCTAGCAGACGTCTCGCCCGGGCGCGGCGGCACGGGGCGAATCAGACAATGCTTGGTGTAGCCGATTAGGTCGCGGTGGCCGGCTTTCTCCAGTGCCTCACGCACGAGCTTGTAGTTCTCGGGCTTGCGATATTGGATGAGCGCGCGCTGCATAGCCTTCTCGTGCGGGTCGCGCGCCACATAGATCGGCTGCATGGTGCGCGGGTCAACGCCGGTGTAGTACATGCAGGTGCTCATCGTGGACGGGGTGGGGTAGAAGTCCTGTACCTGCTCGGGCATGTAGCCCATGTCGCGCACAGCCTCGGCAAGCTCCACCGCTTCCTTCATCGTCGAGCCGGGGTGGCTCGAGATCAGGTACGGAACCACGTACTGCTTGAGTCCGTATTCACGGTTCAAGCGCTCAAATTTGCGACAGAACGCGTCGTAGACGGCGCGGCTCGGCTTGCCCATTACGGAGAGCACGGCGTCGCTCACATGCTCGGGTGCTACGCGCAGCTGGCCCGAGACATGGTGCTCCAGCAGCTCGCGCAAAAACTCGTCCGAGGCATCGGCCATGGTGTAGTCAAAACGGATGCCGCTGCGGACGAAGACCTTCTTAACGCCCGGCAGCTGGCGCAGGTCGCGCAGCAGCTGCGTGTAGCCGCTCTCGTCGACCACCATGTTCTTGCACACGCTCGGCCATAGGCAGCGCTTGTTCTTGCACACGCCGTGTTTGAGCTGCTTGTCGCAGGCCGGGCGGCTAAAGTTGGCCGTCGGTCCGCCCACGTCGTTGATGTAGCCCTTAAACTCGGGGTCGTGTGTGAGCAGCTCGGCCTCGCGCATGATCGAGTCGTGGCTGCGCATCTGCAGCACGCGGCCCTGGTGGAAGGTCAGCGCGCAAAACGAGCACTCACCAAAGCACCCGCGGTTGGAGCTGATTGAAAACTTGATCTCGGCAAAAGCCGGCACGCCGCCCGCTGCGTCGTAATCGGGATGCCAATCGCGTGCGTAGGGGAGTTCGGCCACCTCGTCCATCTCCTCGGTGGTGAGGGTGGCGCTCGGCGGGTTCTGCACCACATAGACGCTGTTGGGGTAGGGTTCTACCAGGCGATGCCCGGTGATGGGATCCATGTTCTGCTGCTGCACGTTAAAGCTGCGGGCGTAGTTGAGCTTGTCGGCAGCAAGGTCGTCCCAGCTGGGCAGCAGGTCGTAGTCGTAGACCTCGTCGAGCGAGTTGGTACGGTAGACGGTGCCGTTGATATAGGTGATTTGGTCGACGGGCAGGCCCGCGTCGAGCGCGTCGGCGATCTCGACGATCGCGTGCTCGCCCATGCCGTAGATGAGGATGTCGGCGCCCGAGTCGAGCAGCACCGAGCGCTTGAGCTTATCCTGCCAGTAGTCGTAGTGGGCCAGACGACGCAGGCTCGCCTCGATGCCGCCGATGATGATGGGCGCGTCCTTGAACGTTTGGCGGATGAGGTTGCCGTAGACCGTGACGGCGCGGTTGGGGCGGTGCCCCTCTTTACCGCCAGGGGTGTAGGCATCGGTGTGGCGACGATGCTTGGTCACCGAGTAATGGTTGACCATGGAGTCCATGTTGCCGGCACTGACGAGAAAGCCCAGGCGCGGCTCGCCGAGCACGGTGATGCTGGCGGGGTCGGTCCAGTCGGGCTGACAGATAATGCCCACTTTGTAGCCGTGCGCGTCGAGCACGCGGCTGACGATGGCCATGCCAAAGCTGGGATGGTCCACGTAGGCGTCGCCGCAGATGTAGACAAAGTCACACTGGTCCCAACCGCGCGCATCCATGTCGGCGCGGCTGACGGGGAGGAACTTATCGCGGCCCGGGCGCCAGGGGCGGGCGGGCGCTGCCTGGGCATGAGTGGCGTGGCCACCCGGGGCCTTGCCGTCACGCTTTTGCTGCTGGCCGCGCTGGGCATGCTTGCCGTGCTGGTTGTGCTGAGCGTCCTGGGGCTTTTTTGCCACGATTCCTCCCGTTGTTAGTATGCTGCACGTAATTGTAACCAGTCTTTTTGGGACGGGGCTAAAAAGACTGGTGGAGTACATGAGCTGGCGGATCGGCGCGTCGATGCGGGTGCCGTTTGTTTCCAGACTGTGTATCCCCGTGTCGAAGGAGCCGTCTCGCGCGCACGCCATGTTGTCAATGGGTTACAGTATGAACGGCGGCTATGTTTCCGCCAACGCACGAGAGGGTCGTCAACAAGGAGGATGCACGACGATGCAGCGTGCCAAACAGATATCGGAGTCCATCGAACTGGGCATTATCCTGGCGCTCGCCGGCGGCTTTATGGATGTGTATTCGTACATTGGGCGCGACCATGTTTTCGCAAACGCGCAGACGGGCAACATCCTGCTTGTGGGCGTGAGCATCTCGGAGGGCAATTGGGCACTTGCGGGGCGCTACTTCTTCCCTGTGGTGTCGTTTGCCGTGGGCATTATGCTTGCCGACCTGGTACACGAACGGTTTGGCAGCGTGATTCACTGGCGCCAAGTGACGGTGTTCTTTGAAGCCGTCATCTTGCTGGGCGTGAGCTTTATCCCGGGCGGCAATTTCAACCTGCTCGCCAACTGCCTCACCTCGTTTGCCTGCGGCATGCAGGTCGAGAGCTTCCGCAAGATCCACGGTCACGGCATCGCTACGACCATGTGCATCGGCAACTTGCGCAACGCGCTGCAAAACGTGGACGACTACATTATCACCCACAAGCGCGGCTTTTTGGAAAACGGCCTGCTGTACTTTGGCGTGATCTTCACCTTTGTGTTTGGCGCCGTGCTGGGCAACTGGTGCATCGAGCGCATGGGGCTGCACGCCATTGCGGTGGCGAGCATGCTGCTGTTTATCGCGTTTGCCATCATGTTTATCGATCGCGAACGCGACTTGCACAGGAAATGGGCCCGCATCGTAGCTGACTGGCAGACCACGAGTCTTAAGCGCTAAGGTGCATGTTCGTAACAACATTCAGGAGCCAGAAAAACTATCTAGCTCCTGAATGTTGTTACGAACTGCTTTTTGCGATTTATTCGAGATGCTCTTCAATCCGAGCCCTAAGAAGGGCAATGGCTGTAGGTATTCCAATTGCGGCGGCTAATTCGGCTTTATCCAAAACCTGTATGCTAAAGCACGATTGTTTATCACATTGAAGGACGATAACTGAAGATAGCTTCACTTCCTGTTGGCTGAATATATCGTAATCTCCAAATAGGAAGTTACCTTTTATTGCGTAATTCGGTATGTTCGTTACGCACTTCATCTCAAGTCTGTTTAGACCATAATCGAACACCGCAACTTCCTTGTGTTCGATGATGAGCGCAACCCTGGGCATGTTGCTAAAGCCACCGTCGACGACAGTGAAGAGTTTTTCATTCGCATCGTCATAAACGGTATATTTAAGACTCGATAGCTGTCCTAGTGGACCCGTGAACCCATGTCTTTTGATGTTGAGGTTGTCTCCCGCTGGGTTGATGAGAGCCAGAGTATGCGGATAAGGATTACCTTCAATTGAGATTCGATATTCGTTTGTAGCTGTCTTGCTCGATTTAGGACCAGTAGCCATCACGCGTCATCGCCTCGATCGAATTGGAACCGTCTTCTACTTCGTGCGGAGAATTGCGCTGTACGTTGCGGTACATGCAGCTGCAATAACCGCATGGGCAATTTCTAACAAAATGAATGACGCTATTTGCTGCATGCATTTTATTTACTATAAAGTATCCTTTTATAAACGTATTGTCAAACATATATTGCTAAAACAGAAACAATTTATAGACTGAGTTGGTCGTATTCTTTGGGCGATTGCTCCTATAATCTAGCCTTCGCTGCTGTCGGGAGGAAAGGACTGGGGCTCCGTTATTATGTTGAAACGCTTTAACACTTTTGACGTTCTCACGCGTTTTTTGTTTCAAAAGCGTTAGGATGGAACTTGCAGCGTGGGGCGTAATGGGTGCCCCGCACACGATGGGAGGCTATCAATGGCTAATCGTTTCGTTCTCAACACCATTTCTTATCATGGTTCCGGCGCCATCAAGGAGATCCCCGGCGAGCTCCAGCGTCGCGGCTACAAGAAGATCTTCGTCTGCTCCGATCCCGACCTGGTCAAGTTTGGCGTTACCGCTAAGGTGACCGACGAGCTCGACGCCGCCGGCATCGCTTGGAGCCTCTACTCCGAGATTAAGCCCAACCCCACCATCCAGAACGTCAAGGACGGCGTCGAGGCCTTCAAGGCCGCCGAAGCTGACGCTATCGTGACCATCGGTGGCGGCTCCTCCATGGACACCGCTAAGGCCATCGGCATCATCATCAACAACCCCGAGTTCGCCGATGTCCGCAGCCTCGAGGGCGTTGCTCCCACCAAGAACCACGCCGTGTTCACCATCGCCGTGCCGACGACCGCCGGTACCGCCGCCGAGGTAACCATCAACTACGTCATCACCGACCCCGAGAAGGTCCGCAAGTTCGTGTGCGTCGACACCAACGACGCCCCCGAGGTCGCCGTCGTCGACCCCGACATGATGGCTTCCATGCCCGCCGGCCTGACCGCTTCTACCGGCATGGACGCACTGACCCACGCCATCGAGGGCTACACCACCAAGGGCGCTTGGGAGCTCTCCGACATGTTCCACTTTGAGGCCATTAAGCTGATCAGCGAGAACCTGCGCGACTCTGTCGCCGAGGCCAAGTCCGGTCAGCCCGGCTCTGGCCGCGAGGGCATGGCTCTTGGCCAGTATGTCGCCGGCATGGGCTTCTCCAATGTCGGCCTGGGCATCGACCACGCCATGGCTCACACCCTGTCCGCTCACTACGACACCCCGCACGGCGTCGCTTGCGCCATGCTGCTGCCGATCGCTATGGAGTTCAACAAGCCGGTTTGCGCCGAGCGCCTGGCCAAGGTTGCCGTTGCCATGGGTGTTGACACCACGGGCATGAGCACCGATGAGGCCGCCGACGCCGCCATCGCCGCCGTCAAGCAGCTCTCTGCTGACGTGAACATCCCGCACGTCTGCGAGGCCATGAAGGCTGACGAGATCGAGGTCCTGGCCAAGGACGCCATGGCCGACGCCTGCTTCCCGGGTAACCCGCGCGAGGCGACGCTCGACGACGTCATCGAGCTCTTCAAGAAGATCTGCCCGGCTGCCTAACTTGGTTCGGCGGGCCCCCGCCCGTTAGCCCCACAATCGTCCTCGGACATGTCGGAAGCCCCCGCTGCGCACTTCGTGCGGCGGGGGCTTCCTCCGTCCTGCGGAAAGATTGTGGGGCTAACGGGCGGGGCCCGCCGGCTCGTTATCGTGGCGGGCGCTGCTCTGAGAAGCTCGATGGGTTGTCTCGCTAGGTAAATAATTGTGCGCGGTGGTATTGTTGCTGTGGGTTTAATTCGATATGAAAGGGTGACTTTGGTGTCCAAGATGGATTCTACGCTCTCCTATATTACTGACCAGTTGAAGGCGCTTACCTCGATTGCTTCGCCTACGGGGTTTACTCGTGCGGCTACTGATTATCTGATGGAGACCCTGCGCGATATGGGGTTTGGGCCTGAGCGTTCTAATAAGGGTAACGTGCTCGTTGAGCTTGGTGGCGAGGGTGAGCCGCTCGTGTTGGCGAGCCATGTCGATACCCTGGGCGCCATGGTGCGCTCCATTAAGGACAATGGTCGCCTGCGTCCCACGACGCTTGGTGGGCACCAGTGGTCTACGGCCGATGGCGAGAACTGCACCGTTTACACACGCGACGGCAATGTCTACACGGGCGTGGTCCTCAATACCGAGCCTTCGGCGCATGTGGCCGATGAGCCGGTCAAGGCCATCGAGAAGAACATGGAGATCCTGCTCGACGAGAACGTTGACAGCAAGGACGATGTGCTCGAGCTGGGTATTCAGACGGGCGACATCATCGCTATGGACCCGCGTACCACGGTGACGGAGAGCGGCTACATTAAGAGCCGCTTCCTGGATGACAAACTATCGGCGTCGATTCTGCTGGGTCTAGCCCGCGCCGTTGCTGACGGCGAGGTGATGCTCTCGCGCAAGGTGTCACTGCTCTTTACCGTGTACGAGGAGGTCGGCCACGGCGGCGCCTTCGTGCCGGCCGACACGCGCGAGATGATTAGCGTTGACATGGGCTGCGTGGGCGACGACCTGGGCTGCACCGAGCGCATGGTGTCGATCTGCGCCAAGGATTCAGGTGGCCCCTACAACTACGATCTGGTGACCACGCTGTCCAATATCGCGCGCGAGCTCGAGCTTGATTACGCCATCGACGTGTACCCGCATTACGGCTCGGACGTTGAGGCCACGCTCTCGGCCGGCTACGACATCCGTCACGGCCTGATCGGCCCCGGTGTGTACGCGAGCCACAACTACGAGCGCAGCCACATGGACGGCGTGCGCAACACCTACGAGCTCGTCCGCGCCTACGTTCAGCGCTAGGGGGACAGCTTGCGACTCGGCTAACCAATCGCTAAGGCCCGATTTCTCGGGCCTTTTTTCGCTTTAGGATGTTTAGTATTATGATGTATGTAATCTATTAACTAAGCATGTAAATTACTTAACGAGGTGATGCGGCATATGAATACATCTGAGTACTTATCTATGGGTGATGCCGCCCGCCTGTTGGGCGTTACGAAAGCCCGCATATCGCAACTTGCCGCATCGGGAACGCTCGCGTGCGATATCGTGGGCGGACGGAAGATGGTCGAGTACAATTCTGCGATCGCCTATCAAAAGGTCCACAAACGAGGGCGCCGTCCTGCAGCCGATGTGGGACGCAAGTTCACGTTGATGTCGGCCGACCATGAGGTCGCGCATGTCTCATTTGATCCGACGCGCGAGTTTCCCTTCGAAATCGCCGAGGTCCTCGATGCGCAGAGGATGCCGTTTGGCACGTGCTCGAGTTCTTCTCCTACGGTGAATAAACGGGAGCTCAACGTGTGGTGGAGCCATCGGTCGGTGCCCGATGTTCGCCCTGGGCTTATCTCACGCTACCGCGAGCTGGGGATTGTCAACGGCGTTGAGGTGCCGGTTCAGTGCCTGGGCCTCTCGCTTTCGGATTGCTATTGGCTGCGGCCGGCAGAATGCGACGGGCTCGAATGGCGAAACCTCAATTACTTCGAGAATGATTTTGAGCGATCAGCGCCCGAGGGGCGTTCGGGTTGGCTGGAGGGCATCGGTCTTAAAAATCCCGACAACACATCCGAGGGCGAGCTTCCTAAATCGTGGATGATTCGCAACGGTGTTCGCGTCCTGGTCAAGGGGTGCGGCATGGACGACCAACGGCCCTTTAACGAGGCGGTTGCAACGGCTCTGCATCGTCGCTTGCTGTTGGAGGGCGAGTTTGTTCCTTACACGCTTGAGCGCATGTTCGATGGCCCCGTGTGCCTGTGCGACGACTTTCTTGACGGCCGCGAGGAATATGTTCCGGCTGTTTACGTTAAGGGCGCACTTGGTAGCCAGCGGGGAAACTCGACATACGATCGATACTGTTGCTACCTCGGCAAGCATGGTGTCGATGAGGCCGCTGTGAGAAGGTCTATGTCGCAGATGATTGTCTGCGATGCCCTTTTGGCCAACAGCGACCGCCATTGGCGAAACTTCGGCATCATCCGCAATGTCGACACCCTGGAGATAAGGCCTGCTCCGCTGTTCGATAGCGGCAACTGCCTGTGGTACAACGTACCAACTGCCGTGCTCGCAGCTGGGGAGTTTGGGTTTTCCGCTAAGCCGTTTGGGCCCGACCCTTCCGTCCAGCTGGCGCTTGCGGATTCGCTCGATTGGTTCGATTCATCGCGGCTCAACGGATTTGTTGATGAGGCGATCGAGATTCTTTCGCAGAGCGAATGGGCGACGGCGGAGGGTCGACTCGAGACCATTCGCCGCGGCCTCGAACGTCGCGTAATCGAGGTTAGTGCCGCTGTTGAGGTACTTCGACACGTGCGGCGATAATCCCGCGGCTACCTGATGGCTGCCGTAACGGTGCCGCCGCCCAAGACGACGTCGCCGCGGTAGACGACGACGGCTTGGCCGGGGGCAATGGCTCGCTGCGGCTCGTCAAAGGTCAACAGCATTTGCCCGTCGGCGCCACGTGTAAGGGTCGCCGCCTGGTCTTTCTGACGGTAGCGGTACTTGGCGCCCACGCGAATGCCGCCGGCATCGAGCTCTGCCTCCATGCGGTCGGCGGGGGCGCTCCAGATCCAGTCGTTGGCCGTGAGGGCAGCGGCGGTCAGGTCCTCGGCCTCGCCCAGATGCACAATGTTGTTGGCGGCATCGACGCCCGTTACGTACACGGGATGCGCCATCGCGACGCCCAAGCCCTTGCGCTGGCCGATGGTATAGCGCAGCGCGCCGTTATGGCGTCCGACCACGCTGCCGTCGCGCCACACAATATCGCCCGGCTCGGCGGCATGTCCGCAGCGGCGCTCGATATAGCCCGCATAGTCGCCATCCGCGATGAAGCAGATATCCTCGCTTTCGGCCTTCTTGGCGTTGATGAAGCCCTGTTCGGCGGCAATGCGGCGCACGTCGCGCTCTTTGTCCAAGCCTGCCAGCGGAAAGATCGTGCGTGCCAGACGCTCTTGCGTGAGCGAATACAAAAAGTAGCTCTGGTCCTTTTTGGGATCTTCGCCGCGATGTAGCTGCCAGGTGCCGTCGGATGCCTGGCTTGTTTTGGCGTAGTGACCTGTGGCGATGTAGTCGCAGCCCATATCGAGTGCCGCATCGAGCAACGCGCCAAACTTAATATGGCGGTTGCAGATGATGCATGGGTTGGGCGTCAACCCCTCCTGGTAGGCGGTCACGAAGCGCTCGATAACATTGCGGTCGAAGGTCTGCTGCAGGTCGAGCACATGGTGGGGTATCCCCAGGCGCTCGGCGACGGCCTTTGCATCGGCGATGTCGCGGTCGACCTTACTCATGCCCGTGATGGGGTCGGGCGCGGGACAGGTGAGGCGCATGGTGGCACCGACGCATTCGTAGCCTTGGCGCTTGAGCAGGTACGCGGTCACGCTGGAATCGACGCCGCCGCTCATGGCGACGAGTACGCGCTTGTTGTGCATGGGGAGGTTCTCCTTGGTGGCATGTGGCCAAAAAAGAAAAGCGGCGCGGGAGGCTGGTTCCGCGCCGCAGACATTGTAGCAAGTTCGGACGACTCGTGGGGCGCCCTGATGGGATGGGCTCAGACTGCCGGGAGAGGGGAGACCGGTTCGTCCTGGGCTCAACCTATGGGCGACGGGCCCTAGTCCTGGAACAGCGCCGTGGACAGGTAGCGCTCGCCGGTGTCGGCAAGCAGGGCCACGATGGTCTTGCCCTCGTTCTCGGGGCGCTTGGCCAGCTGCAGCGCGGCCCACACGGCGGCACCGGACGAAATGCCCACGAGCACGCCCTCCTTGTGGCCCACGGCGCGGCCGGTGGCAAAGGCGTCGTCGTTCTCGACGGGGATGATCTCGTCGTAGACCCGGGTGTCGAGGACGTCGGGCACAAAGCCGGCACCGATACCCTGAATCTTGTGCGGGCCGGCCTGGCCCTTAGAGAGCACCGGGGAGGTGGCGGGCTCGACGGCGACAACCTGAATCTCGGGGTTCTGCTCCTTGAGGAACTCGCCCACGCCGGTCACGGTACCGCCGGTGCCGACGCCGGCGACGAAGATGTCGACCTTGCCGTCGGTGTCATCCCAGATCTCGGGGCCGGTCGTGGCCTTGTGGATGGCGGGGTTCGCGGGGTTCACAAACTGGCCGGCGATGATGCTGTTGGGGGTCTCCTTCTGCAGCTCCTCGGCCTTGGCGATGGCGCCCTTCATGCCTTTGGAGCCGTCGGTGAGCACGAGCTGTGCGCCGTATGCCTGCATAAGCTTGCGGCGCTCGACGGACATGGTCTCGGGCATGGTGATGATCACCTTGTAGCCGCGGGCCGCCGCCACCGAAGCGATGCCGACGCCGGTGTTGCCGCTCGTGGGCTCGATGATGGTGTAGTCGCCGCCACGCACGAGCTTGCCGGCCTTCTCGGCCTCGTCAATCATGTTTTTGGCGACGCGGTCTTTAACGGATCCGGCGGGGTTGAAGTATTCCAGTTTGACGAGCACGCGGGCCTTGAGGTCCTCGTCGGCCTCAAAGTGGGTGAGCTCCAGAAGCGGGGTGTGGCCGATAAGCTGATCGATGGACGTGTAAACATTGCTCATGGTGAACCTCCAAAGTGTTCAAATGACTGGATACCGTGTGGTTTTACGGTGTGTAGCAGCGAAACCCACAAACCTTATAGGTTGTTCGTTTTGCTGTTGGCAAGCATGGTAGACAGTAAAGCCTAGTAACGCAATAGGAAATAGAAGATTATTACGAGTCGATTAACCATCTTGACGGGAATAGGTATTTTCAAAACCAATTTTTCGGCTAGAATTTCTACGAATTAAAAGACCGAAAGGCAGCTATATATATGTTGGTTTCCACAAAGGGCAGATATGCCCTGCGCGTTATGGTCGACCTGGCCGAGCATCAGGCGGCCGGTCGCATCCCGCTCAAAGAGATCGCGGCGCGCCAGGGGATTTCGGAGAAGTACCTCGAGAATATTCTGGCTACGCTCGTGCGCGCCAACATGCTCTCGGGCATGCGCGGCAAGGGCGGCGGCTATGTGCTCACGCGCCCGCCCGAGCAGTACACGGTGGGCGAGATCTTGCGCCTGACCGAGGGCAGCCTGGCGCCGGTCGCCTGCCTGGATGGCGACTGCAAGGGTTGTTCGCGCTCTGACGAGTGCCCCACGCTCGACGTGTGGAAGAACCTGGACAAGCTCATCAACGACTACCTCGACGGTGTGACGCTTGATCAACTTGTCGCTCCCAACGAAGGCTACGACTACGTGATCTAGCCCACCTGCCATTTGGGGACGGGGTGGAAATGGCAGATTCTCTCGCCCTTTGAGACTTGGCAAATAAGAAGGCCGCCCATTTTTGCGATGGGCGGCCTTCGTTTTGGGCTGTTGAGACGGGCGCGGCCGGAATGGCCGTTTTAGCCCTCGGCGATGCTGTCGAGGATGCTGCGCATGATGGACACCAGGATGCTGCCCATAAAGGCCGATCCAAAGCTGGCGATGGAGATACCCGCGCCCAGCAGATTGACCGACAGATAGCTGGCCAGCTCGAGCATAAAGCTGTTGACTACGAGCTGAAAAATACCCAGCGTAATGATCGTGAGCGGCAGCGAGATAACCGTCAGGAACGGCTTGACGAGCGAATCGACGATGTTCAGGAACAGTCCCACGAAGGCGAAACAGACCCAGGCCTCGGCAAAACCGAAGGGCTGGATGCCGGGGACGAGGAACGTGGCAATCGCGATGGCGATCGAGGTAAAGAGCCAGTTAAGCATAAAGCGCATGGTGTGAATCCTTTCTTGCGCAGGGTGCGTCGGTGTCGCGTGAAGCGGTTTGCTGCGGCAGCTTGGACGGCCGCTCGGGTGTGCCGCCTTGTTCGGCCGCCCATTGTCTCAGATATTCGTGGAGCTTACGTGCGCATTCGGTTTCAAAACGGCGTTCGTCCTGAAAAACGCGCCGCTGGCAGAGAGTCTTGTCGCTTTAGTTTGGTGGTGTGCTACACTGCTACGGGCAAAAGCCACAGGCGTTGCCCTATTGCATAGAACGGGCGAACGATGCCCGATGTCAGTATCAACTTCGATGCCTTATGGCGGGTTTGGCGGTGATCGATGAATATCGAGAACATGTTTGACAAGCCTGATGTCAAGCAGCTGGTCCACGCATTTAGTCTTTTGGATGACGAGAAGGATATCCAGGCGTTTTTGACCGATATCTGCACGCCGCGCGAGATCTGCGATCTTTCGCAACGTCTGCAGGTTGCGCGTTATCTGGATGAGGGCGAGCCTTATGTTGAGGTTCAGGCCCGCACCGGCGCTTCGTCCACTACGGTGAGCCGCGTTTCAAAGGCACTCAACGGCGAGTACGGCGGCTATCGCAAGATCCTCATCAAACTGGAGGATGGCGAGTAGGCCAGCGGCAACAAACGAATTGCGCAGAACCGTCCCTTCGGGGGCGGTTTTTTGATCCTTTGGGGACGGAGGAAAACGGATCGCTGGGTTAGACTGACCTCCTCGGTGATCCATTTTCCTCCGTCTCCAAGGGGTCAAATCTGTTGGCGTGGGGCAAATCTGTCCGCGCGGGCGGGTAGGATGGAAACATTGAATATTGCGAACGGTTTGAGTGGAGGACCATGCCTGTTCGAATCTATACCACCAACGCCGGCGCGGATTTGAGCGATGCCGAGGCGGCGCTGCTTGCCGACCTTATTGCCCGCCACGGGCGTGCCGTGCTGCTGGCGCCAACGTTTGCTGAGCTCGACCTGTGCCGTCATGATGCGGCGGAAGCCGGCGTTTCGCTGGGTATTGACTACAAGACGCCTACATCGTGGCTTCGCTCGCTTTGGGAGCTTTTGGGCGACGGGCGCGGTTTCGTCGACAACCTGCAGCGCCAGATGCTGTTTTCGGACATGGTAGCGCGCCTCGACGACGCCGACCTGCAGCCGCTTTCGCGCAGCCAGGGCACGGTGCGTATGCTCGCGCGTATGGCTCGCGATGTGCTGCCGGGTGTGGCAGGGACAGGCACCGAGCGTTGCTGCGACAACGTTTGCAAGCCCAAGCCCAAAAGCGACGCCGAGGCTCGCGTGTTTGAACTTTTGTGCGCCTATGCGCGCGGTTTGGACCGTCGAGATATGGTCGAGCCCTGCGAGGCGGCTGACATTATGGCCGATGCCCTGGCCGATAACCTGCCGGCGTGCACCCGCGCCGTATGCGTGCGCGGTATCACGTCGTTTACGCACGGCCTGCTCGAGCTGCTGTCTGCCGTGGCGAACAATGGGGGAGAGGTCGTCGTACTGCTTGCCTGCGAGCAGGCGGCGATGCGCGAGGAGCTTGCCGCGGCATTTGATGCCCGCGGTGTGCTGTTCGAGGCCGCCCCGTTGGGGGAGGACGCCGGCGCGTCCGAGACCGCTTCTGCGCCTGTTGCTCAGCCTTTTTTTATAGAGGTGGCCGGCCCCCATGCCCGCGCCCGCGCTTATGTGGATGCTCTCGAGAACCTGGTCGCGGCATGTGAGGAGTCCGTGTCGCGCGACGGCGCCGCGACGAACGCCGACCCCGCGCGCGTGCTCGTGGTTTCCGCCCGGGCGCCCCAGCTGTTCGGCGAACTCGCTGCTCGTTTGGCGGCGCGTCACATTGCGGCCGAGACGACTGAGTTTACGGCGTTTTCTCAATCCATTGCGGGCAGGCAGTTCACGGCGCTCGCCAACCTGATCGAGCGTATGAAGGCCGCCGACGAAGGGGCAGCTTCTAAGACTGAGTGGTGGCCCGCGCCGGAGCTTACCGACTGGATTTACAGTCCGCTTTCGGGCGCTGATGCCGTCAATGCCCGTACCTTCGATAAGAACATGCGACTGTCGCGCAGCAAGACCACTGCGGGCGTCAAGAGCCTGCTGCAGAGCGTGCAGGGCCAGGTGAGGGGCGCGCGTAAAGCGGCGAGCGACGAGAACTGGTTTAAGAACGTGCCGTGCGTGGTCTCGGACGTGTTCCAGGCGCTGTGGCGCGACAAGCCCGTGACGGCGCTCAAGGCCATGCTTGCCGTTGCCGAGGCACTGCCCGATCGCGCGCTTGGTGGTCTCGACGGTCAGGCCCGTCGCCAGGCGGAGGTGGCCCTGCTGCGCCACGCGATCGACATCCTTATGAACGATGCTCGCGCGCTCGACGTGTCGCAGGCCGCGACCGTGCCCGTGCTCGATGGCATTCGCACCAAGGTGGACAAGCGTAGCACCGCCTACGATTACGAGACCTACGAGGTTGACCGTGCGCCACGTGCCCAGGTTCGCTTTACTTCGCTTGCCGATGCGGCGGCCCTGCGCCCCGGCAGCTACGATGCCGTGCTGTTTGCCGACGTCGACCTGGACAGTTATCCGCTCTCACATGAGGAGGGCCCGCTGGCAACGCTGGCGGCAGAGTTAGATCGCAGCGGTGTGACGCTTGAGCCTGCCGCCTTGTTGCGCGTGCGCTTTGGCCGCGCGATGCAGGCCGCGCGCGGTCCGGTTACGCTCGCCCGCGTGACGCACGATCGCCAGGCGCGCGAGTGCTACCCGGCTGCCGTGTGGACCGAGTTTCGGGCGCATGCCGAGGCCGCTAACGATGCTAAGGCCGCTGACGCCGACAAGGCCGCTGACGACGCTAAGGCCGCTGGCGCCGACAAGGCGAAGTGCGTGGGTGAGGGCGATATCGTAAGGGACTTCGATCCCGCGGCAGGCGAAGGTCTTAGGCGCGAGCGCGTGACCTGCGAAGCTCCTCAGCATCTGAGCGATGAAGCCATTCCGTATTTGGTCCTGCGTCGTCGCGATGGCGAGGGCGAGGATGCGCCGCTGGTGCCGCGCCTGACGTCTGCCTCGCAGATCGAGGCCTATTCGACCTGCCCGCTATGCTGGTTCGTCTCGTACCGCGTGAAGCCCCAGTCGATCGACGCTGGCTTTGGCAATATGGAGAAGGGCAACTTTGTCCACGACGTGCTGGAACACTTGCATGCCCGTCTGCCCCAGGAGGGCATGGAGCGCGTGACACCCATGAATCTGCCACGCGCGAAGGAGCTGCTGCGCGAGGTCTTTGACGAGACCTTGGCCGAGCATGCGGGCAAGCGCGGTACCGAGGGCCCGCTCGTGCCGCTCTCCCCGGTGGAGGAGCGCCAGGTGGCCGAGATTTTGCCGCAGCTGGAGGGCGTTCTTGCCTACGAGTCCGAGGCGCTCGCGCCCTTCGCGCCGCGCTACCTGGAGTTTGCGTTCAACGAGCTCCAGGTCGAGTATGCCGGCTGGCCGCTCGGCGGGCGCATCGACCGCGTGGATGTGGATGCCGAGAATCGCGCCGTGGTAATCGACTACAAGCATCGCACGGGCGTTGAGGAGTTTAAGCTCGCCGATCCCACGGTGCGCGACGAGGAGTCGGGCGAGGCCCCCATCGACGACCCGCGCTGGTTGCCGCCCCATACTCAGACACTCATCTACGCGCAGGCCATGCGTCGGGCGCTGGATCTGGATACCCGCGCCGCGCTCTATTTTTCGACCAAGGGCGGCAAGCCCGCGCTGCGCGGTGCGGCGAGCGCCGAGTTGCTTGAGGAAGAGCGCGGCGACGGCCGCATCCCAGGCCTTAAGAAGGGCTTTCCCGGCGAGGGCGGCAACATGGACTTCGATGCGCTGCTCGATCGCGTGGAGACCGGCATTGCCGAGCGTCTGCGCGAGCTCGAGACAGGCAACGTTGCCGCCGTCGACCCGACGTCGGCTCAGGCCGCGCATGCGCGCTGCTCGTATAACCACGAAGGAACGTTTGTAAGGAGGGACGTGTAGACCATGGATCTTTCGACTTTGATGCCGCAACAGCTGCAGATCGTCAAAACGCTCGACCGCCCGCTGTTTGTCTCGGCGGGCGCCGGTTCGGGTAAGACCTTTACCCTCACGCGCCGCATTGTCTATGCGCTCTCGCCCGAATCCGGTCCGTTTGTCGAGCATCTGGACCAGGTGCTCGCCATTACCTTTACCAAAGATGCCGCGGCCGAGATTCGCGACCGCGTGCGCCGTGCGCTTATCGACGAGGGCATGGACGAGGAAGCACTGACCGTCGACGACGCGTGGATCTCGACCATTCACGGCATGTGCTCGCGTATCCTGCGCGCGCATGCGTTGGAGCTGGGCATCGATCCCGAGTTCACGGTGCTCACCGATACCGACGAGCTCATGGACCAGGCTGTTGAGCATGTGCTGGGTCGCGCGACGGCACCCGATGCCGCGCCCGAGCTCGCCGCTTCGCTTAAGGCCCTCTACGCTTGGTATCCCATGGCGGGCGAGGGCGGGCCGTTTGGCGCCGGTACCACCATCAAGGGTCTGGTGCGCGACCTGCTGGAGCTCTCGAGCCAGCTGCCGGGCGGCATGGACGATGTGTGCGTGGCGCGCGGCCAGGCTGACACTTCGGCGCTTGCCGACGCCTATCGCGCGGCGTTGGGTGCGAGCAAGGCCGCGACCGAGAAGGCACAAGTGGCACTCGACGCCATCGACGCGTTTGAGGCGAGCGGCAAAACCATGGAGGACGCGGCGCGGCTCATGATGTCGTGTACCATGCCGCGCGCGAGCAAGGCATTCCCTAAGGAGCAGATTGAGCTGCTCAAGGCCGAGGCCGCCGATGCATTTATCAATATCGTGCTCGCCTGCGGTGGTCCCGCGCTCGATGCACTGGTTGGCTTGGCCCGCTCTGTAGAGGCTGAGTACCGCGCGCTCAAGGCTGCCCAGTCCGCCCTCGACAACAACGACCTGCTGCGCATGGCCTACGAGGCCCTGCGCGACTACCCGGCCATTCGAGCTGCCTATGAGGGCCGCTTTAAGATGGTCATGATCGACGAGTTCCAGGATACCGACCAGATGCAGGTCGATTTGATTCGTTACCTGACCGGTGCGGGGGAGCGCGCGCTGTGCACCGTGGGCGATGCGCAGCAGTCGATCTATCGCTTCCGTGGTGCCGAGGTCGAGGTCTTCCGCCGCCAGGAGCGCAAGGTGGGCGCCTCGGGGACGGCCGAGGCGGCGGCCGTCGCTGGCACTGCTGCCGATGTCCCCGCCGGCGAGCTCGTTAAACTTGTGCGCAACTTCCGCAGCCATGACGAGGTGCTGCGTTACGTGGCACGCGTCTTCGACGGCGATGACGGCGGCCTGATGCAGGGCTTTTTGGATCTTGAGGCGAGCGACGGCCGCAAGGACACGCTGGTGGCAGACGCCTCGCGTCGGCAGGCGCTCTTTGTTGCCGGCGGCAGTACGCAGGAGCGCACACAGGCCAAGGCCCGCGCGATCGCGGAGCGGTTCCGCGCGCTTGCCGATGCCGGTCAGCCCCAGGGCGGCATGGTGCTGCTGCTGGGCCGCATGACCAACGCCGACGTCTATGCCCAGGCTTTCCGCGACCAAGGACTCGACTGCGTGATCGCGGGTGGCTCGGTCTTTGCCCAGGCAGCCGAGGTGCAGACGGTGCGCGCCCTAGTCTGCGCGCTCGCCAACCCGGCCGATACGGCGCAGGGCCTTATGCCGCTGCTCGCCTCGCCGATGTTTGCGCTCGGCGCCCAGGAGTTCCTGGCGCTGGCGACCAAGCTCGATAGCGAGACGGGGGAGACCTCGCGCCGGAATATCGACGCGGGCATCATGAGCGATTCCGATGTGCCCGGCTTGCAGGGCTTGCCACTGGTGACGCGCGCCCGCGAGGTGCTGCGCTATGCGCTGCGCCGCGTGGGACGTGATTCGTTCGCCAACATCGCGCGCGACGTGGTCAACGCCTCCGGCTGGTTTGTGCGTCTGGCGCAGCGTGGTCCCGAGGGCAAGGCCATTGCCGCCAACGTGCTCAAGGCGCTCGACGCCGTGGCCGAAGCGGAGGCCGAGTTCGGTAACTCGCCGCGCTCCATTGCGCTGGCCTTTGACCGCTTCCTGGCGGGCAAGGAAGCCCCGGGCGCGCTCAACGAGGAGGGCGACGGCGCGGTGCGCATCATGACGGTGCACGCCTCCAAGGGCTTGGAATATCCGGTCGTGGCGGTCGCCGAGTGCTTTGGCGTGCGCAAGTCCTCGGGTGCGGCACAGATGGGTCGCGTCGAGGGCGGAGCGCAGGTCGTGGCACTGCCGGCACGCTTCGACGGCGTTAAGCTCGCCGACGGAACCTTTGTGAAGGGCGACGACGTTAAAAAGCAGTTTGAGCATGCGTTTAAGGGCAAGGGCACGTCGCTGTGGCTGCCGCCGGAGCTCATGGAGGACGTCTGTGCGACGGGTTCTCCCGCCGAGGCATTTGCTCGCCTGCGCAACGATGACCTGCAGCTTTCGCTCGAGGAGCGGGCTCGTCTGCTCTATGTGGCCATGACGCGTGCGCGCGAGCTGGTGATCTTGGCGATGGATGCCGGCGTGAGCCGTGGCAAGCTGTGCGCGCCGACCTTCGACGTCGAGACCGATCTGACCTATGACGTGCTGCGCCGTATTTTGCCGACGGACGGCCTGGACATGCCACAGCTCGATGCCGACCGCCTGGTGTTCGACAACTCCCAGCCGGGCGACTACGAGCTTATCTCGCTGGCGGACTTTACGTTTGGCGAGCAGGCGTTTGAGGCCAACGCTTTACTGGATGCCGAGGGCAGGCTTGTCTGCGGCGATGCGGAGCCGGAGGGTGCCGGTGCAGATGCCCGCGCCGCCGTTCCCGGTCCTGCCGACCCCGAGCCCGATGCGTTTGAGCTCGTGTATCCCCAGGCGGTGGGCGTGCGCATGGGCGCCTGTCCGTTCCCGGCGCGTGACTCGTATAGCTACTCGTCAATTGCCGCGGCGCTCCATGCCGAGTCCGAGGACCGTGCCGCCGAGGCACACGTGCCCATGGACGAGGCTGGCGATGATGCCGAGTCGGATGGCTCGGAGATGGCCGATGCGGACGTGGCTGCTGTCGAGCCCGCCGGCAATCCCATGGCCTTGGGTTCGGCCTTCCACGCCGCATGCCAGTGGCTCATCGAGATGGGTGCCGATGCACTGCCCACCGCGCGCGCCGAAGCGCTGGCGCGTCTGTGGCGCTTGACGCCGGAGCAGCGCGAGCGCTTCGACGTTGCCCTGGACCGCTGGCTCAAGTCGGCTGTTCGTGCCGACCTGCTCGCGTGGCCGTGCGTTCGCGCCGAGGTGCCGTTCTTCTCGCTGGGTTGCGAAGACGAGGACATCGCCCGCTACGGTGCCTATGCCGAGGGCGCCATCGACGCTTTGGCGACGAACCCGGCGGATTCGTCACGCGCGCTGGTCATCGACTACAAGACGGGCGGCACGCCGGACGAGACGCCGGAACAGCTGCGGGAGAAGCACGCCCTGCAGGCGCGCGTCTACGCCGATGTTCTGCACAAGGCGGGCTTTGAGGCCGTGACCGTCAAGTTCGTCCGCGTGGAGCAGGCCGATCCCGCCAACCCCTGCGAGCCCCAGGTGGTCACCTACAACCTCTAACCCTCAACAACCTGCGGTGGAATACGGACTGTTTTGGCCAAAAAAGCCGCCAAACAGTCCGTATTTCATCGCAACTCAATAGGAGCCGTGTGGGTTTGGCTAGGTTCGGGTGCTGTCCGTGCCGTGGGGTAAAATCGTTCAGTCAGAACACGAACCCGCATCGGAGCTCATCACATGGCATTCGTCCATCTGCACAATCACACTGTCTTCTCCATGCTCGACGGCGCAACCCGTATCCAGGATATGGTCAACCGTGCCGTTGAGCTGGGCATGCCCGCCGTGGCCATTACCGACCACGGCTACATGTATGGCGTACCCGACCTGGCGCTGGCCTGTGACGCCGTCAACCACAACACGCCCGAGTACAAAACCTGGAGCCACGACAAGGCCTTCTTGGAAAAGGACCGCCGCGACGAGCTGGTGGAGCCCGACCCCGAGGAAAACCCGCGCGAGCATGCCCAGTATGTGAAGGACATGGCCATGTGGGACGAGAAGGGCAACATCGACGAGCTCAAGCCGCCCCTGGTCATCAAGCCCATCTTTGGCTGCGAGGTTTACTTTACGCCGGACGAGACCCTTGCTCGCGACCATAAGCCCGAGCTCTACCACATGATCCTTCTGGCCAAGGACCAGGAGGGCTACGTCAACCTGATGCAGACGGTCTCCGAGGCCGCCGTTCAGGGCTTTTACTACAAGCCGCGCGTGACGCTCGACAACCTACGCCGCCACGCCAAGGGCATGATCTGCACCAGCGCCTGCATCGCGGGCATCATTCCCAAATACATCGACCGCGGTGACATGGAGGGCGCCATCAAGTGGGCCGAGACCTTCCGTGATACCTTCGAACCTGGCGACTTTTATATCGAGATCCAGGAACACGGCATCACCACCGACAATGGCCTGACCGACGAGCAGATGGACCGTACGCTCATCGATATCGCCAAGCAGGTGGGCGTCAAGGTCATCGCCACCAACGACTTCCACTACCTGCGCCGCGAGGACGCGCCCGTGCAGGACGTCATCATGTGCATCGGTATGAACGCCAAGGTCGACGACCCTAACCGCATGCGCATGACTGGCTCGGAGTTTTACATGAAGACCGAGGAGGAGATGCGGGCGATGTTCCCGTATTGCCCCGAGGCCTGCGACAACACGCTCGAGATCGCCGACAAGTGCTACGTTGAGCTGGACTGGGACTCCATCATCCTGCCGCGCTTCCCGCTGCTCGATCCCGGCGAGACGCACGAGAGCCAGTTCCGCCGCGAGTGCGAGAAGGGCCTGCGCCAGCACTACGGCGACGACTGGGCCACGCGCGAGATTGGTGGCGTCAACATCAAAGAGCGCTTTGAGTACGAATACAAAGTCATCTGCGACAAGGGCTTTGCCGCCTACTTCTTGATCGTTGCCGAGTACGTGCAATGGGCCAAGGACAACGGCATCGGCGTCGGCCCCGGCCGTGGCTCGGCCGCCGGCGCTATCGTCGCCTACGCCATGAACATCACCGCGTTCGACCCGCTCGAGAACGGTCTGATGTTCGAGAGGTTCCTGTCCCCGCAGCGTACCGAGATGCCCGATATCGATATGGACTTCGACGATGAGCGGCGCCTCGAGGTCGTGGAGCACGTTCGCCAGCTCTACGGCCCCGAGAAGGTCACCCACGTCATCACCTACTCGACCATTAAGGCCAAGCAGGCCATCAACGACGCTGCGCGCGTCCTGGACTACCCGGTCTACATGGGCCAGCGTCTGTCCAAGATGGTCTCGAGCGACCCCAAGGTCAAGCTCAAGCAGGTGCTCGAAAAGCAACCCGGCAAAGAGGATCTGTTTAACCCCGATTTTGCCGAGGCCTATAAAAAGGACGACGACGCCCGCCGCATCATCGACACGGCGCTCTCGATTGAGGGCCTTACCCGTGGCGAGGGTGTGCACGCGTGCGCCGTTCTGATCTGCCGCGACCCCGTCAACGAGCACGTGCCCACCAAGCTCGACACCAAGGGCGGCGTCGAGATTACCCAGTACGAAGGTCATACCGTTGCCGACATGGGCCTGCTCAAGATGGACTTCTTGGGCCTGCGCACGCTGACGGTTATCTCCAAGGCCAAGGCAAACATCAAAAAGAACTTCGGCATCGACATCAAAGAGGAAGAGATCCCCTTTGACGACCCCGAGATCTTTAAGCTCATGGGCTCCGGCCATACCGCCGGCGTCTTCCAGGTCGAGTCCGCCGGCATGACGGCCACGATCAAGAACATGAAGCCCACCGAGTACAAGCACGTCGTGGCATTGATCGCCCTGTACCGCCCGGGCCCGCTGGGCGCCGGCATGGTTTCGTCCTACATCAACCGTATGAACGGCAAGGAGCCGGCCGTCTCCTACGACGACCGCCTGGACGACATCCTGGGCGAAACCTACGGCACCATGGTCTACCAGGAACAGGTTATGCTCATCTCCGTCGAGATGTGCGGCTTCTCCAAGGGCGAATCGGACTCGCGTATCCGTAAGCCCGTGGCTAAGAAAAAGATCAAGCTGCTCACGTCGACGGTGCTGCACTGGGAGGATGGCTCGGACGAGACCACCTACGACCACTGGATGAACGGCGCTATCAAGAACAACTACACGCGCGAGGTCGCCCAGAAGATTTGGGACGATGTTCTCGAGTTCGCATCCTACGCCTTCAACAAGTCGCACTCCGCCGGCTACGCCATCCTGGTTATGCAGACGGCGTGGCTCAAGGCGCACTATCCGCACGAGTACATGGCGGCCGTTCTGACGTCCTATACGGGCAAGACCGACAAGATCGTGCACTACGTCTCGGCGTGCCGTCACGACGGCATCCCCGTGCTGTCGCCAGATGTCAACGAGTCCGGCACCGAGTTCACGGCTACCAAGGAGGGCGTGCGCTTTGGTCTGGCCGGCATCCGCGGCGTGGGCACCGGCGTGGCGCAGGCGATTATCGCCGAGCGCGAGGCGGGCGGTCCGTTTAAGACACTGCACGACTTTGTCGAGCGCGTGGACTCGAGCCAGGCCAACCGTCGCGTAATCGAATCGCTGATCAAGGCAGGCGCCTTCGACTCCACGGGGTATCCGCGTCGTCAGATGATGCACTTTGTGGACAAGAACAACCCCGAGAACATCATCGACGCCGCGATAAAGCGCCAGAAGGACCGCGCGAGCGGCCAGACCTCGTTCTTCGACATGTTTGGCGACGTTGAGGGCTCGGGCTTTGAGGTGAGCGTGCCCGATCCGGACGGCCAGGAGTGGGACCGCCACCTTAAGCTGAGCCAGGAGAAGGAGGTTCTGGGCATCTATGTCTCGGACCACCCGCTGCGCCCGTTTGAGTATGCACTAGCCAAGGCGCGCGACTTCTCGTTCTCGCAGATCGATACCGGCTACGAAGTTCAGAATCCTACGGGCGGCACCATCAACCAGGAGATTCCCGAGGGCAAGGCGCTGTGGTGGGCCGGCATGGTCTCGAGCGTGTCCAAGCGCGTGACCAAAAACGGTGACCCCATGGGCATCGTGCAGCTCGAGGACATGGAAGGCGAGGCCACCGTCGTCGTGTTCCCCAAGACCTATAAAGAGGCCGAGGGGTACCTGTACGGCGAGGTCGATCCCGAGACCGGCGCGCAGCTGTCCGATGCCTTTGTGCGCATTAAGGGCAAGCTCGAGCGCTCGGACCGCGGCGACCAGATCATCGCGCAGGAGATCGTGCCGCTCGAGCTCAACGAGGAGAACAACAAGCCCAAGGTGTTTGAGGTCATGGTGCCCAACAGCCGCTTTAGCCAGGGCAATATGGCGCGCCTGGCCACGGTGCTCACCGCTAACCCGGGCGGCGACCGCGTGGAGATCTTTATCGAGCAGGTGGACGGGCGCGTGCTGCGTGCCGAGGTACCTGCCAAAGTCAACGCGCGTTCGATTCCGCTGCTGGCCGAGGCCAAGGCCATTGTGGGTAACCAGGGCCGCGTGACGGTGATCTAAGCTACCCCGGGTGAGATTGGAGGAAGTGATGGCGCAGGGGACGTTTGTGCAGGCGCTTCGCAAAGAGGCGGCGTTGAGCGGCACCTTTATGAAGGGGCGTTCGCTCATGCTCAACGGCGCCGTGCTGTCGATCGAGGACAGCGGCTCGCGCTTCTCCAAAAACGTGACGGTCGAGGGCTCGGTGCGCGGTTCGCGTGGCGACCTGTACAAGACGCACGTGGCGCTCGACATGGACGAGCACGAGGTGATCGACTACGACTGCGATTGCCCCGCCGCCTATCGTTACCCCGGTATGTGCAAGCACGCTATTGCCACGGCTCTGGCGTATTTGGATGCCAGCGGCGCCGAGCCCGTCGAAGGTTTGCGCACGCCGGTTCGCACGTTTACGGCGCAGTCGAAACAGCCCGCGCGCACCGCACCCAAAGCGCCGGCCGTCAACCCCAACTTTCCCTTTCCGGCGCCCGTCCCCACGAGCCCGAGCCTTGTGGCGGCGCTCTCCGATCTTTCGGACGCGCGCATGGATGAGCTGGCGAGCATGCGCCGCAAGCTTGCCGGTGCCGTTGATCCCGACGCCCCCAAAGCGGCATTGGAGCCCTCGTTGGTGCCGTACTACAATCCGCTGTTCGCTGACCGCTTTAGCTGGGCGCTCGAGTTCCGCATTCGCTGTGGATCGGTCTCCTACGTGGTCAAGGACATCGACGGCATGGCCGATGCCTACGTGCGCGGCGGCACGTTCTCCTATGGCAAGAAGCTCACGTTTGTCCATTCACCTGAGGCCTTTGACGAAACATCGGCAAAGCTGCTCAACCTTGTTGTGACGACAGTTGCCTATCTCGATGACATCACAAGCTCGCGTTCGGCGTCGTACGACTTTGCCCGCAGCGGTTTTGTTGCCGAGCGTCAGTTGCCGCTGTCCGAGCATAGCATCGTATATGTGCTGGACCTGCTGCGCGGCCAGACCATCTCCTTTGAGCCCGCCTGGTCGCGGGGGATGACGACGCATCGCACCTACGACGTGGCGGTTGAGCTGTCTCCGCAAGGGGAGGACGAGGCATCCGCTAAGCGCCCACCGCTGCTTGCCGCCAAAATCGCGCCGGCGGCTGGTGGTAGCTATGACCTGCGCCTGCCCGCCGATATGTACTGCTTTGCGTCGGGCGATGCCGCCTACTTGGTTGACACGCGCCGCGCGCGCCGTACCGACGCTGCATTTGCTCAGCATGCCGCACCTTTTTTGTCGCGCTTGCTGCCGTGCCGCACGCCCGCCCATATTGCCGCCGAGCAGGTGGGTGAGTTCTGCCGTATGGCGCTGCCCATTTTGCGCGACTATACCGACCTCACCGCGCCCGCCGCGCTCGATACTGTGGCACCCGAGGCGAGCTTTGCCATGGCAATCGGCGTCGACGATGGTCTTGTGACCTGCAAAATTACGGTTACCTACGGCGATTGGTCGGCTGATCTCTTTAGTCTTGGTGCTCCGGGCAGTCCTTTCGAAGAGCAACGCCCCGGCGTTCCGCCCCGCGATACGCTGGCGGAGTTTCGCGTTATGGACACGGCTGCCATGTACTTCGATTTCTACGAGGGCGGCCTGGCGTTTGAGGAGCGCGATGACGAGAGCCTGTTCCACTTGCTGACCGAGGGCCTGTCTGCCCTGTCCGAGCTGGGCGAGGTCATGCTCAGCGACCGTCTGCGCCAGATTTCGGTCCGCCCTGCGCCCAAGCTCTCGGTGCGCGCGACCGTCAAGAGTAACCTGCTCGATGTCGAACTGGGCGCGAGCGGCCTTTCGGCGGCAGATCTTGCCATCTATCTGGACTCGTACAAGCGCCACCAGACGTTCGCGCGCCTGACGTCCGGCGACATCGTGCGCCTGGATGAGGGAGCGCGTGCCGCGTTTGGTCTTGCCGAGGACCTAGGCGTCGATGCCGTCGACCTGCTCGACGGCGTGTCGCTTCCCGCGTCGAGTACCCTTTTTGTCGATAGCATGCTCGCACGCACGCCGGCGCTCGAGGCCGATCGCGACGCTGCGTTCCGCCGCACCGTCGAGCGCCTGGACACGCTCGGCAAGATGGACTTTACGGTGCCGGCATCGCTCAAGGCAACGATGCGCGGCTACCAGGTCGACGGATACCAGTGGCTCGGCTCGCTCGAACACCTGGGCCTTGGCGGCATCTTGGCCGACGACATGGGCCTGGGCAAAACGCTCCAGATGATCGCGCATATCCTGGCGCGCGTGGAGGCGGGGGACACCAAGCCCACGCTCGTGGTATGCCCGGCCTCACTCGTGTACAACTGGACTGCCGAGCTGGAGCGCTTTGCCCCGTCGCTCGATGTGTGCGCCATTGTGGGCGCCAAGGCTCAACGTCGTGTACAGATTGCCGGCGTGGCCGAGCATAACGTGGTCGTAACGTCGTATGACCTTATGCGGCGCGATATCGACGAGTACGTCGAGCAGGATTTTGCCCGCGTGGTGCTCGATGAGGCACAGTACATTAAAAATCCGCTCACGCAGGTGGCGCGCGCTGCCAAGCGCCTGCCTGCCGGCGTGCGCTTTGCCCTGACGGGCACGCCCATCGAAAACCGCCTGTCCGAGCTCTGGAGCATCTTCGACTTTTTGATGCCGGGCCTTTTGGGGACGCGCGAGTCGTTTGCCAAGCGCTTTGAGAGCCCGGTCGAGCACGCCGAGGGTGACAGTGCCGCTCGCCTGCAGGCGCTCGTGTCGCCGTTTGTGCTACGCCGCGTAAAGGAAGACGTGGTGGCCGATCTACCCGAAAAGATCGAGGACACCGTCATGGCACAGCTCACCGGCGAGCAGCGCAAGCTCTACCTGGCCAACCAGGACCGCATCGCCCAGCAGGTGCAGCGCCGCGAGGCATCCGAGTTTAAAAAAGACAAGCTCAAAGTGCTCGCCGAGCTCACCAAGCTGCGCCAGATCTGCTGCGACCCGCGTCTACACTACGAGGATTACAAGGCGGGGAGCGCCAAGCTCGATACGTGCATGGAGCTCGTGCACGGCGCACTCGACGGCGGGCATCGCATCCTGTTGTTCAGCCAGTTTACGGGCATGCTCGATATCATCGGCAAGCGCTTGGCCAAGGAGGACATCGCCTTCCTTAAGCTCACGGGCGCTTCGTCTAAGGAGAGCCGCGCCAAGATGGTCGCGCAGTTCCAAGCGGGCGAGGTTCCGGTCTTTTTGATTTCGCTCAAGGCGGGCGGCGTGGGCCTCAACCTGACGGCGGCCGACGTGGTCATTCACTACGACCCGTGGTGGAACGTGGCGGCGCAGGACCAAGCGACCGACCGCGCGCATCGTATTGGCCAGCAACATACCGTGACCGTGTACAAGCTCATCGCCAAGGACACGATCGAGGAACGCATTATGCAGATGCAGGAGTCCAAGCGCGACCTGGTCAACAGCGTGCTTGGCGGCGACGGCATCTCGTCGGCGCTGTTCACGCGCGAGGATGTTCTGGCACTGCTCGGCGGTGACGGTCGCTAGCCGCGCGCGGGGTGGGACTGCTGGAGTGGGCAGGACGGTCGACGCATTTTGGCCCGACCGCTTGCCTGATCCGTTATGTGTTCATTTGCAATGCCGTGGATGGTTTGTCTGCCTTTGGGCATAAGAACCATCAAGAACATTGGCACATCAGAAAAGGAGAACATCATGGCGAAATTCTTTAAGGACCCCGACGGTAAGCTCATCGCCGCCCTTGGCAACGACGTTGCAACCCCTGCCGGCTGCACGGAGCTGACCGCGAACACCGAGGACGCGGCGCACGAGAAGCACGTGCCTGTTGTCGAGACCGAGCGCGACGGTCACGTGATCCGCGCACGCGTGGGCTCGGTCGAACATCCCAGCCTGCCCGAGCACTATATTGAGTGGATCGCCCTTGAGGCTGAGGGCCGTCTGGAGATCCATTACCTTGAGCCCGGCATGAAGCCCGCGACGTTTTTTGCCGGCGGTTCCAAGACCGGTACCGTCTATGCCTACTGCAACCTGCACGGGCTGTGGTCCGCGACGTTCTAGGAGCGCGCCCCCGCTCGGGGTATCATAGCTAGCATATGCACATGCGAGCGCCGACTGCATTATGCGGCCGGCGCTTTTACTGCGACAACGATGGTTTACGACGGAAAGGGCTGAGCCATGAAGTTCGCGCTTGCACAGATCGATATGCGCCTGGGTGATATTGAGGGCATTTGCGGCCGCATCGAGGACCAGGCTCGTCTGGCCCACGGGCGCGGGGCGCGCGTGCTGTGCGTTCCGGCTCCGCTCTTTATGGGCGCCATGCCCGGGGGCCTGGTGGGCGCTGCCGACTTTGAGCACGACATGCTTGCCGGCTTGACTGGTGTCGCCGAGCGCATCCAGGAGCTTGACATGATCTGCATCGTGCCCGCGGCGGTTTCGTTTGAGGGTCAGCCGCTGCTCGACTACATGATGCTCAAGGACGGTCATGTGGTGCCGGCGCGTTCGAGCATTGCCCTGCAGCGCGGCGAGAACAATGATACGCGCTGGGCGCCGCCGGTGTTTGACGTGGACGGCGTGCGCATCGCCGTGGTGTTTGACCTGGACCGCGAACTCGAGATGCTGCCGACTGGCGTCGACCTCATTGCGTATTTCCAATTCAACGCGTTTGACATGACCGACCGCGAGACTGCTGCCATTGCCGCCGTACGCAGCGGCGCCTACCGCAAGATCGCATCCAAGCGCAGCGTGTGGTTTGCCTGCATGGCGCCGGTCGGTGCCTATGACGAGTCGGTGTATACCGGCGGTTCGTTTGTGCTCGACGACTGCGGCCGCGTGGTGGCCCAGGCGCCGTGTTTTGAGGAGAGCCTGCTGGTTCAGGAGATTCAGCGCGGCGTGATGCTCGATGCCCTGGAAGATCACGAACTGCCCGAGTTTCGTTCCGAGGAGTGGCTGTGGCAGGCGCTGGTGCTCGCTGTGCGCGACAACGCCCGAGCCCACGGTGCGTCGCGTGCTGTGGTGGCACTCGAGGGTGACTTGCCGTCGTCCCTGCTGGCGGCGCTGGCCGTCGACGCTCTGGGCCCGCGTAATGTGATTGGCCTGGTGCTGGGGCGCAACCGTATTTTTACGCCGGCGCAGGAGGAGGTGGAGGCCGCCCGCTGTGCCGCCGTCCGCGCCATCGCCGAGCGTTTGCACATTCGCACCGTCGAGCGCGACGCACCGGATGCGGCGCGTGTGCTCGATCGCGACGTGTCGGCGGGCGATGCCGAGCGTCTGCGCTCGCGCACGTTGGGCCTCATGCTGGAGGACACGGCGCTCGAGCTGGGTGCGATGGCGCTGAGCCCGCTGTCCAAAACCGAGTACGCGCTGGCGGCGCCGGCGCTTTGCGGCGGCTATCAGGGCGACTTTGCGCCCTTTGGCGATGTGTACCTGTCGACGCTTGAGTTTGTGGCGCGTGTGCGCAACCGCACGTCTTCTGTGGTGCCCCAAGAGCTCGTGACGCTCAACGCGGTGGAGGATTGCATGGAGCGTGTGCTGGCGCAGGCGCTCTCGACGCTCGACGGCCCGGTCGATATGCTCGACCGCGCGGCACAGCTGCTCGGCGGGCTTGAGCCGGGTGAGGTCGATGGCGCGCTCGAGGCGCACGTGGACCGCAATCGATCTTTCGACGATATCCCGATGGCCGCTGGCAAGCCTGAGGCCTGCTCGCTGCTGCTGATGCTCGTTCGACAGGGTGAGGCTGCCCGCCGCATGTTGCCGACGGCACCGATCGTCTCGTCCCGCTCGTTTGCCGAGCGGTCTTGGCCGTATATGCTCGCGTGGTCCGACCTGGGGCTTAATGGCAAGGAGCGTATGTCGGTCGATTCGCTGGCGCGCGCCGAGGTGCGCCGTTTTGCTGACGAGGATACGAGCGAGCGCGTGCGAAACGAGATGATGGGCGTGCTGGGCGAGCTACTGGGTATTTCGCCCGAGCAGATGGAGGAGCTGCGCTCTGAGGATGGCCAGCGTCGTCTGCATGAGGGTATGAAAAAGTTCGAGGGCGAGGTTCAGGACGCCATCGATAAGATGATGGGCGGTCAGGGCAGCTCGCAAGGTAGTCCCCAGGGTGGCCCGATGCCGCATCCGCCGGTGGATCCCCGACAGTTCCCATTCTTCTCGCAGAATTAAGCTGGGGACGGGATTTGCTCCCAACGCCGACACTCCAACTAAGTATCTTGGCCCCGTTGTGTTATTCTAGAACAGACGTTCGTGAATGATGCGCGGGGTCTTGTCTTGCGCCGTACTTGTGGCGAGGGGAGGTTGGCTTGGTCATTTTGGGCATCGACCCCGGTTTGGCTCATACGGGTTGGGGGATTATCGAGGAGCGGCGTGGCGAGGTTCGCTGCCGTGCCTACGGTTGCATCGAGACCAGCGCGGGCAGCCCGCTCGCGGTGCGCCTGTCGCATATCGCCCATGATCTTAAGGATGTCGTCGAGCGTTATCGACCCGACACGGCTGCTGTCGAGAGCATCTATTTTGGCGCCAACGTTCGTTCGGCCATCCCCACGGCGCATGCCCGAGGTGCTGCGCTTGTGGCGCTTTCGGAGTGCGCGCTCGAGATTGGCGAGTACACGCCCATGCAGATCAAACAGGCTGTGGTGGGCACCGGCGCCGCGGACAAGCGGCAGGTCGCCTACATGGTACGCACGCTCACACAGCTCGACCACGACCCGCATCCCGACCATGCCGCCGATGCCCTGGCCTGCGCCATCTGCCACGTAAACCTCAGCCGCACCCGGGCGCTTACCGGTGGCGAGTTCTATCAACAGAGAGGAACCGGATACTGATGATTTCCCAGCTCCACGGAACGCTTGTCGAGGCCACGATGAGCTCTGCTGTCGTCGATGTGTCGGGCGTTGGCTTTGAGCTCGGCATCTCGGGCAGTACTGCGGCCACGTTGCCGACGCCCGGCGGCGAGGTCCGCCTCTACACGCGTATGCAGGTGCGCGAGGACGCCATGACACTTTTCGGTTTTTCCTCTAAGGATGAGCGCACGATGTTCGATCGGCTCGTGTCTGTCTCGGGCGTTGGTCCGCGCTTGGCGCTCGCCGTGCTTTCCACCTATACCGTGGGGCAGCTGTATTCGCTGGTGATGGCCGAGGACGACAAGGGCATGGCCAAGGTACCCGGTGTGGGCAAAAAGACAGCTCAGCGCCTGATCCTGGAACTCAAGAGCACCTTTGCCAAGGATAAGGGCTTTGTGCCGGTCGACGTGATTCCCGGACAGGTTGCGATGCCCGTGCCCGCTGCCGCTCCCTCGGCGATCGATGATGCCCGTGCGGCACTCCTTTCCATGGGCTTTAGCCCGCAGGAGACCGATGTTGCCCTGAGCGGGTATGATGGGCAGGATATGCGTGTCGAGGATCTGCTCGGCGCGGCGCTTAAGCGACTCGGAATGGATGCGTGATGTGGGAAGCCGATGACTCTCAGGACCTGTGGGCGACGCCCGGCAACTCGCCGGCGGCATCCATGGCGCACGGCGAGCGCATGGTGGGCTCGGAGCTGACGACCGAAGACCTCGATGTCGACCGTACCCTGCGCCCTCAGCGCCTGGACGACTACTGCGGCCAGGAGCACATCAAGCAGAGCCTGCGCGTGTTGATCGAAGCGGCGCAGAACCGTGGCGAGACGCTCGACCACGTGATTTTCTCGGGCCCTCCGGGCCTGGGCAAGACCACGCTGGCCACCGTTATCGCCAACGAGCTGGGCGCTCAGATCAAGACCACGAGTGGCCCTGCCATCGCGCGCACGGGCGACCTGGCGGCCATCCTTACTAACTTGCAGCCGGGTGATGTGCTGTTTATCGACGAGATCCACCGCCTCAACCGTTCGGTCGAGGAGGTCCTGTACCCCGCGATGGAGGACTTTGCCCTCGATATCGTGATTGGCAAGGGTCCGGCGGCGCGCTCGATTCGCCTGGATATTCCCAAGTTTACGCTGGTAGCGGCAACGACCCGCTCAGGCATGTTGACCGGCCCGTTGCGCGACCGCTTTGGCATTTCATATCGCCTGGATTACTACACGGTCGAGGAGCTCGCGCAGATTGTGACGCGCTCGGCGACTATCCTGGGCGTGACGATCGACCATCCCAGTGCACTCGAGATCGGCTCGCGTTCGCGCGGCACGCCACGTCTTGCCAACCGACTTCTCAAGCGCGTGCGCGATTACGCACAGGTGCGCGGCAACGGCCCCATCGAGCTCGATATCTGTCGCCAGGCGCTCGAGTTCTTCGAGATCGATGAGCTCGGTCTGGACTGGATGGATATTCGCATTTTGGAGACGCTTGCTAAGACGTTCTCCGGTCGTGCCGTGGGACTTACGACTCTTGCCAGCGCGGTGGGCGAGGACCCGGGCACGCTCGAGGATGTCTATGAGCCCTATTTGCTGCAGTGCGGGTTGATGATTCGTACGCCGCAGGGCCGTCAGGCAACCCTTCGCACCTTTGAGCATCTGGGGATTGAACCTACCGTTTAGGGCGCTTTGTTTTGGCGGGCTGTTGGGCTATCGCTGAGCATTGGATAAACATATCGCCATTCATCGGTTACGGGTGTTTTACTATTGCGCGCCCGTGCTATGCTGAATTGGTCTTTTTCTCATTCGGTAACGAAAGGACCGCCCATGCCTACTGACATCGAAATCGCACGTTCCGTCACGCCGCTGCCCATTACCGAGGTGGCTAAGAACGCCGGCGTCGACGTAAAGCACCTGATTCCGTACGGCTTCGACAAGGCTAAGGTCGACTATTCACTGCTCAACGAGCCGACTGATCACCAGGCCAAGCTCGTCCTCGTGACCGCTATCAACCCAACGCCTGCGGGCGAGGGCAAGACCACCACGACCATCGGTCTGGCCGATGGCCTGCGTCGCCGCGGCGTCAAGAGCGCCGTGGCCCTGCGCGAGCCTTCGCTCGGCCCTGTCTTTGGCGTTAAGGGTGGTGCTGCCGGTGGCGGCTGGGCTCAGGTGATCCCCATGGAGGATATCAACCTGCACTTTACCGGCGACTTTCATGCTATTGGTGCTGCCAACAACCTGCTGGCCGCCATGCTTGATAACCACATCCAGCAGGGCAATCAGCTCGGTATTGACGTTAAGCGCATCACTTGGAAGCGCGTCGTCGATATGAACGACCGTCAGCTGCGCCACGTTATCGACGGCATTGGCGGTAAGGCCCAGGGCGTGCCGCGCGAGGACGGCTTCGATATCACCGTCGCCTCCGAGGTCATGGCAATCCTGTGCCTGTCTACGAGCATCAGCGACCTCAAGGAACGCTTGGGTGAGATCGTCGTCGGCTACAGCTTTGCCGGCGAGCCCGTCCGTGCCCGCGACCTTAAGGCCCAGGGTGCCATGGCCGCGTTGCTTAAGGACGCGCTCAAGCCCAACCTGGTGCAAACGCTCG
The DNA here is from genome assembly GCA_905214105.1 of uncultured bacterium. Lineage (GTDB taxonomy): Bacteria > Actinomycetota > Coriobacteriia > Coriobacteriales > Coriobacteriaceae > Collinsella. The sequence continues at coordinate 530,760 of CAJMKK010000001.1, forward strand.
AGGGCACGCCCGCGTTTGTCCACGGCGGTCCCTTCGCCAACATTGCCCACGGCTGCAACTCCATCATGGCTACGCGTATGGCGATGCGCTTTGGCGATGTCGCCATTACCGAGGCCGGCTTCGGTGCCGATCTGGGTGCCGAGAAGTTCCTCGACATTAAGTGCCGCATGACGGGCGTTCGCCCCAGCGCCGTCGTGGTCGTCGCGACCGCTCGTGCGCTGAAGTACAACGGTGGCGTCGCCAAGGCCGGCCTCAACGAGGAGAACCTCGAGGCACTCAAGGCTGGCATGCCCAACCTGCTGCGTCATGTCGACAACATCCAGAACGTTTATGGTCTGCCCTGCGTGGTCGCCATCAACCGTTTCCCGACGGACACCGAGGCCGAGCTTGCTCTCATCGAGTCCGAGTGCCAGAAGCTCGGCGTCAACGTTAAGCTTTCCGAGGTCTGGGCCAAGGGCGGCGAGGGCGCGCTCGAGCTTGCCGATGAGGTCATGCGTCTGATTGAGCAGCCGAGCGAGCTCAAGTTTGCCTATGAGGACGGCGCTGATGTCGCTGATGCCCTCGAGGCCGTTGCCACCAAGGTCTACCGCGCCGACGGCGTTGACTTTACGCCGGCCGCCAAGCGCCAGCTCGCCGAGCTGCGCGAGAACGGCTTTGGCAACCTGCCGGTGTGCGTTGCCAAGACCCAGTACAGCTTTAGCGACAACGCCAAGGCGCTGGGCGCTCCTGAGGGCTTCCGCATCACGGTGCGCGAACTCAAGGTTTCCGCCGGCGCCCACTTTGTGGTCGCGCTGACCGGCAGCGTTCTGACCATGCCGGGCCTGCCCAAGGTTCCCGCGGCCGAGAACATCGACGTCGACAACGACGGCAACATCACCGGCCTGTTCTAAGCCTGCTGTCCATAGCTGCTAGCCCGCCCCGCCGTGCCCACAAGGCCCGGCGGGGCTTTTTTATCCTTAGGCCCGCGCATGTCTTGTAGATACCGACGGCCTTTGCCCATCATAGGCTTTTGCGCGGGTAGAATGCATGCATAACTTGATGCTTACGGCGACGGAAAGGAATCGTTGCATGGACCAGGATAAGACGACCGTAATGGGTGGCTACGGTTCCGCGCAGGCTGACGATAGCGCCGATGCGACCCGCGTTGTTCCCAACCCCGGTTATACCGACCCCGCCGCGACACAGCCTTCTGCCGAGCCCACCCGGGTTATGGGCTATGGCGACACCGCGCAGGATTCTTATGCTGCATCTTCGCAAGGCCCCTATGGCAGCGCAGCTCCGGACCCGTTTGATTACGCGCCGCAGGATTCTTATGCCGCCTCGACACCGAATCCCTATGATGGCCTGCCGCAGAATCCCATTCCGCAGCCTCAGCAGACGACGTATATGCCTCGCACGGCGCAGCCTCGCTACGAGTCGCGCGAGCCGTATCGCGAGTACCCCAAGTCGATTCCGCAATATGGCGAGGACGAGGAGAAGAAGCCGTCGCGTTCGTCGAGCGTGATCAAGAAGATCCTCATCGTGCTGGCGATTTTCTTTGCGCTGTCGGTTGTGTTTGCCATCGTGTCGGGCATGCTCAACAAGCGAGGGAGTTCAACGGCCGATACTACTGCCGAGCAAACCGAGTCCGCCTCGTCTGGCACCGTCGATCTGAGCGATATCCCGGGGCAGTACTGGTCCAACGCCAAGAAGATCCTCAAGTCGCGCGGCGCCGATCTTTCGAATGCCGTGGTCCTGACTGATGATGGCTCAACGCCCGTCGTCGATGCCAACTGGGTCGTTACTTCTGCCTACTATAACGACAACGGCAACCTCGAAATTCAACTCACGCACAAGAACAGCTCGGGCAACTCGTCCGACGACCAAAGCGGTACCGACAGCTCGAGCTCCAATACGCTGGAGGACTTGAGCAACAAGGCGCAGGAGTTGGGAGACAAGGCGCAAGAGCTGGGCGATACGGCACAAAACCTGGGCGATACCGCGCAGAACTTGGGCGGCATGGCGACGGATGCTTGGAACGCCCTGCAAAACGGCATCTCGGGCGCGCAGGGAAACTAGCTGTTAAACAGGCTACAGCTGCTCTGCTGGACGGTCGGGCGAGCTAAAGCCCGAATCAAACGTGACGACGCATGAGACGTCGGGCCGGCGCTCGTGCACGATGCGCGTGACGAGCTCCAGCAGCTCCTCGTCGGATATGTCAAAGCCGTCGGGACGCACAAGGTCAAACGAAACGAACCCGTCGTGCTCGTGCAGGTCGTGGATGGAGAGCGCGGGGTCGATCTGCATGACGCCGCGCTTGACCCAGCCGCGCAAGTCATCGCCGGTTGTCGCGATGGGGTCGCAGTGCAGCGTGATACCAATGCCCATCTGGCGCTTGATGTCGTGCTCGATGGTGTCCAGAATCTCGTGGTGCTCAAACGCGTCGCCCTCGCCGGGCATCTCCACGTGGGCGCTGGCAAACTGACGACCGGGGCCGTAGTCGTGCACCATGAGGTCGTGTGTGCCCAAGACCTGCGGATAGGACATGATCTTGTCGCGGATTGCCTGGACGAGCTTGGGGTCGGGCGCTTGCCCCAGCAACGGGCTGATGGCGTCGCGCACTAGGCCCATGCCGCTGATGCAGATGAAGATGCCCACACCCAGGCCTGCCCAGCCATCGAGGTCAAAGCCGGTCGTCTGCGAAATAAGCGCCGCCACCAAGACCGAGCCCGAGGTGATGACGTCGTTTTTGGAGTCCTGTGCTGTGGCGATGAGCGTCTCCGAGTCGATGCGGTCGCCCAGCGTGCGGTTGAACGCGGCCATCCAGAGCTTAACGAGCATGGACAAGACGAGGGCGGCTAAGGAGAGCACCGAATATGCAGTGGGGGAAGGCTTGATGATCTTAGTGACCGACTCGAGGATCAGGTTGATGCCGACGGCGCAAACCAGGACGGCGACGAACAGGCCGGCTAGGTACTCGTAGCGGCCGTGGCCATAGGGGTGGCCTTCGTCTGCCGGGCGGCTGGCAAGGCGGAACCCGAGCAGGCTCACGATGTTGCTCGAGGCATCGGAGAGGTTGTTGAAAGCGTCGGCGACGAGGGAGACGGAACCGGCGAGCAGGCCCGCGATGCCCTTGGCCAGGCACAGGGTGATGTTGAGGCCAATGCAAATGAGGCTTGCGGCAAAGCCCGCGTTGGTGCGGCAAGATGTATCGACCGGCTCGCCCTCGCTGCCGGGAACAAGTGTATGTACCAGCCGATTTACAAATAGCATAGCGGTCGTCCTCACAATCATGTTTAAGGGGATAGTGTAGCTCGCGCGGGGGCGCCGCGCACCGATGCTCAGAAAATGCAGCAATAGTCTGCCGGTGCTAACGAGCGAACCTTCTCGTCTGCTTGGGTGGTCCATTTTGGGCCACATGGGTATGGGCATGTGCCTGTTTGCTCGACATACTTAATGTCGACAGCCCCTGTGCAAAGGAGGACGTTTCCATGGACGAGATGTTTGCCATTAAATGTCAAAACTGCGGCGGCCCTATGTACTCGCACCAGGCTAAGCGCAGCTTTGAGTGCGCCTATTGCGGTGCGGTCATTCCGTGGCAGGCGGACGCCGGAGAGCCCAAGAGCGCCCTGGGCATTCGCCATACGCCGTTGACGGTTGTCGATGGCCTGCTCAAGCTCACCCATGTGTCGCAGCTCGAGCGCCCGGAGGACCCGGACTGGTATTTCTTTAATTCGTACTGGCGCAATCAGTCGGTTCTGGAGCATCTACTGTGGGAGGACCGCGGCACGGCTCAGGAGTTCCAAGAAGCCACGCACGTGAGCATTCCCTGCCCCTTCTGCGGTGCGTCCTTTGAGGGGTCATCGACCCAGCGCGTGTTTGAGTGCCCGTCCTGCGGCAATAAGATCGGCGTTGCCGACCTGCTTAAACCCGGCACCTTCAGCAAGCGCCTGACCATGGGTGTTGGTGCGGAGTATGTACCTGAGCAGGGTATTCCCTGCGAAATCTCGCCGCAGCAGGCACGTGCCAACGCGCTGCAGCTGGTGCACCAGTATGCGGAAGCCTTTGCCGGGCACGACGTGGAAGACGCGATCCAAAACGACATGATGCTCTTCTATTTCCCCATGGCGCTGGCGGACTTGCGCATGATGGCGTCCTTCCCGGGCAGGGGCCTGAGCAAGGAGACCCTGGTGTACTACGAGGTACTTGACTGGGCATATCCGCGGGCAAACTACCTGGACGTTCGCCTTATGGGCATTTTGGAGCCGTGGGACTTTGCCAAGGTTGGGCCGTTCGATCCCGCCATGCAGGAAGGCGACTTCCGCGTCGTTTCCGTCGATGCGTCCACCAAGGACCAGGTGGTCATTGATAAGCTGGCGCTCGACGTTGCCGGTAACGATGCCGAGGCTGTACTGGGGCTCAATAAAAAGAGCATCCGCACGTGGGCATGCAAGGCCTGCAAGCATAAGGACGGCCTGGTGATGGTGCCGGTCTACTTTGTCGATCGTCCGGCGACAGACGGCCGCGATGGCGAGCAGGTGCGCATTGCCGTAAACGGCCAGACGGGCCGCGCGGCCGCGGTGGTGTTTAGTGACAAGCGCGAAACGCACGTCGTGGCGCCGCTCAATCCGAGCCTGCATCTGTCCGGCGAGAGCACCGTGCACGCCACACCCATCGAGGTCAAATATGTTAAATCTCCGTTCCTATACCAGATCGTGCGCCGTGGGGGCGGCGAGCAACCGCGTCAGGTGGCAGCGGCGGCTGAGGGTTCTTATCGAGAGGAGAAGCCTAAACGTAAGGGCTTGTTCGCTGCGATCTTTGGGAAGTAGGGGGCGGTGCCGGTTAGGGTCGTGATGCGATAGCCAGCGACACGGGGCGACTCGCAGGAGTGCGGACTGCCCCGTTTTTGTGTTGCGGGGAAGTACCGGGCACTTCATTAAATGCCCCTGCTTGGAGCGTTGGCGCTGAACAACATTACGTTTGCCGATAGCTATTAAAAAGTGTCCGCTCGCGGTAGTAGTATCAAAAAAAGAGGGGTTCCAAACGGAACCCCTCTGGCAAGTCAAATTGTCCCCTACGGGACGCCCTCCGAAGAAGGCATTTTTGGCATAGCCGTATTTTGACTCGCAGTGTCGATGTAACTGGTAATCGACAAGGCAACTGTAGCACAGCGCGAAAGGGCTGGTCTATATGAATCTAAGAAACTACTCGGGTGAGTACAGTATCGGTCTAGACATGGGCACCAACTCCGTGGGTTGGGCGGTTACGGACGAGCATGGCAAGCTCCTGCATTTTAAGAAGCAGCCCACCTGGGGCAGTCGTCTGTTCGATGCCGCACAGCCGGCTTCTGAGGCTCGTGTCCATCGCGGTCAGCGTCGTCGCTATGTGCGGCGTCGTTGGCGCTTGGATCTACTGCAAAAACTGTTTGAGCTCGCAATGAACGAAGTTGATCCGGGCTTTTTCATGCGCCTCAACCAGTCGCAAACCATCGAAGGCGACCCGATCTTTACCAAGGACTTTACGAAGGCCGATTACTACGATCGTTTCCCAACCATCTACCATCTTCGAGCCTACCTTATAGAAACCGATGAGCAGGCAGATCTTCGCTTGGTGTACCTTGCGATTCATAACATCGTTAAGCATCGCGGTAACTTCTTGCGCCAAGGAGAGAAACTGACAGCAAAGACAGCAAAGACATCTGATGCCCTTAAGAATCTCAATGGCGCTTTGAAGGCATGGTGCGAATCGAGGGAATATGAGTTCGTGAAACTTGATGAACTTTCTGTAGCGAAGATCTTGGCTGACGAGCGATCTTCTCGCTCGCAAAAGGCAAAAGACATTCAGGCGCTCGTAAAAGTTGACACCGGAGATGCAACTGCGAATAAAAAGCTGGCGAAGGCTTTGTCGAACGCTGTCGTCGGTCTCCAGTGCGAGTTCAAAGATGTGTTTGGCGAGTTTGAGCGCGAGGCAACTAAGCTCGCGCTTTCTGACGATGAGAAACTCGAGACACTGCAAGCTGCGTGCCCCGACGATTGCGTCGAGCTTCTTGAGTCTGTCTGCGGGGTATATTCTGCTTATGTTTTGCAGGGGCTTTTGTCATATGCAGAAGGCCAAACTATTTCGATCAACATGATCAAGAAATACGAGCAATACGCAGAAGACCTTGCTCTGCTTAAGCTCTTGGTCCGCAAATATGCTCTTAACTCATATGAGTCTTTCTTCCGCGGGGCAACCTATCATGATTCGAATGGTGATGATCCTTCGCGCGGCTACGATGCCTCAAAGGCCCAAGGCTATACCGCATATGACCTGCATAAACTGTCCTATGATGACTTCGCTAAATCCGTAAAGAAGCTCTTTGCGGGAACGGGCGCGGAGACGGATGAGCGCTATATCGCCATGATAGACGCATTCGACAAACAGCGCTTTTTGCGCCGCCTTAAGACGAGTGACAACGGCGCTATCTACTACCAGCTGCATCTCGAGGAGCTGCAGGCTATTCTGAAAAGCCAGGGCCGTTTTTATCCGTTCCTTAAGGACGAGGCTGCGAAGATCGAGAGTCTGGTCACGTTCCGAATCCCGTACTATGTGGGACCGCTGACGCCTAAAAATGCTGCCCAGGACAAACATGGCAAGCATCGATTCCAATGGTCCGAGCGCAAGCCCGGCATGGAAGAAGCGACAATCACGCCTTGGAACTGGGATACCGTGATCGACAAGAACAAGAGCGCCGAGAACTTTATCCTGCGCATGACGGGTGATTGCACTTATCTTGCCGGTGAAAAGGTGCTTCCCAAGCAGTCTCTGCTCTACGAGGAGTTCTGCGTTCTGAATGAACTCAATGGCGTTCGCTGGTCTGAAGATGGTGACGATTGGCAACGCTTGGATGCCGCGCAGCGCGAGGGCATTGTCCATGAGCTATTCCATAAAAAGCGACGCGTTACTTACAAGATGATTGCCGACTGGCTTGTAAAAGAGGGCGACGCGACAAATCCGGTTGTCCGCGGCGGCCAGGGTGAGAACGGTCTTGAATCGAAGATGGGCTCGTACATCTTCTTTGCCAAGGACATCTTTGGCGTGGACGAGTTAAGCCGCGCCGAGTATCCAGTTATCGAGAAGATCATTCTTTGGAACACGTTGTTCGAGGACCGCTCGATTCTTAAGGAAAAACTGCAGGATGAGTTCGGTCCCAGTGGCAACGGAATGCTCGATGCCGAGCAGATTAAGAAGATTTGCAAAAAGCGACTGACTGGCTGGGGACGTCTGTCGGAGAAGTTCCTGACGGGTATTAGGATTGATACGCAAGCCGGTCGCTCTATGAGCATCATAGACGTGCTGCGAGAGGGAAACCCCAGTTCCGAGCGTCGCTTGGGCGAGACCATGGTGATGATGGAGATTCTCCACGACAACACGCTGGGCTTCCAGGAAAAAGCGGATGAACACAATCGCATGTACTACGCCGAGCATGAGAAGTCTCTAGGCGTAAATGAGCTCCCCGGATCTCCGGCGATTCGTCGCAGCCTGAATCAAGCGATTCGCATTGTTGACGAAATCGCAAAGATTGCGGGGCACGCGCCGGCTAACGTTTTTGTTGAGGTGACTCGCGACGAGGACGAAAAGAAAAAGGGCAAGCGGACTACGAAGCGCTGGGACGCCATCGAGGACGCTCTCAAGGCGTTTAAGGCCGAGGGCGGCGACCTGGCTGTTATGGACGATTTCAAGGAGCTCAAGGCGGCCAATGTAGATCTTGACGAGCGCCTGACCCTCTATTTGATGCAGAACGGAAAATGCCTGTATTCCGGTCGCGCTATCGACCTCAATAAGCTTATGGCGGGCTCGGGCGAGTACGAAGTCGACCATATCATTCCGCGCGCCTACATTAAGGACGACAGCCTGGAGAATAAGGCGCTGGTGTTCCGCGAGGAGAATCAGCACAAGACCGACCAGCTTTTGATTGATAAGAGCATTCGCTGGAAGATGAGCGAAACGTGGAAGCAACTGCACCAAGCGAAGCTCATTGGCGATAAAAAGTATCGCAACCTGCTGCGCTCTTCCATAAACGAGAACGCCATGAGGGGCTTTGTCGCACGTCAGCTCGTGGAGACGAGCCAGATGGTTAAGATGGCACAGGCGTTGCTTGAGGCACGTTATGCCGAAGAGGGAACTAAGATCGTTCCTGTTAAGGCGAGCGTATCGCACAACCTTCGTGAGGCGGCCGGCTTAGTTAAATGCCGCGAAGCCAACGATTTCCATCATGCGCATGATGCCTATCTGGCATGCCGTTTGGGGCTGTTTATTCAGATGCGCCATCCCGGTATGTACGAGAACCCCATCGGCTACTCGCATGTGATTAAGAAATACGTGCGCGAGCAGTCCGAGCTGTTTAAGAAAACCCATCGCATGCCTGGATCTGCCGGATTTGTCGTCAATAGCTTTATGACTGCGGGTTTTGACCCCGAGACGGGTGAGGTCTTTGACGATGCCTGGGCCGAGGACGACGAGGTCAAACGTTATAGGGGAAAGTATCTTTCGGACGGCTGGAACGCAGCAGCGGAGGTCGAGGGCATTCGCCGCGCGCTCAACTATCGCCAGTGCTACATCTCGAGGATGCCGTTGGAAGATACAGGAGCTTTTTGGGATGCCACAATCTATTCGCCCAGAAGCGGAAAGAAGCTTGGCCTGTCATTGAAGCAGGGTCTTTCCGCTGAGCGGTTTGGTAGCTATTCGAGAGAGCAGTTTGCCTACTTCTTTGTTTACGAGGCTTTGAAGAAGGGGAGGCCGTTTTATAAGTTTTGCCAGGTCCCCGTGTCCATGCGCTTGCGTGTAGCGCAAGAACCTTCCCTGCTTGATAAGATTGCGGCCAGGGATGCGGAGGAGTCCAAGCTTCAATTCGTGCGCATTGATCGCGATAAGATTTTTAAGAAGCAGCTGTTCGAAATAAACGGTTGCCGTCTTCTCTTAACTGGTTCTGAAGAGTTCAGAAATGGGAGGGAAATCGCTCTCTCAATTCGTCAGCAAGAGGCGTTGAACGGTTCTATTGGCGATGCGGAAAGTGCAGATTTGCTCGATGCTATCTGGACGGACTTTCTTTCCGAAAACGGCCCTGCTCGTGGTTTTCTTTGCAAGGGACTAAAACTCGCAAACTATGATGCGCGCTTTTGTGGGCTACAAACTAATGAGAAGAGATCTGTTCTTCTTGGCCTGATTAAGCTCGTAAATGCGGATGCGAACGTTGTTGATATGAGCCTGATTGGGGGGCCGAAGAACGCTGGGAAGATTCGTCCCCCCAGGTCTAAGCTACTTAACGATCAAAAGACCGACTTCTATATTATCGACCAGTCCGTAACAGGCATGTTCGAGAGAAGGACTCGTGTCGGGCTTTAGGAACATCGTCATTTCCAGCCCCTGTAAATTGCAGTACAAGGGCGGCTACATGGTTGTCCGCCGCGAGGACGACACGGCGAAGGTCCACCTTTCGGAGATTTCGTCGGTCGTCCTCCAGACCAACCAGGTGTTCATAAGCGCTTATCTGCTCTCGGAGCTTGCCAAGGCAAAGGTCGCGTTTGTCGTCTCTGACGAGAAGCGCGACCCCATTGGGCAGTATTTGCCGCTATATGGGGCTCATAACACTAGTAAGCGTATTGCAGAACAGCTTGAGTGGGGCGAACCAATCAAAAAGCGCGTATGGCAACGAATTGTGCGCGACAAAATCAAACATCAATCTGATGTGCTCCACGCCCGTGCGCGTGAGGAGCAGGGTGAGACGCTCAAGAGCATTGTTGCCGAGGTGCGCTCGGGTGATACAACAAATCGTGAGGGTCATGCCGCTCGACTGTATTTCAGCTCCCTGTTTGGTCCGTCCTTCTCGAGGGATGACGATACGCCTCTCAATGCTGCTCTCAATTACGGGTATGCGATTCTGCTATCGAGCGTTAATCGCGAGATTGCGGCGCGCGGATACCTTACGCAGGCGGGAATCTGCCATAGGAATGAGTTCAATCAGTTCAACTTGGGCTGTGATTTTATGGAGCCGTTTAGGCCTCTTGTAGACCGTATTGTGTTCGATAACTTTGACAGCGAGTTCTCTAAGGAGACAAAGCTGCTTTTGGTTGACATGCTCAACCAGGGAATCGCATATCGAGGCGGCACGTATCGCGTGGGCTCCGTAATCTCTCTGTATGTCGCTGACTGCTTCAAGGCTCTTGACCGGAAGCTGTCGGTAGACGAAATCGAGTCGTTTGAGGTCGTATGAGTGTCGGGGAAAGGATCAGATATATGAGGCTTGTCGTCTTCTTTGATTTGCCCGTCGATACTCCTGCACAGAGAAAAGACTATCGAGTATTCCGTAAGTTTCTTCTTAAAGATGGCTATCTTATGCTCCAGGAGTCCGTGTATGCAAAGCTTGTTGTTAATGATGGGGCGGCGGGAAGCGCGGTGCAAAGGCTCAGGAAGCATCGTCCGCCGTCCGGCCTCGTGCAGGTCCTTCGCGTGACTGAGTCTCAGTTTTCGACCATGGAGTACATTACGGGCAAACGTGAGACCCATGAGGAGATAGACACGATGGAGGAGCTTCTGGTTTTATGAAGCTCGTGTTTTCGGGACTTGAAAACCCAGTGGAGTTAACCGCGGGGGAGACTTCGGTTCTGCAAGTCGAGAACTCGGCTCTATTCGCACGGATTGCAGCTTCTTTGCAAAACGGATTGGGGCGCCAGGCGTTGGAGCCTTATTCCCTTTGGAAAGACGATGAGGAGATCAAGCCCGGCAGCGCTCTAATGGTGGTGCCAGATGCGCTGAATCTTCCATGGGATGACCGTGCGTTTGTGACCGCTGTCACCAAGAAGGTAGAGCGCGAGTTCCTCGAAGACGAAGATTTGCGTATGCAAGTGGAAGAGGCTGAACGAGCAATAAAGCTGCGTTTGGGTGGATTGAATCTTGGTTTTAATGCCGACTTGGGGTTTGGTTTAGAATGGGATTTGAAGCGCTACCTCAAGTTTTTGGGATTTGGCGTAGCGCCTCAAGAAGATAAATCGTTCCTTGATAATCTGCTGAATTTTCTTTCATTTGCTCTTGACGCTGGCTGCAGAAAGACAATCGTATTTGTAAATCTCAAAACTTTTTTGACGGAAAATGAGTTGCAAACGCTTTATGACCACGTGTTTTTCCTTAAGTTGAGTCTGTTACTCCTGGAGAATAAAAAAGATACCATAGCTTACGGACATGAGCATAAACTAACGGTTGACCTGCAGTTTTTAGAGCATCGAAAGAACTGACCGGTTAGATTGAACGTCTCGTTGCAGTAGGGATTTTGCTCCAATGGTTTTGGAGTAGTGTCGATCTAACTGGTAATCAAACCCTTCGTGTTCCGCACTATCTCTTTGCGAAGTTTTGGAGTAGTGTCGATCTAACTGGTAATCAAACCCGTTTCTACGTATTTGATCAGCTCGGTATGTTTTGGAGTAGTGTCGATCTAACTGGTAATCAAACCATACGTGGATGGTTTAGCAGATGCCGGGTGTTTTGGAGTAGTGTCGATCTAACTGGTAATCAAACAAGCCGTGGTACGCCCGCGTTCCCCGAGGCGTTTTGGAGTAGTGTCGATCTAACTGGTAATCAAACTGTCGAAATACTGTGCGACACCGCCGTTGGTTTTGGAGTAGTGTCGATCTAACTGGTAATCAAACCCGCAAGCTGGGGAAGCACCTGTTCGACCGTTTTGGAGTAGTGTCGATCTAACTGGTAATCAAACCCTTCGACGGTCACTGGCTCGTAGTTGTTGTTTTGGAGTAGTGTCGATCTAACTGGTAATCAAACCGGAATCGACCTCACGCCGTACCTGCTGGGTTTTGGAGTAGTGTCGATCTAACTGGTAATCAAACTGGGTGGCTTGCTGAAGATGGTACCGATTGTTTTGGAGTAGTGTCGATCTAACTGGTAATCAAACATACTGACTTGATGGTGTGTGAAATGCTTGTTTTGGAGCAGTGTCGATCTAACTGGTAATCAAATTCGTAGTCCGTCCGCGCACCGCAGTACAGGGTTTTGGAGCAGTGTCGATCTAACTGGTAATCAAACTATATTTGGTGATAACACTATCCATGTTAGTTTTGGAGCAGTGTCGATCTAACTGGTAATCAAACTTCCATTTACTCCATCTCCTTTGACGCTTGGTTTTGGAGCAGTGTCGATCTAACTGGTAATCAAACGCGTAAAGTCCGTGAAGTTCAGCGGACCTGGTTTTGGAGCAGTGTCGATCTAACTGGTAATCAAACTGAGAACACACGGCAGGTTCACCTGAAGCTGTTTTGGAGCAGTGTCGATCTAACTGGTAATCAAACAGACCATGTTCAACAAGGTCGATGCTGGTGTTTTGGAGCAGTGTCGATCTAACTGGTAATCAAACGCGCAGACGGCGCTCAACAACGCCGAGTAGTTTTGGAGCAGTGTCGATCTAACTGGTAATCAAACGGTATTGACGACGGTCACCGTCGACCCGCCGTTTTGGAGCAGTGTCGATCTAACTGGTAATCAAACGAACAGCGCGGACCAGATGGCGGCATTCTGGTTTTGGAGCAGTGTCGATCTAGCTGGTAATCAAACACGACGATTTTCTGGGAGGCTTCTGATGGGTTTTGGAGCAGTGTCGATCTCACTGGTAATCAGGCGACTGTTCCTCTGCCATGTCGCGTCCTTTCCCGGACCGTGCGGTCCATCGGGCTGGCCGTGCGGCCAAGTCCCCTAGATGTGCGTTTCGGGCCGTGCGGCCCTGTCGCGCGGCAGTGTCCCACGGGCGTGAGATTTGGCTTGTTTGGCGTTTTTCGGCATGAAAAAAGCCGCACGTGGGCGGCCGTGCGCTATGATGAAATTAGGCGGAAGCTGTTTGACTCACCTATTGAGACATGCAGTCCCGCCTATTTTTTTATCGTTTGGAGCGACCCGTCGTGCCTCAGCATCCGTACTTCAGCGATTCCATACCTCTTCATGTACTTGCGTATCCATGCTTCGGCTTGGCTGTCGGTGACCGACTTGTTCTCACTGACGTCAAAGACGGCGAACCGCACTCCGCTCTTGTTGACCACGGACTTTATGTGCGACTTGAACGTGTTCTCCGATTTCGACGTGTACACGGTCTTGATTTCGATGCCTGTGGACAGGTCGGCGCGGCTTACTGTCGTCTTCCCCTGTGCGTTCGCGTTCTTTAGGTGAACCTCGTCTTCCCAGAACTCAGTCTTGTAGCCCAGAGTCGCCAGCTTCTCTGCGGTTCTCCTCTCTCCGGGGTCTACCCTCCATCTCTTTGCCTTGTCACGCCTCACCACATCGCCCGTGAACGTTATGCCTTTATGCTCGCCGCCTGCGTATCAAGACGGATCGCGTAGCTCTATCTCGGATGCGACGCGATTGTTGAGGTGGGCGGTGTACGCCTCCCCCCCCCCTCCTTGTTGCCGTGGCGCCTCACGAGCGCATTGCGTTCGTCCTCTGGCATTGCGTATCAGTCGGAGGCGATGCCGTCGCGCCCTCCGAGCGCGGTCAGGCAGTCGTTATACCTCTCGTACATCCCGTCAGGGTCGTACCCCTTGACCGTCGTCACTCCGTCGAAGCCGGGAACGATTCGGCAGTCGCAGTGCGCGTACGAGTGCTCAGCCGCCTCCTCGGTCTTGGCGTAGAAGCCAAACGATGCGAGCATGAGGCAGAATTCGCACGTCTCGCCGCGGGACGTGGACCAGGGTGACGGCAAGCGCTGGAGCAGGCTGCCCGAGGGCATGACCTACGAGGAGTGGAAGGCCGGCAAGCCCGCGAACCGCACCATCTCAGAGTTCATGGACATGCCCGGCACCAAGTGCAAGCTGGACGTGGCCGGCGTATCCAGAACCGAGGCACGAAAGCGGCTCTCGCGGCAGCTCGAGGACTACGGCATACCGTCGAGCGGGTTCAGGAAGATGTCGGCGGGCGACCAGCAGAAGGTGCTGGACACGGCGCTTACGCGAAAGAAACCGACGGAAACGGAGCTCCGAAGGGCTAGCTGCAAGCCGGTGAACGAGGCCCTGTACAACTCGCAGAAGAACTATGTTGAGAGACATGGCGGCTTGGTGATTAGGGGCGACGCCAGTTGGGAGGCTCATCTCGATAAGGAAAAGGTCGATGCGGCCGCCATCGGCGACACGATTATCCTGCGCTCGGACGCGACGGCTTCGGAGGTGCTCGAGGAGGTGTTCCACTTCAGGCAGCAGCTGCGCGGCGATTGCTCCGACAAACCGGCGAGGGTAATGAGGCTTCTTCGCGAGCGTGATGCGCAGAACTACCTGCTAGGCGTCGCGAAAAGATATAATATCCCTGAGCAAGAGACCGAACAGACCCGTTCCGCGCTCGCCGATTACATGAGGGACCTGAAGGAGGCCGGATACGATGAAGATTGATGAGTGCACGGAAATCTCCCACATGACGCTCCTGGCACTTTCATCCGAGCTTCCGCGCTCAAACTGGCGCAGGGTCCTAATCGATGGGAAGGCTTACGACCCCATCCCCGTCATGGATATGGGCGAGCGGTACGTTGCCGTCGATGGGCATCACGACCTCACCGGCAAGGAGATCCGCTTCGAGTAGCGACGCGCGGTTTACGGCGCTACTTCTCGCCGCCAACATCTGAATAGGCTTGAACCGAAGCAAAAGGCCCCGCCACGGCGGGGCTTTTTCATGCCGCGTGACCTTGGCCGGAACATCCTCCCGAACGAGGGAGGACTCATGAACCCCATAACCGAATGCAACAGATGTTCCGACTGCGCCATCAGGCTCGGCTTCGGCTTCACCCAGCCCGACGTGCTGATATGCACCGTGCGCGGCGACGAGGTGGGGCTGGGCGACGGCTGCACCATGGGCATCCCCGGCGAGCCCGTGCAGGCCGTCGAGGCGTGCGAGGTGGACGTGTCCGGACGCGTCGGCTACGGGTGCGAGGTGCTGGGCTGATGCCCGCACCGCGGAAGGCCGGCAAGGAGAAGTGGGACGCCGGGAACGACACGTGGACCGACCGAAACGGCGCCGTCACGGAGGGAATGAGCGTCAAGGGCGTGCTACTGAGGCTTCTCGGCGAGCAGTATGGGATCAACCTCCCTGGCTCTTGGGCGCGTGGAACGAAAGGTAAACCAATATTCGCATTGCCGTACGGTAGCGAGGTGTGGGAGGTGCTCACGGCGATGGGGGGGGATGGCGATGAGGCCGTTTTTTTGCCACAAGAAAGAGATATGGCCCCGGACGTCAGGACTTCCAGTGGGTACGCCGAGATAAAGACGCCAAGAAGCCTCAGGAAGATCACTGGCAGGCTGAAGCACGCTTCTGAACAGCTCGGTGCATATGGAAACCGGGATGGGGATGTGTACTTGAGCCTGCTCAGGCTCAAGTCCGAGGAGCAGGTCGCTGTCGGGGTGGCCAAGAGGTTCGTAGACGATGGGACTATCAAGCGTCTTCACATCATTCATGCCGACGGGACAATCGAGACCCTGAAAAAATGGACGCGGGCCTCGGTTCTTAACCAGGGTGCGCGTCCTTTTGAAGCATTTTATCACATCGGGGCGTGGCGGAATGGCAGACGCGCGTGCCTCAGGAGCACGTGGGCATCGCCCGTGCGGGTTCGAGTCCCGCCGCCCCGACCAAAACGTTGAACCAGGCCATCCGCACGGGTGACCTTTTTCATGCCGAAAAGCGCCCCGCACGGGGCAAGACGATGCCCCGCACGGGGCGGAAATGGAGGGAGCATGGCCCAGGAGATCACGTCCACCGAGACCAAGTCGACCGAACCTGCACAGGGCAGAGACGCCGGTCAGGAGCCCGACTACAAGGCGCTCTACGAGAACGCGCTGAAGGAGTCGCGCAAAGACTCTCGCAGCCTCACGCAACATCGACCTCTCCGCGATGCCTTCTGGCTTGTTTCTGCTACCGATGCGTCCTAAAACAGGCAGCTCTCAACCAGCTCTTTACCGCGCAAGGCGTCGATCCACTCTCGTGGAATTGCGTCGATGCCGTATGCCGTGCCGGCGAGCGCACCTGCGACGGCTGCGGTGGTGTCGGTGTCGTCGCCCAGGTTGACGGCGGCAAGCACGCAATCTTCGTAGCTGTTAGTGTTGACGAAACACCAGGTGGCTGCTTTAAGCGTGTCGCGCACGAAGCCGCCAGACCTGATTTCGTGCTCGGGCACGTCTTTCAGCTGGAGCACCCACGAGGGAAGCGCGTCGTTCATCACATCCCTCATTAGCTCGATAAATATGACGCATGCATCGGTCGACGTTCTGTGGGCGTGCGTAATCGCGGAGACCTCGCAGATCTCGTCGTCTGTCGCATCGGTGAACGCCAGGGGAGCGATGCGCATGAGCGATCCGTTGCCGTTGTCGCGCTCGCCGGAGCCTCCTTTGCCGGTGTGCAAGGCGCGGGCGGTCGTGCCGCCATAATCGAAAACGCCGTCGATCGTATACTCGCCACGGGCAATCCAGCTGACGAATTTGTCGCGCATGTCTGCGGTGTCGATGTGCCCAAGCTCTCTAATCGAGTCGCAGGTAGCAAGCGTCATGGACGTGTCATCGCTCCAGGTGCCGGCGGGCTGCCCGTGCGTGCCGTAGCCGATCATGTCGGTGCATTCGAACGTGCCGCGAGGCATAAACTCGTATGGAACGCCCAGCGCGTCGCCGACGGCAAGCCCATAGATGCAATCGCGTAGTGTTGTTTTCGGTCTGTCTGTCATGGAGCGCTCCTCTTATGTCGGGGGATATGAAACGCCGTCGGGGGTTTCGGTCGCAACGTGCTGCTATCCTTGCACTTCGCCATTAGACGCTTCGTTGATGGCGCGGTACTCGGCACTTAGCTCGCGCGCCAGCTCTTCCTTGCTTGGAAGATACGGCAGGTATTTGGCGGCAAACACTTGGTCGTTGTCTTCGGGCAGTGTGTACTCGACGATCGAATCGCTTTTGTCCGCGCAGAGCACGATGCCTATGGGCGGATTGTCGCCTTCGTTCATGAGCTCGCGCGTGTAGTAGTTCACATACATTTGCATCTGGCCCAGGTCCTGATGCGTAAGGTCATCGGTCTTAAGGTCGATGAGCACGAAGCAGCGCATCAGATAGTTGTAAAAAACAAGGTCAATATAGAAATGGCGCCCATCAAAGGTGATGCGCTTTTGGCGCGCCTCGAAAGCGAAGCCACGGCCAAGCTCCAGCAGGAACTTCTGAAGATGCGTGATGAGCGCCTGCTCTAGATCGCTCTCGCGAAACGCAGTATCGTCCGAGAAACCTAAAAACTCCAGTACATATGGATCGCGGATGATATCCTCGGGGCGACGAGCTGGGGCGCTCTTTTGGATTTCCTGGGTGACAGCCTCCTTGTCCTTGCTGGCAAGTAGGCGCTCGCGGAACATGGTGTTGATCTGGCGTTCGAGCTGGCGCGTGCTCCAGCGAGAGTCGGCGCATTCGTTCATGTACCAGGTGCGAGCTTCGGGGTCAGGAATGCGTATTAACCTGCGGTAATGTGTCCAGCTCAATTCGGGACGCAGTGAGTCCCGAATTGGAAATGCAAGATAGAACTGACGCATTTTGCGCAGCTCTCTTGCTTCAAAACCTTTACCAAAATCCTTGGTAAGTCTGATTGCGAGGGCCTTGAGCAGTGCCTCTCCATACTTGGCGCGCTCCTCTCCGCCCTGCTCATCAACAATGCTCTTGCCGATCTCCCAATACGCCTCAACCATCGCAAAGTTAACGGCGGTATAGGCCTTGTCGCGAGCGGCGTTGAGAATTGAGGAGACCTGCTTGTAAAAACCTTCGGGCACGATTGCCGATTCTCCACGGTTTACCAGTTCGCCCATCACTGTCGCCCCACTTTCCTCTTGTGGAATGCATCTTTATTGCATTTAGTTTAAAGCCTCGCGCGGACACGAATTGCTTTGCTGTCTGGCACCTTCGCATGGGAGCCTTGCGGTGACTAAAATGTGGCCATAGAGATAGTTTTAACGAGCCCTATGGATTTGACGCGCATAGACAACAACACCTTGCTGTTTCAGGACAAGGGTTCGGGTAGGTTTAAAGACGTTAAGGTCTACCCCAACCGTATTGAGGTGCTCAAGAAGGGCACTTTCGGCGGCAAGCACACCGAGATTGTCTATCTTAAGGACATCACGGGGATCAACAGGATCAAGGGCTGCGACGTTTTTCTGCGCAATCGATTGTTGACCGCTTGCGTCTTTAGCCTGAGTAGCCGTGCGAAGGCTCAGGAATTTGTGAACGCGCTGAACATGGTGATGTAGCCGATAGCGGCGTTCGGGCCAAGGTAAAAATCGGGGGCACAGAACGGTGTTCTGCGCCCCCGATTGAGTCGATGTGTCTAAAAGGCCGGCTTGCTTATTCGCTAGCGTCTTCGCTGTCTTCGCGGTCACTGGCAAGCATTGCTGCACCTGCGACCGTCGTCGCCACGGCGGCAGCGGCGAGCCCGGCGGCAATGCCGGAGCCGTCGCCCGTGTCGGCGAGTTTTCCGCCCGAGTTCTTGCCCTTGTTGCCCTTACCGTTCTTATCAGTGCTGCCTGCGTTGGAACCCGTGCCACCGTCGGTGCCGGTGCCGGTGCCGCCTGCACTGCCCGAGGCCGCTACGGTAAAGCTTGCGGCTCCGTCGGTGGCAAGCGTGTAGTTCTGCGCCGCGTCGCCCAAAAGGCCTTTCGCGCGCACCCAGTACGTCCCTGCGGCAAATGATTCGCCCTCGGCCATTGCCGTGCCCGGAGCGCCGTTCGCGTCGCGCACAAACTCGAGCTGGGCCGTGCAGGCATCGGTTTCGAGCTTGCCCTCGAGTGATGCCGCAATCTTGGCGCGCACGTCTTCGCCGGCCTTAAGGCCTTCGAGCCCCTCAAAATGGGGCGTCAACGCGCGCGGATCGATATCGATGGGCACATGACCCCGCAGCTCCGTAACGGTCTCGTTGCCCAAGGCGTCGACATCCACATATTCGATGGCAAACGCATGGCCCGAAGCCGCCACGTTGAGTACGTTGCTGCTGTCGACGAGACGGAAATGGCCCTCGCCAACGGTCTTGCCATCCTGGAGCGAGGCATCGCTCAGCGAGTCGCCGTACGTCATGCGCATGCGGGTCGGGAGGCAGCACGAAGCCGACTGCGTGTGCTTCGTATCGTAATTGTAATTGCGCTGGTAGATGCTCCGGGCCAACGCCGCATCAACAAAGTCGGATGCGATGATGCCAATGTGCTTGAGGTAATCTGACTTTGTATCCTCGGTGCCGCTGGGATTGATGTACGGGCTCTTGTACAGATGCTCGTTGACTACTCGTGCTGCGGTAAATGGGTTGCTTCCTTGCTTGTGATTCGTGCAGCTGGTGTAGTTGATAGACCAGCAGCGCTCCAGGACTTGCTCCTTGGCCCCGTTATCGTCCTCGACATCTACCTCGTTGCGGGTGAGCTTAGCCGTCTCCTGCAGGGCCATATCGACCCAGCTGATCTTGTCGGTTCCGGTGCATTCGTAATGGTCCTGGGCATATACCTTGGTGCAATAGGCTTTTTTGTCGCCTGTTTCCCCTGCGGCTTCAAAGCCTTGCGCGTTTTGGACGAGACACATAGAGGAGCTGCTGGGGTGTGCTGCGATTTTGTTGTCCCATTCGGTTAGGTCGAGGCCCCACGTGTGGCCGCTTACGCTGTCGCCGGCAAGTCCAAATCGGCGCAGCAGGACGATCTTTCCGCGCACCTCGTTCAGTGTGGGAACGCGGCTCGACGTATAGAACAGTTTGGGGTTGTCGTCCAAAACCTTGGCGAAAGCCGTCGTAAGGCTCTCGTCAGTAGCCTCGTTGTTGCCTCGGGATACAAGCATGATGAGCGCTTCTGACGGATTTTCGTTCAAAAACTTTTTGAAGTAGCCAACGACATCGGAGAGATGCATGAAGTACCCGTCTTTTTTGAGCAGGTAGCAACTTCCATGGTCGATGCCGGGGTCGTTGCCTTTTCCGAGTCGGATATCAAAATAGCGAATGCCTTCGAGCAACTGCGTGGGGATGTAGTCCTGCTGGCACTTTGCTTGCGAGGATTGGGGTTCGGTGTCGTTGTCCACGCTGCAAGTTCCCGAATCGTGCGTGCCCGGGATGCTCAGCTCGTCGAGGTACTTGTTGCCTTCGACGTGGCTCATCCAACATGGTCCGTCGACGTAGCTGCTATACGTGGTCCAGTCGATGCTGCTAACTGTGGCATTGGTCTTGTCCATGCTGTAGCCGACAAGCTCGAGCTCCCACGGAATGGAATATTTCTTTTGGCAAATCTTGTTGTTGTCTTGGTCTTTGCCTTTCGATTCTATGGCCAGGTAGTTAATACCGTTTTTCGTGTATATGCGGTCTCGAATAATATAAGTTCCGTCGAACTGGCGGTCGAACGTATAGGCGCGGCTGTCCTTATGGTCGTACTCGCCACTCCATACGTGGATGACCTTTCCATCTTTGTCCGAGTCGCCATCGACCGACCAAATGCTGTAGCCCGTCTTCTTGTGCTCTTCGAAATTGAGCAGGGTGCGGATGGCATACCAGTTTGTGCCGTCCGCATCGGTCCCTACGTGCTCAAGGATGAGCTTGCTGGACGTGCCGTCATTAAACAGGTGGCAGACGTTGCCGATGACGTTGCCGTCTTCGTTGACGCTCGCGGTGCGAAAATAGCCCGCGGGGCGAAGGCGAATGACGAAATTGTTGAGGTTGGCCGCTGGCTCGGCCGTGCCGTCCGCAAAGGCTGTCCGCGGGCTAATGCCCAGCGTGACGGTTTCGGGCAGGCTTGTCAGCGGCGACAATGCTGCAAGTCCAAGGCCCAGCGTAAATGCTCGGCGGCTGATGGCATGGTGTTCGGTCATAACTCCTCCATTCGCAGCGTGCGGTTATGCGATAGTTTTGGTCACTATACTGCCCAGATGTTTAAAGATGCTGGTTTAATTGTCTGCGCGGCGCAATAAATCGGTGGGCGGACGTGTTGAGGTGTTTGTCGTTTTCGTACTGTTGCCACATTTGGGGCGGTTCCGGCGTCCGGCACCCTCGCGTTCGCCGGCTATCGGCATAAGAAAGGGAGGGCCGGCGAGCCGATCCTCCCTTGGTGCGAAGCGCTGGGGTATCGTCGCTTGTTTGCACTGTGCCCGTGTTTCCCGCTGCGCTCGCCAGTCGTTTAGCGCTTGATCTCGATATCGTCGAGCTTGACGTCCATGGCTTCGGTCTTGGCTTCGGCGATGTCGTCGGCAAACTCCAGAGACTTCATCATGGTCTCGACGGCGTCCTTGTGTTCCTCGACGTTGTCGATGCGCACGTACACGCTGCCGCCGTCAACGTCGGTGAAGTACTCGGTCGTCACGCCGCCCGAGTGCGTAAAGTAGGCGCTGCGCCAGGTCTTGCCGTTGTACTTAACGGGATCGCTCTCGGTCCATCCAGAGCTGGCCTTCCACTTTGCCTCGTAGTCGAACAGCTCATCGGCGTTCTTGTCAGGATCGAAGACGGGGATGAAGCGGTCGCTGGCGTGCTCGCTCTCGGTGAACTTAAACTGGGCCCTGTCGGCAGTGTCGCCTGCGACGTCGGTGATCTCGACGCCCTCGGGGACCTCGACCTTAAACCAAATGAAGTCGGTCCTCATATCCACGGCTGGCTTTTCTGCTCCGCCGCCACCGCCACTGCCGGCAGCGCCACCGCTTCCACCGCAACCCACCAGGGCAACTGCGGCAAAAAGACTCATGCAGAGGGTGAGAATCGCAAAGGCCTTCTTTTTCATGGTCGTGTCCTCCTCGATCTGTAACCGCCCATGGATTACCTGCCTTTACTGTACGCGTGGGCGGCTCGCTAGGGTGGGCCATGTGTCCCATTCTGAGGGCCGGATTTGCGCCGTTAAGTGGCAATATGCTCGGACGCAAAAGAGGGGAGGGCCGATGCTGTCGGCCCTCCCCGGGGTTGGGTGCCCGTTGTTTTAATGGGGCGCGTGTACGCGGGTGCGCATAGGCACGTGCGGGTGTCCCGTTACTTGATCTCGATGCTCGAAATCTCGACTTCGCGTGCCTCGGAAACTGCCTCTTCCATGTCATCGGGGAACTCGATGGAGTTGAGGAGCGTCTCGGCTTCTTTCTTGTGCTGGTCGAAGTTCGAGATGAGGACGTAGACGCTTCCCGGCTCAACGTCGGTAAAAAGCATGGTTGAGATGCCGCTGTTGTCCTCGTATGTTCCGACGAGCCACGTCCTGCCGTTATACTCGACGGACCCGCCATCCTTCCACTGGAACGTATCCCCCTTCTTTTCCGCCTGGTCGGCGTGGGATTCCTCGGCCGTCAGCGCTTTTTTCCAAACGGGGATAAAGCGATCGGCCGAGGCGTTCTCGTTCTCGGGGAAGGTGAGCTGGACCCTGTCGGCGTTCTTGCCGGCGGAGTCGCTCACGCCAACGCTCTCGGGCATCTCGACCTTAAACCAGATAAAGTCAGTCTTTTCGGCGACGGGGGCCTTTTCCCTGCTCTCGCTCTTGGCGGTGCTGCCGCTTCCGCCCGATGCGCTCCCGCCGCAGCCGACAAGGGCAAATGCGGCAAAGAGGGCGATGCAAAGGGAAAGAATCGATAGGGTCTTTTTCTTCATGGTGGCGTCCTCCTTGTCTGCCAGGGACATCGTGCGCCGCGGATCGCTGGGGCGGCGGTTACGCATGCACATGATGCCTTTGTTTACTGTGCGGTTATTCCTCCATTCGTCGTCCGGCGCCGTGATGAGCTTGCCCCAACATAGGGCTCCTTACCTATATGTATGCCCCAGTTGCCGCTGCCCGGGAGTCTCGAAAGGTGGGCCATGTGTCCCATGTTTGTGTCGCTGCCGCCTATCGTGTGCCATAGAAATCCGCGATGGCCAGGTGCGCTGACGCTCATGTGCTTATGGGCTAGACTTAGCACCATTACGTGATCGATGCAGTCGGTCGGCGGTTGCCACCCGACCGATGTATATGACTTGAAGGTGCATGTGTATGAGCCAAGAGATGATGGACAAGACCTGCCGCGGGTTTGCCGAGGCGCTGGCCGCGCGCGAGCCGGTTCCCGGCGGCGGTAGCGCGAGCGCCTTTGTGGGCGCACTGGGAGCCTCACTTTGCGGAATGGTTGCGCGCTACGGTGCGACCAATCCCGCGCTTGCTGATCGTGCGGATGACCTGACGCGCGCGTTTGCCCAGGCTGATGAGCTGGCCCAGGAGCTTGTCGAGTTGGTTGCCGAGGACGTTCGTGCCTACGGGCAGGTGTCCGCGGCATACGGTATTCCGCGTGACGATTCGGCTCGAGCGACCGCGATTCAGGATGCGCTGCATGTGGCCGCTATGCCGCCGTATCGCATTATGGATGCCTGCGGGCGTGCACTGGCGCTGCTCGAGGACATGGCTGACAAGGGTTCGCGTCAGCTGCTGTCCGATGTGGCGTGCGGCGCCGTGTTCTGCCGTGCTGCTATGCAGGGCGCGAGCTTGACGCTCTTTGCGAACACCACGTCTATGAAGGATCGTGCACGCGCCGAGGAGCTCGAGGCAGCGTGTGATGAGTTGCTCGACACATGGTTGCCGCGCGCCGATGCGCTGGCGCGCCGCGCCGCCGACGCTGCAAGGAAGAGAGGATAGCCATGGCTGAATTGCTGAAGGGTGCTCCCGTTGCTCGCACTTTGACCGAGGAACTTGCTGCTCGCTGCGCAGCCCTGCGCGAGCGGGGCGTTGTTCCGACGTTGGCTATCGTGCGTGTAGGTGAACGCGAGGACGACCTATCCTACGAGCGCGGTGCCCTCAAGCGCTGCGAGAAGGTTGGCATTGAGGCTCGCCGCATTTTGCTTCCCGCCGATGTTTCGCAGGACGAGCTGTTGACGGCCATCGAGGACATCAATACCGATTCGGCTGTCCATGGCTGTCTGATGTTCCGCCCGCTGCCCGCCGGCCTTGACGAGAACACCGTCGCCACAGCGCTCGATCCCGCCAAGGACGTTGACTCCATGACGCCCGCTTCGCTGCTCACCACGCTTTCGGGGCGCGGCGAGGGTTTTGCTCCTTGCACGGCTGAGGCCGTGTTGGCGCTACTGGATCATTACGGCGTTGAGCTGGATGGGGCCAAGGTCGCGGTCGTTGGTCGGTCGCTGGTGATCGGGCGTCCTGTTGCCGCCATGCTTACGGCGCGCAATGCGACCGTGACGACGTGTCATACGCATACGCGCGACCTTGCTGCCGAGTGCCGTGCGGCTGATATTGTGGTTGCGGCTGTTGGACGCGCGCGCACGATTGGCGCGGATGCGGTTCGCGAGGGCCAGACGATTATCGATGTGGGCATTAACTGGGATGAGGCCGCCGGCAAGCTGGTCGGCGACGTCGGTTTTGATGCTGCGGAGCCGATCGTTGGCGCAATTACTCCCGTGCCGGGTGGCGTGGGCGCTGTAACGACGGCGATTCTCGCTAAACACGTGATTGAGGCGTCGGAGCGCGCATCGAAATAGGCGTTTTGGGCTGTTTGAGGGGTTAGCGATATACCGCGTGGTCAAAAAACGTCAAATATGAGTACTGTTGCCAAGATAGTCACATATGTTTTTATGTCTTTTGGGCTCCCTAGCGATATTCATTCTCGCTAGGGAGCCCATTTATTGAACCTATGGGAATAACGTTGTCTTGCTTTTGGATAAATGGGGATTTTCGGCACCTATTACAAGGAAATTTGCTGCTACTAAATTGGTGACAGTACTCATATTTGGCATTTTTTGACCACAGGGGTCTCGAGGGGGGTCTCGAGGGGTCGCGTTTTCGCCCTTTCTGCGGCGAAGCGATACACTGTTATCGTTTGATTTCTTCGCTCAAGGAGGATGCACATGCCGTGCACAACGATTCTGGTCGGTAAAAACGCAAGCTACGACGGGTCGACCCTGGTCGCTCGTAACGAGGACTCGTCCAACGGGGTGTTTGAGCCCAAGCGTATGCGCGTGGTGCATCCCGACGAGCAGCCGCGCGTCTACACGAGCGTCCTGAGTCACCTGACCGTTGAACTGCCCGATAACCCCATGCGCTACACGAGCGTCCCCGATGTTGTCCCGGGCCACGGCATCTGGGCCGAGGCCGGTTTCAACGAGCTCAATGTGGGCATGTCCGCAACCGAGACGCTCACCACCAACGAGCGCGTTCGCGGCGCCGATCCGCTCGTGGACTACGTGCCCGCCAAGGGCAACGATGGTGAGGACGGCTATGTGCCGGCGCAGCCCGGTGGCCTGGGCGAGGAGGACATGGTGACCTTGGTGCTGCCGTATGCCAAGTCCGCCCGCGACGGCGTGCGCATCCTGGGCGATCTGCTCGAGCGCTACGGCACTTACGAGAACAACGGCATCGCCTTTAGCGACGTGGACGAGATTTGGTGGCTCGAGACCATCGGCGGTCACCACTGGATCGCCAAGCGCGTGCCTGACGATGCCTATGTGACCATGCCCAACCAGCTGGGTATCGACAGCTTTGACCTGGATGACGCCGAGGGCGCCCAGGCCGACCACATGTGCTCCGCCGACCTGCGCGCCTGGATGGCCGAGTGGCATCTGGACCTGACACTGGGCGTTGAGGGCGACGGTCCGGCGACGGTTTTTAACCCGCGCGAGGCCTTTGGCTCGCGCAGCGACAGCGACCATGTCTACAACACGCCGCGCGCCTGGTACATGCAGCGCTGCCTCAACCCCAGCGATGTGTGGGACGGCCCCGACGCCGACTACACGCCCGAGAGCGACGATATCCCCTGGAGCCGCGTGCCCGAGCGCAAGGTGACCATCGAGGACATCAAGTACGTGCTCTCGAGCCACTACCAGGGCACGGAGTACGACTGCTACGGCAGCAAGGGCACGCCCGCCACGCGCGGTGCCTATCGCCCCATCGGCATCAACCGCAACAGCCAGCTCGCCGTGCTGCAGCTGCGCCCCTATGCACAGCCGGCCTACCGCGCCGTGCAGTGGATGGCCTTTGGCTCCAACTCGTTTAACGCGCTGGTTCCGCTGTACGCCAACGTCGAGACCATGCCCGAGTACTATGCCGACACGCAGGCTCGCGTGACGTCCGAAAACTTCTACTGGGCCAACCGCCTGATCGGCGCGCTGGCCGACGTCCGCTTCCATGAGTGCGGCCGCGCTGTGGAGGACTACCAGGAGAAGGTCGGCGGCATGGGCCACAAGCAGATTCACGACGTTGACGCTGTCGTAGCCGCGCTGCCCGAAGCCGAGGTGCCCGCCGAGCTCGCCCGCGCCAACGAGGCCTTTGCCGAGCTCGTGCGCGTGGAGACCGATGCCCTGTTGGGCAAGGTGCTCTACACCACGAGCTGTGCCATGAAGAACTCCTTCGCGATGAACGACAACGTGAGGTAGGGATTTCCCGTCAATCGAATAGCGCTAAAACGCTTTGTCGCTTTCGCTCAATCTTGGGTACAAGAACGCCAATGCAGTTGTTTGTGATTGGAGACAACCATGGTTATGAAACTCGATCAGCTTGTTAACGGCGCCATCAACGTTGGCTTTGGCGCTGCCGCCGTTGCCGTCGAGGGCAGCAAGAAGGTTCTCGATGATCTCAGTACCAAGGGCGAGCAGGTCCGCAAGGACACCGCCACCCCCGATATCGCTCGCAGCGTGTCCGACATGTTCGAGCAGGCCGGCGGTACCATCTCCGATCTGACCGAGCGCTTGGGCATGCAGGGCGAGACCGCGGCCCAGCGCGTGCTCGACGAGCTCATTCTGGCTCGCGTCCGCGTCATGACCGCCCCCGAGCGCACGGCCTTCCTGGCCCATGTGCGCGACATCGTCGATTCAGTCGAGGACAACGTGACCTCGGTGCCCGTCGAGTCCGTTGAGCCCGACGATGCGAAGGATACCGAAGAGGCCGAGTAGCAGCGCAGATGGCAGATTCCACCACCGATTACAACAATCTAGATCCCTTGGGTGACGAGGCAGCGGTTGTCGATGAGGTCGACGCCGCCGTCTCGGGCGCTCGCAAGAAGCCGCGCGCTGTCGATATGGTCCCCGAGGAGCCCGACGCGATGGCGCCGGATGAAGAATACCAGCTCACACCGGCGGGCCGCCGCGAGCGTATCGGGCAGATTGTTCGCCTGGTCAAAAAGTACCGCGTGTGGGATAACCTCACGCCGGTTCGTTTGCGCCGCCTGCTCGAGGAACTCGGCCCCATGTTCGTCAAGATGGGGCAGATTCTGGCCAACCGGTCCGAGATTCTGCCGCAACGCTTTTGCGACGAGCTGCGTCGTCTACGCTCCGACGTGGAGCCGGTGCCGTACGAGGTCGTACTCAGTTGTCTGGAAGAAGAATACGGCCTGCGCCTGGGGGAGATGTTCGATGCGATCGACCCCAATCCGCTTGGTAGCGCATCGCTCGCGCAGGTGCACCGCGCTCGTCTGGTGACGGGCGAGGACGTGGCCGTCAAGGTGCAGCGCCCCGGTGCGCAGCAGGTTATGGCACAGGACATCGATATCATCCGCTCGGTGGTGCGTATCGTTTCCAAGTTCGTCAACACCGATCAATTCGTTGACCTGCACGGCGTAGTCGAGGAGTTGTGGACCTCGTTTCGCGAGGAGACCAACTTTTTGGCCGAGGCCAAAAACCTCAACGACTTCTACGAGTTCCATAAGAGTGTTCATGGCGTGACGTGTCCTAAATCCTATCTGGACCTGTGCACCGAGCACGTGGTGGTTATGGACTACGTCGACGGCATTTCGATCGCCGATCCTGAACGCTTGGTGGCCGAGGGCTATGACTTGGAAAAGATCGGTGCCGCAATCGTCGAGGACTACTCGACGCAGGTGCTCGATGACGGCTTTTTCCATGCGGACCCGCATGCGGGAAACATCATTCTCAAGGACGGCATCGTTTACTTTATCGACTTGGGCATGGTCGGACGCATGTCGAGCCACGATCGCGGTATCGTCAAGGACATGATTTTCGCCGTGGCCGAGGGTGACGTGCCCAAGCTCAAGGATTCGCTCATGCGCTTCGCCGTGACGCGTGGCGATTCGGCCGAGCTCGATCATTCAGCGTTTTTGTCCGACTTGGACTTTATCGTGGCTGACTTTGCGGGCCTTGACCTGAAGGATCTGGATATCGGCGAGTTTTTGACCTCGCTGCTAAACCTGGCGCGCAAAAACGATGTTGAGCTGCCGAGCGTGGTAACGATGTTCGCGCGCGGCATGGTGACGCTCGAGGGTTTGCTGACCGAGTATATGCCCAACGTCAACATGATCCAGATCATCCAGACGCACATCAAAAACGAAAAAAGCACCTATGCGCGCGTGCGTGATATGGGACGCGATCTGGCCGCGAGCAGCTATCGCGCGGCAAAAGGCTCGCTCGAGGCGGCCGAGTATTTGGGCTTGGCTTCGCGTATGCTCACGCGCGGCCAGCTTAAGGTGAACACGCAGATCATGAGCAGCGATAAGGCGCTGCGACAGCTGGGCGGAATTATCGACCGCATGTCGATGGCTATCGTGATTGCCGGTCTGTTTATCGGTTCGTCGGTGGTGTACTACGCGCGCATCGAGCCGGTTGTGTTTGGTATCCCAGTCATTGGCTTTATGGGCTACGTGAGCGCGCTGGTGCTGGCGCTTATGCTGGGCCGCAATATCTGGCTCAACAGCCACGGCGGCAAGCACTAGAGGCTGCGACCGTCACCGCATTTTCCTATCGCAAACAATAGCTTTTACCTTGGGCTTCGCCTGCGTGCGAGGCCCTTTTGCGTGATACCATTTTGACGGTAATAATCGATGGCCTAGATGGTGGTGCGGAGACGCACGAATGCGCGGTTTTCCTGCGCGTTTGGGAGAATCGGGGTGCAAGTCCCCGGCTGTACCAGTAACCGTAATTCCTCTTGGCTCGGGATGTTCGCGTCGCAGATCGGACGACGCGCCTGAGCCGTTAAGGTTAAGTCGGATCGCCTCCCATCTTGCATGCGGCTGCGGCGTATGCCGCCGGTGTGCATAGGGCTCTGGAGGGAAGGGGACCCCGATGGGGGAACTCGAGCGTAACATGCGCGATGACGTGGGGCAGCCGCTGGGCAATGCTCCAAGTACAGACAATGGGGGACAAATGGATATGTTTGAGGACGAGCGCGAGCGCGCCTCGCTGCATCGCCGTGGCGCGATTGCACGCGGCGTAGCCAAGCGCGGCCTGGTGGCATTCTTGGCCTTCGCGATGGCCTTTGGCACCACGCCGGCTCAGCTGTGGGCCGAGGGCGCCGAGGGCATTGCCGAGGCTGTGGCTCAGGCTGCGACGCCGGGCGAGGACGCAGCGCTTGCGGGCGGCGCCGCTGAGCAGAGCGGCGCCGAGGTTTCGGATTCCGGGAGCGCGCCTGCAGCCAGTGCCGCCACAACAGAGGCAGCAACTGGCGACGCAGGCTCGGCGACGGGGGAGAGCCCTGCCACGAGCGAGCAGTCTTCGACGGCATCCGCTGGCCAAGCAGGATCTGCCGCCGCGGCTGCCGTTCAGACAGAGAACCCGACAGAAACCGGCGATGTCGCCAAGAAACAAGTCGAGGTCTCGTTCTCGATTATCGGCTCCGATGCCGACGGCAAGGCTCAGACTTGGGTGGCGCCTACGCAGCTCAAGCTCGACGAGGGCGCGACGGCTGCGGACGCCTTCGTTAAGCTGCAGCAGAAGACGGGCTTCAAGGCGGATTACGATCCGAACACGGCATACGGTTTCTACCTCAAAAGCATCACGTCCCCGACAGATGGCCGTACGCTTGCCTACGATCCGACGACTCATGCCTACTGGCAGCTGTTCGTCGACGGCGCGTCTTCCTCGGTTGGCGCGAGCGGCGTCAAGCTCACCCAGGGGCAGAAGATTGAGTTTGCCTTTACGGGTGGTAGCGCGTCCCCTGTCGTTAAGGACCAGCTTGCCGCAAATGTGACCGTCATTGGTCGCGATGCCCAGGGCAAGACTCAGACCTGGGTCGACAACGCGCAGTATGTGGTGACGTCCGGTTCGAGCGCGCTCGATCTTACGAAGGTCGCGCTCGAGGCGAACGACATTGACGCCGTTGCTGCGGGCTCCTTCATTCTGAGCCTTAAGTACAACGGCGTTGAGCTGGGTACGCCGTTCGATTATTCGACCTATTGGCAGCTGTTCATCAACGGCAAGTCGAGTGACTATACGGCGGACAATGTCACCATCCATGCCGGCGATACCGTCACGTGGTTCTACGGTGGCTGGGGCGACAAGTTGCCCTCTGATTCCGTCCATGCTTCCGTTCAGGTCCTCGGTAAGGACAAGGACGGCAAGCAGCAGGTTTGGGCCTCGACGGGCCAGACGAGTCTCAAGGCGGGCTCTACTGCCAAGGATCTCCTCGAGCAGACCGGCCTTACTCTCGATGCTGGCGAATCGTCTTGGGGCTGGTTCCTCAACGGCATTACTTCGCCGTTCGATGGTAAGTCCTATGGCTGGGATGCTGCGACCAATAGCTATTGGCGCTTCTACGTAAATGGCAAGTTCTCCGACGTTGGCGCCGGTGCCTATGAGCTCCAAGAGGGTGACGCCGTCACCTTTATGTATGGTGCTGACGCCGATGCCCTTCCCGGCCAGGTTCTTGGTTCTGTCGATGTTATCGGTCCCGATGTCAACGGCAACAATACTCGCTGGGGCTCGGCAAGCAACGTTTCTCTGCCCGAAGGCTCTACGGCTCAGGATTTCATCGAGACGGTTCTGACGGCAAAGCGCGTTGATTACAAAGCCTCCCAGAGTGGTGCATACTGGTTCCTCAATTCCGTTACTTCGCCGTTCGATCACAAGCCGTATGTCTGGGATGCTGCGACCAATAAATATTGGCACCTGTATATCAATGGAGAGCCCTCCTTACTCTGCGCCAATCAGATTACGCTCAAGAGCGGCGATAAGGTTACGCTTGCATATACCACCGACGATTCGGCCATGCCCGATCCCGACAAGATTGTCGTGGACCCGAGCGCGACGACTCCTGATTGGGATGCCGAGTGGGCCGGCTACGGCAACAGTGGCAACGGTTCGACCGTAACGGATGCCAAGACGCCTGCGCAGGCCGCCGGTCTTAAGTGGGCCTTCGATTGGAAGGCCGAGTCTGGTCAGCAGTATGCCAACTGCAGCGAACCTGTCATCGCTAACGGTTTTGTGTACATCGCGACCGAGAACGAGCTCATTAAGATCGATTCGTCCACGGGCAAAAAGGTTGCCTCTGCGCCGCTTGCCTCCAAGGTGAGCTATACCTCTCGTCCGATCTATACCAATGGCCTTATCATCGTTCCGCTCAACGGCGGTGCGGTCCAGGCGATTACTGCAGACAAGCTGATCTGCAAGTGGCTGACGCCCGGTTTGACGGACTTGACGCAGAGCTCCTGCACCGTCGTTTCGGACGGCGAGTACGTTTATGTTGGTACGGTCGATATTTCGTATGACGAGAACTACAACGCGACCTACGGCAACGGCTCCCTTAAGCGTATCAAGATTGCCACGGGCGAAGTCTCTTGGCAGAACATTGACGCTTCCGAGGGCTATTATTGGACTGGTGCTGCGCTGACGGATAAGTACGCCATTGTTCCTACGAGCGCGGGCACGCTTAAGTGCATTGATAAGACGACGGGCGATGTCATTTCGACCATGAAGCTCGGCGCTGTCGCAAATGCCGATTGCATTGCCGATCCGTCTAATGGTTCGACCTTCTATCAGATGACGCACGACGGAAAGCTCCATGTGATTTCGCTTTCGGCGAAGGGCGTACTGAGCGAGCAGAAGACGGTTGACCTGGGCCTTACGAATAATCTGAGCGCCCCTGCGGTGTCTGGTGACAATCTGATTGTCGGCGGACAGACGGCTACTGGCTCTGCTCTGATTCTCTATAACCTGAAGACGGGTAAGACCACGATGGTCGCTGCTGCCGACGGCAAGGCGCTGCCGGCTGGCCTCAACGGTATTGCTGCTACTCCGCTGGTGAGTGTTCAGGGCGGCAAGACCCATGTGTACTTCACCGTTAACGGCGCGGATAGCAAGGATTACGTCAACTACTCTGCTGGTGGTGGCGTGTATCGCTATACGCTCGGCGATGCAGAGGCGACGCAGATTTATGATGCGGCTGGCCATTACCAGTACTGCGACTCTCCGGTCATTGCCGATGCTTCTGGCAACCTGTACTACATCAACGACTCGGGCACGCTGTTCAAGCTTGGGGCCGTTGAGTCTTGGACGGTTGCCTTTAATTCCAATGGCGGGTCTGCTTGCGACACTAAGTTTGTTGCTACGGCCGACGGCAAGCTGGTCAAGCCGGCCGATCCGACGCGCGATGGCTACACTTTCGGCGGTTGGTTCACCGATGAGGCTTGCACGCAGGCGTATGACTTTAGCACGCCGGTGACGGCCGACCTTACGTTGTATGCCAAGTGGACCAAGAATGCCGTTACCCCTGGCGGTAATGGCGGCGCTGGTTCGAATGGCGGCGGCGGTTCTAGTACCGGTACTGGTTCCGGCACTGGCGCTGGCGCGGGTTCTGGCTCCGGCTCGAAGGACGGCGCTATTGCCCCGGGTCATAAGCCGACGACCAAGACGACGGTGTCGACCAAGACCGAGACCAAGGACAACAAGTCCGACAAGAAGGACTCCGATAAGTCCGATAAGAAGGACGAGAAGAAGTCTGACAAGAAGGATGGCAAGTCCGACAAGAAGTCCGATTCCAAGTCCGATACGGGCGCTGCTTCCACGACCACCGCTAAGAAGTCCTCTGGTGCTTCCGAGCAGGAGACTGGCACCAATCCGCTCGCCATCGTTGGCGTTGCCGCCGGCGTCATCGGACTCGCCATCGTCGGCGTGTTTGTGTTCACCAAACGTCGGTAGGTGAGGGCTGTGTCCAATAAATCCAAGGACGCTGACCCCAAGCAACCAGATTCCTCGTTCATTCAGTTCGACGATGCAAAGCAAAAGGGCGCCGCTTCGGCGGCGTCCGCCCCTCGTCGCAAGGCGCTCCTTGGCGTTTTGACTGCCGCGTGCACCATTCTGATCGTCGTCTCGCTGGGCTTCGTCCATCCTTCCGAGAGCGGCGCCTGGTCCATTGACTGGATCGTTCAGACCGTGACGGGGGAGAGCGTTGTCACCAAGGACACCAAGGTGTCTGGCTCGACTACGACTTCGGGCGAGGCCAGTTCCAAGGATTCCAAGTCATCGAATGACGCAAAAGATGGGTCCAAGTCCAAGGACGATTCCGAGTCTTCAAACAAGGAATCGGATAAAAGCTCGGATAGCAAGAAGTCCGATGGTCGGGACGGCAAGAAGTCTGGAGATAAATCCGCTGCCCAGAATACGGGAGCCGGCGATACTTCCAATGTGTCTGGCGGTGCTTCTTCGGGCGGCGGTCAGTCGTCTGATGGAGCCTCCAGCTCTAATGGCGGAAGCGCTCCCTCGGGCGGTCAGGGCGGCTCGCAGGAGTCCAACTATGCAACGGTGACGGTTTCGGTCACATCGAGCGCCGTGGGCAATCCTGTGTCTTCTGGCGGCACCTTTACCTTTAACGAAGGCGCCACCGTTTACGATGCCCTGTGTGCGCTGGGCCTTTCTGTCAACGCACATGGCTCGTCGTACGGCACGTATGTCTCCGCGATTGGTGGTTTGGCCGAGAAACAGTACGGCGGCACGAGCGGCTGGATGTACTCCGTCAACGGCACAACGCCCATGACGGCGTGCAGCAACTACGTTCTCTCCAACGGCGACAACGTGGTCTGGTATTACGTAACGGGCTAGAGACCTCGACATATCGCACCAAGCGGGCGGTTCGGACAAACATCCGGGCCGCCCGCTTTTCATGCGTAGAGGACTTGGTCGCCGGGGACCTCGGCAAACAAAAAAACCGGTTGGAACGGGAATTCCAACCGGTTATACATTCAAGCAAATAGTGAATCGACTACGACCGTGCGCCCTCGAGGAAGAAGCGGCGGCTGAAGTAGTTGTACCAGGTGACGAGGAACGTAGCGATCGCTTTCATGGCCTGGTAGCCGATGCTCAAAAACGTGACACCCACAAACATGTACAGGTCGTTGAGGCCCAGGCCGATCACCGACAGGATGGTGAAGATCGTGAACTCGCGCTTGCGGCTCATGCCCTCGCGATGGTCGAACACGTACTTCATGCTGAGCCAGTAGTTGACCACGACGGACGTGATGAACGAAACCGTGGTGCTCATCAAAAAGTCGAGGTGGAACAGCTCGACGAGCGCAATGAGCATACCCCAGTCGATGCCAAAGGAGATAAGGCCCACGACAGCGAACTTGAGGAACTGCTTGGTATGAGGTTGTGCCAGTGCCTTGCGCACGTAATCACATCCAATGCGTTGATGAATCGAGCAACGAGTTACTTTAGAGCTTTTGAAAGGGAAACGTAAGGTCTTTGGCAAGAACTATACGAACTCGTCAAATTTTCAAGAGCTAATCCGTAAACGTTGAAAATTTGCCCGTAAACGAACGATGCCCACGGGCGATACTGTGCTGAGTGCGCATTGTCCGTGGGCATTGTAAGGCTGTAAGGTTGCGAGTTACTTGGTCTCGTCGCCCTCCAGGAAGATCTTTCGGGTCACAAAGTTGTAGACCATGACAAGCGCGGTGGCGCAGATCTTGGCGATATTGGCCTCGAGCCCCAGACCGGCGTTGAGTGTCAGCACGATACCGTCGTTGAGTGCCAGGCCGATCACGGACAGCACGACAAAGATAATGAACTCGCGGCGGCGGCTCATGCCTTCCTTGTGCGCAAACACGTACTTCATGCTTGCGAGGTAGTTAAAGATGAGTGAGATGATAAAGCCGCTGGTGTTGGCGATTAGGATGTTGAGGCCCAGACCGTAGTGGAGCAGATTCATAATGCCAAAGTCGATAACCGTGGCAATGACACCGACGACGCCAAATTTCATGATCTGCGCAAGGAGCTTTTGCATGGTACCTGCCTTAAGCTGGCGCCGAAGCGCCGCGGGGATGACAAACTTGGCACAGTTTAGCCAATCCCCGCGGGTGGTGCTAGGCGCGCTCCTCGATAGCACCGTTTCTATATGCATCGAGCAGTTGACGTAGGTCCTGGATTTGGCTGCGGATCTTGGCGCCAGTATCGGTGTCGCTCACCATGCGGCGACGGTCTGCTTGGTCAAAACGGTTGGTCTCGCTTTCGATGTCCACGTTGCGCGTGAGTGCCTCGGCAACCGTCGTAAAGGCCTGGTGTGACTTGAGGCGGCAGCCGCGCGAGCTCGAGATGAGCGTATAGCCGGCGATACCCGTCTTGGGATGGTAAGCGCGGCAGAAGCCGCCATCGATGACCAGCAGCTTGCCCTCGGCGCGGATGGGCTGCTCGCCCTTGGTGGTTTTAACGGGCGTGTGGCCGTTGATGATGTGGCCGGTCGGCGAACATGCCATAGGCACGACGCCAAACTCGCGCATGATGTCGTCGCAGACCGAGGGCGACTTGGTAAGCGTAAAGTACGGGTCCATCGGCTCGACCCAGGTGCTCTTATCGGCGATATAGGCGCGCTCAAAGGTACGCACCAGGCGTCCGCTGGCGGGCGAGTTAAAGCCAATCCACAGGTACCACATCCAGTCGAGGGCATCGCGGTCGCCCACGCGCCAGGCGCGGCGGGCGATGTGGTCGCAAAAATCAAGATAATCGCGGCCAGCGTGCCAGGTGCCCAGGCAGTTCATGCTGCTAAAGGTGCCGTCTTCGTTGAGCGGCACGCAGCCATGGAACAGCAGGTTGCCGTTGGCGACCTTGTACATCGAGCCGTGGGAATAGAGGAAATCGATATGTCGATGCAGGTGATCGGCGGTGACAAATTCGGACACGAGCTTGTCGATGATGTGCTGCTCCTCGGGCGTGAGCGTATAGGGGTCCGCCGGGTCGACGGTGGGGAAGTCGTTGGTCGTGAGCGGCCATACGCTGCCGTCGGCGAGCGTGACCGTACCGGCGTCGTGATCGACCTTGTCGAGTAACAGGCGGTCGGTCATGTCGAACTCGGGGTGGCGCTGGATAATCTGGCCCTCGAGCTTAAAGAGCAGCACGTTGACGGCCTTGATCAGCGGGGTGATGGACTCACCGGCGGTGTAGGTGGCATCGGCAAAGGCAACAAGCTCACGCAGCGAGATGCCATAGTCGTTCTCCAGGATCTCGTAGTTGTCGTAGCGTAGGTTGTTGCGCAGCACCGTGGCGATACAGGCGGGCTCACCGGCCGCAGCTCCCATCCACAGCAGGTCGTGGTTGCCCCACTGGATGTCGAGCGAATGGTAGGTGAGCAGGCGGTCCATAATCTTGGCCGCGCCGCCGCCGCGGTCGAAGATGTCGCCCACCAGATGCAGGTGGTCGACGGCCAGGCGCTTGATGAGCGAGGCAAGCGACTCGATAAAGTCGTCGGCGCTGGCGGTCTCCAGAATGGACTCCACGATGCGCTCGTGATAGCGCACGCGATAGTTGTTCTCGTCCGGATGCGTGTGCAGCAGCTCGTCGATGATGTAGGCGTAATCGCGTGGGATGGCCTTACGCACCTTGGAGCGCGTATAGCGGCTCGAAAGCGAGCGGGCGACCATGATGAGCTGGTCAAGCATCGTCCTGTACCAGGTGGGCGAGTCTTCGCGCCGGCTGCGGACCAGGTCGATCTTCTCGCGCGGGTAGTAGATGAGCGTGCACAGCTCGCCCTTTTCGTCAAAGGAAAGCGTGTCGCCAAAAATCTCGTCGACATGTTCGCGCACGACGCCCGAGCAGTTGTTGAGGATGTGCATAAAGGCTTCGTACTCGCCATGCACGTCGCTCATAAAATGCTCGGTGCCTTTGGGCAGGTTGAGAATGGCCGAGAGATTGATAATCTCGGTAAACGCGGATTGCTCGGTGGGAAATTGTCTCGACAGCAGACGCAGATACTTGAAGTCTTGCGGATTGCGATCGAATGCGACCATGAAACACCTTCCGATGGAGCTGGTAAAACTGATAAACAGCGTCAAACGTTTATCAGTATGCGCCGCTTTTGTTTCGATTGGGGATGGGCGGCCGAATTGTTAGCCGAACGGTTTGGTAAATCGATTTAGTTGAGGTAGATATGGCGGTTGAGTGGAGACGACAGAGGGTGTTTTCTCAGATATTCATGCGTGGGGTCGGTGGAGACGATGGTGGTAAAGATGTTCGCTATTATTGGTTCGATTTGGTAAATAGTGGACATATGTACCGTATGTAGGCTCACTGTGCGATAATTTGCGCAGCAATGAGTAAGGAGCCTCATATGAGTGATTTTGTCCTGACCTGTGAATCTGCCGCCGACCGAACCCGTGAGTTCTTTGTGTCGCGCAATATCCCTGTCGTGTGTTTTCATTACGAGATCGACGATGTTGTCTATACGGACGATCTGTATCAGTCGATTACGCCGGACGAGTTTTTTGCCCAGATATCTGCGGGCGCCATGCCCAAGACGTCTCAGGTGAGCGTGGGTGAGTACGAGGAGTTTTGGGAGCCGTTTGTTGCCGAGGGTAAAGACGTGCTGCACCTGACGTTGTCGTCGGGTATTTCGGGCACGTATGGATCGGCCTGCGTTGCGGCGCAGATGCTCGCGGATCGCTATCCCCAGGGCGGCAAGGTTCGCGTCATCGATTCGCTGGCGGCGTCTTCGGGCTTTGGCCTGCTGGCGGAATGTGCCGCCGACGTTCGCGATAGCGGTGCTTCGCTCGACGAGACTGCCGCTTGGATTGAGGAGCATAAACTCAACCTGCACCACTGGTTCTTTTCGACCGATCTGTCGAGCTACCTGCGCGGCGGTCGCATTTCGGCCGCGAGCGCGATCATCGGCACGGCGCTTAAGATTTGCCCGCTTATGACGGTCGATTGCGAAGGTGGGCTGTCGCCACGTGAGAAGATTCGCACTAAGAAGCGCGCGATTTCCGAAATGGCTAAGACCATGATGGCACACGTGCAGGACGGTGCGGATTATTCGGGTAAGTGCATCATGTCGCACTCGGCGTGCCGCGAGGATGCCGAGGCGGTTGCGGCGCTGATTGAGGAACAAGTTCCGCAGCTTAAAGGCAAGATTGAGATCAATAACATCGGTACTCTGATTGGCTCGCATACCGGACCCGGTACGGTGGCGCTCTTCTTTATGGGCGACAAGCGCGTGGATTAATTTGCCCCATCACGTCGCTGCATGATTGCTCAAACGAAAACGGCCCGCCTCACGTTTGTGGGGCGGGCCAAGATGTTTTGCTAGCGTTTCTTTCCGCGGAAGAAAAAGCCGTGCAGTGACGGCTTGAGGCCGCGGTTGGCGCGATGCTCCTCGACGCGCTCGTGGATCGAAGCGACGCGTTCGATGACTTCGTCGGGAATCGGCACATCGGGATTCATGTTCTCGACCTGGCTGACCTCGGCGGCGGCGACCTGGTCGATAATGGGTACATCGTCGCGCGAGATGACAGGTGTGGCGTCTTCCTTCATCTTGCGATAACGCTGCATCATGTCGGTCTGTAGCTGCTGTGCCGAAGGCGGCGTCCAGATGATGGCGTTGGCTCCGGCGGCGATGGTCTCGCGAATGCTCTCGGGCGTCTTGCCGCCCGGTGCGATGAGCGGCAGGTTGGGATAGTGCTCGCGCAGCTCGCGCAGGACCTGGGGCGTGTTTTTGCCGGCGGCGATGTTGAGAATCTTGGCTCCGGCGCGCACTTTGGCATGCGCATCATCGTCGCAACGTACGACCGTGGCGATGACGGGGATGTCGGCGATGTTGGTGATGTGCTCGACCATCTCGGCAGTGGCGGGGGAGTTGACCACGCAGCCCGCCGCGCCCTGCATCTCGGAGACGGCTGCCATCTGCACGGAGCGCTTACCGGTCGTAGTTCCGCCGCCCACGCCCACAAAGACCGGGCACTCGGCGACGGTCAACAGCGCCTGCGTAATGGCCGGCTGCGGCGTGAAGGGGTAAACGGCAAAGACGGCATCGGCATTGGAGTTGCGGATGACAGCCACGTCGGTGGTGTAAATGAGCGACTTGATGCGGCGGCCGAAGAGCGTGAAGCCGCTGGCCTCCTCGATCTCGTCGGGCATGCGAAGGGCAGCCTTGCGCAGACGTCCGTCGATGGGCAGGGGCTCCATGGGGAGCAGTCCGTTGGGGGTCACGGCTACCTGGGGCTCGGTGAACTCGTCTGCGAGCTCGACCTCGGAGAAATCGACCGAGGCGACGATGTCCTCGTGAACCTCGGCGGGCACATCGATGGGAGCTTGGTCGTTTGCCGCGGCAGGCGTGTCGAAGGAGCTGGTGCCGACGAAGGCGTCGACGCGCTCGTTTAGATCGTTGAGGGTATCCATGGAGGCTCGATTCTATGTGATGACGGCCGGCAGGGTGCCGGCAGCGTTGTGCTTGCTAAATCGTTTGACGAGTTGATTTTTCCCCGCCGCGTCCTCCGTTAGACCGAAGGGCCGGCGAACGTGAAGGAGCTGTGGTGGCGGGGATCGAGGTGCTATCTTGAAAGTCCCGTTTAAAAGAGAGGTGACGCGGTATGGAATTTTCGGCAATGTTGGGCTCGATTGGCCTATGCGTGGGCGCAATCGTAGCCGCCGCGGTCATCTACTTTGTGGTCACGGCCATTAAGGGCAAAAGGGCCGAACGCAAGGAGCGCACGATGCTTAAACAGCATCGCGACCAGCAGGGCAAACGCGCACAGAGAT
Organism: uncultured bacterium; assembly: GCA_905214105.1. GTDB lineage: Bacteria > Actinomycetota > Coriobacteriia > Coriobacteriales > Coriobacteriaceae > Collinsella. The sequence goes on from CAJMKK010000001.1 coordinate 570,399, forward strand.
AGCTTGTTGAGTTTTGGATCCGTGCGCTAGCTGCGTTTTCGGATCAGGGCAATGTAGAAGCCCTCAAAGTCGCGGCTGGGCGGAATGGTCAGCGTGCCGGGCATACCGTTGGCGACGGACGAGACGTGGCCGGCGGCGATGGCCTCGGTGAGGGCGTTGCACTCGATGCGTGGCTCTTCGCCAGCTTCCTGAGCACGGCGCGTTTCACTTTCGCTCGGCGTGCCGTCGAGGGGGATAAGCTCGCAATCCATGTGCTTGTCGAGGGCCTCTTGCAGGGCGTCCTCGTTTTCCTGCGGCAAGATCGAACAAGTCGAATAGACGAGCGTGCCGCCCGGTTTAAGGGCTCCCATGGCGCGGTCCAGAAGTGCTCGCTGCGAGCGGGCACATTTGTTCAGCAGCTGCTCGGTCAGGCCGCGCAGGCTTTTCTCGTTGCCGCTGATGACGGTGCCCGTGCCGGTGCAGGGGGCGTCGAGCAGGATGCGATCGAAGCGGAAGAACTCGTCGAGCTCGCGTGCGTCGATGCGCATGACGGGCACGTTTTTGGCACCCTGGCGGTGGAGGTTTGATTCGAGCTTTTCGGCGCGGGGGATGCTCATCTCACAGGCGGTGAGGTGTGCCTGCCCCTGCGTGAGGGTGGCGATCTGCGTCGTCTTGCCGCCAGGGGCTGCGCACATGTCCAGGATGTCCTCGCCTGCCTGGGCGCCCAGGACCAACGGCGGCATCATGGATGACAGGCTCTGCAGGTAGATCTTGCCGTCGCGGTAGATGTCGAGATCCCACAGATCGGATACCTGGGCCTCGGGCAGGATGAAAGCGTCCGGGTACCACGCGACGGGGCGTTGGGCGATGGCGGCTGCGTCGAGCGCGGCGGCGATGTCCTCGGCGGTCGCCTTGAGCGTGTTGGCGCGCAGCGTGACCGGGCGCGTGGCTGCGGCGCCAAAGCCTTCGATCATGAGCTCGGCATCGGCAGGCGTGTAGGCGCCGGCAACCGTGTCGACCATAAAGCGCGGTAGGTCGGCGGCGGAGGGTTGGGCGGCAAGCTGGTCGGAAAGCTCGGTTGCGGCAAACTGCCTAAGCTTGAGCTCGGGCTTAACCTGCTTTTTCTGCTTACGACGACGCGGCTTGGACATCCGTCTTTCCTTCCCATTCCATTACATGTCGAGTGTTTTAGTACTGGCTCTCGTGCTTGCTGAAGAAGTCGAAGCGCGGGGGCAGCGGCTTCACGCGGTGCTCACCGGGCTTCTCGCCCAAGCTCTCCACAAACTCGTCCGTGGAGGCAAAGATGCTGTCCCAGCTAAAGAAGGCGACCGGGTCAACGTCGAAGTACTCGCAGATGAGCTCGCAGCCGGCCGGGACGATGCCGTGCATCAGGACGGTCGCCACGCGCAGCTCGGTAAAGGCGTCGACCAGGGCCTGCTTCATGGCGGCGTTGGCTGGCTCGCCCTCGAGCTTGTTGGCGGCCTTGGAGGCATCGCTCCAGCGCTTGTTGGCGGCGCGCAGGTAGTCGTCGCACACGGCGAGCGCGCGGTGCGTCTCGAACTTGTACATGGCCTGCTCAAAGGCAAGGGCGGCCTGCTCGGCAGCCTCGACCACGGCGGCAGAGGCTGCGCCGGCCGGAATGCAACCGTTGCGGTACGGGCTCTCGTCGCCCTCCTTGACGGCGACGCCGTAGAAGCAGCTGCGGGCCAGGCGGTTGAACACGCCGGTCAAAAGGGCGCTCTCCTTAAGGGCCGGATCGATGACGCGCTTGTCGTCGCAGGCGCGCACCTCGTTGCCGTCCTTGTCCTTGCCAGTCACACGCGTGTCGTATGCCTTAGGGCTAAAGCTTACCGGCTTCTCGGACAGGCCGAGCGACAGCCAGTGCGCGCGCATTTGCTCGCAGGTGTAGTGGTTGAGCAGGTCGTCTGCCGGCGGGGGAGGCGTCTGCGAGGACGAGCTGGCCTTTTTGCCCATGTAGAGCAGGTGGTAGCAGGCGCTGACGGTGCTCTGCGTAAGGTCCCAACCCAGGGCCTCCCACATGGCGGTCTGCGCGATGCAGTAGAAGTAGATGTTGTCCTGGCCGATGAACTGGTAGATCTGAGCGTCGTCAGAGCACCACCAGTCGCGCCAGTCGAGCGAGCTGTGCTGGTAGGCGGGCGCGGGGACCTGCGTGGAATCGGCGGCGGGCTCGCCCATGAGGGCGGCATCCTGGGCGGCGACGCCCTCGGTCACGCCGGCGGCCTTGGCATCGCGTGCGAGCACGGTACGCGTATAGCTGATGGGCGCCCACAGGCTCTCGGGCCAGCACCAGCAGGTGACGTCGGTCACGCCATCGACCTCGGGCACCGGAACGCCCCAGTCGATGTTGCCGGTGATGCGGAAGGGCACGAGCGCCTTGCCGCTGCGGAAGCGCACGCCACCGTTGGCGAGCACTGCGTGGGCATCGTCGCGCTCCTTCCAGCTGGGGAAGGTGACGGTAAAGCTGCTCTTGTTGCCCTCGGGCTCCAGCACGGTGTGCTCGGGGAGCTGGTCCTCGACGGCATCGAAGGCCTCGCGGAACTTGTTCTGGATGTAGAGCTGTGCCGGCAGCAGCCACTCCTCCATGGTCTTGGAGACCACGGAGCGAACCTGCGGGTTCTGGGCGAGCTTGGCGGTGTAGGTCTTCATAAAGTCGAGGTAGGCCGGCAGGTCGAAGTAGAGGTTGTCGACCGGGCGCAGCTCGGGCACCTCGCCGGTGAGCTGGCTCTTGGGCGCGATGAGCTCCTCGGGCTCAAACTGGTGACCCAGGTCGCACTCGTCGGCGTAGGCTTTCTCGGACTTGCAGCCCTGGATGGGGCAGCGGCCGATCACCTGGCGGCCGTTGAGGAACGTGCCGGCCTTGGCGTCGTAGAACTGCAGCGTGGAGCGCTTGGAGATGGTGCCCTGTTCGTGCAGACGCTTGATAATCTCGGCAGTCACCTCGTTGTGAATCTGCGCAGCCGGCTCAAGGCCCGAACCGCCGTAGATATCGCAGCTGATGTTGTAGTTGTTGAGGGTCGCGGCCTGGCGGGAGTGATTGGACTCGACGTACTCGTTAATGGACTTGTCGTAGCCCTCGTTCTCCTTGAGCTTGCGGTAGCTCTCCATGATGGGCGAGCCGTAGCAGTCGGTGCCCGAGGTGAAGATGACGTTCTCGCGGCCCAGGCGGTCGCGCAGGAAGCGGGCAAAGAAGTCGGCCGGGACAAAGACGCCGCCAACGTGGCCAAAGTGAAGGCCCTTGTTGCCGTAGGGCTCGCCGGCGGTAACGATGGCGCGGCGAGGCCAGCTGGGACGGTCGTTCATGGAGTATTTGGATGCCATGGGACTCCTTCGCATATGGTGGGAGCGCGGCCGGGAGCAAAGCCTGGCGACGCGGTGGTCAATTCGTGCATATCGTTCGACATTATCGCACATGCGGGCGGGTGCGTGACGGGGGCGCTATCCTAAGATGCTATGAATGAGATTTCCAACATACATGCGTTTGAGGACGAGGATTTTCTGCACGCCTGCGTTGTGTGGGGGATGGCAGTGCTTGGCGCATTTGCCGTGTGCCTGGTGCCGGTGTTTATGCTGCTGGGTGGGCCCGCGGATCTGGATGCGGCTGACGCGGGTGGCTGGACGGCAGTCTTTGGCTGGCTAGTCGGCTTGGCTGCGGTTTCGGCGGCGTCATTTGCCGTGCATGAGCTGGTGCACGGTGTGTTTTTTAAGCTGCTGGCGCCTGCGGGCGCGCGGGTGACCTTTGGGGCAAATCTCAAAACCTGCATGATTTACGCCTGCGCCGAAGGCGTGGTGTATTCGCGCCGGCGGTACATGGCGGTTTGCCTGGCGCCGACGGTTGTTGTGACGACAGCGTTTGCCCTGGGGTTTGCGTTCTCGGGCTATCCGCTGTTGTGCTATCTGGTGGCCGGCTTGCATTTGTCGGGCTGTGTGGGCGACTGGTATTACGTGCGGACCATTTTGCGCGACCGCCGCATTGTCGCCTGCGAGGACACGTCCTTTGGCGTGCGCTTTTTCGCAAAGTAGTCTTTGGGCAAGGATTGGGAGGGGATGTCGATGAAGCCGTTGTTGTTGCATGCTTGCTGTGCGCCGTGCTCGCTTGAGCCGGTTCGCCTGCTGCGCGAGGAGGGGTTTGAGCCCACGATTTGCTGGACCAACCCCAATATTCAACCGCGCGATGAATGGCAGCGCCGCTTGGACGAGCTGCGCCGGTGGTGTGCCGACGGCGACATCGAGCTCATCGAGGCAGGGGAGGACCGCGATCGCTGGGAGGCCGGCGTGGCACCGCTGGGCGCCGATCGGCCCCGTCGCTGTCGCGCGTGCTATGCCTTGCGCTTGGCCGAGGCGTGCCGTGTGGCCCAGGAGCGCGGGTTTGAGTTTGTGGGCACGACGCTCGCCGTCTCGCCGTATCAGCTGTTCGACACCTGCAATGACGTGCTCAAGCGCCTGGCGGCGGCACGTGGGCTCACTCCGGTGATCCGCGATTTTCGCCCGTATTATCCCGAGGCCACGCGTCGTTCGCGCGAGCTTGGCATGTATCGGCAGAACTACTGTGGTTGCCGCTTCTCGGCTGTCGAGGCGGCCATGGACCGCGCCCGCATCCGCGACGAGCGCAAAGCCGCCAAAAAGTAGTTCATTTGGGCTGGGACTTTGAACTGTCTGTGCGGTACGGTCGTTTTTGGGAAAGTCGATTTAATTAAGCGTGTGATCGTGGCTCGCTTGATACCAAACGACGACTCCTATGATTCTAATCCTCCGTTTGTTAAACATCAGATCCGGACTTGCTGTTGCATATGAATGGGACGACAGCACAATCATGTCGTTTCCTTCTGCAAATCGCCTAATTACCGGTGTTTTACCGTCTGCGAGCGCCAATACAGCGCAGCCGTTCCAAGGCTTTGCGGTGGTATCGACAAGTAGTAAGCTGCCGGGAGGGTAAATGCGGGACATTTCGTCGCCTTTGATTTTAACGAAAACGCTATGTGGGTGACGTTCGGCTACGTCTACAGGCGCGCAAGCATTTTGTTGGCCGTGCGTGATGCGGCGCTTTTGCGATTCGATATCGATGACGGGAAATGCGCCCTCCATTTCGTGGATAGCAGGGTCTTCGTCGGTGACGATTCTTTTATTTGCGAGCTTTACGGCCAAACCGTTTTCCTCGCCAACAAGTTCATCGCGGGTGCAACCGAAGAGCGCTTGTAACTTTTCAATATAGCGCTCACGGGGGGCATACCGACTTTTTTCCCAACGACAAACGGTCTCTTTAGATACCCCCAACATCTCTGCAAGTTGCGCCTGACCAAGATGCTCCATGGTGCGGAGTTTACGAATATTTGCCCCGAAGCCCATGGCTATAGATCCTCTCGCCACAGAGGGAGGCATAGACAGTTTGTGCCACCATAGCCTTTGGTGAGCTCGTCAATGGATAGCGGGAATAATTCCATTCCTGCTTTCTCAAGCGCTTCGTTGGTCCAAACGTTTTCTTCATATACGCATAGTTTTCCTGGCGAGAGCGCAAGGATAGACGTTGCGTTGTTCCGGCGTTCTCTTTCGTAGGCGGTTTGATTCCCGCCTCCGCAGTCAATCACTTTTATTGGTTCGCAACAGGCTGCAGAGAGTATTTCCGGAATCGTGCGATCGATAGGAGTGATCGTAAGGCCCCTTCCGGATCGTTTTAGTTGAATGCTGTATGCATCAACGGCATTGCATATCTCACGATCGATGAGGAACGCGTCGTGATCAATTCTACTTATGAACGTATCGAGGTGGATACGCAGCCCGTCAGAGGGGACTCGAATCGCAATTAGCTCGGTGGTCTGGAATTTATTTGAGGTCAGGAGCTCTTTGGCAAGTGACTCGACGGCGGCGGGTTCAGTTCGGTCAGAGATTCCAACTAATATTGTCTTAGCACTGATAACAATAATGTCTCCGCCTTCTATATGGTAGCTACTCCTGTTCAAATCACATATTGGAGTTTCTCCCATGATCTTGTGGTGGGTGAATATCTGCCGGTATAAGGCGACCTCACGATCACGCTCAGGCCAATACATATGATTTAGGATGATGCCGTCTCCGACTACCACAGCAGGATCACGAGTGAAAAAAAGCGTGTTGAGGGGATTGACCAAGAGCGAGGCGGGATCAAATTGCTCGTGCACGAGCGCCCGTAGTGTTTCCGACTGGTTTGAACATAGCTCAGTGTCTCCAAAGCGAATGCCGTTAAGTACTATATTCACCAATTCCTGGGTGTTCTTAGCGTTCTCAAACAGCTGGGTTATTGTCTCGAGGAACTCTCTGCCTGTTGCCCCGCTGCAACGGAGGTAGTCATCAATAAAATATTTAAGTGATTGGGGCTCAGTTTCAAGTGAGTCTTCGAGAAGGTCCCTAATTTCAATGGTTTCTACGCCATGCTTCTCAAGCAATTGAACCATGGAATCGTGCTCATACATTGCTTTGTCGAGGTCAAAACGACCGCTCCATTTTCGCAGGGAGAAAACTTGGCTGAAGTCGGCATCAGGGTAGTTTTGTGTTTCAGCTCCTGGTCGATGGACAAGTACGGCTTTTAAATGACCGATTTCATTTGTTATGTGTATGCCTTGCATGTCTGTCTCCTGTCCTGCTGGTTTTTATATAAGGCTAAGGCAGGTTCCTTGTTGTGTTGCGGAAAAGTTAAAAGACGTATGTAATTGACAAATAACATCAATTTAAAATATCAGATTGATTAATAACGTCACTTTAGCTGCCGTTCATAGGTGAAAAACGACACGATAGCGATGGTTGGCCGACCACCGCTGAGCAACCTCATACATTTATGGTGCCAGCTGGATAGATGGGAAAAGGAATGAAGGAGGAGATATGGCAGCGGAAAGTTCGAAAGGCATCAAGCAGTTCAAGGTCCCGCACGTATATGCGATCATCTTTGCACTTATGGTCATCTTCGCTGTTCTCACGTGGATTGTTCCCTCTGGGTCCTATCAGCGTCAGGAGGTGAACGGTCGTGAAGTCACCGTCGCAGGTACGTATGAGCAGAGTGAAAAGACATATATTGACGAGGAAACCGGGGATGAAGTAGATCTCAGACAAGGTGTCTTCGATGTTCTTCAGGCTCCAACGCGCGGTATACAAGAGGCAATTGAGGTCGTTGCATTCATCTTGATTGTGGGCGGTTCGTTTCAGGTTATTACTAAAACGGGCGCTATCACGAGCGGAATGGGTCGTGTCGTTCGCCGCTTTAAGAACAAAGACATTCTAATTATTCCTATTGCGATGGTTCTCTTTGCATTGGGCGGAACGAGCTTTGGCATGGCGGAAGAAACTCTCCCATTCTTTGCGATCTTCATGCCAATTATGATGGCTATGGGCTTCGACTCGATGACGGCGTTCATGGTCGTGTTCGTTGGAGCGCGCACGGGTTACATCGCCTCAACGATTAATCCGTTTAATGTTCTCATTGCGCAAGGTATTCTTGGTATTCAGGGCAACCCCCAGCTGTGGCTGCGTATGATTGCCTGGGTTGTTTTGACCGCCGTTGCAATTACTTGGGTTGTCCTCTATGCACGAAGGGTAAAGAAGAATCCTGAGTCATCGATCACATTTGAGGATGATATCGCCAAGAAAGTCGAGTTCGCTGCCGATGAATCTGCCCTTGATGCGGAATTTACGGGTCGTCAAAAAGGCGTGCTTGCGGTATTTATCGCTGGAATGTGCCTTATCATCTGGGGACTTGTGACCCAGGGCTGGTATATGAACGAGATTTCTGCGGTCTTTTTGGCCATGGGCCTGTTGGCTGGTGTTATTGCGGGCTTTAGTCAGGACGTCATCGCTCAGGAATTTGTTGCGGGTATCGCTGACTTTGCTTTCTCGGCAATTGTCGTTGGACTTGCGCGTGGCATCCTTGTCATTGCCTCTGACGGCATGATCATCGATACCATCCTCAATGCGCTCGCCACTGGTCTGGGCGGCATCCCGGCGGTTCTCTTTACTACGCTTCTTTATGCGGTTGAGAACCTCCTGGCGATCCTGGTTCCCAGCTCATCTGGCCTTGCAGCACTGACCGCTCCCATTTTTGGACCTTTGACCGAACTCATGGGCCTTAATCCCGAGGCTGCCGTGTGGGCTCTCTCCATGGGTAGCGCGACGATGTCTTTGATCTGTCCTACTAGCGCCATTCTTGTAGCGGGTTTGGGCGTGTGCAAGATCAAGCTTGGCCAGTGGTGGAAGACCGTTTGGAAATTCTTCTTGGTCGTGTCGCTCATCAATATCGTATTCGTAGCAATCTCGGGACTTATTGCCCTGTAGGTTTCATGGTTGAAATGGAGTAACAGGAATGTCTAAAGGACTGAATGTACACAGCGAGATTGGTAAGCTCAAGAAAGTTGTGCTTCACCGCCCCGGTCGTGACCTTGTGAACGTAAAGGCAGAAGAGTTCGAGGATGTCTGGATTCACGACTGTTTCTATCTTGATGTGGCTCAAAAGGAGCATGATGCCTTTGCGGATCTTCTGAGGAGCGAAGGTGTTGAGGTTCTCTATATGGAGAAACTCGTTGCTGAAGCGCTGGATGCATGCCCCTCGGCTCGCGCTGAGTTTACCGATACATTTATGGCTGAGAGCGGAATTGTCAATCCTATGCTTGAGCAGGCTGTTCGTGAAAAGCTCGACGCTATTTCAGATTCGTATCAGTTTGTACTTGAGGCTATGGGGGGGTATCGTTATCGTGACCTTGAGCTGCCTCGCGTCTCGACTACGCTTAGCATGATGGATAATGAGGATGCGAAGCCCGATGATTTGGTGTTGAAGCCTCTTCCGAGTTCATATTTCTCTCGCGACCCTCTTGCTTCCGTGGGCAAAGGCGTTCTGCTTCACCATATGTATTGGAAACAGCGAGATCGTGAAGTGCCCTTCTATGAAGCGATTTTCAAATACCATCCCGATTATGCAGGGACTCCGATTTGGTACGACCATAAGAATCCCTGGCATATCGAGGGCGGTGATGTGCTTAACATTAACGCTCATACCTTGGCTATTGGAATTAGCCAGCGAACTGAGGCGGCTGCGATTGAGGAGCTTGCAAAGAATTTGTTCTGGGGATCTGGGAATTCTGAGATCGATACCGTTTACGCTATTAAAATCCCCAACGGCTATGCTTACATGCATCTTGACACCGTTTGCACCATGGTGGATTTCGATAAGTTTACAGTTTATCCCGGTATTTTTGAGACCCTTCGTGTTTATCGTCTGACTCGTGGTGACTCTGAGGGAATGGTCGCTGTTCAAGAGATTGATGACACGCTTGAGCATATTCTTGAAATGGCTACTGGCGTGGAGAAGGTGCAGCTTATTGAGTGCGGTGCCGGCGATATGGTTGAGGCGTCTCGCGAGCAGTGGAACGACGGGTCGAACACTCTTGCCGTTGCTCCTGGTAAAGTCTGTGTTTACGAGCGCAATGTTGTCACAAATGATGAGCTCTACAAGAACGGTTTGGAACTTTTGGTCGTTCCCTCCGAGGAACTGTCCCGCGGTCGTGGCGGCCCGCGCTGCATGAGCATGCCCTTCTGGCGCGAAGATATTTAGTTGCAAATCCACTGTGATAGGAGATGGCGAATATGGGTGTTAATATCGCTGGTCGCAGTTTTCTGAAGCTGCTTGATTACACGACGGAAGAGATTGAGTATCTGCTTGAGCTTTCTGCTAACTTCAAAAGCATGAAGCGTGCCGGTGTTCCGCATAAATACCTTGAAGGCAAGAATATTGTTTTGCTATTTGAGAAGACTTCCACGCGTACTCGCTGCGCCTTCGAAGTTGGTGCACTTGACCTTGGCATGGGTGTAACTTATTTGGATCCGGGCTCGTCCCAGATGGGCAAAAAGGAGTCGATTGAGGACACGGCTCGCGTCCTTGGCCGCATGTATGACGGAATTGAATACCGCGGCTTTGAACAGGCGAAGGTTGAGGAGCTTGCTGCAAAAGCTGGGGTTCCCGTTTGGAATGGGCTGACTACTGAATTCCACCCGACTCAAGTGCTTGCCGATATTCTGACCATACGTGAAGAGTTTGGAGAGATTAAGGGCAGGAAACTTACATTTTTTGGTAAGGCGGCCGGAAACGTCGCCGATTCGCTCATGGTCATTTGCGCTAAGCTCGGCATTAACTACTGTTCTTGCGGCCCAATCGGGGGAAATTCGGAGGGGGCTACATCCTATGATCCTGAACTCCTTGCAGAATGTAGTCGTATTGCGGCCGAGCATGGATCGACGATTACCATTACAGAGGATATTGAGGAAGGCGCTCGTGATGCCGATGTAATTTACACGGATGTTTGGGTTGGCATGGGTCAGCCCGCAGAGCTGTGGGAAAGCCGCATTAAGCTCATGTCGCCGTATCGTGTGACCGCTGAGGTGATGTCTATGGCAAAGCCCGAGGCAATTTTCCTCCACTGCCTTCCGAGCTTTCACGATACTAATACTACTGTTGGTGCCGAAATTGCTGAGAAGTTTGGAGTCACCGAAATGGAAGTCACGGACGAGGTTTTTGAGTCCGATAAGTCTCGTGTTTTCCAAGAAGCGGAGAATCGCATGCATACGATTAAGGCGGTGATGTACGCAACGCTTAAGTAGCGGGGCGTTGAGAAAACAGTCGCAAATCTGTTTGCCATACTATATTTCTCTCAACAAGCTGATAGGATACAGGGGAGAATGATGCGCGCGTCAGTCGATTTTTTCGACTGACGCGCTTTGTGAAAGAGGCAAAGATGCGTACCGATGATTTTGACTACAACCTTCCTGAGGAACTGATTGCCCAGGCTCCTGCCGAGCCGCGCGACTCCTGCCGCCTGCTGGTGGTGGATCGCAAAGGCTCCCAGGCGGGGAAGCCGCTGGAGCACGGCGGTACTGTTGAGCACCGCATCTTCCGCGACATCATCGACTATATCGAGCCGGGCGACGTGCTCGTCATCAACCAGACGCGCGTGATGCCGGCCCGCCTGATCGGTCGCAAAGCCGGCTCGGGTGGCGTGGTCGAGACGCTGCTGCTCAAGCGCCGTGAGGATGTGGATCCGCTCGGCCATGTGTGGGAGTGCCTGGTCAAGCCGGGCAAGCGCCTGAAGCCCGGTGCTCAGATTGAGTATCGCGCCGGTGGCGCCCATGCGCCCGAGGGGGCTCCCGTGGTGCTGACGGCCGAGGTCGTCGACTTTGTCACCGATAGCCGCGGTGGCCGTCTGGTGCGCTTTGAGCCGGCCGGTTGCAATGCCGCCGGCGACCCGCGCACGCTCGACGAGGCCATCCATGCTGCCGGCCACGTGCCGCTGCCGCCCTACATTACCGATTACGAGGGCGATCCCGAGAAGTACCAGACCGTCTACGCCATGAAGGAGGAACACTCGGCTGCCGCTCCCACGGCGGGTCTGCACTTTACGCCCGAGCTCATGGCTGCCATCGAGGCCAAGGGTGCCAAGTTTGCCGCCGTCGAGCTCGAGGTGGGCATCGACACCTTCCGTCTGGTGGAGGAAGACGACCCCACGCAGCACGTCATGCACACCGAGCGCTACCACGTATCGCAGGAGGTTGTCGACGCCGTGCATAAGGCGAAGGCCGAGGGTCATCGTGTGATCGCTGTCGGCACCACCGCGGTGCGCTCGCTCGAGAGCGCGTTTGACGCGGACGCACCGGTGTCCGATCCGGCCGTGACGGCGCGCTATTTTGAGGGTCGCGAGGACGGGGCCGATACGCTTGGCCGCGGTGACATTGTGGTGCGCGAGAACGCCACGACGCAGCTCTACCTCATGCCCGGCTCGACCTATCACGTGGTCGACGCGCTGATCACGAACTTCCACGTGCCGCGCTCCACGCTCATGATGCTCGTCAGCGCGCTTGCCACCCGCGACCAGATCATGGATGCCTACGCTGCCGCCATCGAGGAACGTTACCGCTTCTTCAGCTTTGGAGACGCAATGCTCATTTGTTAGTTACGCGGTTCTACGAACCGCGTAACTGCTCGACGCTGCAAACCCGCCAGAGCGGCAATCTGACGTTCAATCGTCGGGCATGACCAGAAGGTCAATGCCCTCCTCTTTCACGTCACCTTGCTCGCTTAGGGGCGTTTTCGCTCATATGACCC
>CAJMKK010000002.1 GCA_905214105.1 uncultured bacterium
CATCCGGTCCGACCGGGCCGCGCGGCAAGGAGATATATTGCCAGACCGGAGGGGCCCCGTGGGCGGGAATCGCGCACTCCATATTTTGTTCACAAATGAATAGGTCCCTCAGTCGCATCACTGAGGTTAAAACTGAAGCATTGGCTTCTGATATTGGCGATGACCAGCTGTTTTATGAGTATTGAGACATCGGTCATCTCTGGAGCGCTACTTTACTCCAAAGGCATCAGCTATTTGTTTCCCATCGGTAAAAGGCGGGTTTTGTTCGCCAAGCGTTCTTATATATAGATAGATACGGGTTCGAACCCATGCACCGGCAACAAAAAAGCGACCAACCGGAGTTGACCGTCTCAACAATCTTTGGGTGGGCCGTCAGGGGTTCAGCCTGCTTCGCACGCGAACGCTGCGGCGCTTTCGCGCCTTGCGCGCTGCGCTGACAAACACTCACGCGTTTACTCAGCTCCTCGCCCTTTCGGGTTCGAACCCGTGCCGCGGTAACAAAAAAGCGGCCGGCATCCGCCAGTCGCTTTTCTATTCTATGGTGGGCCGTCAGGGGTTCGAACCCTGGACCTTGGGATTAAAAGTCCCCTGCTCTGCCAGCTGAGCTAACGGCCCGCGGGTGGCATTGTACCACGGTCTGGGACTATTCCCAACTCCATTGACCGTTCTGGAAAATCACAACTTCACGTCCATCAGGCGTAATGCCCGTAATATCGATGTCGTCCGTGCCGATCATAAAATCGACGTGCGTGCTCGAGACGTTAACGCCATGCTCCAGGAGCTCCTCCTTGGACATGTCATACCCACCCTCGATGCATTCGGGGAAACCGACACCTAGCGCGAGATGGCAGCTAGCGTTCTCGTCATAGAGCGTATCGTAGAACAGAACACCACTTTCTCGGATCGGCGTGTTCTTGGAAATGAGCGCGACCTCACCCAGATGAGCGGCACCTTCATCGGTGTCAATAATGCTCGCAAGCGTCGCCTTGCCCACGCGGGCATCGTAGTCCACTACGCGGCCGCCCTCGAACTTAATCCAAAAATCGTCGACTTTATTGCCGTGGTGGATGAGCGGCATGGCCGAGTACACGATACCGTCGGCGCGCATGCGATCGGGCGAAGTGAAGACTTCCTCGGTGGGAATGTTGGGGAAGAAGGGGTGCCCTTCGGGCGTCTTGCCCTTGCCGCCGGCCCACTCGTGACCTTTCGTCATGCCAATCGTCAGATCGGTTCCATTTGCCGCGGTGTAATGCAGGTAGTCGAAACGATTGTCGTTCAGGAAACGCAGGTTCTTTTCGAATGCGGCGTCATGGAGTTCCCAGTCGCTCTCTGGGTCCTGGCCATCGGCGCGAGCGGTATGCAGAATCGCATTCCACAGCTTATAGATTGCAACCTCATCGGCGTCTCCCGGGAACACCTCGTGCGCCCAAGCCACGACCGGAGCGCCGGCGATGCACCACGGATTGATGTTGTAATCCAGTCCACGGCGGAAAACTTTGCACTGCGTATTCCTCGCCTTGGATGCCGCGGCCGGCTTGGCGGGATCGATACCCTTGAGAGCTGCAGGGTCCGCACCCTCGATAAAGATAAAGCAGGCACCATCTTGGGCCAAAGAATCCAGCTGCAGGCGCTTCCACTCGGGCGTCTGCTCAAAATAGCCTTTCTCGACATGCTCGTACGTGAGCCTCGTCACGGTATCATCGGCCCAGATGACCGTCACGTGGCCGGCGCCGGCAGCATAGGCCTCCGCGACCACCACGCGCGCAAACGGCGCGCACTCGACCGGAGACTGAACGACGACCTCCTGGCCGGGCTTAACGTTTACGCCCTTGCGGACGACTAGGCGCGCGTAGTTTTTAATCTTGGGCTCCAAGGCCTTCATGCTCTCCAGAGCCTCTTCGACCGTCAGGGCAGCTCGAATCATGTGCCACTCCATCTATCTATAGAACAGTAAAAAGGCGCGCCGCAAAAACGACGCGCCTTATATCTTAGCGATAAGTATGTATGCAAACGCTACTTCTTCTTGGAGTCCTTCTTGTCCTCCTCGGCAGCTGCGCGCTCGATAAGAGCGTTGAGCTTGTTCTCGGACATGCCCTCGGCCTGCGCGCGGTACATGTTGCGCAAGGGACGAATACGAGCGAAGTCGTAGATAAAGTCACCTAGGATGATGACATAGGACAAAACGATGCCGACCATCTGGACAGGGCTGGACACCATGCCAGCGGGAGCGAAGTACAGCGAGGCCCAAATTGCCACGACGAGCACCATGCCAATGGCGAGCACAATCCACCAGATGCGACGGCGCTTGGTGTAGTCCTCGTCCTGCTTGAGGAGGATATTTGACACCGTATAGATGCGGTCCTCCTTGGCGCGCTGCTTAGCCTTGCGGGCGCGCTTCTCCTCTTTAGAGAGGCCCTCGAGGTTCTCGCCCTTCTCGAGCTCTTTGCGGCGTGCCTTAGACGAAGCCGGCACGACGCGAACGGAGCCCGCTGCTTGGCGGGCGGGCTTAGCAGATGCGGCAGACTTGCGCGCAACCCCGGTAACTTCGTGGGATTGCGTGCGCTTGTTCGTGGCGCTACGGGTACTCACTTATGCGTTCTCCTTCATGCTTGTGAACTGGGAGCCCGTGATGATCTGGAAGGCCTCGCGATAGCGCTCGGACGTGCCATCGATGACCTCGGCGGGCAGGTGCGGGGTCTCCCCCGTCATATCCCAGTTGGCCTTGAGCCAATTGCGGACGAATTGCTTGTCGTAGCTAGGCTGGATCTTGCCCTCCTCGTAGCTGGCAGCAGGCCAGAAACGGCTGGAGTCGGGCGTGAGGCACTCGTCGATCAGCGTGACCTTGCCATCAATAACACCAAACTCGAACTTGGTGTCGGCAATGATGATGCCACGGGTCGCGGCGTACTCGGCAGCGGCCTTGTAGATCTTGAGGGAAAGGTCGCGAATCTGCGTGGCGATGTCCTCGCCCACGATCTCGCAGCAACGCTCGAACGAGATATTCTCGTCGTGGTCACCGATCTCGGCCTTCGTGGACGGCGTGAACAGCGGCTCAGGAAGCTTGGAAGCCTCGGTCAGGCCCTCAGGCAGCTGGATGCCGCAGACGGTGCCGTTCTCGTCGTAGGTCTTCTTGCCCGAACCGGTCAGATAGCCGCGGACGATGCACTCGATAGGAATCGTCTGGGCCTTCTTAACCAGCATGGCGCGGCCAGCGAGATAGTCACGATACTCGGCAAACTCCTCGGGGAAATCCGCCGGGTCGATGGAAACGAGATGGTTGGGGACGATGTCGGCAAACTTATCGAACCAGAATGCCGAGATGCGATTGAGCACCTCTCCCTTAAACGGAATCTCGTCGGGAAGAATGAAGTCGAACGCAGAAATGCGGTCGGTGGCGACCATCAGCAGGTTTTCACCGGCATCGTAGATATCACGAACCTTGCCACGGGAATCCGGACGACGCTCCATCGTTGTCACGTGAGTCACTCCTTACCTAAATACGACAGAAATGCGGGTTCTTTCCCGCATGTTTTCGCAAACTCGGAGCGGCAGGGACGCAGCCCCTCCTTCACCGAATAGCGAAAAGCTAGTGCTCCATTGTAGTAGATGCCGCGTCCGCCGTGTGCTCGCGGGGCAGATGAATTGTAAAAGTCGTACCCTTTCCAAGCTCCGACTCCACGGATATGTAGCCATGGTGACGCTCGACGATCTGCTTGGTCACGGCGAGGCCAACGCCCAGGCCGCCAGCTTCGCGGGCGCGGCTGGCATCGGCGCGCCAAAACCGCCCGAAGATGCGCGACAGATCGTCCTTGGCAATACCGATACCGGTATCCGAAACGGCAATACTGACATGCTTGCGGTCACTGAGCACCGACACCACGACCCAACCGCCCTCGGGGGTGTAGCGCATGGCGTTGCTCATGAGGTTGATGACGCATTGCGTGATCATGTCGGGATCGGCTTCGACGACATCGTCGTGCCCCTGGGTTTCATCTGCAAAGCGAAGACGAAGGTCACGGTCGGCAAACAGACGCTCCTGGCCGTTCACAATCGATCGCACGAACGGAACCATGTCCACCGGTTCTAGATTGAGCGGAGCCGTGCTGTTTTCCATACGCGATAGGTCGAGCATCTGCTGCACCAGACGAGCCAGGCGACGCGTCTCGGAAGCGACCGTCTCCAGGTGTTCGTCGTCGGTGGGATACACACCGTCTTGCATGGCCTCGACCGTTGCAAGCATGGCCATGAGCGGCGTGCGCAGCTCGTGGGCAACATCAGAGGTCAGGCGCTTCTCGTGTTTCATATCCTTCTCGAGCGAAGTGGCCATCTCATCGAAGGTCTCACCCAGCTGATCAATCTCGTCATCACCGCGCAGTCCCGTGCGAGCCGACAGGTCGCCGTCACGGATTTGCTTTGCGGTACTGGTGATGCGATGAATCGGCTTGGTGAGCATGCGCGACACGAGCGATCCGATAACGACCGAAATGCAGATTGCAACAACCGCGGCGAGGGCCATGGCGTTAAAGGTCTTCTCCCTAAACGCAGAGTCCGCCTTGGTGAGCAGCGCGTCGGAGCCGATGGCCCACAGCTTTACCTGTCCGACATGCTCGCCGGAAGACGTTACAATCTCGACGTTAGCAACGCTATCGGAGTCGGTTGGAGCAGACGAGACCGGGCTATGCGATGCCCTCTTGCCGCTCGTGTCGTCGGTCGTAGCCTGGTTTTCGCGTACATCGGCGGTGGCGCTTGCCGAGGGCCAGGAATCGTCATAAACGATCACGCCCTTTTTATTGACGACCTGCATACCCAGATCGTCGGAAACCAAACTCGACGTTGCGACCGTGCGCAGTTCCCCCGCGGTCCAAGAGCCGTTTTCCTCATATGAGGTTGCCAACTTCTCGGCAGCGGAATTTGCGATTTCGACGATATTGGAGCGTGTGTAATCCGAAAAGACCGTGCCCCACACAACAGAGACAACGCCCACCAGCACCAATACTGTCATGAGCGATGTCAGAGCAAAAGCAAGTGCCATGCGCGAGGGATAGCTCATCGTTGGCCGTGAATCGGAACGAGGCGTGTTCCAACTAGCCTTGGAACCCGCCTCGCTCTCCTGCTTGTGCTTTTGTCCGATTTCAAAGCGCGCAGGTGTCATATGTGATTTCCCTATTTCTCGTCCGACTTATCGGTCTTGGCCGGAGCCTCGAAGCGATAGCCGACACCATGGACGGTGTAGAGCCACTTGGGCTTCTTGGGATCATCGCCCAGCTTGGCGCGAAGATTCTTCACGTGGCTATCGATGGTGCGCTCATAGCCCTCAAAGTCATACCCGAGCACTTTCTCGACCAGCTCCATGCGGTTATACACACGGCCGGGATGGCGGGCGAGCGTGGTGAGCAGCTTGAACTCGGAAGCCGTCAGATCGACTTCCTTGCCCTCGACCAAGATCTTGTGGCCCGAGATATCGATGACAAGATCGCCGAAGTCGAGCACCTCGACGGCGGGCTCGTCGGCCTGATGGGCACGGCGGAACAGAGCGCGAACGCGGGCGACGAGCTCGCGCGGCGAGAACGGCTTAATCAGATAGTCGTCGGCGCCGAGCTCAAGACCGATAATACGGTCCTCGATCTCGCCCTTAGCCGTCAGCATGATGATGGGGACATCCGAGGTATCGCGAATGGTGCGGCAAACGCGCTCGCCGGGAATCTTGGGGAGCATAAGGTCGAGCACGACCAGGTCGAACTGATGCTTCTCGAACTCCTCGATCGCGGACTGGCCGTCGCCGACGCCCACAACCCAGTAGCCTTCGCGCTCGAGATAGGCAGCGACGGCGTCACGGATTGCCTTCTCATCCTCGACCAGCAGAATCTTTTTTGCATCTGAAGCCATAACACGGCCCCCCTGTCTCAATTAGCTAAGAACAAGCCCATTTTAACGCACCTGAGCCCGCCGGATGCCGCTATGACGCGGCAGCTCGGCGGGCGGTACTCACAATTACAACGCGTTTATTCCCCTGTTGGCGCCTTTTTAACCCCTCTAAGCTTAAAGAGAGAATAGGCGTGCCGTGACCGTCTCTGGTATACCCTGGCTGTTGCGCACCGTGGCGTACGTAAGGAATGAGTCCGATTTTCCCGCCGTAGCTGGATAATCGCCATACTCCAAAGCGCGGTCGGGCGACAGCAGCGAGCCATAGGTCTTGGCAGAGGTGTCGATCAGGAAATGCGACGCCTGTACCTTAACAAGGTATTTATTCTTCTTGCCCGCCGCACATGCGAGCGGCTCGCGTGACAGGAAGAGGTACGGCCCTCCCTCATTACCGATATACGTGCCCATATTGCCCAGGCTGCCCACGCCACTATAGGCCGCCTCGATAGAAAACACGAAGGTATCGCCCATATATACGGCCTCGAAAGGCGAGACTGACGAGGGAAGGACTAGCTGGGCACGTTTGGTGTTGTTGCCGTCGGTCAGATCGATTGCCGTTATGCCGTAGTAGACACCCTCGTCGTTGCGGACACGCGGCGAGATGGTCAAAATGCCGTCGCTCGCGCGCGGGGCCGATGCAAAGCGGCCCGTCGATTTCCAAATTGTCTCGGCCTTGGATTCATCAAGCGAGCGACGATAGCAAAACGAATCACTACTCGTTTTATTGCCGCCTGCCGAAGGCATTTTATACCAGATGACTGATGACCCGAACGCCGTAAATTGGGGCGGATCATAGTCCTTGCCACCTCGATCGAGCTCAACCATGTCGCCAGAGAGCGAAGCGCCCGATAGATTTTGAGCGTAGAGCTTCCACGATGAATTGGCAAAGTTCATCTCAACCCACGCGAATACGCCGTCGCCGGCACGGACATCGTAGAATGCATATCCCGTGCCTTCGATAGGATCCTCGATTAATGTGGTAAGCGAGCCATCGCCCAGGTTAAGCACACCGAGTGTGTTGGCGTGCAGTGCCGATGCGGGCGCCATCATCGCCGCGGCGTAATCGCCGTCGCAGTAGTACAGCAGCGTACCCAGAGGCAGCGTCCACGACGCCGCCGGCTCAAGATCGATGTCGACTGCCTCGTACTCATCCGTAATCGAGATGATTTTGGAATCGTCCTTGATAACCTGCGGCTCGCCGGCGGCATCATCGCTGGTGCCCGTTTTTTTCGAGCATCCGGCAAGCACCGTGGCAGCGCCCGCGGCAGCCCCACCGAGTACAAAGCCGCGACGCGATATTCCGTTCTTGATGTGATCGGCGATACCCATTAGGCGATCTCGGCGCGAGCGGCCTCGATAGCGCGCGTAAGCTGGTCGGCGCAGGAAGTCTTTTTCATACCGCAGGTATTACCGGCGAGAACCTCGATTACCCGATCGGCAGGAGCACCCTCGACCAGCTTGGAGATGGCCTTGAGGTTACCATCGCAGCCGCCGGTAAACTCAACGCCCATCACCTTGTTGCCGTCATCGGAAAGGTCAAGGTGAATATTGCGAGCACACACGCCCTGAGGCTTGTAATCAAACGAAATCATGCGATCCCCTCTCAGAATGTTATTCGAGACGACTATTATCCCCGTCTTTCCCTAAATGCAACGAGGCGCTTTACCGGCAACACACATTACCAGCAAAGCGCCCTAAAAAGCTAACGTTATGCCCGAACCTACTCGAAGCTCAGCTGCTCCAGACGATCAAAGACTGTGTCGATACGGGTGAGGAAGTCCCACGGATCAAAAATCTCGTCGAGCTTCTCCTGGCTGACGGTGCAGCGCGGGTCGGCCTCGAGACGTTCCTTAAAGGTGGGGCCGGAGACACAATCCTGTACCTCGTGCCAGGTTGCCATGGCGTTCTCCTGCACAATGGCGTACGCGTCCTCGCGGGTGATGCCCGTGTCGACGAGGGCGAGCAGCACCTTGGAGGAGAAGATGAGGCCGCGGGTCTTATTGAGGTTGGCCATCATGCGAGCGGGATACAGCTGCAGGCCGTCGATAACGCGGATGAGGCACTGGAACATGTGGTCGAGCGCGATGAAGCTATCGGCCTGGGCGACGCGCTCGGCAGAGGAGTGCGAAATGTCACGCTCGTGCCACAGGGCGACGTTGTCGAAGGCAACCTGCGCGTTGGCCTTCACGACGCGCGACAGGCCGCAGACCTTCTCCATGGTGATGGGGTTGCGCTTGTGCGGCATGGCGGAGCTGCCCTTTTGACCCTTACGGAACGGCTCCTCGGCCTCGAGTGTATCGGTCTTCTGCAGATTGCGAACCTCGGTAGCGATGCGCTCACAAGTGGCCGCGGTGGTGGCAAGAACGCCGGCGAGGTAGGCGTGATGATCGCGGCTAATAACCTGCGTTGACAGCGGGTCGTGAACCAGGCCCAGGTGCTCGCAGACATATTCCTCGACAAACGGCTCGATGGAGCTGTACGTGCCGACAGCGCCCGAGATAGCACCGAAGGCAACATTCTTGCGGGCGTCCTCAAGACGGTCCAGATCGCGCTTGAGCTCCCAGGCCCAAGAGCCAAACTTCATGCCGAAGGTCATCGGCTCGGCATGGATGCCATGAGTACGTCCGGCACAGAGCGTGTTGCGCTCCTCAAAGGCGCGACGCTTGCAGATCTCGCCGAGTTTCTTGACGTCCTCGATGATCAGGTCGCAGGCCTGGGTGAGCTGGTAGCACAGGGCCGTGTCGCCCAGATCGGAGCTGGTCATGCCATAGTGAACCCAGCGGCTGGGCTTGGGGTCGCCCTCGGGAACATCGGCATCGATGTACTCCTTCATGTTGGTCAGGAAGGCAATGACGTCGTGGCGCGTGACTTCCTCGATCTCATCGACCTTCGCCTTCTCAAAGTTGGCATGGTCGCGGATCCACTGGGCCTCGTCTTTGGAAATACCGATCTTGCCGAGCTCCGCCTGGGCCTCGCAGGCCAGAACCTCGATTTCCTGCCAAATGGCGTACTTGTTCTCGAGGGAGAAGATGTGTCCCATCTCCGGGCGGGTATAGCGATCGATCATAGCGGCTCCTTTTTGGTTATTGGCACGTTGGTCGTAACCCAACCATTGTACCGTGCGCAGGTGCAAGTATGGGCAGTAGGCATTAACCTAACATTTTGGAATTGGAGCGGGCAACGGGACGTCCGCGTATTTGCTTCGCAAATCCGCACCGGCTTCAGGCGAGCCCCTCACCTTCACGAAGCCGAAGGGGAAGACTTTGTTGAATTAGCCGTCCCCATGTCTCCCGTGCTCGATGGAGCGGGCAACGGGACATCCGCGTATTTGCTTCGCAAATCCGCACCGGCTGCGGTCGCCTATCGGCGACCTTGCCTGCTCGCTATAAACGCTTCGCGTTTATTTAACGCTCGCACCCTGTCGGGTTCGAGTCCCGGCACTTTATTGAAAAAAAGCACGGCACCGTGATGGTGCCGTGCTTGTGCTCTTAACTGGAGCGGGCAACGGGACTCGAACCCGCGAGTGTCAGCTTGGGAAGCTGATGCCTTACCACTTGGCGATGCCCGCTTGTGTGTTGGCTAGTATAACGCGGTTGTCTTGTTCGATACAAGGGTGTCGATGCTTGTTTTAGCTGTGGAGAATCGTTTGAAAACCGCGCCAATTGTGGAGATGAGGACCTTTGTCTTTCTTTTCTTACCATCTTCTACCTGCATTTTTATCTGATTGTTGTATTTGAGCTCGATTTGCCAGAAATCGGGCAAGCTTTTGGTCAGCTTCTGGTACTTACCCGCATGAACCATGGCGGTAGCCTCATCCCAAGCGCCGCGGCCTCCCCGTGCGGCGCACGAGGGATAAGGAGCAGCCATGTCCAACGCACCCACGCACTCTGTCCACAGCGCAATCGCAACAGGTCCGCTGCTCCTGCTCCTCTTCCTGCTTTTCGGCTGCCTGGCACCGGGAGCCGCATTTGCCGTCGATGGCTACGACCAGCTCGGCTTCCGCACTATTAGCGATGATTGTGGGCCCTTCTTCATCGGCAAGTATGAAGCTCAAGACGCCTCAATTGCCTACTGCATGAACCAGGAGCGCCCCGGCCCCACCAAGCCGGGCGGCCCATGGCTCAACTTTGATCAAGGCTGGGTGTGGCTCGACGACGAGTTCGCGGCAATCGTTTGTCACGGATATCCTACCGCCACGTCATTTGGCGGTTACCATCTTTCACCCGATCGCGCCCGCGCCGCCACCCAGCTTGCCGTATGGATGCTCAACGGCACTACCCATGTCGACGGCACCTACTCCTACACGACCGCTCAGGGCAAAACCAAGAGTGGACACTTTACCGCCGACAATGAAGTCGTGGCGGCTGCGCGATGGCTCCACGACAGCGCAAAATCAGGAAGCATCAAAGCCGCTCCGCACCGCGCGCGGCGCTATCTAGGGGCCGTATCGGGCGGCAGCAAACGTCAAGACATGCTCTATGTACTGCCGGCGGTCTCTGTTTCCTTCCAAAAGCAGTCTGCAAACGCTGCCATTACCAGCGGAAACAATACTTATCAGTTTGACGGGGCAACGTTCGATGTTTTTGAGAGCGCCAGCGGCGCGCGTGTCGGCACCATCAAGATGGACAGCAACGGTCAAGCGCAAGCAACACTTCTGCCCAACACGGCATACTACCTAGTTGAAACGAAGGCGCCGACCGGCTATGTCCCCCGCCACGATCGCATTGCCTTTACCACGGGGAATGACGGCGGGCAGGTCGCCATCGATGAACAGCCCGGCACCATCAACCTGCGTATCGTAAAACTCGATGCCGCGACGAATGCCGGCCCCCAGGTGGGATCTTCACTCGCAGGAGCAGAGTTCACGTGCGTGTCGCAATCAACCCCTGGATGGGCACAGACCCTCACGACCGACGAAAGCGGTCGGGCCACCCTCGCCGATGTCCCCTTAGGAACCTTTACCATCTACGAATCAAAAGCCCCCGAGGGCTACCTGCCATCCAACGACAGCTGGACCTATACCGTTGGAGCCGACCAGCTCGGCGATTCAGGCGTGGTCGAGATCGAATCTCGCGTTTCCGATATCCCCATTGCGTTTGACCTTGAGATTTCCAAATTCAAGGATTACGGCAATAGCGACCAATCCGGCCTGGAGCAGCCGGCGGGTGGTGTTGTCTTTGAGGTTGTCAGCAACAGCTCTCAGCAGGTTGTTGGCACACTGACCACAAACACCTATGGCTTTGCCTCCACCAAAGATCAGCCCGAAGCATGGTTCGGCACAGGCAAGCGACCCGCCGGTGTCCACGGAGCCGTCCCATACGACCGTGCCGGCTACACGGTTCGCGAGGTTCCGGAAACCGTCCCCGAGGGTTTTAAACGTGCAGGGGAATGGACCGTCGGGGCCAATCAGATTTCCGACGGCACCGAGCTTCAATATATCGTGGACAACCACGCTCTGTCGACGCATCTCCAGATTGTAAAACGCGATGCCCAAACAGGCGCTTCTGTTCCCCTAGCCGGATTCACCTTCCAACTCCTCGACAGCAATCACGAACCTGTCTCACAAACTTGCTGGTATCCAGCACATAACGTAATGGACACCTTTACGACTGACGCGACCGGGACCGTCACACTGCCCGAATCGCTCGTGCCGGGCACCTATTATGTACGCGAAACCTCGGCCAAAGAGCCCTATCTTGTCGGCGAAGAAATCGAGGTAAACATACCCGCCGACATGAACCTAACGCCCGTTGCAATCGCCTCGTATTATGACCACGCCGCGACCGGAAATATCAGGATCGTTAAAACCGATGCCGTAGACGGCAGCAGCCTCGCGGGCGCCATCTTTGAGATCCGTGCCTCGGGTGATATCGTGCGCCCCGACGGTAGCATTGCCGCACTCGACGGTGAGACTGTCGCTACCGTCACGACGGATGAAACTGGAGAAGCACGCGCGGACGACCTCCCGCTGGGATCTGGCACCGCACGCTACGAGGTTGTCGAGACTCAAGCGCCGGCAGGCTTCTTACTCGATCGGACATCCCATATTGTCGACCTTACTTATGCCGACCAGAAAACACCCGTTGTAGAAGCACGGCTTAACGTATCCGACGATTACACCAAGGTAGATATCTCCAAGGTCGATGCAAGCGGCGAGCAGGAAGTGGAAGGCGCACAGCTCACCTTATATGGTCCCGATAAAACCGAAATAGACTCCTGGACCTCATCCGACAAGCCACACCGCGTCGAACATCTTGCACCCGGCACCTACTCGTTGCGCGAAATGATGTCTCCGCGGACCTATGACCTTGCCGAGGAGATAACGTTTGAAATAAAAGATACGGGAGAAGTCCAATCCGTCGCGATGAAGGATGCGCCCATCGAGATCAAGGGGCAGGTCGACAAGCGTCAGGAACTTGTCCAACCTATCGAAAAGGGCCTGTTGGCTAACGGCGATGGTAAAAACCGCGCCACGACGCAAACCAATAGTGATGGGCTTTTCTCCTATACCATCGATGCTCGAAACGATTCCGCTACTTGGGTTGATGAGTTTACGATTATCGATGATCTTGAGTGCGCCAAAGACGGCACGGCGAGATTCATCTCAATCGAAACCCCCGTCGCCATCGGCGACCTCAACGGTCTGTGCAACGTGTGGTATCGCACGACGCCGTTGGACTCGACAGACGTCGATGAACCGGCGAACGCGACACTTGACGATGGACACGAAAATCCTTGGCTTGAGTCCGACGAAGTAAAAGAGAGCCTTGGTGAGGACTGTCGCCTCGTCGATTACGACGGCTGGCGCCTCTGGAAGGCGGATGTCTCGACCACGGAATCCACCACACTCGAGGCGGAAGAGCTCGACCTTACACCCAATACCGTCGTAACGGGCATTCGAATTGAATACGGTGCGGTAGCCGCCGACTTTACGACTCGAAGCGATGCGGATTCTTGGACCCGCGATGATCTCAAAGATGAGCACGACGACCTTGACGATGCCAAAGCAATCCTTGGCACAGACGCTCGGGGCGCAATCGTGCACATGCAGGCGACGTCGGCTTATACGCCCCAAACCGCACTCACCAACAGCGCACGCGTCGATCTTTGCCGCAACGGCGGCGGCGATAAACTTGAGTCACATGACGAGGACCGTGTCATTCAACGCTGTACCCTACTGCAGGACCTACCGGCAACAGGATCAGTTCCCATCGCCGCTTGCATCACCGCGCTCCTGACCTCGGGTGCCGCAGCCCTATGGTTCGCTCGCCTTAGGTCGACCCCAAAGAAGCGCTAGCGCGATGAAAAAGCGGGCGAGCCAGTCCCCTGGCTCGCCCGCTTTCAATCATGTAAATCGCCGTATCTACTCTGCAGACGAAGATCCACCATCAACGATTGCCTGCTCGGACTCAGGAATCCCATCGGCACCCGTACTCTGTTCTTGCTCCACCTCTTCGCTGATTGCGGAGGCGGGGGTCGAGCCCTTTGCACCCACGATGTAGGCAGCCCCAAATCCTAACGCAATGGCAATCAAGGTCAAAATCACGTAGACAGGCCAATGGCGCTTAATATACGAAAACACGTTGACTCCTTAGAGCTCCGTCTACGAACGGCGGATAACCTCGGTCACGACCTCGGATACCGTGGCAATGTTCGTCGGGTTGACATTGTGGGGCAGGTCGTCCTCGGTACGAGCGCAAGCCAGACGCGTGCCGTCCACGCCGGCGATGGTGAGGGCTCGGCGGCTCGCCTCGAGCGCGGCATAGGCATCGGTCTTGGCATAGGGCATCTCGAGCGCGCCACAATCGACATGGAACGACTTGCACACCTTGCTGACCAGGTTCATGATGCGGCGATCGCCCTTGAGCAGCTGCTGTTCGCCCTCGACCGTCACCACCGAAAGCCTACCGGCGCCGACGGATTCAAGATTGATGAAGAATACGCCGCGGAGTTTATCGCGATGCGAAGCCAAGAAGGCCTTCATGCCGGCGCCATCACAATCCGAGGCGCCCGTTGCCACAAACCAGATATCGTGACCGAGCAGCTCATCATCGCCCATAGAGGCGACAGCCGAGAGCATATCTTCGGAAGAAGCGCCATCGGAAGACGTAGCGCCGCCCTTCCAGCCATCGTTATCGTCCTCGAAGTTATCCCACGAACCGATACCGCGACCGGACTTCTTGGCATCGTAATCGTCTTCGACGCCCAGCCAATCACTCATGCTGTCCTGCTCGTTTTTCCTTTTACGACCGAACAGGCCACCCAGGCCGCGTTTGCGAGACTTGGGTGCCGCCGGGGCGGGAGCCGAAATGGTCTCGATCGGCTGCGCGCCCGACGCAACGGGCATAGAAGGCGCAACGGGTGCCGATGTGGGTTCGGGACCCTGGGCAGTAGCAAAGGGGTCGTTGACCTGGGCAGAGGGATCGGGAAGGTCGAACAGCGACGTGCGAGACGCAACGTTTGCCTGCTTCATAGACGGCAGCGACGGATCGGGGACCGAAGCCAGCGGAGACGAGGAAGGTGCAGGCGACGGTGCCGACGCCGGATCGGGAACATTCATCTGCGGACGCGGCGATGCCTGGGAGGAAATCTGGGCCATAAGGGAATCGACCGTTTCGTCCTGGGTGGGAGCGACATTGGCAACCGTGGCACCGGAACCACTCGGGGTCGGCATGGTGAAAATCTGCGTGGAGTAAGGCCTCGACTCATCCGTCTCGGGAGTCTCGGAAACCGCAGGCACTTCCTCCTGCTCGACCTCGGTCGAATCACCTTGATCGGCTGCCGCGTATTGCTCTTCGTCAGAGTTGGCCTCGACGGACTCGTCCTCGGCGGCATCTTGGATTTCGGCAGCATCAATGGGCTCGTCATCGTCTGCCGCGTCGCCCTGCTCATCGGAAACAGGAAGGGGCTCGGCAATTGCGGTGCCTTGCTTTTCAAACGTTATCGTGGAATCGAACTGCGCGGCATCAAACGACATGGTGCTATCGACGTGCTGCTGAGCCTCGAAAGACGTTGTTGCCTCAACAACATCCGCTGACGTCGGTTGCTGGGACTCAAAGGACGTCGTAGCTTCGGCAGCGTCGACGGGCCCGGACTGCATAGCCTCGTTCTGCTCGAACTCTTGCGCCGCGCGCTCACGTGCCGCCTCGGCTGCCTGCTGCTGAGCGATAGCCTCCTGCTCGGCAGCCTCGCGTGCGGCAGCGCGCTTCTCCTCGAAATCGTCGACAAATTTCCTGCCCTTTGCAAGCGCACCCTTAAAGAAGCTGGAAGCGCTGGCGCCAATCGAAGAGAACGCGGATGCAATATCGGCATGGGGCGTTGCCGCGGGAATCTCGGCAGAGAAATCAGTATCGCTCTCGTAAGACACGCGCCTCGGCTGTTCAACGTAATCGTCGTCAGACTCGTCCGCAACGTCTTGCGCCGGCGCGGCGGGAGCCAAAATGTCCAGTCCTGCCGCGGGATCGATCGCGGACACCGCCTCGGGCTCGGCAACGGCAGCGGTAACCGCGGCAGACTCATCATCCGCAGTGACAACGGGCGCAGGCTCGGGCTCAAACGTCGGCTCCTCGCCCTCCTCGTAATCGAGCGTGCAGGACTCGGGAAGCATTCCGAGTGCACGGATGGCATCCGAACCAAAGCGAATGTTGCCGGCGGCGTTGCGATAGAGCTTGGGCTCGGGCTCGGCCGCGGCAGGCTCCTCCGCCGGCTCAGCAGCGGGAACCTCGTCATTGAACTCTTCGGCCTGGACAGCCTGATTCTGATCCTCGGGCACGATGGCGCCAATCAGCGTCTCGTCGGCAGACGCACCCTCAAAGCCCTCAATCTGCTCGTCAAAAGCCTCGCCCTGTTCGGGCTCGGTTTGAGCGTCGGGAGCAATCGGCTGACCGAACTCGTCCTCGGCGTAGGTAGGCTCTTCGTACTCGATGGTGTTGCCGTAGTCGTTTTGCTGCTGGGCCGCGGCATACTCCGCCGCCGCGCGCGCCATTTCCTCGGCACGACGTTTCTGCTCCCCAAAATAGGTATCGAACGGAACATCGTCGGGAAACTCGTTCTCGCCCTGGAAGGGAGCAACGTTGTCCATAACGCCGAGCATAGCGGCGACAGAAGACTTGTTGCACACCGCGCCGGACGTATAGGGAAGAACGTGGCGGTTAGAGATGATGTTTGCCGCGTTGGCAAGTGCAACGAGGGAAGCGAGGATCGCGACAATCCACAGCAGAACCTTGAGCGCGCCGGGGAGCGGCAGGATACGCAGGATGGCAACGGCAGCAGGGGCAATCGTGGCAACGGGCAACAGCTTGGCGATGAGCGCACGATACGAAGCATAGGGCTCGCGGGCGAGCAGCTCAGCACGGGGAGAGTCGTAGTGTGCGACAACGACCACCGGGCGGTTGCGCGGAGACGCGAGCGGGCCCGAGGCCTTGTGGTAGGCGATGACATTTTGGCTCACGCCCGTCTTGCCCAGGCGCGAAACCACGGGGTGGCCCGTGCGCTCGAGCACGTAAAGAACGGCGCCGACAATGGCCAGCAAGGTGCCGACCAAGCCGATACCGCCGCCGATGCCCATCAGCAGGGCGCCGGCAAACGCAAGAATACCGGTAACGGCAAATGCCAATCTACTGGGCGCCGGGGCATTGAACTCCTGAACCTCGGGGTCAAAGCCGTGGTTGCGGAAGATCTGAGCGATATCCTCGGCAGCCAAGCGCTCTTCTTCGCTGCATGCCGGCGTAATGCCGGTGTTCTGCAGCAGGTGGTTAATATAGTTCTGGGTGTTCGCCATGTGCGCTCCACATCCATAATCCGACAAATAGGCCCAATGCATGCACATTAGAACCGTATATAGTCGAAAGTATACCCCGAGCGAGCGCAAACGACCGAATTCGGGCCATCTTAACGCCTCGAGCGGACAAGGATATAGCCTAATCTCCATATCGGACTAAAATCATGGCAGCAAACCACCTTCTCATGCGAGGACTCTATGACGGCAAGCGACGCGACCGCGACAATTAAAAAGGGGAATTCGGAGCCCGGTTTCGATAAAACGGCTCAGCGCATCCTCAATCTTTTCTTTGTGCTCAACAGCTCCCCCGAACCGCTGACGACCGAGCAGATCGTCTTGGATTCTGACCTGGGATATGGCTCGGGCAATATCGACTCGGATAAGCGCAAGTTTCGGCGCGATCGTGACAAACTGCTCGAGCGTGGCATCTTAATCAAGGAGGTTCGCCCCGCCGGTGCGCAGGAGACCGAGGAAAGCTCGTGGACAATCGACCGCGAGCACACGTTTGCTGCAGGCGGCCTCATCACCGCAGACGACGCCGATATCCTACTCAACGCCATCGACCAGACGCTAGCGGCCGGCTCTTCCACCTTTGCCGCGCCGCTTGCCGATATTCGCTCCAAAATTGCCTACCTCACCGGCAGGACGACGGTGGACGAAGTACCGATCCGCCGCTCTCCCACCGTCGATGCGGTATGGAGCGCCTTTGCCGAGCGATGCGCGCTGCGATTTTTATATCAGAACGGACGCGGCGAGCAGAAAGAACGTACCGTCTGTGTCTACGGCATGTTCGAACGCGAGGGCGTGGCGTACTTCTGCGGCCTCGACAATGTCACCGACGACATCAGGACATTCCGCTGCGACCGTATCGTTCGCGCTTGGCGTCCTTCGAAGGCCTACGCCATCCCTGCGGACTTCAATCTCAATGACTATCTGTTCTTTGAATTCGATTTCGCCGACCGACCGACCGTTGCAGCCACGTTCTCGTTCGCCCCTCAGACGCAGATCGATATGATCAACGGCCTCACGCGCGGACGAGGCGAGCTCGCACACACCGATTCGGGATGGACTTGGACCGTTGACGTGCGCAATCTTGAAGCCGCCGCCTCATTTTGCATGGCCCACGCCATGGACGGCATGAGACCCGTGGCCCCCAAATCGCTCAAACAGGCGTGGAACCACCTCATCGAAAGGACGGTGCACGAGCATGCCCGTGCGTAAACTCACCAGCGAGCAGAGGCTCTCTCGCGCCATCGACATCATGGAGGCCCTCTACGCCGCCGGCGAGAGCGGCATGACACGAACCGAGATTTGCAGCCGCTTTGACATCACAGGGGTGTCGCTCGATGAGATTCTCGAGATCGTCTCGACGCTCGCGGACCGAGAATCGGGCGCGCGCATCATCTGCGAATGCCGCAACGAGCGTGTGGCCCTCACCGGTGACGCCGGGCGTGTGCTACCGCTGCGCCTGAGTGCCGCCGAGGGCGCTGTGCTCAACCATGAACTTGAATCGTTGGGGATCGAGCCACAGACGGCAGCTCGGATTCGACACGCCCTTCTACCCGAAGAACTCGGCTATAACCAGCGCGTCTTTGACACCGTCAACCACGGGTCGCACTGGCAGCAGCTGAGCTGCGCCATTCAGGACGGCGTTCGCTGCCGCATCTCGTATCGCTCGATGGACGATGCGCGGCCACGCGAGCGTCTGGTCGACCCCTTGCACATTACGGCAAACGGCGACCAAACATATCTGATTGCCTGGGACATCGCGGTCGATGAGCAGCGCACCTATCGCATGGATAAAATCGAGGGACTCACCTTGACGGAAGACTCCGTCGTGCCTCACGCACCGGACGTCGCATCCCTCCACGATTCCCTTGCCCGGACGCAGCATAGCGCAAAGCTCTTGATGTCATTCGATATGGCGGAGCATCTGGACTGGGCCGGCATCACCCTCATCGAGCGCAGCGGGGCAGACACGGCAACGGTAACCGTGCATTACGGCTCCGAGCGTTGGCTACTGAGCCAGATAATCGCAGAGGGCGGAGCCATCCGCATCTTGGATGACCCCGCCCTGTCAAAGCGTCTGTGCGATATGGCAAAAACCCTCGTCTGTCCGCTTTAGCGCCGCCGCTCGTGACGTGCGCGCCACAGTTGCAGATAGTGACCGATCTGCGCCGATTCGATGCGCTGGTAGGAGCTCGTGGGCAGCGACGTTAAGAACTTCTTCCCGTAGCCCTTCGTCACCAGGCGCGGGTCGGCCAGAATCAGCACGCCGCAATCGGTCGACGAGCGGATAAGGCGGCCGGCCGCCTGCTTAACCTCGAGCACCGCCTCGGGCAGCGAATAGCGCGCCCAAGCGCGGTCTTCGCGCAGGTTGCGCTCGCACGAGAGCGGGTCCGTGGGGCTCGAGAACGGCAGCTTGGGAATGATGACGCAACGCAGCGTCTCGCCGCTGGCGTCAAACCCCTCCCAGAAGGCCTTAAGCGCAAAAAGCGACGAGGTCGGCTCGTTGATAAACCGGTCGCGCAGGCGACGAGGAGATGAGTTGCGCTGCTGGCAGTTGAGCTCCAGACCCGCACGGGCCATCTTGGGCTCAACGCGGGCGTACAGGTCTTCCATGTCGCGCCGATTGGTGAACAACGTGAGCACCGATCCGCCCATGGCAAGATGGGCGTCGACCAGCACGCGCTCGAGCGCCGTAAGATAGCTCTCACGATCGCGCGGATCGGGGATATCGCCCGCAACGACTACAGCCATGTTCGAATCGAAGTCGTAGCTCGAGTCCAAGTGCAGCGATGAGGATGTTGAAGCACCGATGCGATCGAGGCCGACCGCGTGGTTAAAGTGTTCAAAGCTTTTGGACACCGTCATGGTCGCCGAGGCAAAGATAGCCGTGTGAACCTCGGGCAGCCATTCGGTTGCCAAGGCCTCGCCAATGTCGATGCGCTCTGCGGTCATTGACTCTCCGCCGGCACGCAGCCTGCGATTGACCTGCAGCGAATACACATAGTGTTCATCGGTGCCATCAATGATGAGTTTGAGGTTCTCGGCCAGCTCGTGCAGGCGGCGCGAGATATCACCCAGGTCGACAACAACCTCGGGCTTGTCGCCGGCGACGGCTTGTACCAGCGCGTCGACGCTCTTGTCAGCCTGTTCCAATGCGTCGATGGCAGTGTAGGCCGACTGCAAGAAATCATGCCAGTCGTCAGATTCGCGCAACTCGGGGCCAATCCATAGATTGGCATTGTCATAACCCCCACGGGCACGGCGACCGAGCTCGCGAACGCCATCGAACACGTCGGCAATCGCCATGCTCGCACGTACAACCGTCGACGTCGCCTTGGCGGTAAGACCCAGGTAGAGTGTAGAGCCCTCCGAGGTTGCCAAATCGCGGGAAACCTGGCTCAGCGCGCCGGCGCTCGAGCCACCCAGGCGCTCAAACAGAACGCGCGATTCATCCGCCGACACCACGCGCGCCCATTGACGGCGTGCCTCACGCTCGATGGAGTGGGCCTCATCGATCACCCAGTGACGAATCGGAGGCAAGATTCTGCCCTCGGCCGCAACATTGCGGAACAACAGGGAATGGTTGGTGACCACCACATCAGCATGCGCCGCGCGGCGGCGGGCGCCGTGGACCAGGCATTTATCGGGGAAAAACGGGCAGAGGCGACGGGCGCACTCGCGCGACGCCGTCGTAAAGTCGGGACGGTTGACGCTGCGCCAGCGAATGCCGAGCGAGTCGAGGTCGCCATCGGCCGACTGACACACGTACGCCATGATGACCGCGACTGCCGTTAGCGTATCGGCAGGATCACGCTTGGTGGTAATCTCGACCTGGCTGCGGCTCATGCGCTCAAGCTTGCGCAGGCACGGATAGTGGTCATAGCCCTTGAGAGCGCAAAATGACAGACCACCGTCCAGTTGCTCGGCAAGTTTTGGCAGCTCATGGTACATGAGCTGGTCGGCAAGATTGTTCGATTTGGTCGCAATGCCAACCGTGATGTTGTTACGGCGCGCTGCCTCGGCAAAAGGCACCAGATAGGCCATCGATTTGCCGACGCCCGTGCCCGCCTCAATTACACGATGAGTGCCCGTGACTAGCGCATCGCGGACCTCGAGTGCCATCGCGATCTGCTCATCACGCGGCTCGTAGGTGGGATACATGCGATTGACCAGGCCACCTGGCGCATAGTCTGCCTCAATCTCCTCACGACTCGGCATCTTGAGGACCGGCAGTTCGTCGGCGTCCACCCGATCGTCGGCGCGATCGGCCTTGAGGACGTCAGCACGAGCGGCGCTGAGAGAAAAGATAGAACCAGGGTTCTGCCCTGCCAAGAATGAGAAGATAGGACGATAGGACCAAGGCACGTCCGGATGCATGTCGGCTAGGCGCGCCATAAGGCCCTGAGGCAAGTCGGTGAGCGCCACGAGCAACACGCGCCATACGCCACACAGGGCGTCGACGTCGGCATTGGCACGGTGTGATACCGAGTCACAGCCAAACAGATCGGCCATAAAAGACAGCTTGTGCGAGGCCAGGCGCGGAAGCGCGATGCGCGACAGCGCCAGCGAATCGATCCAGATATCGCTCACGTTGACGCCGCCTTTGACCGACTCGATAAACGAGCGGTCGAACGTGACGTTATGTGCGATCACCGGGCAACCACCGACAAAATCGGCGAGAGCGGCGACGGCCTCAACGGCCGACGGGGCATCTGCCACATCGGCATTTGTAATGCTCGTGAGCTCGGTAATCTCGGCGGGAATCAGCTGTTTGGGATGCACGAAGGTATCGAAGCGGTCGACGACCTCGCGGCCCGAAAGACGGGCCGCCGAGATCTCGATCAGCTCATTGTCCTGCACCGAAAGACCCGTGGTCTCGGTATCGAGGACAATCACATCTTCCTCGATAAGGCCGAAGGACTGCGTTTTGGCGCGTTCGGCAAGCGCGGCATAGGAGTCGATGACAAACTGCGGCGTTCCTGACGAAACCGCGTCCTCGATTAGCATGCAATGCCCGCTCGACGAAGACCCATACGGATCAGGCTGTCACAGACCTGCGGGAACGTCATGTCGTCGGTGTGGCGGATCTCATCCGGATACAGCGACGTATCGGTCATGCCGGGAATGGTATTGGTCTCGAGGATAACGGGGCCGTCCTCGCTCACAATAAAGTCGCTGCGCGAGATGCCCAGGCAACCGAGGGCCTTGTGAGCGGCACAGGCAAGCTCCTGGGCACGAGCATAGTTCTCGGGTGAAATCTGCGCCGGAATGCGATGGATGTCCGTAGGGTCGACATATTTCACGTCCAGATCGTAGAACTCGCAGTCCTCGGGCTTACGGATCTCGACAATCGGCAGGGCGCGCACGTCATCCTCGCCGTATACGCCGACGGTGATCTCGGTACCCTCGATGCACTTCTCGACCAGCACTTTGTCGCCGTACTCAAACGCCTTGGCGATTGCCGCGGGCAGCTCGGAGGGCTCATGGACCAGGGAAATGCCATAGCTGGAACCGTTGACGGCCGGCTTCACAAAGCAGCGCTCACCACAAACCTCGACGATATGGTCGATATCGACTTCATCACCCACCTCGAGCGCGAGGCCGGGGGCAATGGGAATGCCCGCCTTGGCGTACAGGAGCTTAGAGACCTCCTTGTCGGCACCGCAGGCGCTGGCAAGCACGCCCGAGGCCGTGTAGGGAATACCCAGGGTCTCCATGGCGCCCTGCATGGCGCCATCCTCACCGCCGGCACCGTGCATGGCGATAAACGCCACGTCAAAGCCGCCGGTCGCCATGGTTACCATAAAGTCATCGGCGGCCGTGTCGAGCAGCTCCACCGAGGTGTAGCCGGCTTCCTTCAGGGCCACCACGACGTTCTTTCCTGAATTGAGCGAGATCTCGCGCTCAGCGGAATGACCGCCCGCCAAGACCGCTACGTGCATGTTCTCTAGGCTTTTACCCGGCATGGGCAGACTCCTCCTCTATAATTTCTGCAGCTGATACCATATTGTAGCGATACCCTCTACGTTTCCCCAAAATCGAAAGGCTTCCATGAATCCCAGGACTAAATCTCAGGACATTCGCGACTTGAGCCAAAACGATATTCGCGAGCTCGTGGCCGAACTTGGCCAGCCCGCCTTCCGCGCGAAGCAGCTTATCGAATGGGTCTTCGAGAAGAACGTTTGTTCGTTTGACGATATGACCAACCTTCCCAAGGCTTTCCGCGAGCAGCTTAAAGAGGCTTTTGCCTTTGAAACGCCCACCGAACTCACCAAGCAGGTTTCCAAAGATGGCTCGCGCAAGTATCTGCTCGAATACCACGACGGCGTTTCCGTCGAGACTGTCGGCATGCCCCGTCGTAACAAGCTTTCCGTCTGCGTTTCCACCCAGGCAGGCTGCGGCATGGGCTGTGCCTTTTGCGCTACCGGTCTCAACGGCCTCAAGCGCTCTCTGACCGCTCAAGAGATCGTCGACCAGGTACTTCATGTATCCAACGACTTTGGCGAGCGCGCCACGAGCGTTGTCTTCATGGGCCAGGGCGAGCCGTTTGCCAACTACGACGAGGCTCTCAAGGCGCTGCGAATCCTCAACGACCCCGATGGCATCGGTATCGGCGCTCGTCACCTCACCGTCTCTACCAGTGGCGTTATTCCCGGTATTCGCAAATTTGCCGACATCCCCGAGCAGTTCACGCTTGCTGTTTCACTGCATTCCGCCATCCAGTCGACGCGCAATAAGCTCATGCCCGGTGTTGAGAAGTACACGCTGCTTCGCCTTCACGAAGTGCTTCAGCTCTACACCGAGAAGACTGGCCGCCGCCCGACCTATGAGTATGCCATGATCGAAGGCGTCAACGATACGAATCCCGAGATGCAGGCGCTCTGCGACTTCTGCGAGGGAACGCTGTGCCACGTTAACCTCATTCAGCTTAACGACATCGAGGGTAGCCCGCTCAAGCCGTCGCCGATTCATAAGGTTGAGGATCTTCAGCGTCGTCTTGAGTCCCGTGGCATCGAGACCACGATTCGTAACTCCCGTGGTAACGATATTGACGCCGCTTGCGGACAGCTGAAGCAGCGCTTCAAAGTTCAGAAGAACGCATAGGGGAGTCGCACCCCAAAACGTTTCATGTGAAACATCGAACGACCCCGGTTGCAGAATATGCAACCGGGGTCGTTTCATTTATTGACCTTAATTTGAATCAGCTGCTACCTGTCCCATTTTTTACGGCCAAAATAAGGGGTCCTTGTCTCATGAATCAGACAAGGACCCCTTAGAATATGCTGAGTAATTGTTAGGTACCTAATAGCCTACATTTTCCCATTGGTTACTAACCCAGCCTTGATTAATCTTGGGATTCTTCGTTACCTGAGCAGTTCGCATGGCAACATCTTCTGTCATAACATCCATTTTCTTCTTGGACGTATCGACGATATCTTGCGCACCACGAAGCAAACGACCTCGGAGCTCATCGTCTGTCGCGATTTTATAGCCAGCAAAGGCACCAGCCGCGACAGTCGTCGCCAATGCAATCGCAGTTAAAATCTTATTCCTCATCTTGGTCTCCTTGATCAAACTGAATCATTTCACCAAGAATACGAGAGAGTTCTTCCTCGTCTTTAAACTCAATCTCAATCTTATTCTTTCCACGTGAGCTCTTCACACGTACGTTGGTATTAAATACCTGACGAAGTACACGGGCAGCCTTTTTAAAAGACTGAGGCGTTGCAGGCCTCGACGTTTTAGGCGTCTCTCCGGCAGAAAACAACGGAGCAAGATTTTCTGTCGCTCTTACGGAAAGGCCCTCTGCAACAACTTTCTCTGCAAGTCGAATACGCGCGTCTTCATAGGGAACAGCAAGAATCGCACGTGCATGACCAGCAGTAAGTTTACCCTCAAAAATCATCTGCTGAACAACTTCGGGGAGATCGAGAAGACGCAGCGAGTTTGTAATTGCAGAGCGTGACTTGCTTACTGCCTTCGACAATGCCTCCTGGGTCATACCGCTGGCATCAATGAGCTGGCGGTACCCCTTGGCCTCTTCAACGGGATTCAGATCAGAACGCTGAAGGTTTTCGATAAGTGCAAGGGCCAGCATCTCTTCATCATTAACATCTTTAATGATGACAGGCAGTTCATCAAGACCAGCAAGCTTTGACGCCTGGTAACGACGCTCACCAGCGATGATCTCATAGCCGTTTCCATGCTTGCGAACCAAAAGCGGCTGCAAAACGCCATGTTCTTGGATTGACTCGCTCAACTCGCGAAGTTCAGTTTCGTTAAAGTGAATTCGCGGCTGGTTAGGGTTGGGAACAATATCCTCAATAGGTAGTTTCGTTTCGGATGCAGCCGAACCACCGGTCTCATACTCGGCCTCTGAGACCAAAGCATTGAGTCCACGTCCCAATCCGCCACGTTTCTTTACACTAGGCACGCTTGATCACCTCTTTTGCAAGGTTCATATACGCTTTTGCACCCTTATTTTGAGGTGCATAGGTAATTACCGGTTCTCCAAAAGACGGAGCTTCGGAGATTTTAACCGTACGGGGGATCAGCGTCTTAAACGCCTTATCACCAAAGTACGATTGAACTTCCTCAACAACCTGATTCGATAGAGAAGTACGCGAGTCATACATGGTCATAAGCACACCATAGGTGTCTAAGCCCTTGTTCAGACGTGATTTAACCATCTTCATTGACTCAAGCAGCTTTGTAACGCCCTCGAGTGCATAATACTCGCACTGGATCGGAATCAAAACGCTGTCTGCCGCGGTCAAGGCGTTGATAGTAAGCAGGCCGAGCGAAGGGGGACAGTCAATGAAAATAAAATCGAACTCGTCCTGAATCGGCTCAAGCAAATCTTTAAGGCGGGTTTCACGAGCGATTGCGCTTACGAGCTCAATTTCCGCGCCTGCAAGCTGAATGGTAGCCGGAATTACGAATACCTTTTTGCAATTTGTATCAAGAACAAGTGATTCTGCCGGCACATCATTCAACAATGCATCATAGATGCAGCGATCAAGGTCTTCTTTTTCAATTCCGAATCCACTGGTACTGTTTCCCTGCGGATCAAAATCGACAATCAGTGTCTTACGACCCTGCTCACCCAGTGCTGCTGCAAGGTTTACAGCCGTCGTCGACTTACCGACACCGCCTTTTTGATTGATGATTGCAATGATACGCGTGTCTTTTGCGCTCTTAGAACGCTTAACGTCGCGAAATCCCACGGTCCCTCCTGGTGTGTATTAAAGCTGTCAAACGGAGGATGTTTCACGTGAAACATTCCGATTCGATATCAACCGCCATGTTTCACGTGAAACACTGCAAGTTGTTAGTATCCATTATGTTTCACGTGAAACATCTAGGCAAGCGGATTCTTCTTTGCCATGCCATTTGCACGAGGCAATGAGACAGATGCTGGATGACTCTTCTTAAGAACAATGAACTCCCTGTGGCCCAAGCCCTCAGGCAAATCGATTGCGTCATTCAGAAGCAAAGTAAAACCGCAAATCTTAGCTGCTGACATGCCAGAAGCAAGCTCCTCATCCGAAGGATTGCCCTTGGTGATAACAAATAGCCCTCCATCCTTGAGGAACGGAGCCGCATACTCAACAAGAATCGGTAGAGGGGCCAGTGCGCGGGCGGTTACGACAGAGAACTGCTTCTTATGGCTTCGAGCATATTCTTCAAGACGATTATGAACCGCATGAGCATGTTTCAATCCAAGAGCATGGACAAAGGAATTGACAGCATCAACCTTCTTGCCAACAGAGTCAATATAAGTAGCTTTACGATGCGTGGCTATGGTTAACGGAATACCAGGGAAGCCCGCACCTGTACCCATATCGAGCAAAGCTCCCTCAGGAGCCTTATTGATATAGGGGAGTAAAACAAGTGAGTCGAGGATATGAAGTACTGCAGCATCTTCTACGTTGAGAATACGGGTGAGATTGGTTGTCTTATTTGTTTCCAAAACCAAATCCAAATGCTTGATACATTTCCTCAGCTCAACATCAGTTACGCTCAAGGAATACTCTTTGCAATAGGAAGTTAGGCGACTCAACATCTCGTCAGCTTGCTGCTCAGTAAGTACTAACAACGAAAGCTCCTTTCTGACAAAAATCAGTGTATCGAGAACTTTTGACAAAAAAAGGGGACGTGGAAACCACGTCCCCTTAGCATAAGCTCGAGTAGATTATCGAGCAACAATCACCACATGGCGATCAGGGTCAGAACCCTCAGAATGAGTATCGACGGCATCATTGCCACGAAGAGCAATGTGAACCAGTCGGCGCTCATAGGCATTCATGGGCGGAAGCGAAACACTCTTATGAGTGCGGATGGCACGCTCGGCAGCAGACTGAGCCATGGAGGCAACCTTGTCCTGACGGCGGCTCTTGTATCCCTCGACGTCCACTACAACCGGATACCTAAAGCCAAGCTTGCGGCTCACCAGCAAAGAGAACATAACCTGAAGGGCATCAAGGGTGCGACCATGACGGCCAATGAGAACAGCAAGATCGGGAGCCGTTACATCCAAAATCAGCTCACCCTCGTCACCCTCATACTCATCGATAGGAGAGTTGGCGGCATCGAAGTGCGAAAGGATGGAACGCAGGATGGAAATCGCAACATCGGCAATGGTGTCGAGCTCCTCATCGGTCAGCTCTTCACCAGCCTTGTAGCGCTGTGCAATCTCGGGATAATCGCCCACAACCTGCGGGGCAACCTCCTCAAGCATATCCTCGACGATCTCTTCAGACATAACGTACTCCAAAAAGTTAGGTACCTAAAT
Organism: uncultured bacterium; assembly: GCA_905214105.1. Taxonomy (GTDB): domain Bacteria; phylum Actinomycetota; class Coriobacteriia; order Coriobacteriales; family Coriobacteriaceae; genus Collinsella. Next base: position 27,507 of record CAJMKK010000002.1, read on the forward strand.
AAGATTGATATCCCGCTACTTCTTCTTGTGCGGGCGCGGCTTCTTCTCTCGACGAGTGACCTCAACCTGCAGCGGCGCGTTCTTAAGACGCTCCTCCTCATCGGCCTTCGCCTTGTCGATGACCTTCTGCGTCACAAAAATCTGCTGGATAACCTGCCAAGCAGACGAGACGTCGTAGTACAGCAGAACACCAACGGGAAGGCTCCAGCCCATCCAAAGCATCATGACCGTCATGACAACGGCCATCATACGCATGCTCTGGGCCTGCTGGCCGGTCTGGTTGCGCGACATATAGAGCTGCGGAATCAGGGTCAGGACGGCGAACAGGATCAGGCAGACCAGCGCAGGCAGTGCAACCATAAAGCCATCGGCAAAGGAAGCGCTCGGCGTGGTGGTCAGGTCGGGCAGGATGTTGAAGAACGAGAACGTGCCCTCGTTAAAGTACTGCGGCAGGTTACGAAGCAGCGTAAACAGGGCAAACAGGATAGGCATCTGAATCAGAAGCGGCAGGCAGCCGGACAGCGGATTGAACTTGTTCTCGCTGTAGAACTTCTGCATCTCCTCGGCCTGACGCTGAGGATCGTCGGCATAGCGCTCCTGGATCTCGAGCATCTTGGGCTGCAGCACCTGCATGCGAGCCGTCGACTTGGTCGACTTGAGCATGAGCGGCGTCAGCAGCAGACGGATGATGACCACCAGGATGATGATGGACAGGCCCCAGTCGACCGCAAAGGTCTGGATGAGCTTGAGCAGCTCGAAAAGGATGTTAACGATCCAATCCCACATGTAAGTTTTCCTCCGATAGCGAGTGCCCGCTAGGGCACAGGGTCATAACCGCCGACGTGCAGGGGATTGCAGCGAGCGATGCGCCTCACGGCAAGCCAGCAGCCTCTCAAAACACCGTGCTTCTCAATCGCCTGGACGGCGTATTGCGAGCACGTTGGGTAATAAATGCAGGCGTCAGGCAATAAGGGCGAAATAACCTGTTGATATATGCGAATAGGAGCGATGGCAACACGTCGCAAAACGTGATTGCTCATCGCTCCTCCCCGGCAACGCCGGCGCGCTTCATAAGCGAACGCAACGCCTTGTCCATCTCCTGCGGCGAGGAAACCCTCGTCTTGGGAGTTGCAAACAAGATGATGTCATAACCCGCAACGGGAAATCCGCAGCTGCGGGCGGCCTCGCGCATCACACGCTTAGATCGGTTGCGCACGACGGCACAACCGAGTCGCTTAGCACCAACGAAGGCGACCCTTCCGGAGTCGCCTTCGCCAACCGATTCACATATGGTCATTCGAATCAGAGGGTGATTGAAACGACGCCCCTGACTGAACACATGCTCGAAATCTTGCCGAGACTTAATAGTCTTCATGCGAGATGTGTGTATCGCTGCTAGACAGTGAGACGCTTGCGGCCCTTGGCGCGACGACGGGCGAGCACGGCACGACCACCCTTAGTGGCCATACGGGCACGGAAGCCATGGGTCTTGGCACGCTTACGCTTATTAGGCTGATACGTACGCTTCATCTTAAGTTCCTCCTGCTGCATTTCGAGTGTCCGCGGGGACGCGGACGCAGATATAGACACGTGAGCTTGAAGATTGTAGGGAAATCAATGTTCAAATGTCAAGAAATCAAAGGTAAAAGGTTGCGCAGTTCACACGGTTCCCCCATAAGCCAAGCTCGATTTGGCGGTGCATGGCAACTTTTCACGATATTTCATCGAGTTTTCAACAGGTCATGTTGGCAATGTTGAGAACTTTTCGTCCGTTTTCCAAAGTTTTCAACAGGTTTTGAAAAGTTGTCGAAAGATGAGAAACATTGCACGGTGAGCTACTATTTGTTCGAAACCTTTTGGAAGATTGCGAGTGGCATGTCTGACGACTTTTACACCATGGTCGATTCCGGAGACCCGGCACCCGACAACGAGCACATCACCGGCGTGCGCGAAGAGCGTGACGAAGGTGAACAGACGACCACGCAGGGGCCGAAAGCCATGTACGCTGCGCGCATCGCCGTCTATGACGACATGTTGTCGACACCGCGTGTGATCGTCATTGATCCGCAAGATGTCCGCACGTATTTGGAAGAGACGACCAACACCGTCTACCAGTGCATGAAAGAACAAGGCGGCCATATCTCGCTCATGGTCATCCGCGAGATTGTCGAAAACTTTATCCACGCACACTTTGCCGAGCCCATCATCTCGATTCTGGACGGCGGAGACACCATCCGCTTTGCCGATCAAGGACCAGGCATCGACGACAAGGAGCGCGCTTTCGACTTTGGCGTTACCAGCGCAAACAGCAAGATGAAGCGCTATATCCGTGGAACCGGAGCAGGGTTTCCCATGGTGCAAGAGTATTTGGAAAACGCCGGCGGCGCCGTATCCATCGAGGACAACATGGGCAACGGCACCGTGGTTACGGTAAGCCTGAACCCTAAACGCGTGCAGGAAATCGAGCGTGCCGGCGGACGCGGTGCTGCTGTACGGCCCGAGACGGAGCATCCCACATATCCCCTGCCGGGAGCTTTTGCGCAGCAGCCCATGGCAACGCAGCAGATGCAGCCCCCCGTGGAACAGATGCAGCAGCCCGGAATGCTTCCTACACAAGAGCCCCAGGCGGCATCGATGTCGATGCCGCCAAACATGCCAGAGGCCATGCCGCTGGCGGATCAGGATGCAGCAACAATGCAGCAGACGACGGGGGCACCGGGTGGCCAGCAAATGGGCTATCAGCCGTACCAACAGGGATATCCATATCAGCAGATGCCGCCACTGGGGTATGGCCAGCAGTTCCCGCAGCAGTACCAGCAGGGATATCAGCAGCCGTACCAGCAGATGCCGCAGCAGCAGTACAACCTCTGGGCCCAGCAGATGCCTCCGCAGCCTTACCAACAGTGGCCTCAAAGTTTTCAACAGCAAATGCCGCCGATGCAGAGTTCTCAACAACCAGCAGCTCAAATGATGTATCCTAATGCAGCAAATCAGTATGCGCAGCCACAACCGGACGTGTTCGTAAGCGATCGCGGCAACGCCGCGCTGGGCTATCTGGCGCAAAATCAAGCGTGCGGTGCGACCGATCTGGCGAGGGCGTTTGGAAACTCGGCCCCCACTTGGTCACGCACGCTCAATGACTTGGCGCAGGCCGGCTTGGTCATCAAGCATGGCCAGAAATACCATCTGACCGAACTCGGCGCCGCTCGCGCGCGAGCTCAGAGCTAAAGAACGGGAGAGACAGTGGACGAGGAAGCAAGCATCATCCTGGGGGATGCCATCGCCTTTTGTCAGCGCGACGGCCAAGATGCACGCCTCATCAACATGCTGGGGCAATCGCGCGCCATAAGCCTGACCGAAGATACGCTCACGATCGAGGCCCCCTCGCGCTTTGCCATCGCGCAGCTCAAAAAGCATCAGCCGACTATTGAGGCCTATCTGGAAGAAATCGCCTTTGCACCGATTGCGCTCGACATCGTGGCACCGCAAGGCGCCGCGACGGAATCCGCTGTCGCGACGGCGGCCGCCGCGGCTCCCGCTGCTTCCCCGGCGGTGCCGGCCTCCGCAGGCGACGTGCCGACAATCGAGCACCAGCACAGCGATGTTTCCCGTGAAACCATGGCACCGTTGCCGACCGCGGCGGCGGCGCCAGCGAACGCACCCGTCACGCACATGCCCATCGCTCACGACGCAGCGGCGGGCGCTGATTCGGGCATTGCAATCAAGAACACGCTCTCGGCCGATGATTTTCGTCGCATGATGAACCAGATGAAGGGCGGAGCGTCGACTAAATCCACGCAAGCTGTGACCCCCGCTTCACCCATGCCAGCACCGACCGTGCCGGCCGAGCAGAATACGGATGGAGCCCCACTCGCCGCGAACTCAAAATTTACCTTTGAGAACTTTGTCTACGGCCCCGAGAACAGCCATGCCTATCGCTCGGCACTCAAGTTTGCCGCCCTTGCGGACGAGCGCGGCACGTGCACATCGCTGTTCATCTACGGAAAATCGGGCCTAGGCAAGACGCACCTGCTGCTTGCCATCAAAAACGAGCTCGCCGAGAAGTCGCCCGAGATCAAGGTCAAGTATGCCAACTCCCAGGCATATCTGGACGACCTGATGACCGAGTTCGACCGCCAAAAGAAGAGCAACGCCCCCATCATGCAGGCGTACCACGGTGTGGACGTGCTCATCATCGATGACATCCAAAACATCATCGGCAAGCGCGCGAGCGTGGACTACTTTTTCCAGCTCATGGACGAGTTCATCCGCAACAACAAGAAGGTCGTCATCGCGGCAGACCGCGCCCCCAAGGACCTGAGCATGGACGAGCGTCTGACCAGCCGCTTCAACGCCGGCATGCTCTGCCTGGTCGCAGAGCCCAGCTACGAGATGAAATACAAGATCTTGCAGCGCTATTACGAGAACACCATCGTCGCCGCTCCCGAGGCAGGCGACGACTCGCTGCTGGCGGCCTATGGGGGCGACGGCGGACACCTGACCGATGAGCACTTTAAACACATGGCCGAGGTCTCGGGCACCAACATCCGCGAACTCGAAAGCTTTTGCGAGCGCTGCGCCGGCGAGGCGGGCGACCGCGAGCGCGAGGGCGGGGAGCTCACCTTTGACGATATCGACGCCATCGCCAGCCAGTACTTCGACACATCGGCCAAAAAGATCAACGTCCAGACGGTTCAGTCTGTCATCGAAGAGCAGTACGGCGTGACGCACGAGGAGCTCATCGGCCCGCGTCGCAACGCCAATATCGCCAAAGCACGCCACATTGCCATCTATCTGGCCATCGAGATGTGCGAGATGACGACCACGGCGGTGGGCGCCGAATTTGGCAACCGCAACCACTCGACCGTCAGCACGAGTTACAAAAAGGTCCAGAAGATGATCCAGGAAGACCGCACCGTCACCGAAGACCTCAAGTCGCTGCGCGATAAAATTACACTGCGCTCGTAGGGAAATAGAGACACCTGTTGAAAACTTGTCGAAACCACGGGCATAAGGTGTCTAAAACCCAACCCGCGGTGATGAAAAGTTTTGCGCAGGTTTTGAACGTGGAAAACCACCCCCGTTGCACACAGGTTGCTGTCGATTCTCTTTTTGGGTCTGACCTGCGTCTTTGGGAGTAATCAACAGTTTCGTCAGTGCTATTACTATTATTAAGATATTTATATCTATAGAAAGGTATTAAAAGATGAAGTTCACCGTCAGCCAGAGCTCGCTTACACAAGCCATCGGCGTCGTTATGAAGGGTGTCGCTTCGGCATCCACCCTTCCCATCCTGTCGGGCGTGCTCGTTAAGGCCCAAGACGGCATCTTGGAATTCCAGACCTCTAACTACACCATCTCGATCCGTCATCGCATCGCGGCGCATGTCGAAGAAGAGGGCGAGATGGTTATCCCCTGTAAGATGCTCTCCAATATCACCAAGACCCTCCCCGATGCTCCGGTCACCTTTGAGCTGTCCGAGCGCCAGGTGCTGATTAGTTGCGAGAAGAGCTCGTTCCGCCTGAACACGCTCGATGCCAATGACTTCCCCGAGTTTCCGGCCTATGCCATCGAGAGTGCCGTGGAGCTGCCGACCGATATCTTGTCCGAAATGGTCGGCCGCGTGTGGCGCGTCACCTCGACCGACAAGGCCCGCCCCATCCTGGGCGGTGTGCACATGAAGGTCGAGAACAACACCGTGCGCCTGGTGGCGACTGATTCCTTCCGCTTGGCCGTGTGCGATACGCAGGTCGAGACCTCGACCCTCGAGGGCTCCTTTGAGCTCAACGTTCCAGCCGACGCCTTTAACGACGCGCTGAACATCATGGCCAGCCAGGCGACCATTATGATCGGGGCTACCGACACCCAGGTCGTCTTCGAGGCCGGCAACACCACCTACGTGTCGCGCCGCATCGAGGGCGTGTACCCCAACTACAAGCAGCTCATCCCCGATTCGTGCGTGACGAGCGTCAAGATCGACGTCGCCGCCTTTAACGCCGCCCTCAAGCGCGTGGCCGTTATCGCGAGCGCCAACCCCGCCGTCAAGTTCGAGATCGATGTCGAGAACGGGCAGATGGGCCTGTCCTCCATTTCCAATGACCAGGACCTTGCGCAGGAGACGATCGATGTCGAGGCCGAGGGCGAGTCGGGCACCATCGCCTTCAACTACCACTACATCTTTGGCTGCCTCAATGCCCTGTCCAAGGAGAAGGAGATCACACTGGAGCTCAAGAGCTACTCGCAGGCGGGCATCTTCAAGTCCTACGACAAGATCAACTACCTGTACCTAGTCATGCCGGTCCGCATCTAGCGCTGCGCCATGACCATGTTCGCCCGCGATCTTTCCGTCGCGCACTACCGCAGCTTCGATAGCTATCGCCTTGCCCTGGGGGAGGGCGTGACGATACTTGCGGGACCCAACGCGGCGGGAAAGACCAATCTCATAGAGGCGCTGCAGCTGCTGACGAGCGGCGCCTCGTTTAGGCATCCGACCGCAGCCGAGCTCGTCCATGATGGCGTGGGCTCGTGCAAGGTCGAGCTGAGGCTCGAGGGCGACGGCCGCGTGCTTGATATGGGATTGAGCGTGGAGGACGGTAAACGCTCGTTTGGCCGCAACGGCAAGAGATGCTCTGCCGCCGGTGTGCGCGGGGTTCTGCCGAGCGTGCTGTTTTGCCCCGACCATCTGGACATGGTTAAGCGAGGCGCCAGTGTGCGCCGCGCCGCCCTCGATGACTTTGGCATGCAACTGAGCGCACGCTATGCCGATCTTGCGAGCACCTATGGGCGCTGCGTGACTCAACGTAACGCCTTGCTCAAGGAGACCTGGTGCTGCCGCGAGATGCTCGGCGCGTGGAACGATTCGATTGCCCGCGCGGGCTCGGCCCTGCTTGTGCACCGGTTGGCCCTGCTCGACCGGCTGGCGGGCCATGTGCGCACTGCCTACGGGCAAGTGGCGTCCGGCGAGGCTGCCAACGTGTCCTATACGTCTACGCTGGGGGATTTGCCCCAGGTCGAGGATCGCGAAGAGCTGAAGGACTGGGCGTACGAGCGCATGCTGGCTGCGCTTGACGAGCACGCCGACGAGGAAATTCGCCGCGGCGTGACGTTGGTGGGACCGCATCGCGATGAGATTGAGTTTACCGTGGCGGGTCGTTCCGCCCGTTCATTTGCCAGCCAAGGTCAGCAGCGAACGTTGGTGCTTGCCTGGAAGGTGGCAGAGGTGGCGGTGGCGCGCGATATCCTGGGCACCGCCCCACTGCTGCTTTTGGACGACGTGATGAGCGAGCTCGACGGCGAGCGTCGCGGCGCTTTCCTGCGGCTGATCGGCGATGATATCCAGACGGTCATAACCACGACCAACCTGGGGTATTTTACCGACGACCTGCTTGATCGAGCCAAGGTGGTGAGCATGGGTGAGACGTGCTAATTACGAGCGCGAGAGCGAAACGGTCGCCTTCAGTGGGTTTTTGAACGCAGAGCGCCAGCGCATCCTGGCGGCTGCAACGCCTGAGCGCCGTGCGCAGATGGAGGCCGCCGAGGAGTCGCGCGCGGTCTATCGCGCGTGGAACGCGGTGTGCTCGGGCACGCGCGAGGGGCGGCATGTGACGGGCTTGCGCTACCTGCCCGAGTCCAATGAGCTGCTGGTATATCTCGATTCGCCCTCGTGGACGCAGGAAATGACGCTGTTGCGCGAGATCATTCGCGCGCGCATGGAGCGCGCCGGTGCGCATGTGGACGGCCTGGTGTTCAAAACCACCGCGCCCGGTCACACGCCGCCCGCCGCCAAGGAGCGCCTGCGCCCGGCCGTGACCGAGCGCTCGCCGGCCCCGCACGCCGACCTAAGTGAGGCCGAGCGCATCGAGATTGAGCGCCAAGTGGCGCCCATCGAAGACCAAAAACTGCGCGAGGCCCTCGAGAATGCCATGAGAGCCAGTGCCGAGTGGGCCAAGGGCGTGCAAAGCAAAAAAGAGCCTTAAATCGCATCTGGTGGCCTTGTAGAGCCAAATACCCTCGTTCCCGAGGGTATTTTTTTACGATAAACTAGTAAGGCTGTACACATTTTCTTGACTGAAGGAGGACGTGTGGCAAACGAAAACGATTACGATGGCGGCGAGATTAAGATTCTCGAAGGTCTCGAGGCCGTTCGTAAGCGCCCGGGCATGTATATCGGCTCGACGAGCGCCAGCGGTCTGCATCACCTGGTGTGGGAGATCGTTGACAACTCCGTCGACGAGGCCATGGCCGGTTTCTGCACCGAGATTCAGGTGACGGTCCACGCCGACAACTCCATCACGGTCGTCGACAACGGGCGCGGTATCCCCGTCGACGAGCACCCTGTTAAAAAGATCCCGACGCTCGAGGTCGTCATGACGATCTTGCACGCCGGCGGTAAGTTCGATAACTCGGCCTATAAGGTCTCGGGCGGCCTGCACGGCGTGGGCATCTCCGTCGTCAACGCACTGTCCAAGCGCGTGGTCGTTCAGGTTCGCCGCGATGGCAACACCTACGAGATGGAGTTCTCGCGCGGCAAGACCGTCAAGAAGATGGAGGTCGTGGGCACTTCGGATTCGACGGGCACCACCGTCACCTTCTGGCCCGACGACGAGATCTTCGAGACCTGCATCTACGATTTCGATACGCTGCACAACCGTCTGCAGGAGACGGCGTTCCTCAATAAGAACCTCAAAATCGTGCTGACCGACGAGCGCGATGCGACTCCCCACGTGGAGGAGTTTTGCTACGAGGGCGGCATCATCGACTTCGTCAAGTTCCTCAACGAGGGCAAGGACGTCCCCGAGGCCTTTAAGGAGCCCATCTACATCGAGGGCAAATCGGACCCGGACGCGCCTGTGGCCAAGATGGGCGAGGTCGAGGTTTCCCTGCAGTGGAATAGCGGCTACGGCGAGAACGTCATGTCGTTTGCCAACGACATCTACACTCCCGAGGGCGGCATGCACCTTGAGGGCTTCCGCACCGCGCTCACCCGCGTGATCAACGATTACGCGCGCAAGCAGAACCTGCTCAAGGAAAAAGACGCCAACCTGACCGGCGACGATGTGCGCGAGGGCCTTTCGGCCGTTATCTCGGTCAAGCTGCCCGATCCGCAGTTTGAGGGCCAGACCAAGGCCAAGCTCGGCAGCTCCTATATGCGCGCGCTAACGCTCAAGATCGTGACCGACGGCCTCGCCGACTACCTCGAGGAGCATCCCAAGCCCGCCCGCGAGATCGTCAAGAAGGCCCAGCAAGCCTGCAAGGCGCGCAATGCCGCCCGCAAGGCGCGCGAGGCGACCCGCCGCAAGAGCCTGCTCGAGACGGCGTCCCTGCCCGGTAAGCTCGCCGACTGCTCGGTGCGTGACGCCGAGCTGACCGAGCTCTTCATCGTAGAGGGCGACTCGGCAGGCGGTTCGGCCAAGGACGGCCGTCGCCGAGACATCCAGGCGATTCTGCCCCTGCGCGGCAAGATTTTGAACGTCGAGCGCGTTGGTGACCATCGCGCGTTCTCGAGTGACACCATCCAGTCGCTGATTACCGCGATCGGCTGCGGTGTCACGACGAGTGCCGGCGACGGCGGCGATTTCGATATCACCAAGGCGCGCTACCACAAGATCATCATCATGACCGATGCAGACGTCGACGGTGCGCATATCCGCATCCTGCTGCTGACGTTCTTCTACAAGTACATGCGTCCGCTGATTGATGCCGGCTACGTCTATGTTGCCTGCCCGCCCATCTTTGGCATTAAGGTACGCAACAAGATCCACTACGTGTATCCCAACGGCCGCCAGCCCGAAGACGAGATCCTGCGCGACACCATTCAGAGCCTGGGCCTGAACCCCGACGACAACGACGAGGACGGCAAGGCCAAGGATGGCAAGATTACCAAGAAGCGCAAGGGCTATACCGTCCAGCGCTACAAGGGCCTGGGCGAGATGGACCCCAAGCAGCTTGCCTCGACGACGATGGACCCCAAGACCCGCATCCTACAGCGCGTGTCGATCGAGGACGCCGTGGTGGCGGACCGCGCCGTGCGTGAGCTGATGGGTTCCGAGGTCGGCTATCGCCGTGAGTACATCGAGAAGCACGCACATGATGCACGCTTCTTAGACGCCTAGCTTTCCCAGGCACCCCATCTTGCCCTTCAGGATTTCGGGCGCCGCACGCAAGGCGTGCACCCTCATCCTTCAGGGCAACCTGGGGCACCTGGAAAACCTAGGAGGGTTATCCGGTGTTCTCGGTAGTCCGTCTCCGTGGTAGGGAACTAATGGACCACGCAAACCATGAGGAGGTAACGTGGCAGACGATATCAACAACAATGAGGGTATGGGCGAGGCCGGCGATGCCGGTATGCCCGACGATCTGAAGCGCCTGCTTGCCCGTGCTGAGCAGGGCGAGGACGGCGATCCGGACGCCTATAACCCCGATGCCGATGATGAGGAGGAAGAGGACGACGACGCCGAGCTCGAGGAGAGCTTTGGCGAAGTCGACCGTGGCGCCTCGGCCGGCGAGGATATCAACGGCGGCCAGCTCCAGATTTCGGAGTTCGGTCGCGAGATGAAGCAGTCGTTTATCGAGTATTCGATGTCGGTCATCACGGCGCGCGCCCTGCCGGACGTGCGCGACGGCTTAAAGCCGGTGCACCGCCGCATCCTGTACGCGATGAACGAGAGCGGCATCTACCCCAACCGCCCACATAAGAAGTCGGCCTGGACGGTCGGCGAAGTTATCGGTAAGTACCACCCGCATGGCGACTCCGCGGTCTATGAGGCCATGGTCCGCCTGGCGCAGTGGTTCTCCATGCGCACGCCGCTCATCGACGGTCACGGCAACTTCGGCAACATCGACGGCGACGGCGCGGCAGCCATGCGTTACACCGAGAGCCGCCTGGCCAAGCCCGCCATGGAACTGCTGCGTGACTTGCAGAAGGACACCGTCGACTGGCAGCCCAACTACGACGAATCGCTCGCCGAGCCCGTGGCGCTGCCTGCGCGCTTCCCCAACCTGCTGGTCAACGGTAGCCAGGGCATCGCCGTCGGCATGGCCACCAACATCGCCCCGCATAACCTTACCGAGGCGATCGAGGCCACCTGCTACCTGATCGACAACCCCGACGCCACCGTCGACGAGCTCATGCAGATCATGCCCGGTCCGGACTTCCCCACCGGCGCCATCATCATGGGCAGCGCCGGCATTAAGCAGAGCTACGAGACCGGCCGCGGCTCCATTACCGTGCGTGCCAAGGCCCACGTGGAATCCACCAAGACCGGCCGCAGCCGCCTGGTCTTTACCGAGATCCCCTACATGGTCAACAAGGGCACCCTGCAGGAGAAGATCGCCCAGCTCGTCAACGACAAGCGCATCGAGGGCATCTCGGACATGCGCGATGAGTCCAACCAGAAGGGCATCCGTCTGGTCATCGAGCTCAAGAAGGGCGTCATTCCGCAGGTCGTGCTCAACAACCTGTATAAGTACACCTCGCTGCAGACGACCTTCGGCGCCAACAACCTGGCGCTTGTCAACGGCGTGCCCAAATGCCTGAGCCTGCGCGAGATGCTGCAGCACTACATCGACCACCAGGTCGACGTCGTCACCCGCCGCACCCGCTTCGACCTTAAGAAGGCCCAGGCCCGCGCGCATATCCTCGAGGGCTACCTGATGGCCCTTGACCATATCGACGAGGTCATCAGCATTATCCGCTCCTCGCAGACCGACTCCGAGGCCAGCAGCCGCTTGATCGAGCGCTTTGGCTTTACGCCCGAGCAGACCACGGCCATCCTCGAGATGAAGCTGCGCCGCCTGACCGGCCTGGAGCGCGACAAGATTCAGGAAGAGCTGGACGGCCTGCGCCGCGCCATCGCCTACTACGAGGACCTGCTGGCACATGAGGAGAAAATCCTGGGCGTCATCAAGGAAGAGATGCGCGAGATCTCCAAGAAGTTTGGCGACAAGCGCCGCACCGAGATCAGCCAGGTTGAGAAGGACCTGGATGTCGAGGACCTCATCGCCGACGAGGACATGGTCGTGACCATCACCCACACCGGCTATGTCAAGCGCATTCCGGTGGCCGCCTACCGTGCCCAAAAGCGCGGCGGCAAGGGCGTGTCGGGCGTCAACCTCAAAGAGGACGATGTCATCGATGAGATGTTTATCGCGTCCACGCACGAGTACGTGCTGTTCTTCTCGAGCAAGGGCAAGGTCTATCGCCTGAAGGTGCACGAGCTGCCGGTGGGTACGCGCCAGGCGCGCGGTACCGCGATCGTCAACCTGCTGCCCTTCGAGGAGGGCGAGAAGATCGCGAGCGTCATCAGCTGCCGCGAGTTCCCTGCCGACGAGTACCTGATGTTTGCCACCAAGAGCGGCATGGTCAAGAAGACCGTAATGAGCGCATATGACCGCAGCCGCCGCGACGGCCTGATCGCTATCAACCTGCGTGACGACGACGCGCTGCTGAACGTGCGCCGCGTGCGCGAGGGCGACAAGATTATCCTGGCCACCACCGCGGGCAAGGCGATCATGTTCTCCGAGGAGCAGGTGCGCGCCACCGGCCGCGACACCAGCGGCGTTCGCGGTATCGGCATGAAGGACGGTGTGAGCGTTCTGGGCATGGAAGTCACTAACGGCAACGGTGATCTGTTCGTCATCACTGAGCGCGGCTACGGCAAGCGCACGCCGGTCGCGGACTACCCGGAGCAGAATCGCGGCGGCCAGGGCGTCTACACCATCCAAATGACCGAGCGTAAGGGCAACCTCGCGGCCATGAAGACGGTGGGCCCGCAGCACGAGTTGTTCATCGTGACGGAGGGCGCGACGGTCATTCGCGTCAAGACCGATGAGATTAGCCAGACTGGCCGCGCTACCCAGGGCGTCAAGATGATGACCGTCGACGACAACGACCGCATCTGCGCCGTAGCCCGCATGACAGCCGCCAAAGAGAAGCCCGAGGGCGAAGCCACAGAAGACGGCTCTGCCCCCGAAGAAACCCCTGTCGATCTAGGCGACGACAACGACATGCCAGAAGATCTCCTAGACGAGTAAGAGGCCCTAGCTGGTAAAAAAATATCAGACCCCATATATCGGCGGTCGGCGCACTGCGCGCCGACCGCTTTTTTGAAAACCTTTGAACCCCACGTCGGCCCCGGCTGCCCGGCGGCATGCGAAGTCGATCGCGAGTTCCGCACGAGCCGGAGAGCACTTAATGTGCTCTCCGTGCGAGCAGGACTGTCCGAGCAGGCGACTTCGCATGCCGCCGGGCAGTCGGGGGCGACACCCCTCAAAGATTTTCAAAAAAGTTGTTGACGCGCGCGTAACGACTCGTCTAATATATCCCTTGCGCGATGGACCTGTAGCTCAGTTGGTTAGAGCGTCCGGCTGATAACCGGGAGGTCACAAGTTCGAATCTTGTCAGGTCCACCACTTTCTTTCGCAATAAACACCCCAGCGAGAGCCGAGTCGCCGCTGGGGTGTTTATTACTGTCTCCGTGGGGGTTTAGCTCAGCTGGGAGAGCGCGGGCTTTGCAAGCCTGAGGTCAGGGGTTCGATCCCCCTAACCTCCACCATGATGGACCTGTAGCTCAGTTGGTTAGAGCGTCCGGCTGATAACCGGGAGGTCACAAGTTCGAATCTTGTCAGGTCCACCATCAAAACTGTGAAGAGCCTTGGGGCGTTGCCTCAGGGCTTTTTTCTTGTCTGCGATAAATCTCATTTTGGTTTTGTGTGCTGTGCGAAAGATTGGGTAGTATAGCTATTCAATGCGGCGGGCTGCCGCGTGTTAACCGCTACGTACCGGAGGTGTTCCATGGTTCGTGTCGACATAGAGACCATCGTCATGGCCGCCGGTCCCGTGCCATCGCTTATCGTGCTTCGCGAGCGCTGCAGCAAATCGGACTCGCCCGCGCCGCTGCGTTCCCTTTCCATTCAGACTGGTTCGTTTGAAGCTGCTGCCATCAGCCGCGGCATCGATAGCGGTCGCGCCGAGCGCCCGATTACCCATGACCTGTTGCTCGATACCGTTGACGCCTTGGGCGCCAAGCTCGAGCGCATCGAGATCGTTCGCGCCGAGCCGCCGGTGTTTTACGCGACGATTGTCGTACTGGCCGATGGTGACGAGCGCAAGATCGATGCCCGCCCCAGCGATGCCATCGCCCTTGCCGTGCGCAGCAATGCTCCCATGTTTGTGGAGGACGACATCATGAATCGCCTGGGCACCGTTTCTACCCATGCCGAGGAAGTCGACGACGAGCAGGAGTTCGAGAAGTTCGACGAGTTCGTCCATACGCTCTCCCCCGATGACTTCTAAATGCGGGGCGTCCAGGTTGCGGAGCGTTCGCTGATGGCCGGTGGCATGTCGGCTGAGGCGGCCGCCATCGCGCGTGAAGCCCAGATGCGCTCGGAAGCATCCGAGGCGGCCCGCCTCGCCTATGTGACACAGGCCCGTACGCTTCGCGAGCGCCGCGGCTCGTTTATCAAGATGGTTGTCATCTCCGCCCTTGTCGCGGCAATCTGCTCGCGCCTTCGTGGTACAGTTGGTGCGCTTGGGTTTTCGATCTCTACGGGCCTGGTGATCTGGGGCGTGGTCGACGCGGTAATGCTGACCAGTCAGATCAAGGTGCTCGACAAGCGTGCGGTGGATATGATGCACGCCCGCGACGCTGCCGCCAAGATCGCTGCTGAGGCACAAGAACTGTAACGACGCCGGACTCGATGGGAAGGTCTAAAGATGGCACAGGATATGCAGGACGCCGGTAACGTCTCCGCCGAGCTCGACGCCATGGTGTGCGATCTGATTGGCGCCTTCTTGGACGACCTGGCCGCGGGCGAGAACCCGGGCGTGGTTGTGGCAATTGAGGACGCCGCTTCCAACCGTTATCTGGCCGCACTCGACGAAGATGGCGAGGAGGCATGCCTGGAGGCTGCCACCAACTTTATCTCCGAGCACAAGATGGGTCTTAAGGACGAGGGCCTGGGCCGTATCGCCCGCTATGCCATCGGCTACACCGGCTGCGTCGAGATTGACGGCGGCTATCACGATGCTCTGCTCGTGAGCTTCTTCGAAACCACGCTCGAGAGCGGTTTTTCGGCATACGTGCTGTATGAGGGCATGGGTGCCGGCGATGGTTTTATGTGGAGCGACCCTGAACCTGCAGGTGAGGAAACCCCTCTTATCTAAAATCGCTAAAATAAACGAGTTTTCGGTAAAAGGCTCAATATTCCCGCTGAGCGTTGTATCGCTGGGCGGGTCGCATACGCGTGCCGTTTGTATATGGATAGAAGATAGGGGAACTACATGCGCGTAGACAATCTGAGGAACATCGCCATCATCGCCCACGTCGACCACGGCAAGACGACGATGGTCGACAAGCTCCTGCGTGCCACGGACGCCTTCCGTGCCAACCAGCAGGTCGAGGACCGCGTCCTGGACTCTAACGACCAGGAGCGCGAGCGCGGCATTACGATTCTCGCCAAGAACATCTCTATCGAGTACAAGGACGTTAAGATCAACGTCATCGACACCCCGGGCCACGCCGACTTTGGCGGCGAGGTCGAGCGCGTGCTGCGTATGGCCGACGGCGCCCTGCTGCTGGTCGACGCTTTTGAGGGCCCCATGCCCCAGACCCGCTTCGTGCTGCGTCATGCTATCGACACCGGCCTCAAGATCATGATCGTCATCAACAAGATTGATCGTCCGGGTGCTAACCCCGAGAAGGCCTACAACGACTGCCTGGACCTCATGGCCGACCTGGGCGCTACCGACGACCAGCTCGAGTTCGCCATGGAGCATGTCATCTACGCGAGCGGCGTCAATGGCTTTGCCCGCCATGACCCCGAGGACGGCAACATGGACATGTATCCGCTGCTCGATATGATCATCGACGACATGCCTGCGCCCGAGGTTGACGAGAACGCCCCGCTGGCCATGCAGTGCGTGACCATCGACCACTCCAACTTCGTTGGCCGTATCGGCATCGGCCGTGTGTACTCCGGCGCCATCCACCAGGGCGACCAGATCTTGGTTGTCAAGAACGACGGCTCCAGCGCCACCGCTACCGTCAAGCAGCTCTTTACCTTCGACTACCTGGGCCGCACCGAGTGCCAGGAAGTCGGCGCCGGCGACATCGCTGCCGTCGTGGGCATCGACCGCACCGATATCGGCGATGTCTACACCGATCCCGAGAACCCCGTTGAGCTCGAGCCCATCGAGATCGACCCGCCGACCCTGTCCATCGTCTTTGAGGCTTCGACCTCCCCGCTCGTCGGTCGCGACGGCGACATCGTGGGCGCCCGTCAGCTCAAGGAGCGCCTGTTCAACGAGGCCGAGAACAACGTGACCATGAAGATCGAGGAGCTCGAGGACAAGAGCGGCGTCGAGGTCTCGGGTCGCGGCATCCTGCACCTGTCCGTTCTGATGGAGTCCATGCGTCGCGAGGGCTTTGAGTTCCAGGTTGGCCGTCCCCGCGTTCTGTTTAAGAAGGACGAGAACGGCAACAAGATGGAGCCCGTCGAGCAGGCCGTCGTCGAGTGCCCGGACGAGTACTCGGGCAAGGTCGTTGAGGTCTTCGGTACCTCCGGCGGCATCATGACGAGCATGGATACCTCGGGCATCGTGACGCACCTCGAGTTTAAGATCCCGACCCGCGGCATCATGGGCCTTAAGAACCGCATCATGAACGTCACCCACGGCGAGGGCGTGTTCTACCACACCTTCTTGGAGTATGGCCCCTACGCCGGCGAGATCGGCAACCGTCAGAACGGCGCCATGATCTCCATGACCACCGAGAAGGCCGTCGCCTACGCTCTGGGTACGCTGCAGGAGCGCGGCCAGCTGTTTGTTGAGCCGGGCACCGAGTGCTACGAGGGCATGATCGTGGGCGAGCGCAGCAAGGCTGGCGACATGGTCGTCAACATCGCCCGTACCAAGAACCTGGGTAACCAGCGTTCCTCGACCTCCGATATCTCCGTCCAGCTGGTGCCGCCCCGCACCTTCTCGCTGGAGGAGGCGCTGGAGTACATCGCCGACGACGAGCTGGTCGAGATTACTCCCAAGAACATTCGCCTGCGCAAGCGTCTGCTCAACGCCACCGACCGCAAGAAGGCCGCCGTCCGCGCCGGCCAGGTCAACAAATAAGCGCTGGGGCTTATAGCGTCTAACAAGAAAGGGCGCCGACCGAGATGGTCGGCGCCCTTTTTGGTGCAAGGGGGACAGGTTCGCTTGCACCACCACAAAGGTGCCTGTCCCCTTTGTGGTGGTTGGCGGCTAGGCGGTGGGGAGTTCCGGCGTATTAGCCGGCTGTTGCGACTTGAGGTGAGCGTTGCGCCAGATGATCTGGATAACATAGCCGAGCGTGAAGACAAAGGCCACGCCGCTGATGAAATCGCCTACGAGGGGGATTGCCGTAAGTGCACCTGCGATCACGCCGCCGGCGGCCGCCATGGCGTAGCGGTTCTGGCTGTGTCCGACCATGCGCGCGATCGCGCACCCTGCAAAGGCACTCGACACCAGCGCGATGCCAATAACACCGCACATGAGGGCTCCGGCAAGCGACAGACCAGCGATAGAGATAATTAGCAGTAGGACGGCGGGGACGATAGCAATCGTGCCCAGAAGACCGCTCACCCACAGGGGCATGGGGCGCTGGTGGAGCATGCCGGCGGCGCTGACGGTTGCGCGCGGAAAGACGAGTTCGAGCAGTAGGGCGACAAAGCAGGCCGAGAGTGCCGCGGCGACGATACCGCCGATGACATCGTTAACGGTGGAAGTATCCTCGCTCTCGGTGCGGTCGATCTTGAGCGCGCCGACCTCGGCTCCCGCGGCGCGCTCGGGGTCCTCGGAGACGTGCGCGTTCACGGTGCCGGTGATGTGGGCGTTCTTGCCCAGGATGAGCTTATCGGCCCAAACCTCGACATCGCCCTCGACGGTGCCATCGATAGTCACCGTATCGCCCGCAAGCGCTGCCGACTTGGTAGAGCCGCGCAGGGCAACTGTCTCGCCTATCGCATAGAAACAGTTGGCGGTGCTGTCGGAATTGAGCACGACATGCTGGCCGGCAACGGTCACGCTGCCATCAACCGTAGTCTTGGCAATGTCGATGGTGCGCGCCGCCAAGCGTACGGCGCCGCCCACCGTGCAGTCGCGGATGGAGAGGCTCTCGCCTGCTGCAATTATGTCGCGGCCGATGGACGCATCGTCCAAGTTGAGGGCCTGACCTGCCCAGTACAGGTCACCTTCGACGCCGGACGAATTGGCGTCATTGTCGGTCGCAAGTACGTTGCCTGCGGTGTCTGTGCCGGCGAACGACGCCGTGGGAAGTGCGGTGACCGCTAGGGCGACGAGTGCGAATAGGATCGTGATGCGGCCCCACGCTTTACGGCGCTGGGTCGACGGGAATTGATTACAGGGCATAGTGAATCCTTCGTCAGATGCTCGACATACACCTAACAGGGTACCCAACGCGTGGGCGCTCTAAAAGAACCTCTCGGTTGCATTTCGAAGGGTCGTGCCGTGCTGTTTACTTTTTACGGTGCAAGAAGCGCGCGATATCTTCTTCGGTGGGGCTTTTGATGTCAAAGCGCAGCGAGAGCCAGCGCAGACCCATGGTCACGACAACGCATACGACCAGCGCGGCGACATTGCTCATAATGCCGCTCATAACGAGACACACATAGCTTGTCGATCCGGCGATGGCGGCGATGGCATAAAAGTTAGTACGTTGGAAAATGCCCGGAACCACGCCCATAAAGCCATCGCGCAACATGCCGCCGCCCACCGCGGTGAAAAAGCCCATCATGATGCACACCGCCGGTGCAAAGCCGTAAACCAGCGCCTTGTCTGCGCCGGTTGCCGCATAGATGCCGACCGAGATGATGTCGAGCAAGGGGATGAGTTTTTCGGGCTTGTCGACGATTGCCGGGAAAATGTAGATGATGGCTGCCGTGGCGATGGAGAGCGGCAACGCCATTGGCTGGTTGAGGATGTAGACGTTGCCCACCTGCAGCGTCATATCGCGCAAAAGACCGCCGCCCAGACCGCAGACCACCGCGAGCGCAACTGCACCCACCAGGTCGAGCTTGTGCTCGCGCGCAACCAACACACCCGAGATCGATGCAGCGACAACAGCGAACATCTCGAGCCAAAACGGAATGGCGACCATGGCATCCGATGCATGTGAGGTAATGGTCATAGCGGCGACGACGGGCAAGATGGGGTCCTTTGGATCGTGGGTTTAGACAATGCCCGTACATAGTACATGTTCGGCGCCGATTGCGACCCTATTGCTCGGCAAACGGTCGGGACTGGGTGGGGGCGTGGCGTTGCTGGAATGCCAGGGGTCCAGAACATGTACGTCACGCTCCAAAAACGACATTTTCCGACATCTTTGAAGGCTGACGTACATGTTTGGATTGAGCTCACAGCATGAGTGAGTTGATTTACTCACATCCGGTATATTTCCCCACTTCAACGGACATAAGAGTTGGATACCGGCTCAGAGCGAGAGGCCCTCAATGGATACCCCTGTTCTCATTTCGCATAAAACCGCATGGCTTGTCCATCATGCACCCCAGAATTTGGTTCAGTCTCTTGCGCGGCACGACTACCAGATAGGCGCACAAGGCATCTCCACCCAGCAACGCGTTGCGCGCGTACGACAGGCCCTTATCGACTGCGGCATTCCGTCCGATATGCTTAAGACTATCGATATCGCGGTTGTATTCGAATTCGAGCGAATTCGCACCAAAGGCGTCATTTGCCACATGCTTGGACAAAATCTTCCCTACGAGCATATTAACGAGTTGACGCCCGGAGTCTTCATCACCGACGAAGCCTTCACCTTCGTGCTCGCTGCCGAGTGGATGGATAGGATCGAATATCTCGAATATGGCTATGAAGTTTGCGGCGATTATCGCATGAGGCTCAATCCCGCCGACCCTTATACCGAGCAACCAGCCACCACCTCCAAGGATGAAATAACCGAACTGCTCGATCGGCACCCCGGCAAACCCGGTGCCACACGTGCACGGCTCGCGCTCAGGCACATCTACGATCACTCGGCCTCGCCTATGGAGACCGCTTCGGCAATTGCCCTCTCGCTCCCAACAAGCGAAGGCGGCGTTGGCATTCGAGGTATCGAACTCAACAAACCGCTCGAGATCCCTCAACGTCTCTGGCATTGCGCCAAAGCTCGAACACTCAAAATCGATGCGCTCGTGACCTATAAGCGCAGGGGGCTCGGTATCGAATATAAGGGCGGTTTTCACGATGAGCTCGAGCGCAAGGGAGCAGATGCGGAGCGAGAGGCCGTTCTCTCCCAAATGGGATATCGAATCGTTACGCTCACTTCGGCTCAGTTCGGCAGCCAGCTCGCCTTTCACCGCGCCATGAACAACATTCGCGAAGCGCTCGGCATGCCTCGCTGTACCGACACCGGTTACCAGCGAGAGCAAAACGAACTACGCAAGGCGCTAATCCGCAACTGGAAAGGCATGCGAGACGAAGAGGCGCCTTCCGAATAGTGCCACTCCCGTGAGCTCAATCCAAACGTGTACGTCAGCCTTCAAAGATGCCGAAAAATGTCGGTTTTGGAGGGTGACGTACATGTTTGGGGAAGCGTGGGATCGAGATGTATTTCGATAACAAAAAAGCTCCCATTCTTGGGAGCTTTCTCAACCAAAATGGCGGAGGAGGAGGGATTCGAACCCTCGTGACCTTATACAGGCCAAACGGTTTTCGAGACCGCCGCATTCAACCACTCTGCCACCCCTCCGCGTGGGGTAAAAACAAAGCAGGCTCGAAGGCCTGCTTTGGAATTAACTGGCGGAGAGTCAGGGATTTGAACCCTGGAGACGCTTTTGACGCCTACACGATTTCCAATCGTGCTCCTTCGGCCACTCGGACAACTCTCCGTTAAATGCGAAAGTCAGTATACACGAGGAATCGCAAAGTGCAAACAGAAAAGTTGGCATTTTTTAAAACGCTTGGCCGCGCTTGTCGTTGCAGTGGGGTTTGAGGTGCCAAAAAAACGGCTTCCGACCAGCGTGGTTGATTAACTCAATTGTTCAAAAGGGGTATTCATAAGCGACTTGGCAATGAATTTAAAAATCTTTGGGTGGCGCTGTGGACCACTGGTATGCATTTTGCGACCACAGCCTTGTGCCCGTTGGCCTGCGGCTTGGCTCAGCTTGTCCCCGCGGCATCGTATCTTGTCCACAGATCCGTCAAGCTTTTGGTCAGCATTTGGTTGGAATGTGCATGAAACGCCGTGCGAGTATGGACATATGTGGAGGTCATGAGGTTGTAGCTGCATATTCTTGCGGCCTGGGAGGTTGAAAGATATTATTACCAAGTCTTTTCCTGCTTCAGGCGCACCTTCACGACCTGAAGCCACATTTGCCCAGAGGAGGTGACAATATGAAGGCTTATGAACTGCTGTTCTTTGTTGACCCGTCGCTCGACCCCGAGACTCGTCTCGCTGTTATGAAGCGTATCGATACCACGATCGCTGAGGGCGCTGGCAAGGTCGACTCCGTTGACGAGTGGGGCAAGCGCAAGCTCGCCTACGAGATCAACGACCTCACCGATGGTGACTACACCCTCATCAACTTCCACGCAGATCCTACCCAGATCGCCGAGCTTGATCGCGTCCTGCGCATCACCGACGCTGTGGTCCGCCACATGATCGTCCGTCGCGACGACCAGGAGTAAGACTGTCGTTTTGGACTGGGCTTGTGCCCCAAGAGGAAGTAGTGAGTTATGAGCATCAATCGAGTGAACATCACCGGTAACCTCACCCGCGATCCTGAACTGCGCGCCACCGCCGGCGGAACCCAGGTTCTGTCCTTTGGCGTCGCTGTGAACGATCGTCGCCGTAACGCGCAGACTGGCGAGTGGGAGGACTATCCCAACTTTGTCGACTGCACCATGTTCGGCACCCGCGCCGAGGCCGTGAGCCGTTTCCTGGCAAAGGGAAACAAGGTCGCGATCGAGGGCAAGCTGCGCTACAGCTCTTGGGAGCGCGACGGCCAGCGCCGGAGCAAGCTTGAGGTCATCGTCGATGAGATCGAGTTTATGAGCTCCCGTGGTGGCCAGGGTGGCTACGATCAGGGCGGTTACGCCCCCGCAGCTCCCGCGCCTGCAGCACGTCCTGCCGCACCGGTGGCTACGCCGCCCGCGGTCGACGTCTACGATGAGGACATCCCGTTCTAAGGGTTGTTCACCTATTTTTGAGTGAGAGGCGGCTTCGGTTCGCCGAAGTTGCCAAATGAAAGGTATTTTGACATGGCTAATGATTTTTCTGCACGTCAGCCGCGTCGTAAGTACTGCCAGTTCTGCAAGGAGAACACTGAGTTCATCGACTATAAGGACACTCAGCTTCTCCGTAAGTACATGACCGACCGTGGCAAGATCAAGCCCCGTCGCGTCACTGGCGCTTGCACGCAGCATCAGCATGACATCGCCAACGCCATCAAGCGCGCCCGCGAGATGGCTCTCCTGCCGTACACCGTCCCCGTGGTTTCCTCTCGTGGCAACCGCGACCGCGGCTAAGAAGGGAGACGCATCATGAAGGTTATTCTTCTCGATGAGATCAAGGGCAAGGGCGGCGAGGGTGACGTCGTAGAGGTCGCTCAGGGTTACGCTGAGAACTTCCTGTTCCCCAAGAAGCTCGCTGTTGCCGCCACCAAGGGCAACCTCAAGCAGCTTGACGAGCGTCGCAACAACATCGCCAAGCGCGAGGCCGTCCGTCTGGCTACCGCCAACGAGACCAAGGCTGCCCTCGAGGGCAAGCAGGTCACCGTTGACGTCAAGGTCGGCGACGAGGGCATCCTCTTTGGCTCTGTTACCGCCGCTATGATCGCTGACGCCATCAAGGATCAGCTCGGTATGGACATCGACCGCAAGCGCGTCGAGCTCGGTAAGCCCATCAAGGTTGCCGGTGCCCACACCGTTGCCATCTCGCTGTACCGCGAGATCAAGGCCGAGGTTGTCGTTCTCGTCGGCGTTACCGCCGAGGAGCTCGCTGCCGAGGCTGAGGTCGAGGAGGCCGCTGAGGCCGCCGAGGCCGAGACCGCCGAGGTCGAGACTGAGGCTGCTGCCGAGTAGCATTTGCTGCAACGCAACAATCTTGTTCTAAGAAGGGCGCTCTGGGAAACCAGGGCGCCCTTTTGTTTTTTGCGCTGAGTGAGTGTCATGGTGAACGTTGCGTCGAAGTCCTATATACAGGACCGTTCATCCGTTTGGTTCGGTGATGATTGGCGGCGCGCGGCGCGTTTTGGGACCGTGGCTGATACTATGGATGCTCGCAAGCGATATGAATGAGGATGCTCATGGCATATGACGATAGGGAGACCGGGCTGACGGTCGAGGACCGCGGCTCAAAGTTGGGTCTTCCCCAAAACCAAGATGCAGAGGCCAATGTACTGGCCGCTATGCTGCTATCGCCCGAGGTGGTCGAGGAGGCCCAGGTCGAGCTGCAGCCCGATGACTTCTACCGGCCCATTCATAAGACCATCTATACCGCGATGGTCGATATGTACAACAGCCGCATTCCCATCGACTCCATCTCGCTGATCGATTACCTGCGCAGCATCAACAAGCTCGATGCCGTGGGCGGCGAGGCCTACATTTTGGAGCTGATGGGTCAGACCCTGTCGCTCGTGAACTGGCAGCACCATGCCGCCATCGTCCGTCGCGACTCGATGCTGCGCGAGCTGATCGGTGCCACCAACGAGATCAACGCGCTGGCCTATAACGCCCCTACCGACACCAAGGAGGTCGTGGAGCTGGCCGAGAGCAAGCTGCTCAAGGTCACGGCGCGCGAGGTCAAGTCGAGCTACAAGACGTTGACCGAGTTTATGGTCGAGGCCTATAACGAGGCCGAGGAAGTATGCCAGGCCGGCGGCCAGGCTGCGGGCGTGCCCACGGGTTTCCCGTCGCTCGACCGCATGCTCATGGGTTTTCGCGAGGGCCAGCTCATCATTATCGGCGCCCGTCCTGCTGTAGGTAAGACGTCGTTCGCCCTGAATCTGGCGCTCAACGCTGCCGCCGCTGGTTATACCGTCGGCTTCTTCTCGCTGGAGATGTCGGGCAAGGAAATTGCCCAGCGTCTGATCTGCGCCTACGCCATGATCTCGATCAGTGACTTTCGCATGGGCCGCATTAGCCCCGAGCAGTGGGCCAATATCAACGAGGCCACGCAGACGCTGTCCAAGCTCGATATTCTGATTGACGATACGCCCGGCACCACGGTGACCGAGATTCGCGCCAAGAGCCGCCGTATGCTCCACAACAAGGAGAAGGCCATCATCATCCTGGACTACCTGCAGCTGGTGAGTCCTCCGCCGGGACGTCGCTCCGAGAGCCGTACCGTCGAGGTCTCCGAGATGTCGCGTGGTCTGAAGATCATGGCCAAGGAGCTCAAGATCCCGCTCATCGCGCTGTCGCAGCTCTCGCGTCAGGTCGAATCCCGTACCGGCAAGCGTCCGCAGCTTTCCGACCTTCGTGAATCGGGCTCCATCGAGCAAGACGCCGATATCGTTATGTTCTTGGACCGCTCCGCCGACGAGGCCGAGGCCTCGCGCGACGATCGACCCGACGAGGGCGTTACGCGTATCGTCGTGGCCAAGAACCGTTCGGGCCCGATCGGCGACGTCGACCTGATGTTCCTGCCGGCATCCACCAAGTTCTATGAGCTTGATGGGGCACATGCCGAGGAGTAGGACAGGCGCCCGTTGCACGGGTATACTGGGAATGTTTTGTGCTTCTGCGTGCCGGCGTGGCGCGTAGACAGTCCATGAATGTAAGGAGTAAACATGCCGTCAACCGTTTTGGTCGGTGCCCAGTGGGGCGATGAGGGCAAGGGTAAGATTTGCGACCTGGTCGCCGGCGACTTCGATGCCGTCGTGCGCTACTCGGGCGGCAACAACGCCGGTCACACCATCGTCGTCAACGGCAAGAAGTACGGCCTGCACCAGGTGCCTTCCGGCATCATGTATTCCGACCACGTGTCGGTGATCGGTAACGGCTGCGTCGTCAACCCCAAGGTTGTCCTTGAGGAGATCGACATGTTCGAGGCCGACGGCATCACCACCAAGAACCTCAAGATTAGCGGCAACGCGCATGTCATCATGCCGTACCACATCGATCTGGATGGCGCCTTTGAGCAGAAGCTCGGCAAGAAGAACATCGGTACCACCAAGCGCGGCATCGGTCCGTGCTATCAGGACAAGATGGCCCGCATTGGTCTGCGCATGCAGGACATGCTGGACGAGACGCTGTTCCGCGACAAGCTGGAGACCGCTCTTGCCCGCGTGAACCCCGAGCTCGAGCTCATCTACAACCTGCCCACCTACACCGTGGACCAGATTTGCGACGAGTACCTGCCGATGGCCGAGCGCCTGCGCCCCTACATCACCGAGACGAGCCTGCTGCTCAACAACATGATCGATGAGGGCAAGAACCTGCTGTTTGAGGGCGCCCAGGCGACGCTACTCGACATCGACCACGGCACCTATCCGTACGTGACGTCTTCCAACTGCACCGCCGGCGGCGCCATCACCGGCTCCGGCGTGGGCATGAAGAACGTCGACCGCGTGCTGGGTGTCATGAAGGCCTATATCACCCGCGTCGGTTCGGGCCCCATGCCCACCGAGCTTTCCTATGAGTCCGAGGCCGGCCACACGCTGACCGAGGAGGGCTATGAGTACGGCGTGACCACCGGTCGCCGTCGTCGTTGCGGCTGGTTTGACGGCCCTATCGCCAACTATGCCTCGCGCGTCAACGGCCTCACCGACATCGCCGTGACCAAGCTCGACGTGCTTTCGGCCTTCGACACCATCAAGGTGTGCGTGGCCTACGACGTCGATGGCGAGCGCTACACCAGCGTGCCCGAGCATCAGGTGCGCTTTGAGCATGCCAAGCCCATCTACGAGGAGCTCCCTGGCTGGAAGTGCGATATCACCGGTTGCCGCAGCTTTGACGAGCTGCCGCAGGAGGCTCAGGACTACGTGGCGTTTATCGAGGATCTGGCACACACCCGCGTGACGTTCATTGGCGTCGGCGCTGGTCGCGAGCAGATCATCAACCGATTCTGGAAGTAATCGGGACTATTTGGTTATTGCGATATACCCCTTTGCAGCCCGGACGGGCGGCCGAGGGGTATATTTGCTTGCAAAGGGCTCGCGCGGAGCGGGCTATTCATCCATAGAGGAGGCACCCTTGAAGGCGGACACTCAAACCATCGACATCCTGTTGTTGGGCAGCGGCGGCCGCGAGCATGCTTTGGCAGCAAAGCTCGCAGCATCACCGCGCGCCGGCAAGCTCTACATCGCGCCGGGCAACGGCGGCACCGCGAGCTGCGGCGAGAACGTTGTTCTCGATGACTGCGATCCTGCGGCCGTGGCGGCGTTTGCTCAGAGCCGCGGATGCGGACTCGTGGTAATTGGCCCCGAGGCTCCGCTTGTGGCGGGCGTTGCCGACGCCGTGCGCGCGGCGGGTATTCCCTGCTTTGGCCCGGGTGCCGAGGGTGCCCAGATGGAGGGCTCCAAGCTATTCTCCAAGCAGCTCATGCAGCGTGCCGGCATTCCGACGGCCGCCTACGGCTCGTTTACTGACGAGGCTTCGGCTCTTGCCTATGTGCGTGAGCAGGGCGCTCCGCTGGTCGTCAAGGCCGACGGCCTTGCCGCGGGCAAGGGCGTTATCGTGGCGACCGAACTTGAGCAGGCCGAAGAGGCCGTGCGCGAGTGCTTTGGCGGCACCTTTGGCGATGCCGGCAACACGGTGGTTATCGAGGAGATGCTCGTTGGCCCCGAGTGCTCGCTGCTGGCCTTTACCGACGGCAAGACCGTGCGCCCCATGGCCACTTCGCAGGACCACAAGCGTGCGCTCGAGGGCGACCTTGGCCCCAACACCGGCGGTATGGGCGTTTACAGCCCGGTGCCCATCGTGACCGACGAGGAGCACGCCACCATGGTGAAGGTCATGGAACAGACCGTGGCCGAGCTTGCTGCCGAGGGCATCGACTACCGCGGCTGCCTGTACGGCGGCTTTATGCTCACGCCTGCCGGTCCCAAGGTACTGGAGTTCAATGCCCGCTTTGGCGATCCCGAGACGCAGGTCGTGCTGCCGCGCCTTAAGAATGACCTGGTCGAGGTCATGCTCGCCTGCGCCAACTGCGAGCTCGATCAGATTGAGCTCGACTGGCGTGACGAGTGGGCCGTGGCCGTTGTCCTGACGAGCGCGGGCTATCCCGGCAGCTACGAGAAGGGCAAGGTCATCACCGGTATCGCCGATGCCGAGGCCATGGAGAACGTGACCGTGTACCACGCGGGCACTGCCGTGGTGGACGGCCAGCTCGTGACCAATGGTGGCCGCGTGCTTGCCGTGACCGCTCT
The DNA here is from genome assembly GCA_905214105.1 of uncultured bacterium. Classification (GTDB taxonomy): domain Bacteria; phylum Actinomycetota; class Coriobacteriia; order Coriobacteriales; family Coriobacteriaceae; genus Collinsella. The sequence goes on from CAJMKK010000002.1 coordinate 54,882, forward strand.
GGGCGACACGTTTGAGAACGCTCGCAACCTTGCCTACGAGGCTTGCGAGAAGATTGATTTTGAGGGCAAGACCCTGCGTCACGACATTGGCCTGCGTGCGCTGCGTGGCCGCGACGCCTGGGATGCCTAAAATCCGAGAGGAATGAGACGGATGGACGAGAAGAACGAAGAACTCGTGGACGCGCAGATCGTCGAGGAGGACAGCCGCATGTATGGGCACGCCGAGGGCGAGCCTGGTGGCGAGGTCGCTGACGAGCCGGCGCTGGTGCTGGGCGACGACGACCCGCACGATGCCGAGCTGCACGAGAAGATTCTTTCGGAGGAGTGCGCCTGGAAGGGCAAGATCCTCGACGTCCACCGTCTTGAGGTTGAGCTGCCCAACGGTCGCCGCAGCGCCCGCGATATCGTTCGCCATCCGGGTGCGGCGGCCGTTGTGGCACTGACCGAGAGCGGCAAGATCGTACTGGTGCGTCAGTACCGCACCGCCATCGACCGCGTGACGGTCGAGATTCCCGCCGGCAAGCTCGATCCAGGCGAGGACCCGCTCGATTGCGCCAAGCGCGAACTGCATGAGGAGACGGGCTTTAGGGCTGGTCGCATTCGCTTTTTGACGTCGATTGTCACGTCCTGCGGTTTTTGCGATGAGATTATCCACATCTACTTGGCTACCAAGCTCGAGTTTGATGCGCCCAACCCCGATGATGACGAGTTTGTCAACGTGGACCTGGTGCCGCTGCACGAGCTGATCGACGCCGTACTCGACGGCAAGATCGAAGACGCCAAGACCGTCGTAGGCGCCTTGGCCTGTGATAGCATCGCGCACCGCCTTGGGGGCGCGGAGCTTTAACGAGTGGGGATAGCCCTGGGACAAATACTACTGATTGTTTTGTCCCAGGGCCTTACGTTGCTGACATTTCTTTGAGGATCACATGCTGAAGAGGTTTCTTTCTTACTACAAGCCCCAGATGGGGCTTTTTGTTGCTGATACTGTTTGCGCCCTGGTGCTTGCCGCCATTGACCTGGCGTTCCCCATTATCCTGCGCAATTTGACCGGTGGACTGTTTACTCAGGGTCAGACCGCCATTATGCAGGCGCTCGGCATGATCGCGGTGGGCTTGGTGCTGATGTATGCCGTCCGCTGCGCTTGCCGCTACTTTGTGAGCTATTGGGGTCACGTGATGGGCGCGCGCATGGAGTCCAAGATGCGCGAGGACCTGTTCGACCAGTATGAGCGCTTTAGCTTTGCGTACTTCGACCGCAACAGCTCGGGCGACATGATGAGCCGCGTGGTCAACGACCTGTTCGATATCTGCGAGGCGGCGCATCACGTGCCCGAGTGGATCATCATCTGCGGCATCGAGATTATCGGCTCGTTTGTGATCCTCTTTACCATCGCCCCGGTGCTGGCGCTCGCCATGGCCGTGGTGACGGCGGCGTTTGCGGTCGTCATGTTTTGGCAGAACATGCGCATGCGCGAGGTCTTTAGCGACAACCGCAAAAAGATCAGCGGCATCAATGCGCAGCTGCAGGATTCGCTGGCGGGCATGCGCGTGGTCAAGAGCTTTGCCAATGAGGAGACCGAACGCTTCAAGTTCCGCGCCTCAAACAATCGCTATCTTTCGTCCAAGGAGAACATGTATCACGCCATGGGCGTCTATACCGCGACGTATGGCCTGCTTTCGGGTGTGCTCTATGTGATCGTGGTGCTGCTGGGCGGCTGGCTGGTTGCCCAAGGCCAGCTGCAGGCGGTCGATATGGCAACCTTCGCGCTCTACATTTCGCTGTTCTGCACGCCGCTCGAAACACTCGTCAATTCGGCCGAAATGTATCAGAAGGCTATCGCCGGCTTTAAGCGTATGGACGAGGTACTCTCGACCGCGCCGGATATCCAGGACAAGCCGGGCGCTACGGATCTGCAGGTGACTGCCGGCGCCGTGGAGTATCACGACGTGTGCTTTAACTACGAGGATGTCGAGCTGGGCGAGGGCGATGCCGACGAGCGTCCCGTTATCGACCATATGGACCTGTCCATCAAGCCCGGGCAGACCATCGCTTTGGTTGGTCCTTCGGGCGGTGGCAAGTCCACGACCTGTTCGCTGCTGCCGCGCTTTTATGACGTGGCCGCCGGATCCATTAGCATCGACGGCCAGGACGTGCGCGATGTGACGCAGCAGAGCCTGCGTCGCGCCATCGGCCTGGTGCAGCAGGATGTCTATCTGTTTGACGGCACGATTGGCGAGAACATCGCCTACGGCAAGCCGGGCGCTACGGCGGAAGAGATCGCCGAGGCCGCCCGTCGCGCCAACATCGATGCCTTTATCGAATCGCTTCCGCAGGGCTACGACACCGTGGTGGGCGAGCGCGGCAGCCGTCTTTCGGGCGGACAGAAGCAGCGCGTTGCCATCGCGCGCGTGTTTCTCAAGAACCCCAAGATCCTGATTTTGGACGAGGCGACGAGCGCTTTGGATAACGAGAGCGAGGAGGCAGTGCAGGAGTCACTCGAAGAGCTGGCACGCGGCCGCACCACGATTATCATCGCCCACCGTCTTTCGACCATTAAGCATGCCGACGAGATTGCGACCGTTGAGCATGGTCGCGTTGTGGAGCGTGGCACGCACGAGGAGCTTCTCGCCCGTGGCGGCACCTATGCCCGTTACTATCGAATGCAGTTCGAAGGTGCGCGTGCGCACGAGCTCGACTGATTGATATGACAGGAAGTTTATGGCTGACAAGAACCCTTTGACTCCGGAAGAAGTGACGGAGTTATTCTCCGAAATCGATGCATCCGGTGTCTTGGATCCCACGCTTGCCAAAAAGCGCACCGAGCGCATGCGCGAGAAGGAGGCGGCGGCCAAGCGCGGTGACAAAGCGGCGCTAGCGCAGCTGCGCAGCGAGGACCGCGCGAGCCAGGCAAAACATATCGACCCGCTGTCCGAGGACGATCCTTCGGGCTCGCAGGTGAGCCATACCATTACGAAGACCGCGATGGCTGTGGTCATCGGTATTTTGGTGCTGATCGTGGGCATGCAGATCGGCTACGGCGTGATGCGCCGTCTGAATACCGCCAACCTGTCCGAGAGCGTTTCGGTCGATACCGTTTCGACGGCGCTGAAGGGCGGCCTTGAGTGGGGCAACGGCTTTACGCAGTTCCCGCTCGACTTTACCGTCGATGAAGCCGATGAGCGTACGGGCACGGTCGAGGTGACGGTGTTGGACACATCGTCTGCCAACGAGCTCGAGCTGCTGTCCAACGGGCAGATTCAGGCCGCGGCGCTTGCGACCAACGCGTTGCTCAACGATAAGATCGACCGCGTGGTGTATAACGTTCACGCCTATATCGACGAGGATAGCAACATTCAGCACGATTCCTTCTTTGGCATGTTTCCCGCCCAGGGCCACCAGAGCGCCATCCTGACGTTCGTGTGGACCAAGAGCTCATCCAACGCTACGAGTATCGACTGGAAGATGCGCATCGTGAGTATGGATGACACCATCGCCGAGCGCATTCAGAAGCAGGTGAACTCGGTGTCGTCGTTGATTGAGGACCCGGTGGTGAGCCAGACCAAGATTGACGAGGAAAAGGCCGAACGTGACCTGGAGCATCGTCTGCATGGCCGCGAGATTTTCCGCGGCGGCAAGCCCGACCGAACGCCGTCCGATCTGCTGGGACAGGACAAGAAAAAGTAAGACGCCATCATCCCGCGTGAGCCACAAGCCCCGCGGGATGATTTTTCTGGGACGGGGATTAAAAAATCATTATGCATAGAAAGTCATAATTATCATTTCGTAAACATTTCGATGAAATTAACGCCATGAGGCATGCTTGCGGTTACAATACCGCGAGGCCTAACTACACACCTTTAAGCCGGTCCTGTGAGACCGGGAAGGAGAATTATGGCGAACAACCATACCGCGGGCGCTGCCGCCCGCACCTTCGCGCCCAGCGAGCTTTGCCAGCGTATGCTGGCCAAAACCAGCAAGGGCACCTGCGGTCCCTGTATCCTGTATCTTGAGGATGGGACCATTTTTTATGGACGTGCATGCGGCGCCGAGGGCACCGCGACCGGCGAAGTCTGCTTCAACACCTCGCTCGAGGGCTACTTTGAGGTCATGACCGACCCGAGTTATGCCGGCCAAATTGTAACCATGACCTATCCGCAGATCGGCAATTACGGTATCGACGAGACCGATGTCCAGTCGGCCTTCCCCGGCGACGCCGTGCGCCCTGCGAGCGCTCCGGCTATGCGCGGCATGATCGTTCGCGATATGTGCGCCACGCCTTCTAACTGGCGCTCGGCCGTCAGCGTGCCGGAGTACCTGCGCGCTCACGGCATCGTCGCTATCGAGGGTATCGACACCCGCGCTCTGGTGCGCCATCTGCGCGACAATGGTTCCAAGATGGGCATTATCTCGACCGAGATCTTTGACGTCGAAGAGCTTGCCGAGCGTCTGGCCGCAGCGCCCACGCTGGTAGGCGAGAACCTGGTCAAGACCGTAAGCTGCCCTGAACCCCACGTCTTTGTCGCGAGCGATCTGCCTGCCACGCATGACTTTGCGCTGGCTCCTGCTGCTCCCGCCCGCCACAACGTGGTCGCCTACGACTGCGGTGTGAAGCGCGGCATCCTGGAGGGGCTGGTCCGCGCCGGCTGTGACCTTACCGTCGTGCCGTGGGATATGCCCGCGAGTGAGGTGCTCGACATGAATCCCGATGGCGTCTTTTTGTCCAACGGCCCCGGCGACCCTGACGCCGTGGTGGAGACCTACGAGCAGGTGCAGCAGCTGATCGGCAAGGTGCCGGTCTTTGGTATTTGTCTTGGTCACCAGATGATCAGTCTGGCCTGCGGCGCCCAGATGGAAAAGCTTAAGTTCGGTCACCGCGGTGGCAACCAGCCGGTCATGAACCTGGTAAGCCGTCGCGTGGAGATCACCGCGCAAAACCATGGCTTTGGCCTGCTGTTCCCCAGCTTGGGCAAGCTTGTCCCCGAGCTTTCCGGCGGCGAGACCGAGCATGCGGCCGACGGCGACCTGCGCGTCTGGGTGCGCCGCGGAATCGCGCCGGTCGTGATGAATGAGCGCTTTGGCCGCATTCGCCTAACACATGTGAACCTCAACGACGGCACCGCCGAGGGCGTCCAGCTGCTCGACGCCCCGTGCTTCTCGGTCCAGTACCACCCCGAGGCCTCGCCTGGCCCCACTGATGCCCACTATCTCTTTACCGCCTTTACGCGACTCATGGACGGCGAGGAGAACTACCTGGACATCGACACCGCGAAGGACCGTCTGGCTGGCTGGAATTTCGCCGAGACTGAGACCGAGGAGAACTAACATGCCGAAACGTACTGACATCAAGCGTATCCTCGTTATTGGTTCGGGCCCCATCGTTATTGGCCAGGCCTGTGAGTTTGACTACTCCGGTGCCCAGGCCTGCAAGGTGCTCAAGGAGGATGGCTTTGAGGTCATCCTGGTCAACTCCAATCCGGCGACCATCATGACCGACCCGGGTCTTGCCGACCGTACCTATGTCGAGCCCATCACCGCCGAGTTTATCGAGCGCGTAATCAAGAAAGAGCGCCCGGACGCGCTGCTGCCCACGCTGGGCGGCCAGACCGGTCTGAACGCCGCCGTCGAGCTGGCGAAAGACGGCACGCTCGACAAGTATGGCGTCGAGATGATCGGCTGCGACCTGGCCGCTATCGAGCGTGGCGAGGACCGCAAACTCTTTAACGAGGCCATGGCCGAGATTGGCCTGGAGGTCGCGCGCTCGGGCTATGCCTACAGCGTGACTGACGCCGAGGCCATCGCCGAACGCGTGGGCTATCCCTGCGTGCTGCGTCCGAGCTTTACCCTCGGTGGCGCCGGCGGCGGCATCGCACATACCCACGAGGAGCTCGTCTCCATCGTGAGCCAGGGTCTTGAGCTCTCGCCTGCCCACGAGGTGCTGGTCGAGGAGTCCATCGAGGGTTGGAAAGAGTATGAGATGGAGGTCATGCGTGACCACGCCGGCAACGGCATCATCGTGTGCTCCATCGAGAATCTCGACCCCATGGGCGTGCACACCGGCGACTCCATCACCGTGGCGCCGGCGCAGACGCTCTCCGACCTTGAGTATCAGCGCATGCGCGTGGCCTCGCTCGCCATTCTGGAGAAGATCGGCGTCGAGACCGGTGGCTCCAACGTGCAGTTTGCCGTGAACCCCAACACCGGTCGCTTGATCGTCATCGAGATGAACCCGCGCGTGAGCCGCTCGTCCGCACTGGCCTCCAAGGCCACGGGCTTCCCCATCGCCAAGGCCGCCGCGCGCCTGGCTGTGGGCTACACGCTCGACGAGATCGTCAACGACATCACCAAGGCTACGCCCGCCTGCTTTGAGCCCACGATCGACTACTGTGTGGTCAAGGTGCCGCGCTTTGCCTTCGAGAAGTTTAAGGGTACCGACCCCACGCTCACCACGCGCATGAAGGCCGTGGGCGAGATCATGGCGATCGGCCGCACCTTTGAGGAGGCCTTTGGCAAGGCTATGCGCTCGCTGGAGGACGGCCACCAGGGCATTTGCGCCGGCGGCAAGGAAGGTGCCGATAAGCTGAGCGACGGCGAGCTTGCTCAGGCCGTGGCAACCCCGACCGAGCATCGCATCTTCTTTGTGGTCGAGGCCCTGCGCCGTGGCTGGGACATCGCTCGCATCCATGCCATCTGCGGTATCGATCCGTGGTACCTCAACCGTATCAACGATATGGTGCAGGTCCAGGAGAGCATCCGCGGCCTGCGTGTGGAGGATATCGACGCCGACGCGATGCGCCTGCTCAAGCAGTACGGTACGAGCGACGCCGAGATCGCCGCGCTGACCGGCTCGGACGAGCGCTTTGTGCGCGCCTATCGCAAGGGTCTGGGCGTGGTTCCCAGCATGAAGACGGTCGATACCTGCGCTGCGGAGTTCTCGAGCGCCACGGAGTACCACTACAAGACGTACGAGAACATCTACCGCACGAGCCCGGATGCCAAGAAGTGCGTGGCTCCCGACGAAACCACGCCGGCGGACAAGCCCAAGGCGATGATCCTGGGCGCCGGCCCCAACCGCATTGGCCAGGGTATCGAGTTCGATTACTGTTGCGTGCACGCGAGCTACGCGCTGGCGGCGCGCGGCTTTGAGACCATCATGGTCAACTGCAACCCCGAGACCGTTTCGACCGACTACGACACGTCCGACCGCCTTTACTTTGAGCCGCTCACCTACGAGGACGTCATGGATGTCATCGATGTTGAGCGACCCGACGGCGTCGTGGTGACGCTCGGCGGCCAGACTCCGCTTAAGCTGGCGCGCATGCTCGAGGAGAGCGGCGTGAACATCATGGGCACCAAGCCCGATGCCATCGACTTTGCCGAGGACCGCGAGCGCTTTGCCGCCCTGCTCGACAAGCTGGGCATTATGTATCCGCCGGCGGGCCAGGCAACCTCGTTTGAGGAGGCCGAGGCCGTGGCCGCGCATATCGGCTACCCGCTGCTGGTGCGTCCGAGCTACGTGCTGGGCGGCCGCGGCATGATGATCGCCTACGATGCCGAGCATCTGCGCGATTACATGGCCGAGGCCGCGCGCATCAGCCCCGACTACCCGGTGTATCTGGACCGCTTCCTGGAGGGTGCGATCGAGTCCGATGTCGACGCCCTGTGCGATGGCGAGGAGGTCTACATCGGCGGCATTCTGGAGCATATCGAGGAGGCCGGTATTCACTCCGGCGACTCTGCGACCTGCATCCCGCCGTTCAGCTTTAGCGAGAGCCTGCAGGCAAAGCTTCGCGAGACCACGCGCCGCATCGCGATGGCGCTGGGCGTACGCGGCCTGGTCAACGTGCAGTACGCCATCAAGGGCGAGACCGTTTACGTGATCGAGGCCAACCCGCGTGCCAGCCGCACCGTGCCGTTTATCTCCAAGGCCACCGGCGTGCCGCTGGCCAAGTGCGCGGCGCGTATCATGGCAGGCGATTCCATCGCCAGCCTGGGCCTGCCGAGCGACGAGCGTCAGCTCGATTGGTTCTGCATGAAGGAAGCCGTTATGCCCTGGGGGCGTTTCCCCGGTGCCGACGTTATCCTGGGGCCCGAGATGAAGTCGACGGGCGAGGTCATGGGTATCGCCAAGAGCTATCCCGAGGCATACGCCAAGACGCAGCTGGCGATTGACTACAAGCTGCCCGACCCGAGCGCCGGCAAGGTGTTCATCAGCGTGTGCGACCGCGACAAGCGTCATATCCTTTCGGTTGCGCGTATCCTTCGCTACCTGGGCTTTGATATCTGCTCCACCGAGGGCACGGCGCGCGTGCTGCGCGGCGGCAACGTGACCTGCGAGGTCGTGGAGAAGATCAGCGGCCCGCATGACGGCGAGCGTCCCAACATCGGTGACCTCATCGCCGATGGCAAGATCGCGGTGATCATCAACACGCCGTATGGTCCGGGCTCGCGTGGCGATGGCTACCTGCTACGTACCGAGGCCGTGCGTCGCGGCGTGACCTGCGTGACGGCGATGTCTGCGGCCAACACGTACGTGAGCGCCATCGAGGCCGTGCGTGAGGACCAGCAGGGTCACGGCAGCGCCAACGACATGGGCATGGACGTCATCGCCCTGCAGGACCTGCCGCAGCACACGGTGTAGTTGACCTGGCCGGCCGGGGCGGCAGCCGGACACTTTCTCTCGGAAACTGGGCTTCGCGAAGTTTTCCGAGAGAAAGGACCGCCTCCCGCCCCGGCCTACGGTGACTCGGCTGCACCGTGTGCTGCCGAAGGGGCTTTGCGCGATGACTAGGGCTGAATAAAAAGTGAGTGTGGGCTCCGCCGTTCGTTCGAACGGCGGAGCCCACGTTTTGGATTTATTGGGCTGTGGCGGTGAAGGTTGTTTTGTCGGCGGCGATGTGCACGTGCAGCTTTGCCTGACCGTCGCAGCTGATGAGCACGCCTACCTCGAACGGGGTCCCCGTCTTGTCGTAGGTCGAACGCACGATGCGCATCGCCGCCTTACCGGTGTTCTGTCCCAAAAGGCGCGCCTCATGCTTGTCGAGGTTGACCGCCTCGTAGACGGCATCGACGCTTGCGGGCAGGATGCCGGTCTTTTCCGCGATGTAGGCGTAGAGCGAGCCATCCACGTCTTTGCGTGTGAGCTCGGGGCAAAGTGACACGGGGATATAGACGTAGTTGAGCTCCATGGGTTTGTCGTTGGCGAGACACAGGCGGCGAATCTCCCAGACGGGTGTCCCTTCGGGCACTTTGAGCCCAGAGGCGATGCCGCGGACGGCCGGTATGCTTGAAAAGGCGAGAATCTGCGAGCTCGGAACCCGTCCCGCTTCGCGCATCCGCGCGCTGAAATTCAGGGCCAGGTCGATGCCGGGTGCTGAGGTTTGGGGCTTGATGAACGTGCCCTGGCCGCGCTTGCGCACCACGCGCCCCTCGATGACGAGATCCTGAAAGCAACGGCGCACAGTCGCGCGCGATAACCCCAGCCGCTCACAGATTTCGAGCTCGCGTGGCAGCGGCGTCTTGGTGTCGAACGCCTGGCTGGCGATAAGCAGGGCGATTCGATGTTTAAGTTGGACATAGAGCGGCGTATCACCGCCGCGATCGAAGGGTTCGGAGGCGAGAAACGAGATCATGTCCATGGGGTACCTCCATGTCGTGAGCATACGTGACATGGTCTGACACTGCGGGACAAACCGGTGATGTCAGGCCCGATTCTTGTCGGTATGTATGGTACATAAGGAACATAAAACATTTACCAGGCAATCTACCTGCTATTTTAAAAATAATTGGAAGAAAAAATAATTTAGGCACAAAAATAGTTGCTACCGTTAACCGATGAATAGTTGCCGTTCGCAACTATTTTCTTGTACCGAACATGACCCAGCGCAACAATAATCTCGGCAAAAAGCAAAGCCGTGCGACACACGGCAGGTCGAGAGGAGACCGCATGCGGTATCTGGTAATGGTCAGTCACGGAACGCTCGCTCCCGGACTGCACAGTGTCCTCAAGATGCTCGGCAATGACGCCCTGAACATCTTGTCGACGAGTCTCGTGGACGGCATGGGCGCTGACGAGTATGTCGAGAACGTCAAGGCGATGCTCGCTCCTGTTACCGCCGATGACGAGGTTGTCCTGCTCGGTGACATCCTGGGCGGATCGCCGCTCACCAATGCCATGAACACGCTGGCCGAGAAGGGCCTGCTCGCCCACACCATTGCCTTCGGCGGTATGAATCTGCCCATGGCTATGACCGCCATGATGGGGCTTGCCACCATGGACCTGGATTCCCTCAAGCAGATGATGCTGCAGGAGGGCAAGAACGGTATATCCGAGCTCGTTGTCCCGACCGATGACGCCGACGACGAGGACGACGACATCTAGGCAGGGCATCCGCCCCAATTTTTGTGATGGAGCGGGGGTTAAGAGGAAAGACCCCCGGTGATAAGGAAAGGGAGAACGCATGATTTCGTTCATCCGCATTGACGACCGTATGATCCATGGACAGACCGTTACCCGTTGGGCCCTCGAGTATCCCTGCGACGGTCTTATCGCCGTCAACGACGCCGCGGCGTCCAATCCCGTGCTCAAGGAGGCCTACAAGAGTGCCTCGGGCAAGAAGACGTTCGTGTGGACCAAGGAGCACTTCAAGGAGGTCTCCGAGAAGGTTATCAAGTCTCCGACCAAGTACTTCCTGATTACCAAGAACCCGCAGGACATGAAGGAGCTTCTCGTCGACTTCGGGTTCGATCCGGGTATGCGCCATATCATCGTCGGCCCCTGCAACGACCGTCCCGGCGCCACCAAGCTCGGCAACAACCAGTCGATCACGCAGGAAGAGGCCCAGGCGCTCGAGGATCTCACCAACGCCGGCTACACGGTCGAGTTCGCCCTTATCAAGGAGAAATCCATTGGTGAGTGGCCCAAGTTCCGCGGTCAGTTTGGCTTCTAGTTAGGCGCCAGCTGCATTTTGGTACCTACAGCCCTGGGGAAAGGGGCTGAGGAATAAAGAAAGGGGAAAGCATGGCAATCAATGCATTCCAAGCCGCGCTGTTCGGCCTGTTCGCCTGCCTGGCATCACTGCCTGGCATGGGCGGCACGACGATCGGCAACTACACTCTGGGTCGTCCTCTGGTCGCCGGCCTCATCGTCGGCATCATCATGGGTGATATGCAGACGGGCATCCTCGTCGGCGCTGCCATCCAGGTTGTCTACATCGCTCTCGTGACCCCCGGCGGAACCGTCTCCGCCGACGTCCGCGCCGTGTCCTATATCGGCATCCCGCTGGCGATCCTCGCCATCAAGAACTCGGGCATCGATCCCGCTTCCGCTGAGGCTGCCGGCATGGCCGCATCCCTCGGTGCCGCCGTCGGCACGCTCGGCACTGTGCTCTTCTATGGCACCGCCACCATCAACCTGGTGTGGCAGGGCATGGGCTGGAAATGGCTCGAGAAGGGCGATCTCCACAAGCTCTACCTGGTCAACAACGTTCTGCCTTGGATCGGTCACATCGTCTGCTCGTTCCTCCCGACGTTCATCATCACCATGGGCGGCACCGCTATGGTCGACCTCATGAAGACCTACATGCCCATGGACGGCATCGCGATGAAGACGCTGTTCACCGTCGGCTCGCTGCTGCCTACCGTCGGTATCGCCATCCTGCTCAAGCAGGTCATCTCTAAGCCCACGGACTTCCTGACGTTCTTCTTCGGCTTCACCCTGTCCGCTGTTATGGGCTGCAACCTGATCGCCGCTGCCGGCATCGGCTGCTTCTTCGCCCTGATCAACTATGAGATCGCTTCGCTCAAGATCGACCTCGCAAACGCCCCCAAGGCAGCTATCGCCTCGGGCTCCGATGATGAGGAAGAGGAGGACATCTAATGGCAGAGAAGAAAAAGCTCTCTAAGAAAACGCTTGCCAAGTCGTTCCGTAACTGGTCCTATGGCAACCTGACCTGCTTCTCGCAGGAGCACATGCAGACCTTCGGTTACCTGTGCGCCATGCTTCCGATTGTCGAGGAACTCTACGACACGCCCGAGGAGCAGAAGCAGGCCCTTCAGACCTACTCCGCGTTCTTCAACACCGAGCCGCAGATCGGCACCATGATTGTCGGCGTCACCGCCGGCCTCGAGGAGGCTCGCGCAAACGGCGAGGCCATCGACGACGACGCCATCAACGGCATCCGCGCCGGCCTCATGGGCCCGCTCGCCGGCCTTGGCGACTCGCTGATCGTCGGTACCCTGATCCCGATCCTGCTCGGTATCGCCCTCGGTCTCTCGACCGGCGGCTCCCCGCTCGGCGCTATCTTCTATATCGTCGTGTGGAACCTGCTCATGTTCCTCGGCATGCGCTTTGCCTACAACCAGGGCTATGAGCTCGGCGGCAAGGCAGTCGAGGCCCTCGTCGGCCCCAAGGCAAAGGCTCTTCGTGATTCCATCGTGATGGTCGGTACCATGGTCATCGGTGCCGTGGGCGCAACTTGGGTCTCCATCACCTGCAGCCCCAACCTGGTGCTGCCCGGCGGCGGTAAGTTCCAGGACACGCTCGATGGCATCTATCCGCACCTGCTGCCCATGATCTTCATCATCTTCTGCTGGTACATGATGACCAAGAAGAAGGTCAACCCCATCGTTATGATGCTGATTCTCGTCGTGATCGCATTTGTGGGCGTTCTCATTGGCTTCTTCGACCCGGCACTGAGCTACTAGTCATCATCCCCTGGCCCCCTGCAAGGCCGTGCGGCCTCAACCGCACGGCCTTCTGATTTTACGCCGCCCTTCAAGGGCAATATGGCCAGCGACCTCCATCGCCTACACGACACCCGCTATATTGCTCTTGAAAGATGACGTATTCGATAAACGATGCACTTGCGCATGATGCACACTTTGCACGAGGAGGACCATATGCACGAGAAACATGGACACGACCTTTCGCGCGACGACTTGATTCGCGAGGCAAAGATGCAGACCGATGCTATTCAGCGGCTCAACGTTTGGCTGCGCCTGGGCTATTCGCTCGTGGCGATTGGCTTTTTGATGGGGATGTGGGGTATGCAGGGAGGCCCCGGCTGGGGTGTCCCCGTGGGCATCGTGTGCCTGGTGGTGGGCACTCCGCTTTCGATCGTGCTTAAGGTTGGCACGACCAACGCCAAAAAGAATGTCGAGCGCATGCTCGAGGCCGCGGGTATCGACGTTGAGGAGCTTATGCGACGCAAGAAGGACGAGCAATAGACTTCCGCGTTGGGGTATCATAAATAATTGTTGCGAATGTTAACTAATGTACGGCAAATGACGGTTTTATGGCCCTTCTAGAGTTGCAAAGGACAATATCCCCAGTGGATTACGATGACGTCGCTCGAAAACTGATTGTGTACTCACGTTCCCTTGCCAAGGGATCCTTGAGTGCTGCCGGCGGCGCCAGTGTGGGCGAGGCACCGGTTTTACAGTATCTATCGGGTATTGACGGTGATGTCATTCCCTCCGAGATTGCCAAGAAGCTGAAATTCTCCCGTGCGCGCATGTCGCATATCTTGGATTCACTCGAGAGCAAGGGTTACGTTCAGCGCAGGACCGATCCAAACGATCGTCGGCGTGTGCTGGTGAGCATTACCGAGGAAGGCCGTGATTTCGCGGCGAAAAAAAATGCCGAGAGTGTGGCATCGCTCTCGAAGCAGCTCTCAGCGCTCGGCGAGCACGATGCTCAGGAGCTCGTACGCATCCTGAATAAAGCCTACAGCCTTACCTATGATGCCGACGACTACCTGGACAATCTATAAGGATGAAGGCAGACATTTAGGTGCATCATGAAATGCATCCGGGGCAATTGTGCCCATCAGCCACCGTCAACATCTCATTCCAAACCAAATCAGCCAACGTACGTCATGGCAATCCCCGGTAGGTTGCAGGATGGTGGCTGAGCCTTTCCCTCGGGAAACTTCGCGAAGCCCAGTTCCCGAGGGAAAGGTATGGTCTGTGTAATACCAGATAAACAGTACATTTTTGCTAGATTGGTATTTGACTGAAGAACCAATTGGTATGGCTTATTAAGCCCACCTTGCCGTTGACGCTTATTTTGCTGCCGCTGGGAGAATTCCGAACTTGGGTGCGCAAGTGCTCCCATATGTTGATATGACCTAGTAGGTGGCTATCTGGTTACTACCAGTTGGCCCCTTGGTAACGGGTGGCCCCCATTGTGCGGAATGTACCGAACATCTCCGTTTGATACGTTTTCCCATGCTGCCGGGGGGGGGGGCGTCCTCGGCACCTCAGCATGTCGGAAGAAAGGAGACCAGATGCGCAGGAATTCCATTTTTACGAAACGGTGGGTGAAGGGAAGCGCGGTCCTCGTTGCCACTGCAGCGACGCTCGTGTTTGCCAATCCCCAGCAGGCGATTGCCACGCCACTCAAGGGCGTCGACTCGGCGACCGTGTCCCAGTCTGCCTCGAATGTCGTCGACATCGATTTCGCTGACGGCATCAAGGGCCGTATTACGTTCCTCGAGGACGGTATTTTCCGTTATAACGTCGACCCCAAGGGTGAGTTTTCCGAGTACGCCACGCCGCGCAGTAAGTCCCACACGGCTAAGATCCAGGCTCAGCCCGATACCTCGGACACCTACAGCAAGCCGAGTGCGACGGTTGCCGACAAGGGCGACACTATCGAGATCACCGGCGGAAAGGCGACCGTGATCCTGGACAAGGCGACTGGCAAGATGAGTATCAAGTCAGGCGACCGTGTCGTGGTTTCCGAGTCCGCGTCCCTCGACCTTGATAAGAAGGGTACCGTCCAGACGCTCGCCAAGGAGAAGTCCGAGAACTTCTTTGGCGGCGGCACCCAGAACGGACGCTTCCTGCACACCAACCAGACCATCGCCATCTCCAACACGAACAACTGGACCGATGGCGGCGTTGCCTCGCCCAACCCGTTTTATTGGACGAGTGACGGCTACGGCGTGCTCCGAAACACGTTTGCAGAGGGTTCCTACGACTTCGGTTCCACGGACTCATCGACGGTCACGACTTTGCACAGCGAGAATGAGTTTGATGCCTACTACTTCGTGGCGACCAACGAGGGAGCTTCGAACGTGGCAACTGAGATGCTGCAGGACTACTACAAGGTGACCGGTAACCCGGTACTGCTGCCCGAGTACGGGTTCTACCTTGGTCATCTTAATGCCTATAACCGTGATGGCTGGTCAACGACCTCGGGTCAAAAGAAGTGGGAGACCAAGGGCAGCAAGTCCTCGAGCGAGAAGGGCGACGTTAAGTACGAGTCTGGCATGTCGACGGGCTACAAGCTCGACGGCACACTTGCGGCCGAGACGCTCAACGGTGAGGGCCCTACGGTTGATACCGAGAACATGAAAGCGACCGATTTCGACCGCCAGTTCTCTGCTCGGCAGGTTATCGATGACTACGAGGACAGCGACATGCCGCTCGGCTGGTTCCTGCCGAACGACGGCTACGGCGCCGGCTATGGCCAGAACGGTTACTACAAGACCGGCGGCGTCAACTCCGACGGAGCGAGCTCGGCCGACCGTCTTAACGCTGTGCGTGCCAACGTCGACAACCTTAAGAAGTTCACCGAGTATGCCAACTCAAAGGGTGTGAGCACGGGCTTGTGGACCCAGTCCAACCTTGAGCCCGACAGCAACCCTGAGACCCCGTGGCATCTGCTTCGCGACTTCGACGCCGAGGTCAAGACGGGAGGCATCACTACCCTTAAGACCGACGTTGCCTGGGTTGGATCTGGCTACTCCTTTGGTCTTAATGGCATCAAGACAGCTTATGACACGGTGACGACCGGCGCTAACAAGCGCCCCAACATCATCACGCTCGATGGTTGGGCCGGCACGCAGCGCTTTGGTGGCATTTGGACCGGCGACCAGTATGGCGGTAACTGGGAGTACATTCGCTTCCATATCCCCACGTATATCGGTCAGAGTCTTTCGGGCAACCCCAACATCGGCTCCGACATGGATGGCATTTTTGGCGGCGACCCCATCATCTCTGCGCGTGACTACCAGTGGAAGACGTTCACGCCCTCTATGCTCGACATGGACGGTTGGGGCACCTACCGTAAATCGCCCATGACGCACGGCGATCCCTACACAGGCATCTCGCGCTTCTACCTCAAGCTCAAGGCGCAGCTCATGCCCTATATCTACACGAGCGCGGCCTCGGCGGCCAACATCGACACGGGTAACGGCGATGCCGGCCTGCCCATGATCCGCGCCATGCTGCTTTCCGATAACTCCGAGTACGCCGCAAGCACCTCGACGCAGTACCAGTATATGTTCGGTGAGAACTTCCTAGTGGCACCGGTGTATCAGGATACCCAGGCAGACGAGAACGGCAACGACATTCGCAATGGGATTTACCTCCCCAACTACGGCACCGACGAGAATCCCACCATCTGGATCGATTACTTCTCGGGTAAGCAGTATCGCGGCGGCCAGGTTCTCAACAACTACGAGGCTCCGCTTTGGAAGCTGCCGCTGTTTGTGAAGGCCAACGCTATCGTGCCGATGTACGCCGAGAACAACAACCCCGAGGCCGTGAGCGACACCAACACCAAGGGTACCGACCGCAGCCAGCGTATCGTCGAGTTCTTCGCCACCGAGGGCGACGGCACCTTTACGCAGTACGAGGACGACGGCTCCTCCATCGAGAACAACACGACTGAGGACGATTCCTACGGTACGATCGACAATATCTCCTACGGTGAGCATGTGAGCACCGTCTACAGATCCAAGGCCGCAGGCGGCACCGCGACCTTTACCGCCGAAGCCTCGCAGGGTGGCTACAACGGCTACGACTCCAATCGCACCACGACCTTCGTGGCCAACGTGTCCGCCAAGCCCATGAGCGTCGTCGCCAAGAACGGCGGATCCGCGCTCAACGTGGTTGAGGTCGACTCGCAGGAGACCTTTGACACCGCGACCCCCGAGGCCGGCCAGGCGGTCTACTTCTACAGCGAGACCCCTAACCTCAACCACTACGGCAGCGATGTGGACGGCACCGAGGCCGAGCGGGGCGAGAGCTTTAACAACACCAAGATCACCACGAACCCCAAGGTCTACGTCAAGTTCGCGAAGACCGATGTTGCTGCGGCGGCGCAGACGCTCGAGCTGGGCGGTTTCGTGAACGCCGACGCCACGCTCACAGCCGATCGCCTCAACGAGAGCCTCTCCGCACCCACGAACCTTGCTGCCCCCGAGGACGTCACGACCCCAACGAGCATCAAGCTCACCTGGGGAAAGGTCGATGGTGCTACCTCCTACGACCTTAAGGTCGACGGCACCGTGTTCGCCGTGGGTGATGCGGCCGAGTTCACGCACACCGACCTCGCCTACAATAGCAAGCACACCTACCAGATTCGTTCGCGCAACGCCGAGGGCTACTCCGCCTGGAGCGATGTGCTCGAGGCGAACTCCGCACTCGATCCGTGGCGGAACGTCCCCGACGCCGAGCAAATCACCTGGGAGGGCTCACTTTACGGCAGCCATAAGGCCGAGCTCGCCTTCGACCATGAGTTCCAGTCGGGCGACGGCGGTTTCCACTCCGGTGGCAACGATCTGGGCAAGGCGCTTACCGTTGACTATGGACGCGCTTACAAGCTCGATAAGCTCGAGTACTATCCGCGCGATGACGCCGGCAACGGCACTGTGACCAAGATGCGTGTTGAGACGAGTCTCGATGGCGTCCACTGGACGAGCCAGGAGGTCGATTGGGCACGTTCCGCTGATTGTAAGACGGTAGCGTTTGACGGCACCGTGGCCGCCCGTTACGTGCGCATGACACCGCTCGCCTCGGTCGGCAATTTCTTCTCCGCGTCCGAGATTGCCATCTACAAGACCGACGGCACGGATGGCTTCGCCGTGGGCTCCAACCTCAACAAGGCCACGATCTCCGACGGAGACTACTCCAACATGAAGAACTATCTGGGCCTCGAGAATCGCGAGCCCGATACCCCGACGTTCGGTTCGCAGATCCGCGACCACTTCGCCGACCTCAACGATAACGGCGTTTACGACGTCTACGATTACTCGTTCACCATGGCGGGTCTTGACGGCGGCACTAAACAAAAGGGAAAGGTCGCAGGTTCGCTCGCGGTGATTCCGAGCAAGACCGAGGTCGAGGCCGGTGATGAGATCACCGTTGATGTCTATGCGGCCGACGCCAAGAACGTCAACGCCCTAGGCGCTCTCGTCAACTTCAAGAGCGACCAGTTCGAGTTTGTGTCCGAGAGCATCGCGCAGGACGGCTCGACTGCCGGCATGGAGAACCTGTCTCGCGAGAAGGTCCAGTTCGCGGACAGAACGCAGACTATCAATCTCGCCTTTGCCAACCGCGGCGATGGCAAGCTCTACAACGGTACCGGCGCGGTGGCGAGTTTCAAGCTCAAGGCCAAGACCGCCGGCAAGGTCGAACTGCCCTCGACATCTTGGCTCATCGGTCCGGCATGCGACGCACTTGAGTTTGCGAGCGACGGCACGGTGACGATGCCGGATGTTCCTCAGCCAACGGTCGCCGAGTACGGTCAGGACGCCTTCAACATCACGATGACCAACGATGAGCTCACGACCGACGACGGGACCAACGTCGAGAAACTTATCCAGCAGAAGAGCTATAACGCGCTGTTCGATAATAACGAGGGCGACAACGGCTTTGAGTTCCTATGGAACTGGAGCGGCAACTGGGACAGCGAGGGTAAGCTTCCGAGTTACGTGAAGCTTCCCACCACGATGACATTCGCATTTAAGACGCCGTCGAAACTCGATAGTGTCGAGGTCGTTAACCGCAACGGTGGCAACGGAACCGTGCAGAAGATCAAGGCTGTCGTGACGTTCGAGGATGGCTCGACCCAAGAGTTCGCGGGCGGGGAGTACGATTCCTTCCTTGCTCGCTACGCCTTTGACCTCTCTGCCGAGAACAAGGGCAAGAAGGCGACCAAGGTCGAGGTCACGCCGCTTGAGGCATCGGGTGACCAGATGCTCACACTGCGTGAGGTCAACTTCAACTACACGCAGGGTGTCGAGGCCATCGAGGGTGTCGAGCTAGGCAAGAACCAGACCGAGTTCTTTGAAGGCGACATTACGCCCGTCGACGCCAAGGCTACGCCTGAGAGCGCTGGCTACCCCTATGTGACGGTCGAGAGCTCCGACCCCTCTGTGGTAAGCGTCTCCGCTGTTCAGGCTGGCGATAGCGTGAGCTACTACCTGCGTGCCAACAAGGCCGGCAAGGCAAAGATCACGGTGGCGTCGGTACTCGACCCCTCCAAGACCGCATCCTATGAGGTCGAGGTCAAGGCTGGTGTCGATACCTCTGCGCTCGTAGCAGCGCTTTCCAAGGCCGCGGGCTACAGCGAGTCCGTCTACACCAAGGATTCCTATGCAGCTCTCACCACTGCGGTCGAGGCGGCTCAGAAGCTCCTCGACAGTGGCCAGGGCAGCTATAGCAAGAAGGATGTCGCAGACGCCACAGCCAAGATCGAGAAGGCAATCGACGGCCTCAAGATGCGCCCTGTTGATGAGAAGATTCTCATCAACACGCCCGAGAACCGCAAGAACGTCAAGGTGGCCGGCTTCTCGAGTGAGGCCGACTACGAGGGCAGCAACGCCGTCAACGCTCTCGACGGCGACGAGCGGACGCTTTGGCACAGCGACTGGGCCCATGGGACCGGTATGCCCCAGTATCTGAGTGTCGACCTGGGCCGCGACTACGATCTCACCGACGTTACATTCCTGCCGCGCCAGGACGGCGGCACTAACGGCGATATCTTCGAGGCCGAGATACTGGTCTCCGACACTGCCGACGGTTATGAGAAGGGCACCGCCGCGTCGATGGGTACGTTCGCCTTCGACAACGATGGCCGCGTGCTCACCGACCGTGGCGACTGGAAACAGATGAGCTTTGGCGCCGCGCGCGGTCGCTACGTGACCGTCAAGGTGATTCACGCCGGCGGGGGCGACGTTGATGCCTACTGCAGCATGGCGGAGCTCAAGTTCTACGGTACGGCCGTCCCCGATCCGGTGGCGAAGGATGATCTCACTGCCGCGATCGAAAAGGTTGATGCCGAGCTTGCCGCCGGCGACCTCAAGGCCGGCGACTACACCGAGGCCTCCTGGACGGCGCTCGAGAACGCCCTGGCGAGCGCCCGCGCCATCTTGAGCGACGAGGATGCCACGCAGGACGAGGTCGACCAGGCGCTCAGGGCGCTCGAGAGCGCCCGCGACGCGCTCGAGAAGACCCCGGTGGTCCCGGTCGAGAATCCGACTAAGAAGCAGCTCAAGGCCCTGGTCAAGCAGGCGAAGGAGACTGACACCAGGGGCAAGACGGCCGAGTCTGTCAAGGCCCTGACGGATGCCATTACCTACGCCGAGGACGTCTTGGGTGATGAGAATGCTTCCGACACCCAGATCCAGGCGGCCTATAGCCAGCTCAAGCTGGCCATTGAGAGCCTCAAGGATGCCGATTCCGGCAACCAGGGCGGCTCGGGCAACCAGGGTTCCGGCAATGGCTCGAACGGCGGCAACCAGGCGGGCAAGCCCGCAGGCGACAAGGCCCAGGGCAGCAAGAAGAACGGTTCGGCGATTCCCAATACCGGAGACCAGACGGCGGCGACCGTCGCGACCGTCGGTGGTCTTGGCGCCATCATCGCCGCGATCGGCGCTTTCTTCCATCGTCGCAGCAAGGCTAAGTAGCCCCAGCAACAGCTAAGCAAGCGTGCCCGCCGTCCCACCCAAGGACGGTGGGCACGCTTTTTGAATGTAGGTAGAAAGCTCCGACCCTTCGGCCTTAATCTCGCAAAGCGTTCCGTCTCCCGCCGAACACATCAGCATCGGCGGCTATACTTGAATTATTTGCAGTTAAGGGTCGCGGATTGGCCGCGTCACCGCTCTCAACAGGAGGTCTTTGTTTATGGCAGATCAAAAGCCGGTTGTCGGGATCATCATGGGCTCCAAGTCCGATCTGGGTGTTATGGAAGGCTGCACCGCCGAGCTCGAGGCGTTCGGTGTGCCCTATGAGCTCGTCATTGCGAGCGCACACCGCACACCGGCGAAGGTCCACGAGTGGGCTTCGACTGCTGCCGATCGCGGTATCAAAGTGATTATCGCCGCCGCCGGCAAGGCCGCTCACTTGGGTGGTGTCGTGGCTGCCTTTACGCCGCTGCCGGTTATCGGCGTGCCTATGAAGACGAGTGACCTGGGCGGCATGGATTCGCTGCTATCGATGGTGCAGATGCCTTCGGGCGTGCCCGTGGCCTGCGTTGCCATCAACGGCGCCAAGAACGCCGCCATCTATGCCACACAGATTCTGGGTGCTTGCGACCCCGAGTACCGCAAGGTTATCGAGAAGATGAAGCAGGAGATGGCTGACGCCTAAGCGTTTCGCCGTTTCACCGCAGTATAAGGAGAGCCATGTCCGATTATCAGGGAAAACGATTCAAGGCTTCTCAGATTCCCGATCCGTCGAAGCCAGGTGCTGCCCGTGCGGCACAGCAGGGTCGGACATCCTCTCCTCAGCAGCCGCGCGCGCCGCGCCCCGTGACACCGGCGACGCATCGTCGACAGGACGCGCCGGCCGCATATCGTCCTTCGTCTTATAGCTCCGCTAAGAAGCCGCCCCGGTCTTCATCGCATGCCGCGCCGTCGGATTGCACCGAGCCGCCGCGCAAAAAGCGCCGCTCCATTATTCCCATTCTGCTCATCATCATCGGTATCGGTCTGATTGTCGCCGCCGCCGCTATTTTTATTAATGCCCAGATTGGCTATAAGCAGGCGAGCGATTCGTATCAGAAAATCGAGAAGCAATATGTAAGCGATAAGGACGCCAGCGGCGTGCCGATTATCGACTTTGATGCGCTTGCTCAGACGAACCCCGAGATTGTGGGTTGGATTTACGTGCCGGGAACCAACATCAACTATCCCGTGGTGCAGACCAACAACAACTCCAAATACCTCAACACGCTGTTTGACGGTACATCTAACGCGTCCGGTGCTATTTTCCTGGATAGCGATGACACCGCGCCGGGAATGGTCGACCAGCAGACCACGATCTACGGCCACCATATGAACGATGGGTCGATGTTCAACGTGATTTCGGACACCACTGATCAGGCGACGTTCGATAGCATCGAGTTTGTGTATTACATCACACGGGATGCTACGTATAAGCTGCGACCACTGGCGACCAAAGTTGTCGAGGACACGTATGCCAAGGCGCGCACGCCCAATTTTGAGGGCGATGACGGGCTCAAGAACTACCTGTCCGAGATGTTCGACGGTGCCTCTGCCGTGGCGAGTGATGCCACCGATCGTGCCGCTTCGGCAACCAAGGTTGTAACGCTCGTGACCTGTCGTTCGCTGTCGCTGAGCAACACACGCGCCGTCATGGTGCTCACGCCGGTCGAGGAATAAGTTGTTCGAGAGTAGCTAAAAAGGCCCCGTCCCAAATTGGCTACTCGACGACGGTAAGGGAGAAATGATGCTCGAGAGTGGCAAATTGATGCCTTCGATTGATGCTTGGCTGCGCGAGGCCAAGGCCGATGCTTCGGCGGCAGGCTGTGGGATGTATCTGACGCATAACGGTGTGGTGCGCGCGACGCCCAAGGCCGAGGTGCGCGGAGTCGAGACCGATGGCGTGGCGCCAGGCCACAGGGTGGGCGGCATGGTCTTTGACTACGACGCCGAAAAGGTACGGTCTGCTATCGAGGCCACGCGCGCGATGCCGGGTATCGGCTATGTGCGCGTGTGGCTGGCAAGCGGCGAGCTTACCGTAGGTGACGACATCATGCTCGTGCTTATCGGCGGGGACATTCGCCCACACGTGGTCGATGCACTGCAGGCGCTCGTTGGCACCATCAAGAACGAATGCGTGAGTGAGGTCGAGCGCGAGGCATAGAGGATTGCGTCGATAGAAGGATCGTTTATAAAAATGCCCACCGGTACATGTGATACCGGCGGGCATTTTGCGTTTTGGGCGCGGTGAGCGCTATACGCGCGTCGCATCCTTGGGGCTCATGGTCATGCTCTGGAAGCGGTTTTCCATGTACTCGTTATCGAAGTGCTCTCCGTAGAACTGTGCGACGGGAATGTCCGGCTCCGTGCCGTTAACGCGCTGGTACCAGTAGTCGAGCGACTGCAGCGTCATGACGCCGTCGACCAGCATGATAACGGTAAAGATGACGGTGGCCGAGTAGCGGCTCTTCCAGGGGATCTTGTTGATAAGCTTAAGCAGCCTCGGCAGCAGCAGCTTGATCCAGATGAGGCCGCCCAGGCCCCACAGGCAGGCGAAGCCCGTGCAGGTGCGTCCGCCCGTGAGGACCACGAGCGGATCGGGCAAACCGAACAGCGTTATGTGCGAGTAGCTCCACGAGACCACGCCAAACGCGGTCTGCATAAACCAGCCCACGAACACCTCAAAGCTGGCGCCGAGCAGGGCGCTCACCAGGAAAATGATGATGGGGTTCTTTTTGTAGAAGCGGTTAAGCACCATGGTCATGAGCACGGCGCCAAATCCGTAGATGGGGCTGAAGGGGCCAAACAGCATGCCGGCACGGTTCTGATAGACGCCCGGGTCGTCGACCGTCATGTGCCAGATGTCCTCGGCGATCAGGCCGAGTATGCAGCAGACAAAGAACACCCAGAACAGGTTGAAGTAGTTGAGCTTGATGTAGCCCTCGCCGGTTTCATCGCGGCCGAGCATGCCCTCGGCGGCGGCGTCGCGGTCGAGCATCTCCTGCAGGCGGCGCTGCAGTTCGCGCTCCTGACGCAGCGTGGGGTCGACGGTGGCCGAAAGCGCGATGAGGATGCCGAGCTGAATAGCGGGACGCAGCAAGAAGGGCCCGATACCCTGGAGCATCACGTCGACCAAAAGCTCGACGACGGTAAATGCGATGAGAATATAGGACAGGCGGGCGGCGTTGCGGCGCTGGTTTTTGATAAGGTCCAGGCCAAAGATGATTAGGATGACGGCACTTGCCGCAGAGAGCATGATGCCGGCGACGATAAGGCCGACTGCGACGAGCGTGTTGTCGCCGAGGTTGGCGGCGGCGTTGCCGTTGATGAGCGCGGTGATGACCTGCCACATAAAGGCGCCGACCGAAGGGAGCGTGCCCACGCCGGACAGGATGCACAGGACGGCGTACACCTTAATGATGAGGGGGATCTTCTTGACCTCCGTGGCGCTGGGGACGCTGGGGTCGAGTTCGTTTCGATCCATACATAACCTTTCTCGTTTTGCTGTAGGTACAAGGATACGCCGCCGACCTGCCAAAAGACAGGACGAACGTCCCAATTGCAACAATGCAAGCCCCAACGGCGGGCGAGACGCGTCGTAACGGAAGTATGCGGGATCGTCGGCCCCGAGGCGGTTGCCCAATAAAATGTTTGGCTGCAAAACGGATTATTAGCTCGGTGGGCTTTTAAAAAGCGCTGTTCATGCGCGGGAGTGCTTGTCTTGCCGTGCGTATAATAGGGCAGGTAACGCCAAATAACGAGGCTCTGAGGGGATGCCATGTCTCAAGAAACCATCCACGCGGCCGAGCGTGCCGCGGGACAGGTGAAGACCATGTCGACGTATGATCCGGACTCCGACCAGCTGCATGAGGAATGCGGCATTTTTGGTGTGTGGGCACCCGATCGCGATGTGGCTCGACTGACGTACTTTGGTCTGCGCGCGCTGCAGCATCGCGGCCAGGAATCGGCGGGAATCGCCGTGGGTGATGGCGGCACGGTTATGGTCCGCAAGGATCTGGGCCTGCTCGACCGCGTGTTCTCCAACGCCGACCTGTCGACGCTCTCCGGTCAGCTGGCCGTGGGTCATGTGCGCTACGGCACTGCCGGCGCCAAGAGCTGGGAAGCCTCTCAGCCGCATCTTTCCACCATCAACAGCGTCATTATCGCGCTTGCTCACAACGGCACTCTGGTCAACACCGACGAGCTGCGCCGCCAGCTGATCGAGCTGGGCGTGCCGTTCCTCTCCAATTCGGATTCCGAGGTCGCGACCAAGCTTATCGGCTACTTTACTCAGCGTACAGGCCATCTACGCGAGGGTATCCGCAAGACGATGGAGCTCGTGCGCGGCGGCTACGCCATGACGCTCATCAACGAGCAGGCGCTCTACGCATTCCGCGATCCTCACGGCATTCGCCCGCTGGTGCTTGGCAAGCTCGTGGACGAGGGCCTGGATCAGGCTGACGCCGCTTCTGTTTCGCAGCTGCCCTCGCAAGACGGCGCCGCGACGGTTGACGCCACCACCCATGTCACCCGCGCCGGCGGCTGGGTCGTCGCCTCCGAGACTTGTGCGCTCGATATTGTGGGCGCCGAGTACGTCCGCGACGTCCGTCCCGGTGAGATTTTGCGCATCAGCGCCGAGGGCCTTGTGTCCGAGCAGGGCGTGCCTGCCGCCGAAGAGCCTGCTAACTGCATCTTTGAGCAGGTCTACTTCGCTCGCCCCGATTCCATCATGAACGGCAAGAGCGTCTACGCCTGCCGTTATGACATGGGTCGTCAGCTGGCACACGAGGAGCCCGTCGAGGCCGACCTGGTCATCGGCGTGCCCGACTCCGGCCTGCCGCCCGCGGAGGGCTATTCGCATGAGAGTGGCATTCCCTTTGGTGAGGGCCTTATCAAGAACCGCTACGTGGGTCGTACGTTTATCGAGCCTACGCAGGAGCTGCGCGCCATGGGCGTGCGCATGAAGCTCAACCCGCTGCGCGACAACATCGAGGGCAAGCGCCTGGTCGTCATCGACGACTCCATCGTGCGTGGCACCACTATGGTGCAGCTCGTCAAGATGCTACGCAACGCTGGCGCCAAGGAGATTCATATCCGCATCAACTCGCCCGAGGTCATCTGGCCGTGCTTCTACGGTATCGATACCGACGTGCAGTCGCAGCTTATCAGCGCCAACAAGACGGTCGACGAGATTTGCGAGTATATCGGCGCCGATTCGCTGGCCTTCCTTTCGGTCGAGGGCCTGCTTAAGGTCATGCCCAAGGGCGGCTACTGCGACGCGTGCTTTACCGGCCGCTATCCCGTGGCGATTCCCGAGAGCTTTGGCCGCGACAAGTTTATGGAGGGCTTTAAGCCCCGCAACCTGGACAAGCCGCTGTACTTTGACGACGACGCCGTGGTCGAGAAATACGACGACCGCAGCTGGGAAGAGGAGCACGGCGAGGCCTAAAACCTGCCATATGGGGACAGGTATATTTTGGTAGGTTTTACCTGCTGTTTTGTTGATATGACGGCGGGTGCTGTTATGGCACACGCCGAAATGAACGCAATTATGAGCACCGTTTGGCGCCCGCGCGGCGCCACGGTAGTGGGAGAGGAAGGCTCAGATGAGCGACAGCAAGCATGTGACGTACGAGGACGCCGGCGTCGATACCGCCGAGGGCGGTCGCGCCGTCGACGCGATTAAGCAGATGGTCAAGGACACCAATCGTCCCGAAGTTATCGGCGGCATCGGCGGCTTCGGTGGCCTGTTCTCGGCTGCCGCGCTTAAGGATATGGAAGACCCGATCCTGATCAGCGGTACCGACGGCGTGGGCACCAAGCTCGTGCTCGCCCAGATCATGGACCGTCACGAGACGGTGGGCCAGGACCTGGTCGCTATGTGCGTCAACGACATTTTGGCTTCGGGCGCCGAGCCGCTGTTCTTCCTGGACTACGTTGCCATCGGTCACATCGAGGCCGAGCACATGGCAAAGATCATCAAGGGCGTGGCCGATGGCTGCAAGCTCGCGGGCTGCGCGCTCGTGGGCGGCGAGATGGCCGAGCACCCCGGCGTCATGGCTCCCGCCGACTACGACCTCGCCGGCTTTACCGTGGGCGTCGTCGACCGTCCCAAGATGCTCGACCCCGCGAACGTTCGCCCCGGCGATGTGATCCTGGGTCTGCCTTCCACCGGCGTGCACTCCAACGGCTACTCGCTCGTGCGCAAGGTCATCGGCGTCGACGGCATCAAACCGGGCACGCCCGAGGCCGCCGCTAAGGCCGAGGAACTGAGCCGTCCGCTCGAGGAGCTTGGTGGTGCATCGCTGGCAGACGCCCTGCTGGCCCCCACGCGCATCTACGTCAAGCCGATTCTGGAGCTGCTCCGCGGTGGCGCCAACGTTCACGCCATTGCCCATATCACCGGCGGCGGCATCACCGAGAACCTCAACCGCGCGCTTGCCGACGACGTCGACGCCGTGGTCACCCGCAACGGTGCCGAGATGGGTTGGGACGTTCCGCCCGTCATCACCTACGTGTCGCGCCAGGCCGAGCTCGCGCCCAACGAGGCATGCAAGACCTTCAACATGGGCGTCGGCCTGTGCCTGATCGTCGCCCCCGAGGACGAGGCCGCGGTTACCGAGGCCCTGGTCGCGCTGGGCGAGAAGCCGTTCCGCGTGGGCGAGTGCGTCGAGGGTTCCGGTAAGGTCGTGTACTCCGATGAGCGCTAACGATCAGATGGCTGCTAGTGAGGGCCTGGGCTTTGTGCCCTACACCCGTCCGACCGGCACCGATACGGCAGAGCCGCTCAAGATCGGTGTGCTCATCAGCGGTTCGGGTACCAACCTGCAGGCGCTGATCGATCTGATCGCCGCCGGCAAGCTCAACGCTTCGATTGAGCTTGTGGTGTCGAGCCGTCCTTCGGCCAAGGGCCTGCAGCGCGCTGAGCGCGCGGGCATCCAGACGCTCACGCTGTCCAAGGATGTCTACGCCGACCCTATTGCCGCCGACGAGATCATCGCGCACGAGCTTCTCGAGCGCGGCTGCGAGTATGTGGTCATGGCCGGCTACATGCGCATGGTGCACACGCCGCTGCTGGCGGCGTTTCCCAACCGCGTGGTCAACTTGCATCCGGCGCTGCTGCCGAGCTTTACCGGTGCGCATGCGATTGACGATGCCTTTGCGCGCGGCGTCAAGGTAACTGGCGTGACCGTGCATTTTGCCAACGAGATCTACGACAACGGTCCCATCATCGCCCAGCGCACACTGGCTGTTGAGGAGGGCTGGGATGTCGACACGCTCGAGGAGCACATCCACGCGATTGAGCACGTGCTGTATCCCGAGGTCGTGCAAATGCTCGCCGACGGTCGCATCCACGTGCTGGAGAACGGCAAGGTGGCAGTTGACCCGGCGCGCTAGTCGCTTGAAAAAGGGTCTCCTTGGTTTCCTTGAGATGTAAAAGCTTCATCAGAACCAAGAAATCTGATAGGGCCTCGTCCGTGTGCGGGCGGGGCCCTTTTGCGTGGCCTTTCATGTTTGCTATACTGCTAGCAGATAGAGAGGAGCCGCTATGGGTACAGCAACGGTGCAGCTCAACACGCGAATCGATCCTATGCTCAAGGCTGGTGGCGACGCGGTCCTAACTCGCAATGGATTGGGGGCGAGCGATGCTATTCGTGCGCTTTGGGTCTATCTTGTCGAGCATCAAACGTTGCCGGGATTTATGGTGGCGGATAAGCGCGAGGCGCCCCGTGCGGAGAGCCTGGCCGAGCAGGGGTGTGGCCTAGCTTTTTCCTCGTTGGGGCTAAGCGCTTCGGATTTTGCGCCAGGTGGATCATCTGCGGAAGACTGGGATGCCGTACGAGATGATATGTATGACGCGATGATTGCCGACATCGAGGCGAATTGCCGATGATCGAGGCAAAGCGGCTCTTGGTGGACACGAATGTTTGGCTTGATTACTACCTGCAAGAGGGCGCATTCGACAACGTGAGAAGATTGGTTGAACTGGCCGAAGCGGGAAAGATCGACCTTCTGTACGCGCCAACGACGGCAAAGGACGTGTTCTACATCTTGCCTCGGCGTCTAGCTCGACGGAATGTGAATGGGATTAACGCTTCGTTCGGTCCGGCTGCATGGGCATGCGTCGAGCATATGATGCAGGTGGCAACGGCTTCCCCGCTTTCGATGGCGGAGTGCGAGATGGCGCGCATGCTTGGCAAGCGCATGCCGGACCTCGAGGACAATCTCATTATCGCCTCGGGCGATACGGCGGATGTTGACTACGTAGTCACGAGCGACCGACGCATGTTGGAGACGATGCCCGAGGTATGCTTGACGCCCGCGCGCGCACTCGAGCTCATCGGGATCCTCGGCTAACCTTGCATACCCCGTTTCGCTATCATATTGAGCATTGTGGCCCTCATGCAACTTTGGAGGACGGTATGGCGGATAACGAAGCACTGTTTACGCCTGAGCTGGTGTTTTTTGATTGGGAGTGTGCGACGCCCGCCGAGGTGTTTGCGCGACTCGAAGGCGAACTTGCCCCACGCGGCTACATCTGCACCGGTTGGCTCGACGCCGTCCGCACGCGCGAGGATGCCTATCCCACGGGCCTTGCCATGCCGGCGGCCAACATCGCCATCCCACACACCGACCCGGGGTTTGTGGCCAAGCCCTATATCGCGGTGGTAAAGCCCGCCGCGCCCGTGACGTTCAATGCTATGGCCGGCATGGGTGCCCCCGTGCCGGCGCAGATCGTCATCAATTTGGGTATTGCCGAGCCGGGCGGCCAGGTCGAGGCCCTGCAAGCGCTCATGAATATCTTTATGGACGCGGACGTCGCAGCCGATGTGCTCGGCCAGACCACGCCCCAAGGCATGGTCGACGCCATCCGCCGCCACTTTTAAAGCCGGCACTTGGGGACTGTCCCTAACTGCCGGCAGAAAAGGAACGTCCCCAAGTGCCAGGGTTGCCCCTTTGTCGCGGGGGCTGCGTTGTGACACAATGGCGTTTGTTCGATTCGTGATGCGAAAGGCCAACTATGGCAAACAAGAAAAAGAACTCCGAGGCCGCACCGACGCCCGAGCAGCAGGCCCGCGCCGCGTCGAGCTCTCGTAAGAAGCAGCGCAAGACGTACGTGTCTAAGACCGTCAAGATCGTTCTGGTGGTCATCGGCGTGCTGGCGATGCTGCTTTCCGTCTCGGCCATGGCATGCTCCGGCCTTATGTCGCAGGCAGAGGATACCTCGGGCTACAAGCTTACCGGCGGTGTGGCTGCCACTATCAACGGCACCAACCTCACCGAGGACACCGTGACAAAGCAGATCATGAGCATGCGCACGTCTTACGGCTACACCAAGGACAAGGACTGGGCGCAGTATCTGGTCGACAACGACCTCACGCCCAAGAAGTACCGCAAGCAACTCATCGACTCCTACACGCAGCAGATTCTGCTCCAACAGGCACAGAAGGAGAACGGCGTGACGGTGTCGGACGAGGAGGTCGAGAAAGCCTGGAAGGACGCGTGCAAGAGCGCGGGCGGCGCCAAGACCTTTAAGAAGACCCTTAAGACCTACGGCTACACCGAGGACACCTATAAGAGCTCGCTCAAGGAGAGCCTGGCGCAGCAAAAGCTCAAAGATGCCGTGGCGCCCACCAGCAAGCCCAAGGACAGCGAGATCGTCGATTACATCAACGAGAACCTGTCGAAGTACAACGATGCCCGCCGCTCGTCGAACATCCTGATCAAGGTTGATTCCGATGCGTCCGATGAGGACAAGGCTGCCGCCAAGGCTAAGGCGCAGGAGTGCCTGAACAAGATCAACTCCGGCGAGCTGAGCTTTGAAGACGCCGTGAAGCAGTATTCCGACGACACCGGCTCCAAGGAGAAGAAGGGTGACGTGGGCTGGGACAAGCTCACCACCTTTGTCGACAGCTACCAGACGGCACTCGAGGGGCTCAACAAGGGCGATGTGAGCGACGTGGTCGAGTCGACGTACGGCTATCACATCATCAAGTGCACCGACTACTTCCATGTCGATAATCAGGTCGATGACATCAACCAGGTGCCCAAGGCCATCAAAAAGTACGTCTCCAACGTGGTGAAGACGCAGGCGGCCAGCACTGCGTATAGCGAGTGGCTAGAGCAGTACAAGAAGGATGCTGACATCACCGTCAATCCCATGCCCAAGGACGTACCCTATAACGTGAGCCTGAAGGGCGTCACCAAGAGTTCGACCGACGATTCGTCGACGACTGAGTAATCATGGGGCGGTGCTCGCGCGAGTGCCGCCCACGCTATTAGAGAGGATTTGCAGATGACCAACGAAGAGCTGCAGAAGGAAATGATCGCGGCCATGAAGGCCAAGGACAAGGTTCGCCTGTCCATCATTCGCCAGGTCAAGGCCGAGGTGAAGAATATCGAGGTTAACGAGCGCCGCGATGTGACCGAGGAAGACGTCAATAGCATGATCAAGCGTCTGATTAAGCAGACGAGCGAGACGCTGGAGATGTCCATCAAGGCCGGCACCGACCAGGAGCGTACCGACAACCTGACCGAGCAGGTCAAGATTCTGGAGAGCCTGCTGCCCGCGCAGGTTTCGGGCGAGGAGCTCGAGGCCCTGATCGAGCAGGTCATCGCCGAGCTGGGCGCCACGTCCAAGAAGCAGATGGGCCAGGTTATGGGCGCACTCGGCAAGGCCACCGGCGGCAACTTCGACAAGCCGGCCGCGGCAAAGATCGTCGGCGCCAAACTCGCGTAATTTGTTACGCGGTTTTACCAAACCGCGTAACGGCTCGACGCTGCAAACCCGTACACACGGCAATCTGACGTTCAATTTCAAGGGCGCGACCATAAGGTCTGCGCCCTTTCATTTCACGTCACCTTGCTCGCGTGTACGGGTTTTCGCTGACTTATGCTCAACAAGGGCGGTTGTATTATTTTCGGTGCTCATTGGGGACAGACTTAAATGAGTACCCACGGGGGGTACTCATTTAAGTCTGTCCCCAATGAGTGGGTGGAAGATTGCGGGTTCTTTACGGGAATGTAGTGTGGGCTGCGGAAACGTGGTTCTTTCCGTACAATAGTTCAACTCGTGTAAACGCAGGGAAGGGACATTCATGGCAGACATGATCGAGATCAAACATCTCAACAAGTACTTTGGCGACCTGCATGTGCTCAAAGATATCAACCTCACCGTCAAGCGCGGCGAGAAGCTCGTAATGATCGGGCCTTCCGGTTCGGGTAAGTCGACGCTCATCCGTTGCGTCGATTATCTGGAGGAGCCCACGTCGGGCGAGGTCATTATCGACGGTACGCCGCTCACCAAAAAGAACCACCTGGAGATGGCTCGCAAGTATAGTTCCATGGTGTTTCAGCAGTTCAACCTGTATCCCAACATGACGGTGCTCGGCAACCTGACGCTCGCGCCCATCAAGCTGCAAAAGAAGAGCAAGGAGGAGGCGACCGAGATCGCCATCGCCGCACTCAAGCGCGTCGGCATGGCGCATAAGGCCGGCGAGTATCCGCAGAATCTCTCGGGTGGTCAGCAGCAGCGCATCGCCATCGCCCGTGCCCTGTGCACCAAGCAGCCCATCATCCTGTTTGACGAGCCGACTTCGGCGCTCGACCCCGAGATGGTCCAGGAAGTCCTGGACGTTATGATTGAGCTCGCGCAGGAGGACATCACCATGATCTGCGTGACGCACGAGATGGGCTTTGCGCGCCAGGTGGCCGACCGCGTCATCTTTATGGAGGACGGCCGCATCCTGGAGGAGGGTACGCCCGAGCACTTCTTCGATAACCCCGAGAACCCGCGCTGCCGCGAGTTCCTGTCCAAGATTCTGCACTAGGCGCGGTGATGGACATGACGGATATGACGAGGGCGGCCGTGTCGCGCCGTCACTTTTTGCAGCTGGCTGGCGCCGGCATGCTCGCGCTGACGGGGACCGTGCTTGCCGGTTGCGGCAACTCCACCAGCGGCGAGGGCTCCGACAAGGGGTCTAAGCTTGCGGCCATCAAGTCGCGTGGCCATCTGAATGCCGGCGTTAAGAAGGACGTTCCCGGCTACGGCTATTACGACACCGCCAAGGGTCGCTTTGAGGGCATGGAAGTCGATTTGTGCTACCAGATCGCGGCCGCCGTCTTTGGCGTGAGCTACAAGGATGCTCGCGCCCAGGAGCTGGTCGAGTTTACCGACGTAACGCCCAAGACGCGCGGCCCGCTGATCGACAACGGCCAACTCGATGTGGTCGCGGCGACCTACACCATCACCGACGAGCGCAAGAAGAGCTGGGATTTCTCGACGCCGTATCGCACCGACTACGTGGGGCTCATGGTCAAGAAGCGTTCGGGCTTTACCTCGATTGAGGACCTGGACGGCAAGGTCATTGGCGTGAGCCAAGGTGCCACCACGCAGGGCCTGATCGAGCAGATGATCAAGGACAACGGTTTTAGCTGCAAGCCCGAGTTTAGGGCCTTTAGCGGCTACCCCATCATCAAGAGTTCGCTCGACGCCGGCAATATCGACGTCTTTGCCATGGACCGCTCTACGCTGGCAGGCTACATGAACGAGACCGTCGAGCTGCTGCAGCCCGAGGTCAAGTTTGGCGAGCAGGGCTACGGCGTGGCGACTAAGAAGGGCTGCGACCTTTCGGCCGTGGTCGATCAGGTTGTCTGCGATCGCCTGGCCGACGGCTGGCTCGACCAAGAGGTCAAGACCTGGGGTCTTGTATAGGCGCATCGTCCAAGGAAGGAATCAAATGCTCGAAGGATTATTTGACGCCGACCGTTGGTCGACGACATTTCAAAACATGGGGCCCTTCTGGGAGGGCTTTGGCGTGACGCTGCAGGTAGTCGTTGCCGGTCTGCTTCTGTCGCTGGTGCTGGGCACGCTGTTGGGCGTGTTCTCTACCACTCGCTCGCGCGTGCTGCGCGCCATAAGCCGCGTGTACGTGGAGTTTTACCAGAACACCCCGTTGCCCGTACAGGTGCTCTTTATGTACATGGCCGGTCCGCAGTTTTTGCAGGCCATAACCGGTGCCGACCAGCCGGTGCGCATCGCGCCGTTCGTGCTGGGCTTCTTGGGCGTGGGCCTGTATCACGCGGCCTACATCTCGGAGGTCATCCGCACTGGTATCGAGGCGGTTCCGCGCGGTCAGATGGAGGCGGCCCAGAGCCAGGGCTTCACCCGTGCGCAGGCGTACTGGTACATCGTGCTGCCCCAGACGTTCAAGATCATTCTGCCGCCGCTGTGTAACCAGGCGCTCAACCTGGTCAAGAACACGTCGGTGCTGGCGCTTGTGGCCGGCGGCGACCTTATGTACCGTTCCGACAACTTTGTGAGTCTGTACGGTTACCTGCAGGGATACATCGTCTGCTGCCTTATGTACTTCATCATCTGCTTTCCGCTCGCCATGCTGGTGCAGTGGCTCGAGCGCCGCTCAAAGGAGCGTCCGCGCGGTGTGAGCCTGGCCGAGCTGGGGCTCGACAACGTAGAGGAGGCCTAGCGCATGGAAATCTTCAACGCGACCAACCTGCTCTACATTTGGGGCGGCTTTGTTAAGACGATCGAGATCTCGGCGCTGTCGATCTTTTTCTCGCTCATCTTTGGCACGGTACTGGCGCTCGTTAAGAGCTATGCGCCCCGCCCGTTCCGTATTTTGGTGAGTGCCTATATCGAGCTGTTCCGTTGCACGCCGAACCTGCTGTGGATTCTGTTTATCTACTTTACGGTGCAGGGTTTGGACATTGTGATTTCGACCATTGCCTTTACGCTGTTTACCAGCGCTGTTATGGCCGAGATTGTGCGCGGCGGCCTCAACTCGATTCCGCGCGGCCAGTTTGAGGCGGCGCAGAGCCAGGGCTTCGGCTTCTTTGCCACCATGCGCTACATCATTTTGCCGCAGACGTTTAAGACGATCATTCCGGCGCTGTTTAGCCAGTGCACGACCGTCATTAAGGACAGCTCGTATCTTTCGGGTATTAACGTGGCCGAGCTCATGTACACGGCAAATGTCGTGATGGCCCACGCGATCGACTTGTCGCAGGTGCTCATGCTCTACGGCCTGGTGTTTGCGATGTACTTTGTGCTCAACTTTGGTATCTCGCTGCTGGTGAGGGCATATCAGAGGCGAATGGTGGCAGCGTAGAATGTGACAAAGGGACAGCCCCTTTGTCACATAGAGAAAGGAATCGCGATGAGCGATCTGGAGAACAAGAAGAGTCCTGTGGTCATTACTATCGCGCGCGACTTTGGTGCCGAGGGCCACGAGATTGGCCGTATCCTTGCCGATGAGCTGGGGATTCCGCTGTACGATAACGAGCTGCTGGTGCGTGCGTCGCTGCGCGCAGGCGAGTCGCTCGACAAGATGGCTGCCTACGACGAGCGCCTGGCCGTGGAGAACATGGCGTTTCTGCCCGACCGCTACGATGCGCGTTCGTACTCGGACAAGTTGTTCCAAAAGATGAGCCAGGTGATTTTGGATCTGGGCGAGACCGAGAGCTGCATTATCGAGGGCCGTCTGTCCGATTACCTGCTGCGCAACAACCCCAACCACATTGCCGTGCTGGTGACCGCACCCTTTGAGGATCGCGTCGAGATCGTGCGCAAGAAGCGCGGCCTCAACAAAAAGAAGGGTGCCAAGCTGGTCAAGCAGCAGCAGAAGGCGCGCGAGGCGTTCTATAAGCGCTACAGTGCCGGCAAGTGGAAGATGACGAGCGGTAAAGACATCGTCGTCAACCGCGCCAAGCTGGGCCGCGAGGGTTGTAAAGACGTTATCGCCGCTGCCTACCGCTACAAAGTGGCGCAACTCGAAGGCTAGCCGACCAAAACCACCACAAAGGGGACAGGCACCTTTGTGGTGGTTTTTGTTTTAGGCGGAGGGGAAGGCCTTGGTGAGACCGGCGCGCGTCTGCGTGTCGGTCTTTTGGTAGATAGAGCTCAGGTGGCGCTGTACCATGCGCATCGAGATGCCGAGTTCCTCGGCGATCTGCTTGAGCGGGCGTTCATCCTGGGTCACGGCTATGAGCACGTCGACTTCGCGCGGGGTGAGGGCGTGGTTGGCGATGAAGGCCTGGCGTTGCTCCTCGATGCTCGGCGCAGCGAGCGCTTTCTCGGCTCGTTGCTGGTGTTCGCGCTCCTGTTCGGTTTGGGGCAGGCGGAACAGGCCCGCAGCTACAAACGCCACACTTGCCGCCACAAGCAGCATGAGCGCGCCGATCATGATGATGGCGACATTGCCCGAGGTCACAAGTGCCAGCGAGATGCCCGACGTAGTGAACGCGCACACGTTGTTGGCTGCGCGGCCCATGCCAGCCCACAGTGCGGGCGTATGCATGCGCGGTGCCAGCTGTGTAAAGGTGGCAGTAAAGAACGTGACAAAAAAGCCCGAGCTCAGGTAAAAGACGACAAGGCCCAGGTTGGGATCGGCGCCGGCTTCCACAGCCAAGATCGAGATGGTGGAAAGTACCGTGACGCCGAGCATGATGAGGCCCATGTAGCGACGCTCGGCAAGATCAAAGACGATACCGGCGACGAGACCGCTCGCCGCCAAAAAGAGGCGCGGCCAGGTCTGTACGGCGATAGTGCCGTGGGCGTTGGAGAACGTGACGACGTTATCGAGCGTCGAGAACAGGCAGGCGAGAATCATGACGAGCGCGATACTCCAGCACGCCTGCTTGGCGAGGGCGTGCGAGGGCTCGGCAAAGGGATTGATGGTGGGACTGGGGCCCTCGTTTGCCGCTTGGGTAGTGGCGCTGAGGGCGGAGATGGCGATAGTCGCTGCGCCAAGGACGATGAGCTCTGCGATACCGCCGCAATTGAGCAGGTTGATGGCGAACTGCATCAGGATGCCCGCGGCATAGGCTGCCCCCGCACCGGTGGCAAGCTTGGGGTCATCCTGGAATGCCAGCGAAAAGGCGTGGTGAGTGGCGGCGCCCAGCAGGCCGAGCCCGAGGAATGCGAGGCATCCCAGAATCTCGAGCGCAAGCGGGCTCGTGGGGGACTGAATCTGAGTCAACCCCAAGATGGCGATGGGGACGGCGGCACTGACAACTGCCTGAGGCTGGCCTTTGTGCTGCGCGTGCTCAAGCAACGGAGCGTACCCGATAAAGCCGAGCACGCTCGCGCCCAGAATAAAGCCCTGTGCGAGCACAACGCGCTCGGCGCCGGCGAGTAGCCCGATATTGATATCGAAGCGAAACTCGGCGGCAAGGAAGGCGAAGGTGAAGAGCGCGAGTGCCAGAAGCGCGTTGATTTTAGGCTTGCTCAGGGTCAAGAACGGTCCTTTGGGTGGACGAATAATCGTGTCCTCGATTGTAGACCATGACGGTAGGGGGTGGGCCTTTCGGGGGGCGCGCTTGGCAATTGCATGCTCGTTGCCTTTTGCGCTGGCAGGTGCGCCACATGAGAATTTGTGCCCCGTGATCCGGATATCTTCCCGTAACATGGTGTTACAGAAGTACCCCTTACGACAAGGAGGCTCATATGCGAAAGCAAATCCATGACAACCCAATCGACCACGGCCGCGCGTGCGCGCTCTCCCGCGGAACGTGGCGCCGCGTGGGCGCCAAGCTTGCCTGCGCGGGGGCTTGCGCGCTCATGGCCGGCCAGCTGCTGCTGCCGAGCGTGGCGCTCGCCGCCGACTGGGTCAACGTGGGCGGCACGCAGTACGACGCGGGCACCGCTGCCGGCGACGAGGCGGGAACCTGGTCCTGGGATGGCGCTAACGACATGAAGCTCAACGGCTACGACGGCGGCTCCATCGGCGCCAAGGGCAACCTCACCATCGGCGTGACGGGCACCAACACCGTCACGGCCGACGCCGGGCAGAGCGCCATTGCTGTTAAGAACGGTAACCTTGCCATTGCCGGCGACGGCACCCTGAATGCGACGGCCCAGAACGATGTGATTGCAGCGTCGGGAGACGGCAGGACCGGCGGCGATGTGACCATCAGCGGCGTCAGCGTCAACGCGACGGCTTCGGGTGCAGCGGAAAATGTGGCGGGCATTCGCGCGACGGCCGGCAGCGTGACAATCGATAAGAGCGCTGATGTCAAAATCGAGGCGAAATCGGCTGAAGGATCTTGGCGTCCAATGGAGATCATCTGCGGTATCCATGCTGATAACATTCCAAACAGACACGCTGCCCAGGAAGGCGAGCAGGAAGAGCCGGATTCCGCTTATGAGCACGGCGGCGATGTCACCGTCGATGGCGCCAGTCTGTCGATTAAGACTGGCGATGCCTCGTGGGCTTCCATGTGCATCAATACGTTTGGTATCAAGAAGAATACCCTCATGAAAATCGTCAACGGAGCCGATGTCACGCTTTCGGCTGGTAGTGCGGCTTCGCTCTCGGCGGGTATCAGCGCACGCTCGCAAGACGGTGCGGTGTGGATGCTTGTCGAGAAGTCGAACCTCACGTCTCGAAGCCTGTCTGCCGCAAGCGGCATCGACGCCGATCGCAATCAAAGTTTTGGAATCATGGCAGAGGCAAATACCAGGTTTGAAACGCCTCGTATCCAGATTTTCAAATCGAAGATTGAGGCTTCGGGCGCGACTGCGGGGATCTATGCGATCAACCGCAACGTCGTGAATGCGACCCTGTACCATGCCGCGATGATCGATTTACGAGGGAACGCGACGATTACGATTCCGATGGACGGTGCCGTGCGCGATGTGAAAAAGGATGTCGATACGGGGCAATGGCCTAGTTCCCAGAGCGGGCAGGTCATCGGTGTTGCCGGTTCGTCTGCGATTTCGGATATCGTCGGTTCTGCCGAGGTCGCCCATGATGTGGTGATTGATTTTGGAGACGGGCAGGAGCCGGACCCAACGCCGGACTCCGAGCCGGCTCCGGAGCCCGATCCCATGCCCAATCCCGAGCAGAAGCCTGACCTCAAGCCCGTAGACAAGGACGCAAAGACCACCACGACGGTCACCAAGACCGTTACGACCAAGACTGCTGCCACCAAAAACGCTTCCGACGCCCTGGCCGCCACGGGCGACAACGCCGCGACGGCGGCAGCGGCCCTCGGAATCGCCGGTGCGTCCGTCATCGGCGCCGGCTTCGTCGCGTCCAAGCGCCGCAACCGCTAGAGCAAGCTTTCATAGCCATTTTCAGCCGCCGCGTGGGCACAAATGTCCTCGCGGCGGCTCTTTGTATTTCCGCAGGTAGAGGCCTAGGTTCGCATCTACGAACCTAGGCATACGGAGTCATTTGGCGCATCTTGGTTGTACAGGACCACCACAAAGGGGACAGGCACCTTTGTGGTGGTATAGCCTTTCGACCAAGGAGGCCGTTATGAACGGAAGCCACTTTGATAAGCAAGCTCAACGTGAGTCCACCTGCTCGCTGGTTCACGGTACCTGGCGTTGTGTGGGTGCCAAAATAGCTTGCGTCGGCGCGTGCGCGCTTATGGTCGGTCAGTTGCTGCTGCCGAGCGTGGCGCTGGCGACGGAATGCGCCGATCCCGCCGCTGGGACGGATGAGGTTGCCGCGGCTCCGGTGACGCCGACGGTTGCGGAGGATACGGCCGCAACGACCGCACCAGCTGCTTCGACCGCGCCTGCAACCGATGCTGCTCCGGCGGCGCAAGCCGCCGCTGCGCCTCAGCAGACGGCCCCGACTGGCGCCACCGATGAATCCAACGATGCGGCACCCGCTGAACAAAATACTCCCAGCGACAACGCCGCCACGCCGGCGAATGACGCCATCATGCCCTGCGGTGTGACCGATGTTGTTGGCGGCAGCGGCGTTAGGGTCAATACTACGGTGCGGAACAATTACACCGACATCAAGAAAGAAGAAACGATTGAGTATGTGAAGGGGATTGCCCTTGTAGATGGAGACCAGTCTGCTCTCGATGGTAGCGCTTTGACTTTTATCGGCCTGGGGGACTTGATCGTCCATGCGGCGTATGACAGTGCGAGCAATAAAACAACGCTTACCCTGGATATCAGCAAGATTCAGAGACAGGAGGAGGAACAGAAGTACTTTACGGAGTACAAGGAGAATAAGTCCAAGATGACGACCACCTATGATGGATCCAAGCTTACGTATACGGGTACAGAGCCCGGGAATATCATCATCGGTGATCCGGACGACGCCTTTAAAGGAGACACCGAGGCGACCGGGAAACCCACTATTAACGAGATCCGGGATGACTACTACACCCGCACCCATGTCTACGAGAGGGCGTGCCTTGTTATCCCGGCAGCGGAATCAGAATCGGAATCCATCTCCTTTGCCAATGTTCAGAATACGAACTTCAATTGGCAGCTGGATACTGGTCCGCAGGCGACGGCAGGTGTCCCTAACTACGATGCAGATAAATACGAAATCGCTTATGAATGCTGGCAGGAATTTGAAAACAACGAACCCGTTGCTGCCTGGTATTCCGATAACGGCTCACATGGTTCCCTGCCGACTATTACAAAGTTTAAAAGCGGGAAAGAGTACGTGTATTCTCTTATGCTGAAGTCAAAAGACGGATATTCCTTCAGCGATGAAACCGTTGTTACCGTAAACGGGGAAACCGTAAAGTCGAGTCTAAGCGGAGAATTCCTGTATGTCCCTGCTATTAAAACAATTACGATGCCTGCTTCGTCGGAAAACGAAGCCCTCCATAACCTGAACGTCAACGACGTGAAGACCGACTACGCGCCCGGCGAGGCGCCGCGCGCGACTGCGACGATCCCGGCCGCCGATGCCGACAAGTACGAGATCGCGTATGAGTGCTGGGAGGAGATGGATGGCAGCGACCCTGCGGAGCTCACGCCCGTTGCCTTCTGGTATTCCGACCCTGCCAAGTATCCGACGGGCGCGAGGAGGATCGAACACTTCGAAGAGGGCAAGTTCTACATGTACTCCGTTGAGTTGAGGCTCAAGGGCGACAATACCGTGGCCGATGACTGCATGATGAACGTCAACGGTCATTGGGCGCACCACATCAAGACCGACAACGGCGTCTTCGCGCCAAACGCTGACAATATGCTGTGCGAGCAGCCGATCGACGAATGGCGTGCCATCGACGTTATCGAGGTCAACGGCGCCACGACCACCTTCAAGGCAGGCGATAAGCCGGTCTTTACGGCGGGCACTCCGGCGGGTTCCGACTCTATTCTCCAGTGTGAGTTCTGGACGGGCAGCGACGGCAGCGACGTAAATTCCGTTGAGTTCTGGGACCAGAACATCACCAACCACATCGATGCCTTTAAGCCTGGTGTGACCTATCGTTACGGCTTGTACTTTAAGCCGGCGCGTGGTTTCTACTTTATGTCCAATACCAAGCTGAAGATCAATGGGGTTGAGTGTGGCTATCAAGTGGGCGAGGCAAGTGAGGTTGATCCCGAGAGCGGTTGGATTTTCACCCTGTGGCTCAACACCGATCTGACCTTTACGTCTGAAGCCACGCCGACTCCCGATCCGCAGCCTACGCCGGAACCCAAGCCGACGCCGCAGCCTGAGGTGAAGCCTGAGACTAAGCCCGAGGTGAAGCCCGAGACCAAACCCGCGGCCAAGCCGGCCACGACAACCGCCACGACCAAGACGGTTGAGAAAACCACGCAGGCCAAGAAGGGCGATGCTGTCCTGACTACCACGGGGGATACCACCGCGATGACAGTCGCTGCCCTGGGCATCGCCGGCGCAACCGTAGCCGCCGCTGGCCTCGCCGCGACCAAGCGCCGCAAGCATTAGAGCTTGGTGACGGCTCTCGTTCTCGGCCTCAGCAAAATCTCAATCTGTAACACCAGACTGCCCAAAACGGCTCTAGATGTTACAGATTGAGATGAACCGAATGGCCGTCAATCTAATGTCTCGATCTGTAACACCAGGCGGGGAATTTGACCTCTAACTGTTACAGGTCGAGACAAACTGGCCGGCCAAGTTCGGAACCACCACAAAGGTGCCTGTCCCCTTTGTGGTGGTTTGCGCAGGTAGAACGGTAGGTTCGTATATATGAACCTACCGTTCGCTTTGTTTTTGGACGACGATTACGCTGGATGACTTTTGGTTTCAGGAAAGGAACGACCATGAGGTGGACTACTGTTCGAGCGCTTTGCCGCCGCCTGACCATTGCCGCGGTGACCCTCACTATGGTGACGGGCTCGTTGCCTGTGGGCGCGTTTGCTGAGGTGCTCACCACCGATAGCACCTTTGTGCAGACGGATAACGGCCAAGCAGCCGACGCCGCTCCCGCCGATTCGGCTGACGCCCAAACGTCAGACTCTGCTTCCGCCGACCCCGCGCCCGATGCCGGCGCTGCCGACCCCACAGT
Source organism: uncultured bacterium (assembly GCA_905214105.1). Classification (GTDB taxonomy): domain Bacteria; phylum Actinomycetota; class Coriobacteriia; order Coriobacteriales; family Coriobacteriaceae; genus Collinsella. The sequence continues at coordinate 96,878 of CAJMKK010000002.1, forward strand.
GCTCGATACCGGTGACACCCCTACGCCCCCGGCCTCCGAGATTGCATCGGCAGCAGGCCTGACGGGCGCTGGGCAGACCGAGAGCACGCCTGCGGGTACGCTCGCCACCGATCTTGTCGAGGGCAAGGAACTCGCCGAGCAGCAGAAGCAAGAGGAGGCTTCCGGTGCCGAGGCAACCTGGAATGAGGAACTTGAACTCTGGACAACCTCGAAGGGCGCCACGGGCGTAAAGGACGAATACGACGATGGCTACGTGGCCGGCGAGCAGACCCCCGCGCAGTACTACTTCTCGATTGATAGCCTCACCAACGAAATTTCTATCGAGTATGGCGACGCGGGCATTACCACGTTGGAGGTGCCCTCGACCATCGACGACAAAAATGTCGTAAGCCTTACGGGTATGGGAAGCGCTGCGCTCACATCGATCACCTTCGCCCCTAATTCGCATGTCCGCTCGGTTGGAGGCTTGGGCGGCAGCAGCATCAAAGAGATCGCACTGCCCGATTCGGTCGAGGAGCTCAAGAGCTATGCATTCTACAAAAGCAAGACGCTCCAAACGGTAACCTGGCCCAACAACGCGGCCTTTACCACGATTCCCGAGCAGGCCTTTAAGGAATGTGAACAACTTGACGACAAGGTGGTGGCAACGCTGCCGCCTTCGGTCAAAACTATCGACTATCTTGCATTCGCCTATTGCGGCGTGCCACAGTTCTATGTCTCGGACACAACAGTGCTCACCTTTACGCAGATCAATGTGCCGGGCACGGTGGAGCGGATTGAGCGCAATGCCTTTGACGGGTGCTCGCATGTGTCGTCGGTGACGATCGGCGACGGCGTTAAATATATCGGAGCGCACGCGTTCGCCTCTCTTGATCCTGCGATTGCCGGCAAAGAGATTGTGCTACCCAAAAGCGTGGAAATGATAGAGTGGGGAGCTTTTGAGAACACGAGATACGGAAACGAGACGAACCATAATGCCGTTGCCCTGCGCGTGATGAACCCCGATCTTCAGTTTGGTGAGGCGGGCTATCCGGGCGACTATAATGAGCGCGTGACAATCGATGGCGTAACGTATGCGATTCCCTTTAGTGAAGGCCAGACCATCTATGCCTATGCGACCGATTCGGCTGGCAACCCCTCGATGGTCAAAAAGCTTGCCGATGCCGTGGCCGATCGCAAGGACTCCGTCGATTCCTCGAAGCCTGCCTACACGTTTGAGTGGATGGGCGAGGCGGCCCAGGTGACGGGCAAACTTCCCCAGAGCGCGACGGCTACACTCGTGCAGGCGGGGCAGTCCACGCCGCTGGCGGCTGGCGATGACGGCAGCTTTACAGCGGACGCTCTCTCCAAGACAGCAGCCACCCTGCGCATTTCGCTCAGCGGTTACTATGACATGGTGCTGGCGCGCCCGGGCGACCAGATGACGGGCACATGGAATATCGGAGACATTAAGGCGGAGGACTTTACCAAGATTCCGGCTTCGCGCGCGATTGAGCTCAACGTGGGCTATCTTGAACCGATTGTGGGCCAGGATAAGACCGAACGCATTGAGCTCGATAGTCTCGATAACATCGATCTGACGGTGAAGAGCGGCGGCAAGACGCTCAAACCTGCCAAGGGCGACAAGGAAAACGACTACCGTATCCAGGGTACAGCGCTCGTGGTGTCGCAGGCCATTGCCGACGCGGACCAGGATCTGGAGATAACGCTCGAGCCTAAAGACAGCCTCAAGCTGGGTGGGGCGACGGCGACGGTGAAGCCTTCGGCCGGCAAGGTCGATATCGACTTGAAGCCCTGGGGCACGGCGACGGTCACGACCAAGGGCGACTACCAGGGCGCCAACCGCGTGCTGGTGTTCCGTACGTCCGACGGCAAGCTAGTTGCCGACGGTGTCACCTATTTGATGGGTTACGAAGACGATGGCACCACGCCTATCATGAAGGCCGAGACGCCGCGCCTTAAGGCCGGTTCGTACACCATCGTCGCCTTTAACAAGACGAGCTACGACATCCAAGCAACGAGCTATTCCACGTTTAGCCGCCTAGGGCTGACCGTGGGTAAGCATATCGCGCAAAAGCAGGTGAAGATCGAGGACGGCAAACAGCTCGACGTGACGCTCGACGTTCCCGCGTTTGACGTGGAGACGTATCGTGCCGAGCGCGGGCTGACGGCGGGCTCGGTTATTGCTGATTCGTCCGCGGTCGTTGGCGTGGAGACCGAGCTGCGCATTCATTACGAGCTCAAGGACAGCCAGGCTGCCAAGATTGAGATTCCGCTGGCCAAGGATGCCGTCGAGGATGTGTCCGCAGGCGCTCGCGAAGCCGGCGCCAGCTCCGATGTCATGTGGGCTGACACAACTTGGGAGGGCGACAACCTCGTTCTCGATATGAAGAAGGGCATGGGCGCCGATGTGCTTGTGCGCTTTAAGCCTAAGGCCGCGGGCATCTATGCCGTCTTGCCGCTTATTACGCTGGGCGAGGTGACGTTGCCGCTGGGGAGCACCACACTCGAGGTTAGCGGATCGCGCATCGAGGTCGACAGCACCGACGTTCACAGCCTGCTGGGCAATGTGGCCTACGTTTATGCAACGCCGGGCAAGAGCGTGCAGCTCACCGTGGGGACGGGCTCGTCGGCTGCAAAGTACACCGGCAAGACCAACAAGCTGGGCCGTGCCAAGATTGAATACGACCTGCCGCAGGATACGCTTGCCGCCGAGCGTGTGACGCTCGAAGCGCGCGTGGGCTCGACCGATGTTGCCGCTGCTGCTGCCGAGGTAACGGCTCGCAATTATGTGCGCTATGTTCCGGGTGCTTCGGTCTGGAACTTTGATGTGACGTATCGTGGCGGTACGCAAAACCTGGTCAAGGACGGCAAGGACACCGGCAAGGGTCTGTGGACCTTCCATCATCTGCCGCAAAAGAAGAACGCCTACTGGACGTTCGATATTACACTCGAGGTGGGAAACGAAGAGGCCGCCGACACGCTCGACCTGTACGTGGACTGCGTGGATGGCAAGACGGTGACGATTCCTCTGACTCAAAAGTCGCGCGAGGGCACCCGTGTTCGCTATGTGGCGGAGTATGTGGACGAGGGTTACCTTAAGCTGCTCGATGAGTTTAACAAGGCGAATGACTCGACCTATGTGAACTGCGGCAACTTTGAGCAAATCTTTATGCCGCAGACCTACCGCATCTCCAATGCCCAGCTTATGACCATGCTGAGTTTTGACGCCAAGGCTTCGGCCAAAAAGCATTCCGCCGCGGCCGAGGAGCGCCAGCAGGAGTTCTCGAATGCCGTGCAGCAGTGGCACGAGTATATGATGGATAACTCGTTTAATGATGTCGACGAGGCCTTTAACGACGCGATTGACCAGATGGTCGCCGATGCGTTTGCCGAGGAGGACGAGGACGGCAAGGACGAGGGAGGCAACGCGCGTAAGGTTCGCCGTGCTCCTGCCGCTGGTAGTGGCGAGGGCGAGGCGGACAATGAGGCGGCGCAGTTTGCCGCCGAGCTTAAGGCTGCGGTTGGCGGCTCGTCGGCGCTGCTGACCAAGCAGGGCGACAGCTATGGCGTCAACGTGGACAAGATGATCTTTGAGGACGCGTACGGCACCGGCGAGGATTGGTATCAGGAACTTGCGGCGGCCCAGGGCGCGAACGCTGCGGATGCGGCCGCCATCAAGGAGCTCGTCGACCATGCATCGCGAGCGGAGTTTATTGCCCAGCAGGCCGAGGATCTGGTGGGCCAGTCGATGGGTATCGGCCAGCTCAACCAATACGGAAGCTGGAATGACGCAACCGCTGCGGCGCTCAACAAGTGTGCGGGCATTAAGGCCAGCGAGTACAACGGCCAGTCGACGAGCGGGTTTAACGATTTGGGCCAGGCGCTCGGCAGCTCGCTGAGCTACAAGGCGGCTGACGACGATACCGTCAAGGGCTTTAAGGTCGCCGCGCCCGATGGCGACGAGACCGCTTACATTGAGTCCGAGTTTATCGAGAACTCCAATAACAACAAAAACCAGGCGCTGCTGTTTAACTCGATCGCCATGCAATGCGACATTTTGGACAATCTGTACGATAACTGGAACGTAGTCCACAGCCTCAATAACTCTACGATTCGCGGATGGCTCATGGCCTGGAAGCTTAACGGCGACATGAGCGCCCATATGAAGCTCATCCGCACGATCCGTTCGCTCAAGAGCTATAAGATCGAGTGCGAGATGTTCGGCCAGGTCTTTAAGACCGATGCGTGGAAGGCGGCCGGCCAGGCGTTTCCCGCGGCGACCCAGGGCATCGGCATCTTTACCGGCATTTACGGCGTGAACGATGCCAGCAAGAACTGGGAGAACGTGAACGTCCGTATGCAGAAGGTGAAGGGCGAGCGCGAGGGCTATGAGCTTCAGCATACGCGCTTGCTTGCCAAGCCCGAGAAGACCGAGGACGACTGGAAGTGCATTTACGCGCTGCGTGACGCCATGGAGAAGGCGCGTGCGTTTGAGGATCTGCTGTATCGCCAGCTCTGCCACGACAGCACTGATGTGGCGGTGGGCTCCATTATGACAATCGCCGGCGTGCTGACGGCCGGTTCGGCGGGTACCGTGGTGGGCGCTGCCTATGATGCGGCTTCGACGAGTGTGGGCTCGGAGCGCGCGATTAAGCTGACCAATGCCGAATGCGCCTACGATGTTGCCTGCGAGCAGGTGGAGCGCGCATGCCAGAATCGTATTACGGTCAACTGGGGCGAGCTGACCGATTCCGAGGTCTACAAGGCCAACAAGGACGGCTTGATCTCGGACGAGAAGATGCAGTCGATCTTCGAGGCGCGTTATCGCAATGTGGCTGCCAAGGCTGCACCCGATCCTGCGGGCGCGGTGTACGAGGGCCTGCTGTCCAATACGGTTGAAGGCGCGACGGTTGAGCTGTGGAGCGCCGACGATGCGGCCGGTACCAATGCCGTGCGTTGGGATGCCGAGGAGTATGAGCAGGACAATCCGCTTGCAACGGGTGCGGACGGTGCGTACAACTGGAATACGCCGACCGGCTGGTATCAGGTGCGCGTGACCAAGGACGGGTATGAGGAGGCGCGTTCGGCTTGGCTGCGCGTGCCGCCGATTCAGGCTGACGTGAACATTGGCTTGGTGTCGACGGCGGCGCCCGAGGTGGCTTCGGCCCATGCCTATACCGATTGCGTCGAGGTAGAGTTTACGCAGTATATGGACGCGAGCGACGATACCCCGGTCGCATTGTGCGCGCAGGGCTTGGGCGACGTGACGTATACGTGGCTCGACAAACAGGACGATCCCAATGGCAAGCCGCTGTCGCGCGTGCTGCGTATTCGCTATGCCGATGCGCGTGAGGCGGGCTCGACGGTGGCGTTTGAGCTCGACGGTGCTCGCAACTACGCCGGCACGGACATGGCGCGCTGGGCAAGTGGTGAGCTTGTCGTGGGCGTTCGTGCCGACAAGCTCAAGCTCAACGTGGAGCAGGCCGTGACCATGCTTGATGGCAGTGACTTTGAGCTGGTGGCGCACGTGACCGATAAGGCGGGCAAGCCGTTTGCGGGCGCCAAGGTTAGTGTTGGGCTGGAGTCCTCGGCTATCTGCTCTGTCGATGCCACCCAGGCCGTGACGGGCGAGGACGGCGCGGCGACGTTTGTGCTGCATGGTGCTCTGCCCGGTTTGACGACGTTGACGGCGGCGGTGGACGGCACGGCGCTGTCCAAGCAGGTCGACGTTCGCGTGTCTGCCGAGGCGGTGCGACCGGCGCGACCGGTGGCGACGATTGGTGCGACGACGTTTGGTGCATGGTCGCCCAAGGAGAACTACATTACGGTGCCCAAGGGCACGAAGCTGGAGCTTTCTGCCGAGGATGGCACGACGATTTGGTACACCACCAACGACACCTGCCCCTGCCGTGACGAAGGCCGCGTAAAGTACACCGAGCCTATTGTGCTCGACAGCAACATGTACGTGCGTATTGCGGCGCAGCGTCCCGGCATGTCGTACAGCGAGTATTCCGAGCGTCTGAACATTACGATCACGGTGACCGATGAGGCGGCGCCCGATCCCAAGCCGGAGCCCGGGCCGACGCCTGGCGGCGGCGAGCAAGGTGGCGGTGCGGATGGCTCTGGCGGTACCGGGGCTCCTGCGGGTGGTTCGACTTCGACGACGACAACGGTGACGACGGACAAGTCCAAGGGTAAGGGCGAGAACGGCAAGAAGTCCGGCGGCACGGAGCTCGCCAGCACGGGTGACTCCGCCGCGATGACGGTCGCTGCTCTGGGCATCGCCGGCGCAACCGCCGCCGCCGCCGGCATCGCCGCGACGAAGCGCCGCAAGCGTTAGGTTTTGGTGGCGGCGCCCATCCTCGGCTTTAGCAAAATCTCAATCTGTAACACCAAGCCAGATATTTGGGCTCCAGGTGTTACAGATTGAGATGAACTGTTCGGTCGCCAAGCTAATGTCTCGATCTGTAACACGTAGCGGGGAATTTGGTCTCTAACTGTTACAGATTGAGACAAAGCAGGGGCGGCTGGAGCAATATCTCGATCTGTAACAACTACAAGGCTCAACGGGCTCCAGGTGTTACAGATTGAGACAAAACGACCGACCAGACCCCAGACCACCACAAAGGTGCCTGTCCCCATCGTGGTGGTGGAGCGGTCGGCATAGAAAAAGTCCCCGCCGGGCGTGTGCTCGACGGGGACTTTGCCGTTTGGTGGCTAGCGCTGTAGGTGATTACTCGCCCAGCAGGCTCTTGGTGATGGAAGCGGCGGCCTTCTTGCCGGCGCCCATCGCTAGAATGACCGTAGCGGCACCGGTGACGATGTCGCCGCCGGCCCAGATGCGGGGATCGGTGGTCTGGCCGGTCTCCTCGTCGGCGACGATGTAGCCCCACTTGTTGAGCTCCATCTTGCCGCCGATCTTCTTTGCGAAGGGGTTGGCGTTGGTGCCGATAGCCGAGATCGCGACGTCGCAGGGGATCTCCTCGATAGCGCCCTCGATGGGCACCGGACGACGACGGCCGGACTCGTCGGGCTCGCCGAGCTCCATCTTCTGGACCTTGACGGCGCACACGGAGCCGTCCTCGCCAGCGACAAACTCGAGCGGGGAGACGAGCGGCAGAACCTCGACGCCCTCGGCCTTAGCATGGTGCAGCTCGGCACGACGGCAGGGCATCTCGTCCTCGGTACGACGGTAGGCGATGATGGCGTGCTCGGCGCCCAGGCGCTTGGCGGTACGGACGGCGTCCATAGCCACGTTGCCGCCACCAAAGACGACGACGTTCTTGCCGTGCTTGGTGGGGGTGTCGTACTCGGGGAACTTGTTGGCCTTCATCAGGTTCACGCGGGTGAGGTACTCGTTAGCGAAGAAGACGTTGGGCAGGTTCTCGCCGGGGACGTTGAGGAACTTGGGCAGGCCGGCGCCGGTCGCCACGTAGATGGCGTCGAAGCCCTGCTCGAACAGCTCCTCGGCCGTGGCCATGTTGCCCACGACGGAGTTGTACTCAAACTTGACGCCCATGTCCTCCAGGCCGTCAATCTCGCGCTTGACGACTGCCTTGGGCAGACGGAACTCGGGGATGCCGTAGACCAGCACGCCGCCGCCGGTAAAGAAGGCCTCAAAGACGGTGACGTCAAAGCCGTTGCGGGCGAGCTCGCCGGCGCAGGTGATGCCGGACGGGCCAGAGCCCACGACGGCGACCTTCTTGCCGTTTTTGGGAGCCATCTTGGGCGTGGAGGCGAGCTCGGGGCGGTCACCCAGGAAGCGCTCGAGCTGGCCGATGGCCACGGGCTCGGACTTCTTACCACGGATGCACTTACCCTCGCACTGGTTTTCCTGCGGGCAGACGCGGCCGCAGATAGCGGGAAGCATGGAATCCTCGCGGATGGTATCGAGGGCGCCGCCGAAGTCCTTCGCGCGGATCTGCTCGATAAAGCGGGGGATGTTGATGTTGACGGGGCAGCCCTCAACACAGAACGGCTTCTTGCAGTTGAGGCAGCGCTCGGCCTCGGCCAGCGCCATCTCCTCGGTGAAGCCCTTGTCGACGGGGCGGAAGTCGCAGGCGCGCTCGGCAGCCGGCTCCTCGTTATCGGGGGTGCGGGGCGACTTCATATCGGCAACGAAACGACCGTTAACTAGTGGCATGCGCAGCTCTTTTCCTCATAGGCCTTGAGGGACTCGCCCTCTTCGGAACGGTAAGCGGCCTGGCGGGCACGAAGGTCATCCCAGTCGACCAGGGTGGCATCGAAGTCGGGGCCGTCGACGCAAGCGAACTTGGTCACGCCGCCCACCTCGACGCGGCAGCAGCCGCACATACCGGTGCCGTCAACCATGATGGGGTTGAGGGACGCGGTGATGGGGGTGTCGTACTTCTGGGCGGTGAGGGTCGAGAACTTCATCATCGGAACGGGGCCGACGCAGAAGACCTGGCTCACGGCCTTGTCCTGCAGCAGGCGCTCCAGCGGAGCGGTGACAACGCCCTGCTCGCCGTAGGAGCCGTCGTCAGTGGTGATGTGGATGTGGTCCTCGTCGAGGAGCTCGCGGAACTGGTCCTCCATGAGCAGGAGGTCCTTGGTGCGGGCGCCCATGATGGCGTGCACCTCGTGGCCGGTCTCGACCAGGTGCTTGGCGACCGGGAAGGCAATTGCCAGGCCGACGCCGCCGCCAATGACGGCGCAGGGGCCCTCGGCCATCTCGGTGGGAACGCCCAGCGGGCCCACGACGTCGCGCAGCGACTCGCCGGCCTCGTAGGTGGAAAGCATCTCGGTGGTCTTGCCGATCACCATGAAGATGAACTCGACCCAGCCCTCGTCACCGTTCCAGCCGGCCAGAGTAAACGGGACACGCTCGCCCGTCTCGTTGGCGCGAACCATGAGGAACTGTCCAGCGTGCGCATGCTTGGCGATTGCAGGCGCCTCGATGCGGAACTTGAACACCTTCTCCGAGAACTGCGTCTTCTCCAGGATCTTATACATAGAACCCCTCTCTTGTTAGGGCGGCCGAACCGTGCCTCCACGGAAATGGACGGCAGCCCGAATAAAACCGTACGTGCACAGGCGTTGTGCAGACATACGGTGCAAATTATACCCTCATGGACATGTCGCTTACGTGTATCTTTGGCAGGCGGGAAAAGTGACCGGCCATTTGGGGACAGGTTTATTTTGGCAGGTTTTATCAGGCAAAACGGCAAAGGAGGCCGGTCTCGCGCATCGGTGAGGCCGGTCCCCTTTGGAGGCTGCATATGTATGGCGGCACAGGGTTTATTGCGACGCGGCCGCCGCGGCGTTTCCGCATACAAAACCTGCCAAAATAAACATCCCTAAATGGTAGGTTTTAGTGCTTGCCGTTGGCGGAGGCGGAGCCGTTGACGTGGTCGCGGGCATAGATTACGCCGTGTACGATCGCCAGGCCGGCGGCGTCGGCGGCGCGGGCGCAGGTGTCCTGGAAGTCCTCGGCCTCGCGGGCGCGCAGCTGCTTAAGCACGTAGTCGGCGACGGCCATCTTGCCGGGAGGGTTGCCGATGCCGGTGCGGATGCGGCTGAAGTCGCGGCTGCCCATCTTGTCGATGATGGAGCGCAGGCCGTTGTGACCGGCGTGGCCACCGCCCACCTTAACACGTACGTCGCCGGCGGGAATGTCGAGCTCGTCGTGGATTACGAGCAGCTCCTCGGCCTTGATCTTGTATTCGCGGCAAAGCTTGGAGATGGGGCCGCCCGAGGTGTTCATGTACGACTGCGGCTTGACCAGCACAATCTGGCGCTTGCCGCCCTCTTCCTCGGCATCGTTGATGTTGATGAGCGCGACCTCGGCGCCGGCCTGGTTTTTCCAGTACGTGACGCCGGCCTGACGGGCCAGCTCGTCAATCGCCTTAAAGCCGGCGTTGTGGCGGGTCTCGGCATATTCCTCGCCAGGGTTGCCAAGTCCGGCAACCATGCGAATCTTAAGCGGCTGTGCAGCTGCCATGTTTGTCCTCCGTTACGTAAATAGTTCAATCAACGACAAAGGCTACCACGCCCGCCGAAGGCGAGACTTCGTTTCAGCGAAATCCTACCAGACAAAAGCGTGGCCGCGGCAGAGCGAGCCGTCGGAACAGAAGAAACCCCCGCGCGACCTTTGCGAAGCAAGGGGGAGCGCGGGGGTTTCTTCTGTTCCGACGGCGATGCGCCGGGTTGCAAGGACAATGCGACTACAGCGCGAAGTCGCCGCCGACGAGCGTGGAGACGGGCTCCTCGTGGTAAACGGCGGAGATGGCCTGAGCGAACTCCTCGGCGACCGAGATAGTCTTGATCTTGCCGCCGACCTCGACGGGGATGGCGTCGGTGACGACGCACTCGACGATGGGGGCATCGTTCAGGCGCTCGATGGCCGGACCGGAGAAGATGCCGTGGGTGGCGCAGACGTAGATGTCACCGGCGCCCATAGCCTTGAGCTCCTTGACGTTGGCGCACAGGGTGCCAGCGGTGTCGATCATGTCGTCGTTGATGATGCAGGTCTTGCCCTTGATGTCACCGATGATGCCCATGACCTCGGCGGCGTTGTGGCGCGGACGGCCCTTGTGGGCGATGGCCAGGTCGCAGCCGAGCATGTCGGACAGCTTCTTGGCGGCCTTGGCGCGACCCACGTCGGGGGAGACGACAACCAGGTTGTCGGTGTCGAAGTGCATGTCGTTGTAGTACTGGCCAAACAGCGGCAGTGCGGACAGGTGGTTAACCGGGATATCGAAGAAGCCCTGGATCTGGCCCTGGTGCAGGTCGAGGGTGATAATGCGGTTGACGCCGGCGCGCTCGAGCAGGTTGGCGACGAGGCGGGCGGTGATGGGCTCGCGCGGGCCGGCCTTGCGGTCCTGGCGGGCATAGCCGTAGTGGGTGATAACGGCGGTGATGGAGCGGGCGGATGCGCGCTTGGCAGCGTCGGTGGCGATGAGCAGCTCCATGAGCATGTCGTTGACGTTGCCGCCGGCCACGGACTGAATCAGGAAGACGTCGGCGCCGCGGACGGTCTCGTCGTAGCGGGCGTAAATCTCACCATTGGCGAACTGCTTTAGCGTAAGGCCCGAAAGCTCGACCCCAAGGTACTCAGCAATCTTCTGAGCGAGGGGACGGTTGGAGGAACCGGAATACACGCGGATGGACTTGCGCATATTCTCCGACTTCTCGGGATCATTAATCGGCATTACCCTTCTCCTTTATACATCGAATGCCATATAGATGCCTTGTTGCATTGTAACCGCGCGGCGGGGTTTATCGGGTCCTGATAACGTCTTTACCGCCAACGGACACGAACCGACCACTCATCCGGTTGCGCAGGTCACGATAGAAAAAGGAGCCGCCCCCATGGAGCAGCTCCTTTTGTGCTTGGTAAAACGTTATACCTCGTCGTCCTCGTGCAGGCGGCGGTAATCGGCGGCCCAGCCCTCAATATTTACCTGACGGGCGCGGCCCAGACCGAGCGCGTCTGCCGGGACCGGCTCGGTGATGACGGAGCCAGCGGCCACGAGCGCGCCGTCGCCGATCTGGGCGGGCGCGACCATCATGGTGTCGGAGCCAATGAAGGCGTCCTTGCCGATGACGGTCTTGTGCTTGTGCACGCCATCGTAGTTGCAGGTGATGGAGCCCGCGCCCACGTTGACGCCGGAGCCCATGGTGGTGTCGCCGATGTAGGACAGGTGCGGCACCTTTGAGCCCTCGCCGATCGTGGACTTCTTGATCTCCACGTGCGTGCCGGCCTTGGAGCCGTCGAGCATGTGGGTGCCCGGGCGCAGGTAGGCGCGCGGGCCGCAGTCGACGCCGTTCTCGATGACGGCCTCGATGGCGATGGTCTCATCGATGGTGCAGCCGCTGCCGACGGTGGTGTCGGTGAGGCGGCTGTTGGGGCCGAGCTGGCACTCCTCGCCCACGGTGACGTGGCCGATCAGGTGCGTCTGCGGCCACACGACGGTGTCGCGGCCGATGACGGCGTCGGGGCCGATCCAGGCCTGCGTGGGGTCGATGAAGGTGACGCCCTCGGCCATCCAGTGCTCGTTGATGCGGTCGCGAGCGATGGCAGTGAGCTGCGCGAGCTGGATGCGGCTGTTGACGCCCAGGCCATCGCGGTAGTCGTCGCAGTGGAAGATGGAGACCGCCTGGCCATGGCCTTTGAGGATCTCGAGCATGTCGGGCAGGTAGTACTCGGCCTGCGCGTTGTCGTTGCCGATCTCGTCAATGTGGGCGGCGAGCTGCGCGCCGTCGAAGGCGTAGCAGCCGGCGTTGCACTCGAGCAGCGCGGCGGCCTGCTCGGGCGTGCAGTCCTTCTGCTCGATGATGCGCTCGATCTGGCCGTCGTCGCCCAGTTTGATGCGGCCGTAGCCAAAGGGGTCGGGCGGGGTCATGGTCATGACGGTGCAGGCGAGCTCGCCGGTGGCGACGGTCTGTGCGAACTTGGCGACCGTGTCGGCGGTGATGAGCGGCAGGTCGCCGTTGAGCACCACGACGGGGCCTTGCATGATGCCACAGGCCTCGAGCGCGACCTTCACGGCGTGACCGGTGCCCAGGCGCTCGGTCTGCTCGACGCACTCGACCTTGGTGGCGCTGTTGGCGTAGGCGCCGTCGATCAGGGCGCGCATCTCGTTGGCGTGGCTGCCGATGACGACCACGACGCGGCTGCAGCCGGCCTTGATGGTAGCGTCGACGATCCACTGGACCATGGGCTTGCCCAGGATCTTGTGCGAAACCTTGCAGTGGTTCGACTTCATGCGGGTGCCCTCGCCGGCAGCGAGGATAATTGCGGTTGCGTCCATGTGATCTCCTGTTACGTTATAGAGACGTGTGCTTGGAAACGATACACGGCGCAATATGATACCGCAGGCATATGTTGAGCGCGTAACGATTGGCGCATTGCCGCTGATGTCGGTGCCGCCGGCGTGGTGTTTGCGCTGCTTGCATGCGGCGTTGGCGGTGCTGCGGAGCTGTCGTTTGAGCGAGGGGACGGGGGTGCCCGTGGACAACATACAAGAGGAGTTTGGCGGCGAGCCCGTCGCGGCATTCTCGATGTCGCATCCGGCTGTGCCGGCCCTCTACATGGTGCTGACGCTGGGGCTCACCATGTTCTCGATGCAACCGGTACTGATTGCGCTGTCACTTGCGGGCGGGCTGGCGTATGGATTTGCGACGCGTGGGGCTGCCCGCACGCTGGGCGCGCTCCGCTGGCAGCTGCCGGTGATTTTGATCGTCGCGGTGCTCAATCCGCTGTTTAGCGCCTCGGGCTCGACGGAGCTGTTCCGTATTGGCATGCGCGCGGTGTATCTGGAGAGCATGGTATACGGCCTGTGCATGGGCGGGCTGTTTGTGGCGAGCGTGCTGTGGTTTGAGGCCGCGGCGTCGATGCTCGAATACGACAAGGTGCTCGCGCTGCTGGGCAATGCCGCACCGGTGATTGCGCTCATGATCTCGATGTGCATGCGGCTTATCCCGCAGTTTTTGCGCCGCGGCCGCACGGTACTGGCGGTGCAAGATGCGATTGACGTGCCGGGCCGCGCGCCGGCCGACCCCGTGCGCTCGCGCCTGCGGGCGTCGAGCGTGTTGATGGGCTGGGGCATGGAAGATTCGCTGGAGCGTGCGGACGCGATGCGCTCGCGCGGGTGGGGTGCCGCGACGCGTCGTACGACGTATGCGCGGTATCGACTGGGGCGCAGCGACGTTGCCGCGCTGGCCGGGCTCGCACTGTTTGGTGCTGCCGCGGTGGCAGTGGCGTGGACCGCGACGACGCAGTATTCGTTTTATCCGCAGCTCTCGGTGCCGGCGCCGTGGCCGGGCTATGTCGTGTACGCTGCCTGGATGGTGCTGCCTTGCGCGTTTCATGCGATTGATGAGAAGAGGTTTGGCTGATGGCTCGGTTTGATAGGAGCTCGGCGGCGGGTGTGGCATATGGCTCGGCCGCGCCGGCGATTGAGGTGCGAGGCCTTAGTTTTGCCTATCCCGGGGCCGAGGCACCGGTGCTCGAGGGACTTGATTGGCGTGTTTCCCAAGGTGCGTTTGCGCTGCTTGTTGGCGGTACCGGGTCGGGCAAATCGACGCTGCTGTCGCTGCTCAAGCCCGAGATCGCTCCGGCGGGTACGCGCTCCGGCGAGCTGCGCGTGCTGGGCGAGCCCGTCGCCGACATGGACGTGCGGGCATCGGCGGAGCGCGTGGGTTATGTGTTCCAGGATCCCGAGAACCAGATCGTGTGCGAAACCGTGTGGCACGAGATGGCGTTTGGCCTAGAGAATCTGGGTGTGTCGCGCGACGAGATGCGCCGTCGCGTAGCTGAGACCAGCTATTTCTTTGGACTGGAAGATTGGCTTCACCGCGATACCGATGCGCTTTCGGGCGGACGCAAGCAGCTGCTGTCGTTGGCGGCCGTGCTGGCCTTGCGCCCGCGCGTGCTGCTGCTCGACGAGCCCACGTCCCAGCTCGATCCTGTTGCCGAGAAAAATTTTCTGCACGCGCTGTTTCGCGTGAACCGCGAGTTGGGTTGCACGGTTGTTGTGGCAACGCACCAGCCGCGCCCGATGCTCGAATACGCGACGTGTGCGTACCGGATTGAGGACGGTCGCGTGCGCGAGGTGGCGGATATGGCTTCTTTGGGACGCCGAGAATCGCTGTTTTCCGACGACATGTTGGGGTGGGGTGCCGTCCGATGTGCAAAAAACGGAGTATTCAGCAGGCGTGAGGACAATTTGGGCTCTCTGGAGCCGCCCGGGGACGTATCGAGCGCGAAAAAAAGTTCGAAATTGGACAAATCGTCCGAATTTGTGGCGCAAACGTCGCTCGAGAACGGCTCGGAAGCCTTCCCGCGCACGGATGGGAGCAGAATACTCCAAAAAATGTACGGCGGGTCGGCTACCACCCTGGCAGGGAGCTGGTTTCGCTACGATCGCGCGGGCGGTTGGGTGCTGCGCGGGCTCGACGTGGCGTTTTCGGCCGGTGCGGTGCATGCGATCGTGGGCGGCAACGGATGCGGTAAGTCGACGATGCTTTCGGTGCTGGCCAAGACTGCCAAGCTGCAACGTGGTCGTATGGTGCGCGGGGCGGCCTCGGCTGCGCTGCTGCCGCAGAACCCCAAGGCCCTGCTGGTTGCCGAGACGGTGCGCGACGAGCTGATGGAATGGGCTTCGGCCTGCGGGTACGACGAGGCTATGGCGCGGGAGCGCGCGGCGAGTCTGGGGCTCGCGGACTTGGGGGAGCGCCACCCCTATGACCTTTCGGGCGGACAGCGTCAGCTGCTTGCGTTGGCAAAGCTGCTGTTGATCGGCCCCGAACTGCTATTGCTCGATGAGCCCACCAAGGGTTTGGACCTGGCCAGCCGCCGCATCATCGCCCGCGCCCTGCGCGACCATGCGCAGGCTGGCGGCACCGTCGTCATGGCGACGCACGACCTAGACTTTGCCGAGCAGGTTGCCGATGACATTTCCATGATGTTTGATGGCGAGATCGCCTGCATGGAGCCGCCGACCGACTTCTTTGCCGACAACGTGTTTTATAGGGCGTGATGGGATGACGGATTATCGCGTCGCGCGCCTGCTCGCAAAACTGGAGATCCCGCTGCTGCTGGCGGTGCCAGCCGTGATGGCTGCGGCGTTGCTGGCGGGCGTTGAGCAGGCGGCACTCGCCATGCTTGTCGTGGTGGCGCTGGTGCTTGCGCTGTTCTTTGCAGGCTACGAGGCGTCGCGACCGGGCCTGCGCCAGATTATGCCAACGCTGGTTCTGGCGGCGTTGGCCGCGGCGGGGCGCATCTTGTTTGGCCCCATTCCCGACTTTAAACCCGTGAGTGCCATCGCCATTATCGCGGGGGCGACGCTTGGCCGCCGCAATGGTTTTATGGTTGGCGCGCTGGCGGCGCTGAGCAGCAATTTCTTTTTTGGACAGGGCATGTGGACGCCGTGGCAGATGTATGCCTGGGGGCTCGTGGGATACGTTGGCGGTGCGCTGGCGCATGCCGGCGCTTTTGATCGCGCCGATGGCACCGTGCGTATGCCGGCGCTGCTGACCTACGGCTTTGCTTCGGGTTTGCTGTACGGCGTTGTGATCAACGCCTACGACATTATCGGTTTTGTTCAACCGCTCACGTGGGCGGGTGCCATGGCGCGTCTTGCCACGGCGGTGCCGTTCGATATCACGCACGGCCTTGCGACCTGCGTGTTTTTGGTCGCCCTGTACAAGCCTTGGTGTCGCCGCATCAACCGAGTCGTCGTGAAGTGCGGACTGTAGGGCTGGTTGCGCCGGGGCGGGAATCAATACTGCCGAAGTGCCATTTTAAAACTATGCCGGTTTACGGGGCCAGATTGGCACAAGCAGACCATGCCGGCTATTTTTGAAATAGAGCAAGCCGTTTACCTGCGGTTTTATTATTTCGGAATTGCGTATGGTTGGGGGTTCGCGATTCAGCCCCGTAAACCGGCATAGTTTTGAAATAGCCGGCTGATACGACGGGCATCGTGGCCCTCAGAGAGCCAAATTGATCCGTTTTCTTTCGCCTCCAGACGTTCCCAGGGAATCAGCTGAACCCGCCCGCCACGGAATCGGCCTATCTACTATGTTTGGCCCGACACCCCCAAACACAACCGCGTTTTATGAAAAACCGCAGGCTTTCTACCTGCGGTTTTCTTTTTGCGTTGTTCGCTGTGGTTGAGGGTGGTGGCTTAAACGTAGTAGATGGGCCAGTTTCGTGACAAGCGGGCCGCGTGGATGCCCTCGCGAGGTGAAAATGATCCCTTTTCCTCCGTCCCCAGGGGATTAGTTGGGGCTAGAGCTCTAGGGTGAGGGTGACGGGGCAGTGGTCACTGCCAAAGATGTCGCCGCGGATGCCGGTGTCGCGTACGTTGTCGGCGATTGCGTCGCTTACCAGGAAGTAGTCGATGCGCCAGCCGGCGTTGTTCTTGCGGGCATTAAAGCGATAGCTCCACCAGCTGTAGACGCCCTCGACGTCGGGGTTTGCCGCGCGCCAGGTATCGGTAAAACCGGCGTCGAGCAGCTCGGTAAACTTGCCGCGCTCTTCGTCCGAAAAGCCTGCGTTGCCGCGGTTGGACTTGGGGTTCTTAAGGTCGATCTCCTCGTGCGCCACGTTAAAGTCGCCGCAGGTCACGACGGGCTTGCCGCACTCGTGCTCAAGCGCGTTCAAAAAGCCGCGGTAGGCGTCGTCCCACGCCATGCGCACGTCGATGCGGGCGAGTTCATTTTGGGCGTTGGGCGTATAGACGTCGACAAACCAAAACTTGTCGAACTCGAGCGCGCAGACGCGGCCCTCGGTTACGGCTTGGGCGACGAGCTCGGCCGCCTCACCCTCGCCGGCGTAGGGTAGCAGCGCGTCGGCGTGCAGCACGCGCAGCGGTTCCTGGCGGCTAAAGACCGCAGTGCCCGAATAGCCTTTACGCTCGGCGTAGCTCCAGGTTTGGTGATAGCCGGGCAGGTCAATATCGACCTGGCCTTCTTGCAGCTTGGTCTCTTGCAGCGCCAGGATATCGACGTCGAGTTCTTGCGCGATCTGGATAAAGCTCGGGTCCTTTTTGAGCACGGCGCGCAGGCCGTTGACGTTCCACGAGGCGAAAGTGTAAGTCTGAGGCATGGTGTCCTTTCGACGGGGTTGGCAGGCTTAAGATTAGCGCAACAGGGGCGGGGTGGGCTCCGTGGGCGACGGCGCAATCGCAGCCGCCCCGACCAACATGGACGGAGGACAAACATGACGCAAGCGATAACAGATCCCAAGCAGGCCTCCACCGCGCTGGCGGAGCTGTTCAATACCCACGGGCGTGTGGTGTTCTTTGGCGGCGCTGGTGTTTCCACGGCAAGCGGCATTCCCGATTTCCGCAGCGTGGACGGCCTGTATCATCAGCAGTTTGCCTATCCGCCCGAGACTATGCTCTCGCATAGCTTTTACGAGACACATCCGGCGGAGTTCTTCGACTTTTACCGAACCAAGATGATCGCGCTTAACGCTAAGCCCAACCGCTGCCACACCAAGCTGGCCGAGCTGGAGCGAGCTGGCAAGCTCGATGCCGTGGTGACGCAAAACATCGACGGCTTGCATCAGATGGCGGGCTCGCAGCGCGTGTTTGAGTTGCACGGATCGGTCCATCGCAACATTTGCCAGTCGTGCGGCGCGGTCTATAGCGCCGAGTGGATTTGCTCGCGCGAGCACGAGGACGCCGCGGGCGTGCCCGTGTGCCCCGCGTGCGGTGGTCGCATCAAGCCCGATGTGGTGCTCTACGAAGAGCCGCTCGACGAGCGTGTGTTGACCGGTGCCGTTGCCGCCATCGCCGCGGCCGATGCCCTCATTGTGGGCGGGACCTCGCTCGTGGTGTATCCGGCGGCAGGCCTTACGCGTTACTTTACTGGCGATACGCTGGCCATTTGCAATTTGGCGCCTACCGATCAGGATGCAAATGCCGACCTGCTGATTTCTTGCGACATCGCGGCCGCGTTTGCGTTCTAGCCCGTGTGCGCGGATACAATAGAAAGACTGAGTGCAAAGCGACCCCGCCGCCAGCTCCCCAAGCTCGGCGGCGTGGGCATTTTAGGAGGATGTTCATGGCGAACGACAGCAAGACATGGCGGTGCGGAAAGTACGAGCTCAGCTTTGATCGTCCGCGCATCATGGGCGTCCTCAATGTGACGCCCGATTCGTTTAGCGACGGCGGGGAGCACTTCGACCCGGATGCCGCCATCGAGTACGGCCTGGCGATGCTCGATGCCGGCGCCGACATCATCGACGTGGGCGGCGAGTCCACGCGCCCCGGCTTTACCCCGGTCAACCCCGACGAGGAGGCGCGTCGCGTGCTGCCCGTCGTGCGCGCGCTCGCCAAAGAGGGCGCTATCGTCTCGATCGATACGCGTCATGTGGCGGTTGCCAAGGCGGCGGTGCGCTGCGGTGCTTCGATTGTCAACGATGTAACGGGCTTCACCGACCCCAAGATGGTCGAGTTCGTTAAGACGAGCACCTGCGGCGTTATCGTAATGCACGCCGGCGAGGTCGCCGCACCCGCCCGCACGCACGCGACGGTGCAGCTCGATACTTCGGCCGCGGCGTTTGTTGCCGAGAAGGCACGCGAAGCGGCCGCCGAGGCCGCGCGCGAGGCCGAGAAGCCCGCTCGTCGCCGTCGCGGCAAGTTGCTGGGCGAGTCCAAGGTTGAGACCAAGCTTCCGGGCGGTGTGGTACAGCCCTCGCTGCCGTTTGGCGAATCAGAGCCCACGCCCGAGCCTGTTGCCGAGTCAGAGACGCCGGCTACCGAGCAGGCTGCCCCTGCTGCCGTTGCGCCCGAGGCCGTGCCCGCAGCTACCGAAGTCGCACCAGAGCCCAGCGACCACCTGGCCGCCATGATGCGCCGCAGTGCCCGCCGTGAGGAAGCCTATGTGCCCACCTCGCAGCTCCGCCGCTTTACCCTGCCCGATTCGGCGCCCATCATGCGCCGCGTCATGGGCTTTCTGTCCGACCAGGCCCGCGCGCTCATCCATGCCGGCGTGTCGCGCGACCGCATCTGCATCGATCCCGGTCCGGGCTTTGGCAAGACGGCCAACGAGGATATCGTCATCCAGCGCGAGACCGCTAAGATGGCGTCGCTGGGCTATCCGCTCATGTGCGCCGTGTCGCGCAAGCGCTTTGTGGGCGCCGTCTCGGGCGTGACCGATGCCGCCGCGCGCGATGCCGCCACGTTTGGTGTGTGCCTGGGCGCCATCCAGGCCGGCGCCAACATCGTGCGCGTGCACGACGTTGCGGGCTTTGCGCAGTTCCTGAACGGTTACTGGGCCGTTGCCAAGCCGCAGCCGCGCCGCGCGTTTGTGGCCGTGGGTTCCAACCTGGGGCATCGCTGCGACAACATCCGCGCCGCGCGCGACATGATTGCCGAGATCCCGCTCACCTGCGTGTCCAACTGCTCGCGCATCTACGAGAGCGAGCCGGCCTACGAGACGCGCCAGGACGCGTTTGCCAACGCCGTCATCGAGATCAAGACCGAGCTGGCTCCGCTGGTGCTGCTTGACGAGCTCATGAAGATCGAGGCCGAGCTGGGCCGCGACCGTTCCAAGAAGGCCAAGGCAAACGGCCCGCGCACCATCGACCTGGACCTGCTGTGGATGGACGGCGAGACCCACGGCGGCAAAAAGCTGCGCCTGCCGCATCCACTGATCGGCGAGCGCGACTTTGTGCTGGTGCCGCTCGAGGATCTGATGCACGACCCGGCGCGGTTCTTCCGCTACAACGGCGTCGAGGTCAAGGAGCCCGAGGATCGCGTGGGCCATATCGTGGGTGAATTGGGGCGTATGTAGATGATCGAGATGAACGCTGTAGTCGCTGGCACTGAGCTCGACGCGGCGCGTGACGCGGGTCGCGAGGGCGTGTCCGCGGGCTGGTGCGCGTGGAGCGTGGGCGATGCTTCGCTGACGTTTTCGCTGGTCGTGCGTCCGGATGTGAACATGCATGCCTTCCACGGCCTGCCGTTTGTGGCCGCGATGGGCATGATGGACGCGCTCGTGGGCACGGCTTCGACGCCGGGGTTGGGCCTTGCCGGCAAGGTGGGCATTGAGTGGCCGAGCAATATCGTGTGCGGTGCGCCTGCGTTTGAGACGTCGCTCGCGCGTGTTGCCGTGAACGGCGGTGCCGGTGCTGCGGGCATGTTCGGTGCCGTGACGGTTGATATTGAACGTGCGGCGCTGGGC
This sequence comes from uncultured bacterium, assembly GCA_905214105.1. Classification (GTDB taxonomy): domain Bacteria; phylum Actinomycetota; class Coriobacteriia; order Coriobacteriales; family Coriobacteriaceae; genus Collinsella. The sequence goes on from CAJMKK010000002.1 coordinate 117,542, forward strand.
GAGCTTGGCGTGGATATGGCCGACGAGGTGCTGGTCGAGGCATTGGCCACCGCCGTGCTGACCCGCGTGGACACCTGGGCGGTTGCCGCCAACACACCACAGGGCGCTGCCGGGCCGCTGGCTCCCGTGCTGGGCGAGTACTTCGACATGGTGCCGCTGCTCGGTCGCCAGGTTGCGGCGGTGTCGCCCAACGGCCTGCCACTCGCGGTGGGCGTGTTCGCGGGCCTGGACATCTGGTGCCGCGCGACCATCAAGACCGACGCCGGCGAGCAGGAGTTTCCGCCCGAGGCCGTACGGATTCGCGGGCTGTAACGAGAGACGTCCGCGCCCAAAGATAACGATGACAACAAGACCCTCCTCGGCCTGTGCCGGGGAGGGTCTTTGCACAACCCGAGAGAATGGCCGCGTTGGCGCTATTCCTCAAAACTGAAAAATTTTCGTTTTTGAGGAATAGGAAACATGCACGATATCTCTGCGCTGGGCGTATTCGAGGAGTCTCTATTCCTCAAAAACGAAAATTTTCAGTTTTGAGGAATAGGCTTGGCGAACGTTTGCGGGGCTGTGACATCGGGCGTGCTCGACTTAAGCCCCTGCTCTATCCCAGCTCCTGCATGCGGCGGTAGATTTCGCAGATGCCCTTGATGGTGAGTTGGCCGTCTACCACGTCGAAGGCATCGGTCGAATCGGCGACGATGCCGGCGAGACCGCCCGTGGCGATAACGGTGGCGTCCTCGCGGCCCAGCTCGCGTTTCATGCGCGCGACCAGGCCCTCGGCCATGGCGGCAGCACCCACCACGGCGCCGACCTTGATGCATTCCTCGGTATCGCGGCCGATGGCGTGCTCGGGCGCCTCGAGCGGCACGCTGGCGAGCTTGGCGGCGCGGGCGGCAAGCGCGTCCATGGAGATGCGGATGCCCGGCGCGATTGCTCCGCCAATGTAATAGCCGTCTTCGTCGATGACGTCGATATTGGTCGCGGTGCCAAAGTCCACCACGATTGCCGGCGCGCCGTAGAAAGTCTCGGCCGCAACGGCGTTGGCGACGCGGTCGGCACCTACGGCCTGGGGGCGCGCCGCACGCAGCTTGGTCACGGCGGCCGTCTGCGGCCCAATGACGATGGCGTCCGCGGCAATGCGGTCGGCTACGGCGTGCCATTCGCGCGAGAGCTGCGGCACCACGCCGGCAAAGGCGATCGCGTCGACCGCATCGAGCGAAAGGCCGTACATCTTAAAGAAGCCCATCAGGCGCACGTGGATCTCGTCGGCGGTATAGGAGCGGTCGGTGGGCATGCGCCACGACTGCACCAGCTCGTCTCCGTCAAACAGGCCCATGGCCGTCTGCGTGTTTCCCATATCGATAGCGAGCAGCATGTCTACTCCCAGTGTTGGCATAAAAGGACGCGCACCATTGTATACGTGCCGTCGACGGCGCTCGGCTGCGATTCGTTTACGGTGATAGGGGCTGAGAGGTTTAAATATGAAGGAATTATGCTCTACGAAATTTTCCTTGCCGTTTACCGAACTCCCACGTAATATTCTTTCTTGCGCACATGAGGCGCCCAGACATTGCGGGGTGGAGCAGTCTGGTAGCTCGCCGGGCTCATAACCCGGAGGTCGTAGGTTCAAATCCTGCCCCCGCGACCAAGAACTTGCAGCTCGTTGGCCTAGCCGGCGAGCTTTTTTGTTATTCCGAGACCGTGTTTTTCGGTCCAATTCTCAGCCTCTCAAACAAAATCTCGATCTGTAACATCTAGACCCGATTTGGGCGGCTAGGTGTTACAGATTGAGATGTTGAGTCCCCGCCTGGACGGTTTGTCTAAATCTGTAACACGAGGGATGGATTTTGCCGAGTTGTTGTTACAGATTGAGATTTTCTAGCAGGCGGGTTTGGTTTGTCTCGATCTGTAACAGTTGCTCGGCAAAATAGGGTCTTACCGTTACAGATTGAGACAAACCCGCGGCCAGGCCCACCCCATCCACCAGCCCTTACCCGCTATCCGCCGATTTCCGTTGCGCCCTCGTGCCCCCATGCCATATCCTCGTTGTAACTACGCGGCAACATCGCCGCCGCGCCTACAAGAGAGGAATGTCCATGACCGCACCTGCCACTAAGCTGCTCCAGCCCATTACGGTTGGCCCCCTTGAGCTCAAGAACCGCATTATGTTCCCGCCGCTCACCACCGGCTACGAGGAGCGCGACGGTTCCATTGGCGAGCGCAGCCTGGCTTTTTACGAGCGCCTGGCCCGTGGCGGCGTGAGCTACATCGTCATCGGCGACGTCGCTCCCGTTATGACCGCGAGCCCCACGCCCAAGCTGGCGACCGATGCCCAGATCCCCACGTTTAAGGCGCTGGCCGACGCCGTCCACAAGCACGGTGCCAAGGTCGCGCTGCAGCTGTTCCATCCCGAGTACGACGTGCCCGGTGTCGGCCGCATGGTCATGGGTTCCATGGCCGCCGCCAAGGCCGCGCAGGAGGCCAAGGCCGCCGGCGACGAGGAGACCTTTGCCGCCAAGATGGCCGAGTCCAACGAGATCCGCAAGCAGGCCTACGCCAAACTGCACCACGACATGCAGCACTTTGTGAACGAGGCCACCGTGGAGCAGCTCACCCAGATCAAGGAGGCTATCGCCGCCTCGGCCGCCCGCGCGCAGCAGGCCGGCATCGACGCCATCGAGGTCCACGGCGACCGTCTGGTGGGTTCTCTGTGCTCGGCCATCCTCAACCAGCGCACCGACGAGTACGGCGGCTCGTTCGAGAACCGCGTTCGCTATGCGCTCGAGGTCGTCGCCGCCATTAAGGAGGCCGCGCCGCAGCTGATGGTGGAGTACAAGCTCCCCGTGATTATGGAGAACCCCGACGGCACGCCGCGCGGCAAGGGCGGCCTGCAGCCCGACGAGGCCTGTGAGTTTGCCAAGCTGCTCGAGGGCGCGGGCATCGATATGATCCAGGTCGCGCAGGCAAACCACACCGGCAACATGGGCGACACCATTCCGCCCATGGGCGCCATGCCCTACAGCTGGACGCTGCCGGTGGCCGAGCGCGTCAAGGCCCTGGTCTCCGTGCCGGTGGCAACCGTCGGCCGTGTTGTCTCGGTCGAGGCCGGCGAGAAGATTCTGGAAGACGGCGCGGCCGACATCATCGCGTACGGCCGCTCGCTCATGTGCGACCCCGACATTGCGCTGAAGGCCGCCACGGGCGAGCCCATCCGCGAGTGCCTCAACTGCAACAAGGGCTGCGTCGACGCGATTCAAAACCGCAAGTACATCTCGTGCGTGCTGAACGCCGAGAACGGTGACGAGGTGACCATCGCCATTAAGCCGGGCGAGGGCGACAAGAAGATCGCCGTGGTAGGCGCTGGTATTGCCGGCCTGGAGGCCGCACGCGTGGCGGCCAAGCGCGGCTACGACGTGACCGTCTACGAGGCGAGCGATCACGTGGGCGGCCAGATTGTGCTGGCGGCCGCGCCTCCGCGCAAGGACGAGATCATGCGCTCGGTCGAGTACTACGAGAAGATTCTGCCCGGCCTGGGTGTGAAGGTCGAGCTCAACCACGTCGCTACCGCTGAGGACCTCAACGCCGCCGACGCCGCGATTGTGGCCGTGGGCGCGCACGACGTGGTCATCCCCGTTCCGGGTGCCGATTCGGAGAAGGTCGTCTCGAGCTGGGACGTGCTGGCCGGCAAGGTGGAGCTCAGCGGCCGCGTCGCCGTCATTGGCGGTGGCCTGGTGGGCACCGAGACTGCCGAGTACCTGCTACAGCACGGCTGCGAGGTATCGATCGTCGAGATGCTCGACAAGATTGCCGCAGGCGAGTCCGAGACCATTCTGCCGCTGATTATGAACGACTTTGCCGAGCACAACGTGGAGCAGTACGTTAAGACCCGCCTGACCGCCATTACCGACGAGGGCGTGGAGGCCGTTCGCACCACCGAGGACGGCGTCGAGGAGCCGGTGAAGATCGCCTGCGATTACGTGGTGATGGCCGTGGGCTCCAAGGCCAACGCGTTTGACCTGGAGGGCGTGACAGTGCCCGTGACCTGCGTGGGCGACTGCTCGGGCGAGCGCACCGCCGATATCGCGAGCGCCATTCGCACGGCGTATCACGCGGCCAACGAGCTCTAAGCAAGAAAGCTATCGCGTATTGAGTGGGCGGGGAGTGCCGTATCGGTGCTCCCCGCCTTTTTGCCAATAGAGTGTCCCTGACCAGCAGGTTCAGAAAATCCGAATCTTGAGCACCCGAAAATCCGAATCCTTAGAACATGAAAATCCGAACTATATGAACACGAAAATCCGAATCGCAACTACCCGAAAATCCGAATTTGCTACAGTGGAATAGAAGAATCAGAAAGCAGGACCTGGAAATCTGCGGGGGTGGCTCATGGCAGGTGAGAGGCTACATCGGGACGGATACATCCCACGTATCGTGGATGCGCAAATCGAGCGCTACCTTCACGTCTTTGGCGCGGTCGAGATTGCAGGCACCAAGTGGTGTGGCAAGACGTGGGCCGCGCTTGAGCATGGGGCGTCCGTCTCGTATGTCGACGAGAATCTCGACCTCGCGCGTGCCGACCCGGCGATGATGTTGCTGGGAGACCGTCCGCATATTATCGATGAGTGGCAGCGCGTTCCCCAAATTTGGGACTACGTTAGACACGAGGTTGACCGCACCCGGGGTACGCGCGGCGCCTATATCCTCACGGGTTCCGCCACGCCTGCGTTTGGCTCAAAGGCGGAGGCGCCCGCGCATAGTGGAGCCGGCCGCATCGGCCGCGTCCGCATGCACCCCATGACGCTTGCCGAGACAGGCGAGTCCAACGGCAAGGTGAGCCTGGCGGGCTTGTTTGAGCATCGTTTTGAGCCCTGTCGGTGCAATGGCGATACACCGGGGCTTGTCGAAGCCGCTTGCCGCGGCGGCTGGCCCGAGGCGATCGATATGGTTTCGGCTGACGCCCAGCTCATCGCCCGCGAATATCTCAACACCACGTTTTCGAGCAGCTTTCCGGCGGTCGGTCTCGACCCCGATATTGCTCGTCGAGTCTCTGCATCGATCGCGCGCAATCTGGGACAGGCAACCACGTATAAAACGATTCTTATGGATATGTTCGGTGCCGAGGAGGAGCCCGCAGCGTTTGCCGACGAGACCAAGGTGCGTAGGTACCTGGATGCCCTCAAAGGCATGTTCATTCTCGAGGAGGTCCCCGGTTGGGTTCCCGCCGCGCGCGACAAACGACGCTTTACCGTCAAGCCCAAGCGCTATCTGGCAGATCCGAGCCTTGCTTGCGCCTTGCTAGGTATGTCCTTGCAGGCGCTGCTTGCCGACTGGCAGACATTTGGTCTGGTGTTTGAGAATTTGGTCATACGCGACCTTTCGGTCTACGCACGTTCGCTCGACCTGCTGGATAGCACGCCCGTGCGCTATTATCGCGACGATTCGGGCCTTGAGTGCGATGCTATCGTGCAGCTAGCCGACGGACGGTGGGCCGCCTTTGAGATTAAGGTGAGTGAAGATAAAGCGAGCGCCGGCGTCGAGAGCCTCAAGCGCGTTCGCAAGAAGGTCTGTGGAAATCCTCGTTCACGCACACGCGAACCGGAGTTTATGGCCGTGATTGTGGGGGTGGGTGAGTACGCCCGCGAGGTCGAGGACGGTATCTACGCGATACCCGTGCGCGCGTTGGGGTGTTAAGGGGCGGCACGCCGTGTGCCCGCTGCCCGGTGCTGCGGATTGGTGCAAGTGGTCAGGTTTGTTTGCACCATGTCCTTGGCATATGGAAGAAGCTGCTATTCGTAATCTTTAAGACATCATTAAGGCTTGCGCTGTGGAGCAAACCGCAGGTCAATGCTATTCTTTTACCTTATCGTATGGTGTTGTATTCTGCCTGAATTCTATGCCTACGAGCAACGGATTGATCGCGACCAAGCGGAAAGGATGGCACGCCCGCTAGCAGGGCAAACGCAAGCGATGAGTGGCATGGACCGACATAGCGAGCTCCAGCAGCACAAGACGGCGGCCGAGTACCGCCAAGCTGCCGACGAGCACGCGCGGACCCTCAAGGATTTCTGGAAGGATTTCCTGGTGAGCGGTCTGTTTGTGCTGGCCGCCATCGTTGCCATCTTTGCATGCCTGGCCTGGTTTGCCGCGAATAACCGAGTGAGTGCCACGGGGAGCACGATCGCGGCGAAGGGCCCGCGGTTTGTGCTCTCGGGAACGCAGGGCGGCACGGCGGGTAAGTACGACACTCAGGACAACTACGCGTCGGACAGTACAAGCCTTGCCGTGAACAATCTTTTCAACCTCAATAACATGAGCGCCGATGGCGGTCTCTCTCCGGGGTCGGCCGGCCAGCTCCAGCTCAACGTCAGGCCGCTCTGCAATGACCTGCACGATATCACGGTGGAGATGACCTGGGAAATTTCTGTTCAGACGAGCGTTGCGGGCACGGGCGGCACTGCTGCGGATGCATCGAAAAACGAAGAGATCATCAACTCGCTTAAAGATTTGGTGCGCGGTCATATCCTGGTTTTTCAGGGCAAAGACGCCTCTGGCTTTTACTCGAATCCGCTGGTCCCTACGACCACCACGGTGACCCAGGACGGGGCCAGCGTCACCGTCATTACGCAGAGCTTTACCATCCCAAAGTCGAGCTTTTACGCTGCGGACTCAAATAGCACGACCGAAACCGTCACCAAAACCCTCTACTGGATTTGGCCGGAGCAGTTCAAGAGCTATGTTCACACGGGCAACGCCGGCTACGGTGGCAACCTTTTCGCTAACACAGGCGACGAGGGGGGATACACAACCCTCGTCGGCGACATCAACAATAACCACGCGCGCTATTTCCGCGCCGATAGCACGAGCGTGCCAGGTCAGGCGCCTAGCGCGGTTCCGCCTGTCGGAGCCGGCATGTCCTCTGCGGATGTGGAGACCTGCGCCAATTATTACAACAACGCCGACGAGATTATCGGCAAGAACGTCAAGTACATTCGCGTGCGCTTCACCGCCAAGGAGGCGGATAAATAAATGGACGAGCAGCTTAATGCCCGCGAGCAGGGCGATATCAAACACAACGAAGGAGCGGCAAACCCCGGCGGCAACGGGTTCGGCTCGCACGGCGAAGCGCGTCCGGCTGGCCGCATCGAGCGCATCAAGGCTTGGGTGAGCGACCACCGTCGCGAATCCCTGGCCATCGTGGGTCTGGTGGCCGTGCTTCTCGTGTTGCTGGGATTGACGCTCGGATGGTTCGTCGATGCCAATCGCGGCTCCACCGTCGGCAAGATCAAGGAGCCGGCAGAGCTCAAGGTGCTGGGCCCCAACGCTACGGCAGCCGAGCAGATCGACCTGAGCTACAACCCCGAATACGGCGATACCAAGACTGGCAGCACGGTGACGCTCAAGCGCCCGTTTTGCGTGCAGACGGGCGGCGACGGGTTTGAGCTGCAGCTTGCGAATACGACCAACATTAAAGGTCTCACTATCGAGCTGTATAAAGCCGAGAATCCGGGCCTAGGTGATACTCCCGACGTGAGCGGCACTGCGGGCGGCAAGCCCTATAGCTGGAAAATGTCTGGAACGGATCTGCTGAAGAGCTTCACGCCCATTAACGACCCGGGCGACGGCCTGGCAGCCGTGCCGGGCGAGGGCACAAGCGACCCTACATTCAAGGACTATCAAAACGTCCAGCGCAACGCGCGCCCGCTCTACCGATACAAGAAATTCGGCAAAAGCGAACTCAACGCCAAGACGCTCGACGGCTCGACTGGCAATGACACACTCAACTTTATCATCAAGCTTTCGTGGGACGAGAGCACCAAAGAGACCGACGTGATCTACCTGATAGCGCGCAACACGAGCGGTAAGTAGGAGAGGGGGCGCACATGGAGAAGCAAGAGAATCAGCAGGATGCCGAGTGCGAGCAGCTGGCAAAAAGCAAAAGCCTAGTCAAGAATAAGCTGGTTGTGGCAGCAATCGCACTTGTTTGTGCCGTGGCGCTCGTGGCGGGTGGCTACTTTACCTATTCCGCCTACATCGCCAACGGATTTCTTAAGTCCGTCGCCGCGACAGGCACCGCTCAGAGCCTGTTTGCGAGCGACCTGCTCACGGGCTACATGAGCGCGCCCGGCGATGCCGAGCTTGCCCGCGCCCAGCGCTCCGTTACGGTATATCCCAACAACAAGCAGTGCAGCTTCACCTTTAGCATCTATAACTATTTGCTGAGCAACAGCAACTTCTGCAACGATAAAAACGTGACGTATACCTTAACGGTCGAGGGGTGTGGGCTCGATGGCACCACGTGGAGTTATGCGCCCCAACCCGCCGGCAACGTCAAGCTTCCGGAGAATCAGCCCACCAAGCACGACTACACCGTGACGTTCCCTGAGGACAAGTTGGGACATGCCTACTTTGTGATTAAGGCCATGGTTGTTTCGAAGGAGAGCCCCGGCACCGAGCTCACCTGTCTGGCGGCGAAAGTCGTGCCGTCAAAGAAGGCCGAGGTCAAGACCGCGGCGGTCGAGGGCGCGCTGGTCGATGAGGCTGGCAAGTTTGCTGATTACGCTGCGTACAACTACCGCGTGACGGTTACGGGCGCACCGGCAAACGTCGAACTTAGGTGGGGGGAGAACGTGGAGATCGACCCGTTCTTTGAGATCAACCATGGCGCGACGGTGGATGCTGCAGCTCGCAAGGCTACGTTCACCATGGAGCCGGGTTCGATGGTCGTCAACTTTTACCGAGCGGACGGCAAAACGCCCGGTGGCTGGGGTGACCTGGGCATTAACGTGAGTGGAACTACCCTGACGGGCACGACGGAGACTCAATAACTCTGGAAGCAGAGTTTTTAGGATAAGAGGTACGGAATCGATGAGAACGGCAAAGCGCATACTCGCAGAGTTCATGACGGTGGTCATGGTGCTCCAAGCATGCTCGCCCACGGTGGTTGCTGTGGCGGCAGGCTGGCAGAACATCTCGAACGAGATTGCTGCCGCATCTGCGAAGGCGTTGGATACTGCCGAGGGCGGCGAGACCAACGGCGATGTCACGATCGGGTCTGGGTCGAGTGATACCGGCGCCGACAGCGACAGTGCTGGGGATGACGCGGCGAAGGATGACGCTGCAGCAGGCGATACCACCGATAGCGCTACGGGTTCCGATTCCACGGGCGACCAGACGGAAGACGACGATGCCGCTGACGATGCCGCCACTGACGACGCCGAGCAAGATGCCGATGATGCGACTTCGGAGGACGCTGATGCCCAGGCGGGTGCGACGATCACGGATTTGAATAAGCTCGTCGAGCTGCTCGAGAAGAACGGCGCGGAAAGCATCGTGCGCAAAGACGACGAGAGCGGAATCCGAAGCCTCGATGTCAAGTCGTCGGAGGCGTTCGCCGTCCTGTCTAACGCCGACGCTTCGCTTTACTATGATGCGCAGATCAAGGTTATCATCACGGGCGATGCGAAGCTCACCGAGTCGGCTAATAACGGCATGTCTTTCCAGGGTCTTGGCAGTGATGAATGTCCGTTTGAAGGCAGGATCTATAGGGACGTTGATAGTCCCGTCGAGCTTACGACTGATCGGACGGTTTTTAATAACCTCAAGCTGTCTGACCAAAACAAAACGGTCAGGATAAAGTGGGTAGGCGCGACTAGCTATAGCGCACCGATGGTCGCTTCGAAGGTCAGCGGTGCGGAAAACGGCGAAGAGAGCAAGACACTCATCGCGTCGGTTGACATCGTGGAACCCGTGAACGTTGATGTGAAGGATGCGACTTCCGCCTTGACGGCACCCCTCCTGGGTGCGACGACGGGCGACCTTGCTGCGAACGTTACCTATAGCCTCGCCGATTCTCGAAAGAATCTCAACGCGAATGCGACGGGCAACATTGGCTTGATTGCCAACACGGTCGAGAGCGGGAGCTTGACGGTTGAGTCCGTCACGTTCCCCAACGATCTGACCTCAGGCGGAGCCGTCAAAACGAGCTCTGGCAACGCTGGCCTGCTCGTAGGCGAAGTCAAGGACGGTGCGACCCTGAGCATTGGCACTCTGGCAAACGTTCCCACCGCCACCGTCCAGTCTACGAACGGCTCCGCCGGTGGCGTTGTAGGACTCGTTGGCTCGAGCACGGGTGCCATGGTCAACGTCGCGAAAGCTCTCGACCTACACGCGCTCACCGTCAAGGGCACAACTGCCAGCGGCGGTTTTATTGGTAAAGCGACCGTGCTCACACTGGGCGCGGATAATAAGCAGATTGGGTGTCCTCTAAATATTGGCGACGAGAACAGCGCTTGCTCTGGTGGCGTTATCGGCGACGTGAGCTTTGCGCAAGGATTTGCCGTTACGTCCAATATGTTCGACCTGGGCGACCTTGTGACTCTTGGTGCGTCGCAGCGCGCCGGCGCTCTTTTTGGCATGGCCGATATCTCTAATGGAGACATCGTGGTGCAAGGCGGGACGTATAAGAGCAAACTCGCCTTACCAGAAGATGTTAGTGTCAACGGCAGCTACGGCGGCCTTGTCGGCAAGGTGTTCGCGACGAAAACGGACGACGACGGCGCTTTGCGCGCCTTTGTTGTTGAAAAGGATGCAGATAATAAGAATACGTGCTCAATTGAGTTTGACCTTGCGAGCAAGTTGTCCGACGCAGGCGGCGTTGTCGGCTATGTTGGCGATAGCGCAAATCCTAACTCGCAGCCCGTTGCCGTTGTCTTCAACGGCGTGACGGTTGCGTGCAAGGGAGATGCTTCGGCGCGAACGGGTACCGGAAAGTTCGGTGGCGCCGTGGGCGTTGTCGATACGCGCAATGTCCTTGACGTGCGAGATTTCAAACTTACAAGCGACAATCCTATCGGTAAGGCGCAAAGCAACCGTGCCGCGGGAATTGCGGGATCCGCGTGGAATGCTGTAATCAAATTCAGCGGCATCACGGATCTGTCGGGCGCAAGTTTTGCCGAGAACGCCACGACGGGTCAGCTCGTATACGAGAACCACAACGCGCTGATCTTCGCTGCCGGCAATGGCTCTAATGGTGATCTGGGAGACAAGGGCGCTGCGGTCTGGACCTTCAAGCGTAGCAACTCAGCCTCAAAGACGGACGACATCGCGACCTACGGTGAAGTTGTTCGTCTGGGCGGCGACTTCATTAAGCTTGATGTGGACACTCATAAGTTGACCTTGCCGGATTCGCTGACGGCAGCTAACGGTGCCTACGCCCTAACCACAGCTGAGGATTTCGCCAAGCTTGCGATTACCTGGCAAACCAACGGCTACTACTCGATGGTTGACGGCGTTACCGAAAACAACCTTAACGGCTTGCAGTCCTCGACCATTACGGTGAACGGCACTATTGATCTCAAGGGCACGGGCCTGACGGGTTTCACGCAGGATCGTGCAGACGGCTCGCAAGTTTTCTCGGGAACGTTGAACGGTGGCGGCACAATCAATCTTGCCGTCGGCGAGGCGTACGGCAAGCGTGGTGAAGACGTGCTCGACGGCAATAACACGAGCAACGGCAACGGCAAAATCTACCGCCACGGCCGCTTGGGCTTGTTCGCGGCCGTCAACGGTGCAACCATCTCCAACGTCACAATCGCTGGCTCCATGAAGTTCGATAACGGTTCGGCTATCGATGCCGGGTCGCTTGCGTGTGCCATCGTCGGCAACCTGTCATTGTCTGGCGTAACGTGCAAAACGAATATCGCGTGCGATGATACGTTTGCCAATGACGTGAACATTGGCGGTATTGCGGGCAGCGTGCTGGCGGCTTCTACGGTTGCGTTTAAGGATAACAGCAAGGCTCAAGCGACCATCGCTGCAACTAAAACGCTTAACGGCAATAGTCGCATTGGCGGCGCCATTGGTTATGCGGGCGATTATGGCTCGTCATTCAATGTTGCGGGCCTCGAAGTCGCCGGATCAATCGAAACTGGCGATTGCGCCGGCGGCAAGATTGCCCAAGTCGGTGGTCTTATCGGCTGCATCGCACAGAGTACCTACAATGCAGGGACAATAGCCAACTCAGCTGATAAGTACGTGAACATTTCGGGCCTTTCGTTCAATTCATTCGAAATGAAAGTCGGCAGGAACGGCGATAAGCTCAATGGCACGGGTGGTTTCTTGGGTTATAGCTGGGGCAACGCGGTCGTAACTATCGGAGATGAGAGCATTAACAAGAATGAAAACTCTTATGCTCTGAAAACGACCAACGCTTCTATAACCGCGACTGCGGATGATTCCAAGGAACTCGGTGGTCTTGTATACGCCGCGAGCGGCCACTGGATTATCAACAACTATGCCATCGATCTCTCGGGCACAACCATTAATGCGGGCGCCGCTCAGACGCTCGGCGTTCTAGTTTGCCGCGGCTGCAAGGTGGATGATAAGACGACATATGGCGTCGAGAGCTACCTAGGCCTGTACTTGGAGGACAGGGCTTATTGGGATACCGCCTATAGGGTGCCCACCGGCGAGGGGGCCATCGTTGCGTCGGGCGTAACGTCCTTCGATGAATGGGTTGGCAGCGGTGTAAAACCAAACAACGGCAGCAAGCTCATGGACGCCGACTGGAACACGGTCGTTTCGCTACACACACAGAAAAACAAGCTGGACATGGACGGCGATGCCACAAAAGACAACAGCTACCATAATCGCTCGTCTTTCGGTCGAAGCCAGAATACGAACGGCAATACCCGCTACTTCTACAACCTCGACATAGCCTCTAAGAATTGTGAAGGCGGCTTTAGTGGCAGTCAAATCGATACAGCGGAAAAGCTGCTCTTATGGTCTGCTTACCGTTATGCTCCCGAAGGTATTCGTTCGACAATCGTTCCCAATGGCACGACAGGGCTCGATGATTCCATAACCATAACGGGTACAATCGATTTGGCCGGCTACAGCTATTATCCCACTCAGCCGAGCGGAGAGGTGACGGTTGAGAATGCGACCATTACCTTCTGTTACTCCAAGATCAAGGCCGAGCAGAATGGCAACAAGCTAAATTCCGATGCTACCCAGCACGAGAACATGCACTGCGGTCTTTTTCGAACGGTGGCAAACGGCGATCTCACAGTAAAAAACGTCACTTTGCGTGGTACTGTTGGGCCCGTTATTAATGACGGAAAGAGCTCTGAAGACACTGATGGAGCAAGCGGAAGCTCTTCGGGCGCGCTCGTGTGCCGCTGCGTGTATGGGTCCAGCGACGGCAATGGCACCAAGATTAGAAAGATCTCAATTGATGGTCTTACGCTCAACAATCTGATTGTCGACGGCGCCAACAGCGCCACGGATGCTAACGCCTATATGCCTCTGCTCATCAACGAGATGCAGAAGTACGTGAGCCTGAACGCGAAGAATATCAAGACTACTGGGTACACGAGTGACACCAAGGCGGCTACGTCGCTGTTCGGAAAGCTTGGTGTAGGCAGTGAGGCCGATCAGGTGACGGCAAAGTTTGAGCAAATCAGCTTGCCCAGCCAAAAGAACAAAACGATCTTCACCCATGCGAGCCTGCTGGAGAGTTTTGGCTACGGAAGCACGAGCACGGGCTCTGCGGACTACACCTTTACTAAGGCCGATGCCGATGCCGATGCAGGCAAGGTGACATACGGATCTGAGATTGATGGGAGTACGGAGTACCCGGGCAAGCAGCTTTGGTATTACGACGAAGCGACGTATGGTGCCGTGAGCGGCTATGTGACGGTTGATGGTAAGAAGGACGGTGACGTCAGGCCTTGGTTTGGTGGCTATCTTCCTTATGTTTATAAGGGAAAGGCCACCGAGAGCGGCGTCCAATATCATGAAATTAAAGTCAACCAGCGCATTCCAAAGCTGGTAGAGGGATGCGGCACATATGGCGATCCGTATGCCGTTAAGGACGCGACTGAGATGAACGCCATCGCCAACTACATCAACAACCAAACTGCGCTCGACGGTTGGGAGGTCACCATTGCCGTCAACCAGAGTACGCTCTGTACTCGCCGCAGCGACAATAAAACCGACAATGAGGTTACGTACGTCTATAAGCAGGCGAAAGACACTGGGAAGAAGTGGGAAAAGAAGACCGGCGACACCACTGATCCTTCGGCCACACTTTCCGACGAGATGATGCACCGCTATATCCAAAGCGCGTACTACAGTATTGAACCTACCGGGGGTAATACGATCACCCTTGACGGCGCATCGTTTGGCGGTTTTGGCAACAAAGCCAACCCGTTCCGTGGCGTCATCGTTGGCAACCCTAAAGGTGATAAAAAGGCAACCATCAAGATAGAGAATAACGAGGGTTCGCTTCGCGGCCTTATTCCCTATAGTTACGGCAGCGTGGTGCGCGATCTGAATATTCGCTATGTGAACGCGTCGGCGACTATTACTTATTCTGCCAAGGATGCCGACGGTGTTCCGACGTCGTTCTTCGGTGGCGTTATCGGCTGCATCCTTGGCGGCGATAACATTATCGACGGTGTGGCCGTGAATGGGACAACGCCCGATAACTCCACAACCGGCTTTACGGTTGCTGGTGGCGGAACTAAGCCACATCTTGTTCCCATCGGCGGTTACGTTGGTGCCATTGCGGGCGGCGGTGTGATCTTCCGCAATATGTCAGGGACGTCTTGGCGCGCTGGAACCAGCGACAAGTCTCAGGGTCTTGGAACGGGCAACTTCCGGCAGTACGACAATCCCTACGTTGGTCGTGTGATTGATGGCTATGCCTTTAGCGAGGGCTGCAAAGTCGAAAACGGTAACGCTAACTACAAGATCAACGAGCTCACAAACAAGGGAGCTGCCTGCGTCACTACCACGGGCACCGACAACAAGTATATCGGCACTGATGCCGAGGCACCCGTGACCACGGTGGAAAACGCCCAGGGCCTTTTGGTGCTCTCGGCCATCATTAGCTCGGGTGCGGGTGCTGGAGCGGCACATACTGACTACGCTAATTATGGCGTGTTCCGCGGCTCCAAGGCGTACTGGGGCAGCGATAAGCAGGACCCGGCGATAAACGGCTACCTGTTTGGCAACAAGGAATATGGTAAGGTGCGAAATGCCAGCTACGACTGCGTGGGCAAGCCTGCGAGCGCTTCCGGCGATTTCGAAACCGCCAAAAACGATGACCAGAAGGCCCCGGGCAAACAGGGGTGGCACGGCCCGCTCAACCATGATGACGATGTAAATTCGCCCTACCTGGTGGCGTCCTACGCTGCCGACTACCAAACGGGCTACGTGTGCGCGTCGAAATCGATCGGCATGAGCCTGGAGTTCAAGGAAAATGCCACCTATGATATGACTGGCTACGGCACGGGATACGTGGGTCTCAGCGGCCGTTACTATTCCAATGCTTGCAGCTCGAACGAGGCGTCCACCGATCGCGACCGCATCACGCCGCACGTGGCAACGATCGACGGCAACGGGGCCACCATCACGGTGGGCACCAAAGATGCCACTTACGGCGTCGTCGAATATGCCGATGACGACTATAAGGTCTCGGGCGTGGGCGGCCTATTCAGCACCGTGATGTTCACCTCAACCAATGTGGGGCAGAGCGTCACCGCGAATGACGGCGCTCAGGTCAAAGACCTCACCTTTAGTAACTGCAACGTATCGCTCACGTACAAAGACGCCAACGGTAGCATTGCCTCGGGACCGGCATCGAACGACCTCATCGGCACCGGCCTTTTGGCGGGCGCAACGGCCAACTACGACGGCAACACGCGTGGCGTCTACCGCAACGTACAGATGAAGAACTGCACCGTGTTGGGCGCAAAGAGCGTAGGAGGGCTTCTTGGCAGCTCGGGCCGTACCAGCCGAAGGACGGATAACGACGTGACCTATATGGTCAATTTCGGCTCCGGCACGCAGGCGCCCGCGAATCTCTGTGACTGCTCATACACTGGCCTTAGCGTCACGGGCGAGAAGTACGTTGGCGGCTATGTGGGTGCGATCGCCTCGCCGTGCGGCGTGTGGACAACCGCGGCCACAGGGGTATACGAGAAGACTATTGGCAAAAACTCGACCATAACCGCCACGGGTACAACACCCTACGTGGGCGGCGTGTTCGGTTATACCTCCAGTAACGTATCGGTGAACACCAAAATTGGCATCACGGAAGCCGTCGCATCGAGCACGGCAGTCATCTCTGGGGTAAATGTACTCGCCACCGGGTCGAACACCGATAAGTACATGGGCGCCGGCGGTGTGGTCGGAAGCGCCTATAGAGGCGTTATTTCTATAAGCAACGTGCGCATTGATGCCGGAGGCGATGCCAAGAGCGCCATCATCGGCGATGCCACCGGAACGAACAATAGCATCCGTAATGCGGGCGGCTTGATTGGCGAGGTCACGAGCAGTGGCAGCCCCAACACGTACTGGTTTGAGGACTGTAGCGTCGAGAATATCAACATTGCCGGCACCGACCAATGCTCGGGCGGACTTATCGGCTACTACTTCAGCAATGTGAACATAGCCTGCAACAATATCGCGATTGAGAGCGCCACGATCAAGGGCAGGTGGAGCGGCGGTCTACTTGGCGCGATTAACAGCGGTGCCGACGTCATCAACGTCACCAACACAAAGGTATCTAACACAACGTTTGGCGGAACCTCCAACGGCGGCATTGCGGGCGACGGACGCGGCCAGTTCCATCTGGTAAACGTGCTCATGGACAGCAATACCTACAAATTGGGCTCTAAGCAGGGCGTGCTCTTAGGCGAGGTTGACACAAACGGCTATAGCCTCTCCGCAGCGGGCGTGAACGTAAAGCTCGGCAACGGCAAGACCACGCGTGATCTGCCGCCGATGGTTTACACGACCAATGCGGCCGCCGTAAACATGAAGTCGTATATCGCGTTTGGTGACTATAACGACACACTGGAAGCACCTGACAAGGGGATCACGCTCTACGGCGCGGACAATACCGCCACCACGGCAGCGAGCCCGTATGTGACCACGAGCCCCGTAAGCACGCTGGCGGCGCGTGCCTCCGACAACGACACCACCGATCGCTACCTGTTTGGCGACGGCGCCACCATCGACACCGCGGCGACCGTCCAGAGCGAGGCAGGCACCGGTGTTGCCGATCGCTACACCTACACGAATATCGGCGGCATTAATGACAACGGCGCCTATCAAAATAAGTCGAGCTACGATGCCTCATCCGTGGCCAGTAAGTTCAATTCGAATAATGATACAAGCAGCAACCAAGCCACAGCGGATTTCCCCGTTTTGGTGATCTCTGGCAACGACAACACGACGGTCAAGAGCTATCTAAACATCGTCACGAACGGCGGCTTCTCCGATGCCTGCAGATTGAATAACGAGAATGGCACCAATCCGCACGTGACGGCCAAAGCAGAGGTTTTCCAACTCAAGGACGGTGTGTTCGTTAAAGACGGTGACGCGTCGAACAATCCCACGCTTCGCGTAGTGAACAATGGCAAGAACAATATGTCGTTTAGCCCAAGCTCCGATTGGGACAACGGCAAAGGTCGCTTTACGCTCCTGACCGTTACCTTTACCGAGGCGGGTCAGAGCTACAACGTTCAGGTGCCGATCATCGTTAAGCGCAAGCTCGAGATCGATTTCACTGCAACGTATGATTACGGCACTCAATTTAAAGAAAAAGACTACGCTAACCTTGGAAAAGATGCACACGTGCTTACGAGCTTTGGCGAGCCGATGACGGGTCTGCTTACCTGGACATACAATTCTGCCAATGGGAAGGAAGTCGACTTTGGCTGGGACAGCTATATGGCTGCTGGCGGCTCGATGAAGGGGCTCGGCAAGAGTATCCTCTTCAATGGTGCCGACGGAAGGTTGCCCCAGGGCACCCAGCTTACGCTCATCGATGCGAACGTTGATGGCAAGGCCGGTGGCAGAGAGTATCACTATACGGTGGGCGAAGGCGGAGCAACGAGCGTTTCCCTGAGCGGAAACGACGGCTTTAAGGATTCTGCGGGCAATCCATATCAGGAGCGATGGCTGAGCGAGATCTTGGGTGTGTCGGCCACGCAGGATGGCGCCGGCACATGGACCGTGTGTGATAACGAGGCAGAGGCGACCGCTAAAGCGAAACTCGATGGCAAGTGGACGCTGTTTAAGGTTGCGGGTGCTGACGTTCCCAGCAACAGTCGCTATACGCTAAAGGTACCCAAGGAGAAGGATACCGGCAGAGAGAAGCGTGCATCGGAGAGCGTCTACCTAGTTGTCAACGTGCCCAAGTCGGGCGACGGCGTGACGCAAGCTAGTATCAACGGTTTTACGGCTTCGTCTATTGACTCGAATTCTTCGGGTGGCCGCATATCTTGGAATCTGCATCATGTTTTACGCACCGATGGCAGCGACGATATTCAAAACAGTACGGCATCGACATACAGCATCTTGTCCAATTATGAGCAGAATGTAGTCGACAAAAAAGATGGGGCGTGCATTCCGGTTTCGAAGTCGGAGGACGGTGCCGCCTACGTTCTTTCTCTCGATGTCATGGATACGGTTACGTTTAGCCCGAGCCAATACTATACAGAGAGCGACCATCTGTTCTATCAGCTCGATACATCGCTGTGTCGCTATGGCGCCAACAACAACCTAATGGGAGTAAGCAGTTTCCCGAGCGGAACTTCGGCAATTGCGAAGTTCTATGTTGCCATCGGCAATCAGAACTACAGGTGGAGTGGCAGCGATTGGGAGCCGTATGACGCTTCGACGCCTGCGTTTACACAGATTGTGACGGATACGGGTGATGACTCACTGAGGCTCACGCTCGACCATGACCTTGCCGGAATCCGCAAGCGTGCAGCGGGCGGATCCTTTACCGTGCGTACGGTAGTGGAAGAGATTCGCCTTACGCCGGACGGCTGCAACAAGGTTATCTCCCTGTCCAAGCAGTCTGGCGAGGACGCCTGTACCAAGATGTCCTATACCGCCAAGCTTTCGACGCGTAAGGAAGGCCTTAATACCTCGAGCCTGACGCAGACGAAGCGCGGTAACGTCGGATACTATCGCATGGACACGGGTGATACGACCATTACGCTTTCTGCGCCAGATAAGTCGCAGCTTGGCATTAACGTGGACGACCTGCGTCCGATCGCGAATGGCACGATTGGTCTGGGTGCCACGTATGAACTGGGTGGACTCAGCAACGCCGCCGAGGCAATTGCGAACGCAGACTCTGTTGTGTACACGCTCTCGCTTCAGCGCCGCGGAACCGACGGCACGTATGAGAGCGTAACGGATGATATCTCAAACTACGTAACAGTGACGGAGAGTAAGCTTGCCGCGGTCGCTCCCTCCGGTAGCACGATCACCTTCACTGACTCGAAGGAGAACGGCAAGTTCAAAACGAAGAACGGTAATACGACGTTTAGCCTGCCCTTTACCGTTAAGGTCAACACGCAGGTTGAACAGCGTGAGCAGTTCTACGCGAACTATCGCTTGGTGATGACAGCGAGCCTGGTTAAGGGTGACGTGGCGAGCGCAACGCCTCAATCGCCCGACTATGTGACCTATACGCTCACGAGGGTGAACCTCAACGGCATCGACCACTAGTTCCGAAGCCAACTGGCTTCGCAAAGGGGGCGGCAACCACCCGGTTGCCGCCCCTTTTCTTGTTCTCCTGGCCTGCTGCTGCCCCAGCTTCCCACCTAGCTTTCCAGCTTTCCACCTTAGGTGGTAAGTTAAGTGGAAAGCTGGAAAGCTAGGTGGAAAGCTGGAAAGTAAGTGGAAAGTTGACATGTAGGTGCGGGCTGAAGAGGGGTTAATAATTACACAAACCATACCAGCCAAACAAAAAGATACCAATCTGGTTGGTAAAACACCGTCAATGAGCCGCGAGCTAACTAGCTGCGTAAATAAAACCTAAAGAACTGTTGCAAATTAATGGCAAATGCCCAGATGCCGCCGTGCGATTTTCAATTAACTGTTACGCGCAAACAGCAAAATGCTACTATCTAACATGCACGTAAGAAAGCAGATTAACGGTTAAGGCTAAGAAGTGGCAGGTATGTCGGAAGCAACAAGGACTCGCACGCATGCGCCCGAGGTTAGGCAGCGCGCCGTCGAGGTCCTCCAAGAGGGGGTCGGTCATCGCGCCCTCGCCGCGGAGCTCGGCATTCCCCAGGCCACGGCTCGTCAGTGGGCCCGCGCATATGCCGTGGGCGGTGCCGACGCCGTTCTCAACGCCGGTTCGCATCATCACACCTATTCGTACGAAGTTAAGCTCGCCGTGGTCAAGGACCGCTTGGAAAACGGCTTAACGGTTCGCGAGGCCATGATCAAGCACAAGATTCCTAGCGAGTCTTCGGTCAAGGCTTGGTGCCGTCAGTACCGCGAGAGCGGTGAGTCCGCACTGGTCGATAAGCCGCGCGGTCGCAAGCCGCGCGTTAAAAAGGCGGAATAGCAAACGGGATGGTGCACCCACAGGGGCGCATTTTTCTTGCCGCCCCTCTGCTCCAATGCGGGCGTGCCCTTACCCCGTACGCCTAAAACTCCCCAGTTGACCGAAAACCCGCCGCCGCTACTCCTCAATTGAGCTATAACGTTAAACAATTGCAGCGTTTTAGCATGGGGGAGTGATGGTATGACGCTACTGTATTTCCTTACCCTGTTTCCGCTGGTACCGGCGCTGGGCATGCTGCTCGCGCGCGGTGACCGCGCCCGCGATGCGGCGGGGCTCATAGGCTCCGGCATTATTATGGCGGTGACAGTTGTAGTCGCCGTCATGTTTTTTGGCACGGGTCCGCAGAGCTTTGAGGTTGCCCCCGGCACCTCGCATGTGCTCTCGATCATCAGTTCCGTTATCGACGTCATCCTGTGCGCTGTCATCCTGTACAACGCGTACAAATATAGGAACGCGCTCACCACGGTGCTCGGCATAGTCCAGCTGGTGGGCTCGCTCGCCTTTGCAGCCATGACGCTGCCCGCGGCCGAAGCCGTCACGGCAACGCCACTCTACCTGGACTACATGAGCGTGATCATGGTCCTCGCCGTCGGCATCGTTGGCAGTCTAATCTGCTTGTATGCCCTGGGCTACATGAAGGACTTCCAGGCCCATGACGAGCACGAGGCCGCGCTGCGCGGGCAGACCGCGCCCGACCGTCGCCCGCAGTTCCTGGCGCTCATGTTCCTGTTCCTCTCGGCCATGTTCGTCATCGTGACGAGCGACAACCTTGAGTGGCTGTTCTGCGGCTGGGAAATCACCACCGTGTGTTCGTTCCTTATGATTGGCTACACGCGTACGCCCGAGGCCATCAAGAACGCCTTTACCCAAATCATCCTCAACATGCTGGGCGGCATCGCGTTTTTGGCCGGACTTATGTATCTGCACGTTAACGGCATGCCGCTGACCATCTCGGGCATGATCGAGCTTTCCGGCACCGGAACCGCGCAGTCCGCGCTGCTGGTGATGCCGGTCATCCTGTTGTCGCTCGCCGCGCTCACCAAGGCCGCACAGATGCCGTTCCACACTTGGCTGTTGGGTGCCATGGTTGCACCCACTCCCACGAGCGCCCTGCTGCACTCGTCAACCATGGTCAAAGCCGGCGTGTTCCTGATGGTCAAGCTGAGCCCACTCTATGCCATCTACCCCGTGACCGGCTTTATGGTCACGAGTGTGGGTGCCATCACGTTTTTGCTCGCTGCACTCATGGCCATCTCGCAGAGCAACGCCAAACGCGTGCTCGCGTACTCCACCATTTCCAACTTGGGCCTCATCAGTGCCTGCTTGGGTGTCGGCGCGCCCGAGGCCGTATGGGCGGCCATCTTCCTGATCTTGTTCCACACGGTGGCCAAGTCGCTGCTGTTCCTGTGCGTGGGCACGGCCGAGCATCATATCGGCAGCCGCAATATCGAGGACATGGACGGCATGTTCAGCCGCATGCCGCACCTGACGCGTCTGATGATGCTGGGCATTATGGGCATGTTTGTGGCGCCGTTTGGCATGCTCGTGTCCAAGTGGGGCGCCCTGGTGGCGTTTGCGCAGACCGGCAACGTGCTCATGATCATGGTGCTTGCCTTTGGCTCGGCCGCGACGTTTTACTTCTGGGGCAAGTGGCTTGCCAAGCTTTCGGGCGTCGACCCCACGGCTCAAAACGTTGAGGTCAATGTCCATAAGACCGAATGGATGGCCCTCAACACCATCGCCGCGCTGCTGATTCTGTGCTGCGTGGCGTTTCCGGTTATCTCGAGCGGTCTGGTGTCGCCTTACTTGGCCATGGTGTTTGGCCGCGTGCCGTACGTTATTGGCAAGGACGCCATGTATCTGATGGTGGTTATCGTGGCTTTTATCGCCGTGGTGCTGCTGACGTCATTCCGCGTGAGCAACAAACCGCACGTCAACGTGTACCTTTCGGGCGTGGGAACCGACAAATATCGCCATTTCCGCGGCTCGATGGGACACGAGGTGAAGGCCGAAAAGCGCAATTGGTACTCGGAGGACGCCCTTGGCGAGAAGCGTATTGGCCCCGCGGGTAGCGTCGTATGCTGCAGCATTATCTTGTTTGCGCTGCTGTGTTGCGCATGGATTGGGCCCGAGCGGCTTGCCATGAGCGCGCCCTCGGTGCTGCGCGGCAAGTATTTCGAAGGTTCGGGCGTCGTGGGCATCTTTATTGGCACCGTGGCGTTTGCCTTGCTGGCGCCGCTTGCGGGCGGCTTGATCGACGGCATCGACCGCAAACTTTCGGCTCGCATGCAGGGCCGCGTGGGCCCGCGCCTGCTGCAGCCCTTCTACGACGTTGCCAAGCTGCTGCGCAAGGCCCCTGCCAGCGTAAACACCATGGACGATACCTATATGGCGTGCGCGCTCATCTTTACCGTCGTGGGCGGCGGCATCTTTGTGTCGGGCTCCAACACGCTGCTGTGCGCTTTTATGGTTACGCTCGCCGCGATCTTTGTGGTGCTGGCGTCCGCCTCGACGCAAAGCCCGTTTGCCCAGGTCGGTGCCGACCGCGAGTTGCTGCAGGTCATGAGCTACGAGCCCGCCGTTTTGCTGATGAGCGTGGGCCTGTACCTTGCCACCGATAGCTTTGATTCCATCGCCGTGACCGGACAGTCGGCGCCCATCATCGTGTACAGCGCGCCCATTTTCTTGGCGCTGCTTGCGGTGCTCACCATCAAGCTACGCAAGTCGCCGTTCGACCTTTCGTACTCGCATCACGCGCATCAGGAGATTGTCCAGGGCGTCGCCACCGAGATGAGCGGCGGCACGCTGGCCAAGATGACCCTTATGCACTGGTGTGAGACCGTGCTGTTTTTGATGTGGGTGGGCATGTTCTTTGTTTGGGACAACCCGGTGAGCTGGGTCGTAGCCCTGGTCGTGATGGCCGCGACGTATTTTGTCGAGGTGCTGATCGACAACACCTTCGCACGCAGCACCTGGCGCAGCTGCTTTAAGCTCGGCTGGGGCGTGGCGCTGGTGTTTGGCCTGCTCAACCTTATGCCCATCCTCGTCGACGTGTTTATTTAGGAGGCGGCATCCATGGATCATAAAATGTCGCGCTCGCCGTGGGTTATTCATTACGACGGCTCGAGCTGCAACGGATGCGATATCGAGGTGCTGGCCTCGCTCACGCCGCTGTTCGATGCGGAGCGCTTTGGCGTGGTCAACACCGGCAACCCCAAGCATGCGGATATCTTTTTGGTGACGGGGTCGGTCAATGCCCAGAACCTGCCCGTCGTGCGTCAGATTTACAACCAGATGCTCGAGCCCAAGTGCGTGGTGGCCTGCGGTATCTGCGCATGCTCGGGCGGCGTATTCCGCGATGCCTATAACGTGATCGGTGGCGTGGACCGCGCGATTCCCGTGGACGTGTACGCGCCCGGATGCGCCATTCGCCCCGAGACCGTGATCGATGCCATCGTGGAGGCGTGCGGCATCCTGGACCAGAAGGAGGCCGTGATGCGTGCCGGCGGCGACCCGCTTACCGTAGGCGGCGCTGCTACCTGGGATGGTGGCGTTGAGCTGGGCGAGGACGGGTTTGTGGCTGCTGCGGGTGCCGGGGCCGGTGTCGACGCAGGCACGGCTGACGGTGCGCCCGCCGCTGCAAAGGAGGCCGAGTAATGCAAAAGGCTATCTATACCACCGTTGGGATCGACGAGCTCCTGTCGCATGTCCAGGCGCTCAAGGGCGTCGGCGCGCGCTTTGTGCAGATGCACGCCGAGCGCAACGTCGACGACGGCACGTATCGTCTGGTCTATACGTTTATCAACGTTCATGCTGCTCAGGAGCATATTGCGCAGGACGGCAGCTATGCGATTGAGAACCTGGTAGTCGAGGGAATCGACCGGTACCAGGAGATTCCGTCCATCAGCTCGTATTATCCGGCGGTATTCCCGTTTGAAAATGAGGTCCACGACCTATTCGGTCTTGCCATCACCGATATACAGATCGACTTTAAGGGCTTTTTCTACCAGGTCTCGACCGCTGAACCCATGAGCGTTATCACGCCCGAGGTGAAGGCCGCGCGCGAGAAGGCCATGAAGGTCCGCGCGGCCGCCGAGGCCAAGGCGCGCAAGGCCGCGGCCGAAAAGGCCGCCGCTGCTGCGGCTGCTGCAGGGGAGGGTGCTGCGAGCGCTGCTGCCGCCCAGCCCGCAGCGGCTGCCGGCTCCGATGCTCAGCATGACGAGGCTGCCGCCAAGGCCGCGCTCAAGGCTGCCGAGATGGAGGCAAAGCTCGCCGCCATGGATCCCGAGAAAGCGGCCAAGGTCCGCGCGGCGCTTGCCGCCAAGGCCGTCCGCGACAAGCAGAAAAAGGAGGCGTAAGGTCCATGGCTCATCGCTCCGTAATTCCGTTTGGCCCGCAGCACCCGGTGCTGCCCGAGCCGCTTCATCTGGACCTGGTAATCGAGGACGACCGCGTCATCGAGGCAATTCCGCAGATCGGCTTTGTGCACCGCGGACTCGAGAAGCTCACCGAAAAGCGCGACATGCATCAGTTTGGCTACATCGCCGAGCGCATCTGCGGCATTTGCGCCGTGGGCCACAGCTGCGGCTATGCCAGCGCCTGCGAACGCATGCTTGACATCGAGGTGCCCGGCCGCGTGCAGTATATCCGCACCATTCTGCACGAGCTCTCGCGTATTCACTCGCATTTGCTGTGGCTGGGCCTGCTCGCCGATGCCTTTGGCTTTGAGGCGCTGTTCTATCGTTCGTGGACGCTGCGCGAGCAGATTCTCAAGATCTTTGAGAGCACGTGCGGCGGTCGCGTGATCCTGTCGATTAACGAGATCGGCGGCCTTAAGCACGATATCGAGGATTCCGAGCTGGCGGGCATTGTCCAGACGCTCGATGCCATGCGTCCTGACTACGATGCCCTGGTGCATACGTTTTTGGACGACGACAGCTGCGGCGAGCGCCTGCATGGCGTGGGCGTGATCAGCAAGAAGGACGCACTGGAGCTTTCGATGGTCGGCCCGTTCGGTCGCGCCTCGGGCGTGAACTACGACGTGCGCATGTTTGGCGACGGTGCCTATGCGGATTTGGCCGCGTTTGAGCCCATCGTGGCAACCGACGGCGACTGCTATGCCCGCTGCCAGGTGCGTTGCGCCGAGGTCACGCAGGCCATGGATATCATCAAGGAGCTTGTCGGTAAGATTCCACACGACGGCATCGGCGGGCGCACCAAGCTTACGCCGGCCGACGGCGCGCGCGGCGAAGTTGTGATTGAGCAGCCGCGCGGCGAGGCGTACTACTATGTACGCGGCAACGGCACCAAGAACCTGGACCGTTTTCGCGTGCGAACGCCGACGTCGCAAAACCTGGCGGGTCTGACACATGCGCTGCAGGGCGTGCTCCTTGCCAACGTGCCCATGATTATCCTGACCATCGACCCCTGCATTAGCTGCACGGAAAGGTAGGCGCGGCATGAGTTTGCTGACATTTGCCAAGACGGCCTTGGGTTCTATGGTCAAGCAGCCGGTCACGGTGTGCTATCCGCAGGAGAAACTGACGGCGCCCGAGCGCCTGCGCGGGCATATTGTCAATGACATGGACGTGTGCATCTGCTGCGGCATGTGCGCTCGGCGTTGTCCGGCGGGCGCACTCGCGGTCGATCGCAAAGGCGGCACCTGGTCGATTGACCCGTACGCCTGCGTGGTGTGCGGCGAGTGCATCGAAAGCTGCCCCAAACACTGCCTGACTATGGATACCGCCCGTACCCCAGTCGCAGCGGATAAGACTCCCACGGTAGAAACCAAGCCGGAATAGCGCGAAGACGGGGCCGGTGGGGCATAAATGCCCCACCGGCCCCGAGCTTAAACGCGCGAGCGAGCCGCCGCGAACAAAACTATGCCGGATTACGGGGCTGGATGGCGAACCTCCGACCATATAGAAAATCGCAAAAACAAAACCGCAGGTAGATAGCCTGCCGTTTTTCAAAAAATGAAGGTATGGATGAGGGCCCCGACTTTAGCTCCGTAATCCGGCATAGTTTTGAAATGGCACCATATCCGTAACAGCTCTTGATCTCCCATGGACGGAGGAAAGCGGATCATTTTTGCCTTGCGAAGGCTGCTGCGTGATCCGGCCGCCACGAAATCGG
This sequence comes from uncultured bacterium, assembly GCA_905214105.1. GTDB lineage: Bacteria > Actinomycetota > Coriobacteriia > Coriobacteriales > Coriobacteriaceae > Collinsella. The sequence goes on from CAJMKK010000002.1 coordinate 144,054, forward strand.
CCCATTTACTACGTTTAGGCGGCAGCCCTCGACCACGGCAAGCAATGCGAAATGAAAACCGCAGGTAGAACGTCTGCGGTTTTTCATGAAACGCGGCTATGGTCAGGGGTATCGGGTCAAACGTAGTAGATGGGCCGATTTCGTGGTGGGCGCTGTCAGCCGATCTCCGTGGGCGGAAGAAAACGGATCATTTTGGTCTCGCGAGGTTTGCGGAGGCACTCGTGCAGGGCCGTCGCGAATAAAACTATGTCGGTTTACTACGATGAATTCGGCATTCCCGACCATGACTGCATTTTTCTAAATATTGCAAGCGTTCTACCTGCGGTTTTGGAAGCGCGCAATTTGCCGTGGTCGAAGGTGGTCGATTCATCGTAGTAAACCGGCATAGTTTTGAAATGGCATTAAATCGGTAGCAGCCATTTTGCTATGCCGGGGCGATCGGTCTTCGGGTAATTACCCTCGCAGGTAGGCGATGGCGATCTGCGTGCGGTTGCGTAGGCCCATTTTGGCTAGGATTGAGCTGATGTGGTTGCGTACGGTGCCTTCGCCCATATAAGCTGTGGCGGCAATCTCCTTGTTGTCGAGACCGCGGGCGATGAGCTCGGCGACTTCGAATTCGCGGTCGGTCAGGCCGGCAAAGGCCGCGGGCCGGCGGAGCGTGCCCGACTCGACGCCCGTTCCGTCAAAATCGATGTCCTCGATTGCCTTGCCCTCGAGTACGCGCTTACCGTCCATAACCTGCGCCAACGCCGGTGGAATGGCGGCGACATCGGTTTTAATCAGGTAGCCGCGGGCGCCCAGCTTGAGCGCCGACACAATGTACTCGTCATCCGAGAACGTCGTCAGAAATACCACGCGCGCCGCAGGGTCGCGCTCAAGGATCTCGCGCGCGGCCGAAAGGCCATCGCGTCCCGGCATCTGGATGTCGAGCAGCGCGATGTCGGGCGAGTGCTCGGCGTAGAGCGCGACCGCGTCGTCGCCGTTGGCGCCGGTGCCCACTACCTCGATCTGCGTCTGGGCGCCCAGGATAATCTTGAGCGAATCGACCACCAAACGGTCGTCGTCGACAACAATGAGCCTCATCGGCCCTCATCTCCTTGCTGTTTGGGAACGGTGGCAAACACGCGCCAGCCGCCGACGCCGGCGCGCGGGCCGGCGGTGAAGGTGCCGCCAAGCGCCTCGACGCGCTCGCGCATGGAGCCGAGCCCCATGCCCTCGGCGACGCCGCGACCGCCCGTCTGGGTCCCGCCCACGCCGTCGTCGGTAACGATGAGCTGGTAAAACGACGGATGTTCCATGCATCGTACAGTGACGGTCTGGGCGCAAGCGTGGCGCATGGTGTTGGATAGCGCCTCGCGCAGGACCGCCGCAAAGCAGTTGGCGACATTTGCGGGCGCATGCTCGGCCAAAACTTCAAGCTCAATCTGCGGGCCGCCATCCGAGCGTGCGCCTTCGACAATGCGTTCGAGCTGCACGGAAAGGTCGACGGCGTTGTCGTTGAGCGCATGGACGCTGGCGCGTACGAGCTGGAGCGCCTCGTCAACCGTGCGTTTGACGTCGGCGAAATCGACGGCGACGCCGGGCTCGTCGGCGTGGACCACGCGCAGGGCTTCGGCCTGCAGCGAGGCGCGCGTGAGCTGATGCCCGACGTTATCGTGGATCTCGCGCGCGATACGGGCGCGTTCGGCGAGCGTCGCGAGCTCGATTTCGTAGTCCTGGCGGTCGGCGAGGTCGCGGTTGCGTGCCTCGAGTGCCAGGGCGCGTTCTTGCAGCTTGTCGCGGGTGCGACGCATGCGTTTCTGTTCGCGCTCCAGCTGCGCGGTGCGCAGCGACAGCAACGTGGCAGCGATCGAAAGGATGGCGGTTAGCAACAGCGTTCGGGTGGTGAGCACGCCGCCACGAAGGTCCGCGACGAGCGCAAAGACAAAGGCGACGCCAATGCCCAACGCGACCCAAACGCGTTCACGGCGCACGCGCCGCGCGATGTCATAGAGGGCGAGGGGCGCAAACGGCACAAACGGCGGCACGAAGACAGCCGCGATGATGTAAGCGTAACTCGCGGCCTCGCTGGCGCGCTCTCCCTGCGCGAGCTCGGCCAGTGAGGTGGCGATAACGCCAAGGCAAAACGCCGCGACCAGGCGAGCATCCACAGCAAGGCCCAGAGCGGCTGCGATACAGCACGCCAGCACGATCGATTTGTCGAAAAGCCTGTTCATACGGGTATTGTACGCGAAGCCGCGCGTGGTGGAGGGACCGCCTGCGCAACCGTGACATTCCTCCCGCGCGGCAAAGCGGGGGCGTCGTCGGGCAACGCGACCGAGCCCCCGCACTCGTGACAAAGCTCACTGGCGCGCGCCGGCGGCTCCTGCGATGATGCAATCGTACCGGGCCGCAATCAACAGAAGGGCCGCCTCATGACAGACATCGTCCACGTCGAAAACCTCGTCAAGCGCTACGATGACCTTATTGCGCTCGACCACTTTAACCTGAGCATCGCCCCCGGCGAGATCTTTGGCCTGCTGGGCCCCAACGGCTCGGGCAAAACCACGTCCATCAACTGTATCTTGCAGCTGCTTGCCTACGACAAAGGCACCATTGAGCTGTTCGGCGAACCCATGACGCCCGCTCGCTACGACCTCAAGCGCCGCATCGGCGTGGTCCCGCAGCAAGTTGCGGTGTTCGACGAACTCACCGTGCGCGAGAACATCGACTATTTCTGCAGCCTTTACGTCAGCGACCGCAAGCGCCGCCGTGCGCTGGTAGACGAGGCGATCGACTTTGTCGGGCTGGGCGACTTTGCTAAGTTCCGCCCTGGCAAGCTCTCGGGTGGCCTGGCGCGTCGCCTCAACATCGCCTGCGGCATCGCGCACAAGCCCGAGCTCATCTTCTTTGACGAGCCCACGGTGGCGGTCGACCCGCAGAGCCGCAACGCCATCTTGGAGGGCATCTGCCGCCTGCGCGACGAGGGCGCCACGGTGGTGTATACCAGCCATTACATGGAGGAAGTCGAGCAGATCTGCAGCCGCATCATGATCATGGACGGCGGCCGCGTGCTGGCGCAGGGCACCAACGACGAGCTCAAGCGCATGATTCAGATGGGCGAGCGCGTGACCGTCGAGGTTGGCGCCGTCGAACCCTCCACGGTCGAGCGGCTGCGCGCCCTCGAGCATGTGCTTTCGGTTGAGCTCTCCGGCGGCGAGCTCATCTGCACCTGCGAAGCGAGCCCGCACAATTTGGTCGACATTCTCGACACGCTGCGCGCTGCCGACGTTGCGCTCGGCCGCGTGTGGAGCGAGCCGCCGACCCTCAACGACGTGTTCCTCGAGATCACCGGCCGCGAGCTGCGCGACTAGGGGGCAGCCATGTTCAACACCATTATAATTACGGTCAAGACGCTGCTGCGCCGGCCGAGCACGTGGGTCTGGGGCGCGATCTTTCCCGTCGCGCTTTCCACGATGTTCATGTTTATGTTTGCGAACCTGAGCTCCGACGGCACGGTCGACCCGGTGCCGGTAGCCGTTGTCGCTGACGAAGCCTGGGGCGCTTCGTCCTTTAAGGACGTGGCGACCTCGCTTGCCAAGGAGGGCGACGATCAGCTGCTCGAGGTCCACGAGTGCGACGACGCAGCCGCCGCGAACCGTGCGCTTAAGGCCGGCGAGGTCGCGGGCATCTACACGGTCGATGCCGCGGGCACGCCCAAACTCACGCTGCTTTCGAGCTATGACAGCTCGCGTGCCTCGTCGGTGCTCACAGACCGCAGCATCCTTGAGACGGTGGCAAGCTCGTATACACAAAATGCCGAGCTCATGGCCCAGATTGCCCAGGACAACCCGGCGGCGCTCGCCGATCCGGAGACGGTTGCGCGCGCCCTGTCGCTCGAGGGCGGCACCCGCCGCGTAAGCCTGACGCGCGCTACGCCCGATGGCACGGTCATCTACTATTACGCGCTTTTTGGCCTGGTCGCGATGATGTCTGCCGAGTTTGCCGCCTTGAGCGTCGTCGATCTGCAGCCCAATCTGTCGGGCCTTGGCGCACGCCGCTGCGTGGGCGGCCTTTCCAAGACGGCGTCGCTGGCCGGCATTTTTGTCGGCTCGTGGCTGGTCTCCTTCGCCTCGATGACGATCGCGATCGGCTACGTGCGCCTGGTCGTGGGCGTCGACTTTGGCGGGCGCGAGGGACTGTGTTTGGTGGGCGGCGCCGCTTCCGCGCTTGCCGCCACGGGCTTGGGGCTCTTTGTGGGCACGCTTCCCGTTAAGGGCGGCAAGGCGTCCAAGTCGGGCATCCTCACGGGCTTTGCTACCACGTGCGCCCTGTTCGCCGGCCTCTACGGCGAGCCGGCGATGGCGCTTGCCGACGACGTCGCCCGCGCCTGCCCGGCCGAGTGCTGGCTCAACCCCGTCAAGCTCATCTGCGACATGTTCAACCGCCTGTATTTCTTTGAGGACCTGGAGCCCTTCGCCGTCCGCGCCGGCGCGCTCGTCCTGATGACCCTGGTGTTTGTCGTCGCCGCTACGCTGATCTTTGGAAGGAGCCGCTATGAGCACCTTTAAGACCGCGCTTCGCATGGCGCTCGCGCACCCGTTATACCTGCTCATCTATACGGTGTTCATCTCGCTCATGGGCGTATTCATCGCGGCCTCGGTGAGCTGGAACTCGTCGCAGCTTACCGAGTACAAGCCCTACGACACCAATGTGATCGTGGTCGACCGCGACAATAGCGACCTTTCGCGGGCGCTTACCAAGCACCTAGGCTCACGCTTTGACCTGGTCACGGGCGTTGGTGACGACATGTACGACCTTGCGGATGCGCTCGCCAAGAGTAACAGCGCCAAGGGCAGCGCCGATTGCGTGTTCTTTATCCCGGAGGGGTTTGAGGACGATCTTGTTGCAGCCGCGCGTGCGGGGGAAGACCTGCCCAAGCTCGATGTGACGTACGGCTCCGGCACCATGGCGGCAGCGCTTTCGTCTGCCGAGGCCTCGCGGTGGGTCTCGCTCGCGGGTACTGCGGCGGCACTTGAGCCAGCTGCTTCCGACGGCGATGTCGCCAAGGCCGCCGAGCATGCTGCCGCAAAGCGTGCGGAGGTCCAGATCGAGCAGGTCAAGGTTGACTCGACTGCCGCCGCTACACTCGAGTCGTACTTCAACTTTGGCGCGTATGCGATCATCTCGTCGGTCATCGTGTCGGTGGGGCTGGTGTTCTCGGGCATGAACGAGCCCGAGCGCGTGCGCCGCATGGAGGCCGGTCCGCTCTCCGAGCGCCAGCGTTCGCTTGCCGTGTTCGCGGCCGCCGCCGTGCTCACTGTCTGTATCTGGTTTGTGTCGAGCATGATGGGCGTCGTGGGCTTTGCCGGCGCGGTCGCCGAGGTCGGCGTGGGCCGTGTGTGCCTGGCGCTGGCGGCAACGTTTGCCCTGGCGTGCACGCCGCTGGCCGTTGGCTTTGCCCTTTCGAGCCTGGGCGCGCGCGAAGAGCTGCTCAACGGTGTGGGCAACCTGCTTGGCTTGCTCATGACGTTTTTGGGCGGCGCCTGGATGCCGCTTTCGATGATGGGCTCGGCCGTGCAGACGGTGGCGCACTTTGTGCCGACGTTTTGGGTGAACGACGCGATCGGCAAGGCGCTTGCCTCTGATTTGACGTCTACCGTGCTGGGCGACATCGCCTGCGACCTGGGCGTCACGGTGCTCTTTGCCGCCGCCATCGCCGCCGTAGGCCTAGCCCTCTCACGCGCCAAATCCCGCGCCTAGTCTGAAATAAATCCTAGGCCTCGCCCCAAAATAGTTCGCCAAGGTTTACTATTACCCTATAAAAGTAGTACAAGGCTAACAATGGGGGATACCATGGCAACGCAGGAAGCCTATGTCCAGGTCAAAGGGCTCAAGAAACACTATGGCGACGGCGATGCGCGCCTGACGGTACTCGACGGCATCGACACGTCCATCAACCGCGGCGAGATCTGCGTCATGCTGGGGCCCTCGGGCTCGGGCAAATCGACGTTCCTCAATCTTATCGGCGGCCTGGAGGATGCCGACGGCGGTTCCATCATGGTGGACGGCTGCGACCTCACGGTGCTCAAGCCGGCCGATCTAGGCGAGTATCGACGTCGCGAGTTGGGCTTTGTCTTCCAGTTCTACAACCTGGTGCCCGACCTTACCATCAAGGAAAACATCGAGGTCACGGCGCACCTGTCCAAAAACCCGCTCGACATCGACGACTTGCTGCGCTCACTGGGCCTCTACGAGCACCGCAACAAGTTCCCGCGCCAGGTCTCGGGCGGCCAGCAGCAGCGCTGTGCCATCGGCCGCGCGCTCGTCAAAAACCCGGGCCTGCTGCTGTGCGACGAGCCCACGGGCGCGCTCGACTACAAGACATCCAAAGAAATCTTGCAGCTCATGGAGGATGTCAACCGCACCTACGGCTGCACCATCATCATTGTCACCCACAATGCCGCCATCGCGCGCATGGCCAATCGCGTGCTGCGCCTGCGCGACGGGCGCATCGTCGAGGATGAGCTCAACGAGTCGCCCGTCGCGGCCGCCGAGCTCGATTGGTAGGCGGCGCCATGACACCTCTCGCAAAACGTCTCCCGCGCGAGCTGCGCCGCAATATCGGCAAGTACCTGGGCATCTTTTTGCTTATGTGCGGAAGCATCGCTCTTACCTCGGGCTTTTTGCTCGCGGCGCATTCCATCGGCTGCCTTATCGACGACATGCGCGATGCGTACACGATTGAGGACGGCCGCGTGACCACCTCCTTCGAGGCTACCGGCAATCAACTCAAGGCCGCCGAGGATGCAGCCGACGACGCCGGCGGCGTCACGCTCTACAAGAATTTCTCCATCGACGCCATCATCAAAAAGGCGAACGGTGACGATGGCACCAAGCGCACGCTGCGCACCTATGCGCACCGCACCAAGGTCGATATCGCGTCCTACTGTGAGGGCAGGCAGCCCAAGGCGGACGATGAGGTAGCCATCGACCGTGTCTTCGCCACCAACAACGACCTCGCCGTGGGCGATAAGGTCGAGCTTGAGGGCCGCACCTACACCATCTGCGGCATCATGACCCAGCCCGATAGCCAGGCGCTGTTCCTCAACAATTCGGACTTTACGGTGAACACCATCACCTATGGTGTGGCCGAGGTCACCGACGCCGGCTTTGCCGCGCTCGAGGATGCCGGCGGCGCGCCTGCCTACACCTACTCCTTCATCTTTGCCGATCGCGATCTCTCCACTGCAGACCGCATCGACGCCGAGCAAGATATGGTCGAGGCGCTGGCGGATGCCGATGCGCGCGTGGACGATCTGATCGATGCCGATTCCAACCAGGGCATTGGCTATGCGCGCGATGACGTGGACGGCGACTCCATGATGTGGATGACGTTGCTCAACATTATCATCGTGATCATGGCGTTCGTCTTTGTGGTCCTTACCGACGCCACCATCGAGGAGGAGGGTGCCATCATCGGCACGCTGCTCGCCAGCGGCTATCGCCGTCGCGAGATCGTGCTGCACTACCTAGCACTTCCCGCCATCGTAGGCGTGGCTGCGGCGCTACTGGGCACCGCTCTCGGCATTGCGTTCTTTACCGAGCCCATGCGCGGTCTCTACTACGGCTCGTACAGTCTGCCGCCCTTCCAGGTGTACTGGAGCTGGGAGATCTTTGTGAAGTGCGCCGTGGTTCCCGCCGCCGCGCTCATCCTCATCACGCTGGTGGGCCTGCTCCGCAAAATGGGCAAGACGCCGTTGCAGTTCCTTCGTCACGAAGCGAGCGGCAAGTCGGGTACCAAGCGTGGTATGCAACTGCCGGAGCGCATGGGTTTTGTCTCCCGCTTCCGCCTGCGCGTTTTTCTGCGCAACCTGGGTAACTTCGCCACGCTCTTCGTGGGCATCGCGTTTGGGTCGCTGCTTTTGCTCTTTGGCCTGGCGATTCTGCCCACGATGACGCACTATGCGGACAACCTCGAGACGAGCCTGGTCGCTGAGCACCAGTACACGCTCAAGGCGCCGCTGGAGCTCGAGGGCACCGCCGAGGAGCGCGAGCAGTGGTCGGCACTCGAGCGCTTGCAGTCGGTTGACGGCGCGCTGCTTTCCGCCGCCCGGGATGCGGATGACGAGCTTGACGACGCGGCCGATGCGGCGCAGACGGCAGCCGATGCCGCGACCGCATCTCCGTCTGCCGAGAGCCTGGCCGCGGCGCAGGACGCGCTCGCCAAGGTCCAGGACAAGAAAGATGCGCTTTATGCGCGCCTCGATGACCTTGCCGATGCCCTCGGCTGCAACCGCGACGAGGCTATCGACCTGATTGACAAGGCCTCTAAGATCGACACCGACAACGACGACATTCACCCGGTTAACACGACCGACAACGGTGCGACCAAGATTGCGCAGGCCGAGAAATACGCTGTCTACCAGCTGCAGTACGATCGCGGCGACGGAAACGGCGAGGAGACGATTTCCGTCTACGGCATTTCATCCGATTCGCGCTATTGGAAAGACCTCAACGTCGGCGATGGACGCGTCGTCTTTGGCGGCGGTCTGCTCGATAAGTTTGGCTGGAGCGAGGGCCAGAAGGTCACACTCAGCGACAAGTACGAGGGCGAGCATTATTCCCTTGAGTACGAGGGCAAGGGCTGTGCCTGGGGCTCCAAGTCGGACATGAATATCTATATGAGTATCGACGACTTTAACGAGCTGTTCGATAACGACGCCGCCTACTTCAACGGCTATGTGAGCGACGAGAGGCTCGACCTCGATGCTCGTTACTTTGCCGGCGACACCACGCCCGACGACATGCGCGCCGTGGGTGACCAGTTCATCGGCATGATGAGCAAAATGATCGGAATGATGGTCGGGCTCGCGGTGTTTATCTTCCTGCTGTTTATGTACCTGCTGACCAAGGCGGTGATCGACCACAGCGCCCGTTCGATCAGCTACATGAAAGTTTTTGGCTATCGCGATGGCGAGATCTCGCATCTGTACATCCGCTCGATCACGCTGTGCGTGGCGGCGTCGCTCGTGCTGAGCCTGCCGGTCATTATTGGCTCGCTCACGGCCATCTTCCGCTCGATGCTGCTCGCCTACAACGGCAATATCGAGATCTACGTGCCCGCTTGGTCCATGGTTGCATGCGCCGGCATTGGCTTTGCGACCTACCTGGTCGTGGCGCTGCTACACACGCGCTCTATCAAGCGCGTCAGCCTGGCCGAAGCTCTCAAAGTGCAGGAGTAGTCATCGGGGACGTTCTTAAATGACTAGTCATTGGGGACAGTCTTTGCCGATTCGCCGGCTCGCCGGCCTGGATTGTCCCTGGCGGCACTCATTTAAGTCTGTCCCCAATGAGTGCCCAACGACTGGGTGTTGCGCTTGACTTTGACCCTGCTTCAACGGGTACCATCTCCTATGTCTGTAACGCCATATAGACCGAGGGGATATATCTATGACCGCAACTGCACCCGCAGCACCCGCTAAGGTGTACTTCACCAACCTGCGCACGCATGCTCGCGAGAGCCAGCTCGACAAACTCAAGCGCCTCATCCGCCGCGCCGGTATCGAGCAGATCGACTTTGAGAACAAGTTCGTCGCCATCAAGATTCACTTTGGCGAGTTGGGCAACCTGAGCTTTTTGCGCCCTAACTACGCCCGCGCCGTCGCGGATGTCGTGAAGGAGCTGGGCGGCAAGCCCTTCCTTACCGACTGCAATACGCTCTATGTCGGTAGCCGCAAAAACGCGCTCGAGCACATCGATACTGCCTACCAGAACGGCTTTACCCCGTATGCCACGGGTTGCCAGATCATCATCGCCGACGGCCTCAAGGGCACCGACGAGGCGCTCGTCCCGGTCGAGGGCGGAAAGTACGTGCACGAGGCTAAGATCGGTCAGGCGCTCATGGATGCCGATATCGTGATTAGCCTCACCCACTTTAAGGGCCATGAGCAGGCCGGCTTTGGCGGCGCCATGAAGAACCTGGGTATGGGAGGCGGCAGCCGTGCCGGCAAGATGGAGCAGCATGCCGCCGGCAAGCCGAACGTCGCGACCGAGCACTGCGTTGGCTGCCGTGCCTGCGAAAAGATCTGCGCGCACAACGCCATCTCGTTTGACGATACCCGCGAGCGCGAGCTTGCCAACGGCAACACCCGTACGGTGCACGTGGCCGCCATCGACCACGATCGCTGCGTGGGCTGCGGCCGCTGCATCGGCGTGTGCAACCAGGACGCCATCAAGCCCGGCTATGACGCCGCGGCCGACGTGCTCAACTGCAAGATCGCCGAGTACACCAAGGCCGTCGTCGACGGCCGCCCGAGCTTCCATATCTCGCTTGCCATGGATATCAGCCCCAACTGCGATTGCCATCCCGAAAACGACACGCCTATCGTCAACGACATCGGCATGTTCGCGAGCTTCGACCCGGTCGCCATCGACCAGGCCTGCGCCGATGCCGTCATGGCATCCGAGCCGCTGCCCAACACCGAGCTCACCGATAGCGCGGCCAAGATGGAGCATAACCACGAGCATCTGGAGGGCGAGCAGGCGCGCGATCCCTTCTGCATCACGCATCCCGACACCGACTGGCGCTCCTGCATCGCGCATGCCGAGAAGATCGGCCTGGGCACGAGCAAATACGAGCTCATTGAGGTCAAGTAGCGCCTAGATATTGGACATATCAAGCGCTTTTGTAGCGCAACGTTAGCAAAAGCCGCCCGTGAGCACAGCGCTTGCGGGCGGCTTTCCGGAAGTATGCGGCAAATTTCGAGACCGCCGAGCACACGACATTTTTTGGCAACAAAACCCCTGATAAATTGTTGGTAAAACTGCGGTCTGGTCGGCAGTTCCAGATTTTGCCGCATACTTCCGAAAATAGGGGGTTAGATAAATCCCCAGACGCCGCTTTTTCCCTAAAAATTCCTATCGAGGAAGTCGTCGACCGTATTCCAGTAGAGCTCGGGGTCAACTTGCGCGCTCTTGGCGTGGGTGGCGCCGTGGATAGTGAGCTTCTGTTTAACCTTGCTGGCGCACGCCTCGTAGTTTTGGTCGAGCATACTGTACGGCACAAAGGTGTCCTGGTCGCCGTGAATAAACAGCATGGGAACCGTCGCGTGTTTGAGTTGCTCCACACTGCTCGCCTTATGAAAGTCGTAGCCCGCGCGCACGTTGCACACCAAGTTTGCTACATCGAGCAAAGGAAAGCTGGGCAGGCCGAACACGTCCTTGAGCTGCAGAGAAAACTCGTCCCAAACACTCGTATAACCGCAGTCCTCGATAATGCATTTCACGTTTGCGGGCAGAGGTTCCCCCGCGACGTTCATGGCGGTTGCCGCACCCATCGACTCGCCAAAGACCAGGATGCGCGCCTCGGGGTCAGCCTGAACGATTCGCTCGATCCATGCGACGATGTCGAGGCGCTCGGGCCAGCCCATGCCGATATAGTCGCCGCCGGAGCGCTCGTGGGCGCGGGCGGCGGGTGCGAGTACGTTCATGCCGCGGTCGTGGAATCGCTTGACGTATCGGGCCATACCGATGGGCTCGTTGGTATATCCATGCAGGCAGACGGCGTAATCGTGCGTGCTCTCCGAGGCGGCAAAATACCAAGCGGCAAGCTCGGTTCCGTCATCTGCGGTGAGGCTGCTACTCTCGCGATGCTCTTTGAACCACGCCCGTGCCTCGCCATCCTCGGCATCCATCTGCTCGCCCTTTTCGGCGTCCTTGCCGTCCTGCATCATCTTCATGGTGTATGGCGCGCGGGGATTCAGCGCGAAGTCAAACAGAAAGTTGCCGGCAAACCCCAGCAGCGCGACAACGAGCACCAGCGCAACGACGCCGGCTATCTTGAGCTTTCGATGGGAACGTGCGTTTTGAGACATAAGAAGCTTTCCTATAAGATGTTAATACATCAACATTTAATGCAAGCGCATTATGGACGTTCGCCGTTGATGCGTCAACAGGCAAAGAATGGGTAAACAAAGGGTCACGTATGGTGCAAATTTCGCACGTACCTAGACGCTTTGATATAGTGTTGAGAACTCTTTACGTTGGAGGATGTAACCGGCATGTCCGATTCGAGCGACAGTTCTAAGCCGCGACCCAAGACCGCGGCCGTTCCGCACTACACGGTGGGCGAGGAGATCATGAACTCCGTCACCCATGGTGTCGGCTGCCTGCTGGGTATCGCGGGCCTGGTGCTCCTGATCGTATTCGCTGCCCTGCGCGGCGGAGGCCCGGCCCACATGGCCGCGGCAATTGTCTATGGCGTCAGCATTATCCTCGAATACTTGGCCTCCACGCTTTACCACGCGATTCAGCCCGCGGGTGCCAAGCGCGTATTCCGCATCATCGACCATAGCTGCATCTACCTGCTCATTGCGGGCAGCTATACGCCGTTTTGCCTCATTACACTGGCAAACGACGGCGGCGCTGTGCTGTTCTTTGCCGTATGGGCCATCGCCATTATCGGCATCGCGCTGGAGTGTTTTATGCGCGAGCGTCAACCGCACTGGGTATGCGGCCTGGTCTACCTGCTGATGGGCTGGCTCGTCGTCTTTAAGTTGCCCGAGCTTGTGGCGCTGCTGAATCCCGTGGCGCTTGCCCTGCTCGCCATTGGCGGCGTGTGCTACACCGTGGGCGTGCCGTTCTATATCGCCAAAAACGTGCGCTATCTGCACAGCGTGTTTCACCTGTGGGTGCTCGCCGGCAGCATCTTCCAGTTCATGGCGGTGATTCTCTTCGTAATCTAGCGACCACGCCTGCTCGCCCGCGTCCCCGTTTGGGCGACAGCGCAATTGCCGTATCCGCCACCAACGTTTTAACCTGACGTCCCGAATCTTGGAGGTTCGAGAAACTCCCGATGGACATAACCATCTCCCTTATCACCACCCTCGTTTTGACCCTCATCAACGGCTACTTCTCTATGTCCGAGATGGCGCTCACCACGGCCAAGCGCGCCGTGCTGGAGCACGAGGCCGAGGAAGGCGACAAGCGCGCCGAGCGTGCCATTAAGCTGGCTGCCGACTCCGACCAGCTGCTCGCCACCATCCAGGTTGCCATCACGCTCGTGGGCTTCGCCTCGTCCGCCGTCGCCTCGACGAGTCTGTCCGACCCGCTCGCCACGTGGCTCATGAGCTTTGGCATCGCGCCGCTCTCCGCCATCGCGCGCGGCCTGGCGCCGGTCATCATTACCGTCGCGGTCGCCTTCGTATCCATCGTGATCGGCGAGCTCGTCCCCAAGCGCATCGGCCTGGCCAATGCCGAGGGCGTGTCCAAGCAAGTCGTGGGCCCGCTTTCCGTGTTCCAGAAGATCGCCCGTCCGCTCGTGTGGCTGACTGGCGCTTGCTCCGATGGACTGGCCCGCATCCTGCGCATCAAGAGTGCCGACGACCGCCAGAACGTCTCGGAAGAAGAGATCAAGTACATGGTCTCGGAGCAGGACGACCTGCTCGACGAGGAAAAGCGCATGATCCACGAGATCTTTGACCTGGGCGACACCGTTGCCCGCGAGGTCATGGTGCCGCGCGTGGACACCACCATGTGCGAGGACGACGAGACGGTCGCCGACGTGCTGTCCACCATGCGCCAGACCGGCTTTAGCCGCATCCCCGTCTATCACGAGGACCCCGACAACGTCGCGGGCATCGCGCACATCAAGGACCTGATCCAGCCCGCGCTCGACGGCAAGGGCGACCAACCCATCGCCAGCTATTTGCGCGACGCCACCTTTGTACCCGACACCAAGGACATCCTGCCGCTGCTGTCCGAGATGCAGACCTCGCACGACCAGATCGTGGTGGTCGTGGACGAGTACGGCGGCACGGCCGGCATCATCACCATCGAGGATATCGTCGAGGAGATCGTCGGCGAGATCGAGGACGAGTTCGACCCCGACAACAAGTATCTCACGCGTCTTTCGCGCCGCGAGTGGCTCGTTGATGGGCGTTTTTCGTGCGATGACGCGATTGAGCTTGGTTGGCCGCTCGAGGAAAGCGATGATTATGAGACCATCGCCGGCTGGATCTTGGAGCTTTGTGACTCGGTGCCCGACATCGGAGAGGTGTTTGAGGTCGCGGGGTACAAGTTCAAGGTGCAGTCGATGCGTGGCCAGCGCATCTCGCTCATTCGCGTGATTGCTCCGGCCGAAACCGATAAGAAGGATTCCGAGTCTTCGGCAGAGAAGCCGGCGGCGTCGGGTGCGGGCTCTGTGGACCCGCACGATGGCGACGAGTAGGGCAAGGAAGAGTAGGGGAGAGTTATGGCAGGCCTGTTCAACATCCTTAAGGTCACCGTCAGCGAGGACAAGATCTGCGCGCATGTGCTGGTGAACCCCGGCATGCCGCTCATGACCTCGGAGGATATCGAGGCCACGGCGCGCGTGTATTACCTGGTGCCGGCGATTGCCAAGCACCTGTGCCTGGGTGATTCCGGCCGCGAGTTCCAGGACTGCATGGGCCAGACCGAGCTCTGCCACCTGCTGGAGCACGTGACGGTTGAGCTCATGAACGAGACCGGTCTTGCCGGTAGCATCTCGTGCGGCCGCACGCGCGTAAGCGAGCACGACGAGCGCGTCTTTGAGGTTGAGCTTTCGTGCCCCGACGACGCGCTGGCCATCGGTGCGCTGTCTTCGGCCACCTTTATGATGGACTGGGCCTATCTGCACGCCGACCAGCCTGCCCCCGACGTGGAAGGCACGGTCGCGGGCCTGCGCAACCTGGTGCTGGGCATGCGCGCCGAGGCCGAGGGCAAGGATCCTCACGAGGCCGTCGCCGCTGCGAACGGCGAAGATGCTGCCGAGGACGAGGGCACTGACGAGGGCGATGTGCCGGTCGACGCCGAGCCCGTTGCCGATGCGACCGCCGAGCCTGTTCCCACCGAGCCCCAGGGTGTCCCCAACTTTGACGACGAGCCCCAGGTGGCGATAGATACCGAGGGCGCGGTTGCCGAGAACCACGAGGCCTCCGCTGCCGTCTTTGGCGGTGCGGCGACGGTTCCGGCAGGACCTGCGCATGAGGGCGGCCTGCCGCTCGTGGACGGCGCCGGCGAGGACCCGGGTGCCACGGTGACCATGCCGGCTATGCCTCATGAGTAGGCCTACGCGTTTATCACCATCACGTACCTGCGCCTTTGCCGTACGCAGATGAGCGGAGCGGCAAGTGATGCGCTGCGGGTATAATGGACAGCATTCAAACGGTGGGCACCGACGTGCCCGCAGGAGAGGAATGATCATGGGTAAGACTTTCAGCTTTGTCTCCGGCGCACTTTTTGGTGCCGCTGCCGGCGCTATTGTCGGCGTTGCTCTGGCCCCGCGCTCGGGCGCCGAGACCCGCGCCATGGCTGCCGATATCGCCAACGACGCCTGGGATAACATGCGCGACACCTACGAGCACGGTGCCGAGGGGGCCCGTGCCGCGGTCAACGATTTTGGCCCGATGGTTGACGCCAAGACCGATGACCTGCGTGCCAAGGTTGACCTTGCCCGCGAGCGCATGGACCAGCTGCGGGAGCAGCTCAACGACGCCATCTCGGGCGGCAACGTGACGCCCGCCGCCGATGTCGTGGTCGAAAACGCCGTTGAGGCCGACACCGAGGCCGCGGAGCCTTCGACCGAGGCATAATGCGCGCCGGGGATTTTGTCGGCGCCAAGATCTATCGCAAGCCTACCGAGGACAAGCGCACCAAAAAAGATGGCACGCCGCGCAGCCCTAAAAAGCTCGGCAAGATTCACTTTCCGGTCTTTACCCCGGGCGGTACGCGCGTGGTGGGCTTTATGGTTCGCCAGTCCGATATCGCGGGTATGATCGAGCGCCCCGACCGATTTGTGGCGCTCGATGCCATTGGCGTCTACGAGGGCGCCATCGCAGTTGACGACGTCAAGGGCACCTACGATACCGCTGCGGCCAAGCGCCTCGACATCAACCTGGACGATTGCATTATCTGGGTTGGCATGGACGTGCGAACGGAGTCGGGCGATGTCGTGGGCTATTGCTCGGATGTGGAGTTCAAGCCGCGTTCGGGCATCGTGCAGACGTTCTATGTGACCACTGGCACTGCCTCGAGTGTGCTGGTGGGCGACACGCAGATGCCGCCCACGATGCTGCGCGGCTATGCGGACGGCGCGATGATCGTTTCGGACGAGGTCAAGTCGCTCGGGTATTCGGGCGGCGCCGCCGCAAAGGCTGCCGAGGCAAGCGTCGTGGTGGGCGATAAGGTCAAGAAGGGCGCTAAGGTGCTCGATGACAAGGGCTCGGTCGCCGTGGACAAGGGCAGTCGCGCGCTGGGCAAGCAGCTCGGCAAAACGCGCGGTATGTTCAAGGCCTTTAAGGACGAATACCAAAAGGCGAGCGGTGGCTCGTCGAAAGCTAGCAAATAGCGACGTACCAAATGATGGGAGGCAAGCCGGAGACCTGTTGCTCCGGCTTGCTGTGTTTATGGGGGAGGGCACATGCGCCAAAACGGATCCTATTCACACGGGCGCTCGGGCTCGCGTCCGACGGCGCGCCGCGATCTGGGGCAGCTGCCCAGCGGTCAGCGCAAGCGTCACCGTAAGCCCGGCGCGATGTATCTCAACCATAGCCGCGGCTTTAGCGACCGCAGCGCTCGCATCGGCAACAGCCGCACGCCCCGTCGTCCGTCTCGCCTGCCCTATGCGCTCATTGCCGTGGGCTGCGCACTCGTGCTGTTTATCGCCGCCGTCGTGGGCTACGTTAACCGCAGCGTGGATGTCGTCCTCAACGGTCAGGAGACTGCAGTGCGCGTCGGCTCTACGCTGCAAAATCTCATCGACGATCAGGAGTTGACCGATACCTACGACGCCGGCGATCTGCTGGCCGTCGACGACAGCGTGCTCAAGCGCCATGGCGGCGAAAAGCTGTCGGTGAAGGTCGACGGCAAGCGCGTGAAGCAGGGCAAATGGGATAGCCGCGAACTTGAGGGCGGCGAGAAGGTGACGGTCAAGGATGGCCGTAACACCTACGAGAAGCACGAGGTCCAGGCCACGGTTATCGAGCCCAAGCTCAAGGTCGAGGGCACGGGCGCCATTGAGTATGTCAAAACCTGGGGCGTTCAGGGCCGCTCCGAGGTATGGGTCGGCGAGCAGTCGGGCAAGACGCAGGACCGCGGCGAGGTCGTGCCCGCCACCGACTGCGTAGTCGAGTGCGCGAGCGTGGCGCCCAAGGGCAACGAAAAGTACGTGGCCCTGACATTTGACGAGGGTCCGAGCGGCGCGACCAAGCAGATCTTGCAGGTGCTCAAGGAAAAGGGCGTCACGGCGACGTTCTTCCTTTCGGGCGATGCCGCGGAAGCCTCGCCCGCTACTGCCAAAGCGATTGCCGATGCCGGGTGCGAGATCGGCTCCAACAGCTACAGCGATGATTCGCTCAAGGGCGAGGATCGCGAGGCGGTGCGCAAGCAGATCACGAAGGGCACCGAGGCGATTAAGTCGGCGACCGGCGTCGAGACGATGTTGCTGCGTGCCCCCTACGCCGCGTTTGACGAGCAAAACTGGATCGATTCGATGGACCTGGTGTCCGCCGTGGTTTCGTGGAATATCGATTCGGGCGACTGGCTGCTCAACGGCGCTGACGAGCAGGTCTCGACGGTGCTGGATTCGGTGACGCCGGGCAATATCGTGCTGCTGACCGATAGCGATGAGTGCTCCGAGCAGACGCTCGAGGCGCTGCCGCAAATTATCGACGGCCTCATTGCCGACGGCTACAAGATCGTGACGCTCAGCGATCTGGTCAAGACGGACACGTCGCTGAGCAAAAAGCTCACCTCGCTGACGAAGGTCACCATGCCCAAGGACGCCGTGTTCCCCCAACTTGCCGAGGACGACGACGCCACAGAGTAGTTATTGGGTAGTCGTTTAAGAACGTCCCAAATGGCTATGTCACGGATGCGTCAGCGTTTGGTATGCCTGCAATGTGCAGCGCATAAATTCGATGCCGCAGGGCGACGCTGATGCTATAGTTACTGCGGTTAATGAGGGTCAAGAGAAAGGTTACAGGTGAAATCCAAACCTCGACCATACAGTCGATGACCCCATGCAGGTGCTTTTTGCGCATGCACGGGGTGTAAGCGTCGAGCGGCGTGCCGCCCGCGCATGCGTATACATATCCAGAAGCCCCCGGGCGCCGCACGCGCGGCCGCGTCCGGAGGAATAATGATGGGGAGCACCATTGAATTATCTGAGTGAGATGCTCAAATTGCCGGTCTTGGACGTCGACGGCGAAAAGCTCGGCGTGGTGAACGATTTTGGCATTGCTACCGGCGAAGTTTTTCCACACGTGACATCGCTCGCGTTCCGCGGCCCCGGCAAGACGCCGTTTATGATCAGCTGGCGCAAATGGGTCGACCGTATCGACGAGACGGGCGTGTATCTCAACACGTCTGCCACCAATATTCGCTTCTCGTACCTGCAGCCGACCGAGCTCCTGCTGGCGCGCGACGTGCTCAATAAGCAGATCGTCGACACGCAGGGCATGAAGGTCGTGCGCGTCAACGACATCAAGTTTTCCATGTCGGGCGAAAACCAGCTGCGCCTGTTGGGTGCCGAGGTCGGTGCCCGCGGTCTGCTGCGCGCGATCAGCCCCGCACTCGAGCACGTCGTCGAGGGCTTTATGAAGCACCTGGGCAAGCCGCTCAGCGAGGACATCATCGCTTGGTCCTACATGGACCTGCTCGACCGCTCGACTAAAAACATCCAACTCTCGGTGTCGCACAAGACGCTCGGCGAGCTGCACCCTGCCGACATCGCCGACATTATCGAGCAGCTCGACCCGCGCCTGCGTGCGCAGGTGTTTGCGCAGCTCGATACTGCCCAGGCCGCCGAGGCCATCTCGGAGTTCGATGACGACGAGCTTATGACCGAGATGCTCGAGGGCCTGTCCGACACCGACGCATCGTCGATGCTGGCCATGATGGACCCGGACGACGCTGCCGACCTGATCGACGAGCTTGATTACGAGAAGGCCGAGAAGCTCCTGCGCCTGATGGGCGTCAAGGAGGAGAAGGCGATTCGTAACCTGCTGGGGTATGAGGACAACACCGCCGGCCGCATTATGACCTCGGAGTTTGTCTCCCTGCCCGCTACGGCAACGGTCGGTGACGCCATCGAGGCGATTCGCGAGCTCGACGAGGACTTCGAGAGCGTCTATTACGTCTATACCGAGGATCCGAGCGGCATGCTGACCGGCGTGCTTTCACTGCGCACGCTGATTGTAGCCGACCGCGACGCCACGCTGGGTCAGCTGGCCTATCGCGACCTGGTCTATGTGTCGCCGGACGAGGACCAGGAAGACGTAACGGATGAGATGACCAAGTATGACCTGGTAGCTATCCCCGTCTGTGACGAGAACCGCCACATCCTGGGTATCGTGACCTTCGACGACGCCATGGACGTTATCGCCGAGGAGCACCAGGAGGACCTGCAGATCGCCGGTGTCGGCTCGGGTGATAGCGCATCGGACGACTCGACGAACGTGCTCAGCTGGTTCGTACATCGCCAGTACTGGGTTGTTGTATGGGGCGTCGCGTCGTGCATCATGGCGACCGTGCTGGGAACGGCGCTCGGCTCCGCGCATTTGGTGGTGTTCCCCATGTGCGCCATGCCGCTCGTGCTGCTGGCGGCCTCGCGCATGGTGTCGTTCGTCAAGAACTACTTCCTGGAGTATGACGGTCACGACGACGAGCCCAAGCCGTATCTGGGGTTCTTCTTCCAGAGCACGGGCATGGGCCTGATTCTGTCACTCGTGACCTACCTGTGCGCCCAGCTGGTGCGCACCGCTGCGTTCCCCGACGCGTCCATGTTTGAGGAGCAACTCTTTACCGGGTGCTTTAATATCGCTGCCATCATTTGCCTGGTTGGCAACATGAGTGCCGTGATTTACCTGATGGTGCTGTTTTGGCGTGACGAGCATGACCTCAACACGTCGGGCACCGCCATGAACGTTATTGCCGTCATGATCTCGTGCGTAGCGTATTGCATCGCCGCGGTGCTGCTCACCATGTCGGTCATGGGTTAGGTGGTCGCGTGCAAAATACCAAGCAAAAGTCGGGCACCAAGCAAAAATTGACCATCGCGGCCATCTTTGGCGCTATGGGTCCCGGTCTGCTGGCGGCGCTTTCGGGCAATGACGCCGGCGGCATTGCAACGTATTCCAGTGCGGGCGCCAGCTATGGCTACAAGATGCTCTGGATGCTTCCCGTCATGACTGTGCTGCTCATCGTGACGCAGGAGACCGCGGCGCGTTGCGGCTGCGTCACGGGTAAGGGCCTGGCATCGCTCATTCGCGAGCGCTTTGGCGTGCGCAAGAGTGTACTTGCTATGGCGGCGCTGTTGATCGCCAACACGGCTGTGACCATTTCGGAGTTTGCGGGTATTGCGAGCGGCCTTGCCCTCTTTGGCGTGCCGGCGAGCATCTCGGTGCCGTTGGTGGCGCTGCTGGTGTGGATGCTTACCATGTCGGGGAGTTTCCAGCGCATCGAGAAGATTCTGCTGCTGGTGAGCTGCGTGTTCGTGACCTATATCGTCGCCGCGTTTATGGCTGGCCCCAACTGGGGTGAGGTCGCGGTCGACCTGGTCGTGCCCAACATTCAAAATGACCCCAGCTACGTGTCGCTCGTGGTCGCAACGATCGGTACCACCATCGCGCCGTGGATGATTTTCTTGGCGCAGAACAACGTGGTCGATAAGAACGCGGGCGAGGACGATATCGTGCTGCAGCGCATCGATACCGTGAGCGGCTCGCTTGCTGCCGATGTCATTGCCGGCTTTATTATCATCACGACCGGTACGGTGTTGTTCCCGGCGGGTATTCAGATTAGCGATGCCGCCGATGCTGCCCGCGCGCTGGAGCCTATTGCGGGTCAGTGGTCCACGGTACTGTTTGCCTCGGGCCTGGTCGCGGCGAGCTTCTTGGCCGCCTGCGTGCTGCCGGGCGTTACGTCGAGCGCTATCTGCGAGGCATTTGGCTGGGAGCGCGGTGCCGACCGCAGCTGGGACGAGGCCCCGGTCTATCGCGGCATCATTACGGCCATCATCGGTATCTCTGCCGTGCTGGTGCTTATGCCCGGCGTCGATCTGTTCCAGATTATGATGACCTCGCAGGTCATCAATGGCGTGCTGCTGCCCGTGGTTCTGGTGTTCCAGGTGGTTATTGCCGCTGACCGTCACATTATGGGCACTAACCGCAACGGCCGCGTGTGGAATGTGCTCACTTGGGCGACTATCGGTGTGATTACGGTGCTGACGGTCGTCATGTTTGTTCTACAGGCGATGGGTTACAGCGCTTAGCGCCTCTTTTGGACTCCAAACAGGCCGCAGCGATGGACTGCGGCCTGTTTTTTGCCCGCTATAGGGCGTTAGTTATATGGCAGTGGACAAAAAATGCCAAATATGAGTACTGTTGCCTTGCCGATAGCATTTACGACCAAGAAAATAATGAACATAGTTAAGAATCTGTTTATTAAAAGCGGGTCTCCAAGTCCTAAGCCGGCCATTCTGGTCAACTGGAAGGGTCGCGCGCTACCGCATGAGCGCCATTTTGGGTGGTTTTGCCTGCTACTAAAATGGTAACAGTACTCATATTTGCCCCTTTTTGTCCACGACCCCTTGGAGCCGGCTCGAAAAGAGTGATTTTGGGTTGTTTGCTGCGGGTGTGGGCTTGGAAACAACGTTCGGGGTGGCGAGGTGCCCAGAATTCGGTCGCAAGGAGGGCGTTCCTCGGCTGTGTCAGGAGTGTCCCTAGGTGCCGGCACATAAGGAACGTCCCTAACTGTCGGAGGGGGTGCCTGCCGTGGCAGGCACCCCCTCCGGATGTGGGAAGTTTGCGCTGCAGGTTACTTGTCGGTGCCCAGCTTGTGCGGCTTGAGAGCGAGCGCATTGACGAGCGCGTCGGTGGCAGACTTGACGGCTGCCGGCTGCGGATCGTTGACGTGATCCTCGGGATGCACGGGCAGGTCCTTCTTGACTGCATCGTGGATCAAGTTGAGGTACTCAGTCACGCCAGTGGTCGATAGGTGCGTGCCATCGCCATCGAACAGGTCGTTGCGATTGGCACTGTATCCGTACCAGTCGATAACGCGCACGTTTTTGTAGCGCGTAGCGGCGTTGGCGATGGCCTGGTTGGTAGAACCAACCCATGGCTGCGGGCTGCGCGTGTTCACAAACACCACAATACGCTTATCTCCTGCATCGGCCATGATGGCGTCGATCTGGTCGTCGGTTACCAAGCCGTTGGTGCCCAGCGCAAAGACCACGATCTTGCCGGCAAGGTTCTGTTGGAGATAGCCCTCAAATGTCGCGCGGCCCGCATCAAACTGGCGGCCCTTTTCGGCATCGATGTGACTGTGGGGGAATACGCCGTCAAAGGAATCGACGGCGCGCAGCGACACGGAGTCACCGATCATCAGCAGGTCGTAGGAGCCATCGGGGAAGCCGTCGTTGTCCTTGTCGGTGTCGTCGGCTGCCTGTTGGTCCGTTGGCGCGGTGTTCTTGGCTTCCTTGTTGAGGACTTCGGCGCCCTCACCGCTCAGTGCGGAGGTCTCCGGCACAAAGATCAGGCCGCCCAGCGCGATAACAAGCACGATCCCGCAAGTGGCGCACACGGGAATATGCGCGCGCACCCAGTTGGCGGGCGTGGTGGTGCCGTCGCGGAACTCGGATACGGTGCGCCCAAAGGCGCCCTTTCTAAACGGCGTCTCGATAAAGCGATATGAACATTCGGCTACGGCGACCACCAACAACACCTGCAAAATGTACTGCCACCACGGCGTATCGTTGATGTTGGCGACCGGGTTCATGAGCAACAGTAGCGGATAGTGCCACAGGTAGATGCTGTACGAGCGCTTGCCAACCCACACGAGCGGCTCGGCGGACAGTGCGCGGGCAACCATTCCCTGGGGCTGCACGCAGGCCGCGATGACCATGAGCGTGAGGATGGAGCATAGCAGCGTGCCGCCGCGATACTGGAACGCGGTGTAGCCGTTGGTGAGCGCGACCATGGCGGCAAGGCCAACCAGACCCACGACGCCCAACACATCGATGGATGCGGGCGAGGACCAAAAGCGCACGAGGGCGCTCGGCTGTGCCGGGACGGTCTCGGCTGCGTTGTCGGCCTTCTCGCCAGGCTTGCCCTCGGCGTTCTTGCCGTGCTTGGCGGCGCCAGCCAGGCGATTGAGCCCCAAACGATGAGCGAGACGCACCGGCGCCAGGTCGCGATCGGGGATAAAGGCCATCCAGGCGCCCAGCAGCAGCGAGAACACGCGGGTGTCGGTGCCGTAGTACACGCGGCTGGGGTCGGCGGCGGGGTTATAGAGCACCATCATGGCGATGGCGGAGACAGCAGCCAGGCCCAGAACCACGCGGCGCGTGTTGGGCTTGCTCATGTGCATGGATACCATAGCGAGCAGCAGCGGGGGCCAAACCAGGTAGAACTGTTCCTCGATGGCGAGCGACCAAAAGTGCGTAAGCGGCGAGGGGTCGCCCAGAGCATTGAAGTACGAGACGTTTTGGGCAATCTGCCACCAGTTGTTGAAGAACAACAGCGACGGCAGAATGTCGGGGCGCATCTTGGTGAGCATCACGTGGTTGAAGACGGTGCACAGCGCACAGGTCACCACCACGACGGTCACCACGGCGGGGACCAGGCGACGGATGCGGCGGATCCAGAAGCTCTTGAGGTCGATGCGGCCGGTCTTAGCGACTTCGTTGAGCAGCAAGCGCGTGATCAGATAGCCCGAAAGCACAAAGAAGATCGTGACGCCAAGCAGGCCGCCCTGAGCCCACGTGAGGTTAAGGTGATAGAGCACCACCGCGACGACGGCGAGCGTACGCAGACCGTCGAGTGCAGGGATGTAGCGGGACTTGGGGCGAGCAGGCGTCTGCTCCGCGGCGGGAGTGTTGGCGCGGCCCGCGTTGTTGGCAGAAGCGCGATGGGGGCTCGCGGTGCGTCGCGGCTCGTTGGCACGGCGTTCGCCCTTCACGCGTTCGTGCGGCGCCGGCTCGTTGCCCGTGCGGCGTCGACCGCGCGAGCCCGATTGCGAGAATTGTTCCATAAAACATCATCCAATGACGAGAATAATCAGCACGTATTCATTGTAGCTGCCTGCCCCTGTGAATGCTTGCTGCTGGCGTAAGCTCAAGCGCGCGTCCACATCAAAGTGGACTAAAGTTATAGGGGGTGCGAGAGTGCACAATCGTTGGTCGACGGTGGGCGCAAAGCCTGAAGACGAGGAGGTTTCCATGGCGGATCACAGCATCGTTGCGGTGTTCGGCAGCATGAACATGGACCTTTCGGTGGCGTGCGAGCGCATGCCGCGTGCGGGCGAGACAGTCGGTGGCAGCGGTTTTATCACCAACGCCGGTGGCAAGGGCGCTAACCAGGCCGTCGCTGCTGCGCGCATGGGTGCGCGCACGTGCATGATTGGCGCTGTTGGGCGCGATACCTTTGGCGATGCGCTTGTGGCAGGGCTCCAGGATGCCGGCGTGGGCGTTGAGTTTGTGGCGCGTCGCGATGACGTGGAGACCGGTACCGCGACTATCATTCGCTGCGAGAGCGACAACCGCATCGTGCTGTCGCCGGGCGCCAACCATGCGCTTGCGGGCGAGGACGTTGCCCGCGCACTGAGGCGCTTGGTGGCCGACGAGCTCGACGGCGATGCCAGCGAGTTTGCCCCGGCTGCCGGAAGCGTCTTTATCGCCCAGGGCGAATGTGACCTTGCAGCGACGGCCGAGGCGCTTGCTTGCGCTCACGAGCTGGGGTTCTATACGGTCTTTAACCCTGCGCCCGCCTGCGATTTGCCGGCAGGAGCGTGGCCTGCGGTCGACTTGGTCTGCCCCAACGAGACCGAGTGCCAGATGCTGACGGGCATTCTGCCCACAGATGATGCGAGTTGCGTCGCCGCGCTCAATGCGCTGCTCGACAAGGGCGCCGGCGCCGCGGTCATCACGCTGGGCGGCGCCGGCTCGGTTACGCTCGGCGATGGCGGTGAGCCGCTGCGCATGCCGGCGCTTTCGAGCGCGGTGGTCGATACGACGGCCGCGGGCGATACGTTTATTGGTGCGCTTGCTGCAGCTCGTCTGGAGGGTCTGCCGCTCTTTGAGTGCATGGCCGCGGGTGCTCGCGCCTCGGCGGTGACGGTATCGCGCCTGGGCGCTCAGCAATCAATTCCCACGCGTGCGGAAGTCGAGCACAAGTTTGGTTTAGACGGTTTGGATGTAGACGGAGAAGCGGAGTAGAACAATGGCAACCAAGAAGCTGATCCTTGATCTGGATATGGGTGTGGATGATGCGATGGCGCTCGCCTATGCCATCGCGAGCCCCGAGGTGGAGCTCGTCGGCATCACCACGTGCTTTGGCAACGTGCGCGTCGAGCAGTCGGCGCACAACTGCTTGGCGGTGCTCGACCTGTTGGGTCGTCCCGAGGTGCCGGTGTACCTGGGCGCCGATCGTCCCGTGAAAGCGACCGAACCCTACACGCCGCCGGCGTCCACCACGCTTATCCACGGCAAGAACGGCATTGGCGGCGCAAGCGTGCCCGCCTCGCCGTACGAGCCGGTGGGCGCGACGTCGGCCGATGGCAATGCGGCGGTCGATTACCTGATTGATGCCGCGCGTACCTATGGTCCCGATCTGGCCTACGTTGCGACCGGCCCGCTCACCAATCTGGCGCTTGCCCTGGAGCGCGATGCGGCGGCGATGATGTCCATCGGCCGCGTGGTCGTGATGGGCGGTGCGCTTACCGTGCCCGGCAACGTGAGCGCGGGCGCCGAGGCCAACATGGCGGGCGACCCCGAGGCTGCCGACGCCGTGTTGCGCTCGGGCCGCAAGCTCACCATGGTGGGCTTGGATGTGACGCACCGCGTGGTGCTCACGCGCCGCGACGTTGCCGGCTGGACGGGCTCGGGCACTATGGCTGGCTGCGCGTTTGCGAGCATGGTCGAGCACTATATCGGTTCGTACGAAATGAACGCGCCCTACCTGGGCGGCTGCGCGCTGCACGATCCGCTGGCGGTTGCCGTGGCGATTGATCCCACGCTCGTGGGTGCGCTCGGCTGTAACCTGCGTGTCGACCTGCTGGGCGAGTATCGCGGCCGCACCATCTGCGACGAGCACCGTCTGTCCGATCCAGATAAGAGCGCGCTCGTGGCGCTCACCGTGGACGCCCCACGTTTCCTCGCGGAGTTTAAGGCACGCATGGCTCGCATCCTTGGCTAAACGGTTTCTGTGCCCCGTTCCAGATTAGCTACCGAGTAAATACGCCCGTTGGGGGAATAGTCGCGTCGCTTCGCTTGACAACAGGCTAAACTAGCTATTAAACATTTACTATTCTGTTTAGATTGAATTTGCGGTCGTTTAGTTGTCGAGTCACGGGGCGGTCAGGCCACGATGCTCGACCGCGACCGTTACTAGGGGGAACAATGGCCAAAGCAAGTGTTCGCGAGATCAGCCGCATCACCGGTTTTTCGCCTGCGACCGTGTCCAACGCGCTCAACCGCAAGCGCAGCGTGAGCGAGGAGACCGCCAAAGTCATCCTGGAGTGCGCGCAGTCGCTCGGCTATCAGCAGTCGACGCAGCTCGAGAGCATCCAGTTTGTGCTCGCGCGCAAGACGGGCGCCATCCTGGACGAGAGCACCTTCCACCCCGCGGTCATCGAGGGCGTGGAGCGCCAGGCGCGTCGCCACGGCATGAGCACGAGCTTTGTCTCGCTCGACTTTAGCGACCTAGACGCCGTGCGTCCGCAGGTCGAGGGCCTGATCGCCGACCCGTCTGCCGCCATCGTGCTGATGGGCACCGAGTTGGGCGAGGAGGACTACGCCCTGTTCGCTAACGCCGCCGCCCACCTGATCGTGCTCGATGGCTGGAGCGACCGCCAGTACTTCGATGCCGTGGTCATTGCCAATACCGATTCGGTGCTGCGTGCCGTGGACTACCTTATCGAGAAAGGTCACAAGCAAATCGGCTATCTGGCGGGCGACCTTCGTATCCGCAACTTTAAGGACCGCGAGCGCGGCTATCGCCAAGCGCTTGAGGATGCGGACCTCGAGGCCAATCCGGCATGGCGCGTCACGCTGGGCACCACGCTCGAGGGCGCTTATCGCGACATGGGCGCGTGGCTCGACAATGCCTCGCACGACGACCTGCCGACGGCTTTCTTTGCCGAGAACGACGTGCTCGCCGTGGGTGCCATGCGCGCGTTCAACGAGCACGGCATTCGCGTGCCCGAGGATGTCTCGATCATCGGCTTTGACGACCTATCTCTGGGCGCTTTTTCCAACCCGCCGCTCACCACGGTGCATGTTCCCAAGCACGAGGTGGGTGAGATCGCGGTGCGCCGCCTGGTGGGCAACATCCGCAATCCCAAGAGCTACACCTGCAAAACGGCTGTGTCGACCTATTTTGTCGAGCGCCAGAGCGTGCGCGAGATCTAGGCGGAGACGGCATCGCCTGCAGCGTGCCAAAGCTCGCTAGGGCAGTAAACATAGCGCTATTCAAAAGAGGGTCCTTCGGGGCCCTCTTTTTGTTGCCCTTGTATGTTCAGATTGTTTACATACCGTTTAGGCTGATTTCTCTACCGTTTACGGGACTTTCGCGCTAAACTTTTAAACAAAAGAGTAAAACATTTAGTAAACATAACAAAACGAAACATGCGTCTGTTTACTGAACATGTGACTAGGGGAGGACGTACATGGACAAGATCAAGCTCGGCTTTGTGCCCACGCGCCGCAGTATCTTTAGCGCGCCGGACGCGATCAAGTATCGCGGTCTGACGGCTGATCGCCTGCGCGAGATCGGCGTCGAGATTGTGGATATCGACGACATCAACGACGAGGGCCTGCTGTTCGACGACAGCCATATCGCGCCTATCGTCGAGAAGTTCCGCGCCGAGGGCGTCGACGGCATCATGCTCTGCCACGCCAACTTTGGTACCGAGTATGTCTGCGCCCGCCTTGCCCGCGAGCTCGGTTTGCCCGTGCTGCTGTGGGGGCCGCGCGACGAGCGCCCCGAGCCCGACGGCACCCGTCTGCGTGATAGCCAGTGCGGTCTGTTCGCCACCGGCAAGGTCCTGCGCCGCTTCCAGGTTCCCTTCACCTACATGACCAACTGCCGTCTGACCGATCCCGAGTTCGAGCGCGGCGTCTGGGACTTTTTGGCCGTGTGCAACGTGGTCAAGACCTTCAAGCACACCCGCATCCTGCAGATGGCCACCCGTCCGTTCGATTTCTGGTCGACCATGTGCAACGAGGGCGAGCTGCTCGAGAAGTTCAACATCCAGCTTTCGCCCATCCCCATGACCGAGCTTGTCCAGGCCGTGCGCGACGCCCAGGCTGACGAGCAGGCCATGGCAACCATGCTCGCCCACATTGGTGACAGCTTTGAGATCTGCATCCCCGAGGACAAGGTTCCTGCGGTCGCAGGACTCGCCATTGCCATGAAGCGCCTGGTCGAGAAGTACGGCTGCAACGCCGGCGCCATCCAGTGCTGGAACGCCCTGCAGGACGAGTTGGGCATTATGCCCTGCGCCGCCAACGCAATCCTCAACGAGATGGGCATCCCCATCGTCTGCGAGACCGACATCCATGGCGCTATCACCGCGCTGATGGTCGAGGCCGCCGACCTGGGCCGTCACCGCGGCATGTTCGCCGACTGGACCGTGCGTCATCCCGATAACGAGAACGGCGAGCTGCTGCAGCACTGCGGCCCCTGGCCCTGCAGCTGCGCGGCCGTCAAGCCCAAGCTCACCTATCCGCTGGCCTTCGATCACCCCGGCGCGCTGACGGCCGAGGCCAAGCACGGCGACCTCACCCTTGCCCGCTTTGACGGCGACAACGGCGAGTACTCGCTGCTGCTGGGCAACGCCCGCGGCATCGACGGCCCGGCCGGCATGGGCACCTACCTGTGGGTCGAGGTCGACAACCTCAAGCGCCTCGAGGCCAAGATCGTCGAGGGTCCCTACATCCACCATTGCGTCGCCATTCACGCCAACGTGGTGCCGGTGCTCTACGAGGCGTGCAAGTACATCGGCATTGTCCCCGACCTGTACGACCCCATCGAAGAAGACGTCAAAGCTTACCTGCGAGGAGAGTAGAAATGGCAACTATCGAAGAGCTTGAGTCCCTGCGTTGGGACCTTCGACGCGATTGCGTCGATATCATCATGGCTGGCGCCGGCGGGCACATCGGCGGCGACATGTCGGTCATCGATGCGCTGATGACCCTCTACGCCAACCACCTCAACATTTCGCCCGAGACCGTCGACGATCCCGGTCGCGACCGCTTCGTGCTCTCCAAGGGCCACGCCATGGAGGCCTACTACGCGGTGCTCTGCCACGAGGGCTATCTTGACCTTGATGACGTCAAGGCCCGCTTCTCCAAGTTCGGCAGCCCCTACATCGGCCACCCCAACAACAAGCTCAAGGGCATCGAGATGAACTCGGGCTCGTTGGGTCACGGTCTGCCCGTGGCTGTGGGCATGGCACTTGCCGGCAAGATGGATGGCCGCGGCTACCGCGTCTACACCATCATGGGCGACGGCGAGCTTGCCGAGGGCTCGGTCTGGGAGGGCGCCATGAGCGGCGGCAATTACCAGCTCGATAACCTGTGCGCGCTCGTGGACCGCAACCGCCTGCAGATCAGCGGCAGCACCGAGGACGTCATGAAGCAGGATTCGCAGGAGGAGCGCTGGGCCGCCTTCGGTTGGAACGTGCTGTCCATTCCGGGCAACGACGTCCAGGCCATCGATGCCGCGCTGACGCTGGCCGCCGAGACCAAGGGTAAGCCCACGGTCATCATCCTCAACACAGTGAAGGGCTACGGCTCGCCGGTTATGGAGGACAAGGCCGCCTGGCATCATCACCTGCCCAACGATGAGGAATATGCCCAGATCATCGCCGATTTCGCTGCCCATAAGGAGGCCATCAATGGCTAACAAGATCGCCAACCGAAAGGCTATCTGCGACACGCTGCTCGAGGCCGCCGCAACCGATAAAGACATCGTCGTCCTGTGCTCCGACTCCCGCGGCTCTGCATCGCTCACGCCGTTCTTTGACCAGTATCCCCAGCAGTCCGTTGAGGTCGGCATTGCCGAGCAGGACCTGGTGAGCATCGCCGCCGGCATGGCCTCGTGCGGCAAGAAGGCCTGGGCCGCCTCGCCGGCGTCCTTTGTGACCACGCGCTCGTATGAGCAGTGCAAGGTCGACGTTTCGTACTCCAACACCAACGTCAAGCTCATCGGCATCTCGGGCGGCGTGTCCTACGGCGCCTTGGGCATGAGCCATCACTCCGCGCAGGATATCGCCGCCATGAGCGCGATTCCCAACATGCGCGTGTATCTGCCGAGCGATCGCTTCCAGACCGCCGAGCTCGTGCGTGCCCTGGTCGCCGACAACAAGCCGGCCTACATCCGCGTGGGCCGCAACCCGGTGGAGGACGTGTACACTGAGGACGAGTGCCCGTTCCAGATGGATCGCGCCACCTGGGTGCGCCGCGGCACCGATGTGACGATTGTCGCCACCGGTGAGATGGTCCGCCATGCCGTGGACGCCGCCGATCTGCTGGCCGAGCAGGGCATCTCGGCAACGGTGCTCGATATGTACTGCGTCAAGCCGCTCGATGCCGAGGCCGTGATCGAGGCCGCCGGTGCCACGCGCGCCGTCGTGACCGTCGAGGAGCACAGCCCCTTCGGTGGCCTGGGTTCCATGGTCGCGCAGGTCGTGGGCGAGCATTGCCCGCGTCCGGTCAAGTGCCTGAGCCTGCCCGATGCGCCGGTCATCACCGGCACGAGCCCCGAGGTCTTTGCGCACTACGGCCTGACGGGCGAGGGAATCGCCAAGACGGTCGTCGAGTTCCTTCCCGCAGAGTAATTGGTGCATCGGGGACAGGTTTGCACCAATCCTTTTAGGTTGAATTTTGAGCAGGCCGGCTGCGCTCTCATGAGCCGGTCGGCCACTCGCTCCTTGTCCGTCGGGTTTTAGTTTTGAATCGGCGGGGGAGACAGGAGAGTACATGAGTAAATACATCATCGGGATCGATCAGTCCACGCAGGGCACCAAGGCGCTGCTGGTGGACGAGGGCGGCCATTTGATTCATCGTGCCGACCGCTCGCATCGCCAGATTGTCAACGAGGCCGGCTGGGTGAGCCATGATCCGGCCGAGATTGCCGCCAATGTGCTGGCCGTGGCGCGCGCTGTGGTGGAGGAGACCGGGGTCGATCCGGCCGACATCGCCGGCATCGGCATCTCCAACCAGCGCGAGACCACCGTTGCCTGGAACCGCACGACGGACGAGCCGCTGTGCGATGCCGTGGTGTGGCAGTGCGCCCGCGCCCGCGAGCTGTGCGACAAGCTGGCCGCGCGCGAGGGTGTGGCCGAGCTGGTGCGTGACACGACGGGTCTGGTGCTCTCGCCCTACTACCCGGCGGGCAAGATGGCCTGGATCCTCGCGAACGTTCCCGCTGCTGCCGAGGCTGCCGCGGCGGGCGAGCTGTGCCTGGGTACCATCGATGCCTGGGTGGTCTGGACGCTCACGGGCGGTGCGGAGTTCCGCTGCGACTGGTCTAACGCCAGCCGCACGCAGCTCTTTGACCTGCGCCGTGGCTGCTGGAGCGAGCCGGTGTGCGAGGCCTTTGGCGTCGACGTGGCCTGCCTGCCGCAGGTGACCGATTCCGACGGCCTGTTCGGCACGACGGATCTGGGCGGCTTTTTGCCGGCGCCCGTGCCCATTCACGGCGTGCTCGGCGACAGCCACGCGGCCTTGTTTGCCCAAGGCTGCCATAGTCGCGGCATGGCCAAGGCGACCTATGGCACCGGCAGCTCGGTCATGATGAACGTCGGCAACGAGTTCGTTGCCAGCTCGCACGGGCTTTCGAGCTCGCTCGCATGGCGCATGGACGGCGTGACCGAGTACGTGCTCGAGGGCAACGTGAGCTATGCCGGCGCCGTCAAGACGTGGCTGCGCGACGATCTGGAGCTCATCAATAACCCCGAGGAAGTTACCGACCTGTGCTACGCCGCCAATCCGGCGAGCCGCGTCTACTTTGTGCCGGCGTTTACCGGTTTGGGCGCGCCGCACTGGGCGAGTGACGCCGAGGGCTGCGTCTTTGGCATGACGCGCACCACGGGTCGCGCGGAGTTCGTAAAAGCTGCAGACGAATCGATTGCCTATCAAATCTTTGACGTAATTGACGCAATGGTCGAGGATTCGGGCGCGGCACTTGCCGAGCTTCGCGTTGACGGCGGTCCCACGCGCGATGCGTACCTGATGCAGTTTGAGAGCGACTTGGTTGGCTCGCCTATCCGCATCGCGAGCAACGACGAGATGAGCGGCCTGGGTGCGGCCTGGGCCTGCGGCATTGCGCTGGGCATGTATACGCGCGATGTCGTCGACGTCTATGGGGCCCGCGGCATCGTGGAGCCTGCCATGACCGCCGACGAGCGCGCCAAAAAGATCACCGGCTGGCGCCACGCCGTAGCCGCCACCATCTCGTACACTGCCTAGAATGATTTTTCTGGGACGGGGATTAAAAAATCATTCGGGCCCCGTCCCGGGTAGCTCATTTGGGACGGGGCTTTTTTGACTGGTATGATTGGTGCGACCATTCCAACCAGCTAAAAGAGTCCCGTCCTAAATTGACTACCGAGAGGATCTGCCATGGAGCGCATCGCGAGTTTTTCCGTTGACCATCTGCTGCTTGAGCCCGGCGTGTACGTGAGCCGCATCGACCGCGATCCGGCGACCGGTGCCGCCGTCACCACGTTTGACCTGCGCCTGACCACGCCCAACAAGGAGCCGGTCATGAACACGGCCGAGTGCCACACCATCGAGCATCTGGGTGCGACGTTCCTTCGCAATCATGCCGAGTGGTCGAGCCGCATTGTCTACTTTGGCCCCATGGGCTGCCGCACGGGCTTTTACCTCGTCGTATTTGGCGAGGTGACGAGCGAGGAGATCTTGCCGCTCGTGCGTGAGCTGTTCGCGTTTGTCGCGGGCTTTGAGGGCGATGTTCCCGGTGCCGCTCCCGAGGAGTGCGGTAACTACCTGGACCAGAACCTCCCCATGGCAAACTGGCTTGCGCGCCGTTATCTCGACCGCGATCTGGCCGATATCGACGAGAAGCACCTGCACTATCAGCAGGCATAGGGCCGCCCTCTGCCTCCAAACCGTTCACACGGAGATATCGACCGTTTAACTGTTTAGAAGTGTTTATTCGAGGTCATTAGCACTAGCTCGCTTAAACTAGTTCTTAGAGTGATATTCAGGCAAGGCTCCTGAAGCAGCATCTGTTGACATTGATTGTCGGATTCTGCTTCGGGAGCCTTGCTCTGTTTAGGGGGGCACATGGAAATTGTTAAACGAATTAATACCAGCGCTGTCCTCTGCGTCGATGGAAATGGCAGACAGTTGGTTGCATTCGGCCGTGGTCTGGGGTTTAAGAATGTCGGAGACGAGGTCCCTCTTTCGGAGATTCAACGAACGTTTTATAACGTTAGCTCTCGCTACATCGCTCTCGTTGACGAGGTCCCCGACGAGCTTCTTGAGCTTACCTCGGATGTTATTGATATGTCGACAGGTTTGCTGCCTTATGAGGTGAGCCCTAATTTGCCGTTTATCCTTGCGGACCATATCGCGTATGCGGTTAAGCGCAAAGAGCAAAATATCGTTGTCCGCATGCCTTTATCGTTTGATGTCCGCCAACAATATCCCGTCGAATTTAAAATCGGCGAGTATGCACTTAGGATAATCAGGAAACGTCTTAACGTTAGGCTTCCAGCTCATGAGGCAGTTGGAATTGCCATGGCGTTTATCAATAACATGGCCGATTCGGACTCATGCGAAGTAGTTAAAGAGTTTAGCGCGGATATCTACGATCGTGTTCTGGAGGAGTCAACCGTTGCTGTTGAAAATCGGCTTGGCATTCAAGTTGATCGGGAAGGTTTCGATTACGCAAGGTTCGCAACCCATCTTCAGTACTTATTCAATAGGTTGAACTCTGGCGAAAGCATCGTGAGCGACAACCGCAAGATGTACCTCTCGCTCAAAAAAGAATATCCGGTGGCATCAATGTGCGCCGATGATATTGCTTCTGTTCTCAGCCGACTGACGGGGCGGGAACTTATAGACGAAGAAAGACTCTACCTCATGATGCACATCAATCGAATTGCATCGAAAACAAGGTAATTAGTTGGCAAAGGCGCGCGCTTTGCTGATGGTTACATATAAAACTCAACATGGGAGAAATGGTATTTATGGCAGATACAACCAAGCTCGCTGCCGAGATTCTCGAGATGGTGGGCGGCGCAGACAACGTTACATTTGTAGCTCACTGCATGACTCGTTTAAGGTTCAACCTTAAGGACGAAAGCATCGTAGACGATGCAAAAGTCAAGG
The DNA here is from genome assembly GCA_905214105.1 of uncultured bacterium. GTDB lineage: Bacteria > Actinomycetota > Coriobacteriia > Coriobacteriales > Coriobacteriaceae > Collinsella. The sequence goes on from CAJMKK010000002.1 coordinate 178,417, forward strand.
CGATTGATGGCGTGATCGACATTCGCCATTCCGCGGGGCAATATCAGGTGATTGTGGGACCTAAGGTCGATAAGGTCTATGAAATCGTTGCCAAGGAAACCGGGATTGACGCCGGAGATTCCGAGGCAAGCGAAGGAGAGACTAAGGGCTTTCTGGGAAAGCTAATGAAGTTCATCAGCGGCATCATGATGCCCGTTCTTCCTGCCTTGATCGCATGCGGAATGATAAACGCCATCCTTAGCATTCTGACGACGGCGGGTGCTGTTTCCGCCGAGAGCGGAATATACACTCTGCTGTACGGCATGGGAAATGCCTGCATGTATTTCCTGCCCGTTCTTGTCGGATCATCTGCTGCTCAGTTCTTTGGAACCGATCGATATATCGGTGCGGTACTCGGCGCAATCCTGGTTTATCCGACTTTCGTTGCTGCGGCCGGAGCGGGCGATGCGCTGGATTTGCTCGGCATGAAGTTCACAATGGTGAGCTATTCCTCCACGGTGTTTCCTGCTATCGTGGCGGCTTGGTTCGCATCCGTTCTTAATAAGTGGCTGCGGGCGGTTCTTCCCGATGTTGTGGCATTTGCGCTCGTCCCGTTCCTGACGGTTGCTGTTGCCGCCCCCGTCTCGCTCCTTGTGATCGGCCCCGTTATTCAGCAGGCGAGCTCTTTGCTTGCGGCTGCAGTGCTGGCGGTCTATCAGTTCAGCCCCGTCCTTTGCGGCGTTATTCTCGGGCCGATATTCGGTCTCGTTATGATCCCCCTTGGACTCCATTGGGCCCTGATCGTGCTTTCCATCAACAATATTATGACCGTCGGCTCCGATCCTATCCTTGGACTTCTCTGCTGCAGCATGGGTGTTGTCGGCGCTTGTTTGGCGTTTGCCCTCCGCTCGAAGGACCCGAGTGAAAAGAGTCTTGGGTTCAGCTGTGCCATTACGGGCTTTTTCGGGATTACGGAACCGGCGCTGTACGGCATCATCTTGGAGCACAAGAAGATCATTATCGCTTCCATGGTCGCCGGAGCAATCAGTGCTGTTATCCCGGCGATTTTCAACACCTGTACGTTCGTTATGACGTCGAGCGGCATTTTTAGCTTCCCCGGTTATATGGATCCTTCTGGTGATATGAGCAGCCTCATCGGCGCAATTCTTTGCAATGTCGTCGGTTTAATTCTTAACTTCGTTCTCGTTTACATCCTGTATCGCCCTGATGAAGAGGCGGTAGTGGAGTAGACAATTATTCGGGATGTAAGCTGCCGAAAACCCCGCGGCAGATTGCATGTGGTGGGCTTGTCGTTGATTCACGCGAGCCCACCCTCATTTTTGGAGTGACTAGCTATGACAATTACTGCCGATATGACGTTTGGCGAAATCGCGCTCCTTCCTGAGTTCGCTGGCTTTGGCGAGCACCTTATGCTTTGCCGGCCTTCAACTTGGGAGCGCATGTGGAATAAACCCATTGTGTCTCATATGAATTCTGATGCTAATCCATATGAAACTGCTCGCGTTTTGCGTGGATTGAATCGAATTGTCGAGCTCGTGGATGACGGGAGGCAGGTTGCCTACGATATTTGGGATGAAGCCGACTGCATCCGTGATCCGACTCGGCGCAATACGAAACTGTTCTTCTTTCCCGGGAGACCTAGGGCTCCCTTTATCATTGCGGTTTCGGGCGGAGGTTATCAGAGCGTTTGTCATCAAATGGAAGGCTTTCCCGTTGCCCCCGAGCTCAACGATGCGGGCTATAACGTGTTCGTGCTGTCATACAGGGTGAGGGTCGAGCCTTTGATGCCGCGCCCAATCGACGATTTAAATCGAGCCGTCCGTTTTGTCTTCGAGAATTCAGCGAAATTTAATGTCGCAAAAAGTTATGCAGTTATCGGCTTTTCTGCTGGTGCGCATTTAACTGCCGAGTGGGGGACGGACAACAAGGGATTTGCGTCCTACGGATGCGAGGCACCCAAAGCCTTGGTCCTGTGTTATGCACCGATTGATCTTCGTGGCTTTGAGAACGCATCAGACAATAGATTTCTTGATTCGGTGTGCGGCGGGGCTGGTCGCGACTCGCTCGATGATTTCTGTATTAATCAGCATGTGTGGGAGCAGTATCCTCCGACATATCTTTGGCAATGCGCTGACGATGATATTGTATCGCCCGACAATTATGAAAAGATGGTCGATGCTCTGGATGCAGCTGGAGTACACCATGAGGGAGTCATGTATTCAGAAGGGGGGCACGCATTGATGAAGCCCCATGCGCCGGAGACCGACTACTGGTGTATGAGCGTTATTGAGTTTCTTAAAGATTATCTCGACTAGGAAGCTGCATGTCGCTTTTTGAGCGGGTGATTTCGTCATGCAATGTTTTCGGTATTGATCGTGGTCGTGGATGAATGATGTTCTAGAATGTTCATACTGTCACATAAACGAACAGGAGCGAACATGCATATCTACTCTGTATCAGATCCCGAGTTCAAATCCTATGGTCGCGTGTGGGACGACGTGCCGTCCAACCTGACCGCCCCGCTTGTCGAGGCGCTTGCGGCTACTCCCATTCCCGAGGGCACCAAGTACGTGGCCTCCGCACCCGAGCTCGAGCAGGTTGAGGGTGTCGACACGCTCGGCCTGCTCATGTACGGCGGCCGTCCGTTCCAGCCGGGCTGGTGCAACGGCCACAACACGCGCCTCAACTGTCTGGAGTATCACCGTGCCAGTGAGTTTAATTTGGGTGCGCGCGACTTTATTCTGCTGCTGGCCAAGCGCGAGCAAATTGTCGACGGCAAGCTCGACACCGCTCAGGTCAAGGCCTTTCGCGCGCCCGCCGGCACGCTCGTCGAGGTTTACGCCACCACGCTTCACTACACGCCCTGCATGGTCGACGACGGCGGCTTTCAGGTGATGGTGGCGCTGCCGGCGGGCACCAACGGCCCGCGCCCCGAGGCTGCAGCCGACATGCCTGCCGCCGGTGACAGCTACTGCTACTGGAAGGCCGACAAGTGGGTCCTCTGCCACGCCGACAGCCCCAAGGCGGCCGAGGGCGGTTACGTGGGCCTCATCGGCAAAAACCTCGACATCACCTGCGACTAGGGGCTTCCTGTTTGTCTCGATCTGTAACATCTAGCGGGCTAAATCGTCTCTACCTGTTACAGATTTAGACAAACCGTAGAGGGCTGCCCGAAAGATCTCGATCTGTAACACCAGGCCCGGTTTTGGCGGCCTACCTGTTACAGATCGAGACAAACCGGGCCCAAACCACCACAAAGGTGCCTGTCCCCTTTGTGGTGGTTTGGGGCGGCGGTATCAAAAAGTGTCAGACGGGGGCGGCTGCGGGGCGCCTGTGCGCGAAAAGAAGTGTCGGCCTGCGCCGCTGTCGTTGAGCAGCGCGCTGTTTGCGGGGATACTGAAGCTACGACAAGCAGCGTATGAAAGGATCGATGTATGGCTTTCCGTAAAGACTTCCTGTGGGGCGGCGCAACGGCTGCCAACCAGTGCGAGGGTGCCTACAACGTGGACGGCCGCGGCTTGGCCAACGTGGACGTGGCGCCGCACGGCCCCGAGCGCTACGCGGTGGTCTCCGGCCAGCGCAAGATGCTCGACTTCGAGGACGGTTATTACTACCCCGCGCAGACCGGCATCGATTTCTACCACCACTACAAGGAGGACATCGCCCTCTTTGCCGAGATGGGCTTTAAGACCTTCCGCATGAGCCTGGCGTGGACCCGCATCTTCCCCAACGGTGACGAGACCGAGCCCAACGAGGCCGGCCTGGCCTTCTACGAGGACGTGTTCCGCGAGTGCCAGGCGCACGGCATCGAGCCGCTCGTGACCATCACGCACTTCGACTGCCCGATTCACCTCATCAAGGAGTACGGAGGCTGGCGCAACCGCAAGCTCATCGACTTCTACAAGAACCTCGCGACCACGATCTTCACCCGCTACAAGGGCCTGGTAAAGTACTGGCTCACCTTTAACGAGATCAATATGATCTTGCACCTGCCGTTTATGGGTGCCGGTCTGGTCTTTGAGGAGGGCGAGAACAAGGAGGCCGTCGAGTACCTGGCCGCCCACAACGAGCTCGTCGCCAGCGCTTGGGCAACCAAGATCGCCCACGAAATCGACCCCGAGGTCAAGATCGGCTGCATGCTCGCCGCAGGTAGCTACTACCCCTACAGCTGCCGTCCGGGCGATGTGCGCCAGGCGCAGATTGACAACCAGAGCAACTATTTCTTTGTCGACGTCCAGAGCCGCGGCTACTATCCGGCCTATGCCGTCAAGAAGCTCGAGCGTCTAGGCATCGATGTGGGTATGACGGACGAGGACCGCGAGATCCTGGCCGCCAACACCGTCGACTTCATCAGCTTTAGCTATTACAGCACCCGTTGCTCCGCCGGTGCCGATAACCCCGATGTCGAGCGCACCCAGGGCAACGCCTTCGCCGGCGCCAAGAATCCCTACCTGCAGGAGAGCCAGTGGGGCTGGGCCATCGATCCGCTGGGCTTCCGTATTACGCTCAACGACCTGTACGACCGTTATCAGAAGCCGCTGTTTGTGGTCGAGAACGGCCTGGGCGCCAAGGATGTTGTCGAGGAGGATGGCTCCATCAACGACGACTACCGTATCGACTACCTGCGCCAGCATATCGCCGCGATGCGCGATGCGGTGACCGAGGACGGCGTTGACCTGCTGGGCTACACCACCTGGGGCCCAATCGACCTGGTGTCTGCCGGCACGGGCGAGATGTCCAAGCGCTACGGCTTTATCTATGTCGACCGCGATGATGCGGGCAACGGCACCCTCAAGCGTTCCAAAAAGAAGAGCTTCGACTGGTACAAACACGTCATCGAGACGAACGGCGAGGACCTGGCCTAAGGCTTCCCAACAACCATAGCCTCCTAACCAAAACGCCCGGCGAGCAGTTAATGCCCGCCAGGCGTTTTGTTAAAAGAAGTGAAAGCGCTCATTGGGGACGTACTTAAATGAGTGCCCGCAGAATGAGAGTGGATAATCTCCCGTTTTTAGCCTGTTTGTGGGCTCAAAGTGGGAGATTATCCACTCTCGCCATTTGGGCGTCCAAAAATCCTCGCTCGTTTTGTCTTAGTCATTGGGGACGTTCTTAAACGACTAGTCGCTGGCGACGTCCCTCGCCGTCGGCGGATTTTGGGACATGTGGCCCGCTTTTTGGGCCCGCCTGTCGGTACACTAAAAGCACTATGGGTACCCGCGAGCGACATATCGGCCACGCGACCGCCCGATCCGCGCCCGTGGCGGATCTTAGGGGCGGCAGGCTCTTCGCCATGCCGCGATTCCTTGTTGGCATATCGCATGGCGTGTATCGCCACCGCGTCTTTGTTATCGCCGGCGCCATTACCGCGCTGTTCCTTATGCTTTTGGCAGTCTTGCCGGCACTGTTCGCCTCCGACCCCAAGCTTTCCAACACCGTGCCCGCCTATAGCGAGGTGTCCGAAGAGGTCGTGGATGCGCTCGTCCACTCGAGCTCTCTCCCGCTGCTTGTCGCCGCAATTGCATTTTCAATCTGGGGTGTGTTGGCGTACCTACGCTGCTTGGACTACGTCTTGCGCCGCCGCCTTGGTGCCATCGCCGCCATTTGTGCCCTGTGGATGATCGAGGTCATCCTCAAATATAAGTCGTTCACGCCGTTCTATGCCACCGTGCTGTGGTACCTGTACTACGTGCCCATGACGCTCATTCCGCTGATCTACCAGCTGTGCGGTCTGCGCCTCGCGGGTTTGGAACAGCATCGTATGGGGCGTCGGTACCGCACCGTTTTGTGGGTCATGGCTGTCCTGCTTATCGGCTTTGTGCTTACTAACGATGTTCATCAGCAGGTCTTCCATTTCGATCGATCGAGTGGAACCTGGAGCAACGATTACACATATGGTTGGGGCTACGGTACCGTTCTGGTATGGACAGCCTTTAACTTCGCGGCCTTTTTTATCCTGGTGGGTCGGTCCTCGTCCTTTCGCATTCAGCGCTTTTCGGGCACGGCGGCGCTTGTTTTGTTGGGTGCTGCGTTCTTTGCCATCTCGTATGCTCTGCGTGTGCCCTGGGCATGGAGGCTCAACTTCTCGCTCGTCTATTGCGTCTTGTGCGTGGTGGCGATGGAAATCTGTCTCGATTGCGGTGTCATTCCGTCATATCACGACATCGCCGGCATCTTCGATACCTTGCCGCTCGACCTCAAAGTTCTAACGCGCGACCTGCAGGAAGTCTATGCCACACCGGTGTCGAAGCCAATGCCGGCGGGCGTGTGCGAAGAGCTTCGGGCCCAGGAACACGGGCATGCCCATGCCTTTGCCGTGGCGTCCGATCCCGATGTAATGTATCGCGCCTTTCCACTGCTGGGCGGATCGGCCCTGCTTGCCCAAGACGTGTCGGAGCTCAACGAGCTTAACCGTGAACTGGCACATCGTCGCATGGAGCTGCAGCGCCAAAATGAGCTGCTTACGGCCGACTACGATCTTAAGACGCATCTGGCAGATCAAGAGGCCGAGACCTTGCTGGTCCAAGACGTGGACCAGGCACTCGCCCGCGCGCTCGAAGAGATGTATGACCTGCTGAGCTCGCTGCCGCCGTTGACCGACGAAGCGTCTTCTCACGAGCGTTACCGCATGCTACAGCGCGCCAAGATGCTCGTCGCCTATTGCAAGCGCAAGGGGTCGCTCACACTGGCGCAGCACGGGGAGAGCGGCTTTGATCGCGACCGCATTCAGCTCATTGCCAACGAGCTCGCAAGCGACCTGCGCACCATCGATGTCGATTGCGCCTCGATTATCGCCATACGGCGCCCGATGCACGCCAGTACGGTAAGCGCCCTGTACGACTGCGTGTATGACTTTGCGTTTTTTGCCTACACCACCGACCACCCGGCGCTCATGTATCACTTGGGTGACCATGACCGGTGCAGTGTCGAGCTGCGCGCCACGCTTTTTTCCAACGATGATGAAGATCTTTCGCAGACGCCCGCTGCGCAAGAGCTCGAAAGCGCTCTGCAAGGGCGCAACGTGGCATACCGCCTTGAGGGCGAGCCCGGCCAGCTGCGCATGATCGTCTTGATGCCGAGGGCGGGTGAGTAACGATGCAGATTTCGCTCATCCTTCCCCAAATCGTTGCGCTCGATGTTGTCTTCGCCCTGGCTGCGTGTCTACAGACGATCCACGTCCCGCTCATCGCATCGCGCCGCTCGTCCTATAACCGTAAGGTGATTTGCGCCTACGAGGCGAGCCTTGTGCTTCACTTGGTCATCTCGGCTGTCATTTTGTTCGCGTCGTCTGGCTCATATCTGGTGGCGCCGCTTGACGTTTGCGCCGGGGCAATGGGCGGAGCGCTGTGGCTCAATGCCGCGATCTTTGCCTACGGCGTAGTGCTTATGGTGCACTATCGTCGCCCCGTCATGCTGGCCGAGCTGCTGCTTGTTGCCGCCGTGACACCGCCGGTGGTTTTTGCCCTGGGCTCGGCGTGGGCCGTTGTCCTTATCGCAGAGGGAGCGTTCTTCCTGTTCCGTTCCATCGCGGCGCTCTTGATGGACGTCCGTAACCGCCAGGAGGATATCACCGCGTTCTCGACGATCGAAACCATCAACGTGATTCCCGTCGGCATCCTGTATCTGGATTCAAAGGGCCATCCGTTGCTCATGAACCGCTGCATGCGCAAAAACCTCGCTGAGCTTCACATGCCCACCGACTTGCACGATATGAGCGGCACATGGAACGGCCTTCGAAAGCTCAGCGCCCAGATGCCCGAGAGCAGCAAAGACCGCGTTCGAATTGACCTGGATCGCTTTGGTGAGACACGCGCGGTGGTCGAGGTTTCTCCCTCCGAGATTCGCCTGTTTGTGTGCGACGACGTTATGGTTTCGGGTCGCCCCTTGGAGCGCATCATCGGCTTGGACGTGACGGAGTACGCACATGCCCATGACCGCCTGGCGCAAGCCAACCACCTGCTTGAGCTTGCGGGCCAAGAGCTCCAAGCCCAGATCGAAGAAGTCAAAAAAGTTGCTGATAATGCGGCCTATCTGCGTATGCGCGCCCGTGTGCACGATGTGATCGGTCAGCGCCTGTCCATCCTCCATCGTTATCTTGAGGAGGGGCGCTTGGACGACGAGTCGCTCGAGCAGATCGACCCGCTGCTGCGCTCAATCGCTGCCGATCTGCGCAGCGGGGGCGACACCGAACCGGCAGAGCAACTGGGCGATATCGTCCATGCTTTTGGCCTGGTGAGCGTGCAGATCGATGTTGAGGGTGCGCTGCCTGAGGACGCGCGTGTCGCCGCTGCCTTTTTGCAGATTATCCGCGAGGCCTCGACCAACGCCACCAAGCATGCGCAGGCGCATCGGGTCCATGTGCGCTTGTGGCAGGAGAGGACGGATGCTGACGCCGTCGCGCACATGACGATTTCTAACGACGGGTCCCCGGCCCCCGTATCGTATCGCGAGGGAACGGGAATCCCAGGTATGAGGCATGTCGCGCAAGATCTGGGTGGCAGCCTAGAGGTCCACGCCACCCCGCCCTTTACGCTTACGGTATCCATTCCGCTTAACGCCAACGACACGTCCCAAAGGAGAAACTCATGATTCGCGTGTTAATTGTCGAAGATCAGGCCATCCTGCGCGAGAGCCTGGCGCGCTCCGTTGGCGACCAGCCCGATATGACCGTCGTTGCCGCGATCGCCGATGCCTCCGAGGCCTTGGGTGTCGCGCTCAAGGAGCGCCCGGACATGATACTGATGGACGTGTGCACCGAACACGATTCAAACGGCATCGTGGCGGCGGCACGCATCAAGGAGCAGCTGCCCGAGTGTCGCATCATTATCATGACAGGCATGCCCGAGATCACCTTTGTCGATCAGGCCCGCGAGGCGGGCGTCGATAGCTTTGTGTACAAGAACGTCGGTATCGACGAGCTGTTCGCCGTGATGCGCTCCACGTTGGCTGGCTACTGCACGTTTCCCAAGCCGCCCGAGAGCATTTTTTCGGGTACAGCAGCCCTCGACGATGTCGAGCTATCGATTTTGCGCCTTGCCTGCGAGGGCAAAAGTCGTCGCGAGATCGCGGCCGAGCTGTTTATGAGTGAGGGCACCATCAAGCGCCGCATCTCGGAGATCCTGAGCAAGACCGGCTACGACAACATCATGCGCCTGGCCGTGCATGCGGTGACCGAGGGTAGCATCGTTCCCAACATGGAGCGCCCGTAATCGACGCGCTCACCCGTGTTCCGGCGCCGCAAGGATAGGCCGCCCACCGTTTCGCATCTAAAAACGGCGGGCGGCCTGCTTGTATGGGCAGTGCTGTCGGCATAAAGCGACGGGGCCGCAGGATCATCTCCTGCGGCCCCGTCTGGTGTGCGCGGATGTGTCCGCCAATCCGCGGCTGTCGTGGTCTACCGCTACGCGATGGTTGCGCTGTAGGAGGCGACGTCCTCGTAGGAATCGGTCAGGTAGGCGTCGATGCCGATGGTCGTGTTGACCAGGTCGTCAAGGCTGTCAAGCTCGCTGCTCGAGAACGTGAATTCCTCGGTGGCGTTGGTGCCGGGCATCAGGTGAGCCGAGAACCAGGGTTCCTTCATGGTGCCGTTGATGTTGGTCTTGCCGGAAGGAGCGTAGAAGGTCAGGTCCTTGTCGCTCTTGTTGGTGATGTTGACGACAAAACCGATGTCGCCCCACTCGTCCTTGAACTTCTCGGTGATGGTGATGGTGCACAGGTCGTCATCGGCAACGGTGACGGCGGGGGAGATTTCAATCTTCTGGACGTCGTCGTCTTCGACGGCCTCGTCGATCTCTTCTTCCTTCTCGGCCGCCTCGCGATCCTTCTTCACCGTGCCGGACAGGTCCTTGTCGGACTTGGTAAAGACAAGATTGCCGTCATCCTCTTCGAGGATGAGCTTGCCGTCCTTGAGCTTCATGTCATGCGACTCGTCTTCGGCGGTGATGGTTACGGTGGTGGCGTCCTTTGCCTCCCATTTAAGGTCGACGACTTCAAGGAACAGGTCGAGGGCACCTGTACCGTCCTCATCGAGAATCAGGACGCAGTGCACACCCCAATCCTCGAGCATCTTCATGTACTCATCGGTCAGTTCTTCGCCCTCCAGGGTTCCACCCGAGAGTTCCCAGCTGCCGACGAAGTTGGCCTTGGGGTCTTTGCCGCCGCCGCTGCAGCCCGTCAGGGCAAAGGCGAGCGCAAGGACGCATGTCAGAAATGCGAGTACGGACTTTTTGAACGTTGTCTTCATGGTGTCCTCCTTTATCGAACGAAACCCATAGAAGCAAATGCGGGGGTGGCGGATCCCCCGCCAATTACCAGATAGAGGGGCTAGGGCCTGGGCGTTCCGCAGTTGCTGCAGAACTTGCCGCCGTTTTCGCTGCCGCAGTTGGGGCAGAACCACTTGGCCGGTGCCGGGGCGGGTGCGGGACTGCCACACTCGGAGCAGAACTTGCCGGTGTTGGTGGCGCCGCAGCTGCAGGTCCATGTGCCGGCCGCGGGAGCAGCGGCGGGAGCCGGTGCGGGAGCGGGTGCCGGAGCCGGCTGCGGGGCGGCCTGCTGCTGTGCCTGGCCGGCGGCGAACAGCTGGCTGGCGTTCATGCCGCCCATGCCACCTGCCATGCCCATGCCCATAAAGCCTGCCATCGCGCCGTTGGGATTGGCGGCTGCCGCGCGCATTGCGTCGCTCTGGGCGCTGGCAATGTTGGCTGCCGCCATGGTGGGATCGCGCATGACTGCGGCCTTCTGCAGGTCCTTGATCATCTGCTCGTCTTCTTGCGAGGCTGCGATGGAGTTGACGCCAAAGCTCACGATCTCGACGCCGCGCAGGTCACGCCAATCGGCAGAGAGGACCTCGTTGAGCGCGCGGGCGAGCTCGGTGGTGTGGCCGGGGATGGCGCTGTAGCGGATGCCCATTTCCGAGATCTTGGCAAAGGCGGGCTGCAGGGCGGTGAGCAGCTCGGACTTAAGCTGGCTGTCGATCTTGTCGCGCGTGTAGCTATCGGTCACGTTGCCGCACACGTTGGTGTAGAACAGCAGCGGGTTGGTGATGCGGTACGAGTACTCGCCGTTGCAGCGCACGGAGATGTCAACGTCCAGGCCAATGTTGTTATCGACCACGCGGAAGGGCACGGGCGAGGCGGTGCCGTACTTGTTGCCGATGATTTCCTTGGTGTTGATGAAGTAGACACGCTGGTCCTTGCCCGCGTCGCCGCCAAAGGTAAAGCGGCTGCCGATATTGGCGAAGGTTTCCTTGATGGAATCGCCCAGGTTGCCGCTAAAGACGCTCGGCTCGCTGCCGGTATCGAAGACGAACTCACCAGGCTCCAGCGCGACTTCGATGATCTTGCCGTTTTGCACCACGAGCATGCCCTGGCCGTCGTTGACGGCGATGACCGAGCCGTTGGAGATGACGTTGTCCTCGCCGCGCGTGTTGGAGCTGCGGCCACCGGTGCGTTTGCTGCCCTTGCAGGCCAAGACGTCAGCAGGCATCGATTCGCAGTAGATAAATTCCTTCCACTGGTCGGCCATGACGCCGCCGGCAGCTCCCAATCCAGCTTTCAAGAGTCCCATGGTGATCTTCCTTTCTCGTCAAAGGCCGGGTGGTATTGGTCGGATTGCTTAGTCGTCCTTGTCGTCTTTCATGACAACGGTGGTCTCGGTGTGGCTGAAGGTGTCGTGCTTCTCGGTCAGGTCGAGCTCGCCGCAGTACTCGTCGGCGTGGGTGGCCTCGTTGGCCGTCTTGAGCTGGCCTACCAGTAGCACGTCTCCGATAATCACGATGATCAGCGGCGCGATGATGTTGATGAGGATGCCCTCGATATCAAAGGCGAGGTAATCCGGATCGAAGGCGTTCTCGCCCATAAAGAGAATCTGGGAGAGGACAAATCCGATCACAAAGAACAGCACCGAGGCGATGGCGAGCTTGGGCTTGGAACAGGGGAGCTCGCCGACCAAGCGGCCGGTCTGGCCGTTCATGGCAAACAGGTAGCTCTTGCCGTTCCATGAGGTGGAGAGCATCCAGACGGGGAACAGGGCGTAGTCGCTGTCTTCCCAGGTGTAGTCGAGCTGCTTGCTTTCGACCGTGGCATCGTCGTATTCGTCGACGACAGTCTCGCGCAGGGCCGAGATCGTGCTTTCTTCCATACGGCGCTCGGCGCGCGCCTTGCAGGTCTCGCGGTCCTCGTCGTAACGGTTGGCGATGTAGCCGGGCATATATGCGACCGAGAACGGACGCAGCGCGTCGTAGTCAAACGGCTCGATGGCGTCCATGTGGCCGTCGGGCATCTTGGACGATCCGTCGACGGGCACGCGCTTAAACGAGATATTGCCCTTGCGATAGGCATCGTAGTGGTCGGTGGTCGTGACGGTGCGGTCGGATTCCTCGGTCACGGTCTCGTTGGTCGCGTCAAAGTACACTTCGCCGTCAACGCGGGCACCGTAGAGCCAAAACGGCACGTAGACACCTTGGACCTCGTCGATGTGGTTGCCGGTGACAAAGCTCTTGGGCAGCAAGATTTTGCCTTTGTAGTGTTCCTTGAGTGCGGCCGTGACGTCGTCGCGCCCGAGCTTAAACGGAATCACCAGGTCGGGCGAGAAGTCGCCAGAGAGCTGGCCGGGCGCCACGGCGGAGTTACCGCAGTACGGGCAGGTGGTGACGGCGACAGTGCCGTCGGACACGAGCTCGGCGCCGCACGACGAGCAGATGTAGCCGGCGTTTTGGGCGAGCTCCTGCACGGCATCGTCGGCAGCAGGTTTGGGAGCTGCGGCTGCGGCATCGGCTTTGGCGTCGGCCTTGTCCTGGCGCTCGCGATAGAGGGCCTCGACTTCTTCGACTTCAAAGCGTGAGTCACAGTAGTCGCAGACGAGCTTTTGCTCGGCGCTGGCAAAATGCAGGGGACCACCGCAGGCAGGGCACTGATAGTTAACGCTCTCGAAGGCCATGATCGGTCCTTTCCGTGCCGGAGGCTATGCGCCGATGGCGCCGCCGCAGTATTCGCAGCGCCCACTGGCATCGGGAATGGTGGTGGCTCCGCAGAAGGGGCAGGTCACCGCGGTCTTGGGGGCCTTGGCGGCCACGACGCTGTCGCGCGTCTCCTGGCGCAGCTACACCAGCGCGTCGCGGACCTCGGTTGCCTGGCGCTTGGCCTCGCGGTATTCGATGGAGCCGCGCTGATCGATGGTGGAGTCGTTTACGCGCAGGTCGATCTCGGTAAAGTACGGCGTGTTGACGTGAATGGTCAGATTAAAGTCGTAATCCAGGTCGTAGCGCGGCGGGTTGTAGCTCTCGCGCTCGCCGTCCTTGGTCTCGCGATAGATTTCGGTGCGATGCTCGTCGATATCCATATCGCAGCCGAGTACCTGCGAGAACTCGATGATGTCGGGATTGGCGTCGCGCCAGCGGCTCTGCGAGGTAATGATCAGCAGGCCCGCGTCCTCGTCGAGCATGATGTTGGTGCGCCCGGCAGAAAGCGTGCGCGTGGGGTTGAACGACGCCAGGCGCTCGGCATTGGCCTCGCGGTAGGCGAGCTGCTCGCGGATATCGTCCGCGGTGCTGGAGCGATAGCCGTGAAAGTAGGGGGAGAGCTTGCCGGCGCACTCTTTGCACAGGTAGCCTTCATTGATTTTTGTCTTACCTAGAAGCCCCAGCTCGGTACCGCAAATCGCGCACTCTTTCTTCTCGAACATCTTGTCAAAGAAGCCCATGGCTGCCTCCCATCAACTGGTAGCGTGTGTCACTTTTGATGATGGGGGAGTGCGCGATCTTTCACGATACCCAGACGGCTCAACGAGTCTCCTCAACTGGGACACATGGCCCATTTTTCCTACTCATTGGGGACACTCTTTGTCGAATGCGGCGGCTGCCGAATGTGGGCGCCGTTCTTGCTATGCCACGGTCACGGCGATCTGGGCGTAGCGGGTGCAGGGGCGCTCGGCGCGCGTCTGCACGGTAAGCGTGAGTACGAAGCGGTCACCGGGCTGCGCGTCGGCGGGCACGATGAAAGCGGTGTCCACCGTGCATTCTTGCCACATCGACAGATCCTGGACGCCTGCATAGCTCGATGGGTCTACGGCCACATCCCAATGTGCATCGAAGCCCTTGTCGTCGGGGTCGACGATGGTTGCCGCAAGGGCGACGCGCTCGCCGGCTGCGGCGCTACGGTCGGCCGTGACCTCGACAACATGTGCCGGATGCGAGCAGATGGCCGGATCATGGGCGCACCATTGCGCGCGGGCGGCAAAGTTTTCCTGATAGGCACGCAGATAGGGATTGAGATTGTCGTCTGCGGGCGTGCCGATGGAGGCAAAACCGGCGGGCGCGCTCGCATCGGGGTGTCCATCAAGAAACATGCGGCCCAGCAGCGTATCGAAGTCGCGGTCGTCGATGCCGCGCAGGCCAAACGGCAGCAGTGGAATATAGGTCATGCTGTCGCCTTCGGCCATAAAGTCGCCGCGCTCAAACTGCACCGCGGGCATGCCTTCCAGGCCCCAATCCAGGCGGGCATGCTTGCCAAACTGAAAGCGCTCGGGTTCGTTTTCGTAGACCTTACCATCGCCATAGAGCATATAGCGTGCCATGAGGGGGCCGTTGCCCTGCGTGAGATTCTGCTCGGGCCAGGGAGCCTTAAACAGCGGCAGCGTATCGGGCTGAGCTGTTTTGGCGTCGAAATAGTTGCCATACATATAGGGCGTACGCCAAAAGATGAGCTCGGGAAAGAGCTCGCGCCCATGGTCGAGCCACGAGTTGTCCTGTCCCACGCCATCGGCAACGCCCATCACGCGCACCTTCTGATAGACCTGCTGCTGCACGGCGGGCCACTCGGGCGTGGCGCGATAGCGCTCGGCAATACTCATGAGGGCGCGAACGATCGTATTCATACCACCCCAGCTGAGCAACCATAACGTACGCGGATCATCATCCAGAATCGCCTGCGCAATTACGCGAGACCCCTCAGTTTCCTCAGTCACATCACCCTCAAAGGCAACATTTCCCACAAACGTACGCTCGATCATCTGGGCAGGCGTGGGAAACGGCGGTTCACCGGCGGCGTCCGCATTTGCCTGCAACTGCGGCCAAGCCTGGGCATATTCATTACTCCAGAGACTCTCAATCCAATGCTCGGGAAACGGCCGATACTCACGAAGCTCGCCGGCTAGCGGATCGGGCTCATGAGGCACAACAGCCCACTCATAAGAGCGCCGCCCTTTGGTCCGCCAATGCGAATTCACCTCGCCGAGCGTATGAACCCCATCCCCAAGAAAGTGATACTGCGAAGCCGTATACACCACAGCCTGAACATCAAGCAAGTTGAGATACAGAGCCAAATGAACAAGCGAGTTCATATCGTCGACTTCCATATCGGTAGTAACAATCACCCGAGTCAACTTCTGGGACATAGGAACAGCTCCAATCAAAATCAATTCAGCCAGTTACGCGCAAGGCAAGACGGGACCCATGCCCCCATCGCCACCGACCCGGCGGCCCGCTAGAAGCGGCCGGCCAGGGTCACGGCAACGTCAACGCAGCGGGGACCGGGGTTTAGTCTTGCAAACATTCCGCAGGGGGCATGGGCAGGCGCAGCGCGAAGCGCAAAGCGCCAGCCCATGCATGCCCGAGGACGTTTGCAAGACTAAACCCCGGTCCCCGCGATGGGAGGGCTTAGCGGTCGACCCTGGCCGACCACTCCCAGCAGCCCACCGGCTCGCCGTCGATGAGTACGTTGCCCCCGTCGAAGTCTTGATAACACAGGTCGTTGAATTGGTGGATCCACACGCCGTGGTTGAACGTCTTCTTGGCCGAGCCGTCGGCCTCGCGATACACGCCGGTCAGGTCCTCGACATGGCTAAAGTAGGTGAGGTGCACGTTGGCGCCGGCATCGCGCAGGCGCGCCGTGAGCGGCAGCACGGTCTGTTGCGGTGACACGAGCTCGTCGCCCTTGGAGTGCGTAAACCACAGCGGCGTCTTGGCGAGCGCGGCCACGTCCTCGTCCGTGGCGTTGTACCACGGGGCGCAGCAGGGAAGGCCCGCGGCGAAGAAATCGGGGTAGTCGGCGCACAGGCGCAGGGTCATAAAGCCGCCGTTGGAAAGACCGGCGACCACGATGCGGTCGGTGTCGATGCGGTCGGCATGCTCGGCGACAAACTCATCGATAAGTGCCTTGAGCACGGGGGAGTAGATGCTCTGGTTGGAGTGACCAAGCTGCTCGACGCCGTTGTCCATCCAAAACGTGGGCGACTGCGGTACGAGCACCCAGGCAAAGCCGCCAAAGTAGCGCTGGATCTGCGCCTGGCTGATGGCCGTCACGCGGTTGCCGATATAGGCGCGCGTGGCGCCTTCGCCCTGCGTGGCGCCCTTGCCCTCGCCGGCGCCGTGCAGATACACCACGAGCGGTGCCTTTTGGGGCACGGCCGTGGCCTCGGGCGCAAAGGGGTTGAAGCATGCCGAGTCCTCGGCCTTAAAGCTGGGCTCAAAGAAGCCGTATTCGAGCGCGATACCGTCGACGGCGGTCTTTTGCGTGTCGTTGCTCCAGCCTTTGAGCGCAGGGCAGATATCGCCACGGCAGGTGTCGAAGACCAGGCCGCAGGTGGGATCGTCGCCGTCGTTGCCGGGAAGAGCCGCGAGCTGCGTGATGTGCAACTGGTCATCGAGCATGCGCGAGCCCATGACGCCGCCTTCGATCTTTTTGGTCAGGCGCTGCTCGGCGACCTCGAGCGCCACATGGGTGCCCACGGCGAGCTTACGTCCGTTCTCGTCGCACGGATATGCGGCGAGAATGTCGATGTAACCCACGGAGGGCGCGGCATGGTCGGCGCCGCGTTCCTTGCGCATCAGAACATCGCCCGAGCGCTCGTGACGCTCTACATATATATGGAAGGTGTTCGCGTCGATGTCGTTGGCGCGCACGGTGCAGGGCAGGTCGAGTACGACCTTGCTGATCCAGGGGCCAAAGTCGCCCAAGGTGGTGACGGTTGCGTAGGTACACAATTTGAGTTCCATGAGCTGCCTCCCTTGCGCCGCGAATGCCTGGCATCTGCGGCAATACAAACTAAACATGTTTAGTGTAATCTAGAATTGAAGAATAACCAGATGAACTCGGTAAACGGCAAAATTGAACACGTCGTGAACTACTAAACGTATGTTTACTAGCTTCTAGCAGGGATTCTGTTGATGAGTTAACAGATCAGTGAGGTGTTCATCAAAATAAAATCCCACGTAAATGGCTATATATCAATAGAGGGTCAAAGAGACCATCTCCCGCCATTCAAATACGTTCACCCCCGATTTCCTACCGTTCACCGGACTGTAGACGGCAAAATTGCCATAAATTCGGCGCTCCGTGTAAACTAAAGCCAGTAAACGTTCAGTAAACACCTTGTTTACAAAAGCGTATCCAAGGGTCCGGCAACCGTAAGGGGTTATAGTCGCCGGGCCAAAGGCGTGCCTAAGCCCAAGGGGGCTGGCACACGAAGATATGGGGAGGGGTCCCATGGCAGTAGATAACAAGCAGATTGCCACCGATGTCCTCGAGCTCGTGGGCGGTGCGGAGAATGTTTCCGTTGCCACCAACTGCATGACGCGCCTGCGTCTGACGCTCAAGGATAACAGCAAGGCCGACGTGGAGAAGATCAAGAAGGTCAAGGGTGTTCTGGGTTGCCAGTTTGCCGGCAGCCAGCTCCAGGTCATCATCGGCCAGAACGTGCCCAAGGTGCTCGCCGAGTTCGTCGCCATCTCCGGTGTCAAGCAGGGTGAGGCCGTCAACGAGAACCTCGATGCTCCCAAGGAGAAGTTCGAGCTCAAGAACCTGCCCAATATCATCCTCGACTATCTGTCGGGCTCCATGACCCAGCTCATCCCGCTGCTCATGGCCGGCGGTCTGTTCCGTACCATCGCGGCCGTCCTCGGCCCCACCATGCTCGGTGTGCTCTCGGCCGACGACCCGACCTATACGTTCCTCTACACCACGCTGTACGAGGCCACGTTCACCTTTATCCCCATCTACCTGGGTTATGCCGCGGCTAAGAAGCTCGGCGCCAGCCCGGTGCTCGGCATGCTGCTCGGTGGCGCCCTCATGGCTCCTTCCGTGGTGAGCGTCGCCACCCAGGAGGGCGGCGGCATCATCTCCGTCTACGGCATCCAGATCGCTGCTGCCAACTATCAGCAGTCCGTCCTGCCGATCATCCTTTCGGTGCCTGTCCTCTACTTCGTCGAGAAGTTCTTTAAGAAGGTCATGCCCGACGTGCTCTCCACGGTCTTCACGCCGTTCTGCACCATGATCGTCACGATCCCCATTGCCTTCATCGTCCTCGCTCCGATCGGCAACGAGATCGGTACACTGATCGCCAACGCCCTCTTCGGCCTTGCTGACCTTGGCGGCATCGGCATCCTGATCGTCATGGCCGTCCTCGGCGCCTTCTGGCAGCTCTTCGTGGTCTGCGGCATGCACATGCCCGTCATCCTGCTCGCCCAGGTTCAGATCATCGCTGCCGGTTACGATCCCTTCGTCTTCGTTTCCACCAACTGCGCTATGGCCGCTGTCTGGGGCTGCGCCTTCGGTGCCTTCCTCAAGATGAAGAACCCCGACGAGAAGTCTCTCGCCATCGGTTACGTCATCTCCGCCATCGCCGGCGGCGTCACCGAGCCCGCGCTCTTCGGCATCCTCATGCGCTTCCGTCGCACCATGTTTGGCATGTTCATCGGCGGTGCCATCGGCGCTGTGTTCTCCGGCCTCATGGGGGTTACCTACTACCTCGCAGGCGGTGCCTCCAACTTCCTGGTCTTCACCAACTACCTGCAGGGTGGCCAGATGAACACCGTCTGGGCTATCGTTGGTATGGCAATCTCCTTTGTCATCGCCGCTGCCGTCGTCTTTGTCTCCGGCTTCTCCAAGGAGGAGCTCGCCGAGATGGAGGCCTAAGGCCAAACCGTTCGGTCGCATAAGACCTCACCTACACGACAGGGCCCCGTCAGGCGTAAGCCCGGCGGGGCCCTTCTTGCAAGGTAGACTGATGGAGGCGGGTGAGATTCGCCCGCGAGGGTTTGCCAAGCGCCGGGGGCTTTCGCGCGGGGTTATCGCGAAAGCCCCCGGCGGTTCGCAAATCCTTTATCAAACGAAAGGACATGCAGATGAGTTTGGGAAAGCTGACCGCCAACGGTCGCCAGGACGGCTTTTTGTGCGAGGGCAAACCGTTCTTCTGGTTTGCCGATACGTGCTGGAGCGCATTTACGAGCATCGCCGAGAACGACTGGGATTACTACCTGACCCGCCGTGCCGAGCAGGGCATGAACGTGCTGCAGATCAACACGTTGCCGCAGTGGGATCGCTGCTGTCCCGACCTGGGCATTTGGCCCTATGCCAGCGAGGATGGCGTGCACTTTGATTGGTCCTGCCCCAACCAGGGGTATTGGGATCGTGCCGCCGCCATGTGCCGCGCGGCCGTCGAGCACGGCATTCGTCCGGCGCTCGTGCTCATGTGGTGCAACTACGTGCCCGGTACCTGGGGTGCCAAGATCGCCGAGCGTTGCGGTGCCGAGATTATGCCGCGTGAGGAGGTTCGCGCCCACGTTGCCCGCGTCGTCGAGAACCTGGGCGAGTTCGACCCCGTCTACGTGGTGGCGGGCGATACCGACTTTGCCGGCGACGAGGCGATCGCCTATTACGAGGACGCCCTCGACGAGGTCGTCAAGCGCGCGCCCGAGGCACTGCGCACCATGCATATCAACCGCGGTAACCGCACCATTCCGGCGCAGTATTTGGACCGTCTGGACTTTTATATGTTCCAGCCCGGCCACAACTACGAGGGCCAGCCCGAGGCATGGCGTCTGCCGCAGGACTTTATCGCCAACTATCCCAAAAAGCCGATGGTCAACTCCGAGCCTTGCTACGAGCAGATGGGTGCGTCGCGCAACGTCTACTGGCGTTTTACCGCGCAGGATTGCCGCGCGAGCGTATGGTCGTCGATTCTTGCCGGCGCCAGTGCCGGCGTGACCTATGGCGCACACGGCGTGTGGAACTGGCAAACATCGCGCAGCCAGGGTTCGGTCCTGGGCGAGGGCTTTGACATGCCCTTCCGCTGGCAAGAGTGCCTGCAGTTTGCGGGTGTGTGGGACTTTGGCGCGATCGAGCACGTGCTTGCCGCCCTAGGCGCTACGGCTGCCGACGATGCACTTGCCGTGGTTCCGGCGCAGGAGCTCCTCGACGACGCGCGCGAGTCCATCCGTGTGGCGCGCGTTGGCGATCGCATCGTCGCGTACCTGCCGCGTACCACGGCGCTCAAGTTTAAGCTCGACGGCGCGCGTGGCTGGACGGCGACGGTCCTCGACATGGAGGACAAGCGCATCGCAAAGCTGCCCGTCCGTGACAACGGTGACGGCACCGTGCGCGTGGCGCAGCATCCCTTTGAGCACGACGCGCTGGTGATCCTGGCCCCCGGGCGCTAACGGCTCTTCTCCAACATTTACAACCCAGTCCCTTTCATTAGGCTGCGACGGAATGGTTCCTGCATGACGGCTTCAAGCTGCCAAGGGGAGCCATTCCGTCGCACCCTTTGCTTACTCATTGGGTACTCATTGGGGACGTACTTAAATGAGTGGCAGTTGGGGGATACTCCTTGCCGAGTTGGAGCTTGCGCGCGCCCCTTCTGGGTCATGCGGCTCAAAATCGCGGCGTCATGCGGACGGCTGGGGTCGAATTTGCAACATTTCGAACTTGGCTTCGATATTGAGATTGGTTCTTTATGAAAATGGTGTTCCGGACAACAAAGCGGGTGGGGGTTACCATGAGGGACCTGGGAGACACAACCGCATATTTGCGCCGGGGCATGCGGGAGATTCTGTGCCTAGCGCTGTTCTTCTTCACGTTTTTGGCGTGCGAGTATTTCTTTGATGCGCGCATGGCCGAGTTCGTGCCATCGAGTGAGGTCGTCATCTACGAGAGCATCGTTGTCGGCGCGAGCGTGATTGGCTTTTTCGTGCGCCCATTTCTGTACTATCGCCGTCCCCAGACGATCGATGCGACGAGCGATATTACGGGCGTGCTGTTGGTATCGGCGTTGCTGCTGATGATTATGGCAATGCGGTTTGAGGTAGTAATTGCCGGCGGCCTGGTGGCGTGCTGCGCCCTGGGCTATTGCGGATCGACCGCCCATGCCAATCTTGCGCGGCGTTTTGCGCAGACGCCCTGCCTGGCGCGCACCGTGGCGGTTTCCTATGCTGTGGACATTTTGGTGCAGGTGCTCAACCATATGGTGATGCCTGCGGGCATTCCCCAGCAGTCTGTTCTCATTGCCTGTGCGATTGCGCTGGTGGGGCTGCTTCACGGTGTCCGCCGCGCTAAATTGCGTGATGAGCCTGCGCCCGAGTTCGAGGTCGAGATTGCCGAGCTATCGGTCGATGCGTCGGAGCGTGGCGCCAGGTGGCACGATGACCCCGAGGCAAAGGCGGCCTTTCAGGGTGCCGTGGTGCGTCTGACGGTGGCGACCGCTTGCCTCACCGGCGTGTTCGCGGCCCTCAATGCCGGCCTTACGACCTCGCATGCCGCTGGCGCTATCGATCTGGGCGACTGGCCGCGCTTGCTGCTGGTTGTGAGCGCCCTTGCCGCCGGCGTCCTGTATGACCTGCGTGGGCGTTCGTATATGAATATCATCATGACGTGCGCCGCCATGCTGTCCACGCTCTCGTTCTTTGTACTTATCACCGATGGCAACGGTGGCAACACGCTTGCCGCCACGATTATCTTTTACCTTGGCACGGGCTTTTTCGTGGTGTTCTTCACCGCGAAGTTCGCCGCGATTTCGATGTATGCCCGCTGGGCGTATCTGTGGCCGTGCATGGGCCGTGTTATCAACAACGTTTGCTCGATGCTCGTGACGGCTCCGGCAGTGGCGATTATCTCGAGTCAAAACGTGCTGGCGGCAGTGAGCGTCGTGCTCGTGCTGTTTGTCGGCATCGCGATTTCGCTGTTGGGACAGTTTGGACAAGACGGTGAGGGCGAGGCGACGCGCGGCAGGCTGGCGCTTGCCACCGACGATCTTGGCGTGAGCTGTGAGCCCGGCCAGGCCGACACGGTGCCCCTGGAGGCGCCGGAGCTTTCGTTTGACGATCGGCTCGATGGCTTCGTTGCCGCCTTTGGGCTCACCAAGCGCGAGCGCGATGTTCTGGAGGCACTGGTCGTTTCGGACGACAGCGTGCAGGACGTGGCGGCGGCACTCTTCCTTTCGCGTTCCACGCTCTATCGCCACATCGCTTCGATTAACAAAAAGACAGGTGCCTCCTCGCGCGTAGCCCTCATCAACTTCTTCTGGTCCTGGACACCCCAAGACTAGCTAACCACCACAAAGGGGACAGGCACCTTTGTGGTGGTTTTTTACCTGCAAAAATATGAATATGAGACATTTGTCACCTGCCGTTTTGGTGCTCAAAGGCATATGAATGTGATGCTGAGCAGAGCAGAACGGAGGGGGTGCACCTATGGCGTCTCGGGGTTGCGCGTCTAATAAAATTGCGGGCGCGCTTATCGCCGTGGTGGTCTTTGCCGCGGCGGTGACACTCATGCGAGTTTACGTTGCCGGCGACCATGGCGCTCAGGGAAAGACTGCCGCGCAAGTGTCGCTCAACGATTGCGCTGCCGTTCCGGTGGCGGTCAAGCTTATCGAGGACGGGGAGGCGCGGACGGCCTATGAGACCGACGATGCCGAACTGGTCGCATCGACTTTTGCCGCGCTCGATGGCTGCACCGTGGGGGATGCGGTGGATGAGCGGACGAGCGATGCCGGCCGAACGCTCGTCTTTGTCTATACGGATGGCTCGGAGCAATCGGTAGAACTTGAGGGCAAAAACATGTGCTCGATAAGACGGCGTATCGACTTAACGGTGCCGATGAGTTATGGCGGCAGCTTGCCGCAATCAAAAACAGCTAACGAAATTAGGGATGTACGGGATGAGTGACTTGAGATTCTGCCCGGCGTGCGGGGCGCAGCTGCCTCGGGTCGCCGGCGTGCCGGTGCGATTTTGCCCGGGGTGCGGCGTCCGACTTGAGGGCGTTGTGGGCTACTCGGGCGCCGTGGGGGCTACAGATGGGGCGACTGCCGATGACGATGCGGACGAAGGCGGCGACCCGAGTGTGGACGCGCCGGCCGATGCGCCGGTGGAGACTGCCGGCGTCGCGTCGTCTCGTGACGCAGCCACGACGGATGCGCCTCACATCGGTGACCTTGAGCTTCATGCCGCATGCGATACCTCTGGCGGCCAGGCACTCGCGCAGGTGGTGCTGCCGCGGGGCTGGCATATCGAAGAAGCGCATCTTGAGCGCAGCGGCAGTTTCGACTGCCCGATTTCGGTTGGCGTGACGGCGGCGGGTCCGATGGGTGAGCGGATTATGTACCGCTCCGAGCTCTGCTACGTGGATGCGGGCGCCGTTGCCAAGCGTATCCCCACGCAAACCGAACGCAAGGTGTTTGTGCACGTGGAGGCAGCTTGCGACGAGCTGGCTCAGGCCTGTGCAGCACGGCTGGGCGCGCGGGCAGAGGTTGTTGCCGAGCAACCGTACCCATCGAGCGCGGCGGTCGATATCGAGCGCGAGCGTGCCCGCGTAAAGCGCGAGGCGGCAAACGACTTTGCAATCCAGGGCTTTTCGATGGAACCGAGTGATGTGGTCTATGAGTGCCGCATGCGTCGATATCGGCTCACGGGCGCTCCGGTGCCCACCGAGCTCGCGGTGGCGGCCAAAGTCGAGGGCTATATGTTTTCAATCGGAGGCGTCGCGGGTTCTATGGGCAAAGGTGTTGCCGCTGGGGCCGAGGCGCTGCTGGGCGCGAGCCTTTCGAGTGGGCTGATCGGCGGTGTTTTGGGCAAGCGCCTGCGCGAGCGCAAGGCGGCGGCAGCGGCGGGACAGGGCGTCGCGCAAGAACAGCCCACGGGTCGAGGCGGTTGCCCGGACGGAGCGTCGTTCGAGCTGGGTGCGGCCGACCTGCTGCAGTGGCGTATCAGGGACAGCTTCTGTTTGGCTGCGCCAGAAGGTCGCCTGGACGAGGCGGCCTCCACGGCGCTTGCATCAATGGCGTCGACTCTGCGGCTCAATCCAGCGATTGCACGCGAAGCGTCAGCTCAAAAGCAACAGATGGTGCTTGAGCAGCGCCAACGCACGCAGATGAACATTGCCCAGCAGCAACAGCAGTTTGCAGCCTGGCAACAGATGCATGCCTCGCAACAGGCGGCATTCGACAGCTACCAGCAGGCGTGGTTCGATCGCAGCGACCGTCAGCACGCCGCGAATATGGCTGCCAGCGCCGCCAATTTTTCCAGCGCGGGCGTGGGGACGGGCACCGCTTCGTATTTCGATGCCATTCGTGGGGTCAACCATTACACCAGACCCGACGGCACCGATGTCGAGGTCTCGGTGATGGCCGACCAGGCCTGGGTCAACGGTTCGGGCGATGTGATCGGTACACGCGATGGTTTTGAACCTGGTTTTGGCTGGACGGAACTGCCTCGTCAATAGCGTGGGGTGGCTTATGTGTGAATCGATGCCGGGTGTGTTTCTCGGCATTGTGCTAAAGAACGGGAAAGGAACAATGATGAGGGAGACGGTACTTTCGCGCACGGCATTTGTCGCGGCGGCGGGAACGGCGCTGCTGACGCTTGTGGGGTGCGGCGGACAGCGGACGCAGGATGCGACGGATTTTAACGACGACCGCCCGGTAAAGGACAAGATGGACGCGGGTGCGACGTCGGGCGATTCCGGCGACGCGGACAGCGGCTCGGCGGATGCGTTCGATACGTGGTCGGAAGATTGCTGGGACGCGCACCGCAACATCAGCATCGCGGCGCTCCTCGAGCTTAAGGGCTGGCAGTTGCAGGAGTTTGCCTCGCAGCAGGGCTATACCTGGCAAGACGCGCTCGAGATGTACGAGGACGAGGCGGGACACGTGCTCAGCGTCTGCAATATCAGCAAGGACGGCGCGACCGAATGGCTCGGCGAGGACGAAATCGGAAAGCTCGACAAGGGCGGCACCGGAAGCACCGTGATGTTCACGCTACAACTTTCGGGCTATTCGAGCTGCGAGGATGTTATCGCGGGCTTTTCTGTGCCGGTCGAGGACCGGGCGCAGATTACTTCGGGCTCATGGATCGCGTGCGTATACGGTTCCAACATGGCGCGGCACGTCGCCATGACGAGCCCGATGGAAAACGGTGACTACCGCTTGGATCTCATTACCGAGGAGGCTATCAAGACCGGTAGGTTTACCCAGGGCGGCGGTGCTCCGACGATAGACGAATTTTGGCAGGAAAAGACTGGACGCGCGCTCGGCTAGGTGCGACGTGGCCAATACCATAGCGAGGAACGAACATGATGAATGAAGTGACGATGAACCGTGCGGCCTTTGTGGCAGGCGCGGGTGCGTTGGCTTGTGCGCTGGCTGGCTGCTCGGGCGGATTGGGCGGCGCGAGCGGTGCCAAGAAGGCGACCACGGCGGACGCCGCCTGTGTAGACGACAACGCCAACGTGACGGTCTATGCTGCGATCAACTTGGATGGCGCCGACCTGGTGCGCCTGCTCAAGCATCAAAACTATGAGTGGCAAGGCGAGAGCGTGGGCTACGGTGCCGCCGATGATGCGGGACTTTTCGCCTTTACCTTTTCTAAGATTTCGGATGACGTGGACGAACTTGCGAACAGTGCGATACCGCTTTCGGAGTCCGAGTACGAGGAACTTGAGCCGGGCGGCGGAGACGGTAGCGTGGCGATTTTGCTCTCGGTGGGCGGCTATACGACGGGCGATCGTGCGCTCACCGGCGCAATCGGCGATGCGTCGATAGTGCAGGAGAAGTGCACAATCGACGATTCCGTGTATTGGCTGGTCAAGGCGCTCGACGGCAGCCGTTACGTGATTTCGGCCTACGACACCGAAGATGATGGCGACAGCGCGCATGACATCTATATCTATAGTGAGTCTTTTATTCACACCGGTTATCTGAGCGGCGGCGACCAAATCGATATTGACGAACTCTGGAGCCGCCTGACCAATGCCTCGTAGCGCACCAAAACCACCACAAAGGGGACAGTGAGGCGGGACTTTTTGACCGCCTGATGGGTCGAGCGTCACAACTCGTGCGTTACAGCAGCTCGCCGTGGCGGGCGATGTAGCGGCGCTTGGCCAGTTGGGTGAGCGCGATGTAGGCGGCGACAATGCCGATGAGCAGCGCGAAGAAGATTGGCGGCAGCGGCATGAGACCCAGCGCATCGGCGATGGGGCTTGCCGGCAGCCAGGTGACGAGCACCAGGCCCAGCACGGTGAGGAGGCACAGCGCGGGCGCGGCGTGGTCGCGCGGGCGTGGCAGGCGCGGGGAGCGCAGCATGTGGACCACGAGCGTCTGCGACCACATGGACTCGACAAACCAACCGCTCTGGAAGAGCGCCGTAAAGGCCGCCATGCCTGCGACGTCGCCTATAGCGGCAAGCTCTGCCCAGCTTGCGCCCACGGCGGCGGGGCACACCACAAAGAAGAGCGCGGCGAAAGTCGCGATATCAAACAGTGAGCTCACGGGGCCCAGCTCGAGCATAAAGCCCTTGATGGACGCAGCGTCCCAAGCGCGGGCGGGCAGTCCAGGCGTTGTCGACGGTGTCCCACGGCAGTGCGATGCACACGATCTCGTAGACCAGCGACAGCAGCACCAGCTGCAGAGCGCTCATGGGCAAAAACGGCAAGAACAGGCTCGCGGCGGTTACGGACAGCACGTTGCCAAAGTTGGAGCTCACTGTGGTCTTGAGGTACTTAAGCAAGTTGCCGTAGGTGCGGCGGCCTTCGATGATGCCGCGCTCGAGCACGCCCAGGTCCTTCTGAAGCAAGATGATATCGGCGGATTCCTTGGCAATGTCGACGGCCGAATCGACCGAGATGCCGCAATCGCTCGCACGCATGGCGGCGGCGTCGTTGATGCCATCGCCCATAAAGCCCACGGTGTGGCCGAGCAGCTCGCGCATGACGCGCACCAGGCGCGCCTTCTGCAGCGGCGAGAGCTTGGCGAACAGATGGGTTTTCTCAGCGCGCTCGGCAAGTTCGGCGTCATCGAGTGCATCGATCTCGGAGCCGAGCAAGACGTTGCTCGCGTCGATGCCGATCTGTTCGCAGACGGTGGCGGCGACGCGGTCGTTGTCGCCGGTCAGGACCTTGACCGCCACGCCCTTGGCCTCGAGGGTGGCGACGGCGCCCGCGGCACTTGCTTTGGGCGGATCGAGGAAGGCCAAAAAACCCATCAGCACCATGTCGCACTCGTCGGCGATGCCAAACTCGCCCACGTAGCGCGGATTGGTCTTCTGCGCCACGGCAATCACGCGCAGGCCCTCGGCGTTGAGTCCGGCGACCTGCTTACGAATCTGGGCGAGCTTATCTTCGGTGAGAGGCTGGGCGATGCCATCGACCTCGACAAAGGAACAGATCTCGAGCATTTCCTCGGCAGCGCCCTTGGTGACCATCTGGGTTTTGCCTTGGGCATCGGCGACAACTACGCTCAGGCGACGGCGTGAGAAATCAAAGGGCACCTCGTCGACCTTGGTATAGCGGTCGCGCAGGCTCTGGCCCAGCATGGAATCGGGCGCTGTGGCCGAGGGCGTCACGTCGGCACGGTCGATGACGGCCAGGTCGATAAGGTTTTTGAGGCCGGTCTGGAAGAAGCTGTTCAAAAACGCATGGCGCAGCACGCGTGCATCCTCGTTGCCGTCGGTGTTGAGGTAGCGCTCGAGCACGATGCGGTCCTCGGTGAGGGTGCCGGTCTTGTCACAGCACAGGACGTCCATCGCGCCGAGGTTTTGGATCGCCGGCAGTTCCTTGACGATAACCTGACGACGGGCGAGGTCCTTGGCGCCCTGCGACAGGCTCGTGGTCACGATGACGGGAAGCATCTGCGGCGTGATGCCAACGGCTACGCTCGTGGCGAACAGCAGCGCGTCGATGACGTTGCCCTTGGTGGCGACGTTGATGGCAAAGACGGCCGGCGCCATAACGAGCATGAGGCGTACGAGCAGCATGGAGACGCTCGAGACGCCGCGGTCAAACGCGCTCTTCTCGCCGCGCCCGTTGAGCATCTTGGCGATGCCGCCCAGGTAAGTGTCCGAGCCGGTGGCAACGACGAGCGCCATGGCGGTGCCGTTTTGCACGGAGGTGCCGGTAAAGACGATGTTCTTGCAGGCAGAGAGTGACAGCGCGGAGCCGTCGGCACCCTCGACGACGGTGATGGCAGCGGTCTTCTCGACGGCCTCGCTCTCGCCGGTGAGTGCGGACTCGATCACAAACAGATCGCGTGCGGTGATGATGCGGGCGTCGGCCGGCGCCATATCGCCGGCAGAGAGGCGGATCACATCGCCGGGGACGAGCTCGTCGAAGGGAATCTCGATGCGCTCGCCGTCGCGCAGGGCACAGCAGGTGTTGGAGACCAGGTCCTTGAGGGCCTCGGCCGCATTGCCGCTGCGGGCTTCCTGGATAAACTTCATGCCGCCCGATACCAGCAGCATGATGCCGATGACGATGACCGTGGAGGGGTCGCGCTGCGGTTCGGGCACGGCGAGCACGTCGATGTAGAGCGAGACCAGCGCGAGAGCGGCGAGGATGCCGGCGAAGGGGTCGACAAAGGCGTCGGCGATGCGGCGGGCGAGCGTCTTGGTCGGCGCTTCGATGGTGTTGGGGCCGACGGCGCTCAGGCGCTCGGCGGCGTGCTCGGCGGTGAGGCCGTCGGCTGTGGCGTCGAGCAGCACGAGGGCATCCTCGGCGCTATGGGTGGCGGCGAATATGGTGTTCTTGGACATGCCGGTATGAGCGGCGGGGCGCGCCGTGCGGCGGCGCTTGGAGATGGCTTCGAGTACCGTGGCGGTTTTGAGCATCAGCATAGGGTCCTCCTTGTTGAAGGGAGTTAGCGTACGTGTCGTATGTGCTTCAAAAAACCTAGATGTCGCTCACGTCATGCTTTCGAACCACCACAAAGGGACAGGCACCTTTGTGGTGGTTTTGACGATCGGCTGTTGGCGCTTATGCGTGCGCGGAATCCTCGCGGCGTGCCGAGGGCGACATGCAGGTTTTTCGACTATGACTGCCTTCCATGGCACACCTCCTTAAGGCCGGGCGCGGCGCGCTTTGGGTATCTCGTACCCGTTACAATCCGCCCGTATTCTTGATGAGGGGGTTTGCCGTGTCAACCCCAATGTTTGGAAAACCATTGCCCCTGACAAAGCCTTTACAGAATGCCGAGGCCCCAAAGCGCGCCCGCAACGCGCCCTGCCTGCGCTAAACTGGAAGGCACGTACGCGATTACGAGAGGAGCCCGCATGGAGGCTTACAAGCAAGAGTTCATCAAGTTCATGGTTGAGTCCGACGTTCTTAAATTCGGCAGCTTTACGCTCAAGAGCGGCCGTCAGTCCCCGTTCTTTATGAACGCCGGCGCCTATGTGACGGGCTACCAGCTCAAGAAGCTGGGCGAGTATTACGCCCAGGCCATCCACGATAACTTTGGCGACGACTTTGACGTGCTGTTTGGACCGGCCTACAAGGGTATTCCGCTGGCCGTCGTGACCGCAATTGCCTACCACGAGCTGTACGGCAAGGAGGTCAAGTACTGCTGCGATCGCAAGGAGGCCAAGGACCACGGCGCCGACAAGGGCAACCTGCTGGGCTACGAGCCCCAGGACGGCGACCGCGTGGTCATGGTCGAGGACGTCACTACCAGCGGTAAGTCCATCGACGAGACCTATCCCAAGGTCAAGGCTGCTGCCGATGTCGAGATCAAGGGCCTCATCGTGTCCCTCAACCGCATGGAGGTCGGCAAGGGTGGCGTGACCACCGCGCAGAAGGAGATCGAGGCCAAGTACGGTTTCCCCGTCGCGAGCATCGTCTCCATGGCCGAGGTCGTCGAGACCCTCTACAACCACGAGATCGACGGCAAAGTCGTCATCGACGACGAGCTCAAGACCGCTATCGACGCCTACTACGAGCAGTACGGAGCTCGGGAGTAGTTACGCGGGTTTACCAACCCGCGTAACGGCTCGACGCTGCAAACCCGCCAGAGCGGCAATCTGCCTTTCAACTTCGGCGGCATGATCGAAAGATCAATGCCGCCTCGTTTCAAGGCACCTTGCTCGCTCTGGCGGGTTTTCGCTGTCGTTGCCAAAACATCGGCGTTGCCTTGGTAGTCATTGGGGACAGACATAAATGAGTAGTCATTGGGGCGTTCTTAAATGACTACTCAGGATGAGCGTCCAAAAATCCGCGCTCGTTCGATTGGCGCATGTCTACGCAGCGTAGGTTGTCGAGCCTGGCCTTCAAATGGATACTGACTGTCGAACCGGTTCACTCCATTTCTTCAATTTGATTGGACAGCCCATGAACCAGACACGGCAAACCAATGCCTCCCATACTTTTTTGGCAGCGCATGCCATCAAGCAGCTGCGCGAAGAGCGCGGCCTCACCCAGCGCGCCCTGGCGGAAAGCCTTGGCGTGACCGATAAAGCCGTCAGCAAGTGGGAATCCGGCCGCGGCCTTCCCGACATTTCCCTCGTTGAGCCTTTGGCCCAGAGACTCGGCATAAGCGTGGCCGAGCTTTTGGCTGGTGACATTCGGGCCAACGCCAACCGTGCAGGCAATATGCTCAAAGGCGTCTTTTACGTTTGCCCTATCTGCGGAAACGTTGTGCACGCGCTCGGAGAAGGCAGCTTTAGCTGCTGTGGCTCCACGATGTTTCCCCAGGAGGCCGAAGAGCCGGACGCGGACCACGCCTTTTCCATCGAGCGCATCGAGGACGATTGGTACGTCACGCTCGATCATCCCATGACCAAGGATCACTACATTAGCTTTGTGGCATATGCGACTATGGACGGCATCTGCTTTAAGAAGCTCTATCCAGAGCAATCGGTGCAGCCGCGCTTCCATATTACCGGGCGCGGCAGGATATATCTTTACTGCAACCAACACGGACTCTTTACGTCGCTGACGCCTCGCAAATAACGGCTGTCTTCCGCCCTCCTCATGCGTTCCCAGGGGACCCAAAATGAGCGTGGATAATCTCCCGGTTTTGGCCTGTGTGCGGGCTCAAAGTGGGAGATTATCCACGCTCGTTATCTGAGTGTCCAAAAATCCACGCTCGTCGCTACTTGAGTCCGGGCAGGCGGGTGTAGGGGAACGAGCGCTCTAGGAACTCGGAGCAGCGGGCGTAATCTTTGGCAAAGTAGCTGCTATAGAGCGAATCGAGTACGTATTGCACGGCGATATGGCTGGCGAACTGCGTGATGCGGTGCGTCATGCTCTCGTGGTCGCTTACCGTGAGATAGGCGGCAAAGCCGGGGTGAATGCGGGCACAGTACGGCGTGCCGATGACGATGACCGGGACATGTCGACTGCTGAGGATTGGCAAGATCTCCCTGAGGTTGGGGGCAAGGCCGCTGTAGGAGATAACGATTGCCACATGGTCGGGGCCCGAGGCGAGCGCCGTACGCACCTGCGCCTCGACACTGTCGTGGCACGTCGCGCTTTTGCCGGACGAGAGCAGGCGATCGCGGAACATTCCCGCTGGATACAGGTTATGCGAGCCCGTGTAGATGTCCACGGTGCCGGCGCGCATGATGAGCTTGGCGGCGTGGTCGAGCTGTGCAGAGTCGAGCAGCTCCTGCGTTTCGGCCAGCGTGGTCTGGTAGAGCCCCTCCATGCGCTCCATCACCTGCGCAGGGGTGGAGGTTGCATCGAAGGGAAAGTTGATATCCACCTCGGCGGCGGAGTCTGCGCGCAAGGCTGCGCGTACCAGCTCGACCTTGAGCTCCTTAAAGCCCTCAAGGCCGAGCTTTTTGCAAAAGCGGTGGATGCTCGCGACGGAGACATTGGTCTGGTGCGCAAATTCCTTGATGGAGAGCCCGCGAACGTTCTCACCCATGGCGAGAACCGTCTGCCCGAGCTGCTGCTCGGTGGGGGTGAGCCCCTTGCCCTGGGTGATTTTGCGCTTGATATCCATATGGCTCCCATGCATTCGTATCGCGATGTATCAATCATAACGGTAAATAAAACGCCCGGCTAAGCCGGGCGTCTCGTAAGGGGCTGTTGCGCGGGGTCGCTACCCGAGCACGCGGACGGGACCGAGTAGGCCGCTGGGATCGGAGGGTTCTGTCATGCCGAACATGTCGGGGACGGCGTGGTCGAGGGTGTTGATGATATCGATCGTAAGCGCGTGCTCGCCGGCCAAAAGCGCGCCGGCCTCAAAGCGGTAAGGCGGACAGATGCGTGCGCCGAGGGATTTGCCGTCGAGGGTGACGGTTGCGGTCTCAAAGACCTCGCCAAGGTCGATGACGGTGCGGGTGGCCGCTTCGCCCAGGACAAAGGAGGCCCGGTAGCGGAATGTGCCGGCCTTGCCGGGGAACTCGGCCGAGGAAAGGTCGCGCAGGTCTGCAAGCTCAACAGACTCGCCAAAGGCATCGGTGCCAGGGGCAGAGAAGGCAACCGCCCAGGGCCCGTCGACGCATGTGGCTTCGTCTTCGGCGGTCGCCACAGCAACGGAACCTGTAGCCCCAAGGACCACGATGCAGCTCTCGTAGGGAGCCAGCTCGAGCGTGCCGTCAAAGGCGGCGGGCTCGGTGCCGTTGAGCAGGTCGAGGCGCGCGCCTGCAACGGGTGTGCCGTCGGCAAGCGCAATCTGAGTGGAGATACCCTGCTTGGGATGCTCGTTGACGAGCATCAGATAGCTCTCGCCCGCCCGCTCGTAGCGCAGTGCGCGCAGCCAGGACTGGGGCTCGGCGCAAACCACGGTCTGCATGCCGGTATTGGCAAGTGTGTCTGCGAGCTCGGTGGTCGCCAGGAGCTTGATGTCGGCGACCGCGGCTGCATCCAGGGAGGCAAAGCCCTCGCGGCCTGCAGTGTCACCGTCGTAGCGCTTGTTCGGCAACTCATCCAGCGCGTACACGGCAACACCTGCGGCTGCGGCGCGCGCGGCAAAGTCGAGCACGGCTCCGCCGACAAACTCGGCTCCGGGCATCACCAGGCAGCGGTATGCCTGGCCGTTCACGCTAAAGCCGCTACCGTCTGCGGCAATTTCAACGGCATAGCGCCCTGCGTCCTCAAATGCCTCTGCCGGCACGATGTCAAAGTCGACCTGCGCGCGCAAAAGCTCGGAGGCGGCATGCTGCATAAAGTTCGCCTCGCCTGCCCACTCGGCGTCCGCATGGTAGAGAAGCGCCACCGGGGTCGTTGCGCGCCCGCCGCTCAGCAGGCTCGCCGTACGGTTCATGTAGCTCATGAGCTGCCCAAAGTGTGCAAACTGGGGGTTTTGGCCATGCGCATAGAAATGCGGCGGGCAGTCCCAGTCGGGGAAGGCGGCCATGCTAAAGGCATGCGGCACAAACCAATTGACGCCGCGCACCAAAAAATGATCGGCGATCCACTTCATCTCGCGTAGGCCTTCGTGCCATCCAAATGCGCCAAAGACCTCGGCCATGCAGCGCCCCTGCTTTTTGGGGTCGAGGTGTGCTGCCGAGGAGCCCAGCTTGGGCAGCACGTAGTTATAGAACTCGAGGTCCCACACGCCGCGTCCGTAGCTGTGAAGGCCGCGGTCCATGCCGGGTACCAGCTGGTTGATCACGATGTCGACGCCCGCCATGTCCTGACCGCCCACGGCGCGGAAGTAGTGCCCGGCGCCCACGCCCAGGCGCGCGTGGCAGTCCTTGTCCTCGATAACGTGGCCGATGTACTGCACGCCGCGCGCGCGGCACCAGTCTCCGAGCTGGTCGCAGAAGCACTCCTTATAGAGGGTGCTCGCGATGTCCATATAGACGTGGCGTACGTGCGCGCCGGCCGGCTCGCGGTCCCACAGGTGCGGGAGCTCGGCCAGGTAGCGCTCGCCCAGTGCCGCGCGCAGGCGACGCTCAAGCTCGGCCGACCAGGGTAGGGGCGCGGTGGCCTTGCCGATGAGCGTGTCCGAGATGCCATCGGGGCCCGTGGTGCCCTTCTCGTTGGCAAATCCGGGCTCATCGGAGAAAAAGCCCAAGATGGTCTTGCCAAACTCATCGCCCAGATGCTCAAAATGCGGCTCGTAGACAGCATCGATGAGCTGCGCCACCGAGGCGCGGTCGACCATATTGATGTAGTCCTCGTTGTAGGAGGTCTTGCCGCTCGTGAACATCACGCATGCCTGCGTGAGGCCCGCAGGTGCATCGAAGACCAGGCGGCTGGGGTTGCCGTCTGCATCGTCGATTACTCGGTAAGCGACGTCGACGGGGCTGCCGTCCTGCATAAATGTCACGCCGTAGAAGCGCTCCGTTTTGTCGAGCATGTTGGCGAGCGCGATGCTCGCGGCGGACGTGGAGCCCACGATGTCGAACGTGCGGTGCGTGAGCACGATCTTGCGGAGCTCGGGCACGGCCTCCTTGACGGCGCCGTTGGCAAAGCCCGTGGGGAAGTGCGCGTCGTCCAAGATCCAGAGCTTAAGGCCCAGCTGCCTGCACTCGTCAATGACAAAGCGCAAGTCGCGCCACCAGCCCTCGCCGCAAAAATCGGGGTGTGGGCGGCTTTCGAGACAGACCTCGTGGATGTCGGCGCCGGCGATCTTTTCCAGATACTCGGCAATGGTCTTATGGCTCTCGCCCTTCATCCACAAAAACGGAAGCACGTGGTTGTCGTATGTGCCCTCGAGCACCTGCTGATAGTACGCGGTCATGGATCCTCCTTGGCTCGATCGATCTGCTGCATTGCACAGATTATGGACGCGTCGGCGCGTTCTGCTAATATCTGAATCACGACGAACTATGACCAAATCAACGATTGGCAAGCCATGGAGATCGACGAGCTCGAGCGTAGGCTCAACGAACTGAGCGCCAGTGAGATCGCTTATAAAGACGGCATGGCATTTGATTGGTCGATTATGACCGAGCATGTCGAAATCGACGGATGCCCAGTGCGCAAGATTGGCCAGCCAGGGTTTGCCTATGCCCAGCCCGGCATGCCGCGTGGCCTGACGATAAGGAAAAACTCGCGCTTTAATGCAGTTCCCGAGCACGTGCATGATTACGTGGAGCTGAGCTATGTGTATCGCGGACGCTGCCCGCAGACGGTGGCGGGGGAGAGGCTCGAGCTGGGCCGCAACGAGGTGCTTTTGCTCGACGCCCTCTGCCCGCATGCCGTGGCGGCGCTTGGTGAGGACGACATCATGCTGAGCATGACCGTTTCACGCTCTTTTTTGCGCCGGAGTCTCGAGTCGAGCCTCTCGCGCGAGAGCGCGGTCTCGCGGTTTTTGTTCAACGCGCTCAACAGCGAGACGGACCATCGGGGCCATGTCCGTTTTCATTGCGGCGAGAGCCGTCGGATTCGGCGCTACATGCAGGAGATGCTCTGCGAGCTGTACGACCCGAGCCCCAACGGTCCCGAGATCGTCTTGCGTCTGTTTCAGCTGTTTTTGGCCGAGCTCATGGATTGCTACGAGCGCGAGCTGGTGCGCGGCGCGGCGGACGGCGCAGCGGGGCCCACTGCCCTGGTGACGGGAATGCTTGGCTATATCGATCGCGAATTCGCTGCATGCTCCCTCGAGGGGATGGCGGCGGAGTTTGGCTTGAGCCCTAATTATGCGACGGCGCTCCTCAAGCGGCATGTGGGCAAGACCTTTAGGCAGCTTGTGCAGGAGCGACGCCTGGTACGTGCGGCCGAGCTTCTGCGCGGCGGCGCCACGGCCGGGGCGGCTGCGCATGCGGTGGGCTATGAAAACATGAGCTTCTTCTACCGTAAGTTTCACGACAAGTATGGCTGCACCCCCGCGGCATACCGCCGGTAAGCGCGGGGCGGATTGTCTTCGCTCCTTCGGTGTCAAAAAGTTTCAGCTGCAGCGCTGTTGCAGCGCGCGTCTGCGAAAAGAAGTGTCCAAATCGGCGCCTTCGCCCTGGCCTGGAGCGACTCGGCGGCATACTCGTTTCATCAGCAACACGCATGAGCGAGGAGGCACTTATGGGATTCCCCGAGGGTTTCTATTGGGGCGGCGCCACGGCCGCCAATCAGTTTGAGGGCGCTTGGAACGTTGACGGCCGCGGTCCGTCGGTCGACGACCACTTCTTGGGTGGCAGCTACAAGGAGCCGCGCCAGATTACGATCGACATCGACCCTAACCGCTTCTACCCCAACCATGACGGCATCGATTTCTACCATCACTACGAGGAGGACATCGCGCTGTTCGCCGAGATGGGCTTCAACATGTTCCGCATGTCCATCTCTTGGAGCCGCATCTTCCCCAACGGCGACGACGCCGAGCCCAACGAGGCCGGCCTCGCCTTTTACGACCGCGTCTTCGACTGCCTGCGCGCTCACAATATCGAGCCGCTCGTGACCCTGTCGCACTACGAGATGCCTTATCACCTGGTCGAGAAATACAACGGCTGGGCGAGCCGCGAGCTCATCGGCTTCTTTGAGAAGTACTGCCAGACCGTCTTCGACCGCTATCAGGACAAGGTCAAGTTCTGGCTCACCTTCAACGAGATCAACTGCGGCACCCAGGACATGGGCAACCTCTTTGGGACCAGCATGATCCAGGGCTTTGAGGGCCCGGCTTCGGCGGTCCACACCACGCCGCAGGCCCGTATGCAGGCCCTGCATCACCAGTTTGTCGCCAGCGGCCGCGTCGTGCGCTATGCCCACGAGCACTATCCGCAGTTTAAGATGGGCAACATGGACTGCTTCATCCTCTCCTATGCCGCCACGTGCGATCCGGCCGACGTGTTCGCCACGCAGCAGGAGATGAATACCATGAACTGGTACTGCTCCGACGTGCAGGTGCGCGGCAAGTATCCGTTCTATGCCAAGCGCTTCTGGGCCGAGAACGATGTCGAGCTTGTGATGGAGGACGGTGACCTGCAGGATATCGCCGACGGCAAGGTCGATTTCTACACCTTTAGCTACTACATGTCCGGCACCGTGGGCACCCACAAGGATCACGAGATGACCGAGGGCAACATGACCTTTGGCGGCAAGAATCCCTATCTGGAGTCCACCGACTGGGGCTGGCAGATCGATCCGCTGGGTCTGCGCATCGCCCTCAACGAGATTTACGCCCGCTACGAGATTCCGCTGATGGTGGTCGAGAATGGCATGGGCGCCTACGATGAGGTCGAGGAGG
This sequence comes from uncultured bacterium, assembly GCA_905214105.1. Classification (GTDB taxonomy): domain Bacteria; phylum Actinomycetota; class Coriobacteriia; order Coriobacteriales; family Coriobacteriaceae; genus Collinsella. The sequence goes on from CAJMKK010000002.1 coordinate 215,518, forward strand.
ACGGCTCCATCCACGACCCGTATCGTATCGCCTACTTGCAGAGCCACGTCAAGGCCATGGGCGAGGCCATTGCCGACGGCGTCGACCTGATCGCCTACACCTGGTGGGGCCCCATCGACCTGGTTTCCGCCGGCACCGGCGAGATGCGCAAGCGCTACGGCTTTATCCACGTCGATAAGTACGACGACGGCACCGGTACCTACGAGCGACGCCGCAAGGACAGCTTCTACGCCTACCAGAAGATCATCAAGTCCAACGGTGCCGAGGGCCTGGATTAATCGACAATATGAGTGCCACCGGGGAAAAGCGTTGGGATGGGCTCGCGATTCGAGTCCCCACCTTAGCATTTGAACCATTTGGCACTATAATCACCATAGGCATGCGCACAACGTTGCGCCTAATCAAGAGGAGAAAACGTATGGGTCTGTTTGACATGTTCAAGAAGAAGGCTGAGCCCGCGACTGCCGCTGCTCCGTCCTCCATCTCTGCTTCTGCCGGCGCCGACGTGCTGTGCTCGCCCGTCAAGGGCAAGGTCATCAAGATGGCCGACGTGCCCGATCCCGTCTTTGGTGGCGAGGTTCTGGGCAAGGGCTGCGCCGTGTGGCCCGAGGACGACCTGGTCTACGCTCCCTGCGACGGCAAGGTGACCGTCACCATGGGTCACGCCGTGGGCCTGCAGTCCGATAGCGGCATCGAGGTTCTGGTGCACGTTGGCGTCGATACCGTCAACATGAACGGCGATGGCTTCGAGGGCTTCGTCAAGGCCGATGACGTCGTAAAGGCTGGCCAGCCCATGCTCAAGATCGACCGCGCCAAGATCGCCGCTGCCGGCTACAAGGACTGCGTCGTCGTGGCCGTGTCCAACACCGCCGAGTTTGCCGATGTCGAACTCGCCGTCGAGGCCGACTCCGCTGTCGCCGCCGGTGACGCCATCGTTAAGGTCGTCCGCAAGTAAACTGCGACATCCAAAGGATGTGCAAAGGTGGTCGGGTTTTCCGGCCACCTTTTTTATTGCACCGCGGGGAAGCGTTTTATTGCACGTTGGGCGGGCTTGCAAACCGTTCGGACGCTAAAACGAACCGACCGCGCCTTCGCGTTGCCGAGGATGTTCATAAGTGGATAGTATGGGCTTACTTATTACAACGTGCGCCGCGTCTGGGAAGCGCGGTGCCGCTCATTGGGAGGAACAACATGAAAAAGAAGCTGCTGCTTGCGCCCCTCATGGCCGTTTTGGTTGCATGCGTGGTCGTGCTTTCCGGTTGTGGAGGCCCTTCGATCGAGGAACTCATCACCGAGGATCTTACGACTCAGTTTGACGAGGTCAAGAACGGTGGCGACGAGTTCCTTTCTGGTCTGGAGGAGGCTTCGGGCGACGAGTTCGAGCAGTTGGGTATCGATCCCAAGGAGTATGCCAAGACCTATCTCGAAGGCTTTGACTACGAGATCGGCGACGTGACGGTCGACGAGGACAAGGGTGTCGCGACCGCCGAGGTCTCCATCACCTGCAAGTCCATGAACAAGATCGTCGAGGACTTCTCCACCCAGTATCAGGAGAAGGTCGCCGCGCTTGATACGGTTCCCTCCGATGACGAGCTGTACAAGATGGCCGGTCAGGTTATGGTCGATGTGACCAAGGCCACCGAGCCCAGGAAGACCACGGTTATCTTCAAGTACACCTGCAACGACGACGGCGAGTGGTCTGCCGACGACTCCGTCAACTCCGAGATGATGGATGCAATGCTGAGCTAGTTCGTTGCGGCGTTTTACCAAACGCCGCAACTGCTCGACGCTGCGCGGGCACCAGAGCGACAACTTGTCATTCAAAGAGGACGGCATGACCAGAAGGTCTATGCCGTCCTCTTTTCATGCCAATTTGTTCGCTCTGGTGCCCGCTCGCTGTCCGTCCTCTACCTGCGGCGTTGCCATGGTAGTCATTGGGGCGGCACTTGGGGACGTTTCTTTTCTGCCGGCAGTTGGGGACACTCTTTGGGTGTGGTTGGTGTATTGGCGTTGCATCGAGCGGTCGGGAAAATGCGACCCGGTTTTTGGCCGAATAGTGGGTCGCGGTTTCCGGATGGGGTGGGTTGCGGAAAGCGCGACCCGGAATATTGCTCTGAAACGGGATGCACTTTCCGCGCGGCAGAATCGCTACAGCCGCGTTGAGCAACAGCCCTGCTACTCGCCAAGCACCAGCGCCACGAGCTCTTCCTGTGTGTCCACCACGTAGTCGGCGCCGGTGGCTTCCAACTCTGCGCGGCCACGGAAGCCCCAGGTGACACCGGCGCTCTTGAGGCCGGCATTGTGACCGGTCAGGACGTCGACATTGGAATCGCCCACATAGAGTGTGGTTGCCGGGTCGGCGCCTAGCTCTTTCATCACATGCAGCGTAACAGGCGCCTCGGGCTTGGGAGGAAGCGCATCGACGCGGCCCTGCACCAGCGCAAAGCGCTCGGAACCAAAGTATTTCTCGATAAGCGGAGCGGCCGAGACGTGGTCCTTGTTAGTGAGCACGGCAAGCTGCACACCCGCGGCGCGCAGGCGGTCGAGCATCTCGATCGTGCCGGCGTACGGTGCGGTGTGGTCCTCCTTGTGCTCGCCGTAGTAAGCCCTAAACTCGGCAAGCGTCTGCTCAAACATACGGCTGTCGCCCGCGTACTCGGCGGGCATAAAGCGCTCAACCAGCTTGAGCATGCCGTTTCCCACCTTGTAACGGTACTCGTCAACGGCAAACGTGGGCCAGCCGTGCGTCTCGCAGGTATGGTTGCCGGCGGCCGCCAGGTCCTCGAGCGTGTTGAGAATGGTGCCGTCCAGGTCAAAGATCACATGGGAAAAAGCTGCTGCCATGGGTGCTCCTGCCGCTTGAGTTGTAAAACGCACCCCATGATACTGGGCATGCGTGCCGGGCATGTTTGGAATCTGAATATCTTTAATAGCCCTGAGCCTTTGTCGTTAGCAAATCCTCGGCAGCTGTTCTCCCACGAGCATGTCGAGGATGCGGGTCGAGCCCCAGCCGGTGCGTACGCGCACGGCGGGACGGGCGCCCTCGGCAAGTGGCAGCACGCGACCGACGATGGCGGCATTCTCGCCGTAGCGGGCGGCGCGCATGGCGCTCAGCGCGGCATCGGCTTGCTCGGTCGGCACGACGGCAACCATCTTGCCCTCGTTTGCCACCTGCAGCACATCGTAGCCGAGCATCTCGCAGGCGGCCTGCACGTCGGGGCGCACGGGCACGGCATCCTCGTCGACCTCCATGGCAACGCCGCTGGCCTGCGCAAACTCGTTAAGCGTCGAGGCCAGGCCACCGCGCGTGGGGTCGCGGAAGCAGTGTGTGTCGGGTGCTGCGGCAAGCACATCGGCAATCAGGTGGTTGAGCGGCGCGGCATCGCTTTCGATGGTGCTCGAAAACGCCAGGCCCTCGCGTTGGCTCATGATGGCGATGCCGTGGTCGCCGAGTGTGCCCGACACCAGGATGACGTCGCCGGGCCGGCAGTTGGCACCGCTGAGCGTCACGCCTGCGGGCACCTCGCCTACGCCAGCGGTATTGATGTAGACGCCGTCGGCACCGCCACGCTCGACCACCTTGGTGTCGCCGGTGATAATCTTCACGCCTGCCTCATGTGCCGTTTCGGCCATGGTCTGCACAATCTGGCGCAGCTTGTCCATGGGATAGCCCTCTTCGAGGATAAAGCCGCATGAGAGGTAGCGCACATTAGCGCCCGAGGTCGCGACGTCGTTGACGGTTCCGCACACGGCGAGTCGGCCGATATTGCCGCCGGGGAAGAACTGCGGCGAGACTACAAAGCTGTCGGTCGACATGGCGATGCGCCCGCTCGCGGGCAGCGCAGCGACGCCGGCATCGTTGCCCTCGAGCAGTTCGGGCGACCCAAAGGCATCCAAAAAGACCTCATCGATGATGCGTTTCATCATCTGGCCGCCAGAGCCGTGGCCCAACAGGACAGTGCTATCGGTGGCAGTACGGGACATATCGAAAACTCCAATCGTGGGGGGTCGGCAATAGCTGAGTGTGGCAGAATCGATGTTAAGCAAAAGTCAGCGAGCGCCATTCAGGCGAAGTGAGTTGCCTTGAAAGAGGAGGCTGCTGGGCTTTTGCCCGCAGCCGACGATTGAAAGGCAAATCGCTCGCCTGAATGGCGCGCAGCGTCGACCGGTCCGCCGTTCGTTAGAACGGCGGAACCTAACAGCCTCGGTAGCGGAAATATGCTGCACAGCTGCCCTCGGAGCTCACCATGCACGGTCCGACGGGATGTTCGGGCGTACATGCGTGGCCGAACAGCGGGCAGTCGCTCGGCGTGATGGCGCCGCGCAGCACGTCGCCGCAGCGGCACCCGCGTGGTTCGACCGTCGGTTCAATGGGTACGTCAAAGCGGGCGCCGGCATCAAAGCGCGCGAATTCGGGCCGGATGGAAAGACCCGAGTTGGCAATCGGTCCCAGTCCGCGCCACGTGGTGTCGCACGGCTCAAATACCTGCTCGACCAGCTGGCGCGCTACGGGGTTGCCGTCAGCGTTGACGCCACGGCGGTAGGCGTTGTCGATCGCCGGCCTTTTCTCGACAACCATCTGGACCAGCATGCAGATACCTTGCAGGATATCGACCGGCTCAAACCCGGTGACTACGCCGGGGGTCTCGAACTCATCGACCAAAAACCCAAAGGGTGCCAGGCCCGTGATGGTAGCGACGTGTCCCGGAAGGATAAAGCCGTCGATAGTGGTCTCGGGATCGTTGGCGATGGCGCGCAGCGCCGGCGGCGTGGTCTTGTGGGCGCAATAGACCGAGAAGTTCTGGAGTCCGCGTGCATCGGCCTCCAAAATGGCGGCGGCGATGGTGGGCGTCGTGGTCTCAAAGCCGACGCCCATAAAGATGACCGGGCGATCGGGGTTGTGTTCGGCAATATCGAGTGCATCGAGCGGGGAGTACACAATGCGAATATCGCGCCCCGCCGCCTTTTGCGCGGCGAGCGAGGTAGACGACCCGGGCACGCGCATCATGTCGCCAAAGGTGGTGATGATGGCGCCGTCCATCTTGGCGAGCGCGATTGCATGGTCGATATCGCGGTTGGCGGTAACACAGACGGGGCAACCCGGACCGCTCAGCAGTTTGAGCCCGGCAGGCATAATGGAGCGAAAGCCATAGCGACCGATGCTCACGGTATGCGTACCGCAGACTTCCATAAGGTTGATGCTGCGGTTGCCGACAAGCTCATGAATACGATCGATGAGCTCGCGAGCCAGCTTGGGGTCGCGAAATGCCGAAAAGTCGATACCGGAGCGAACCGGCTGCGCCGCCGCCACTAGTATGCCTCGGCCGGGTTAGTGGCGAGCTGGTCCTCTTCGGCCAGCTCGGTCATGGTATTGACGAGCTCGAGTGTCTCTTGGGCTTCCTGCTCGTCGACAATCTGAATGCCAAAGCCGGCGTGCACGAGAATATAGTCGCCTACCTGTGCCGTCGGCACGAGGCGCAGCGAAACGGGGCGCTCGATGCCCATCATGTCGACGGTCGCCTTAAGGTCGTCGTCGCGTTTGACCACTTTACCGGGAACGGCAAGGCACATAATGTTCCCCTTTTATACGTTTTGCGCTGGATAGGCGCCTAATTACCCATCAGTTGATGGTAGCGCTCGCGGGAGTCACGAGCAAACGCGTTACACCTGTGAGACGGCGGCGCGCAGGCTGGCAAAACGCCTATCGCGATGCTGTCTGCGCGAGGCGAGCGCGAGCGATGGCGGCCTGACCGTAGGCGATGCAGCCGTCGTTGACGGGCACAGTATGGGGGACCAAGACGGCAAGACCGGCGTCTTTGAGTTCGTGGGTAAGGAGCTGAAGCAAAAGCCGGTTCATGAACACACCGCCCGAGAGCGCGACGGTATCGAGGTTTTCGCGATTGCAGATCTCGCACGCGATGTGGGTCGTAGCGTGCGTAATGGCGATGTGAAACTCGAGGGCGAGCCTGTCGGCCGGCGTGCCTGCCTCAATTCCATTCAGAAGAGATTCGATGAGCGGTTGGGGGTCCAAGATGGGGGAGTCGTCGGCAGACGTGAATACGCCTGCATGATTGCCGTCGAGACGAACGGTCTTACCGCCGAGCGCGGGCCAGGCGGCGGCTTCGAGTTCGATGGCGGGCTCGCCCTCGTAGGTTGCCTTGTCGCAGATGCCCAGAATTGCCGCCGCGGCATCAAAGAGACGCCCCATGCTGCTGGTACGCGGGCTGTTGATGCCGCGCTCGATCATGGTGGCTGTCACGCTGCGCGTTTGCTCGTCGAGGGCGCCCAATAGCCCCGCGGCACCCGGGTGCTCGAGCAGGCCGAGCTCGCTCAGCAGGGCAAAGGCATTGCGGCGGGCGTCGCGCACGGAGGCCGCCCCGCCGGGGAGCGCCCAGGTGAGCAAATGCGCGGTGCGCTCAAAGCCGTCAAGGCTGGCAACAAGAAACTCGCCGCCCCAAATGGTCCCATCGGTGCCGGCGCCGGTGCCGTCGAAGGCGATGCCAAGGACACGCGTGTCGGTTGTAAGCTGGCCCGCGGCGATGGCCTCGGCCATTACGCTCGCGATATGCGCATGATGGTGCTGCACTTCGACGAGCGGCAGATTGCATTTTCGCGCCTGCTCGCGCGCCCACTGGTCCGATAGATAGCTGGGGTGTAAATCGCAGGCCAAGGCGGCGGGCGCCAAGTCAAAGAGATCTTCCAAGCGCGTGCGCGCGGCGTTCCAGGCATCGAAGGTCCCGCCGTTTTCAACATCGCCGATATGCTGCGACACAAAACAGGTTGCCTCGCCGTTCGTCCCTTCGCGCGTGAGCGCAATCGTGGCCTTTTGTTGTGGCCCGCAGGCGAGCACGCAGGGTGCAGTGCCGTCGAGCGCCGGCAGCGACAACGGTTGCGGCGCATATCCGCGTGCGCGACGCACAGGCATGACGGTGCCGTCGACCACACGTACCACGGAGTCGTCGTAGCGTGAGAGAATCGCACGGTCGTTGCCAAGTAGCGCGTCGGCGATGCCGGCGGCAACAAGATGTTCCCATGCAAGGGCATCGTCGGTCTCGATAGGTTCCTCGCTCAGGTTTCCGCTGGTCATGACCAGCGCGTGCATGCCATGCGACGAGGCAGCTGCAAGCAGCAGATGCTGAAGCGGTGTATAGGGGAGCATGACGCCGAGATCGGGTAGATCGTGCGCGACGGATGGCGCGAGTGTAAGGCCGTCGGGGGAATCTCCCTCGCCAACAACACGGCGGCGCAGCAGCACAATGGGGCGGATGCTGCCGGCCAGCAAGTCGCGCTCGGCATCATCGACATGGCACAGGCGTTCAGTATCGGCAAGGCTGCGCACCATAACGGCAAGCGGCTTGTTGCTGCGGCGCTTGCGACGGCGCAGCTCGACCACCGCCTGCTCATTGGCGGCGTTGCAGGCCAGATGGAATCCGCCCAGCCCCTTGATGGCGACAATACCGCCGCTGGCCAGCAGCTCGACACAGCGGTCAATAATGGCATCGCTGGTTTCGCGCGTGCTGCCGACGGCCGGCATCGCCCCCGAGCCCTCGAGCTCCATGTCGCCCGCCGCCTCGCGCCAGGTAATATGTGGCCCGCAGTCAAAGCAGGCATCGGGCTGCGCATGAAAGCGCCGGTCAAGCGGGTCGCCATACTCTGCAGCGCACTCGGGGCACATAGGAAAGCAATCCATCGACGTGGCCGCTCGGTCATAAGGCAGCGACCGGATGATGGTAAAGCGCGGCCCGCAGTTGGTGCAGTTGATAAAGGGGTAGTGATAGCGACGGTCGGCGGGGTCGAACAGTTCGCGCAGGCAGTCGTCACAGGTGGCGATATCGGGGGAGATGAGCGTCGTGTGCACGGTCTGATCCTGTGACGCTACAATACGAAAGACCTGCTCATCGTCGGCATCCCAAGCGTCGGGCTCCAGGTCTGCAACAGCGACATGCTCAACGCGGGCTGCGGCCGGCGCGTGCTCCGACAGCGCGGTGACAAATTCGTCGAGCGCCTCGCTCAAAGCATGCGCCTCGATGTGTACGCCATCGCCCGCGTTGAGCACCCAGCCACAGATGCCATGCGCCATAGCCTCGCGATACACAAATGGCCGCATGCCAACGCCCTGCACAATGCCCGTCACATGAATATTCACATGCCGCATGTGGCTTCCCCTCGTCAAAACCGACCAAAAAGGGACAGGTTTATTTTGGTCGGTAAAACTTCTAAACCTGCCAAAACAAACCTGTCCCTTTTTGGCAGGTGCGCTGCGGGAAATCCCGCTACAGCCCCAGGCTCTGCTTGGTGGCGGCGCAGGTGAGCTCGCCGTGCTTAACGCCGCGCAGTCCCAGCAACCGGTCCGCTAGCTCATAGACGCGTTTGCCGCGACCCTTGAGCGCCAGAATCTCCAGGCAGTTGTGGTGGTCCAGATGCACGTGCATGGTCGAGACAATCTCGTCGGTGTAGTCGTGCTGCACCTCGTCCAGACGGCGCGTCAGATCGCCGGTATGGTGGTTATAGATCATGGTGAGCGAACCGATGACCTGCTCGTCGGGCGTGCGCATCTGCTCCTTGGCGATCGAGGCGCGAATCAGATCGCGTACGGCCTCGGATCGGTTAGCCACGTCACCGCGGCGCGCGATCTGCTCGTCAAAGCGGCGCAGCAGGTCGTCGGGCGCGGTGACCGAAAAGCGGACCAGCTCGGAGCTGGAGCCGCTGTAGCGGCAGCTTGCATCGTCGTCCGCACCGTGATTGTGCGCGTGCTCGTGCTCGGCCACGTTACACCAGTTTCACAGAGCCGACGGAGTTGTGGTCGGCCTCGATGGCCTCCTCGTAGCCCTCGAGCGCATCGTGCGCCTCGTGGAGTGCCGCCATGGCGGCCTCGAGCTTGGCGCCAATGCGCTCCATGTCAAAGTTCTCGGTCGCATGCAGCAGCTGATGGCTCCACTCGTGAGCGAGCTCAATGGTGTCGTCGACCTGCTTGACGCTCATGGCAAGCTGGCTCATGTTCATTCCGACGTCATGCATGGGGAGTCTCCTTTTGTACGGGGCGATATGGTGGTTCAGATTCTACTACGCCCGCCTTGAGCGCCGCCGCATAAGAAAACGGGTGCGAGTCCGTCTGACCCGCACCCGTTCACTGGGGGCTGTTTGTATCTACCATACTATCCGTGGTCGCATACCTTGCGTTTGGCACTCCGGCGAGCGGTGCGAAACCGCTCATGGACGGCAGATGGGTAACAAGCGTATTACAGATGTTTCTCCAGCAGTGCCTGAAGTCTTGCCTTGGGCAAGGCGCCGACCGAGCGGTCGACCTCCTCGCCGTTCTTAAAGACGATCAGCGTGGGGATGCTCATGACGCCAAACTTCATGGCCAGGTCCTGGTTGTCGTCGACGTTGCACTTGGCCACAGCCAACTTGCCGGCCAGCTCGTCGGCAACCTCGTCTACGATGGGCGAGAGCGAGCGGCAGGGGCCGCACCACGGGGCCCAAAAATCAACCAGTACGGGCAGGCTGTCGTTAACGATGGAATCGAAGTTCTCGGGGGTAATCTGCTTAATGTCAGCCATGGTGACCTCCATAATACGACGCGGCTCGGCCGCGTAAAACTCAGTACGACCGTGCTTATACCCAGCGGCCCGCAAAGCAACCACTCGCGGGCGGCTCTTTTATATAATGGTGGGCACGCAAACGATTGGAGAGCGCATGCCCACGTCACAAAGCCAGAAAAAAGAAGCCATCGCTCAGGCGACCGAGCAGGAGCTCGCGTCGCTTGCAGGTCGCGGTGTGCGTATCGCGGGCAACGCGTGCTCGCCGATTGTGCTGGTCAAAGGCGATTTGGATGAAGCCGAGTGCTCGGGCGGCGAGCTGGCTGCCGGCGCGGATGGCGCCGCGTTGCGCAAGGCGCTCGGCGCCATCGGATATGCCCCCGAGGACTTTTGCGTGCTGGCAAGCGTCGCCGGCGCGGGTGACGGAGCGGTCGCGGTGGGCGAGACTCTGCCGTGCGACCTGTTCCGCGAGGCGCTGGAGACCTTGGACCCCGAGGCGGTGCTGCTGCTCGACAACAGTGCGGCCGATGTCATGCGCGAGACCTATGCCGATATGCTTGTGGCAATTGATGACTTTGACACCGCCATGCTCAAGCCCGGCCTGGTCGCCCATGTGCAGGGGCGCCGCGTGCTGGCGCTCGACGGTTTTGAGGCGGCGCTCACCGACAAGGCCGCCAAGCAGCGCATGTGGGCCTACATTAAGCAGCTGACCCCGGCGGCTGCACCGCTGTAGCGAGGTTGGCGGCAGCCCCTACATCACGGCGCGCAGCTCAAACCGGTCGCCGTTAATGCGGAGCTGGCAGTTGCCGTTCATGCGCTCGACGGCAAGCATAATGCTCTTGGTGCCAAAGCCGTGCCCAGTGTGCTGAGCCACGGGCATGCCGTCGACCATGTGCGGCGCACGGCCAAACGTGTTGGAAACCAGCAATAGAAGCTGACCGTCTTCGTAGCGAAGGTCCAGGTCGACAAACCGCTTGCCTTCGGGGGCGGCGCTCGCCGCGGCGATGGCATTGTCCAGGGCGTTCGATACCACACTGAATAGATCGACATCGCCCACGTGGACGGTTTCGGGCACGGCGGCGCGCAGATCGGCGGTGATGCCGCGCGCGTTGATGTCCGCGGAAAGCGACGAGAGCGCAATGTTGACCGTTTCGTTGGCGCAGTAGCGGCGCACGGCGGTGCGGTCGTTGGTCTCGCAGAGCGCGTCGATGCGCCCGAGTGCCTCATCGGTGTGACCCTCTTCGATCAGGGCCGCAAGACCGCGCAGGTAGTGGCGCATGTCGTATCACATTGAGACCAAGTCAAGAAGAATCGCTTCGGTCGAATCGCGTCTTTTGGGTGAGTTCTCAACGTCCGCTGCCGCTGGTTTCCACCGTATGCCGAAAACACCCGGACGATGCCGTGCAGATCGCTTCGCTCTGCTATAGTCTCCCAAATTCACGTTTTCTATTGGGATGGTGGTTAATATGGGCGACATACTCGAATCGTTCCTGCGCGTGGCGATGGTGGTGTTCATCGTCGGTCCGCTCACTGCATGGGTCGCCCGTCGCGGCGCGCGCGAGCGCAGTGAGGCGACGGACAGCCTCGATCGATTCACGGTGCGCATGCCCGCTGCCATTCGCACGATCATCGCCTGCTGCGCCGTCGCGTTCGAACTGCTCATGCTGGGTGTCTACGTCTGGCAGGGCGTCTCGTTGGGCGAGTGGGACCACGAACTTGTGTGGTTCGGTCACGCCATGGCGCTCGCGGGCATGGCCATCTGGGCCCTGCTGAGCATCCCGCGCATCGACGTGGACGGTGAGCGAATTCTCTCGCGTAACGCCTTCGGCATCCGCAAGGAGACGACGTTTGGCAACATCACCCGTGCAACGCTTCACACGCAGATGATGAGGATCGACCTATTCGAGGGCGACCGGAAGTTCTGCTCGATAAGCCTCGAGGGGGTGTGCTCGCTCAACCTCCTCGCCCGTCTGGAGGAAGAGGGCATCGAAGTCTCGGACGCCGTCGACGGTCCCATGACCAAGGCGGGCCTGTGTTGGTCTGCCATCAAGCCGTTGACGATTGTTTTCAACGGCATGGCGCTCGTCTTCTCGCTCGTGATCGCCTTCATGGCTGTTTTCACCGATGCCGGTGCTCGTCTGCTCTTGCTCGTCCCGTTCCTCTTCCTGTTCATAGGGGGACTCCTGCCCCTGCTCATGCTCAGCATGCCCGCCCGCGGCATCCTCGAGATCGGCAGGCAGGAGCGCGAACTCGGCTTCTCCTTCGCCGAGGAGATGGCAAGTCGAGGTACCACGGGCACTTCGCTTGTCGACGATGATTGGTTCATCGAGATCAGCAATGCCCGCGTCGTGGCGTTCCGTCGCGATTACCTCAAGAAGGTCACGGCGCACGAGAACAGCGAGAGCGGCGACCGTTGCACGGTGACCACGAAAGGCGGTCGCAAAATCAAGGTGTATGCAGCGGGCAGCACGCTCGAGGACCTGCGCTCGTGGTTCAAACAGGGTGCCAAGGCCAGAAGCACGCTCGACCGTGCAGAGGACGCGCTCGAGACGACGTCTGATTGGGTTGTCTGACCTGTATCGTCTTTTCGGACACGCATGCTAGAGGCCCAATCCTTTAGAATGCATTCATCGACGACCGAGAGGACGGTATGCTATGTCCAACCCAGCCGCCAAGTACACCGACGAGTTCAGGCGCGAGACCGCCGACTACATCATCTCGACGGGCAGGCCGATAACGGAATGCTGCGCAGAACTGGGCCTGAATTCCAAGACCGTGAACAAGTGGGTGCAGAATCGCCGGCGCGAGCTTGCCGGCGGGCCCGACCCCAAGGCCGAGGACCGCGAGCTTCGCGAGGCGAAAAGGCGCATACGCGAGCTCGAGATGGAGAACGCCTTCTTGAAAAAAGCCGCGGCCTTCTTCGCCAAAAGCCAGGCGTAGCCGCGTGCTACCGGATGATGTTGGCGGAGAAGGCCGAATTCCCGGTGAAAATGATGGCCCGCGTGCTCGGCGTGAGCCGATCGGGCTTCTACTCGTGGCTCTCCAACGGCTGCCCGCGAGAAGACTGGTCGGCCGAGCGCGAGGCGGTCCGGCGCGTGTGGCTGGAGTCGGACCGCAGGTTCGGCTTCCGGTTCGTGAAATGCTTCCTGCCCGGCGAGTTCTCCGGATTGACCCTGTACAGGGTGCGCAAGCTGATGCGCGAGCTGGGAATACGCGGCTGCACGCCCAACGCCAGGAAGCGCACCACCATCCCCGACCCGAAGGCCAGGCCCCGGCCCGACCTGGTGCGCCGCGACTTCACCAGTCCCGTTCCAACCTGCAAGCTCGTGGGCGACATCACCTACCTGCGCACCGGCGAGGGATGGCTGTACCTGTCGACGGTCATCGACCTCAACACCCGCATGGTGGTGGGCTGGTCGCTCTCCGAGCGCATGACCGCCGACATCGTGGTTTCGGCGCTGGCGTCGGCCAAATCGCGCGGCTACGTGGCCGGCAACGCGATATTCCACGCCGACCGCGGCGCCCAGTACACCAGCAGGCTTCTGGCCGAATGGGCGCGCGACAACGACGTGCGGCTGTCCTGCAGCCGCGCCGGCAACTGCCACGACAACGCGGTGGCCGAGTCGTTCCTCGCCACGCTGAAGAACGAGATGTACTACAGGCGCAGCTTCCCGACCAGGGATTCCGCCAAGCACGCGGTGGTCGAGTTCATCGAGGCGTACTACAACCGCCGAAGGCCCCGCTCGACGATCGGCTACAAGGTGCCGGCCGAGGCCATGGCGGCCTTCTTCGAGAGAACCGAGCCCAAGCTCGAGGCCATGCCTATGGCCGCTTGATTTCTCGAGCATGCGTGTCCGAAATCTTGACACAGGTCAGAAGGCCTCGATGCCAGCGCTGCGCCGATATGGGGCAGCGGCCCCCCGTTGGCCGCCATGGCCCTGACTTCCGAGCGTATGCTGGCGCCGCTCGTCTTAAGACGTTGACCTCCATCCGGAGCCTGCGGTTCTCGCGCTCGGGCTCCAGGATCCGGTTCTACTCGGGCGTGCGGTTGTCGGCGGCGCGCGGCGAGCCGGTCTCGTTTATCGACTTGACCCGCCTCTCCACGGTGCTCTTGTCGAGGTCGCACTCGTCCATGGCCTCGCGCCTGGGTTTTCCGGCGTTGTGGAGATCGACTATCTTCCTCTTGAACTCGTCGGTGAAATGCCTCGGTCTGGGGCCGGTCGAGGCCGAGCCCCCGGTCCGGCTGGGGTAGCATGTCGCTGCGGACCATTGTCTTTCCTCTCGTTGAATATCTAGGCGCTGACGATTCTAGGCGATGGCCCTCTCTTGCTTCTTACACCTCGATTGTGCTCGCTACCCCCAGCGGGCCCGGATCGAGCGATTCGGGCCCGCTTTTGGGGCCTGCCGGAAACCCGGTGGTCAAAAAGGGCCAAATATGAGTACTGTTACCAGTTTGGTGGCAGCCAAATGGCCTCAAAAATCGGTGCCAGAGGCCAAAAGTGCATCGATTTTCGTTCTTCAGAGTCGCGATCGGGCTCCAAACAAGGCGATTTTGCTGCTCTGGACCGGAAAATCGATGCTACTAATTTGGTGACAGTACTCATATTTGGCCCTTTTTGACCACTGCCCCTTGGTCCAGGACAAAACGGGCTGCCCGAATCATGGGGCGGGTCCATTTTCGGCTGTCCTCAGCTTGCCAGTTCGAAAATGGACCTGCCGCATGATTGAATCTTTATTTCAACTTTACACCTAGGTTTACAGCTGTCTTGTCAGCTGTAAACCTAGGTGTCATACTAAAGCCCCAAGATTCGCCAAAAGAGAGGGGCCTTGATGGCACAGAGCGCGAACATGGACGCGTCGGAGCTTGCACGCGATATCGCGGCCGGCCTGGCATCGGCAACGACGGCAACGGAGCGCGCGGCATTGGTGCCCGCAGAGCTCGTCGAGGCCATTCAGCAACTTAAAACCCAACGCGACGCGGTGATCCTGGCGCACTATTACGTGGCGCCCGAGGTCCAGGCTGTGGCCGATTACGTCGGCGATAGCTTCTACCTGGCAAAGCTCGCCAAAAGCCTGCCGCAGCAGACCATCGTGCTGTGCGGCGTGGAGTTTATGGGCGAGAGCGCCAAGCTGCTCAATCCCACCAAGACGGTGCTGCTGCCCGAGCCGGGCGCGGACTGCCCCATGGCTCATATGGTCAAGCGCGAGACAGTCGATGCGGCGCGCGCCGAGTACGGCGATGACCTTGCCGTGGTCTGCTACGTCAACTCCACGGTCGAGATCAAGAGCTGGAGCGACGTGTGCGTCACCAGCTCCAACGCCGTTAAGATCGTGTCCGAGCTGCCGCAGCAGCATATCCTGTTCATTCCCGACCAAAACCTGGGCCGCTTCGTAGCCGAGCAGGTGCCGCAAAAGCACGTCATCCTCAACAACGGCTACTGCCCGCGCCACCACATCATTACCGTCGAGCAGATCGTCGATGCGCAGGAGGCCCACCCCGACGCGCTCGTGCTGGCGCACCCCGAGTGCAAGGCCGACGTGCTGGCCGAGGCCGACTACATCGGCTCCACCGCCGGCATCATCAAGTATGCCGAGGAGTCCGACGCGAGCGAGTTCATTATCGTGACGGTCCGCGGCGTGCTCTATGAGCTCGAGCGCCGCTGCCAGGGCACCGGCAAGAAGTTCTACTTCCCCGCGGTGCAGCCCACCTGCGTCAACATGGATCTCATCACGCTCGAAAAGCTCGTGCGCTGCCTGGAGACGGGCGAGGGCGAGGTGCAGATCGGCGTGTCGGACGAGGCTGCCGACCAGGCCAAGCTCACGCTCGATCGTATGCTCGAGTACGCAGCACGCTAGAACAATGTGGCATGAGGGATGGTCCCTTATGCCACATTCAAGGGAGAGGATTCCTGTGGAAACCAAGCAATACCCCGACATGGAGTGCGACGTCGTCATTGCCGGCTGCGGCGTAGCGGGCCTGTACGCGGCTCTCAATCTGCCGACGAGCACGCGCGTGATCATGCTCTCCAAGGGCGCTGTCGACGAGTGCGATTCGATGCTCGCGCAGGGCGGCATCTGCGTGCTGCCCGAAGGCTCGGACTACGATGCCTTCTTTGAGGACACCATGCACGCCGGTCATTACGAGAACCGCCGCGAGAGCGTCGACATCATGATCCGCTCGAGCCGCTCGGTCATCAACGACCTGCTAGCGATGGGCGTGGATTTTGAGCGCAAGGCCGACGGCAGCCTCGACTTTACCCGCGAGGGCGCGCACAGCCGCCCGCGCATTGCCTTCCATGCCGACATTACGGGCAAGGAGATCACGACCAAACTGCTCCAGGCCGTTCGCAAGCTGGATAACGTGCAGATTCTGGAGCACGTGGCCATGACCGACATCCTGACGGGCGAGCGTGACGGCGCCACGGTGTGCACCGGCGTCGTCGCCGTTGCCGTGGATGAGGGCGATTCAGCTCGCCCCGCCGACGAGCTGGCAAATGCCGATGAGGGCGTGCATGCCGGTAAGCCGTTTAAGATTCATGCTCGCCATACGCTGTGGGCGACGGGTGGCATCGGCGGCGTGTACGATCACTCGACCAACTACCCGCAGCTCACGGGTGACGCCTGCTACATCGCTCAGGAGCATGGCATTAAGATGGAGCACTTGGACTACGTGCAGATCCACCCCACGGGACTGTTCTCGCCGCAGCCGGGCCGCACCTTCCTGATCAGCGAGAGCTGCCGCGGCGAGGGCGCGATTTTGCTCAACGCCGCCGGCGAGCGCTTTACCGACGAACTGCAGCCGCGCGACGTGGTCGCCGCCGCCATCCGCGAGCAGATGAAGCAGGACGGTACCGAGCACGAGTGGCTGAGCTTCGCCCCCGTCGAGCGCGATGTGGTGACCGGGCACTTCGCCAACATCCGCGCGCGCTGCCTTGAGGACGGCCGCGACATCTTGGACGAGCCCATCCCCGTTACGCCCACGCAGCACTACTTTATGGGCGGCGTGTGGGTCGACAAGGACGGTCGTACTTCGATGCCCGAGCTCTACGCCGCTGGCGAGACGGCCTGCAATGGCGTGCACGGCAAGAACCGCCTGGCTTCCAACAGCCTGCTCGAGTCTTTGGTTTGGGGCCGCCGCGCCGCGTGGTACATGCGCACCGGCGAGTCGCTCGCCGTGGAGCAGGCCGGTGAGCCCGCGCTCGATGGCCGCCATCGCGCCCTGAGCGCCGATACCCTGGCAATCGATGATTTGGCCCGTGCCGCCGGCACGCAGGCCGTGGAGGAGTAGACCATGAATCCCATTACCATGAAGCTCGTCGTCGATGATCTGATTTTGCAGGCTCTGCGCGAGGACATCACGTTTGAGGACGTGAGCACGGCGAGCGTGTGCCCCACGGCGCGTCCCGCTACCGTTGAGCTTATCGCCAAGGCCGACGGCATCATCGCCGGCTTGGATGTGTTCGCTCGCACCTTTGAACTGCTGGATTCGCAGAGCTCGGTGCTGTTTGATGTTGCCGATGGCGACGAGGTGCGCGCCGGCGACCACGTGGGCCAGGTGCGCGGCGATGCACGCGTGCTGCTTTCGGGCGAGCGCGTGGCGCTCAACTACCTGCAGCGCATGAGCGGCATCGCTACCTACACGCACCAGATGGCCGCGGCGCTCGAGGGAACCAAGACCGTGCTCGTCGACACACGCAAGACCACGCCGGGCATGCGCGTGTTCGAGAAGGCCGCGGTCGAGATCGGCGGTGGCAGCAACCACCGTTACAACCTGTCGACGGCCGTCATGCTCAAGGACAACCATATCGACGCCGCCGGTGGCGTGGCGCGCGCGATCGAGATGGCTCGCGCCCACGCGTCGTTTACCACGACGGTCGAGATTGAGTGCGAGAACCTGGACATGGTGCGCGCGGCAGTTGAGGCCGGTGCCGACATCATCATGTTCGACAACATGACCCATGACGACATGGCCGCCGCTATCGAGCTTATCGCCGGTCGTGCCAAGACCGAGTGCTCGGGCAACGTGGACGCCAACAACATTCGCGCCCTGGCCGACCTGGGCGTTGACTTTATTAGCTCGGGCGCCCTGACGCACTCCGCGCCGATCCTCGACCTTTCGCTTAAGCACCTGCGTCTGCTGGACGGTAAATAATGGACGCCCGCGAGCGTCGCCGTGCCATCATGGGCGTGCTCGAGGGAGCCAAGGGACCCGTATCGGGCAGCGCGCTTGCCCACGAGGTGGGTGTGAGCCGCCAGGTCGTGGTGCAGGACATCGCCCTGCTGCGCGCCGATGGGCACGATATCGTGGCGACCAACCGCGGCTACGTGCTGCAGGAGGCCCCCAGCAGCCCCGCCGTGCCTACGCGCTTGGTCAAGGTTCGCCACAGCGTGGAGCAGGCAGGCGACGAGCTTACGAGTATCGTCGACGCGGGTGGCGCCGTGCTCAACGTGATCGTCAACCATCGTGTGTACGGCAAGATCACGGCCGACCTGGACATCCGCAACCGCCGCGATGTTGAGCGCTATCTGCGCGATATCGAGAGTGGCAAGAGCTTTCCGCTGCTAACGGTGACGAGCGGCTACCACTTCCATCGCATTGCGGCGGAGGATGAGCAAACCCTCGACGAGATCGAGGCCATGCTCAAGGAAAAAGGCTACTTGGCGGACCTGATGCCCTACGAAGACGACCTCTCTTAGCCGACGCCATATCTATAAGTTGCGGTGAAATAGTTCCTAAAATGGGCATCGAAGCCATGAAACAGGAACTATTCCACCGCAACTGCCAAGAGCGCGTCCCAAATTAGCTGCCCACACATGCAAAAGGAGGCCTCCGCGGCGATGCGGAGGCCTCCTTTTTGTGCACGGTGTACTTTTGAGTGTGCAAGTGGGGGAGTTGTTACTCCTCGACGATCTCGGTGATCGCGCCAGCGGGGCAAGCGTCCTGGCAAGCGCCACAGGCGACGCAGGAGTCCTCGTCAGCGACGGTAGCGACGTCCTGGAGCTCCAGAACGCCAGCGGGGCAGGAGTCGACGCAAACGCCACAAGCGATGCACTCGTCGGCATCAATTACGGGATGAGCCATGGTAGTTTCCTCTCTGTTGACCGACGCTACAGACGATGCGCGCCGGTTTGATTCGGGCAAAAACATACCACGGGAGCGACCGTTTGCAATACCCTCTGGCCGGCATCTTCATACCGTTCGCCGAGTATGCCAAGGTTTACTAAAAAACACGCAGGTGGGGCCGTTGAGCTGCGTAAATGTTAGCTAAAGGTGACTCGTAATATTGAGCAATTGAGCGAGCTTTTGGAAAGCGTGTCCCGGAATCGACGCTCAAAACGGGTCATACTTTCCGGTTGAGCCTTCTGGCGGAAACTGCGTCCCGGAATCGACACTCAGAATGGGATGCATTTTCCCGAGAAGCTTGGTTGCGGAAACTGTGTCCCAGAATTCACGCTCAAACTGGGATGTAGTTTCCGGTCGAGCCTTCAAGAGGAAACTGCGTCCCGGAATTTACGCTCAGACTGGGTCGCGCTTCCCCCGGGGTCGCTCCAAAGCCCCCTGCACGGCTTCAGACTCGCACCTCAGTCAACTCTACATAGATCTCAATAGATTTACTGAGAACTCAAACAGTGCGTTTACCTGCGCATTTGAGAACCTAAACTTTCAGAGATAAGAAATCTTATATGAATTGACTTAGATTTTGTATATTCAGGCCCATAAGGGGATACACTACATCCTGAAAGACAAGCCGAAACACCGCTCGGCAGACCGCCGAGCCGGTGCAAACGCACAAGAGAGAGGGAATTTCTAATGGGCAAGATTCTTGGTATCGACCTTGGTACTACTAACTCCGCAATGGCCGTTCTCGAGGGCGGTTCTCCGACCATTATCGTGAACGCCGAGGGCGACCGCACCACCCCGTCTGTCGTGGGTTTCCGTGCCGACGGCGACCGCGTCGTGGGTAAGGCCGCTAAGAACCAGGCTGTCACCAACCCCAAGAACACCGTGTTCTCCATCAAGCGCTTCATGGGCCGCAAGTACTTCGAGTGCACCTCCGAGATCAAGACCGTGCCGTACGAGGTCAAGGAGGGCCAGGGTGGCCGTGCCGTCGTCGACATCGAGGGCAAGGATTACACCGCCGAGCAGGTGAGCGCCATGACGCTCGCAAAGATGAAGGCCGACGCCGAGAAGTATCTGGGTGAGACCGTCACCGACGCCGTCATCACCGTCCCGGCCTACTTCAACGACGCCCAGCGCCAGGCCACCAAGGACGCCGGTAAGATCGCCGGCCTCAACGTCAAGCGTATCGTCAACGAGCCGACCGCTGCTGCTCTTGCCTATGGCTTGGACAAGCAGGGCACCGACCAGCGCATCCTGGTCTTCGACCTGGGCGGCGGCACCTTCGACGTCTCCATCCTCGACCTCGCCGACGGCGTGTTTGAGGTTCTGTCCACCTCGGGCGACAACCACCTGGGCGGCGACGACTGGGATCAGCGCGTCATCGACTGGATGGCCGATAAGTTCCAGCAGGAGAACGGTGTCGACCTGCGTCAGGACCCCATGGCCCTGCAGCGTCTGAAGGAGGCCGCCGAGAACGCCAAGAAGGAGCTCTCCGCTGCCCAGCAGACCACCATCAACCTGCCGTTCATTACCATGAACCAGTCCGGCCCGCTGCACCTCAACTACACGCTGACCCGCGCCGAGTTCGAGAAGATCACCCGCGACCTGCTCGAGCGCTGCAAGCAGCCTGTCACCAACGCGCTGCGCGACGCCAAGCTTAAGCTTTCCGATCTGACCGAGGTCATCCTCGTCGGCGGCTCCACCCGTATGCCCGCCGTCCAGGAGCTCGTCAAGACCATGACCGGCAAGCAGCCCAACATGTCCGTGAACCCCGACGAGGTCGTTGCCGACGGCGCTGCCGTCCAGGGCGGCGTGCTCACCGGCGACGTCGAGGGCATCCTGCTGCTCGACGTTACCCCGCTGTCGCTGGGCGTCGAGACCATGGGCGGCATCATGACCAAGATGATCGACCGCAACACCACGATCCCGACCTCCAAGACCGAGGTCTACTCCACCGCTGCCGACAACCAGACCAGCGTCGAGATCAACGTGCTCCAGGGCGAGCGCGAGCTTGCCCGCGACAACAAGTCGCTCGGTAAGTTCCAGCTGACCGGCATCCCGGCTGCCCGCCGCGGCGTGCCGCAGATCGAGGTCACCTTCGACATCGACGCCAACGGCATCGTCAAGGTCTCCGCTAAGGACAAGGGCACCGGCAAGGAGCAGCAGATTACTATCTCCGGCTCCACCGCGCTTTCCGACGACGAAGTCGATCGCATGGTCAAGGACGCCGAGGCTCATGCCGAGGAGGATAAGAAGCAGAAGGAAGAGGTCGAGGTCCGCAACCAGACCGACAGCCTGTGCTACTCCACCGAGCAGACCCTCAACGAGCTGGGCGACAAGGTTTCCGCTGACGTGAAGTCCAAGGCCGAGGCCGCTATCGCCGACGCCAAGAAGGCGCTCGAGGGCTCTGACGTCGAGGCTATCAAGGCCGCCGGCGAGTCCCTGCAGTCTGTGGCCTACGAGCTGGCCCAGGTTGTCTACGCCGACGCTCAGCAGCAGACCGACGGTGCCGCCGGTGCCCAGCCTGCCGACGATGACGTTGTCGACGCCGACTACGAGGTTGTGGACGACGAGGACAAGTAATCATGTCCGCCCGTAAAGCTCGCACGGAGGCGGCTGCCGCTGGCGCCGCCCCCGTTGACTCTGAGGAGAAGGACGTGAAGATTCCCGTAGAGGCCGTCGACGATACCGAGGCCGACGAGGCCGAGGCCGCCGAGGCTGCCGAGAACCAGGTAGAGGATTCCAACAAGGAGGCGACGATGACCGAGGACGAGATGGTGGAAGCTGCTATCCGCGCCGGTGAGGAAGCCGCCGATAACGACTTTAAGCTCAAGTTCGAGCAGGCCCAAAAAGAGCTTGCCGATGTGCGCAATGAGCTCGATGCTGCGGCAGAGGCTCAGAAGGCCGCCGAGGACAAGGCAAAGGACGCCACCGAGCGCACCGCCCGTCTGCAGGCCGACTGGGAGAACTTCCGTCGCCGCACCGCCAATGAGCGTATCGCCGAGCGCGAGCGCGCGACCGAGAAGCTCGTCACTGCGCTGCTGCCGGTGGTCGACGATATCGAGCGTGCGATCGACCATGCCCGCAGCCAGGAGCTTGCCGACGACTTTAAGCAGTTCGTCGACGGTGTCGACGCGGTTCATGCCAAGCTGCTCGATGTGTTTGCGCACGAGGGCGTTGAGCCCATCGACCCCAAGGGCGAGGCGTTCGATCCGCTCGAGCACCAGGCCGTGGGTCGCGTCGAGGACGCGTCGCAGTACGAAGAGACCGTCAACGACGTGTACCAGAAGGGCTACCGCATGGCGGATCGCATCCTGCGTTCCGCGATGGTGACGGTGACCTACGGCGGCGAGAAGCGCCCCGCACCGGAGCCCGAAGCGGCGCCCGAGGATGCTGCGACCGATACGGCCGAGAGCACCGAGGAGTAATTGAGAAGGGCCCCGGGGCAACACCCGGGGCCCTTTCTGGCCTAGTGCCATATGAAAGCATGAGCCGCCGCCTGCATGGGCGGCGGACGTAACAGGAGAGGAGCTACGATGGCTGCAGGCAAAACCTTCTATGACATCCTGGGCGTATCCAAGAGCGCCTCCGACAAAGAGATCAAGAGCGCGTTTCGCAAGCTCGCGCAAAAATATCACCCCGATGCCGGCGGCGACGAGGCCAAGTTCAAGGAGATCAGCGAGGCCTACGAAACGCTTTCGGACGAGAAGAAGCGCAAAGAGTACGACCAGATGCTCATGTTTGGCGGCATGCCGGGCGCGGGCGGCGCGTATGGCGGCGGCTACGGTGCCGGCGCGGGCGCCAGCGGCTGGGGCGATATCTTCGACAGCATCTTTAGCGGCAACGGCGCCTGGGGCAGCGATTGGGGCTCGGGCTTTGCCGGGGCTGCAGGCAATGCCGGTGCCGGCGCGGGTCGCAGTCGCGCTCGCAAGGGCGGCGACCTGTCGTTGACCGTCGATGTGACGGCCGAGGACGCGTTTCGTGGCGTGACGCACAAGGTCACCTATCGCATTCCCTCGACGGGCGAGCAGCAGACCATCACGGTCTCGGTGCCTGCGGGTGCGGTCGACGGCGGCAAATTGCGTTACAAGCGCCGTGGTGAGTACGGCGTTGCCGGAGGCGAGCGCGGCGACCTGGTCGTGACCACGCATGTGGAGGAGCATCCGCTGTTTAAGCGCAAGGGTGCCGATGTGACCATGGAGGTACCGGTCTCGGTCTACGAGGCGGCGCTCGGCTGCACGGTGGACGTGCCCACGCCCGGCGGTGCGACGGTCCGTCTGAAGGTGCCCGCGGGTACCCAGACGGGCAAGAAGTTCCGCTTTAAGGAGATGGGAGCGCCCGACGTTAAGCACCGTGGCCGTACGGGCGCGCTGCTCGTCGAGATCAAGGTTCAGGTCCCCACGAACCTATCCGATGACGAGCGCGATGCCATGACCAAGCTGCGCGAGGCCGACACACGCGACTATCGCGAGAAGGTCAACCGTTACAAGGCGACGTACTAGGGCGGTCGCGGCGCACGCCCGCGCCCGCGGGCTTATGATGGACGATAACGAGACGGAAAGGGGTCAGGTAGCATGGCCGAGGACAATAGGAACAAACCGCTGTACATGATCAGCGTGGCGGCCGAGCTGACCGGCATGCATCCGCAGACTCTGCGCGTCTACGAGTCCAAGGGCTTGGTGAATCCCCAGCGCTCGGGTGGCAACACGCGTCTGTATTCGCGTGCCGATATCGAGCGCTTGGAGCTCATCAACCAGCTGACCGACGAGGGCATCAACCTTGCCGGCGTGGTGCGCATCCTCGATATGAAGGAGCGTGCCGAGGAGCGCGAGCGCGAGAACGAAAAGCTCCGCGCCCGCGTGCGCCAGCTCGAGGACGAGCTGCACGAGTATAAGATGCAAAAGAAGATCACCGCCCTGGCCCCGCGCGATGGCTCGGTTAATCCCGAACAGGTCATGCGCAAACTACTGGGCGCCGGAGGGGACTTGTAGGTTCCGCCGTTCTGCCGAACGGCGGGCCGGCCCACTCATTGGGGACGTACTTAAATGAGTGCCCACAGAATGAGAGTGGATAATCTCCCGTCTTTGGCCTATGTGCAGGCTCAAAGTGGGAGATTATCCACTCTCGTCATTTCGGCACTTGGGGACGTTCCTTTTCTGGTCATTGGGGACAGACTTAAATGAGTAGTCGTTGGGGACGTTCTTGTTTGACTAGTCGTTTAAGAACGTCCCCAATGACTACCCTGCGCTAAGCTCGTCCTTTGCTTTACTGAGATAAAGTGAACGCGCAGATTCGTAGCCCACTCGTAACCGTTCTATGGCACGATATTGAACGAATGTATGCTATGCGCCCAAATTGTTTGGGCAGAGTGGGAGACAGTATGGTCAAGCTGTACGAGGACGGCATCTACCTGCGCCGTGGCAGCGAGGTTGTGCCTGCGGCCGAGGCTGCTGAGCGCGGTATTACGCAGACGCCCGAGGATGCCAAGCGCGGCACCATCGCGTATTCGATCCTTCAGGCACACAATACGTCCGGAGATCCCGAGGCGCTCAAGATCCGCTTCGACGCCATGGCGAGCCACGACATCACCTTTGTCGGCATCATCCAGACGGCGCGTGCCTCGGGCATGGAGCAGTTCCCGCTGCCCTACGTGCTCACCAACTGCCACAACTCGCTGTGCGCCGTGGGCGGCACCATCAACGAGGACGACCACGTCTTTGGCCTTTCCGCTGCCAAGAAGTACGGCGGCATTTTCGTTCCGCCGCATATCGCCGTCATCCACTCCTTTATGCGTGAGAACTTCGCCGGTTGCGGCAAGATGATCCTGGGCTCCGACTCGCACACCCGCTACGGCGCTCTGGGCACCATGGCCGTGGGCGAGGGCGGCGGCGAGCTGGCAAAGCAGCTGCTGCGTGACACCTACGATGTCGCCTATCCCGGCGTCGTTGCCATCTACCTCACGGGCGCCCCGCGTCCCGGCGTCGGCCCGCATGACGTGGCGCTCGCCATTATCCGTGCCGTCTTTGCCAAGGGCTACGTCAAGAATAAGGTCATGGAGTTCGTGGGCCCGGGTATCGCGAGCATGACGACTGACTACCGCAACGGCGTTGACGTTATGACCACCGAGACCACCTGCCTGTCGAGCATCTGGGCCACCGACGAGGACACGCGCGCATTCCTGACCATGCACGGCCGCGGCGACGACTACCGCGAGCTCAAGCCCGCCGATGTTGCCTACTACGACGGCTGCGTCGAGGTCGATCTGTCGAGCATCAAGCCCATGATCGCCCTGCCGTTCCATCCTTCCAACGGCTTTGAGATTGACGAGCTCAACGAGAACCTCGAGGACATCCTGCATGAGGTGGAGCTCGAGGCCGCCAAGATCGGCGAGGGCAAGACACACTTTAGCCTGCTCGACAAGATCATCGACGGCAAGCTGCACGTGCAGCAGGGCGTTATCGCCGGCTGCTCGGGCGGCAACTACGACTCCGTGGTGCAGGCTGCCCGTGTGCTCAAGGGCGCCAACACCGGCTGCGGCGAGTTCTCGCTGTCGGTCTATCCCACGAGCCAGCCCGTGGCACTCGAGCTTACACGCCGCGGCTATATCTACGACCTTATGGAGGCCGGCGCGATCGTGCGCACGGCGTTCTGCGGTCCGTGCTTTGGCGCCGGCGACACGCCCGCCAACAACGGCCTTTCGATCCGCCACACCACGCGCAACTTCCCCAACCGCGAGGGTTCCAAGCCGGGTAATGGCCAGCTGAGCGCCGTGGCCCTGATGGACGCCCGCTCCATTGCGGCGACGGCTGCCAACGGCGGCGTCCTGACGCCGGCGACCGACCTGCCCGAGGAGACTTGGGACGAGGCCTGCGAGTACACCTTTGACGACGCGCCGTACAAAAAGCGCGTGTACTGGGGCTTTGGCAAGGCGGAGCCTGCCGATGAGCTGGTCGAGGGCCCCAACATCAAGCCGTGGCCCGCGATGGAGCCTCTCGGCGACGATATCCTGCTCAAGGTGTGCTCCAAGATCATGGACCCGGTCACCACGACCGACGAGCTCATTCCCTCGGGCGAGACGAGCTCCTTCCGCTCCAACCCGCTGGGCCTGGCCGAGTTTACGCTCAGCCGCCGCGACCCTGCCTACGTGGGTCGCTCCAAGGAGGTCGACGCCGTGGAGAAGCGCCGCGTTGCCGGTGAGTCCGCGGGCGACCTGGCCGCGCTCGATGCCGAGCTTGCCGGCGTGTTTGAGGCGCTGGCCGGCGCGGGTGTCGCGGCCGACGCCAAGGCGACCGAGTACGGCTCCATGCTCTATGCCAAGAAGCCCGGTGACGGCTCTGCCCGCGAGCAGGCCGCGAGCTGTCAGCGCGTGATCGGCGGCCTGGCCAACATCGTCCACGAGTACGCCACCAAGCGCTATCGCTCCAACGTGATGAACTGGGGCATGGTGCCCTTCCAGATGGAGGCCGAGCCCAACTTTGAGGTGGGCGACTACGTCTTTGTGCCGGGTATCCGTGCCGCGCTCGATGGCGACCTCAAGAACATTGCTGCCTACGTGGTGCGCGCCGACGGTGCTGTTGAGCAGATTGAGCTCTACATTGCCGACATGACGGCAGAGGAGCGTGCCATCGTCAAGGCCGGCTGCCTGATCAACTACAACAAGTTCAAGGCCGCTGCCGAGTAACTCTGCTGTACGCCCCGGACGCATCTTTCCCTCGTGCTCACGCGCTTCGCGAGGGTCGCCCGAGGGAAAGGTGTGTCCGGGGCTACCGCGACGTTCTCGTTGGGTCTTGAGGGACGCTAATAAATAGAGTTGCTTGATGCCGCCTCTGTTATCGGGGCGGCTTCTTTTTGTTGAAAACCACCACAAAGGGGGCAGGCACCTTTGTGGTGGTGGGGACGAGCTCGATGCTGTTGTGATCGTTGAGCGGCATGTTAATGGGCGGCTCTACAGAATTTCATCTGGGCTGGCGGGTTTGGTTGTTTTGGGGATGCCGAGTTTGGATGACGCGAAATCGTCAACATTGTCCTTAATTCCGTCTTTGGTGTAGACAGTGACCATATAGGTGCTGTGTCCGAATTCGCACTTGTCGCGTGTTGCCCAGGCATCCCAGTAGGCGGCCCCGTTTCGCCCTTTGATTTTTCCGACACGGCGGAGTTCTGTTCGCTTTAATTTCTGGTTGCTATAGATGGTTCGACCGGCCTCCTCGGTGAGCCCGCACTGTCCAAGCATCTTGTCGAGGACTTGGCTCATGTGGCGCTCATCGGTGTTTGGTGCGTAGTCGTAGGCGAGGGTGATGAAGTCGAGTGGCTGGTCGTCGATTAGATAGTTTAGCGTCTGAGGTCCAAGGCAGAAATAGGGGGAGCATCCGTCGATCTGACCGAGCAGTGGCAACTTTGACTGCCAACTTCCGGTGGGAATTCCATCTTCGTAAAACACGCCGCGACAGATAAAGGAGAGCGAGGTGGCACGCGAGCCGGCGTCGACCATTCCGCATAAATCGAAGGGCGAGGTGATACCAAGGGAAAAGGGCGTGATGACGATAAGGAAGAGCATCACGATGGGTATGGCGAGAATGGCGATGACGTTGCGACCGGTGGAATGAGGCGGCTTCATATGCGCTCCTCGAGACAAAGATCTGTTGAGGATAGGCAGAAATGGATATGTTCAGAGAACAATTCAAGTTTAATCTCATTGCGCGAGATGGTCGACCGTTAGCGTCGAAAACCACCACAAAGGTGCCTGTCCCCTTTGTGGTGGTGAGGAGCGCGCGGCTTCTTTTGGTAATAGTGTTAGCTGGCGGTATCATTAGTGCAGGTGGCGAAGGTTTGCATTGTGGGGTGTTTTGCCGTGAGCCGTTCTGCCCGTATTGGATTGATTGTCTTGGCGCTTGCGATCGCTGTGGTTGGCGCGGGCGCTGTCGGTATGGCATTTCTACCTGCTGCGGTGACGGAGCCGGTGGTCAAGCCTGTGACTCAATCTGTCGAACTTCTGACCGGCGACGACAAGCCCGAGACCATTACCGTTGATTTTGATGAGCAGCCGGCTGTGCTGGGTATTAGCAATTATCCGCGTATTCAGCTTGGGGCCATGCGCTATACCACGGATACAAGCCTGATCGATAGGGCGTCCGAGCTACTCAAGGGCAAAACATTTAAGCGTTGGTACGGATATGCGTCCTATCGGGCAAAAGCGAACGACATGGTTGGCGGATGCCACTCGTCCATCGAGCTGGACACTGCAAACGGCGCAAAGTTATGTGATGTCTCGTACGATCCGGGCTACGAGGGCAATGAGGGTCCGGGCATCTACATCATGGACGGCGATGTCGCCTATGTCATGGAGGGCGACCAGACCGAGCTCAACGATTTTATGGGTCAGTGTATCCAAGATGCCTATAAACAGACCTGCTTGCCTGACCCGCAGACTGCACGCGATAGTGGGTCTGCCCGTACATGGCTGTTCGAGGATGAGATGCCCTGGACCGTCGAATCGGGAAGTACGGGTTCGGCGAAGGAGTAGAGACCGCGACCACCACAAAGGTGCCTGTCCTCTTTGTGGTGGTTTTCGGTCTGTCTCGATTTGTAACATCTTGGCCGCTAAAAGTGGGCCTGGTGTTACAGATTTAGATTTTCGATTCGGGTGTCTTCTGTTCGTCTCGATTTGTAACAGATAGAGCTCTATTTGCCGACTAGATGTTACAGATTGAGACAAACGGGCGCCGCTGAACAATTCGTCTCGATCTGTAACATCTAGGATCAAAAATGGCTGCTAGATGTTACAGATCGAGACGGTAGTGCGCCTGGGCAGCGGCGGGCTGACATCTCAGTACCCTATCCATCAATCACTCAGAAAATCTTATATATAGAGACTTAGATTTGTGTATAAGATCGCACAAAGCTGGCAACAATACTTCTCGAACAACGTGAAGCCGCCCCGTAGGGCGGCCGCCCCAAGAGAGGTGATTCCATGAGAATCGATAAGCTAGCAATGACGTCGCGCGAGGCGCTGCAGACCGCCATGAGCACGGCTGCCGATGCGCAGGCCGGTGCGGTGGAGCCGATTCACCTGCTGTCTGCCCTGCTCGGTGCCGGCGAGCGCAATATCTCCGTGATCATCGAGCGCATCGGCGCCGACCCGGCCCAGCTCGCACACTCCACACAGGATGCCATCGACCACGCGCCCAAGGTTTCGGGCGAGGGTCAGCAGATGGGCCTGTCCAACGAGCTCGTCCGCGTTATCGAAAAGGCCGAGAAGAAGGCCACCAAGATGGGCGACAGCTTTGTGGTGACCGAGCATCTGCTGATGGCACTTGCCGAGGACAAGGGCGAGGCCGGCCGCGTTCTGCGCGACGCCGGCGTGACCAAGGAGCGCATCGAGCAGGTCTACGAGGAACTGCGTGGCGATGACCGCGTGACGTCTGCCGAGGACAAGACCCAGTTTGAGGCGCTGGAGCAGTACGGTCGCAATATCTGCGATCTGGCCCGCGCCGGCAAGCTCGACCCGGTCATCGGCCGTACCGACGAGATTCGCCGTACCATCCAGGTCCTGTCCCGCCGCACCAAGAACAACCCCGTGCTCATCGGCGAGCCGGGCGTCGGCAAGACGGCTATCGTCGAGGGCATCGCCCAGCGTATCGTGGCCGGCGACGTGCCGAGCACGCTGCGCGACCGCGACCTCATCGAGCTCGACATGAGTGCGCTGGTCGCCGGCGCCAAGTACCGTGGTGAGTTCGAGGACCGCTTGAAGGCTGTACTCAAGGAAGTGCAAAAATCCGAAGGCAAGGTCATCCTGTTCATCGATGAGCTCCACACCATTGTGGGCGCGGGTGCCACCGAGGGCTCCATGGACGCCGGCAACATCCTCAAGCCGGCGCTCGCCCGTGGCGACCTGCATGCGATCGGCGCGACTACGCTTGACGAATACCGCAAGTACATCGAGAAGGACGCGGCGCTCGCGCGTCGTTTCCAGACCGTAATGGTCAGCGAGCCTACCGTCGAGGACACCATCTCGATTCTGCGTGGCCTCAAGGAGAAGTACGAGATCTTCCACGGCGTGCACATCACCGATAGCGCGCTCGTGGCAGCTGCCGACCTCTCCGATCGCTACATCGCCGATCGCTTTCTGCCCGACAAGGCCATCGACCTGGTCGACGAGGCCGCAAGCCGTCTGCGCATGGAGCTCGACAGCATGCCGGTCGAGATCGACGCTACCACGCGTCAGCTCACCCAGCTGCAGATCGAGGAACAGGCGCTGATGAAGGAGACCGACGACGCCTCCAAGGAGCGTCTGGAGGCCCTGCGCCAGGAGATCGCCGAGGTCCAGGAAAAGCTCAACGTGCAAAAGGCCGGCTGGCTCAACCAGAAGAACGCCATCGACCACGTGCAGGAGCTCAAGGGGCAACTCGACGAGGCCAGAAGCGAAGAGGAGCGCGCGACGCGCAACGGCGACCTGGGCCGTGCGTCCGAGCTGCGCTACTCCGTGATTCCGGGCCTGCAGCAGCAGATTCAGGATTCCGAGGCCGCGCTCGAGGCACAAAAGCAGCAGGATGGCGAGGGCCTGAACGAGCAGGTGACCTCCGATGAGATCGCCGAGGTCGTGAGCGCCTGGACCGGCGTGCCCGTGTCCAAGATGATGCAGGGCGAGCTCGACAAGCTCAAGGGCCTGGAGGGCGAGCTGCATAAGCGCGTCATCGGTCAGGACGAGGCCGTCTCCGCCGTTGCCGCGGCCGTGCGCCGCAGCCGTGCGGGTCTCTCCGATCCGGACAAACCCATCGGCAGCTTCTTCTTCCTGGGCCCCACCGGCGTGGGCAAGACCGAGCTCGCCAAGGCGCTGGCCGAGTGCCTGTTCGATGACGAGCGCGCGCTCGTGCGTATCGACATGTCCGAGTACATGGAGAAGTTCAGCGTCCAGCGTCTGATCGGTGCGCCCCCGGGATACGTGGGTTACGACGAGGGCGGCCAGCTCACCGAGGCCGTGCGTCGTCGTCCGTACTCCGTGATCTTGCTCGACGAGATGGAGAAGGCCCATCCAGATGTCTTCAACGTGCTGTTGCAGGTGCTCGACGACGGCCGTCTGACCGATGGCCAGGGTCGCCAGGTGTCCTTCAAGAACACGATCATCATTATGACGTCTAACGTGGGCTCCAAGGCTATCGCCGAGCTTTCCGGCAAGGACGAGGAGGAGATGCGCCATCAGGTTGACGCGGCCATGGCTCAAACCTTCCGCCCCGAGTTCCTCAACCGTATCGACGATATCGTGGTGTTCCATCCGCTCGGCATGGCGCAGATCGAGAAGATCGTCGACATCCAGCTTGCCGACGTTCGCGCACGCCTGGCCAAGGAGCGCATGACGCTTGCCATCACCCCAGCGGCCAAGCAGATGCTCGCCGTGGGTGGCCTGGACCCCGTGTTCGGTGCCCGTCCGCTCAAGCGCCTGGTCCAGCGCGAGGTCGTGGACGCCATCGCCGCCGCCATCATCGACGGCACGGTGCGCGAGGGCGATCAGGTGACGGTCGATGCCGGCAAGGACGGCGGCTTTACCGTCGTGTGCGACAACACGCCGGCGGCCACCTACGAGGTTCCCGACGCCGAGTAGATTTTGGGACATGCCTTAAAATCTACCAGCCGTCTCTAAACGCCAAGGGCGGCGGATCCAATTGGGTCCGCCGCCCTTTTTCGTGCGACAATCGATGGTGTTGAACGTGAGTACATGGCAAGGAGCTATGCAGATGACAGACAAGAACAAGACGAACACGCCGGCGACCGATGCCGCACCTGCCGCACCCAAGCCTGCGCCTAAGCCGGCACCCAAGCCGCGCGACCCCTACATCCGTGCCGAGAACGAGGACGATGACGGCTACGACCCCTACAGCGACCGACGCCCCGAGCGCGAACCGATGTTCGAAGCCGACCCCTGGCGCTGAGTGCCACCCAAAAGGCCACTAATAAGTTGCGGTGAAATAGGGATTGTTTTGCGGTTTGACCAGCAAAAACAGTCCCTATTTCATCGCAACTGCGTTAGGGATGTGGGTGTTGGGCGGCTGTCTTCGGCCGGCTAGTTCTGGGCCTTGATGCTCGGCAGGAGAATCTGGGCGAGGTAGTCGGTCTCAAGTTTGGTCGTGGCGTCTGCCTTGCCGTCTTTGCCGACCAGTACGTTCTTGATCTGGCTATACGTATAGCGGTTGCCGGTCGTAAGCTCGACAAGTTCAATGGCCGTGTCCATGGGGTAGGTCGACACGGGGTCTTGCGTGCGCCCGTTGATGGTCTGGGGCACCACATACGGATAGACGGGGCCGCTGGCGTAGACGGTATAACCGTTGCCTAGATTGGCTGCACCCAAAACCGTATCGCCCTCATCGGGCGTAAAGCTCTCGCCCTCGCGTACCGCGACGAGCGTCACAATCGGCGTATCGCTGTCGCCGGCAAGATAGATGCATAGCGTGCTGCCATTTTGCCAAGTCTCGACCTTGCCGTACCACTCGACGGGGATATCGAGCTGGTAGAGGTCGGTTGCCTTGTGGCGGGCGTCGGCATCACGGGCCGCCTGTGCCTTTTGCGCGCTCACGGCATTGACGGCGGCGTCGCGCCGCGCGGTTGCCGCCTGCTGGAGCACCTTGGCGGTGGCGGCGGAGCTCGCGCCTCCCTCCTCGGCATATTTGGCGGCGGCATCGATCTGGTCGTCGGTTACCGTGTCGGCCGAAGGCACCTTGAGCTTAAAGGCGGCCTGGCTGCTTAGGTCCTGTCCGTCGCTCTTGATCGTGACCTGCGCCTTGGTGGTCGGGACGGTATAGATGGTGCCGTCGGCCGCGATGGGGGAGGCAGCGATGGAGAGCGTGTAATCGCCGGGCAGCAGTTTGATGCCGCGGCCGTGCTCGTCAACATAGAGCGTTTCGCTCACGGATGAGCCATCAGCGTCCTGACCGCTCACCTGTACGGGAATCTTGGAGCCGGTGGAACAGTCGAGGCCCGCGGCATGCACGCCAATCTGCACCGACATCATCGTGTGGGCATTGGCGGCGACAGCGGCAGCCTGCTCTTGCTGATATCCGTTCCAGGCAGCATAGCCTGCACCGCCGGCGACGAGCGCGGCGGCCACGATACCGGCGACCATCAGATTGCGGCGCTTGGGCGACATCTTGCGATGGCGAACCTCGGCCTCGCGTGCTGAGGGAACGGACGGCAGGGGAATATCGCCCATGGCGATGGTCTCGTCCACGGCTGGTGCGGAACCCAGGCCAGGAAGCTCGCGGGTCAGCGAATCTTCGGCCGGCAAGCTGTCGAGCAAGACGGTTTCCTCGCCCGTGTCGGATTCGGGCTGATTGCCGGCCTCGCTTTCGGTGTCTTCGTGACCTGCCTCATCTTCGGCAGGCTCAACGTCGTCTGCATCCTGATCATCGGGCTGCGCCTCGATTTCTGGCTTATCCTGCACATCAACGCCCGAATCGTCAAACGCAATCTCATCGAGTGAAATCCGGTCTAAGCTCTCCAAGGCCTCAGCGCAAGCTTCTGCATCTTGGGCCGCATCCTCTTGGCCCATCGTCTCATCTTTCATATATCCCCCAAGCTCAATATCGGGACAACAATGTACCCAAAAACGGGACCCCCTAGAGCCGCCACATGATTTGAAATCCGATTTTATATGTGCGCGTGTTTTGAATAGAGGCGCAACAACAAAAGGCCCCCGGAAAGCGGACAAATCGCTTTCCGGGGGCATGCAATACGTTGCATTGCGCGGAGTCGGCCAGGCGGCTTCACATTCAAGCGGCGTTCGCGCTGGGCATGTTACTCGGCGTGTGCGTAATCCACCTTGGCGCGGCGGGCGGTAGCCTTCTCCCAATCGCTGGTGCCCTCAAAGACATCCTGCTTGTAGGGGTTGCGGCCGAGCTTCTTGGCACGGTAGGCGACGTAGATGATTGCGGCGACGTTGGCGACCAGTGCGGCGATTGAGACCGCGGTAGCGGCGCCGGGGTCGAGCGTGGAGTGGGTCACAAAGATGGACTCCTCCTGGAAGAACGGGAACACCTGGGCAAACATGCACCAAATGGCCAGCGTAAAGGCGCGGTTCTGAATCCAGCCGCCCTTGTTCCAGATAAAGGCGGCGACGGTGGGCGCCAGCAGCAGCGCAAAGCCGCAGAACCAGGAGTGGGTGGGCAGGCAGTTGTAGGTGTAGCAGAAGTTCCAGATATCGTAGGCGATGATGTAGACCCAGGTCATATCGGGCCACAGCATGTCGGTCTTGTCCTCGGAGGCGTAGACGCTCCACCAACCGGTCATGCAGAAGATGTTGATGATACCGGCGATGCCGTTGAACACGTTGTTCCAGCCGGCCAGCTGCGTAGCACCTTCGGAGGTGACCCAAGTGGACTGGCCCAGGACAAAGAAGTGATAGGCGCTCTCAAAGTCGGACACGACGGCGATCATGATGTTGATGGCGACGATCACAAACGGCCACGCGCGGAACCAGTGTGCCTTGCCGATCTTGCCCCACTGATACTTAATGGCGATGAAGCCCCAGCAACCGGCCAACGCCGCGTAGACCTTGGCGTAGTGGAACCAGCTGTTCTGGTACACATGGGTGGGGTTGGTGAGCGCCCACTCGGCACCCTGTGAGACGCCAATGGCGATGGCGACGCAGTAGATGGTCATGGCCAGCGGAGCCACGCCAAAGATGATTGCCGCGCCCAGCTTGGTGCGGCGGCCGACCTCGTTGAGCACGATCAGGCCAATAAAGACCATGGCCCAGCCGGCCCAGTGGATAAGGGTATCGCTACCCCAAACATCGAACAGCATGCTGCTCTCCTTTCACACGCCCGCGGCCCCTCTTCTGATCGCGGGCAGTTTGGCCAAATGTCGTCAGTTCTGGGGCTTGCGCTCCGGATACTTGGCGGTATAGCCCTCGATGTGGAGTGTCGAGGCGATGATTTCCTTGACCGTCTCGTCGGGCACATCGGGGTGCGTGCGGATATACATCAAAAGACCCATGATGAGGGTGTAGAACGTCTCGTAGACATGGTCGATGCGTAGCTCATGATGGGCGACAAAATCCACCACGGTGGTATCGCAGATATACTGCGCCACGCGCTGGACCACGTTGTGCAAAAAGCCGCCGTAGAGCGCGCCGCTGCTCGAGGTGAGCGTACTCGGCAGCTCGTGGCCGCTGGCGACCAGACGCTTAAAGAGTGGGGCGACGGTGTCGAGCGCGCCCTCGATATCACCGACGGTGCGGCCGGCATTCCACTGCTCGAGCTCGGAGATAAAACCGTCGATCGCCTCGTCCATGACGGCGGTGACGGCGGCGTCCATGTCGGCGAAGTAGTGGTAGAACAGCGAGCGCGTGCAGCCGGCTCGCTTGGTCACGGCCGATACCGATAGGTGGGACACGCCCAGCTCGGAGCTTACGGTGCGCACGGCATCGAGAATCTCGCGACGGCGTTCGTCGCCCGTCAGGCGCTTTGCCGCGCTATCGGATGCGGGGACGGCATCGACCACAGAG
Organism: uncultured bacterium; assembly: GCA_905214105.1. Taxonomy (GTDB): domain Bacteria; phylum Actinomycetota; class Coriobacteriia; order Coriobacteriales; family Coriobacteriaceae; genus Collinsella. The sequence continues at coordinate 250,670 of CAJMKK010000002.1, forward strand.
ATATCCGCTGTGTTGTTGCCCATGTTTTGCCGCCTTTCATCCTCTTTTGCCTGACCGTTCGCCTAACAGTCTTGAATATTGTTGACGGTTCGTCAATACTATTTTTGACACAATGTCAACAATGGCGGGTGAACGGCATGGGGGCATGCTCGGCCTGCAAAAAAAGAGGGGCGCTGCGGTCTCGCCGGGCTGCGGCAAGAGAAGGGATAACCATGATTCTCAACGGACCGGGGATTAGCTATACCGAGCCCGATATCGGCGCGGAGTTCGTGCCGCCGATACCGGAGCATCCGCGCGAGGCCATCGTCAAACTGTGTGAGCACTGCACCAACCGCCTGTTGCACCGCGACGAGCTGCTGGGCTACGAGTACTGGTCGTTTGCCGAGGCCGCAACCGACGAGCAGGCCGAAGTGCTCTGCAAGATGAAGATGCGCCGTCCCTATACGCTGCCCGAGATGGTCAAGCTCACCGGCATGCCCGAGGCCGATATCGAGAAGATGCTCGACGACATGAGCTACACGGGTCTGCTCGAGTACAACTGGGAAAACCCCGAGCGCGCCAAGCAGTGGGTGCTGCCCATGCTGGTGCCGGGTTCCGCCGAGTTCCTCAACATGCGCGTGAGCCAGCTCGAGGAGCATCCGGTCTATGCCAAGTTCTTTGAGCAGGCGTCCAAGGGACCGCTGTCCAAGGCCACGCCGATGGTGCCGCCCGGCGGTGCCGGCATCGGCATGCATGTCATTCCGGTCGAGAAGGCCATCGATGCCGCGAGTACCTCGGTGCCGATCGAGCATATCGAGCACTGGCTCGACAAATACGAGGGTAAGTATGCCGCCAGCACCTGCAGCTGCCGCGCGAGCCGTCGCGTGATGGGCGAGGGCTGCGCCGACGACCCGGCCGACTGGTGCATTGCCGTGGGCGATATGGCCGACTACGTGGTCGAGACCGACCGCGGCCATTATGTGACGCGCGAGGAAGTCTACGACATTTTGCGCCAGGCCGAGGACAACGGCTTTGTGCACCAGATCACCAATATCGACGGCGAGAACAAGATCTTCGCCATCTGCAACTGCAACGTCAACGTGTGCTACGCCCTGCGCACCTCGCAACTGTTCAACACGCCCAACCTGTCGCGCTCGGCCTACGTCGCCAAGGTCGAGAAGGACAAGTGCGTGGCCTGCGGTCGCTGCGTTGAGGTGTGTCCGGCCGGCGCCGCCAAACTGGGCCAGAAGCTCTGTAGCAAAAAGGCTGGCGGCCGCGTGCCCGAGTATCCGCGCCAGGAGCTGCCCGATGCCACCAAGTGGGACCACACCAAGTGGTCGCCCAACTACCGCAACGACAACCGTATCGAGGCGCATGAGTCCGGCACCGCTCCCTGCAAGACGGCCTGCCCCGCGCACGTTGCCGTTCAGGGCTACTTAAAGCTCGCGGCGCAGGGCCGCTATGACGAGGCGCTGGCGCTCATCAAGCGCGAGAACCCGCTGCCCGCTATCTGCGGCCGCGTGTGCAACCGCCGCTGCGAGGATGCCTGCACCCGTGGTCGCGTGGATGCCGCCGTGGCTATCGACGAGGTCAAGAAGTTCATCGCCCAGCGCGATCTTGATGCCGCGACCCGCTATGTCCCGCCCGTGGTGACCCCGACGCGTGCCGGCGGCTTCGATCAGAAGATCGCCATCATCGGTGCCGGCCCGGCCGGTCTGTCCTGCGCTTTCTATCTGGCCGAGAAGGGCTACAAGCCCGTCGTGTTCGAGAAAAACGAGCGCCCGGGCGGCATGCTCACTTACGGTATTCCCAGCTTTAAGCTGCAGAAGGATGTTATCGAGGCCGAGGTCGAGGTCATTCGCCTGATGGGTGCCGAGTTCCGCTATGGCGTGGAAGTCGGTCGCGATGTGACGCTCGACGAGCTGCGCGAGCAGGGCTTTAAGGCCTTTTATGTTGCCATCGGCTGCCAGGGCGGCCGCCTCGCCGGTATTCCGGGCGAGGATGCCGAGGACGTGACCGTGGCCGTCGACTTCTTGCGCGAGGTCAACAGCGGCAAGATTGACGCGCTGCCCGGCCGCACCATCGTGGTGGGCGGCGGCAACGTGGCTATCGACGTCGCGCGCAACGCCTGCCGTCTTGGTTCCGAGCACGTTGAGATGTTCTGCCTGGAGAGCGAGGCCCAGATGCCTGCCAGCGAGGAGGAGCGTCGCGAGGCCATTGAGGACGGCGCGCACATTAGCTGCGGCTGGGGCCCCAAGGAGATTCACCTGGACGAGGCCGGTCGTGTGTGCGGTATCACCTTCAAGCGCTGCACGCGTGTCTTTGACGACGAGGGCCGTTTTGCGCCCGAGTACGACGAGAACGATCTGCGCCGCGTCGATGCCGACCGTGTCGTCATGTCGATTGGCCAGTCTATTGTGTGGGGCGACCTGCTGGCTGGCTCCAAGGTGGAGCTTGGCCGCGGTCAGGGTGCCCTTGCCGATCCCCAGACCTATCAGACCGCCGAGCCCGACATCTTTGTGGGCGGCGACGTCTACACCGGTCCGAGCTTTGCCATCGATGCCATCGCCGCCGGTCACGAGGCCGCCGTCTCCATCCATCGCTTTGTGCAGCCGGGATCCACGCTCACCATCGGCCGCAACCAGCGCCGCTACACCGCGCTCGACCGCGACGATGTCGTGATCGAGAGCTATGACAACGCGAGCCGCGAGGTGGCGCATGTCGACCGCGAGCGCGAGAAGGCCGCGCCCTTTAGCGAGTACGTCGAGACCTTTACCGAGGAGCAGGTGCGCGCCGAGACCGCCCGCTGCTTGGGCTGCGGTGCCTCGATCGTCGACCCCAACAAGTGCATCGGCTGCGGTCTGTGCACCACCAAGTGCGCGTTCGATGCCATCCACCTGGATCGCGATCGCCCCGAGTGCTCCACGATGGTCAAATACGAGCAAAAGCTCCCAAGCCTGGGCAAGTACGCACTCAAGCGTGCGATTAAAATCAAATTTGGGAAAAAGTAAGAAACGAAACAAGCAGGAGAACGGCGCAGAGAGCGGTTGGACAGCGAGCGAGTCCCAGGCGTGGCGAGGTGCCTTGAAAGAGGAGGGCATAGGGCTTTTGCCCATGCCCGACGATTGAAAGGCAGATCGCCCGTCTGGGGCTCGCGCAGCGTCAAGCCGACCGCCGTTCGTTAGAACGGCGGAAGGAATAAAAGTGCACGAGCTCGGAATCGTTTATCACATTATTCGCGATGTCGAAAACGTGGCGCGCGCCAATGGCGTGAGTCGCGTTTCGAGCGTCGCGCTGCTCCTGGGCGAGGTCTCGGGCGTCGTTCCCGACTTGCTGCTCGACGCTTGGCGCTGGGCGGCAGATAAAAAGCCTATCACGCAGGGCGCGGAGCTTATTGTGGAGCCTGTCGAGGCCGTGACGCATTGCGAGGCGTGCGGCTGCGACTACGCGACGGTCGAGCACGGCAAGACCTGCCCCCATTGCGGTAGCGGCGAGACCTATCTGCTGCAGGGCCAGGAGGTCATGATCAAGCAGATCGAGACCCCCGACGAGGACCCGACAGACGCTGCCCCCGACGGCCTATCCGATGCCCCCGATGCCGTCGACGCCGCCAACCCCCTCCACATCGCCTAACTTAGTCGTTGGGGACGTTCTTAAACGACTAGTCATTAAAGAACGTCCCTAACGACTACTTTGCTAGAGCATATTTCTTACCATTAGTCAAGCACCATCTGTTTAAACGAAATAGCCTCAACCCGAGCACATTTGTGTCTGTTTAAAACCGGCAATAATGAACAGCGTGCTCAATTCGGTCATGTAAATAGATCAGCTATCAATCCTCAGCAGCAAATCAGCCAAAATACTGGAATGTAATCAGCTTGTAACAAAACAAGACGTTTAAACAAATAATGCTACCTTTTGCAGTTTTTCAAACAATTCTGCTGTATTTGCAGCTATACTCCATAACTGTCGTGTAGGAATTACGTAGACAAAAAGGAGGTTATGTGATGGTAAGTATTGTTCTTGCTAGCCATGGTGACTTGGCGGCTGGAATCAAGCAGACGGGCTCGATGGTCTTTGGCGATCAGCCGTCTGTTGCCGTGGTCTCGCTCGAGCCGAGCATGGGCCCCGACGACTTCCGAGCCAAGGTCGAGGAAGCAATCGCTTCCTTCGAGGACCAGGAGCAGGTGCTCTTCCTCGTTGATCTGTGGGGCGGCACGCCGTTCAACCAGATCAGCGGGCTCATCGAGGGCCATGATTCCTGGGCTATCGTCACCGGTGTCAACCTGCCTATGCTCATCGAGGCATATTCGCAGCGCTTTGACGCAAAGAACACTGCACATGCGATCGCAAAACATCTCGTGACTGAGGCTAAGGCCGGCGTGCGCGTCAAGCCCGAGTCTCTGGAGCCCGAGGAGAAGAAGCCGGCTGCGGCCGCCGCTGCTCCTGCGGGGGCCATTCCTCCGGGAACGGTGATCGGCGACGGGCACATCAAGATCGCCCACGTCCGTATCGACACGCGCCTGCTGCATGGTCAGGTGGCCACCACGTGGACCAAGCAGATCAACCCCAACCGCATCATCGTGGTCTCCGACGGCGTTGCTCACGACGAGCTCCGCAAGACCATGATCGAGCAGGCTGCCCCTCCGGGAGTCCACGCCAACGTCGTGCCCATCAAGAAGATGGCCGAGGTCGTCAAGGACACGCGCTTTGGCGACACCAAGGCGATGCTGCTGTTCGAGAACCCGCAGGATCTGCTCAGGGCCATCGAGGCCGGCGTCGACATCAAGGAAGCCAACATCGGTTCCATGGCCCACTCCAAGGGCAAGGTCGTCGTCACCAACGCTGTCGCTATGGGCGATGACGACGTCAAGACCATCGAGGCTCTCAAGGCCAAGGGCGTCAAGTTCGAGGTCCGCAAGGTTCCTTCGGATTCCTCCGAGGATCTCGACGCCATGTTGAAGAAAGCAAAGGCCGAACTGGCCGCTCAAGCATAGTAAAGGAGGGTCCGATACATGTCTGCAATCACTATTCTGCTTGTTGCGATTGTCGCGTTGCTTGCCGGTATGGAAGGCATTCTGGATGAGTTCCAGTTCCATCAGCCGCTCGTGGCATGCACGCTTATCGGTCTCGTAACCGGTCACCTTCAGGAGGGCATCCTCCTGGGCGGTTCGCTCCAGATGATGGCCCTTGGCTGGGCTAACGTCGGCGCCGCCGTCGCGCCTGACGCCGCTCTGGCCTCGGTCGCTTCTTCGATCATCATGGTGCTCGCCCTCAACGGTGGCGCCACCGATTCGGCCAAGGCCGTTACCGCCGCCATCGCCGTCGCCGTCCCGCTGTCGGTCGCTGGTCTGTTCCTGACCATGATCTGCCGTACCCTGGCTACCGCTATGGTTCACGGCATGGACGCCTGCGCCGAGAAGGGCGACTTCGCCGGCATCGAGCGTTGGCAGTACGCCGGCATCCTCATGCAGGGTGTTCGTATCGCCATCCCGGCAGTACTTCTGTGCATCATCCCGGCCGAGGCTGTTACCAACGCGCTTAACGCTATGCCCGATTGGCTGTCCGGCGGCATGGCTGTCGGCGGCGGCATGGTCGCTTCCGTCGGTTACGCCATGGTCATCAACATGATGGCCACCAAGGAGACCTGGCCGTTCTTCATCCTCGGCTTTGTCCTTGCTGCCATCCCTCAGCTCACGCTGATCGCCCTTGGCCTCATCGGCATCTCCCTTGCCCTCATCTACCTTGGCCTTAAGGATCTGGCCAAGCAGGGTGGCGGCATGGGCGGTGGCTCCGGTGACCCGCTCGGCGACATTCTGAACGATTACGAGTAGGAGGGGAGTGATACATATGGCAGAGAACAAGATTCAGCTCACCAAGGCTGACCGTAAGAAGGTTTGCTTCCGTCATCAGTTCCTTCAGGGCTCGTGGAACTACGAGCGTATGCAGAACGGCGGCTGGTGCTTCGCAATGATCCCTGCGATCAAGAAGCTCTACACCAGCAAGGATGACCAGATTGCCGCTCTTAAGCGCCACCTGGAGTTCTATAACACCCACCCCTATGTTTCCGCCCCCGTCATTGGCGTTACCCTCGCCCTCGAGGAGGAGCGCGCCAACGGTGCTCCGATTGACGATGTCGCCATTCAGGGCGTCAAGGTCGGTATGATGGGCCCGCTCGCCGGCGTCGGCGACCCCGCCTTCTGGTTCACCCTTCGCCCGATTCTGGGCGCACTGGGCGCTTCCCTGGCCCTGTCCGGCAGCATCGCCGGTCCGCTGCTGTTCTTCTTCGCGTGGAACATCATCCGTTACGCTTTCCTGTGGTACACGCAGGAGTTTGGCTACAAGGTCGGCTCCTCCATCGCCAAGGACCTCTCCGGCGGTCTGATGGGCAAGGTCACCGAGGGTGCTTCCATCCTGGGTATGTTCATCATCGGCGCCCTGGTCGAGCGCTGGGTGTCCATCTCCTTCACCCCGGTCGTCTCCAAGGTCACGCAGTCTGCTGGCGCCTATATCGACTGGGCCAACCTACCCGCCGGTTCTGAGGGCATCAAGCAGGCGCTGTCGATGTACAGCTCTGTCGGTGCCACCGCACTCGACCCGGTGAAGGTCACCACGCTTCAGGCCAACCTCGATCAGCTCATCCCCGGCCTTGCCGCCGTGTGCCTGACCCTTCTGGTCTGCAAGCTCCTCAAGAAGAAGGTCAGCCCGATCGTCATCATCCTGGCTCTCTTCGCCGTCGGCATCATCGGTCGCGTCTGCGGCTTCATGTAAGCACGCTTCGGCTTAAGACCGAGAGTTGCTAGGCAAGGGCTTTTGAGCCATTGAAACGGACCGCACCCGGTGGGTACACTGGATGCGGTCCGATTGTTTTTATTGGAGGGCGAGGCGCGTATGGCGCAATCTCAGAACAGCACGGTCGATCTGACGACGCCGGCAACCTGCCTTATGGGGCTTACCAGCCACGGTAACGTGATGGTGGGCAATAAGGCGTTTGAGTACTATAACGAGCGCAATCCCGAGGATTATATTCAAATCCCGTGGGACGAGGTCGACTATATCGCCGCCGAGGTTTTGCGCGGCACCAAGAAGATTACGCGTTTTGCTATCTTCACCAAGGACAACGGCCACTTTACGTTTTCGACGCGCGACGATAAAGAGACGCTTCGCGCGGTCCGTAAGTACGTCGACGAGGATAAGCTCGTGCGTTCGCCCGACTTTATCGATGTGACGGCCAAGGGCGCCAAGAGCATCCCCTCCGTTATCAAAAACCTTTTCCACAAAGGCAAGTAGTCATTAAAGAGCGCCCCCTCAAAGTGGGGCGCAGTCTCCCATGTGGCTCGATCGGGAAAGTGCATCCCAGTTCGAGCGTCGATTCCGGGATGTAGTTTCCGGAACGGGGTCGTTTGGGAAACCGTGTCCCGTTTCGAGCCGAAATTCTGGGTCACAGTTTCCCAGCGAGGTCTCATGGGGAAAGTCTGACCCAGAATTTGCCTGGATAGTGGGACGCACTTTCCGGAGGGCTGTTCCACCGCAACTTCGAAGAGTGGGTATACGCTGCATTACAGCGGCGTAAATCTGCTACACTAATACAACATGCCTCCGTAGCTCAGGGGATAGAGCACCGCTCTCCTAAAGCGGGTGTCGACGGTTCGAATCCGCCCGGGGGCACCAGAGATTTGCCGAGCCCGGTACCGCTACGGTGCCGGGCTCTTCTGGTCTAAAGGCCGGATTCGGACCGTCGACACCCGCGTCACCAATTTCCCCGCGGGGGGAGTTTTCGAATCCGCCCGGGGGCACCAGAGATTTGTCGAGCCCGGTACACCGACACGGTGCCGGGCTCTTCTGGTTCATGCCATGTCAAAAACGAAGCGCCCGCTTGCTGGGGGAGCAAGCGGGCGCCTGTGAGTGAATATGTTTGCGGCGAGAGCCGTAATGGGCGGTGGGGTGGCGACTAGTTGGCCGTACCGGAATCGTCGCCCGTGCCCGAGCCCGAACCCGAACCCGAGCCAGAAAGTGCAACCGTCAGCGTAATCGTGCTGTCGGTGGACTGCTTGCCGGTGGGGGAGACGCCCGTGACGGTGGCGTTTTCGTTGCCACTCACGGGGTTGCCGTTCTGATCGCAGAACGCGATGTTGTAGAAGCCGGCGTTGTTGAGCGCGGTGACGGCGGCGGAAATGCTCTTGCCGTACAGGTTGCCCGGGACGGTGGCCTTGCCGGACTTCTTGGCAATGACGACGGTAATCGTGGCACCGGGCTTCTGCTTGCCGCTGGGGTTCCAGCTGATTACGGTGCCCTCGGTAACCGAGTCGTTCTCCTGGTAGCTCACGTCGACGCCAAAGCCTGCCATATCGAGGGCGTTGCGCGCCTGGGCCTCGGTCATGTCGGTCAGGTCGGGGACGGACGTGGTATCCGGGCCGCTCGAGACCTTGTACGAGATGGTCGTGCCCTTCTCGACTTCCTTACCGGCGTCGGTGCCCTGCTCAAAGACCTGGCCCTCATCGGCCTCGTTGGCCTCCTCGGTGGCGTTGCCCTTTAGGCCAACGCTTGCCAGTGCCGCCTCTGCCTGGTCCTTGGTTAGACCGACAAGCTGGGGAACCTCAACCTTCTCGGAGGGCTTGGGGCCCTTGGAGATCACCAGGTTCACCTTGGTGCCCTTGGCCTTCTTGGTGTGGCCGTTGGGCGTCTGCTCGGCGACCTTGCCCTCGTCGACATCGTCGTTGTAGCTTTGGTCGATGGTGCCGACCTCGAGGCCGGCTTCCTTGATCTGCTCGACGGCAGTCTGCTGGTCCTTGCCCAGCACATCGGGCACGGTGACCTGCTCGCCGCCAAAGAGTCCTGTGGCAAAGGCCACCACGATACCGATGACGGCAACGGCTGCCACCACGGCGGCGATGATCTTGTTCTTGTTGGATTTGGGCTTTTCGACCTCGTAGGAGCCGGTGGAGCCCGAAACCGAGCTACGGGCGGTATTCTGGCCGCTCACGCCCGAGACGGGACGTACCATGGCGCGCGTCTGATCGGAAAGCTCGCGAGTCTTGGTGGCGCCCAGTTCACCGGGTGCACCGATGATGCGCGTGGGCTCCGAGATGTTGACGGCACGGCCCGACAGGTAGCTGTTGAGCACCTGACGCAGCTCGTCGGCGGTCTGGAAGCGGTTTGCCGGGTCCTTCTCCATGCACTTGAGGATGATACGCTCAAGGTCGGCGTCGACACCGGAGTTGATCTGGCTCGGCGGAATAGGCAGCTCGTTGACCTGCTTGAGTGCGACTGAGATGGCGTCATCACCGTCAAAGGGCACGCGGCCGGTGGCGCACTCGTACATCACGACGCCCAGCGAGTAGATATCCGAGGTGGGGCCGAGGTCCTGACCACGGGTCTGCTCGGGACTGACGTAGTGGGCGGTTCCCAGCACGTTGTTGTCTTGCGTGAGGTGGCTGTTCTTGGCGCGCGCGATGCCAAAGTCCATCACCTTGATGTTGCCGTCGGGCAGCACCATGATGTTCTGCGGCTTGATGTCGCGGTGGATGATCTCGTGCTTGTGGGCGACCGAAAGCGCGGAGCTGATCTGCGAGCCGATCTGGGCGACCTTCTTGGGGTCGAGGGCGCCGTGGCTCTTGATGCCGCTCTTAAGGTCGGTGCCGCGCAGGTACTCCATGACGATGTAATAGGTGTCGCCGTCCTTGCCCCAATCGTAGACGCCCACGATATAGGGGGAGGAGAGACCGGCTGCTGCCTGGGCCTCCTGCTTAAAGCGTGCGGCGAAGGTTGCGTCGCCAGCATACTGCGGCAGCATGATCTTGACGGCTACCGTGCGGTCGAGGACCTGGTCCTGCGCACGGAAGACGGTCGCCATGCCGCCTGTCCCCACCTTATCCTTGAGGAGGTATCTTCCCCCGAGGACCCTCTGTTCCATTCCTGCTCCTAACATAACTATTCGCTCAACGATGTGTGTAGTACCTACGATGTGGCCGCTGGGGCCGTGTGGCGCGTTGCCGCTAACTCTTCGGCCGCGGCGCGCCTCGGGTGTCCGATTCAATCATGGGCATCACGCTCCCTGTGCGGCGAGCGCCGCGGTCAGGACGATGCCGGCAATCTTGGCCGCCTTGACGTCGTGTTTGTCGTAATCCTCCAAGGCCACCGAGATGGCGACCGTGGGTGAATCGTAAGGTGCAAAGCCAACGAACATCGAGTTGACGTTGGTGCCGCCGATCTCGGCCGAGCCGGTCTTGCCGGCGACCTTGACGCCGGGGACCTGGGCATCGGTGCCGGTACCGGACTGGACGACGGCGAGCATGGCCTGCTTGACCTGGTCGGCCGTGGCGGAGCTGACGGCCTGACCCAGCGAGCGGGACTGCGTGGTCTTGACCACAGTTCCGTCCGGGGCGAGTACCTGGGCTACAAAGTACGGGTCCATGACCACGCCACTGTTAGCGATGGCGGCGGCAATCACGGCGTTTTGCATGACGGTGGTCTGCGGGCCGGGCGTGTGGTCCATGCCGACAGGCTGGCCGGCGCCGGCCCAAGCGGTCTCCCACTCGGTCATGAGCGACGGGTCTGCCATGATGGAGGCCGCGGAGGTCAGGTCCTGGCCGAGCTTTTGGCCGTAGCCAAAGGCGTTGGCAAACTGCACGAGCGTGTTTGCGCCAACTTCGTTTGCCACCTGGCCAAAGACGACGTTGGAGGACACGGCAAAGGCCTGCTGCAGGCTGATGGTGCCGTAGCTCTCGTTGGCATAGTTGGTGACCGGTGCGTTGCCGATGTCCATGGAGCCGGGCGCCTGGTAGGTGCTGGTAAAACTGGCGGTGCCGGTCTCGAGTGCCGCGGAAAGCGTAACGACCTTAAACGTGGAGCCCGGCGTGTACAGCGCGTCCATGGCGCGATTGTACATGGAGCCGTCCTCGCCGCCGCCAGCCTGCAGTAGGGCGTCGATGTTGGTGTTGTCGTAGGTGGGCGAGCTGGCACATGCGAGCACCGCGCCGGTACGCGGGTCGATGACCACTACAGCGCCCTTAAAGCCCTTGAGTGCCTGCTCGGCCGCCGTCTGGATGCGCGAGTCGATGGTGAGCTTGGCGGTGTTGCCCGGCTGGGTCTGGCCCGCGAGCGACGCGATGGCGTTGTTCCAGCTGGAGTAGTCCTTAGAACCGGTGAGCGTGTCGTTCATGACGCTCTCGATGGCGGTGGTGCCATACTGCTGGCTCACGTAGCCAACCACGTGCGCTGCCAGGTTACCGTTGGGGTAGGAGCGTACGTAGGTGCCGTCCTCCTGCTGCAGCGACTCGGCCAGCGTCACGCCGTCGGACGTGATGATGGAACCGCGCTGGATGTACTTGGAGCGGGCGATGGTGTGGTTGTTGGTCGGCATGTCCTGATAGTCCTTGGCCTTGATGACCTGGACATAGGTGAGGTTGCCGATAAGGATGGCGAATAGCGCCGTAAAGGCGAGCACCGCACGGGTTAGACGGTTGGCGAGCGCAACGCGGCCGAGCACACCGGATTCAGGCGTGTCGAGCAGGCGACGGCGCATGCGCGAGCCGACGGAATGGCTGCCGCTGCCGTAGGAAGACGAGGTGGCAAAGCGCGTGCCCGTCGGGGCGGCGGCAGATGCGACCTGATCATCGGTGATGGCGGCCATAGTGCCGGTGCCGGTAAGCTCGGCCTCGCGTCCGGTCGCTTCGTCACCGGCGCGCAGCAGGAGCGCGACGATGATAAAGCTTGCCAGCAGCGAGGAACCGCCCTGGCTCATAAAGGGTAGGGTGACGCCGGTCAGCGGGATCAGGCGGGTAACGCCGCCCACGATTAAAAAGGCCTGGAAGCTGATGGCGGCCGTAAGGCCCGTGGCGCTAAAGGCGGCGAGGTCGGATTTAGCGCGGGCAGCCGTGGTGAGGCCACGCACGGCAAAGAGCATAAACAGGATGAGCACGGCGCCGCCGCCCAAAAGGCCCATCTCCTCGCCGATGGCCGAGAAGATAAAGTCGGACTCGACGACAGGGATGTTGTTGGCCATGCCGTTGCCGATACCAACACCGACCAGACCGCCATCGGCAAGCGAGAAGAGCGACTGGACGATCTGGTAGCCCTGGCCCTGGGCGTCCTTAAACGGATCGACCCAAACCTGGAAACGCACCTGAACGTGAGACAGGAACTTGTAGGCGCCCACGGCTCCAACGGCTAAGAGCGCAAGGCCGATAACGACATACGAGAATCGTCCCGTGGCAACGTAGAGCATCAGCAAGAAGATGGTGTAGAACAGCACGGCCGAACCCAGATCGCGTTCGAAGACGACGACGAGCAGGCACACACCCCACACGGCAAACAGCGGCAGCAGCAGTCGCAGGCGAGGGATCTTAAGACCTAAGATCTTGCGGTTGGAGATGGAGAGCAGCTCGCGGTTCTCGGCCAGGTACCCGGCCAGGAACAGCACGATAAAGACCTTGGCGAACTCGCCGGGCTGGATGGTAAAGCCCGCGATGCGAATCCACAGCTTGGAGCCCGAGATCGTGGTGCCGATAAAGATAGGCAGCATCAACAGAATGATGCCGATAATGCCAAAGGTGTACTTGTAGCGCATGACTACGTCGAGGTTCTTAACCAACGCGAGCGTTCCCACCATCAGGGCCACCGAGACAAACAGGATGATGAGCTGTGAGATGGCGAGAGCGGGGGCGAGACGCGTCACGAACGTGATGCCGATGCCCGAAAGCACAAAGACAATGGGCAGGATGGCGGGGTCGGCACCGGGCGCCAAGATGCGCACGGCAATGTGGGCCGCGGCAAAGGCGGCAAAGAGGCCGATCGGTACGGCGAGCGTCTCAAAGGAGATGGCAGCGCCCGCGGTGAGGACGTACATCGCATACAGCAGGATGACGGGGAACGCCGAGGCGATGAGCAAGAGCAGCTCGGTGTTGCGGCGACTCATAAGCGGCACTCCCTTTCTAGTTCTTTTCGGAGGCTTCGGCCTCGGCGGACTGTTCGGCGGTTTTCTCGGAATCTGATTCGGAGGTCGATCCCTGGTCGGTGTTGTCGCGAATCGTTTGCGCGTCGATCACCTGGCGGGTCTGCTCCTCGTCGATCTGGTGGCGGTACTTGGATATCGTGTCCTGCGCATCGTCGACACTTGTTTGCGGAATGCCCGCCTTGAGGCGGTTTTGCGTGTCTTCGGGCAGGTCGGACAGCTTGATACTGGTTTCGCTTTCGAGCCAGTGGAGCTTGAGTCCGAGCGGCTTGCCGGGCAGGCCGCGCCAGACGGCGACATTGCCCTGGTAGGTACCCAGGTAGTACGAGCCGGTGACACCCGTGTAGGCCCAGATGGCAGCCGCCAGCACCAAGACGAGACCTAAGACGACGCCGATGGTGACGTTGCGGCGACGCACGCGTTGCGCCTCGCGCATAACGCCATCGTCAACCAGGTCAACGACTACTACGGTCACGTTGTCGTGGCCGCCGGCGGCAAGCGCCGCGTCCACTAGGTTGTCGACGCAGATTTGCGCGGTTGAGGACTGCGTGGCGATGTTCTCGATATCGCTATCGGGAATCATGCTCGAAAGGCCGTCGGAGCACAGGATCAGGCGGTCGCCTTCCTCGATATGCAGAGTGAAGTGGTCGGCATACATGGCGGGGTCCGAGCCCAGCGCACGGGTGATGACCGAGCGGTTGGGGTGGACGCGAGCCTCGTCTGCCGTAATCTCGCCGGCGTCCACGAGCTCCTCCACGTAGGAGTGGTCGCGGGTCACGCGGATGAGCGTGCCCTCGTGGAGCAGGTAGGCGCGAGAGTCACCCACGTGGGCGATGGCGAGCGTGTCGTTTTCGATATAGGCGCAAGTGGCTGTGCAGCCCATGCCGGGCTTGCCCAGGCCATTCAAGGCGGCCTCGATTACGGCGGCGTTGGCTGCCTCGACGGCTGCGGCCAGGCGTGCTGCGTCGGCGGACTGCGGGGCCGTCTTGGCAATAGTCTCGACGGCGATGGAAGAGGCTACCTCGCCGGCGGCGTGACCGCCCATGCCGTCGCATACGCAAAAGAGCGGCGACTGCACCAGGTAGGAATCCTCATTGTGCGGGCGTACGCAGCCAACGTCAGAGCGGGCGCCCCACATGAGTTGCGTGGTGGTGCCGGCATCATAGGTCGAGTCGGTCTCGATGCGCTCCTCGGTCAGGGGCTCAAAGCTCATGGTCGAGCCGGGGTCTTTGAGCTTGGCCTCAACGGCGGCAACGTCGATCTCGGCTGTGTCACCGGGAGAGACGGTGTCGGTCTCGGCGTTTGATTCGGAATCGCCGGTGTCCGGGGAGCCGGGCTCTTCGGACGCGCAGGCGATCGACTCGTCGTCTTGCGGGCTGACGTCTATAGGCTCGGGCGTCGCAAAGTGCGACGGCGCGGGTGTGCTTTGCGACTGGGCGGCGGGCTCGGCCACGGCATCGGACTCGCTTGCGGGCGCAGGCTGCGGGGCCTTGGGTGCAGGGCCGTCCTCGGGGGATGGCCCCGCCTCGGGCGCCGGCGTAGACGCGGGCGCAACCTCGGATGCCGGGGCTATGGGAAACGCCGGCGCGGCGGGTTCGGGTGCCGCAAACACCGCAGCGCTCTCGTTGATTGCCGCGGCGACGGGCTCTGCAAAGTGAGCCGGCGCCGGGGTTGCTTCGGGCGCTGTGGGCTGTTCCGCAGCATGTGCGCCGATGGGCGCCGCTACGGCATCCTCTTCGCCCTCGTTATCGGCGAGATCCGAAATATCATGCGTTACATGCGAAAGAGGCAGGGAGAACACGGTGTCCTCGGGCTCCACGGGTGTGGAGTCCGCCGGAGCGGCGTGGGCCGGTGCAGCTACGGCGGCAGCCGGTGCCTCGGTCATGGTTGCGGACTTGTTCTCCTCGTCGATCATCGACGGTTCACCTTCATGACCACGTCGCCAATCTGGACTTCGTCGCCCTCGCGCAGCGTTGCGGGCTCCACAAGCTGGCGGCCGTTGACGAGCGTGCCGTTAAGCGAGTTGAGGTCTTCGATGATGAGCGCCGGGCCCTGCAGCGAAAAGCGCGCATGCGAGGCCGAGACGAACGGTTCGTTGATGCAGATGTCCGAAGATGGCGAGCGACCGACGATGACGGGGCCGAGCATGTCTACGTGGATGCCGCGGATACCGCGCGGACCCTTGTCCACATCGATCGTCCAGATAGCCGAGTCGCGACGCTGCCCGCGCACAAGTCCCACGCCGGTCTTCATGACGGCGAACAGGAAGATATAGAGCAGGGCGACCAGGACGATGCGGCCTGCAAAAAGGACGATATCGATGTTCATAAGAGACTATCCCCTAAATTCAAAGGTGCTCAGGCCAAACGTCAGCAGATCGCCGTTGCGCAGCGGGCAGCGCGTAATGCGGCGGTTGTTGACGAGCGTGCCGTTGGTGGAATTGAGGTCCTCGATCGACCAATCCGAGCCCGTAAAGGTGAGCTGGGCGTGGCGGCGCGACACGTTGGGGTCGCGCAGGGCAATGTCGGAAACTGAGCGCTCGCGACCGATGGTCACCTGTGCGGAGGTGATGCTATGGCTCTCGCCGCTCACGACGTCGACGAGCTGGGCGAGCGGGCGCTGCGGGGCGCGAGTGCTCGCCATGTTGGAGGCGATACCGGCTGCGGCGCCTAGGCCCACGGCGGCACCGGTCGCGGCGGCTCCGCCCATGCCGGCAAGCGCGTCGCGCGAGACGGTCTGCGGCACCGGGATGGGTGCTGCGGCGGGGTCGGGGACGCTAGGCGCGAAGGGATCTGCTACGGCAAGCGGGTCGGGAGCGGCGGCACGAGGCGTCGGCTGCTGCTGGGGCATGGCGGCGGGGCGCTGCTGCTGCGGGGCAGCAAACTGCTGCTGGCCGGCGCGCGGGGCGCTGGCGGCACGGCTTGCCGCGGAGTTGTTTTGGCCCAGACCGTTTTGATAGGCGCGCTCTTCTTCGTACAGGCGGCCGAGCGTGGGGGCATCGACGTTCTCGGCAAAGACCGAGAACTTGCCGGCACGCAGCTGCGGATCGATCATAAAGCGCACGAGGGGCTCGCCGACAAAGACATAACGGCGCTTTTCGGCCTGCGCCTTCACGAACTCGCGGACCTCGCGCGAAAGCTCGGGGTAGAACGGGGCGAGCATGGGGTCGTCGTCGGCGGCGATCAGGATGGTATAGAGTGCCGGCGCCGTGTTGACGCCATTGATCACCAGAGTCTGATCCTCCATGTCGCGAGCGGCCTGCTTGGCAAGCTTCTTAAAGGAGAACGGGGCACGGGTGGCACCGAAGATGCCGGCCACGTGGTCCTCGAAGATGTTCAGGAAGTTCACGAAAGATCACTCTCCGTATAGGTTCTTTGGTATCCGAGCAAATATAGGCATATCCCAACGATTATAGAGGATAGGATTCCCGCAACCGCCGCCTTGGCGATGACCGCGGCTGCAAGGCTGGCAATTTCCATATGGTGTGCAAGACAGGACGCCGCTGCGCAGCCGATGCCGGTGACGGCGATGGCGGCGATTGCGGCAAGGTTTGATCCCTGATCGGCACGCTTGGCATGGGCATTGAGCAACGCGGATGATGCTGCGGCAGTTGCCGCGACCAGCACAAAGGCAGCCCAAAGGAGCGGGTCTCCCAGCGCTGCGGCAACGTTACCGAGCCCCAGCACGCCTTCGGCTGAAAGCGCGATCGTGGCCAGACGGGCAAAAAGCGCGCCCATGCCCGTTGCCGCGGCGGCGCTTGCCGGGCCGAGCCAAAATGACGCGACGCCGGCGGCGACCCCAGCTGCCAGGAAGGTATTGCCGGTCAGACAGCCAAGCGCGAGTGCACAGGTGAGCGCGGCGCTCGCGGCAGCCTCGGTGCGACCCCAGGCGATCCACCAACCGGACATGGCGGCAGCAAAGATCACCGCGACGGGCAGCATCGACAGGATGCCCTGTGCCTGCATGGTGGCGTTGGCCATGAGCACCAAAAAGCCCACAGCCGAGATGGCCGAGCCAATCTGGGGGGCCAGGCCAGCCGCCGCTCCGATCGCGATGGCCGCAATGACCAGGCCGGGAAGCGCCGCGACCCCGGCCGTTTGCATCAGCAAAAAGCTAAAGGTGCCGCACGTTAGCGCCGAGATAGCGCGCATGGTGTAGTCGCGCGCATGGCTCCAGCGCGTGCCCGCCCAGCCGAGTGCGGGGTCGACCTCGATGACGTCGTCCTCGTAGTGCGACGGCTCGATATCGTCGAGCTCCTGCTCGTCATCCGAAAGTTCGCCAACCATTTGCTCCAGGCTGCGACGGCCTTCGCGCACGCTGCCCAGACCGGCAAGGAGCTGGTCGCAAAATGCCTCGATGCTGTTGGGGCGGTCCTGCGGCATGGGGGAGAGCGCGCTCATGAGCGCGGCCTCGGCTCCCGAGGGAAAGTGTGGTATCAGCTCGCTGGGATAGGTGGCGCCGCCGATGATGCGGCCGAGCGAGTCGGCGGGCGTGGCCGCCATAAAAGGAGCGCTGCCGCACAGGCCCTCGTAGATCACACAGGCGAGGGCAAAGACATCGGCGCGCTCGTCGACCGTGCCGGTCTCGATATCGAGCTGCTCGGGCGGCATGTAGCCGATGGTGCCGCCGCGTGAGCCGCCAAAGCCGCCAGCAGACGACAGCCGCGCCATGCCAAAGTCGGTGAGCTTTACATTGCCCGAGTGGTCGATGAGCACGTTGGCGGGCTTGATGTCCAGGTGGAGCACGCCATTACTGTGGGCGAAGGTGAGCGCCTGGCCCAGGGCATCGGCAATGGCCGCGGCCTCGTCAAAGGTGAGCGAATGGCCGTCCGCGCGGTGCAAAAACTCGGCCAGCGACATGCCATCGACATATTCCATAACCAGGTAGGCATAGGCTGTGTCGTGCGTAAAGTCGATAACCTGCACGATGTTGGGATGTTGAAGCATGGCGGCAGTGTGCGCCTCGCGCAGGACATCCATGATGTCGCTAGCGGGCATGCCGGCACCGTTGATAAGGGGGATGCGTTTAATGGCGACGCGGCGGCGCAGGTGCGTGTCGCGGCAGATCTCGATGGAGCCAAAACCGCCGGTCGCAAGTGTCTCGAGCGGCTGGTACCGCTTGAGCAGCTCGCGAGAGCTGGTGCCCTCCAAAGGAACGTCCGGCGAGAACCGGGCGGTATGTTGCGAGAAAAGCGGCATGGCCAACCCTCGTGCGTTTAAAGTTCGTTTGCGAGCGGCGGGCGCGGGGCCGAGCCGTTCGCGGTGGCATAGATGCTGCTAGTGTAGCACGCTCGGGCAGATGGCGAGGATAGCGGGATGCGAGGTGGCCCGATCGATTCGGCCCGTTTCGGCTCGTTTGGAAAGCGCATCTCAGTTTTCAGCCAAATTATGGGATGCGCTTTCCAAATGGGGTGGGCTGCGGAAACTGCATCCCAGAATATTGCCCTGGAACGGGATGCGCTTTCCGAACCGGCGTCCAAAAGGAAACCGCATCCCGCTTTGATGTGGGGACTGCGAACAAAAGCCGGACCGTGATCTGGCGCGGATTGGAGTTCGCCTGAATCATTGATGCTGGCTGGTGTGAGAACAGAGATAAACGAGCGGCTCGAGCGATATAATGACACGCTATGGAGGCCGTATGCTCTTTTCCCGCCGTTCTGCTACATTTGCCTGCGCCATTGCGCTTGTCGTAATGGCGGTCACCCCTTATCACCGGTTTTCATCTTCAATCGGCCTAGCGTCAGGTGCAATGACCTGGCTCGTTATCCTGGGCGCATGCCTCGCGGCGTTTGTTCATGGTGCTGCGCTATGCAAGGGGGGAATGAGAAGGCCGAGGCATCTCGGTGCCATCGGTGTTTTCCTTGGTGTTATTGCAACGGTTCCCGAATGGGCCGACCTGGCTTTCTATGCTCGCGGAGACTCTATTCCAATCGTGTTTGCACCGATTTGGTTGTTACATGGCGTTTCGTGTGTCTCGTGCTTTGTTGGGTCGCTGCTTCTCTCATATGTTATTTGGGGCACGGCGGACTCTCCTTTGACGCAGAGGTCGACACGGACTGACGAAAGGGAAACTCGTCACCCGCAGGACGCGATTTTTACAGAAACAATAGCCGTCATGTCTTGCCTGCTGTTTTGCTGTCGAGTTTCATGGAGAGTCGTTCCCGAGCCATGGGGGATGCCCCCTGTAACGGCCGCGTCAATTGGCCTTGCGCTTTTAATTCCGTTGGTCTATCTCGCATTGACTGTGGCCCCGCCGTTTTGCCGCCCTCGTGCCTTTGGCCATGGGCGGCGCGACGTGTTTGCCTGTTCTGTGCTCGTAGCAGTTCCTATTGGTCTTATTCCGGCTGTTGAGGCGGCATACTTCGCAAGCGATGCCGTGGTCATTGCATTGCTGGCGATGGGGTCCGTTATCGCTGCTGCCTTCGTATGCATGTTGCTAAGGGGGAAACGGGACAACAATTCGGATATCGCCTGTGCGTCCGACACATTCGATGCGGGGGTGTTTTCCCCTGCCCTGTCGCCTAGAGAAGAGCAGTTTGTTCGACTGCTGCTCAAAGGGAAAACGCCGGCGGAAATTGCCAAGGAGACGGATACGAAGCCATCGACGGTGAGAACAACGCTTCACCGAGCATACGGGAAGGCGTCGGTTGCGGGCTCACGCGAGCTCGTGGCGCTGTTTGCGGGTGAGGGCGATACTGTAGGGCATGAGCTACCGCAGCGGCATGCTGACGATATAGTGGCATCAGCTCGAACGCGCCGGCTGTTTCGATACCTGCTCACATTATTCTTTATCCTCCTTGCGGCGGGGCCCTTGGTAATGGCGGATAGCGATTGGGGGTCCGGTGTTTCGCGGGCTGTCGCCTTTTCCCTCTTAAGCTACGCATTGGGTCTCGGACTGCTTCTGTCGCTATGCTACGCGGGTGGAAAAGCGAATCGTGGCGCTGCGCTGGATAGAGCGGGTGAAGCGATTTGGCTCGGAAGCCCGTACGTATGGGCGGTGCTATCTGCTGTGGAATGGTCTTTTATCTATATCGCGGCATTGATGTGCATACGCGTTCCGTTGATGGCTGTGCCGGTCCTGTTTTGCGGCGTGGCGTCTACGGCTTCGCTCGCTGTTGGGCTGCGTCCGTTTAAGGTGCATGCCCATGCTCGGGCTATCGTGCCGTTGGTGTCAATGGGCATGGTTGCCTTAATCTATGCGGTCGCTAGGGGGCGAATCCATGGACTTGCGGTGCTGACGGGGGTGCTGCTCACATATATAGTGATGCGAAGCTGTCCGCAGCGCAAAATGCTTGGGATATGGATGCTTTGCTTCGGGGCGACGGCTCCTGTTTGGGCTGTCTTGCTCAATATGGTGCAGGATCTGACGGTTTTCGAGCCGTTGTTCCTCGCGTCGTTGTTGGGGCAAAGTTCGGCTGTCAATGTCGTCGTGGCAACGGTGATTGTTTGCTGGTCTGTGCCCATGTTCGTTACGCACATCGCGCTCGCCCGCTCGGTTGAGGACGAGAAGGCCGTCTTGGAGTACCGGGCGAACGGGTCCACCGAAACGGCCCGCGTGCGCCAGCTGGCCCTGCTTACGTCGCGCTCCCTTTCTGATGTTCAGTCGCAAATTTTGCTGATGACGGCAGAGGGGGCAACGACAAAGGCCATTGCGGAGGATGTCGGTTACGCTGCATCTACGGTGCAAGCGCTGCGGTCTGCATCTTACCGCCAGTTGAAGATCAAGAATAAGGCGGAGCTAATTTTATTGTTATCGCAGGTAAATAACGTGTAAACGCCTGAGCAATCAACTCAATAGCGGGTGTTTACAGACATCTTTCTCTATTCATGCGAAGGTTGCCGTGCGTCGACGCATTGTTAACCGCTTTTGATTGGAGAAGGCCATGATTAAGCCAAGGAGCGCTATTGCTCGAATCGGAGTCGGCTTGGTGATTGCAGCTGGTCTGTCCCTAGGGGTTCCCGCTGCATCGTTTGCACAAGAGGAGTTTGACACCTCTCAGGTTTCCAGCATTACTCAAAACGCCGATACGGGAATTACGACCTGTACGAACAATGCCGATAAGGCATTTAGTTTTCAATGTGCCGGGACGAGTGCAACTGGCTACCGTCAAAAGGATGATTCCTCATCGCTCTATCTGGATATCCAGGGCCATACGGGAAATCCGCTTCGGTTATATACAGACGGTGCGTATAACACAAGCGGTAGCGGCAGCATGAATTGTACTCAGGGAACGTATCGTTCGAATCACAAGGGACAGTGGGAAATGTATAACCTCGTCCGTGAGAACGGGCGATCTGCGGCGCGACTGACTGCATGGGCGGAGTCTGGCTACGGCACTGTTATTGGCGTATGGAGCCCCGACTGCGTCGGGCATTTCCACAAGCTTCCCGCATAGTTGTTTGAAATGGCTCCCTTCCGGCTTTCTGGGTCGGAAGGGGGAGGAGGACGTATGAACCAAAAGCTCGCAAGATACGAACTGTCGAAAACGATTAGACGTCCAGCTTTTATCCTTGCTCTCTTGATTGCGGTCGCAGTTGCAATAGCTGCCGCGCTGGAACCGTGGGCAAATTTGGAAAAAGAGCGCCACAACCTTCTTTCTTTTGGTTACGGCGTTGGCGTGCAAGCCGAAAATTATCTCGGTCAAACACGTGAAAGCAGCTTCGGTAACTGGATTGTTGTGAGCGCGAACGCGCCACTGTCTGCGTCGGTGTTTTTCTATGCACTGCCCCTGCTTGCAATGTTGGCTGGATCTTGGTCGTGTCTCTTTGAGCGTTTGAGTGGTTATGACATGCAGATATGCACGCGCGTTTCCAGAAAGGCGTACGTGAACGTAAAGATGCTGTCTGCTTTCCTCTCCGCGTTTACAGTGACTGCCATTCCTCTGCTCGTCAATTTCCTGATCGTCTCGATGCTTTTTCCTGCGTATCTTCCTCGGGTCGATGAGTCGACTTACGTAGGACTTTACCTGCATAGCTACTTCTCCGGTCTATTTTATTCGCATCCTTTGTCATATGTGCTCGCATACACGCTGTTCGATGCTGTCACGCTCGGGACTTTATCCATGGCTGTAACTGGCTTCTCAATTTTGTTTCGTAGCAGAATCAAAGCGATAATTGTCCCGTATCTGCTAATGGTTGCGTGGCATTTTGCAAATGGCTGGATCTTCGGCGTAATGGCTTGTGTGGGGTTTAACTGCAATATCCTCAACAGCATCAGGTCGGAATCGCTGAATAACTGGCCAGACATTCGAGCCGGTTTTGCGGAAATCATATTATTGACCCTTGCTTCGTTGGCTTTTTCTGGGGCGTGGAAAAGACGCGAGGTGGTCTGATGCTGTTTAGGCTGGTCGCCGCGGACCTGAGGACCGTTTTGAAGAAGAACATCATCACTTTTATTGCAATTGCGGCAGTGACCGTTGCGAACTTGGTGTACGCCTACGGATTGTCTTCTGTGTATGGGGTTAGAACGGATACCTTGGGGTTTGCGGATAATCTTGCGCTCGTGTTTGCCGGATCTGCTCCGTTTGAGCCTAGGCCCGGGGTCATGTTTGTGCCTCCGCTAGGATGGCTATTTCTCATTCTGCTTATTCTCTATACAACACTCGACTATCCGACCGAATCGTTGCACGGGTTTGGTTTGCAAGCGCTTGTTCGATGCCGGGCAAGAACCCTTTGGTGGGTCTCGCGTTTTATCTTGGTGGCGGCAGTAACGGCATTTTCACTGCTCGTGGTGGTTTGCTCTGTTGTGATTTGGAGCTTGGTGGTGAGCTCCTCGTTCAGCGCGGTCATTCATGGTGAGTCGCTTCAACTGGCTAATTTGGCGCCGTGGTTTCTCAAAGCTGCCGAGGCAGATGCGCTGCCGTTTTTCATAGGTCTCTTATTTGCTTTTGAGGCGCTTGCGTTTGCGCAGGCAGCGGTTGGGTTTGTGCTTGGGTCGTCAGTCTCGTTTGTGGTTTTAATGAGCTACCTGATCTGCTCGGCATATGCACGACATTGGGCGCTATTGGGTAACGCCTTGATGCTGTTGCGCTGGGGTGGAATTGTCAAAGAGGGAATCGCGGCGGGCTCGAGTGTCTTGTCATCAATTGGGCTTATGTCGTTATGCCTATCGTTGGGTGGACTGTGGTTTCGAAGGGCCGACCTTATAGAAAAGGGGGACAAGATATGAGTGTGATCGTAAGGGGCGTATCGAAGCGCATGGGTAAAAACGATGTCCTGCGCAACGTGTCCATCGAGGTTGACCCTGGGACTGTGGTCGGGCTTCAGGGGATAAACGGTTCGGGTAAGACCATGCTCATGCGAGCGGTTTGCGGGTTGATCAAGCCTACCGAAGGCGAAATCTCTATCGATGGCCAAAGGCTTGGGGCGGACATCTCGTTCCCGCCGAGTCTGGGGATGTTGATCGAGGCGCCTTCCTTTTTGGGATATCTGTCTGGCTACGACAATCTGAAGCTCATCGCTCAGATCAAGGGCGTTGCCACCCCCGAGGACATTCGCTCTGCCCTGCGGCTCGTGGGGCTCGATGCAGACGAAAAAAAGAAGTTCCGAGCATACTCGCTTGGGATGAAGCAGCGTCTGGGGATAGCTGCGGCAATTATGGAGAAGCCGAAGCTGCTTGTTCTCGATGAGCCAACGAATGCCCTCGACGAAGCGGGCGTTGAAATGCTCAAGCGCGTTGTGGCGATGGCGGCATCAACGGGTCGTGAGGTCCTTCTGTCCAGCCATGACGGAGAGGTGCTCGAGGAACTGGCCGATCGGGTTTACTGCATGCGCGACGGTGCCGTTGTGAAAGTTCGGGAAAGGTCGTGAGCGCGATGAAGAAGACCCTGTGGACGAGAAGATCGGCGCTCGCGCTTTTTTGCTGTGCTGCTGCCGGCCTTGCGGGCATGAGGGTGAGCGTCGTTAACGGGAACCGGACGGTCATTCCTGAGAAATATTACGCGGAGGGCGAATGGCTCTCGATGGATGGAGCGTTTCTGGGGTCGAAGGATGTGGTGACTGATGGGTATTCGTTTTGCATAGACGGGGCAGAGTTGCTCACGCCGCGCGAGTATCTCAAACGAGCACATGACGATTATTCAAAATATGGCACCGTGGATACGAAAACGAGACTGAAGGATGCCGACATCACGTGCGTTATCGCCGTAAAGATGCGTGTCAGAAATAGGGATAATATCGACGGTGGAATCAAAGCGTATGTTTGGCATCTGGTTCCGGAGTCTGCGCCAAACTATGATTTTGTAGTCAATACCGATCTGATAACGCAAGCCATGCCGGTCCTTGGCGGCTCTGCTGCGTTTGCCGTGGAGGTTGGGGCAGAAAACGAGTTGCTCGTCCCATTTATGATGCAGAACACCAACGACTATTTCGAAGGTTACGAGACCGTCCGTTTTGAGAAAGCATTTCCCGGGACTTACACGATGAAGATGACCGATCTGCCGGAGCGGAGGCTCTTAAGGTTTGAAGTGAAATAGCTCGAGAGCAAGGCAAAACGGGTCCATTGGCGGTACGCGCGCCCGATTCCAGGCGCCCCGGCCCGGAATCGGGCGCGGGACGAGGCGCCTTCGGTGTCGGCCGGCCTACCGCTTCTTCTTGCTCTTCTTCTGCTTGCGCTGCTTGCCCTTGGTCTCCTGGGGCTTGTCGCCCTGTTTTGCTTCGGCAGCGGCCTTTTCTGCCTTCATCTTCTTGCGTTTGGTCTCGATGCGGAGTTTTTTGTTGATGCGCGCCTTAAGGAAGGGACCGAACTGCTCGGCATCGCCGCGGACAAAGGTGTCCTTAGGGATCGTCACGCCCTGGTCGGCGAACATGGCCACAAAGATGCGCTCGCCGTCGAGCACGTGGTCGAGCTTTTCAAACGGGAAGAACTGCGACTTGCCGCTCGTGCCCCAAACCATCAGGCCGTCCTCGTTGGCGGCGACGCGGCGATAGCGGCCACCCATGGACTCGTCGGCCTCAACGGCGTCGATAAAGTCGCGGGCGAGGGTGTGGTGCAGGTTTTTGCTCCACCAGGCCAAAAAGGCGCCGAATACGATCAAGACGACGCCAAACTTGATCCAGTTGCCGCCGGCCACCAGCATGCCGATGCCGATGAGCGCGGCAATTGCCGCGGCGACATACAGCGAGCCGCGACGCCTGGGCGAGGCGACCAGGCGGGCGAAGTCGGTGACGAGGTCGTTTTCGTATTGGTACTCGTTGAGGTACAGGATGCCGTCGTCGGCTGCGGCCTGCTCCTCGAGCGCGACCTCGACCTGGTCGGCTGCTTCGGAGGGAACGAGGTTGCTCTCTGCGTCTGCCATGCTCTTTGGACTCCTATCGCGGCGGGCTCGCCGTACGGGTTATTATGGAATGCAGTATGCCGTGCGACCGCATGGCCGCCGCGGCAACAAGACTCAGTATACCCGGGGGAGCACCCATGGAATCGTTGTACCGAAAGTATCGCCCGCTCACCTTTGACTCCGTGGTGGGCCAGCAGCATATCGTCTCGACGCTCGAGCACGCCATCACCGAGGGGCGCCTGTCCCACGCCTACCTGTTCTGCGGACCGCGCGGCACGGGCAAGACCACCATGGCGCGCATTCTGGCCAAGGCGCTGCTGTGCCGCAATGCCGAGGCGGCGCGCGCCGAGGGTGCAAGCGGCTGCATGCCCGACGGTACTTGCGAGGAGTGCGAGCTCATTGCCGAGGGTAACCACCCCGATGTCTACGAGCTCGATGCCGCCTCCCGCACGGGCGTGGACAATGTGCGCGAGGAAATCATCAACTCCGTCAACTTTGCCCCGGTGCGCGGCAAGTACAAGATCTATATCATCGACGAGGTCCACATGCTCACGACGGCGGCGTTCAACGCGCTGCTCAAGACGCTCGAGGAGCCGCCGGCACACGTGATCTTTGTGCTGTGCACCACCGACCCGCAAAAGATTCTGGAGACCATCCTCTCGCGCTGCCAGCGTTTCGATTTCCATCGCATCGGCAACGAGGATATCGAGCGTCGCCTGGCATACGTGTGCGAGCAGGAGGGCTTCGATTACGACGATGAGGCGCTGGCTATCGTGGCGCGCCATGCCAAGGGCGGTATGCGCGACGCGTTGTCCACGCTGGAGCAGCTGAGCGTCTTTGGCAACGGTTCTGTGCATGCGGACGACGCCCGCTCGCTTTTAGGCGAGGTTTCGGACCAGATTCTGGGCGAGTTTTCCCGCGCCATTGCCGATCGCGATGTTGCCGAGCTCTATGGACTGATCCGTGCGCAGGTCGAGGAAGGAAACGACCTGCTGGAGCTGACGCGCGACCTGGTGGCGCATGTGCGTGACGTGTACGTTGCCTGCGTTGCCGGTGCCCGTGCCGAGCTGTTTGAGGGCGGCTCCGAGCAGGCCGAGGCGCTTGCTGCCGAGGCCGCTGCCTTTGGCGAGCATCCTGCCGACCGCCTGGCCCGTGTGCTGACGGTGCTCGACGATGCCGCACTGGAGATGAGGGGCGCGAGCGACGTGCGCCTGGTGCTCGAGATCGCCTGCACGCGCCTGGCACGTCCCGAGGCCGATTTAACGATTGAGGCATTGGCCGAGCGCGTGGCCCGCTTGGAGGCCATGGTTGCCAACGGCGCCGTGCCGGCGAGCGTGGCTGCTGCTCAGGCCGCCGCGCCTGCAGCATCCGTACCCGCTGCTGCCCAACAGCCGACGCTAATTTCGGGCGCTCGTGCTGCCGCTCCGGCGGCATCCGCTGCCCCCGCTGCTACGTCCGCGCGCCAGGGCGGTATGCCTTGGGACCGTGGTGCTGCTGTTCCGGCTGCCCAGCCTGCGTCCCGTTCTGCGTCCGTGTCAGCTTCCAAGCCTGCAGCGCCTGCACCTCAGCCTGCGCCGACTCCGACGCCTCAGCCCGTTGCGGCTCCCGCGCCTGCCACCGCTCCGGCACCTAAGCCCCAGTCCAACAATGCCGCCCAGGTTGCCGCCGCCGGTACTGCCGAGACGCCCGCGGTCGAGGATGCCGGAGAGCTGCAGCGCAAATGGGCCGAGGTTGTCGAGCGTGTCAAGGCGCGTCAGGCTTCCTACGCGGGGCTTTTGCTCAATGCCCGCGCCACGGCTGACGACGGCTCCAGGCTCACGGTCTCGTTCCCCGCGGGCTCGACCTTTGCCATCAAGATGCTTGGACGCGCCGACACGCAGTCGGTGGTCCTGCCGACAGTCAGTGCGGTCTTCGGTCGTCGTACCGTCGACTATGTCCTGGATGGGGGTGGCACGCCGGCTCCTCAACATGAGGAGCATTCTCCATCTGCACGGGCTGCGGTATCTGCGGACCCGCAACCCGTGTCCTCGGCGGCCCCTGCATCCTCGAGCGCCAGCGCGACGCAGCCAAAAGCAGCACCGATAGCGGCGCCGACCCCGTCGGCGCCTAAGCCCGTCATGGCCAAACCGGCTGCTCCGACACCCGCGCCCAAGCCTGCCTCGCCCGCGCCCAAGTCGTCTGACCTGGGCAAAGCCCCCTGGCTGCGCTCCGACAACCCCGCCGGCGCTCCTGCCACGGGCAAGCTCCCGACCGAGCCCGCGCCCCGAGCGCCCGAGCGCGCGTCCGCTCCCAAGGCTCAGCCCGCCGCGCCGTCTGCGCCATGGGAATCCGAGCAGGTTCCCTACGACGATGCCATGGTTGGCGGTTTTGTTGCCGATGCTGGTGGGGACGATCTGCCTCCGTTCGACGTGCCGGGTGCGGCGTCCGCGCCCAAGTCCGCTGCAACTGCCCCCAAAGAGGAGGACGCTCCTGCAGCTCCCTGGGAGTCCAACTCCGGTGCGGGCGGCCCCTTCGGCCATCAGGGTGCAGCCCCGAGCATCCCGCAGACCGAGGACGAGGCCAAAGCCCTCATCCGCAGCGTCTTCGGCCAGTCCACCATCTTCAAGCCGGTGGAGTAGCTGCGCAGGCGGGTATACTGCTCAAGAAGAGAACCCCTTGCCCGGGCGCATCTGTATTTCGGACATGTGCAACGTGGTGCCGCGTATATCGCATTCGAGCAGACAGGCGCGTGACGGTCGGCCTAGGATGCTGAGGTCGATACGATACGTCGCATGGCTGTCCGTGTACTCGACTTGCTCGGCGTTGACGGTTGCTCCGATTGTAAATAAAGAGCCCAGTTCGGCATCGACAATCTTGGAGTCCTTTATCTTGACCTTGAACTCTTGGTAGAGGGACGGGCTGTTGTAGTAAATGGTTCGGGTTCCGTCGGTGCATTCATCGGTCGTCTCCCATTTGACGACGGGCTGGTCCGAGCTGGCTATCAGCAGTTCTGCTCCAAAAGCTATGGCATGGGTGATGATAACCAGTAATACCCAGACGACAAAGAGATAGAGAACCACATATGCAACGGGGTGTTTTGAGCGGATGTTTTGGAGTACGGCTGGGACATTCACGAGGGCACCTCCAAATCGTCATCTATGACAATCAAATTATACCCAGCCGCCATGCGTGCCGCCTCGAGCAGCGGCTCGGCATTTTGCCATGTAGCCTTGTAGCCCTACGCATAAACTGCCTGGTTCCAGCTCTGCTAGATGTAGCTTGAGATAATTATGCAACCTTGCATAATTCGACCTTGCATAATCTTGGGCGTGCGTCACGCTCAAGGACATGTATATCGACTGAGGTAGCGTGTCCGCCCCGCTTGCTTGCCCCGCGCCGTGGTACGATTTTTGAGTTTGAAAGTCCCGTCGCGCTCCGGCTGCCCTTGCAGCTTGTCGCGCGGCCGCACGTAAAGGAGCCATCATGGCCGGTATGAACATGCAGCAAATGATGAAGCAGGCTCGCAAGATGCAGGAGCAGCTTGCCGCCGCGCAGGAAAACCTTAAGTCCCAGACCGTCGACGCCTCTGCCGGCGGCGGCATGGTCAAGGTGACCGTTAACGGCGAGATGGAGCTCGTCAACCTCACCATCGACCCCGATGCCCTCGATCCCGAGGACGTCGATATGCTGCAGGACATGATCATGGCTGCCGTCAACGAGGCCGTCCGCGGTGTCAACGAGCTCGCCAACAAGCAGATGGGCGCCATCACCGGCGGCCTCAACATCCCGGGCATGCCGTTCTAAGACACGCATATATATGAGTGCCAACCATAGTCTGCAAAAATTGCTCGATGAGCTGGGCCGTCTGCCGGGCATTGGTCCCAAGTCGGCCCAGCGCATCGCCTATTACCTGCTCGAGGCCGATGCCGAGGAGGCGCGCCGCCTGGCCGAGGCTATCCTGGAGGTTAAGCAGGAGGTTCACTTTTGCAGCCGCTGCTTTAACTACGCCACGGCCGACGAGTGCTCCATCTGCCAGGATTCGATGCGCGATACCACTCGCATTTGCGTGGTGGGCGAGCCGCGCGATGTCCAGGCGATTGAGCGCACGGGCAGCTACCACGGTCTCTACCACGTATTGGGCGGCGTGATCAGTCCCATGGACAAGATTGGTCCCGAGCAGTTGCACATTCGTGAGCTGCTGGCACGCTTGGGCCACGAGGACATCCACGAGGTCATCATCGCCACCAACCCCAATATCGAGGGCGAGACCACGGCGAGCTACCTGGCCCGCACTATCAAGCCGCTGGGCGTTGAGGTGTCGCGTCTGGCGAGCGGCCTTCCCGTGGGCGGCGACCTGGAGTATGCCGACGAGCTTACGCTTGGGCGCGCCATCGAGGCCCGTCGCACGATTTAGGTGGCGAGCCTGCTCCTGCCGTATGTCTTCATCGCGACGCACGGGGTAGCCATAATTTCCCCGTGCGACTGTAAGTTTGTTGTGCAACAAAGATGCTTTGTATCCGCTTATCGCATGGATGCTTCCACTCGCATCCTTAATTTGCCCATTCGTTGCGGAACCTTTTGGGTTCGCTGATACACTCAAATATGGATTCGAATGAATGCGCCGCTCCCGAGCGGCGTGTTTTTGTTGGAGGAGAACGCATGCGGCCCGGTGGCACTCAGACAAAGCGCGGCGCCGCGGTGCGCATGCGACGCCGACTGGGCTTGGCGCCGCGGGCGTACGCACTGCTGTCTTGCTCGCTGGTGCTGGTCATAGCTGGCGTTTCTGCCTATGGCATGACCGTGCCGTCCATGATGCAGGCACATGCCGCACGCGAACCGCGCGTGGGGCATGAGGTCAAAAGTGACCTGGGGACCACGACTGGATATGCTTGGGCAAGTGTGGTCGCGCATATTGTGTTTGGCACCGGCGACGCGGACGGCGCCGAGGCCCCGGACAACGAAGTCACGCTTGCCAATGGCAAAACCATCGTGCTCACCAACACCAAGATCATCGATCGGTTGTCCAACAATAGCGTGGCGGCAACGGTGAATAAGGTCGAGCAGCAGAAGGAGCAGGACGCCCAGCAGTCCGGAAAGCCCGGTAGCTCGGATACTTCTGGCTCCGGCTCGGATTCGTCGAGTTCGGGCGGTGGCTCTGGGTCGGGTTCCTCTGCCGGAGGGTCTGGAAACGGCGGCTCGACGGGCGGCAACACTGACAACGATGCAAACTCCGGTGGCCTTTCCGCTGCTGAGGAAGAGAGCATTCACAGCTGGCTTGTGACCAAGTACAACATGCTCGACGGCTATGTTTCTCGTGCCAATGACGTGGTCTCGACCTATAACTCTACGGGAGATCCCAGGCCGTGCGACAGCCTGGTCGGGGAGATGTTTGTCATTCGAGCCGAGTTCGGTCGTCAGACATTCTCGCCCCGGTCAAAGTGGTATCAGCAGTATGCCAATCTGTGGGGCTGTTACACCAACCTATGTCAATGGGTCGGCCATTACGGCGATGATGACGTCGCGCTCGGTAACTTCAACAATAACGTGGCGGCGCTTGCCCTATGATGACCGATCTTGCATCCACCACACCACAATCGCTCGGTCGCGATCCCATGGTCGGCCTGCGCCTGGCGCGTGTCGACGGGTTTGAGCCGGCCATTGCGCTCGGTCAGGACGAACTGCCTGCCTATCTGCGTCGTTTTACGATACTGTTTGCCGACGATGCCACCATGCGCCGTGGCGGTATCGGCCGCGTGACGCGTGCCGTCAACGCCCAAGGCGAGGCCGTGGCACTCAAGCAGCTCATCTTGCCAACGTGCGATGAGTTTGACGATGCCGCCGCCCATGAGGCGCTGGTCGCCAAGTTCAAAGCGGCGTTTCGCGAGGAATACGAATGCCATCGCGCCCTTTCGGGCCTTAAGGGCTTTCCCCGCCTCTATGGCTGGGGCGAGGTCGACGGTGTGCCTGCAATTGTCATGGAATGGGTCGAGGGCGAGACGCTCGCCCGCTTGCGCTCGCGCTTTGCCGTGGACGATGCCGGCCGCCTATCGCCGCTTGTGGCGGCGCGTCTGGGTCGCGACCTGTTCGATCTGCTCTGCCGTATGAGCCTGGTGGGCGAGGGCTTTGTCCATCGCGATATCTCGCCCGCTAATATTATGGTGCGTACGGCGCGTCTACCGCTTGACCGGCAGCTTGCCGAGGGCACCTTTGACCTGTGCCTGATCGACTTTGGCTCGTCGCTGGCGCTTGAGCCTGCGTCGGCCGTGGCCGGTACCGGCGGCAAGGCGTCGTTTACGGAGCGCTATGCCACGCTGCGTCGCGCGACGGTTGCCTATGCCCCGCCCGAGATGCTCACCGACGATATTCCCGACCTGCGCGCTTTGCGTATGTCGCCGGCGATCGACGTCTATGCCGCAGCAAGCACGGTTTACGAGCTCATTGCCGGCGCCGCGCCATACGAAGCCGCGCCGAGCACTTCGGGCACCTCGGGTTCGCGCAAAAAGACGCGCGACATCGCCAGCCCCTACCGTCTCAAGATGGACACGCTGCCCGACTATCCCATTGGTGCCCATGCGCCCGGTTGCGATTTGACTCAGCTGCTTCGTCGTGAGCCCGATGTGGCGCTCGCTGCGGCCGAGCAGGCCCAGCAGCTGGGGCTTGAGCCGGATTCCGAGGAGCTACGCGATGCGCTGGCGTTTGTCGATGCCCAGCTGTTCGACGTGGTGATGGCCTGTCTGTCCAGCCATCAAAAAGATCGTCCCGAGCCGGCGGCGGTCGAGGCGGCGCTCTCGGCGTTTTGTGACCACTATGCGCAAAATGTCGGTCGTTCGCTCCGCGGCGAGCCGCTCACGCCGTGCCCCATGGATGCGTCTGGCCGCGCGGTTCGTCGCGCGCTGATGGTCGGCGCGACGGTCGTCTGTGGCGTGGTTTGGGCTGTGGTCGTGGTTTCGGCCGCGCTGCTGGCGTCGGGCGCTCGCGTGACGGCGACTTTGGGATCGCTCGTGTGGTCTGGGTCGCTACCGGGTATTATTGCCGCACTGGCGTTGGCGCTGCCAGGCATAGCCGGCGTTGCCGCGGGGGCACTTGCGCGCGATCGGCGCTCGGGCTTCCTGCAGGGTGTGCTTGCGCTTTCTGCCTGCGAGGTTCCGGTGCTGGTTGTGGCTGCATGTAGCGTATTTTCCCAACGCGCCGTGATGGGCGGCCTTGTTGCCGCTCTGGTTGCAACCTATACGCTTACGTGGTTTTTGCTTGCGATGGGCTTTGCCTTTGAACTTCCCGTTTCGGCACCGCGACGCACAAAAGCCCAGATGGCGACTCCGCTTGCCGGTGGAGCCGCAGCTGTCCGTACTTTTGGCGGACCTGTCGAAGTATCGTCCGATTCTATTTCTACGACCAAGGAGGCCTAGGTCATGGCATCTCAAGTTGAGCTCACCCCATGCGGGGCCATGTTTGACATCTTTAAGCGCGCAGCGCATCTGAGCCATATCGAGCTGTGCGGCTTGGTGCTTTCGTCCCGTCCGCTCGCCGACGGCCGCAGCCCGCAGAGCCGAGCCGCCGATCGCTCTTGGGTTTCCCGCTTTATCGTTCGCGCGCCGGTCGGCACGCTTCAGCAGCGCTACTTTGCCGAATACGGTACCTCGGCTGCGCGTATTATGTCGCAACTGGCCCTGCGCCAGCGCAATCCCATGGACTCCACGGCTGTAATCAATATGGTGTGCGGTCCTGCAGGTGAACCGATGGTACGCGCGCTCGAAGAGTGCCACCAGGACACGAATCTCTATCGCAACGCGCTCGATCGCCTGTCCCAGGCGGCGGAACTCATGCCCGCCGAGCGCGCCGAGGTCGTGCTGGTGCTGTTTGTCGCCGTCGGTTGTTCGGCGGATGTGCGGTCCTCGGTGAACTATGCCATCGACTACGCGAACGCGACCTGCGGCGGAGGCACATCCACGCCGCGTTCGCTTGGCATGTCGCTGACTGCGGGCGAACGCGAACCCGCCCCGGCGCACCCTTTGGGCTTGCTGCGCGTGCAAAACAGTTTTGTCGTGAGCGCCCCGCGCTGGATTCAGCCGAGTGAGCAGGGTGTTGAGATTGGCGCGCTGGCCACTGGTGAGGGCGATATTACCGACGTCGGCGACGATGTCTCGGCCCGCCATGCCCATATCTGGTGCGATGCTCAAAATATCTGGCACGTCGAGGACTTGTCGTCCACCAACGGAACCGTGGTGGTAAACGGGGCCACGCGCGTTTGCATTCAGGTCGAGCCCGGCCGTTCCGCCCAGCTCAATCCCGGCGACGAGCTCAAGCTCGGCGAATCCACTACCTATGCCATCCTCTTCGGTGCCCTCTAGCCGGCAGTTAAGGACGTTCCTTTTCTGCCGGCACTTGGGGACACTCCTCGGCGCGCCAGAGCCGGTCGCCTGGGGATGGAGAGGCCATTTTGGCCCTTGGCGGTCAGTCGGGGCGAAACTAGAAGATCTTTCCGATTCGCGGCTGTTCATGCTTGTAGAGCATCTAAAACAATAGGATGTTATTCTGGAATATGCCGGGTGCGTGAACTTGCCTGTCTTAGCCTTAATAAGGTATAGGGGAGTTTGGCTCAGGGGTTCCGTGTTGTTCTTCAGCGCAGTATTGTGGGACAGATTTGCTGAGATTGGCGCCTTACACCGCAGAGCGCACGGAAGGCTCTCGATTTGTGTTCTGGCCCCAGAATACAGGGCCTGATACTTACCAACTGTGGCATGGATGTAACATCTGTAGAAATCAACCCTTTTGTTGTCGACCTTTGTAAGAAAAACACTGCCATCAACTCTTTGGATGACGAAACTAGGGTGCTTGAGGGGAGCCTTTACTCCCCTCTGAGAGATGACTCATGTTTTTCGCTTGTCGTTGTGAATCCTCCGTTACTGCCGATTCCGGATGAGATTCCTTATCCCTTCGTTTGAGATGGAGGACAATCGGGTCTGGATAAAACACTTCGTATTCTTAAGGGTGGCGATACGCATTTAGAGAAAAACGGTAAATACTGCTAATAGGGGTGACGACGATGGTGCGGGGGCGACCCGCGATGCTCTCATCAATACGTCGGATACTTGGGAAATCAGGTCTAGATGCATGTATGATGATGCTGTGTGGCTATTCAATTAATCCGCGTTCCGAATGGGTGCAGGGTATAGCTGCGACATCGTATGCTTTTGACCCGGCGCGATACTCAGATATTTCTGAGGCGGTTGACGAAGTTTATACGCACTATGCCGCGCAAGGCGTTTCGGAAGTTTGCACATCTACGTTACGGGCTTAGGTTTCTTCAAGCGAGCAGGCCGGTTGCGTTATTTCGAGCGATTTTTCTAGTCTAGACGACAAAAGGCAAAGGATTTGATGGGTATAAAACGCGGACGTTTGTGGGCGGATGCTCAAATCTATTGTGGCAATCGGGCGGTTGAAAAAGATATTTCAACCGCCCGATTGCCAGGTTCGTCGGAGGAGATGTCCGATTCCGACTCTCTTGTAGGAAGAGCTTGAGATCGTATTGGCCCAAGGCAATCTTAAAGCAGTCTCATTGGCAAATCTTCGCTCCTGTTGTGTTGAGGTGTAAGGTATCAGTGATTGATGTTTTGTGGCGGGTAGATTGGGGCCTTCCTTGATTCGATGCGTTCTCTCGAGGTTCATCAGAGCAAAAGGGGCTTTCGTCTTCATTGCTATCACGGTGATTGGAACCGCTCTCTCCTATGCCATGCCATACGTGAACGGGAAATTCTTAGATTTTCTTCTCGGTAACCGCAGCGAAAGAGACGCCGTACTCTTCGCGCTCCTGGTTGCGTCAATAGGAGTTTTCTCCACCCTCTTTACTTATTTTGCAGGAACACTTTCCATTCGCATAACCACGAGACTTTCCTTTGATCTTCTCAGGGAGGCCGTCTTGCGTTTTGAAAGAGACGATTACTTGGTGAGTCGGACCATCGATCCAGCCTATACAACGCAACGGATTATTTCCGACTCTAGCGTGGTCTCATCCTTCGTTTTGGCGAATTTTATCAGTGCGCCGCTGTCCATTGTAGCCATTCCCATCGTATTGCTTATCATATGGTCAATTGATTCAACTCTCGCGGTGTTTTCCATCATTCTCCTCATCGTGTATTTCTGTGTAATTACTGGGTTGAGGAAACTTTTGTATAGGGTCACGTATGAGAAGAAAGAGGCGGACAGCGCCTTTTACGCCGCAATTGCATCGCAGCTTAATCAGATTCTCAACATTCAACTGACATCTTCGTACGGCAAGAGCGAACAAGCGCTCGACGCTGGGTTTAAGAGCTATTTTCCCAAAGTTTTGCGCTCCGGAAAGCTATCATATTCTCTGACATCGCTCGATGGTCTTTTCGCAGCGTTGTTTCAAGCGGTGATACTTGTTGTTTCCGGAGTACGAATCATTAACGGAACTATGTCAATAGGCGAGTACACTATCATCGGTACATACTTCGCGGTTCTCTTTAAGACTTTGAAAAGTATGA
Source organism: uncultured bacterium (assembly GCA_905214105.1). Classification (GTDB taxonomy): domain Bacteria; phylum Actinomycetota; class Coriobacteriia; order Coriobacteriales; family Coriobacteriaceae; genus Collinsella. Next base: position 286,359 of record CAJMKK010000002.1, read on the forward strand.
TGTCATTGTTCAAATCCTATCAAGATGCCAAAGCATCATGGGATAGGACGGCTATCGCGACGAGAGAAAAGGAGAGATCGGGGTGGAATCGGACCGATTTAGCTAAACTCGATGAAATAAATGACATTTCGGTATCTGATTTGGAATTCTCGGTTGCCCTTCCAGACGGATCTGTCCGAGAGGTCCTCGGCGGGTTTTCTTTCAAGTTTTCCGGTCCTGGTACATATTGCATAGTTGGGGAAAACGGAAGAGGCAAGACGTCACTTCTTTACTTGATGCTCGGGCTATACTCATCGAAAGGCAAAGTAAAATACAACGGCGTGCCAATCGAAGAATGCGACTTGGATTACATACGTGCGAGAGAGATATCGTGCTGCCCACAGTCGTGCTTCGCGCCGGACGAAACGGTGAAAGAGCTGTTAGAGTATTTCGACACGCCCTTTTCTTCCTATCACCGGGGTGTAGATGGCCTACTTTCGCTGGAAAACAGCGTGAAGGAGTTGCTCGGGAAACGTTGCTCCGCGCTTTCGGGCGGTGAGCTGCGCCGAGTGTACTTATGGTCGGCGATTTCACGCAAGTCGTCAGTTTTGGTACTCGACGAGCCCACGACTGGGTTAGACGCTGTAAGCCGCGCCGAGCTTGCGGCCTATGTTAAGCGCAACAAGCAAAGCCAGCTGATCATCATTGTCTCTCACGATGACGAGATGGTCGGCGCGGTAGAAGGGGTAGTGGATTTAGGCAGCATGTACCGGGGTAAATGCTGACAAGTGTAGTGCTACCCAACTGACAGAGATAACAAAAAAGCGATGCAGATGCACGTAGCATTCAGTCGGTTCGGACTCGGTGCCTTCACGCCATCGCAACGCTTTCAGATATAGTTCTCATTCTCTTACTAAAGGAAACTTTAGTCTACGTTGTCTTGTCGAGACAGAGGTGAAGCGAAGTGTTGTCGCGACGTATCTTATTCCAGGTGGCTCAGTATCATCGTGAGAATCACACCAAAGTGTACTTACAATTCTCGTGTCCCACGGACAACATGAGCTGAGCATTGAGGTTCCACCCTTTGCTGCAACTACACGGGGTTGGACGGCAATGAATATGCCGGGCCGCATGCCACGCGCAGCGGGGGTCCATGCCCCAGTATGTTGCCTACAGCAGCCTCGATGTCCACGCACACATCATCTCTGCCTTCGTGTTCAATCCGTTTGCCGGAGAGTGCGAGGGTTACAAGGCCGTAGAATACGAGCCGAACAAATGAAATGCGGTATCGACGCATAGGATTAAACTGACGATTGCTTTGCACCGAAAATACGCCCGGAAAGCCGCTATGGGTGGCGGCCCGGGTTAAATTGAGAGGCCCGTCCGATCACTTTCATGTGACGAACGGTCGGGCTTCTTATTCCACTTGCCAATGCTCGGCTCATATTGGAAGAAAGCTACGCTAATGTTTGCGTGATACTCCTATTTTTTCCGAAGAAAGAATCGGATAATGAAGAATAACAATAAAAAAGGTGCCAGATATAAAGCAAGTACAAAGGTTAATCCAACGAGACCTTGCAATAATGGCATAACTTCTCCCAGACACGAGATTTTGGTATTTGTCCCCATCTTATTTTGAATTGGACCAAATAGTTCCTAGACACAAAAACTACTCGTCAACTGGATCGCACCAATCTGCTGGCAAAACACAGCTTGATTCTTTATCGACATAGCACCAATCCGCAACAGGGCACTCGGCGATGTCGTAAAAATTGCATATATCAACTCCAAGACAACAAGGCTCAACGGGAGTATGTTCATTTGAACCAACAGGATGGATATGCTTCATAACAGCTCCTCACCTTAATCCAATTAGAGACTACGTTTGATCAATGCCACAGTGATCTACAACGCAGATGCTGCCGCCATCCATGTCATAGTCGCAGTAATCGTATGCACCACAGCCATCTGCTTTATCATAAACAGTACAGATGTCAGTAATGCCCAAGAGGCAGTCAAAAGACATCGGCTTCACGCCTGCCTCGTCGCCACTTCCTGGATTAATCGGATGAATATGCTTCACGACTACCTCCCTTTGAGTGCAGAAAAACCTCAATATTGTGTATAACAAACCAAGATGTCTAGTTCACCATATTTCTAGAATGGTTTCGGCGAACGTAGCAATAAGCTTCGCAGACGGTAATCAGAAGAACGAACACCTCCACAATGGTGACAGCAATGCGCTGAACCGCTTATTCCGATACAGTAGCTTCTCGTTGATTTTTCTCCTGCGAAGATGAGTGGCGGGAAATAAGGTCAAAAGCCATCTCGTAGCACATTTTTCTATATTCACATGATGCAGGGTGTAGACTCTTGGGCAAGTAGCCGTGCTCGTCTGCAGCCTCCCAGCTACAGCCCCCACCACAGAAAGACCGAGCCCAACAGTCCGTACAGTCAATTCTTTTTTCGACACCCTGACTCCAGTTTTCAATATACCTAGTTTCGTCAATTCCGGTGACGATGTTGCCCATTTTGAATCGCATCATCCCGACAAACCTGTGACAGGGGTATACGTCCCCTTCGGGAGTCACGGAAATAAAACGCCTGCCAGCCCCGCATCCGACAAAGGCGATCCTGTTGCTCATAATCAAATCAACTGCAGTTTTCAATGTTCTAAACAAGGGCTTTTCCCCTTGATCAATCTGTTTGAGATATTGATCCGCCAAATCTATTAGGCCCGCCCTGATTTTGTTTAATGAGTGTTCGTCGAGTTTGATATTCTCATCGAATGAGCTCACGGGCGAGAAGTAAATCCTTCTGAAGCCCATCTCTTTAAACTGAAGATAGTCTTCAACAAGGTTACAGTTATTATTTGTTAAGGTCGCTCTTGCGCCGAAGGGGAACGACTCGGAAAAACGACGAACGTTTTTGTCGATATCGGAGAAAGAGCCGCCTCCCGTCTTGTACGGGCGCGATGCATCGTGCTTGCATCCTGTACCATCGAGACTAATCAGAACAGAAAACCCGTGCTCCTTGAAAGAATTCACAGCAGTGTCATTCAAAAGCGTTCCGTTGGTCGTAATAGAATAGGTAAAGTTTCTATTGGGGTATATTCTTTTTGAATAGTCGACCGTTTTCCATATCAGCGGCTCGTTAATCATGGGTTCCCCACCAAAAAAGACGATTGCAAGCGTTTCGTTTTCCGATGAACTTGCGACGAGGTAGTCGACCGCCTTGAAGGCTATCTCGTCTGTCATCAGCAGAGGAGACGTTCCATAATCTCCTTTACCGGCAAAACAGTAACTACAACCAAGGTTGCATGCATGTGAAACGTGGAGTTCGATGGATCTAAGTTTTCGAGGCGTGTCTTTTGTTAAGAAAGTCCGCTCAGACAATCGTTGATACTCATCAATGTCGTCTTCAAGTTCTGCTATGGTCGTTTGGTCGTAGCCTTTCGCAGCAAGTGACTTTGTTAGCAACTTCGAGTTGACCGTTCTTCCCGATGCTTCAAATATGCGAAGCGCATCTTCTGATGCTTGGTCAACCTGAAAGCAATTGCGAGTGACCTCATCGAAGCAGTAACGACGATCACTTACTGAGAAAAAATGCATACGTTCCTCAATTTCATGCTGGACTGGCACTAACCTTGTTTATTGTTACGCAGCTATAAAAAACCACCAGCGGGGATTCGGTGTGCGGCCCAATCGGACTCCCAAAAGGTTCTATTTGAGACTGGCAAGCTTTGTGTTGTTGGCACTTCGACAGCGCTCTTTATTCCAACATGGAGCCTCGCAGTTTGAGTCGACTTGCCTCTGGAAGGTCCGATCTCAACTTGATTTAGGATGAAAACAGATTACAGGCGCGCTCCTCTAGAAAGAAAGGAAACCAATCGCCGCCTTTCACCAGGAAAGTTTTTATAGCCCACCTCGAGCAAAATGAAAGATGCGAGAGCGATTGGGGAACAACGCGAATCTCCCCTTTTGGGTGGGAGCGAGCCTTCAGCCACCGGCGAACGACTCGCCCTGGTCAGAATCTGGAAGTGGTGCCGGGCCGCTTGGGCCTCCCCGGTGACTTCGTGGGGCTTACCTGCCTGACGTCGAGGAGTACATCCGCAAGATTCGTTCCCTATGCCGTTTGCTCTCACGCCCGCCTTGGTTCCAAGTCGGGCGAGCACGAGGTCGCGCCGGCGCATCCGCTGGGACTGCTGCGCGTGCAAAACGGCTACGCGGTGAGCGTCCCGCGCTGGATTCAGCCGAGTGAGGAAGGCGTCGAGATCGGCGCGCTGGCAACGGGGGAGGGCGGCATCACCGATGTGGGCGATGACGTTTCGGCTCGCCATGCCCACGTGTGGTGCGATGACCAAAATGTCTGGTACGTTGAGGACCTGTCGTCCACCAACGGAACCGTGGTGGTAAACGACGCGACGAACGTCTGCACCCAGGTCGAGCCCGGCCGCTCCGCCCAGCTCAACCCCGGTGACGAGCTCAAGCTCGGAGAATCCACAACCTACGCCATCCTCCTCGGCGCCCTCTGACTCATCTCCTAAATAAGTTGCGGTGAAATAGGGGCTGTTTAAGGCTACGGCCGGCAAAAACAGTTCCTATTTCACCGCAGCTGCCATTTGGTCCCTCGGTGACGGAAGGATCAATTTTGCCCTTGATGGTCACCCAAGGTAAACCTTTACCGCCCGCCTATATTTGCCGAAATTACACTTGACGGCGGGGTACAATAAACCCGCATGCGGATTTCCGTTGCGGGCGCTTCCCATCGCCGGGGCGTGCCCGGGAGCATCCGGCATGCGGCCTTTGCGGCGCTCGGTCATGTGCAAGACGGGTAGCTGGGCTTGTGGAGCGCGTGCAGCCCTCCTCGCCTCGGCATGCCTTCTCTCCACGCCATGTACCTGCTGCTGAGCCTGCCTGCCAGATGATTGGAAGCAACAGCGAAAATCCCATCACGCCAACATCCCGGCGATCGCCGGGGCCTGTATACCTATATGAGAGGAGAGGGGTATATGGCGCGTAAGTTTAAGTCTATGGACGGCAACGAGGCGGCCGCATATGTTTCGTATGCGTACACCGAGGTAGCGGGAATCTATCCCATTACGCCGTCCAGCCCGATGGCCGACCATGTCGACCAGTGGGCGGCCCAGGGTCGCAAGAATATCTTCGGCACCCCGGTCAAGGTCGTCGAGATGGAGTCCGAGGCAGGTGCAGCCGGTACCGTTCACGGTTCGCTGGGCGCCGGTGCTCTGACCACCACCTACACGGCTTCTCAGGGTCTGCTCCTGATGATCCCGAACATGTACAAGATCGCGGGCGAGCAGCTCCCGGGCGTCTTCCACGTCTCCGCGCGTTGCGTCGCTTCCCACGCCCTGAACATCTTTGGCGATCACTCCGACGTCATGGCCTGTCGTCAGACCGGTTTCGCCATGCTCGCCGAGGGCAACGTCCAGGAGGTCATGGACCTCTCGCCGGTGGCTCACCTTGCCGCCATCGAGGGTAAGACCCCGTTCCTTAACTTCTTCGACGGCTTCCGCACCAGCCACGAGATCCAGAAGGTCGCCATGTGGGACTACAAGGATCTGGCCGAGATGTGCGACATGGACGCCGTCCAGGCTTTCCGCGACCACGCGCTCAACCCTGAGCACCCGCACACCCGCGGCAGCCACGAGAACGGCGATATCTTCTTCCAGAACCGTGAGGCCTGCAACAAGGTCTACGACGAGCTTCCCGCCGTCGTCGAGGGCTACATGAAGAAGATCAACGAGAAGCTCGGCACCGATTACGGCCTGTTCAACTACTACGGCGCTCCCGATGCTGATCGCGTCGTCGTGTGCATGGGCTCCTTCTGCGACGTGCTCGAGGAAGTCATCGACTACCTCAACGCTCACGGCGAGAAGGTCGGCCTGGTCAAGGTTCGCCTGTTCCGCCCGTTCTCCATCAAGCACTTTGTGGACGTTCTCCCCGAGACCGTCCAGAAGATCGCCGTCATGGACCGTACCAAGGAGCCGGGTTCCATCGGCGAGCCGCTCTACCAGGACGTCGTCTCCGCTCTCTACGAGGCCGGCAAGACGGGCATCAAGGTCGTCGGCGGCCGTTATGGCCTGGGCAGCAAGGACACGCCTCCCGCGTCCGCGTTCGCTGTCTTCGAGGAGCTCAAGAAGGACGAGCCCAAGCGCGAGTTCACCATCGGCATTGTCGATGACGTGACCAACCTGAGCCTGCCCGAGGCCGAGGATGCGCCCAACACCGCAGCCCCCGGCACCATCGAGTGCAAGTTCTGGGGTCTGGGTGGCGACGGTACCGTCGGCGCCAACAAGAACTCGATCAAGATCATCGGCGACCACACCGACAAGTACGTCCAGGCCTACTTCCAGTACGACTCCAAGAAGACCGGCGGCGTCACTGTCTCGCACCTGCGCTTTGGTGATTCCCCGATCCGCTCGCCGTACTACGTGACCAAGGCCGACTTTGTCGCTTGCCACAACCCCAGCTACATCGTTAAGGGCTTCAAGATGGTCCGCGACGTCAAGCCGGGCGGCACCTTCCTGGTCAACTGCCAGTGGAGCGACGAGGAGTTCGCCGAGCACATGCCCGCCGTGGCCAAGCGCTACATCGCGAACAACAACGTCAACGTCTACCTGATCGACGCTATCGACCTGGCGGCCAAGGTCGGCATGGGCAAGCGCACCAACACGGTGCTCCAGTCCGCCTTCTTCGCGCTGGCCAAGGTCCTGCCCGCCGAGAACGCCCTGCAGTACATGAAGGACGCGGCTACCAAGTCCTACATGAAGAAGGGCCAGGCTATCGTCGACGCCAACCACAAGGCCATCGATGCCGGCGCTACTGCTTTCCGTAAGTTCGAGGTTCCGGCCGACTGGGCTACCGCCGAGGACGCCGCTCCCGTCGAGCTCTCCGAGGAGACCAAGTCCGCCATCGCCCAGCAGGTCAAGAACCTGCTCGAGCCCATCGATCGCATGGATGGCGACAGCCTGCCCGTTTCCGCCTTCGTCGGTTGCGCCGACGGCCAGTTTGAGCTGGGCGCCTCCGCATACGAGAAGCGCGGCGTCGCCGTGGTCGTTCCCCACTGGGACGAGACCAAGTGCATCCAGTGCAACCAGTGCGCCTACGTGTGCCCGCATGCCACCATCCGTCCGTTCGCGATGACCGAGGACGAGGCTGCCGCCGCGCCCGAGGCTACCCGCACGCTCGACGCCATGGGCCCCAAGGCCAAGGGCATGAAGTTCACCATGGCTGTGTCCCCGCTCGACTGCATGGGTTGCACCAACTGCGTCAAGGTTTGCCCCAAGGGCGCCCTCGAGATGGTTCCCACCGAGCAGGAGATGGACCAGCAGCCCGTTTGGGACTACATGGTCGAGAACGTCTCCGAGAAGAAGGAGCTCATCGCGGCCAACGTCAAGGGCAGCCAGTTTAAGCAGCCCTACCTGGAGTTCTCCGGCTCCTGCGCCGGCTGCGCCGAGACCGCCTATGCACGTCTGGTGACCCAGGTCGCCGGCGACCGCATGTTCATTTCCAACGCCACCGGCTGCTCCTCCATTTGGGGCAACCCCGCTGCCACCGCTCCTTACTGCAAGGACAAGGACGGTCACGGCCCGGCGTGGAACAACTCCCTGTTCGAGGACAATGCCGAGCACGGCCTGGGCATGGCCGTTGGCTATGAGGCCGTTCAGCACAAGCTGATCGCCGCTACCCAGGACATCATCGCTGCCGATGGTCCGTCCGATGAGCTCAAGGCCGCCGGCCAGGCTTGGATCGACTCCGTCAACGACGCCGAGGCCTCCAAGACCGCTGCCGCTGCCTACGTTGCCGAGCTCGAGAAGTGCGGCTGCGACGCTTCCAAGGCGATCCTCGCCGACAAGGCTTACCTCACCAAGAAGTCCTTCTGGATCTTCGGCGGCGACGGCTGGGCCTACGACATCGGCTTCGGTGGCCTGGACCACGTCCTGGCTTCCGGCCACAACGTCAACGTCTTCGTCTTCGACACCGAGGTTTACTCCAACACCGGTGGTCAGGCCTCCAAGGCCTCGAACTTGGGCCAGGTCGCTCAGTTCGCCGCCGCCGGTAAGGTGACCAAGAAGAAGTCTCTGGCCGAGATTGCCATGAGCTACGGCTACGTCTACGTGGCACAGGTTGCCATGGGCGCCAACCCGGCTCAGACCCTCAAGGCCATCCACGAGGCCGAGGCCTACGACGGCCCGTCCCTCATCATCGGCTACAGCCCCTGCGAGATGCACTCCATCAAGAAGGGCGGCATGCAGAACTGCCAGGCCGAGATGAAGAAGGCTGTCGAGTGCGGTTACTGGAACCTCTTCCGCTTCAACCCCGAGGCTGCTGCCGGCAAGAAGTTCTCGCTCGATTCCAAGGAGCCCGCGGGCGGTTATCAGGAGTTCCTGATGAACGAGGCCCGTTACGCTTCGCTGACGCGTTCCTTCCCCGAGCGCGCCGAGGAGCTCTTCAAGGAGAACGAGCAGGCCGCCATGGACCGCTATCAGCACCTGCTGAAGCTCAAGACGGTGTACAATGAGGCCTAAGTCTCCCACCGCAGGATCTGAGGGCTGACCTTCGCGGACGTCCTCGGACATGAAGGAACCCCCGCTGCGCACTACGTGCGGCGGGGGTTCCTTCGTCCTGCGGAGTGTCCGCGAAGGTTGGCCCTCAGATCCTGCTACGACTACGTCCTCGGATTGTGGGGCTGAATGAAGGACGTGGTTGGCGGGGCCTTTTGTCCCGGTCGCTGTTTCGCGGCTTTGCCGCGAAACCACGCGCCACTTTGGGCATGGAGGGCTAGCTGATTGTGGCCTTCTGCTGTCCCAGTGATGTTTCGCGCTTTGCGCGAAACATCGCAGCACTTTGGGCATAGTGGGGGAGTTGGTTGTCGCCGCCTTCTATCCCCTTGCTGTTTCGCGCCTTTGGCGCGAAAGGCGCAGTACTTTGGGCGTGGGGGCTGGCTTGCGGACCCAGATGGCCTAGAGGGATATGGGCGCAAACGAGAAATCGTTGTTGGGGTCGTCCTTTTCCATAAACTCATCGAGACAGAATGTCATATAGATTGGAACGTAAAGGATCTTGCCCTCTTTGCAAAGGTTTTCGTGGCTCAGCACAACGGCCTCGGGAATTTTGTACTCGCCCACACTCATCAAACGGTCGAGGGCTGCATGTGCTCGAACCTTCTTGCCCGATTTGACCTCGATTGGGACAACGTGCCCGCGGGTGCCTTCGATCACAAAGTCAACTTCGCCGACCTCGCGTGTCTGGTAGTACCATGCATCAGTTCCAAGGGCGACAAGCTCCTGCGCGACCACGTTCTCATAGAGACCGCCGAGGTTGGGGGTTTTCATATCAAGGTAGACGGCGCGTGCCGTGCTGCCGGGATACCGTGATGCGAGCATGCCTGTATCAGACTCGTATAGCTTAAAGGCGGTCGCCTTCTCTGTCCTCTTAAGAGGACTCCGGGCCTCCGTCACCTGGGCGACCATCAAACCGACGCCCGCGTTCACCAGCCATAGGAAATCCTGCTCGTATTTTTGAAGGCGAGCCCCCTCGCCCAGGGATGAAACAACAAAGCGATGGGACTCCGCCTCAAGCTGAACGGGAATTTGTTCGAAAATCGCGCGAACGTTAAACGCTCGAGTCGATGCATATTTAGAGATATCACTTTTGTACTGATCGACCAGCTGAATTTGAAGCTCACGCGTCCTCACGAGTGAATAACCCGAATCGATATAGTTCTGTACGACCTCCGGCATGCCGCCGCAAACGATATAAGCTCTAAAGTTTTTGAGCATCGCCTCATGAATATAGTTTTCGACGGGACGCCTCTCGACAAGGCAGCTGCGGATGTCTGCAAGCACATTCTCGCTGATGCTGTTTGCCCAACAAAACTCTTCAAAATCCATTGGCCGCATAACAATGTGCTCGACATACCCCACCGGGAAAGAAGAGATCCCCTTAAACTCAGTCCCAAGCATAGACCCCGAGAAGACATAGCTAAAGCGCCCGTCCTCGACCAACGCCTTCATGAGCGTGACGATCTGCGGATACTCCTGTATTTCATCGACAAAGATAAGCGTATCTCCCTCAACAAGCGGTGCATCCGCAAGAAGGGCAACGCGGTTGATAAAGTCAACGGCGTTCTTAGCGCCAATGAGCACATCTCTTGCCTCGGCATCGAGCAGCAAATTGGCCTCAAAATACGACGCGTAGTTGTCTTTACCAAACGCGCGAATCGCATAGCTCTTGCCAATTTGACGCGCACCGGTAACAAGCAACGCTTTATTGGAGTTGTTCTTCCAGCTCAAAAGCCTGTCAGTGACCTTACGGCGTAGCATAAAACCCCTCAATGACAAAAATTGGCAAATAGATTTGCCCCTAATCATACAAAAATTGGCAAATAGATTTGACCCAAATCGTACAAAAATTGGCAGATAGCAAAGATTCGCTTAGGTCCCAGAGCCATCGAGCCGGCGCGGTGCCATGCAAAAAGACTGGGGACGCCGCTGATGTTCTCGATTGCCTGGGCGCGCAGGAGCGAGAGGGCGTCGACGGCGTTCATGCAATACCCGACGGTAAAGTTCTATACTGCAAACTCACAGTCGCTTGCCGCAAAGTGAAGCGCGATTGGCTATCCCTTTTGTTGGATGAAAAGCCCCGTGTTATTGCAGGGGTGCATACTTGTCTTGCAAGTGCATAGAATCTCGTATAGTGCGAGTAAATAATTGCAGTGTCCGTTATGTGTTTAGCAAAGATATAGTTTGCATAATCCAGCCTAATCTCTGCTCTAATTAAATAAAGTCGCACGTAGATGACGTAAACATGCGTGAGCTGGGATTCCTTACGCTGAGCGGGTAAAAACGACCGTTCACCGTTCAACTGTTTTCAAAATGAATAAAATGAGCGATAAAGAGAATATAAACCTTAATAAACTCGCGTATCGCACGGACGCGGGTTATTAATGGGTTGTAGGCCTTTTACAGAAAGGATTCCAGCAATGTCTAAGCCTCTTGGCAAGCCCGATCGTATTGTCGTCGCCCTCGGCGGCAACGCCCTCGGCAACAACCCCGTCGAGCAGATCGAGGCCGTGAGCAACACCGCCCACGCGCTCCTCGGCCTCATCGAGCAGGGCAACGAGATCATCATCACCCACGGCAACGGCCCGCAGGTCGGCATGATCCAGAACGCCTTCGCCGCTGCCCACGACGCCATCGGCACCCCCGAGATGCCGCTGCCCGAGTGCGGCGCCATGTCCCAGGGCTACATCGGCTACCACCTGCAGCAGGGCATCGGCCGCGAGATGCACAAGCGCTATAAGCGTTGGCACGCCGCCACCGTCGTCACCCAGATCGAGTGCGACCCGGACGATCCCGCGTTCAAGAACCCGACCAAGCCGATCGGCCCCTTCTACACCGAGGAGCAGGCCAAGGAGTTCATGGCCGAGGACCCCTCCAAGGTCTTCGTCGAGGATTCCGGCCGCGGCTGGCGTCGCGTCGTCGCCTCCCCCGATCCCAAGAAGATCGTCGAGGCTGACTCCATCCTCAACCTGCTCGACAACGAGTTCATCGTCATCGCCTGCGGTGGCGGCGGCATCCCCGTCGTCCGCGACTACGAGAACAAGGGCTGCTACAAGGGCGTTCCCGCCGTTATCGACAAGGATCTGGGCGGCGAGCTGCTGGCCGAGGACTGCGACGCCGACGTCCTGTTCCTGCTGACCGCCGTTGAGCATGTCGCCATCAACTTTGGCAAGCCCAACCAGGAGGAGCTCGAGGACCTCACCGCCGACGAGGCCGAGCGCCTGGCCGACGAGGGCCAGTTCGGCAAGGGTTCCATGGAGCCCAAGGTCCGCGCCGCCATCAAGTTCGCCCGCTCCCGCAAGGGCCGCACCTGCATCATCGGCGCCCTGGACAAGGCCGCCGAGACCATGGCCGGCCTCTCCGGCACCCGCATCCACGAGTAGCCCCTACTCCGTTGCCTCTCCCGTGGGCGCCAGGCAAGACGCCCACAAACTAGCCTCTCTTCACGAGCCCCGCAGTCCGCTCCGGCTGCGGGGCTTTTGCTGTTCACCTAGTCATTGGGGACGTTCTTAAATTACTAGTCAAACAAGAGCGTCCCCAATGACCACTCATTTAAGTCTGTCCCCAATGACTAGTAGTAGGCCCACATGGCTTCGACTTCGTTGAGGACCTCCACCACGCCCCAGCGGCGGGCGCTGCGGCTGGCCGAGTTGGGGTCGTAGACGCCAATCTGGTTGGCATCGTCGATGCCGTAGAGCACGATGTAGTGGCCTACGTTGGTAAACGTACCGGGGCGCACTGCGGCGATGACGGGCACACCCGAGCGAAGTGCTTGGGTAATCGATTCGCGATTGTTATAGAGCTGTGTTCCGTTGAGCCCCAGCTGCCACGCACCGCCTGTCATAAACGACCACTCGGTGGCACCGGTGGGGGCGTAGTTGCCGGCTTCGGCCAGTGCGCATCGACCGGCGTCTTATCGGTATGGCCTGTCTTAAAGATATAGACCATGGTGAGGCAAGTGGGACCGCAAGCGTTTTCGCGAATAGTGCCACCGGCATAGGGCAGCTCCGACCATGCGGGGTCAATTTGGTAAATGTGGGGCATGGTGCCGGCCTGCCACTGCGAGCGTGGGGTCGAGAACGCAAAGGAGTAACCGGGTGCGACGGGAGCTTTAAGCAGCTTGTCCTCGGCAGTGGGCTCGAGACCGGCTGATCCGTGAGAGATACAGGATCCCAAAAACACAAAGACGAGGCAGGCGGCGATGGAGCAAAACGCAAGGCGTAGGCGGCGGGCCGGAAGCGCGTGACTTGTGGTGTGCGACGCGGGGCGAGGGGCGGAATTGCCGCGATCGCGTTGAGGTCGCGAAAAGGAGCGCTTAACGTAGTGGTCGGTCTTACGGCGATCGTAGCGGCGTGGCTGCGATGTGTCGGTCTGGCGTTGGCGTGTGCTCGTACTTATGCGGTCTGACTGCTGCACGGTACGGCTTTGTTGCCGCGAAGAAGCCCCGAGCTGCTCTTGGGGGCGCTGCGGGTTGTCGTTGTCGGAGGTGCTTCTGGGCGTTGGCGTGGTGCGGCCGGCAAGGCGCACGCTTTGTGGCCGTTGGTCGCCGTCATTGTATCCGTATGCCATTCGAATCACCTTGCCTCGTGTGTAACTTGTCTATCCTACATAAAAAGATGCACGACACATGGGTATGTGCGCCAAAAGCCTGACAAATGGTATGAACGTTGCCGCGCCGCGCGCCAAGCGTCACGGCAACAGGTATTCAAAAGCAGACAAGATGAAAGCGTCCAGGACGAATGACGTCTCCCGCCGTTCGTCCCAAAAACGGTGCCGCTCGTTTTGTAGTTCTGCCTTCGGTCGAGCTGCGAGCGGCGCTGCTGCGCCAAGGCCGTATCTTAAAGCCATGGAATAAAAGCGCGCGGCAAAACGGACCGCGCAAGGGGTGACGCCAAGGGGCGTCAAAAAGGAAAGGAGGGGAACAATGGCGGACAAGAACGCAGAAGTTGCAGTCGAGGGTAACGGTGGCATGAAGAAAACGCTCTCGCTCTGGAACTTCTTCACCATCGGTTTCGGTGCCATCATCGGAACTGGCTGGGTTCTGCAGGTCGGCGACTGGATGGTCGTGGGCGGCGGTCCCGTTCCCGCTATGATCGCATTCCTCTTGGGTGCAATCTTTCTCGTGCCCGTCGGAGCTGTTTTCGGTGAGCTCACGGCTGCTATCCCCATCTCGGGCGGCATCGTCGAGTATGTCGATCGTAGCTTTGGCCGTACGCTGAGCTATATCACCGGTTGGCTCCTGGCCCTGGGCAACGGCATCCTGTGCCCGTGGGAGGCAATCGCTATCTCGACCCTCGTGTCCGAGATGTTCGGCAGCCTGCCCGGTCTTGAGTGGCTGCGTGCCGTCAAGCTCTATACCATCCTGGGCGCCGACGTTTACCTGTTCCCGACGCTGATCGCGCTCGGCTTTGCAGTCTACGTCATCTTCCTCAACTTCCGCGGTGCCAGCTCTGCCGCCAAGCTCCAGGCCTTCCTGACCAAGGCCCTGCTCTGCGGCATGCTGCTTGCCATGGGCGTCTCGCTGTTCACCGGTTCGCCGGAACACGCCATGCCCGTGTTCTCCCAGGTCACCGGTGCTGGCGGCGGCAAGCCCGCTACCGAGGGCACCAGCCTGTTCGCCGGCATCGTGTCGGTCCTGGTTCTGACCCCGTTCTTCTACGCCGGCTTCGACACCATTCCTCAGCAGGCTGAGGAAGCAGCCGAGGGCCTCAACTGGAACAAGTTCGGCAAGATCATCTCCCTGGCCCTGCTGGCCGCAGGCGGCTTCTACATGGTCTGCATCTACTCGTTCGGCACCATCCTCGACTGGCATGAGTTTGTTAAGAGCCCGGTTCCCGCGCTTGCCTGCCTCAAGGGCATCAACATGCTTCTGTACCTGGCCATGCTCGTCATCGCCACGCTTGGACCCATGGGCCCGATGAACTCCTTCTACGGCGCCACGAGCCGCATCATGCTCGCCATGGGCCGAAAGGGCCAGCTGCCCGAGAAGTTCGCCGAGGTCGATCCCAAGTCCGGCGCTCCCAAGCTCGCCTGCGTCGTTCTGGGCGTCATCACCGTCGTCGGTCCGTTCCTGGGCAAGAACATGCTCATCCCTCTGACCAACGTGTCGGCTCTCGCCTTCATCTTCTCCTGCGGCATGGTCGCCCTCGCTTGCCTGCGCATGCGCTTCACCGAGCCCGACCTGCCTCGTCCCTACGAGGTGCCCGGCGGCAAGTTTGGCATCAGCCTCGCTGTCGCTGCCTGCGCCGTCATCATCGGCCTGCTCGTGGTCCCGTTCTCTCCCGCCTCCCTCAACATGGTGGAGTGGAGCATCGTGATCGGCTGGCTGGCCGTTGGCCTGGCCCTCATGGCCTTCACCAATTCCCGCAAAAAATAACGCCTAGCCGGGGCGGATCGGGTGCGCGGACCCCTCTCTTCCGCGCACCGAACCCGGCACCACTTGGGTAGCTTTGTGAGGCCATAACCCAACATGGCCTCGCCCACTATATGGATCCATAAGGAGGAACCATGTCCACTAAGTATGCAATCGTTGGCGGCAAGCTCATCGACGGCACCGGTGCCGAGCCGGTCGAGAACTCCCTCGTTCTCGTCGACGATAACGGCAAGATCGAGTATGCCGGTGTCATGCAGGACCTTCCCGAGGGCGTTGAGGTTATCGACGCCGCCGGCAAGACCGTCCTTCCCGGCCTGATCGACACCCACCTGCACTTCTCGGGCAACCTGACCGACGATGACACCGATTGGGTCATGCAGCCGCTCCTCGAGAAGCAGGCCGTCGCCGTCAAGCAGGCCTACGACTGCCTCACCCACGGCCTCACCACCGTCTGCGAGATCGGCCGCTTTGGCATCCAGATTCGCGACTGCATCGACAAGGGCGTCTTCAAGGGCCCGCGCGTCCTGGCCACCGGACTCGGCTTCTGCCGTGTTGCCGGCCACGGTGACTCCCACCACTGCAGCCAGGAGCTCAACAAGGAATCGCATCCCTGGGGCGACCAGGTCGACGGTCCTTGGGATCTGCGCAAGGCCGTCCGTCGTCGCCTGCGCGAGAACCCCGATGCCATCAAGATCTGGGCTACCGGTGGCGGCATCTGGCGCTGGGACTCCGGTCGCGACCAGCACTATTGCTCCGAGGAGATCCAGGCCGTGGTCGAAGAGGCAAAGATGGTCGGCATCCCCGTGTGGAGCCACTGCTACAACAACCACGCCGCTGCCTACGATTCCGTTCGCTTTGGCTGCGAGCAGCTGATCCACGGCTTCGATATCGATGAGCGCACCATGGACCTCATGGCCGAGCAGGGCACCTTCTTCACCCCGACGATTGCCTTCCTGCCCACCTGGTACGCCACCTATCCGCCCGTCTACGTCCCCGAGCTGCACGACAAGTACGAGGGCACCCTGGTCGAGAAGGAGCTGCAGCGCAACTACGACTGCCTGCGCGAGGCCAAGAAGCGCGGCGTCGTCATGACGATCGGCTCCGACTCCTTCTCCTTCGTCACCCCGTACGGCACCTGCTCCATCGAGGAGATGTACGAGTTTGTCGACAAGATCGGCTTCACCCCGGTCGAGACCATCACCTGCGCCACCCTCAACGGTGCCAAGATGTGCCACATCGAGGACGAGACCGGTTCCATCGAGGCCGGCAAGTGCGCCGACCTGCTGGTCGTCAACGGTGACGTCGCCGCCGACATCCACGTGCTCAACACCGACAACATGGACGTCATCATGAAGGACGGCTGGATCGTCGAGGCTGGCACCTTTGGCGAGGCCAACAAATACAGCGCCTAAGATACCGTTTGTCGATGGCTGGATGTAAAACACAGTTTTTGATTGCATAATGCAATGGAGAGGGTCGCTTGCGGCCCTCTTTATTGCTATGGGGTGCGTCAGTAAGAAGGAGATGACGGTGGATCTCAATAGGCTGATTCTGGGCAAGAGCTACAACTCTACCAAGGTCTTTCGTACCGCTCAGCATGTGGTTCAAGCCATCTTGCTCGGTATTGTCGTTCCGCTGCTTATCCTGCTGCTCATCTGGGATCTAACCGATAATCCCAATCCTGTTCCGGCCGTTGTCGTCATTGCCGGCTTGGTCATGCTGTGCTTCTTCTTCTCGTACGTCTTTGTCGTTCCCGATGACCTCACATCGAGCGCAACCGACCGCACGCTCGCCATCGCTTCAAAAATATTCGCCTACACGTCGCGCGGCCTTACGCCCGAAGCTGCCCTGGGCGCCTCTAAGATCATCCTGTCCGAAACTATCGCCTCTGCCATCTGCTTTACCGACGGCAAGCAGGTGTTGGCAAGCTGGGGCGAGGACTCGGCAAAATGCCCCGCGGGCACCCCGGTGGTACTGCGGACTACGCTCAACGTGATCAACAGCGGTGAGCAAAGCGTTTTCTCGCGCGATGCCTCGACCGAGACAGGTGGCTACTTTCCGCGCCTGCGCGCCGGTATCGTCGCACCACTCACCGTGCGCGGGCATTGCGTGGGCACGCTCGAGCTGTATTATCCCCGTCTGAGCAGCATCGATATGCGCCAGACGGCGCTTGCCTCGGGCTTTGCCGACCTCATTTCCACGCAGCTTGCAAGCTTTGAGCTCGAGCGCCAGGACGAGCTTACGGCCCGCGTGGAGCTGCGCGCCTTGCAATCGCAGGTCGATCCTCATTTTCTATTCAATACCATCAGCACCATCGTGTCGCTCGTACGTACCGAGCCGGACAAGGCCAGGTCGCTGCTGATCGACTTTTCCAATTACTACCGTCAGACGCTTTCTGATTCCGATACCCTCACAACGCTCGAGCACGAGGTGGAACAGGGCACTCGCTATATCAATCTTATGCAGGCTCGTTATGGCGACGGCCGTCTGCGCGTCTCGGTCGATATCGACTTTGAGGTGCGCGATTGCATGGTGCCGCCGTTTATCTTGCAGCCGTTGCTCGAAAACTGCATCAAGCACGCGCAGCGCGAGACCGAGCCGCTTTCTATTCATGTTAGGGCTTTCGAGACCGATGACGGTTTGGAGATCATCGTCGAGGACGACGGCATCGGTATGAGCGAAGAGGTCTGCGCGCATCTGTTTGAGCAACATCGCCGAGAGGAGCCCGAGAGCATTACCGCCGACGGCTCCGTCAAGCGAGGTTGCGGCCTGGCGCTCTTTAACGTGCTTCAGCGCATCCATTTCTTTTACGGAGAAGATTCCGGCATGCGCGTGAAGTCCCAGGAGGGCGTGGGAACGCAGGTCATCGTCGAGCTGAACGGCGAGCCGCATGAGCCGGCGCCGTTGACGGCGTAGCACGCGGTTGGATTGAGAGAAAAAGAGGGGAAGCACATATGTCCGAAGGCTGGAACATCTTGGTGGTTGATGACGAGCCCCCAATTAGGGCTGAGCTACGCTATCTGTTGGAAAAGGATACGCGTGTGGGTCAGATTGCCGAGGCGGGCAATGTCACCGAAGCCGTGGAGTCGATTCTGTCGAACAAGCCCGACGTGTTGTTTTTAGACATTACCATGCCCGGTCGCTCGGGAATTGAGCTTGCCGAGACGCTGCAGAACCTAAAGACGCCGCCGGTCGTGGTGTTTGTGACGGCGTTTGCCGAGTATGCGGCTGATGCCTATAACCTCGATGCCGTCGATTATGTCGTCAAGCCGGTCGAGGACGCACGCCTGTCAAAGGCACTCGACAAGATCGAGGCGGCCTTGGGTGTCCGTCGTGTTATCCACGCTCCGCGCCAGCCTTTGCGTCTGACGGTGGACCGCGGGGGCAAAAAGGTGTTCATTCCCGCCGCAGACGTCTGCTACTTTGAGGCGCGCGCCGATTTTTGCAACGCCATCTGCGCCGAGGGAACGTACCTGATCAATGAGTCGATCTCTTCGCTCGAGCGTCGCTTGGACTCCGAGGGCTTTATTCGCGTTCATCGCAGCTACCTGGTCAATTTGGAAGACGTGCACAATGTTGAGATTGGCTCCACGGGGTTGATGGAGCTCAGGCTCGACCGCGTGAACTCGACGGTACCGGTGTCCCGTCGTCGTGCCGCCGAGGTCAAGTCGCACCTGGGGCTTGCGTAAGAGGCTTGCGTGCTGTCGTTTACCATCGCAGGTTTGGCATGGGCGCGCGGTGGGCATAATGGGTGGCATCGAATGAAATCGAAAGGATCATTATGCCCGCGCTTATCACCCATCATCTGTTTGGCGAGGAAAGCATCGACCGTCTTCCGCAGGGCGTCATAACGTCCGATGAAGAGCGCATTGCCTTTATCTTGGGCAACCAAGGCCCCGACCCGTTTTTCTTTCACATTCTGACACCGCGTGTTTCCGACTGCACGCTGCTGGCGCAGGTCATGCATCGGTCGCGCATGTCTCGCCAGTTCGCGTGCCTGCGCGACGGCGTGTCGCATCTGCTGCCGCGCGACGCCAGCTTGGGTCGCGCCTTTGCGCTGGGCCTGCTGTCTCATTACGTGCTCGACCGCAACGCCCACCCCTTTGTCTATGAGCAGCAGTTTGGCATCGTGGAGTCCGATTCAGAGCTTGAGGATTCGAGCAGTCAGGTCCATGCTGTGATCGAGAGCGACCTGGATGTACTGATGCTGCAGCTTAAACGCGATGGCGCCACGGTTGACGATTACCCGCCGGCGGGCGAGATCGTCACCACCGATCGCATCAATCGCGTGGCCGGCGTGCTGATGAGCTATGTTGCCGGACGCGTGTACGGCATTGACATTCCGGCGGGGGAGTACGGTGCTGCCGTTGCCAATATGCAGCGACTTTACCGCGCGATTGAGCCGGCCGGCTCCGCAAAGACGCGCGCGATCTCGCTGGTTGAGGGCTTGGTGCACGACTACTCGCTGCTCGACGGCCTTGCCCATCGCGTGACGACGGAGCTGCCCGAGCGCACCGGTAACCTGGGCCATCTGACATGGAAGAATCCCTTTACCGACGAGGTCTCGAACGAGAGTTTCCCCGAGGTTTTTGATCGTGCGCTGGTCGATTACGAATGCACGGTCGCACGTTTTATCGAGACCGGTGACATGGATGCCGTTACCAGTCACGTCAACTACAGCGGTCGCGTGCTCAATGCCGATGAGGAGTTCGACCGCGAGGAATAGGGCCCGTGCGTGCCCCTTTGCCGAATCCTTACCGGCGGTTCTGGACAATTGGGGTACGATGAACTAACTGCATATCGGGCGAATACGAAGGGTCCCTGTCCATGAAATACACCAAGCTCGAGCGTAACTGGGTTATGTATGATGTGGGCAATTCGGCCCTCGTGCTGCTCAATACCTCGGTGGTGCCCATTTACTTTAACGCCATCAATACCGGCGCTTCCTCGGCCGACCTGGTGGTCGCCTGGGGCAATGCGCAGACGATCGCCTCGCTGGTCATCGCCATGCTCATGCCCATTCTGGGCGCGCTTGCCGACTACGCCGGCAACAAGATCAAGTTCTTCTTGGGCTTCTTCCTCACGGGCCTGGTGCTTTGCCTGGCGCAGGCTATCCCAATGTCTGCCGTGGCATTTTTGACCGTGTACGTGCTGTGCACCATCGGCCTTAACTCTTCTATGACGTTCTACGACGCTATGCTGCCCGACATTACCACCGACGAGCGCATGGACGCCGTGTCCAGCTCGGGCTATGCTTGGGGCTACATCGGTTCCACCGTGCCGTTCATCATCTGCCTGGCGCTCATCATGGGTGGCCCCGTTCTTGGCGTCCCTACCATGCTGGCAACGCGTCTGTCGTTTATCATCACTGGTGCCTGGTGGCTCATCTTTACCCTGCCGCTCATTCGCACCTATAAGCAAAAGTACGGTCGCGAGCGCGGTCCCGAGGATACTATCGGCCACATCGTGGGCGGTGTGTTCTCCGAGGTCGGACACACCATGCGCGAGATCGCCCACAACAAGACCGTGCTGGTCTACATGATCGCGTTCTTCTTCTATATCGATGGCGTGCACACGGTCATCTCCATGGCAACCAGCTATGGATCGGCCTTGGGCATCGATTCGACCCAGTTGGTCCTGGCACTGCTCGTCACGCAGTTTGTGGCTTTCCCGTCCGCCATCATCTACGGCAAGCTCGCCGGCCGCGTGGGCACGCTCAACATGATCTTGGTGGCAGTCGCCGCCTATATGGGCATCGTGCTCTTTGCCGCGTTCTTCCTCAAGACTGCCTTTGAGTTTTGGGTGCTTGCCATTTTGGTCGGCCTGTTCCAGGGCGGCGTGCAGGCGCTCAGCCGCAGCTACTTTGGCCGCATTATCCCCAAGGAAAAGTCCAACGAGTACTACGGCTTCTTTGATATCTTTGGCCGCTATGCAAGTGTTATGGGCACCTTCTTGGTGTCGGTCGTCACCTCGCTGACCGGCAACCCCTCGCTGGGCGTCCTGTCTATCGGCGTGCTGCTGGTGGTGGGCTTTGCGCTGCTGGTCCGTCTGTCCCGCATGTCTCAGACGGCAGAGCAGGCCGCATAGGAACTTGCCGGTAATTGCGTCCGCCGCGATACTCTTTTGGGGTTATCCGCAATAAACATTGCGACTTGCGAGCAATGATTTGCCCAAGTGGGTATGATGGAATCAGCTAGGTCGCGGGGCGTCGCCTGTGTTTGGCGGCGTCCCGTTTTTGTGTTGCAGGGAGGGTGAGGCATGAACGCCACGGTCGTGATTCCAACGTATTGGGCGGGCGATGACGCTTGCGCAAACGCCCCTGGCACCTATGATCATTCGACGCGACTCAACGCCGACAATCCCGAACTCGACCGCTGCCTGGCCTCGCTTGAGCAGGTACGTGACATCCCGCGCATCATCCTTTTGGTGGTCTGTCCCGTTTCTGCCACAGCCGATGTGTCGCTGCGCGTGCGCGAGATTGTCGACGCGCATCCCACGCTCAAGGTCACCGTTGTCACCAACACCCAGGCCTCGCGCATCGCAGACCGGGTTGCTCAGATCGCGCCCAAGGGTTCGGGCGAGTGCGTGAGCCTGCGAGGCTACGGTGCCATCCGCAACATGGGGCTAGCCTGCGCCGCTGTGCTGGGGCATGACGCGGTTATCTTTTTGGATGACGATGAGACTGTCATCGACGCCGACTTTATGAAGCGCGCGACCTATGCGTTGGGGCAGCAGACGCGTCAGGGCTTGCCGATCTTGGTCAAGAGCGGCTATTTCTACGATCGCGACGGCTCGCCGCTGGCTCCCACGGACAAGGCGGGCATCTGCCATCGTTGGTGGACCAAGCGCATCGAGTTCAACCGTTGGATGAAAAAGGCGCTCTCGGGCACCCGCATCTCGCGCTCCAACTACGTGTGCGGCGGCCTGATGGCCCTGCACGCCCGCGCCTTTACGCGTGTGGCCTTTGACCCGTTTATCACCCGCGGCGAGGACTTGGATTACCTCTTTAACATGCGCATGTTTGGCTACGACGTGTGGTTCGATAACGAGTGGACCGTGCGCCATCTGCCTCCGGAGTCCGAAAAGCGCTCACCGCGCTTTATGCAGGATGTATACCGTTGGTACTACGAACGGGCCAAGTTGACATTCGCCGCGCATCAAAAGGAGCTCATTCCCGTTACGGCGGCATCACTCATGCCCTACCCGGGCCCGTGGATTTCGCGCGAGCTCGACGACCGCGTGCGCAAGACCGCTATGGTCCGCAGCGTGTTTACCCGCGAGCATGAGGGCTACCTGCGCATCTGGCGCCATGGTATCGGCGAGGCAAAGGCCTATGCGCGCCAAAACGCTGCAAGCTACCTGCGTTTCCAGAGCTTTTGGCCCAAGATCATGGACGGGCTTTGGCGTGACGCACAACTGATCAGTATCCTGGAGGGGGCCGAATGATCGACCGCCGCGCCCAGCGCGATAGTTCAATATCAATCTTTCGCATCATTGCCGTTGCCTGCGCCATTTGCGTGCTGGTGTACTTTATTTTTGCCTTGGTGACCGGTATCGAGCCGATCGCCACGGTGATTGCCTGCGCGCTGCTGTGCATCTTTCTGTGCATCTTTATCTTTTTGACGCTCAATCCCGATTCGGTGCGCTCCCAGTACACCGAGGAGACGCTCTCGGTGGCCTCGGCCATGCTCGAGGACATTAAGGGCGGTCTGACGCAGGAGTCGGCGCGTTTGGTGTGCCGGCGCATTTTGCCCGAGACGCGCGCCATGACGGTGGCCATCACCGACGAGGGCAACGTGCTTGCCTGCGCGGGAGAGTTTGAGGAAAAACTACTGCCAGATTCTCCCATCCACACGCTTGCCACACGCTACGTTATCGAACATGGCATCGTGCAGTCGTTCAACCGTATGGTGGATGTCGTGGGCTCGGACGGCTCGCACAACCAAGTTCCCGCCGGCATTATCGCCCCCATCAAGGTAGGCGATCGTACCGTCGGCACGCTCAAGTTCTACTACAAGACCCCGCGCGCCGTCGACCGTACCCAGTACGCGCTTGCCTCGGGCTTTGCCGAGATCTTGTCCACGCAGCTCGCCATCCACGAGCTCGAGGTGCAAAAGGAACTCACGGCGCGCGCCGAGGTGCGTGCGCTGCAGGCGCAGATTAACCCGCACTTCCTGTTCAACACGCTGAACACCATTGCATCGTTTACGCGCACCGATCCGCTGCGGGCCCGCGAACTGCTTCGTGAGTTCTCATCGTTCTATCGTGCCACGCTCGACAACTCGGGATCGCTTATTCCGGTCTCGCGCGAGGTTGCACAGACCAAGCGCTACCTTACCTTTGAGAAGGCCCGCTTTGGCGAGGACCGCGTGCTTGCGACGTTCGATGTGTCCGAGGACGTGGAAGATACGCTGGTGCCGGCGTTCGTGATCCAGCCGATTGTCGAGAACGCCGTACGTCATGGTATGGGCGATGACGACGCCCTGAGGATCGACGTGACCGTTCACCAAGACGGCGAGGATGCAATCTTGATTGCCGTGGCCGATAATGGCGTGGGCATGGATGAGGGTACCGCCGCCAGGCTGTTTGACGAGCGCTCTGCCCGTCCCGACGCCAGCTCTCCCCAGGGTGGCGGCGCCGGTGTGGCCATGCACAATATTTCGGAGCGCATTCACCGCTTTTATGGGCCGCATTCCTATACGCGTGTCGAATCGGCGCCGGGCAAGGGCACTAAAGTGCTCCTTCATCTTGATTTGTCAGAGAGCATCTTTGACATTCAAGAGTAAAATAAAAGGCTACGGGTTCAACGTCATGCGACGGATGCCCGGCGTAGTTAGTTGACGAAAGGTTTTATCCCTATGCTGCGTGCGATGATTGTGGATGATGAGGCGCCGGCTCGCTCGGAGCTTCGCTTCCTGCTCGAGCAAACGGGCAAGATCGGCACGATCACGGAGGCGTCGAGCGTTCGCTCCGCCATCGAGATGCTTATGGAAAGTCGCGTGGATGTCGTGTTTCTCGATATCTCGATGCCCGGTGCCTCGGGCCTGCAACTTGCCGAGGCGCTGCATAAGCTCAAAAATCCGCCGGCGATCGTGTTTGTGACTGCGTATAGCGACCATGCGGTCGAGGCATTCGACGTGGATGCCGTCGATTATCTGATGAAGCCGGTCGAGGAAGCTCGCTTGGATCGCGCGATCGAGAAGGTCATGCAACGCGCCAAGCCGGTTACGGACAGCAAGGTGACCATCGAGCGTATCCCGGTGGAAAAGGGCGGCCGCAAGGTGCTTATTCCCGTGGACGACATTCGCTTTATCATGGCCAAGGACGATTACTCCTGCATCTATACCGTCGACGATCGTTTTTTGTCGACGACCTCGTTGGCGCAGTTTGAGGCTAAGCTCTGCGACTTTGGCTTCTTCCGTGTTCACCGCCGCTATATCGTCAACTTGGCGTGCGTCACGGACGTCGAGACGGTGCCCTCGGGTGCCATCCAGCTGGGCATTACGGGCGTCGACGAACGCGTGCCGGTTTCGCGCCGCCGCGTCGTGCCGCTCAAGAAGGCTCTGAGTCTCTAGCACACTGGCCCCGCAGCCCTGTAGACCCATCGTCTGCGGAGCCGTGGGGCCTTTTTTGTATGTATCTGCCGAATCGTTTTTTGCGGAAGGGATCCCATGAACAGTGCAAGCGCCAAGCGTATCGACATCATCTCGGACACCCACGGCTATCTTTCGCCTGCGCTCCTGGATGAGCTTGAGGGTGCAGACCTGATCATCCACGCCGGCGACCTCACGTCAGAGATGGACTACGAGCACTTATGCACCATCGCCCCCGTGCGGGCCGTACTGGGCAACAACGATTACTACCGCGACTACGGCCCCGATGTAGACCGTCTTGCTCTCTTTACCTACGAAGGCCTCAAATTCGCCGTAGCCCACTACCGCGAAGACCTTCCGGTGGGATCCGTAGACGTAGCCATCAACGGCCACACCCACGTAACCAAAGAAGCCCAAGTGGGCCGTTGCTTAGTCCTCAACCCGGGCAGCGCCAGCTACCCCAGAGGCACCCGAGGCCCCACCATGGCCAGAATGCTAGTAAAAGATGGCAAGATACTGAGCACTAAGTTTATTGACTTGGACTAACCGCAACAAAAACGGGGGATGCAGATGCGTCCCTCGTATTTCTTTAAGCCAAAGGCAGAGTCCCAACAAGAATCTAAGACAACCCCGCCACGGAGAACGGGGCCGCCGAGCCGCGAAGCGGCGAGCAACAAGAACTGGTTGAAGAAAGTGACGGCAGGGAGGGCTTCCGGGGCTGAGGGCGGGGGTTAAGTTTGTCGCGAGTTCCGCACGCAAAGGAAAGCACTTAATGTGCTTTCCGTCTTGCGCAGGACTGTAGAGCAGCAAACTTAACCCCCGCCCTCAGCCCCGGAAGCCCTCCCGGATGGCCCCAAAAAATTTTTCAAAAAAGTTGTTGCGCGCCGGACAGACTTCTGTGTATACTAATCCCCGCAGCGCACGCGAGCGGAAACAAACGCGAACGCCTGCCTGGGGAGTTAGCTCAGTTTGGTTAGAGCGCCGGCCTGTCACGTCGGAGGTCGCGGGTTCGAGCCCCGTACTTCCCGCCAACGCAATTAAAGCCACGTCTTCGGACGTGGCTTTTTGCGTTTGATACACTTTGTTTCGATAGAACGATCGCCCTGATGCATCTTTGCCCAGAATCCCCGCGCCTTCGGGAACGCAAGTAAAATCCAATAAGTATATCTGTCTAAACAGCAGCTTTGTTGCGCAACACCTGTTCAACGAGACAGGGGGTTAGGTTATACTAAATTGCACTGTGCGCCGCATCTGATGCATTTCGCTCCAAGCGCGGCACTCAGTGGATATCCGATTTACCATTTGGATGTCCTGGCGGTCATTTAGCGTCTCGACACAAGCTCGGCCCCGGAGCTCGTTCGAGCTGTTCGTATTCCTTGAAAGGGGAAAAATGGACATATCGAGGAAGACTGATTACGCCCTTCGTATGCTGGCGATGCTTGCCGAGGATCCGGAGCGTTTGCTTTCTGTTCGCACCGCTGCCGAAGAGGTCAATGTCCCGTATTCGTTTGCCCGCTCGATTCAGCACGGTTTGGTCCAGGCCGGTATTGTGGAGAGCCTGCGTGGCGTTCACGGTGGCATGCGTCTCAAGGTCAGTCCGGACGATGTCACCATCCGCCAGGTCGTCGAGGCTGTTCAGGGCCCCATGGTTATGAACGACTGCACCGCGCCCGATGGCGACTGTGCGCGCATGGGCACGTGCTGCTATCATCCCCTGTGGGCCGGAGCCCAGGCGTTGATGCGCGACTATCTCGATTCCGTTTCGCTCGGCGATATCGTCGCCCATCGCCAATTCCCGGCTGTTGATCCCAAGTTCGCCGACCGCGATGCGTTTCCCGAGTACGCCACCTGCGCGTGCGCTTGCCGGGAGGAATAGCGCAGCATAAGGAGCATTGCCATGATTCAGGACCCCTTTCGTTCGATGATTCGTTCGGAAGGGGTCCTGCGTTATCGCGACCTTCCGTGGCGCCGCACGCGCGACCCGTATATCATCTGGCTTTCCGAGGTCATGCTGCAACAGACGCAGGTGCCGCGCGTGGAGACGCGCATGCCGGCGTGGCTCGATCGCTTTCCGACCGTGCAGGCGCTTGCCCAGGCCGCGCCTTCCGATGTTTTGGACGCTTGGCAGGGGATGGGCTACAACCGACGCGCTCTGGCGCTTCACGGGGCCGCTCAACGGGTTGTAGAGGATTGGGGCGGGGAGTTTCCGCGTGAGACGCGTGACTTGGTCGCTCTGCCTGGTATTGGCCCGGCAACGGCGCAGGGTATCCGGTCGTTTGCGTTTGACCTTCCAGGCGTGTATCTGGAGACCAACGTGCGCACGGTCTTTCTGCATCACTTCTTTCCCGATGTACCGGCTGTTCCCGATCGCGAGCTGGTGCCGCTGATTCAGGCGGCCTGTCCGGCGGCCCCCGGTACGGCGCCCGACGAGATCGCTCCCTTTGCCGTGCCGCTCGATGATGCCGACACGCCGCGCGCGTGGTATTACGCGTTGCTAGATTACGGCGCATATCTAAAAAAGACGTTGCCCAATCCGTCCAGGCGCTCGGCGGGCTATAGTCGTCAATCAAAGTTTGAGGGCTCACGTCGCCAAAAGCGCGCGCATATCGTGCGCATGTTGCTGGCAGCGCGCGATGGCCAGCCGGCGGGGATTACGCTTGCTGATGCCGTGATGGGCGTTAACGAAATGGAGACGGCGGCCGGTCGCGGGCCGGTCGAGTGCGAGCTTGTTGCGGGCATTCTAGCCGACCTGGAGCGTGAGGGCTTTTGCCGAGCCGAGGGCGATCGCTGGCTGAGCATCTAGCCTGTGCAAATCTGAAGAACAGGATTGTAAGGTTTAGATTTCCGGCATGAGGGCATCCTAAAGACGAGGCCGCTCGAAGCCTACGGGCGGCATGCGTTGAAGGGAAGTACACCTATGGATTTTGAGAATTCCCAAACCAAGAAGAACCTCGAGACCGCTTTTGCCGGTGAGTCCCAGGCACACACCAAGTATCGCTACTATGCCTCCAAGGCCAAAAAGGACGGCTACGTTCAGATCTCGAACATCTTTGCCGAGACCGCAGGCAACGAGTCCGAGCACGCCAAACTGTGGTTTAAGTATCTGCACGATGGCGCCGTCCCCGAAACCCTGGACAATCTGCGCGATGCCGCCGCAGGAGAGAACTACGAGTGGACCACGATGTACGACGAGTTTGCCAAGACCGCCGAGGAGGAGGGCTTTGTCGAGATCGCCGAGAAGTTCCGTGGTGTCGCCGCCGTCGAGAAGGCCCACGAGGAGCGCTACAACAAGCTCGTCGAGCGCATTGAGTCGGGCGAGGTGTTTGAGCGCGAGGGCGTAAAGGTGTGGAAGTGCCTGAACTGCGGACATCTGCACGTTGGTGCCGAGGCACCTGAGGTGTGCCCGGTGTGTAACCACCCCAAGGCGTACTTTGAGGAGCAGGTGGTGAACTACTAGCGCTTGGCGCTGGCTGCTGCGGAGCGCAGGGCGGGGAAATACCTTTCCCTCTCGCTCACGGCTTCGCAGAGTCGCGCGAGGCAAAGGTATTTCCCCGCCTTGCGCTCCGGCGTTGGGTCGTCGCGTGCTCGATACAGAAAAGCTGATAAAAAAGGTTGTGTGCCGCCCCTTTTTGGGGCGGCACGTTTTTGTGGGGTCCCGGTCTCCACAATTTTCGTCAAGCTATTGGTTAGATTTTGGTCAGTTGGCGTAAGGGTGGAAGGCCAAAAGATTGTTGGCGAAAAAAGCTCAGAGAAAGTGCTGGTAGGGGAGTTGTTGAGCTTTTCGACAGCTTTTGAGCAAAAGAAACTTTGTGGCTATTGCCGGCGATTGCGTTGTCGCGGTCATGGCGGTGCGGGATGCTGGTCGTAAGCGTCGAATGCTCCGATTTTGGAGGCCAGCATGGATCTGTTTCTTGAGACTCCGCAGCAACAAGCTGAGCGCATGCTGCGTCAGCAGCAACGACTCATGGAGATGCAAATGCAAGGGGTTGCCAACCAGGCGCCCGTGCAAAACGTCGTGCCCGCTGCTGTACCTGCAGCTGTGCCCGGGTGTGAATCGGCGCCAGAGGCCTATTCCGTACAGCAAGATTCATATGCGCAGGAGCTCGCGTTCGACAAGCATCGTGCGCGTCGCCGTCGCTGGGCCCAGCGCCTGCGTACGTTGGCGATGATCGTGCTCATCCCGTTGGGGCTTGCGGCCATCTTTCTGGCGTCGTATGCCCTCACGTGCATCCTCAACGGTGCATCGCCCAACGAGGTGCTCCAACATCTAGCGGCCCTGGGCCAGCGCCTAGATGACGTCATAACAACCATCCGCGCCGGCTGGGAGAGCTAGCGTTTGTCGCATTAGGACTTCTAGGGTGTAGGGATTATCGCCACGAGTGGAATCCTTGCATCCTGTGGGTCCTGTCGTGCGACTGAATAGTATTATTGAAGATGAATAATAATAAGGGATACAGGTAATACAAAAAGGAGGTGCTCGGTTGAATCTGACCTTTGAGGGATTCTTAAAAGGCTATTGCCGAGAGCTATCCGGACAGCAGTCGCTGAGTTTTAGAAAATTGGTTGAGCAGGCGACGACGGATGCGCCGCGCGTGGCGGAGGCTCTGTTTTTGCTCGCTTTGGCGCAAGGAAAAGCCGAATACGTTCTGGGTTTATCCGAGGGCTCGTGGATGGAACGGGATTATCGAGACGTTTTATCCTTGTACGGTCAAGCGGGTAGCATGGCGTCTCTATGCGCCAAAAGTGAGCTCCCTAATCGTTATGCCAACGTTTGGCGTGCGTATAGAGCGGTGAAGGAAAAGCCGGCGGCCGATAGAAGGGTGAACGCCCTGATGAGAAAGAAAACGCTGGAAGCATTGGAGGAATCGGGTGTAACGCGCTATGGCCTCTGCCGTGCTCTGCGCCTGAATAAAGGAAACGTATACGCATACTTGGCCGGCGATGACTCAAAGGTGAGCAGGAAAACGGCGCGCCGCATTATGGAATATGCGGAGGAGAGGGGCGCCCAAGAAGGGGCCGGGCGCCCGGTGTGTGTGGCGGGGTAAGATTGATCGCGGTTTTGATTGATGATCGATTGGGTTTGTTGGGCGGAGTTTATGTCTGCAATTGATATTGCACTTATTGTGATTGCTTTGGTGGCGGTGGGGGTCGCTGCGGCCTGTGCCCTGCAGCTCAAGGGCCTTCGTGCCGAGTTGCGGGAGCGTGGCGACAGTAGCGCGGAAACGCTGGCAGCACTCGAGCAGGCCAACAACGCGCTCGATGCCCTGAACGTCGCGCTGGCCGAAACACGCCGCACGGCCAATGCCATCGCGCAGCAGCAGACGACCGATGCGGCCGTGGAGCAGCAACGTTACCTGGCCATCGCACGCGAGTTCTCGCAAGCTGGTGACCGGATGGATGACCTGCGCCGTGAGACGGCCCAACAGCTCGGCGCCAATCGCGAGGGCATCGAGCATCGCCTGGACAAGGTGCGCGAGACGGTCGATGCTCAGCTGGGCGCCATCCGCAAAGACAACAACGTGCAGCTCGATCAGATGCGCGCGACGGTGGACGAGAAGCTCTCTCGCACGCTCAACGACCGTCTGTCTGCATCGTTTAAGCAGGTGAGCGACCAGCTCGAGGCCGTGTACAAGGGCCTGGGCGACATGCAATCTATCGCCACTGGCGTGGGCGACCTTAAGCGCGTGCTGGGTAACGTCAAGGCGCGCGGCATTTTGGGCGAGGTGCAGCTGGGCGCGATCCTGGCGGATATCCTCACACCCGATCAGTATCTGGAAAACGTTGCCACCAAGCCCGGCGCCTCGGAGCGTGTTGAGTTTGCCGTCAAGCTGCCGGTAGACGAGGGCGACCCCGTACTGCTGCCGATTGACTCCAAATTCCCGGGCGACGCGTACGAGCATCTGCTCGATGCCCAGGAGTCGGGCGACGCGGATGCCGTCGCCGCCGCGCGCAAGACGCTTGACGCTATGGTCAAGCGTGAGGCAAAGGACATCTGCGAAAAGTATCTGAGCGTGCCCGTGACCACCAACTTTGGCATCATGTTCGTTCCGTTTGAGGGGCTGTACGCTGAGGTCGTCAGCCGCCCCGGGCTTATCGAGACCCTGGGCCGCGACTATCATGTCAACGTTGCCGGCCCTAGCACCATGGCGGCCATTCTCAACAGCCTGCAGATGAGTTACCAAACGTTTAAGCTGCAAAAACGCACCGACGATGTACTGCGCGTGCTCTCCGCTGTCAAGGCCGAGCTGCCGCGCTATCAAAAGGCGCTGCGCCGCGCCCAGCAGCAGATCGAGACCGCGGGCAAAACGGTCGAGGGTATCATCACCACGCGCACCAACGTCATGGAGCGCAAGCTCAAGGACATCGACGCGCTGGAAGACGCCGGCCAAGCCGATGGGATCTTGGGACTCACGTCCGCGAGCCTTCTCGCGGACCAAGAAGACGAGGACTAATTGCAACAAGACGGTGGGGCACCGGCGCAAACGCGGGCGCCCCACCGGTTTTCGTATCGCACTTGTCTGAAGCGTGCTCCAATGTGCAACAATGGCGTTTCGCCCTATCAGACGCGAAAGGAAGCCCATGTCTCAGAGAAGCACCAGCCCGCTCAAACGCTCCACCGTTCGCCGCACGCTTCAGCGTTTTTGGGACGTCACGCGCACACAGCCGCTGATTGTCTTTCTCTCGGTGTTCTCGTCGGCGGGCTACATCTTTTTGCTCACGTTTGCCAACACCTACGTGATGGCCCTTATCGTTGACCGCGTTCAGGCCGGCCCCGTGGCGGGTGACCAGGTGTTTGAGGTCTTTGGCCCCTATATCCTGGCGCTCGTACTCGTTAACCTGGTGGGTCAGATCCTCTCCAAGCTGCAGGACTACACCGTCTACAAGCTCGAGATTGCGGGCAACTATCACCTGGCGCGTCTATGCTTCGACACGCTCTCCAACCAATCCATGACATTCCATGCCAGCCGCTTTGGCGGATCGCTTGTGAGCCAGACAAGCCGTTTTATGAGCGGCTACACGGGTCTGGTCGACGTGACGGTGTATTCGCTCATCCCCACCATCACCTCGGTCATCTGCACCGTGGCCGCACTCGCCCCGGTGGTGCCGACGTTTACCGTGATCCTGGTGTGCATCATGGTCGTCTACATTGCGTTTGTCTGGCTTATGTACAAGCGCATCATGCCGCTTTCGGCCGCGACGTCCGCCGCGCAAAACAAGCTCTCGGGCGTGCTGTCCGACGCGGTCACGAACATCCTGGCCGTCAAGACCTGCGGGCGCGAGGACTTTGAACGCGATCTGTTCGACGCCGCCGATCGTGCCGCGCGCGACGCCGAGACGGTCTCGATGCACGCCATGATGCAGCGCAACTTTACGACCTCGGGCCTTATCGTCATCACCATGGCCGTGGTGAGTGTGTTTGTGGCGGGCGGCAACGCGTGGTTTGGCATCTCGGCCGGCTCGCTCGTCATGATCTTTACCTACACCTATAACCTCACCATGCGTCTGAACTACGTGAGTTCCATGATGCAGCGCATCAACCGCGCTTTGGGCGATGCGGCCGAGATGACGCGCGTGCTGGACGAGCCGCGTCTGGTGGCAGACGACGAGAACGCTCCCGAGCTTAAAGTGACCGAAGGTGCGATTGATTTTGAGCACCTGAGCTTTGCATATCGTGACGCCGCGGCGGGCGAGAACGTGTTCGACGACCTGACGCTTCACGTGGCGGCGGGCCAGCGCGTGGGCCTGGTGGGTAAATCGGGCTCGGGCAAGTCGACGCTTACCAAGCTGTTGCTGCGCTTGGACGATGTGCAGGGCGGCCGCGTGCTCGTGGACGGCCAGAACGTCTCGCGCTGTACGCAGCAGAGCCTTCGCCGCCAGGTTGCCTACGTGCCGCAGGAGGCGCTGCTGTTTCACCGCTCCATTCGCGAAAACATTGCCTACGGTCGTCCCAACGCCACTGATGAGCAGATTCGTGAGGCGGCGCGCCTGGCCAATGCCCTGGAGTTTATCGACCGCTTGCCCCGTGGCTTTGACACCATGGTGGGCGAGCGTGGCGTTAAGCTCTCGGGCGGCCAGCGTCAGCGTGTGGCTATCGCCCGCGCCATCCTAACCGACGCGCCGATTCTGGTGCTCGATGAGGCGACCTCTGCCCTCGACAGCGAGTCCGAGGCGCTGGTGCAGGAGGCGCTCGAAAACCTGATGCGTGGACGTACCTCCATTGTGGTGGCGCACCGCCTGTCCACCGTGGCGGCGCTCGATCGCATTGTGGTGCTGGCGGATGGCGAGATCGTCGAGGACGGCACGCATGTGCAGCTCGTCGAGGCGGGCGGCGAGTACGCGAGCCTGTGGAGTCGTCAGACCGGCGCATTCTTGGAGGCGTAAGCGTCTCGGACGTGGGACAATTGTGCCTATCAGTTTATTGTGCCGTTGAGCCGAGGAGTCGTTATGCCACGCGAGACCAATGCCGCCAAGCGCGAGCGCGCCATCGAGGTGTGTGAGCGCCTCAACCGTCGCTATGGCCCGGTCGAGTGCTTTTTGGACCACGAGAATCCCTTCCGCCTGCTGATCGCGGTGCTGCTTTCGGCGCAAACGACCGATGCGCAGGTCAACAAGGTGACGCCGCGGCTGTTTGCCCAGTGGCCCACGCCCGAGGCCATGGCCGGGGCGAGCGTGGCTGACGTGGCGGACACCATCAGGTCACTCGGCTTCTACAAGAGCAAAGCCAAGCATGCCGTCGAGGCCGCGCAGATGATCGTCGCCGACTATGGCGGCGAGGTGCCGGCCGACATGAAGGAACTCGTGAAGCTGCCGGGCGTGGGACGCAAGACGGCGAACATCGTGCTCAACGTGGGGTATGGCATCGTGGAGGGCATTGCGGTGGACACGCACGTCAACCGCATTGCGCACCGCCTGATGCTGAGCCCCAAGACGCATGCCAAGGAGCCGCTCAAGACCGAGCAGGATCTGCTCAAGATTTTGCCGCGCGAGTATTGGGAGTCGGTCAACCACCAGTGGATCACCTTCGGTCGCGAGATCTGCGACGCCCGCAAACCCAAGTGTGACGAGTGTCCGCTGGCAGATTTGTGCCCCAGCGTGCGCGTAGCGGGGTAGGGCGGAACGCATCTTCGTCTGGCGTTTTTTGCGGGGCTGGGTTTGCCCTTGAGCCGGAGTCCTCTCCATGCGCTACCATGACAGACAATGTATTTGACGTACGACCCGCCGAGCTTGCCCCGGCGGGCTTTTGGCGTTGCGATGCCGGAGGAACAGCATGCTCATTCACCGTATAGCCGCGCAGCTCTACACTGCCGAGGCGCTGCAGACCGTCGAGGCCGGACTCGATGCCGGCGAGGACGTGACGCTGGCCGTGTCGCAGTCGGGCCGCACGCTCATGGCGGCAGCTCAGTTTGCGCGCCGTCCGCGTCCCACGGTCTACATCGTGAGCGGCGAGGACGCGGCCGATCGCGCCGCGCGCAGCCTGGCCGCCTATGTGGGTCTGGCGCATGTGTGCCGCTTTCCCGAGCGCAAAGACTATCCATGGCGTGAGCGGGCGCCCGACGACGCCGAGGTGGCCCAACGCTGCGAGGCTTTAGGGCGCATCGTGCGCGGCGATAACTGCATCATGGTCGCCTCGGCCCGCGCGCTACTGCGTTGCGTGCCGCCGGTCGAGAGCCGCTATTGGGAGTCCACCACCTTTGCGGTGGGCGAGGAGATTCCCTTCGACGAGGTGCCGCAGCGCCTGGTGGGCATGGGCTACACCAATGCCGGCGCCGCCGACGCGCCCGGTCTGTTCCGCGTGCACGGCGACACCGTCGAGGTGTTTCCCGCACAGGAAAAGGCGCCCGTGCGCATTGAGTTTTTTGGCGACGAGATCGACCGCATCCGCCGCATGGTGAGCTCCACGGGCCAAACCATCGGCAACGAGGACAGCATCGAGATCTTCCCCTGCCGTGAGCTGGCGCTTACCGACGATGCCGTCCACAACATGCACGTGGCGCTCTATCGCGCCAGTCAGGACGACAGCAAACTGGCGGCGCTGCTCGAGATGGTGGATGCGCGTATCGTCACGCCCGAGCTCGACCGCTTTTTGCCGGTGATGTACGGCCAGACCGTAAGCCCGTTGGCGCACGTGAGCGGCAAGGCACTCGTGGTTCTGTCCGAGCCGCGCTCGCTGTTCGACGACTGCCTGCGTGCCTACGAGGATATCGAGGCCCGTGCCGGCGAGGCGGGGATTGACCGCCTGGACGGTCTGTACGTGCGCGCTCAACAGCTCGATTTTGGTGCCCAGCAGCGCCTGAACTACGTAAGCCTCATTCGTGCCGGCGGCGCGGTGACGGCCGAGCTCAAGATTGAGCAGCCTGCCATCGCAGGCTCGGACAACCGTTTTATGACGCGCATCCAGGAGGTCGTGGGCAAGCGCTATGCCTGCGTGTTTGCCATTCCCGACCGCGGCGCGCGTGAGTCGATGGAGCTCACCTTTGGCGACGAGGGCATTACCTTTGAGGAATCGCTGACCGCGGCGCCCGAAAATGCCGGCGCTATCGGCGACCGCGTGCGCGTGGCAGCGGCGGATTCCGCCGACCGTGCCGCACGCCAGGAGGCCCACGCTTCCATTCGCGAGCGTAAGGCCGACGCACTCAACGCCCGCTCGCTCGAGGCGGGCGCGGCCCAGGCTGCCGCCGGTGCCGCCGTGCCCACCATCTCGCGCGGGCGCGTGACCTTTGTCGATGCCGCCCTGCCGCAGGGCGTGGTGGTGCCCGATGCCAACCTGGCCGTGTTCTCGATCGCCGACCTCAACGCCCGTATGGATGCCAACCGCGCGCGCAGCCGCCGCAAGGTGGACATTACGCAGATCACCTTCCCGTTTAAGCCGGGCGACTACGTGGTGCACGCCACTCACGGCATCGCACTCTTTAGCGAGATTGCGCGTCAGGAAGTGGGCGGCAAAGAGCGCGACTACTTTTTGCTGGAATATGCCGACGGCGACAAGCTCTACGTGCCGCTCGAGCAGGTCGACCGCATCACGCGCTATGTTGGCCCCGACGGCGACAAACCGCGCCTGACCAGGCTCAACACAGCCGACTGGACGCGCGCCACCAACAAGGCGCGCAAGAACGCCAAAAAGCTGGCGTTTGACCTGGTCGACCTGTATACGCGCCGCTCATCAATCGCGGGTATCGCCTGCCCGCCTGACACGCCCGAGCAGATCGAGATGGAGGAGAGCTTTCCTTACGACGAGACGCGCGACCAGCTGGAGGCCATCGCCGACATTAAGGCCGATATGGAGGCGCCCAAGCCCATGGACCGCCTGCTGTGCGGCGACGTGGGTTTTGGCAAGACCGAGGTTGCCCTGCGCGCGGCGTTTAAGTGCGTGGACTCCGGCCGCCAGGTCATGGTGCTCTGCCCCACGACCATTCTGGCCCAGCAGCACTACGAGACGTTCTTTGAGCGCTTTGCCCCGTTTGGCCTCGAGGTCGAAGTGCTCAGCCGCTTCCGCACCCCGGCGCAGCAAAAGCGCGCGCTCAAGGCGTTCGCCGAGGGCATGATCGATGTGCTCATCGGCACGCACCGCCTGCTTTCGGCCGATGTGAACCCCAAGAACCTGGGCCTGGTGATTATCGACGAGGAACAGCGCTTTGGCGTGCAGCACAAGGAGCAGCTCAAGAACCTGCGTGAGCAGATTGACGTGCTCACGCTTTCGGCAACGCCGATTCCGCGAACCATGCAGATGGCCACGAGCGGCGTGCGCGATATGAGCCTGATCACCACGCCGCCGACCGGGCGTCGTCCCGTGATCGTGCACGTGGGGGAGTACGACCCTGACGTGGTAAGTGCGGCGATTCGCCTGGAGGTGGGCCGCGGCGGTCAGGTGTACTACGTGTCCAACCGCGTCAAGACCATCGACGACGCCGTGGCGCGCGTGCACGAGGCCGCGCCCGAGGCGCGCGTGGGCGTGGCGCACGGCAAGATGAGCCCGCGCGAGGTCGAGGACGTGATGATCGAGTTCGCGACCAAAAAGATCGACGTGCTCATCGCCACGACCATCGTGGAGAGCGGCATCGACAACGCGACCGCCAACACGCTCATCATCGAGGATTCGCAGCGCCTAGGCCTGGCGCAGCTCTATCAGCTCAAGGGCCGTGTGGGTCGCTCTGCCACGCAGGCCTACGCGTACTTTATGTTCCCGGGCGAGCTGCCACTCACCGAGGAGGCGACGGCGCGCCTGACCGCACTTTCCGAGTTCCAGGACCTGGGCAGCGGCATGCGCATCGCCATGCGCGACCTGGAGATTCGCGGCGCCGGCTCGCTTATGGGCGCCGAGCAGCACGGCAACCTGTCGAGCGTGGGCTTTGACCTGTTTACGCAGATGCTGGGCCAGGCGGTGGCCGAGGCGCGCGGCGATGACGACGCCGGCGTGGAGGCGGCGAGCGTGGGCATTAACCTGCCGGCCGATTACTTCTTGTCCGAGGAGTACCTGCCGGCGGTGGATCAGCGCGTGCTCGTGTACCGTAAGCTCGCAGCGGCCGAGGACCTGGAGAGCATCGACGAGGTGCAGGAAGAGACCGAGGCCGCGCATGGCGAGCTGCCGTTGGCGGGACTCAACCTGTTCAATCGCGCACGAATCCGCATTCGCGGCGAGCGCCTGGGGCTCGAGAGCGTCACGCTCAGCGGCGGTCGCATCACGTTTTTGGGCGTCGACGTGCCCAAGAAGGTGGCCTTTGAGCTTAAGACCCGCTATGGCGCGGTGAACTTCCCCAAGAGCCGCAAGCTGTCGGTGCCCTACAAGGCGGGCGCCGGCGCAGGCAGCGGCCTGGGTCGCGGCCTCGACGCCAACGACGGCACCGGCCCCGTGGCCGCGGCACTCATGCTGCTGCAGCAGTTGGGAGCTAGTGATGATGACTAGCGAGTCGACGTTGCAAACACCCCATTTGGGCACTCTGGTTCCATCGAAAGGAAAGTATGTTCGGGTACATCTATAAGAAAGATGCCGCCATTATCGCGGTTGTCCTGTGCCTTTGTCTGGGCGTGGGCAGTGTCTTCGATTATCAGATCTCGAGCGCGCTGTTCAACATCGGCAGCATGTACGGCCGCTTTATCGAGGCCGCCGGCGAGCTGCCGTTCGAGCTGACGGCAAGCGTCGCAGGCGTCATGCTCGTGCGCGCGGTGCGTCCCGACTCCAGGGGGAGCAAATGGCTCGCCGTGCTCGGCATCCTCGTCAACATTGGCCTGGCCGGCTACGAGATCGTTTCGTCCCTGCGGGTCGGCGGCAAACTCGTCGCAGCTCAGTTGGTGCTGACGTTTGTGCTGGCCATCGTCGCCAACCTTGTTGTCTATCGCCTCACGCGCACGACCGAGTCCGACGAGCTCACGCGCTGGGCGTTGATGGTGCTTGCCGTGTGGGTCGCTCAGGCCATTATCCTCAACGTGATCGTCAAGCCGCTGTGGTCGCGCCCGCGCATGCGCGTGATCGAGGTCACGCCGGGGCTCAATTTTCAGCCGTGGTGGGTAATCGGCAATCCCGACAAGTGGACCTATATCGCCGCCGGCGTGATCAAGGACGGGTTCAAGTCGTTCGCGAGCGGGCACACCGCGCATGCGGCGATCGGCCTTATGCTCGCCGGGCTTCCCGCGGCAGCCTTTAAGGAAAAACCTTCGCGTCGCCGCGTGATCTTTTGGGCGGCGGCTGTGGTCGCGGCGCTCGTCGCCTTTGGCCGTATCGTGATCGGAGCTCACTTTTTGAGCGACGTGAGCTGCGGCTTTGCCCTGGTGTTGGCGCTTGAGTGCCTTGCCGCGCGCGTTGCCTATCCCAACGGCGTACAATAGCCCCATCTGAATCATTGGGCCCGTGCCCGGCTAGAGAGGATTGCCATGCTCGCGTTTAACAACGACTATTCCCACGGCGCACATCCGGCAGTGCTGCAGGCGCTCGTCGACACCAACATGGAGCCGCAGCCCGGCTACGGTACCGATGCGCACACCGAGCGTGCCAAGCAGCTTATCCGCGAGGTCTGTCAGGCGCCCGACGCCGACGTGTTTTTTCTAGTGGGCGGCACGCAGGCCAACGCGACGGTGATCGACATGCTGCTCGCGCCGTACGAGGGCGTCGTTG
The DNA here is from genome assembly GCA_905214105.1 of uncultured bacterium. Lineage (GTDB taxonomy): Bacteria > Actinomycetota > Coriobacteriia > Coriobacteriales > Coriobacteriaceae > Collinsella. The sequence goes on from CAJMKK010000002.1 coordinate 324,998, forward strand.
CTGCTGAGACTGGCCACGTCGCCTGCCATGAGGCGGGCGCTATCGAGTTTGGCGGCCACAAGGTGCTCACCATTCCCGGCTACGAGGGCAAGATGCACGCCGAGGACCTCGAGAACTATATCCAGGTGTTCTACGAAAACGAGAGCTACGAGCACACGGTGTTCCCAGGTGCCGTGTACGTGAGCCTATCGACCGAGTACGGCACGCTGTATTCCAAGGCCGAGCTCGCGGCGATTCATGCGGTGTGCCAGAAGCGCGAGATTCCGTTGTTTGTGGATGGCGCCCGCCTGGCCTATGCGCTGGCGGCCGATGAGTGCGACATTACCCTGCCCGAGCTGGCGCAGCTGTGCGACGTGTTCTACATCGGTGGCACCAAGTGCGGCGCTCTGTGCGGCGAGGCCGTGGTGTTTTGCGGCATGCATGCTCCGGCGCATCCCATTCCGCGCATTAAGCAGCACGGCGCGCTGTTGGCCAAGGGCCGCCTGACGGGTGTGCAGTTCGAGGCTCTTTTTACCGATGGCCTGTATTTTGAGATTGGTCGCCAGGCGATTGAGACGGCTCAGGCGCTGCGTCGTGTGCTGCACGAGCGCGGCTACCAGTTCTTTTTGGAGACGCCGACCAACCAGCAGTTTGTGATTCTGCCCAACGAGGATATGGCCCGCATTCGCGAGCATGCGGCGATCGAGTACTGGGAAAAGTACGACGAGACCCACACGGTGGTGCGCTTTTGCACCAGCTGGGCCACGACGCAGGAGGACATCGACGCGCTGGCGGCTGTCCTGTAGCCTGATGTAATGACGAGGGGCCGCCTTGCGCTGGGTTTGGCGCAGGGCGGCCTTTGCTTTTGAGGGGGAGGGGCTGTATGCCCGAGAAATCCGAGATGTCCGAGCCGGCGATTCGCCTGGCGACGCCCGAAGACGCGCCGGCGTTGCTTGCCATCTATGAGCCGTATGTGCGCGAGACGGCGATAACCTGCGAATACGAGGTGCCGAGCGTTGAGGAGTTCGCCGGGCGCATCGAGCGCACGCTCAAGCGCTATCCGTACCTGGTGATGGAGCTGGACGGGCGTCCGGTAGGCTATGCCTATGTGAGTCCGCTTAACAGCCGCGAGGCCTACGACTGGTCGGTCGAGACGTCGATCTACCTGGCGCGCGACGTGCGCCACGGCGGGCTGGGCCGCAAGCTGCACGATGCGCTCAAGCAATGCCTGGTCGCGATGGGCATCACCAACATGTGCGCGCTCATTGCCGTGCCGCACGATAAGGACGACGAGTACCTGACGCACAACAGCCAGGATTTCCATGCCCATATGGGGTATCGCCTGGTGGGTGCCTTCGACCGTTGCGCTCAAAAGTTCGGTCGCTGGTACGACATGTGTTGGATGGAGCTGGTCCTAGCCGAGCGCATACCCAACCAACCCAAGCCAACCTGGTTCCCCGACCTCCCCAAACCTGCCATTTAGGGACAGGTTTATTTTGGCAGGTTTTATCTGGGCAAACGTTGCAAGCCGCTGCGAAGGATGCGGATACCTTCGCGGCGGCTTTTGTTTTGGGTGTGTATGACCAAGGCGATTGACCTGCGGATGCAGCAAAGCTCCAGATAAAACCGACCAAACTAGACCTGTCCCTTTTTGGCAGGTTTTTGGCTGTCTTGTGGCATCAAATCGCCGCAAGAAGCACGGCGTTCGTATGCTATTTTGACCTGAATCGTCCCCTCGGGACGCCTTGCGAGCTAAGTGAGTAGACTTTTTGGCGCAGGGCGAGCACAAAGCGCATCTGCCTTACTAAAACCGCAGGTCACAGAGATGGCTGTTTTGGGTGTGCTCGGCAGATCGCGAAAAGTCTACTCACTTAGGTTTACGGTGCTGGATATTCTGGACAGGAACAGTTGAGCTTGGACGGCGTGCGTTGCCAGGCGATGCTGGCATTTGCGCCATGCTGGTTTGAGATTTTATAAAAACCGCAGGTAAAACGTATATTAGGTGCATTTTGCCTGGTTTGGCGCGCTAGCCGATGGGCTCGGTGTATTTGGCGCGGTCGGTGCGTTGGATGCGCTTGGAGATGTGCAGCGGGCGGCCGTCGGTGTCGTAGACGTAGTCAGTGATAAGGATCAGTGCCTGCCCGCGCTCAACGTTGAGCAAAAACGCCTCGTTTTGCGAGGCGTAGCACACCTCAAAGGTCTTATGCCCCTGTGCCGGCGCGCGATGGAATTCTTGGCGCAGCGTGGCGTAGAGCGAACCGTTGATATCGCGATCGATGAGTGCTTCAAAGCTCGGTGGTAGATAGGTGGTCTCCAGGCACAGTGGCGCATCGTCCAGGTAACGCAGGCGGACAAGTTTGACAAGCTTGCTGCCCACGGTAGCGTCAAAGAACTTGGCCACGCTGCCCATTGCTTTGGCAAAGCCCGAGTCCACCGTGCGCGTGGTGGGCTTCATGCCCCGGCCTTCGACCTGCTTGGTATAGCTCGAAAACACCAGGTTGTTCTCGTGGAGCGCGGGCGTGTCGGCCACAAAGGTGCCACGTCCGCGCTCGGTGCGCACCAGGCCCTCGTCAACTAACACCTTAAGCGCGTGGCGCACGGTGCTGCGCGACAGCCCCGATTCGTCCATGAGCTCCATCTCGGACGGCAGCTTGTCTCCGCGTGCGTAGGTGCCGGCGGCGATGCGGTCACGCAGCGTACCCGCCAGACGCTCGTATTGGGCCAAGTTCTTTTTTGACGAAGTGCTCATGCGAATAACCTGTATCTAACTTATATGCTTACCGAACCAAGCATGTATCCAACATGACAACAAAACCGCTGGTAATAGATTGCCGAAAACTTTACCAGCAAAATTTCTAAGACAAATATAGCATACAACTAGTCGACATAACCAAAACATGTATGTAACTTGTATGCCATCGAGAGCATCAAACGAGAAGAAAGGCTGATGCACGATGACTACTCAGGAACAGGTTAAGGACGTCGTCTCCCAGGTTTTGGCTGACAAGGCGGACAAGGGCGGCATCAAGCGCGTCGTGTGGATCGGCGCTGGCGGATCCAACGGCGGTAACTATCCTGCCCAGTACTTTATGGAGCACGAGGCCACGCAGGTCGTGAGCTCCAGCTACACCAGCAACGAGTTCGTGCACGCCACCCCGGCCTACGTTAACGAGAACACCCTGGCCGTCGTCGTGTCCATGCGCGGCACCAAGGAGACCATCGTCGCCGCCCAGGTCGCCAAGGATCACGGCGCCAGCACCATCGCCATCTATGTCGACGAGTCCGGCCTCACCGAAGTCTGCGACTACAAGATCCAGTATGACAGCTTGGCCGTCGATGAGTCCTGCATGGGCCGCACCAACTCCGCCGTCGTGACCATGATCGCCATGGAGCTTACGCAGCAGACCGAGGGCTATGCCGAGTACGAGACCGCTATGGCCGCTTTCGACTTGGTCGACCCCATCTATCGAAAGGCCGTCGAGTACACCCGTCCGCTTGCTGCCAAGTGGGCCGAGCAGAACGCCGACAAGCCCTGCATCAACGTGATGGCTCAGGGTCCGCTCTTTGGTGCCGCCTACGTCTTTAGCATCTGCAACGTGCAGGAGATGCTGCAGATCGACTCCTGCACCATCAACACCTGCGACTTCTTCCACGGCCCCTTCGAGATTCTGGACAAGCGTACCTCGCTGTTCCAGCTCATCAGCGTCGGCCGCAGCCGCTGCAACGACGAGCGCGGCATCCGTTTTGTCAATCAGCACGGTGGCGAGCGCGTCTATCAGCTCGACGCCAAGGAGCTCGGCCTCAACGACATCAAGGACAGCGTGAGCGAGTACTTCAACCACCTGATCTTTGCCCCGATCCTCAACAACGTGTACATGCGTGCACTCTCTGCCGTTACCCACAAGGACTACATGACGCGCCGCTACATGTGGAAGCTGGACTACTAGTTACGCCGTTCTACCGAACGGCGTAACGGCTCGACGCTGCGCGCCCGGCATTTGGCCAATCTGCCGTTCAATTTCAAAGGCGCGACCAGAAGGTCAGCGCCTTTTCATTTCACGGCACCTTGGCTCAAATGACGGGCGCTCGCTGACGTTGCCAAAACGTCGGCGTCGTCGTGTTTGTTAAGGGGTTGGTGCATTGGGGCCAGGTTCATATGCACCAAGTTGGTGCATATGAACCTGGCCTCTTTGCACTAATGGGTTGTAGCGGAAAAGCAGATTTTCCCGTCTGCCGATTTGTGCCTTGAAAAATGTATATAACGACTATAACGTAGTGTGAAACATATTGGAAACAATACCGAGGAGGCTGCGTTGAAGAAAAGCAATCTGGGCTATGTGCTGGTGCTGATCGCCGCGCTTATGTGGGGCAGCATCGGAATCTTTGTAAACGGCATCTCGGCCATGGGCGTTACGTCCCAGAGTATGGCTGCCTTTCGCTTGTTGTCGGGTGCCGTCTTAATGGCTCCGGTCTTGGCATTCATGGGTTGCCAGGGAGGTGCTCGTGAGGGAAAGGCATCGGGTCCCCTGGCACTGTTCAAGGCAAGTCCTAAAGAGCTTGTTCCTTGTGCGCTTCTTGGCATTATCGGCCTCGCCACCGCTAACACGCTTTATTACGAGTGCATGGGCGAGGTGGGCATGTCCACGGCCTCGGTGCTGCTCTACACCTCGCCGGTGTTTGGCGTCATGCTCGGCCGCGTACTTTATCGCGAGGATGTGACTCCCAACAAGCTCGTTGCCATCGCTTTTAACATCGGTGGCTGTGTGCTTGCAGTGACCGATGGCGACCTTTCCGGTTTTCATTTTTCGGTTTGGGGCGTCACGTCGGGCGTGATTGCGGGCTTTTGTGGCGCGTCGCTCGCGGTGTTTAGCCGGATAGCAACCAAGACGGTCCACCCGCTGGCTGTCACGTTTTGGGGCCTTGTTTTTGGCGGTGCGGTTATGGCGGCTATCGCGGCTCCGTGGCCAGATGTCGCCGCGGCAATGTCGCCACAGCTGCTGCTGCTGTTCCTTGGCTTTGGACTCATCCCCACAGCCGTGGCCTATGTCTTATATATGCAGGGTCTGTCCATGGGGCTCGAGACGTCGAAAGTTCCCGTCGTAATGTCATTCGAGACGGTCGTCACCGTGCTGCTGGGCATTGGTGTCTACGCCGAGCCCGCCGGCGCGATCAAAGTTCTGGGCATCGTTTTGGTGCTCGCGTCCATCGTGATTATGAACACCGACTTTTCCAAGCTGCGCAACAGTGTGTTTGTCGGCCATGTCATTGAGAGCATGACCTTTAAGCCCAACGCGTGGTGGACGGAGAAATCGCAGGACATGGATCTGTTTAAGGAACGCACCGGCATCGCGCTGGAGCCCACCGTGCAGGAAAGCCCCTGGTACTTCGTGCGATAAGGGATTGCGCACGGCGTCCGACCTGGGATTATCCAGCCAGCGCCGGCCTACCCAGCCCCAACGTTTCAAGTACGTTAAACCCGTCAACGGTCGATTTTCACCCGCGAACGGTCTTTATACTAATTAGCAATATAAGCAACGTATAAGACGTTATAATGACCATAACGAAAAGGAGGAGGCAAGATGAATCAGATCATTCTCGCATCTCATGGCGGCCTGGCCGCAGGCGCCAAAGACACGCTCGAGATGGTTCTCGGCGACGTGTCGAACGTCCACGTCGTGTCGCTTGCTCGTGACGACAAGGAGCCCATCACCAATAAGGTGGACGCCATGATCGCCACGTTCAACGCGGACGACACCGTCTATGTGCTGACCGATATGCTCGGCAGCTCGGTCAACAACAGCATGGTCGAGCTTTCCAAGAACGGCACGAAGTTCACGGTTGTCAGCGGTTTCAACATCCCGCTGGCGCTCACGCTCGCTATGAGCCCCGTCCCCGTCAAGGGCGCCGAGCTCGCGGCCCTCATCAACGAGGCCCGCACCGGTCTGACCAACCCCAACGCACCGGTCGAGGTCGCCGCGGCTCCCGCCAAGAAGGCCAAGGCGTCCCGTCACAGCTCCGGTCCCGCCAAGATTGTCCTCGCGCGTCTTGACTACCGTCTGCTGCACGGCCAGGTCGTCTTTACCTGGACCACCAAGGTCCAGGCCGAGCGCATCATCGTCGTCGACAACGCTGCCGCCAACGATGACATCAAGAAGGGCGCTCTCAAGCTTGCCAAGCCCCAGGGCGTGCGCCTGAACGTCTTTACCGTCGAGCGTGCCCTCGCCAAGATGGACAAGCTCAACACCCTCGGCGAGCGCGTCATGTTCGTCTTTGGCAACACGGCCGAGATGCTGCAGTTCTGCCAGGGCTACAAGCTCGACGCCATCAACCTGGGCGCCACCGCCAACCACGACGGTGCCGATCAGATCGGCGGCAAGGACAGCTCCGTCTTCCTCGACGCCACCCAGAAGGCCGACGTCAACCAGCTGCTCGACATGGGCATCAAGCTCTACGTCCAGCAGACCCCTACGTATCAGAGCGTCGACATCGACGCCAAGCTGTAATCAACCAGGCTTTTGCCTGACTGAAAGGAGAAGGGTATGAATACGTTCATCAGTGCGGTGCTCGTCGGCCTCGTCGGCGTGTTCTGCATGTGGGACTCCCGCCTGCTCGGTCGTCTTAACTTCGAGCAGCCCCTCGTTGGCGCTACGCTCGTCGGTCTGCTGCTGGGCGATGTGCCCACCGGCCTTGCCGTCGGTGCCGCCGTCGAGCTCGTGTCCATGGGCCTGGTGCAGGTCGGCGCCGCCGTTCCGCCCGATATGGTCCTGGGCGGCATCGTGGCAGCTGCCTTCGCGTGCCTGACCGATGCTTCTGCTGAGACCGCCATGACGATCGCCATCCCGGTCGCCGTCCTGGGTCAGCTCCTCGGCATCGTGTTCCGTTCCATCATCGCCGCCCTCACCCATGTGGCCGATAGCGCGATCGATAACGGTAACTTCAAGACCGCCTACCGTATGCACATCTGCGCCGGCTCCGGTCTGTACGCCATCATGTACTTCCTGCCGATCTTCCTGGCCGTCTTTGTTGGCACCGACCTGGTTCAGGCCATCGTCAACATGGTTCCCGAGTGGCTGTCCGTTGGTCTGAACGTTTCGACCAAGATCATGACCGCCTACGGTCTGGCTCTGCTGCTCACCATGATGATCAAGAAGGGTATGACCCCGTTCCTGTTCATCGGTTTCCTGCTCGCCGCCTACCTCAACCTGTCCGTCATCGCGGTCGCTCTGATCGGTGTGTGCCTGGCTATCGTCTTCATGGGCTTCAAGTTCAATGGCTCCCATGCAACCGCCGGTGTCGATTCCGACTACGATCCGCTCGAAGACGACGAAGACTAAGGAGGAACACACTATGGCAACCGCAACCAAGGACGTGTCCCTGAACAAGAAGGTCAGCCAGTTCTTCTGGCGCTCCTGGGCCATCCAGGCCTCTTGGAACTACGAGCGTCAGATGAACATGGGCTTCCTCTACGGCATGGTTCCTACGCTCGACCGCCTCTATCCGGACGAGTCCGACCCCAAGCAGCTCGCTGCTAAGAAAGAGGCTTACCACCGTCACATGGCGTTCTACAACTGCACCCCGCAGACGAGCGCTTTTGTCCTAGGTCTCGCCGCCTCCATGGAGGAGGAGTACGCCAAGGATCCCGAGAACTTCGATCCCGATTCGATCAACGCGGTCAAGACCTCCCTCATGGGTCCGCTTTCCGGCATCGGTGACTCCCTCTTCCAGGGCACCATCCGCGTTATCGCCTTTGGCCTGGGCGTTCAGCTGGCTCAGCAGGGCTCCATCATGGGCCCGATCCTGGCCATGCTCATCTCCATCGTCCCCTCTGTGCTGATCACTTGGTTCGCAGCCAAGATGGGCTATCAGGGCGGCCACGAGTACCTGAGCAAGCTTCAGGGCGGCGACCTCATGGAAAAGCTCATGTATGTCTGCGGCATCGTAGGTCTTATGTCCGTGGGCGGCATGATCGCTACGCTGATCGGCGCCACCACCCCGCTGCAGTTCGCTGAGGGCACCGTCGTTATCCAGGACATCCTGGACGGTATGATGCCCCAGATGATCTCCCTTGGCCTCACTGGCCTTATGTACTGGCTCATCAAGAAGAACGTCAACACCGGTTGGCTTCTCGTGATCGCCATCGTGGGCGGCATCGCCCTCTCCGCGGCCGGCATCCTGGCCTAGTCGCGACCAAGCGCCTAACCGCTTTCCCCCGGGGGCCTGCCTGGCATCCCATACCCCAGGCAGGCTTCCATCCCTAGATGTGTCAAAGGGACAGTTCCTTTGACACATCCTCAACGGGCCGGCGACTCGGTCCAAACCACGGTAACCCTGCGAGCGCCCGGCAATGTGGCGCCGCAAAAAATCGAAAGGAATGTGTCAGATGTACGAGATCGACCTTAACCTCCCTAAGCAGATCGTCGCTGACGTCCTGTCCAACCACGAGATCCACAGCGTCGCCTTCGTCGGCTGCGGTGCTTCCATGTCCGACCTTTACCCTGCCAAGTACTTCCTGGCCAACAACACGGACAAGCTGAACGTTCAGATTTTCACCGCTAACGAGTTCAACTACGACACGCCTTCCTGGGTCAACGAGCACACCTTCGTGATCACCTGCTCCCTCGGTGGCTCCACGCCCGAGACCGTCGAGGCCAACAAGACCGCCAAGAAGCACAACTGCCCGGTCGTCTCCCTCACCAACAAGGCCGGCTCCGCTCTGACCGTCGACGCCGACCACGTCATCGTTCACGGCTTCCATGCCAACTACGCTGCCAAGTGCGAGAAGCCTGGCTACGCCATCGCTCTTGCTCTCGAGATCCTTCAGCAGACCGAGGGCTATGACCACTACGAGGACATGATCACCGGCCTCACCAACGTCTTCGAGCTCTGCGAGAACGCCGCTCAGTCCGCCAAGGGCCTCGCCAAGCAGTTCGCCCAGGACTTCAAGGACGACAAGATGATCTACTTCATGGCCTCTGGTGCCTCCGAGAAGATGGCTTATTCTCACGCCGCCTTCCTGTTCACCGAGATGCAGTGGATCGACGCCGCCGCCTACAACACCGGCGAGTACTTCCACGGCCCGTTCGAGGTTTCCACCGAGGGTAAGCCCTACGTCTTCTTCATGTCCGATGGTGCCACCCGTCCGATGGACGCCCGCGCCCTCACCTTCCTTAAGCGCATGGGCGCCAAGGTCGCTCTGATCGACTCCAAGGACTACGGTCTGGCCGACGCCGTGCCGGCAAGCGTCGTCACCTACTTCAACCCGCTGCTGCACCTCGCCGTTATGCGCGAGTACGGCAACCAGATCGCCGAGGCCCGTCAGCACCCGCTGACCATGCGTCGCTACATGTGGAAGCTTTCCTACTAATCACAAGTAAGTAGACCTTACGGGTTGATTGAGAGGGGATGGGGTTTTGCCCCGTCCCCTTTTTTGCTTTGGGGAGGGCGTGTCTGTCGCGTCGCAAAACACCAGATAAAACCTACCAAAATAAACCTGTCCCTTTTCGGCAGGTGGGAGGAGATGCGTATGATTAAGGCAGTGCTGTTTGACATGGACGGCGTGCTGGTCGATACCGAGTGGTTCTACAACCGCCGTCGCGTGGCGTTTATGGAAGAGAAGGGGTTCCATTTTGACGAGATCCCCGATCTTTCGGGGTCTAACGAGCCTGCCATTTGGAAGTCGCTGGTGCCCGACGATATTGAGCTGCGCGAGCGTCTGCGCGTGGAGTACAAGCAGGTCTACAGCCCGGTTCACCCCGTTCCGTATGCCGAGCTGCTCAACGAGCAGACGGAGCCGGTGATGCGCGAGCTGCACGAGCGCGGCGTGAAGTGCGCCATCGCAAGCTCGTCCTATCGTGAGCTCATTGACGAGCTGGTTGAGATTGCCGGTATCGCCGACGTGCTGGACTACACCATCAGCGGTCACGAGTGCAGTGCGTTTAAGCCCGACCCCGAGATCTACCTGCGTGCCATGAAGGCGCTGGGAGTTGACCCCGCCGAGTGCCTGGTTATCGAGGACTCGCCTTTGGGTATCGAGGCCGGCAAGCGCTCCGGCGCCCGCGTCCTGGCACTGCGTCCGCATGAGGGCGTCAACCTGGACCAGTCCGCCGCCGACGTCGTCATCGACAACCTGAGCGACATTTTGGCCGCTCTGTAGTGTCAATCCACCGCGAGAAGCACTGGTTCACGCGTCATTTGCTGCGGATTGGCTTAATTTGTCATCTATTTGGATCCGTTTGGCTTCGATTCGGACTAAGTGAGTAGACTTTTTGGTGCAGGACGAGCACAAAGCGCATCTGCTCTAGTAAAACCGCAGGTCACAGGGGTGGCGGTTTTGGGTGTGCTCTGCAGATCGCGTAAAGTCTACTCACTTGTAATTTGGGCCTTTGGTCGTGGGGTTGCTGGTCCCGCTTTGGTTGTCGAGAGAGGGTGAATTGAGGCGCCCCCGCATGCTCCATGCTACAATCGCGGCCACGCCCCACAACTACATCTGCCTTCGAAAGGAGCCTACGTGGCGAACGCCATCGATCAGCTCACGGACCGCGTGCTCGTGCTCGGCCGCCTCACCATCGTTCGCCGCGCCATTACTGCCGTGGCGGTCACCATTTCTGCCGTTCTCCAGACATTCCTGATCCAGGCGTTCATTCAACCCGCCGACCTGCTTCCGAGCGGCCTTACCGGCGTCGCGGTCCTGCTCGATCGCGTTACCTCGCTCGGTGGCGTTCACATCGACATCTCGCTCGGTATGCTCGCGCTCAACATCCCCGTGGCGCTCCTATGCTGGAGCGGCATTAGCAAGCGTTTCGTCATCTTCTCGATGACGCAGGTCGTGCTCTCGTCGCTGTTCCTCAACGTCTTTCACTTCGCGCCGTTTTTGGGCGACAAGATCATGCTAATCATTTTTGGCGGCGTGGTCTCGGGTCTGGGCGCTGCCATCGCGCTTAAGTCCGGCGCATCTACCGGCGGCACCGACTTTATCGCGCTGTGGGTCTCCAACCACACGGGTAAGACCATCTGGGGTGTCATCTTTGGTTTCAACTGCTTTATCCTGGCGATCTTTGGCTTTATGTTTGGCTGGGATAACGCGGCGTACTCCATAGTGTTCCAGTTTATTTCGACCAAGACCATCGACAGCTTCTATCATCGCTACGACCGTGTGACGCTGCAGATCACAACGCGCAAGGCAGACGAGGTCATGACCGCCTATGTTGACCATTTTCAGCATGGTATTAGCTGCGCCGAGGTCATCGGCGGATACAGCCGTGAAAAGATGTACCTGCTGCACACCGTTGTCTCGACCTACGAGAGCCAGGACATTATCAAGCTAGTGTGCGACATTGATCCCGGTGCCGTGATCAACGTGTTCCACACGCTCAGCTTTGTGGGCGGCTGGTGGGGTGGTCATGTCGACGAGCCCATGCCCACGGCCGTTCCCGATCCCGACAAGCCCGCACGCATGGCCAGCAGGCAGGCGCGCCTCAGCGAGCAGGACAGTCTGCAACAGGACGACGGCAAGTAAGGTTTTGCTGTATGTGGTGTATCGTTTTATCCAACTGAGGTAACATATAAAAAGACGTTATATACGTATTAGTTATTTTAATATTTCGATAAGAGTGATTAGATATGCCTGCGCCCAAAAATGCACCGCTTTACCAGCAGATTTACGACGAAATCAAGGATGCGATCGAGAAAGGTGTTTATGCACCCAAGGAGCGTATTCCGTCCGAGCTCGAGCTAGCCGAGCAGTACGAGGTGAGCCGAATTACGGTGCGCCGCGCCGTCGAGGAGTTGTGCTCCGATGGCTACCTGGTTAAGCAGCAGGGCCGCGGCACCTTTGTTTCCACGCCGCACATCAATCGTCAGTTCCATGCCTCGACGCTGCAGACGTTTACCGCGCTGTGTGCCGGCAACGGCATGAAGGCCGGTGCACATGTGGTCGATCGCCAGATCGTTCCGGCGCGCCAAAACGAGATGGAGTTCTTTGGTCTGCAGAAGGATGCGCTGCTACTGCATATCAAGCGCGTGCGTACGGCCGACGGCGAGCCCATCTTTGAGGAGAACATCTTTGTGCCGTTTGACGCCTACCGTGAGCTGTTGACGGCCGATCTTGAGGACAAGTCGATTTTTGCCGAGGTCGAGCGTGTTGGCGGAACGCCGATTGTCTCGGTTGGCTACCGTACGGTCGAGGCCGTTCGCGCCAATGCCGAGCAGGCGGCCGAGCTGGGCATTGCCCCGCATGATCCACTGCTCAACCTGCGTGCCGGCTTCACAGGCCCCAATGGCGAGCCGGTCCTGATGGGTAAGCAGTACTACGTGGGCAGCCGCTACGTCATGGTTATGTAGCCCTAGTTGCGCGGTTTTCCAAACCGCGCAACGGCTCGACGCTGCAAGCCCGCCAGAACGGCAATCTGCCTTTCAACTTTGGCGGCATGACCAGAAGGTCAATGCCGCCTTGTTTCAAGGCACCTTGCTCGCTCTGGCGGGCTTTCGCTGTCCGCGCCAAAACATCGACTACCCCCAGAATGAGCGTGGATAATCTCCCGTTTTTGGTTTGGTGACGGGCCCAAAGTGGGAGATTATCCACGCTCATCCGGAAAGTGTCTAAAAATCCACGCTCGTCCCCTTCGGATTGCGTAGCCCATCGCTGGTGGCCGTGCGGCACCGGTCCGCGTGGCGGCGTATAATCGGCGGCAGATGACTTGGACGTTAGGAAACCATGACCGATAGCATGCAGCAGATGGCGCTCGACACGCTCGGCGCCTATTTTGGCTACACCTCGTTTCGCCCGGGGCAGGACCGCATGGTCGATGCGATCCTTGCCGGTCGCGACGCGCTGGGCGTTATGCCCACGGGCGCCGGCAAGTCCATTTGCTACCAGGTGCCCGCGCTCATGCTGCCCGGCATCACCTTTGTGGTGAGTCCGCTGCTGTCGCTTATGGAGGATCAGACCCGTGCGTTGCTCGCGGCGGGTGCGCGACCCAGCTATCTCAACTCCAGCCTTACCCCGGCCCAGCAAAACACTGTGCTCAAGCGGGCGCGCGAGGGCCGCTACCAGCTTATGTACGTGGCGCCCGAGCGCCTGCTCGAGCCGCGCTTTTTAGCTTTTGCGCAGGAGGCTGCGGCCGAAGGCGGCATCGGCGTGCCGCTCGTGGCCATTGACGAGGCCCACTGCGTAAGCCAATGGGGCCAGGATTTCCGCCCCGCTTACCTGCAGATTCGCGAGTTCATCGATTCGCTTCCGCAGCGCCCCATCGTGGCGGCCTTTACCGCTACGGCAACCGAGCGCGTGCGCGCGGACATTCAGCAGATGCTCGGCCTGCAAAGCCCCGCGACGGTGGTGACGGGCTTCGATCGCAAGAACCTCTACTTTGGCTGCGAGGAGATGGGCGACAAGGCCAAGGCCGCGTGGGTGCGCGACTATGTGATCGCGCATTCGGGCGAGAGCGGCATCGTGTATTGCTCGACCCGCAAGACGGTCGATGCGCTGGCAGGTGAGCTTGCCGAGGCGCTGGGTCCCAGCGGCATTCGCGTTGGTCGCTACCATGCAGGCATGGGCAACGACGCCCGTCGCCAAAGCCAGCGCGCCTTTATCGACGACGATATTCAGGTGATGGTTGCCACCAACGCCTTTGGCATGGGTATCGACAAGCCCAACGTGCGCTACGTGATCCACAACAACGTGCCCGAGAGCATCGAGGCTTACTACCAGGAGGCTGGCCGCGCCGGCCGTGATGGCGACCCGGCCAGCTGCCACCTGCTGTGGAACGGCAACGATTTTCGCATGCGTCGCTTTCTGATCGACCGCGGCGATGCTGCCGATGAGGCACTTGACGACGAGCAGCGCGCGTGGGCGCTCCAGAATCGATATCGTCTGCTCAGCCAGATGGAGGGCTACTGCAATACCACCGGTTGCCTGCGCGAATATATGCTGCGCTACTTTGGCGACGAGGCCGCGGCCGAGCATGCTGCCGCGGCCGGTACGGGCAGCGCCGCCACGGACGACGCCGAAGGCTGCGGCAACTGCAGCAACTGCCTCACGCAGTTCGAGGTCGAGGACGTCACCGATATGGCCCGCGCCGCCGTGCGCTATGTGGCCACGCGACCCATGCGCTTTGGCAAGTCGCTCATCGCCGACGTGCTTCACGGCGGCAACACCGAGCGCATTCGCCAGATGCATCTGGACGAGGACCACGGCTACGGTGAGCTGTCGAGCGAATCGGTCGGGCGCATCAAGGACATCATCGGCCAGCTGTGCGGCCGCGGTTATCTGGCTACCTCGCAGGGGCAGTACCCAGTCGTGGGGCTGGGCCCGCACGCCGGCGAGGTCGAGGACGAGGCGTTCGCCTTTACCGTTAAGCGTCGCGCGTCCAAGCGCAAGGCTTCGGCCCGCGCCCGCCGTGCGGTGGATCTACTGCGCGAGGAGGCCGAGCTGGATCAGCGCCCGCGTGTGGGTGACGATGCCGAGCTGTTCGAACGCCTGCGCGCCCTGCGCAAGGAGATCTCGACCGAGTTGGAGATGGCACCGTACATGGTCTTTTCCGACAAGGCCCTGCGCGGTCTGTGCCGTCTACGCCCGCAGACGCGCGACGAGCTTATCCAGGTCAACGGTATCGGCGAGAAAAAGGCCGACGCCTTTGGCGAGCAGTTTATGGCGGCGATTGAAGAGTTTGAGTCCGAGCATGCACGGAATGGAGCATAACGATGGCATCCGACGATAAAACCGAGCGCACTGAGGTGTCCGCTGTGCCGCTGTACCAGCAGGTTATGGACGACCTAAAGGGCGAGATCGCGCGCGGCGTGTACGCATCCGGCTCGCGCATTCCTTCCGAGATGGAGCTCGTGAAGTACTACGGCGTGGGACGTATCACCGTGCGCCGCGCTATCGAGGAACTGTCGCGCGCGGGGTATCTCAGCCGCCAGCAGGGGAGGGGCACGTTTGTGTGCGCGCCCAAGCTCAAGCGCAAGATTGTCCAGAAGGGTGACGTCCAGAGCTTTTCCGAAGGTTGCGCTGCCAACGACATGGTGGCCGGAGCACGCCTGGTGTCGCGCACGGTGGTCGCGGCGACGCGCGAGGACGCGGCGTTTTTTGGGGTGGAGCCCGGCTGCGAGCTCATCGTTGTCGAGCGCGTGCGCACGGCAGACGGCGTGCCCGTCATGCTCGAGAACAACGCCTTTGTGCTGGCCGACCATCCCTATCTGCAGACGCTTGCCGACAAGGACCTCACGGACAATTCCATCTTTGCACTCGTTGCCGAGCATTCGGGCCGCGCGCCGCTCAAGTCCGACCCTTGCACCGTGGAGATTGCGCTTGCCGATGCTCAGGCGGCCCCGCTGTTGGAGGTGCCGGTCGGCGAGCCGCTCTTCTATATGGAGGCGTACTTTACCGATGCGGACGGGCGGCCCCTGCTGCTCGGGCGCCAAAAGATCGTGGGCTCGCGCTACGTGTTCGACATCTAACGTCCATAGATAGAACAACATAGAACAAATTTGCTGAAATGACTTCACGGGCACCTGCTTGCATGCTATAAATAGAACAACATAGAACGACTGCAGGTACGAGCTGCCGTCGTCCAAAGCCGCCACACAAGGAGGAGCGTCACCGTGAACGCACACGATCTGATTCAGGAAATCATCGAGCGCAAGGGCAAGGTCGAGAATGTCTTTTGGATCGCCTGCGGCGGTTCGATGATCGACCTCATGCCGGCTAACGAACTGCTCAAGCGCGAGGCCACCACGTTTACCTCGACGGTCTACACAGCGCGCGAGTTTTGCCTGATGGCCCCCAAGAGCCTAGGGCCGAAGTCACTCGTCATCGCCTGCAGCCACAGCGGCAATACGCAGGAGGTCGTCGACGGTTGCGAGATGGCGCTGGCAGCCGGCGCCGAGGTCGTGGCCATGACAGACTGCGAGGGCTCCAAGATTGATAACGGCAAGTGGACCACCTGGGTCTACCCTTGGGGCGAGGGCGTGTCGCAGGCCGAGGTGCCGCAGGGCATCGGCGCTCTGATCGCCGCCGAACTGCTCCACCAGCAGGAGGGTTACGAGGCGCTCGCCGATATGTACGCCGGCCTTAAGCAGATGGATGCGCTGTTGCCCGCTGCCCGCGAGAAGGTTAATGCCGAGCTGGGCGATCGCTTTGCCGAGCTCTGCCAGCAGCACGAGTTCTTCTACATCCTGGGATCCGGCCCCAACTTTAGCCAGACCTACGCCATGGCCATCTGCTCGCTCATGGAGATGCAGTGGCAGCACTGCTGCTACATCCACTCCGGCGAGTACTTCCACGGCCCGTTCGAAGCCACCGAGCCCGGCGTGTTCTACTTTGTACAGCTCGGATCGGGCGAGTGTCGCCCCATGGAGGAGCGGGCGCTCGCATTCCTCAACACGCATACCGATACGGTCATGGTGCTCGATGCGCTCGAGTACGGCGTGGGTGAGGTGCCCGCCAGCGTGCGTTCGTTCCTAGAGCCGATCTTCTTCTACGCGATGAGCCGCGAGCTGCGCGCCGCTCGCGGCAAGGTGTTCGACCACAGCCCCGAGGTTCGTCGCTACATGGGCATCGAGCAGTACTAAGTAGCTGGGAAAGCAATCTTTTACGACGGGGCCTTCACCAAACGAGGGTCCCGTTTGCGTCGCGGCACCCCGTCCCAGCTGTCTGATAACGAAGTCAAATACTTTCCCCAGAAGTGAACGACCTATTTTGGACCCCTGAAGCATCCGCACTTTTTGGCGCCAAAACCGCAGGAAAATCTCGATGAAACCGCAGGAAATAGCAGCTGAAAAGTGTCGATGCTTCGGGGGTCCGATTTTGCTCGCTCACTTTGCGGGAAAAGTATTAGACCTGAATCTGCGAGCGTGTCGCGTGAGCCAAAAAAGCGGGCCGTGCCGGGGATTTCCGGCACGGCCCGCCCTGCATTGCGCCCGTTATGAGCGAGTTGCCGCGTCAACCGGCGGACTACTTTGCGTCGTAGGCCTCGGCATCCCACCAGTCGAGCTGGGCGATGTTGTCGCGAATGTGCTGGCAGCTCTTGTGGAAGCCCTCGAGCTCGTACTCGGACAGGTCCAGCGTGTAGACCTCCTCGACGCCCTCGGCGCCGATCACGCACGGCAGGGAGGTGAAGATGCCCTCCTCGCCATATTGGCCGGTCATGAGCGTGGAGGCGGAAAGCACGGCGTGCTCGTTGTGCAGCACGGCGGCACAGATGCGCGCGGCGGAGTTGGCGACGGCGTACTCGGTGCACTGCTTGCCCTGGTAGGTCACATAGCCGCCCTTGCGCGCGAGCTCCTCGACCTCCATGTGGTCAAAGGCGTACTTGTCGGGGTTCTCGGCCTGGAGCTCGTTGAGGCTCTTGCCGGCGATGGTCGCAGCCTTAAAGGCAGCCAGCTGGCTAAAGCCGTGCTCGCCGATCATGTAGGCGTCGATGGACTTGGGGCTCACGCCGACCTTCTTGGAGATCTCGGTGCGCAGGCGGGCGGAGTCCAGACCGCAGCCCGAGCCGATAATCTTCTTGGGATCGTAGCCGGTCAGGTGCCACAGCTCGGTGCACACGACGTCGCAGGGGTTGGAGATGCTCACGAAGATACCGTCAAAGCCGGCGTCGACGATGCGCTTGGCAAAGGTGCGGGCGGCGTCGGTGGTAAAGAACAGCTCGCCGTCGCGGTTGCCAGCGGCCAGCGCGACCTTGCCGGCGGCGTTGACGATGACGTCGCAGCAGGCTAGCTCCTCGTAGTGGTCGTAGCAGTTGACGATCTTGGTGTTGTACGGGACAAACGAAAGGGAGTCGCGCAGGTCCTGGACCTCGGACGTCACCTTGGCCTCGTTGATATCGCACAGGTACAGCTCATCGGCAATGCCCTGCATGAGCAGACTGTTGGCAACATGTGCTCCTACGTGGCCCTGGCCGACCACACCGATCTTACGCGTCTGGTACATATATGCATCCTTTCGGCCGAGTTTTTCGCGTCGAACCATTGTAGCGTCCTGCTGCCACTTTGCTAGGCTAAAGCGCCGTAGATTTTTTGGGACATGCCTTAATCTCTATTTTTGGAGTGATTCGGGCCGCTGACGGCATCGCTGGGCGATGTGCTCGCGCGGATGGGGTCGCTCGTTGTACCATAGCTGCAACTGACTCGTAAGGAGCATCCATGCCCATTCGCATCCCCGACGCCCTCCCTGCCGCCGCGCAGCTCGAGAGCGAGAACATCTTTGTCATGACCGAGTACCGCGCGCTGCATCAGGACATCCGTCCGCTGCGCGTGCTCATCCTCAACCTCATGCCCACCAAAATCGCCACCGAGACGCAGATCATGCGCAAGCTCTCCAACACGCCGCTACAGGTGGAGGTGGACCTGCTGCGCACCAAAACGCACGAGGCCACGCACGTGAGCGCCGGCCACCTGGAGACGTTCTACCGCACGTTCGACGACATCCGCGACATTCACTACGACGGCTTGATCATCACAGGCGCGCCGGTGGAGCAGATGCCGTTCGAAGAGGTCGACTACTGGCCCGAGCTCTGCCAGATCATGGACTGGTCCACCACGCATGTGCACTCTACGCTGCACATTTGCTGGGGCGCGCAGGCGGGGCTCTACCATCATTACGGTATTCAGAAGTACGACCTGCCGGCAAAGGCGAGCGGCGTGTTCGAGCATTATCTGGTGAAGCCGCAGAGCCCGCTGGTCCGCGGCTTTGACGACCGTTTCTATGCCGTGCATTCGCGCAATACCGATGTGCGCCGCGAGGACGTGGAGGCCGAGCCGCAGCTCGAGGTCGTGGCAGTGTCCGACGAGGTGGGCCTGTATATCGTCAAGTCGACCGACAGTCGCCGCTTCTTTGTCTTTGGCCATCCCGAATACGATACCGACACGCTGCGTCTGGAGTACGAGCGCGACGTGAAGCGCGGGCTTGATCCTGATGTGCCGGCACATTACTTCCCGGGCGACGACCCCACCGCCGAGCCGCGCAACGTCTGGCGCAGCCAAGCTCAGCTGCTCTACACCAACTGGCTCAACTACTACGTCTACCAGACCACGCCCTACGACCTGGCCCGCGCCGGCGAGGAGCACTAGACTGCGGTGGTACTGCTGTAGCCGTGGCTGACGTGGCGGCGATTAGGCGCTGATGATGTGGGGTAGCGGCAGGTCGTGGGCGTCGGTGGGAACGTGGTCGACACGCTGTTCGTCAAAGGCGATGCCGATGATTTGACATGCGGGCGAGAGCATGGGCAGGTAGCGGTCGTAGCAGCCGCCGCCGTAGCCCAGGCGCTCGCCGGCGCGGTCGAAGGCTACGAGTGGCACGATGGCCATGTCGAGGGCCTCTGCAGACACGATAGGGAAGTGGTCGCTGTCGATGTCCATGGCCGCGAAGGCCCGCGTGGGGTGGGCGATAAACGGAGCCGCGGACGCATCGTCGACAGCGACTGTCCGCATGCACATGCGCTGGCCACGAGCTGCGGCATCAATTGCCGAGAGCATGCACGGATAGGCCACGCGCCAGCCGCGTTTGGCGGCAGCTGCGGCAAACGCGGCTGGGTCGACTTCGGAACCCATCGCGGCATAGACGGCAACGGTGTGCGGTGCCGCGGCACCCGAGCTGCCCAGCAACTCAACAAGCCGCGCGCAAATGACAGTAGACTTTGCCGCCCGAACATCCAAATCAATCGCATCGCGCCGAGCAATCACCGCCCGCCGCAACTCAGCCTTATCCATCCCAGCCTCCTCTCCCAAACCTACCAAAAAGGGACAGGTTTATTTTGGCAGGTTTTATCTGGGCAAACGTCAAAACCACCACGAGGGTGCAGTTCACTGCCTCCTTCGTGGTGGTTTGTGCCTATGCGATAACGCTACAACGCCGCAGCGATCGCTTCAGTCACAAACTTATTGAGTGACTCGCCCTTCTTTGCCGCTGCCAGCGCCGCCTGTTTGTGGAGCTCAGAGCCCGTTCTTACGTTGAACGAGCCCTTAAAAGCCCGCTCGGGCTCTTTGCCCTTCTCGGCGCAAAACTCAAGGTAATCGTCGACGGCGTCGTGGAAGCATTGCTCCACTTCTTCAGCCGTGGAGCCTTCAAATACGATTGCGTCTCTAATGCCGGCGACCATACCTGTTAGTACACGCTGCTCGGCATCGAACTCGACTGGGGCGAAATAGCCCTTGTATGCCAAAACGTTACTCATGACTGCCTCCGACATCCTGCAGAAATCGAACGATGTTTCGAATTGTCCCCGCTGTCAATTCGTCAGATGGATGAGGCGCGTGCATCACGAACATCCTGCCATCTGAGGGCCTGTAGAAGCGAACGCGCGATCCGGAAGTCTTGCCTTTGCTGTCCATTTCAAAGCCATATGAGACCATGACTTTTAAAAAATCGGCATACCGATACGTCGAAGGGCAGCTAAGCAGTTGGGCGATGAGTTTATCGGTCCGAGTCATCCCGCCTCACATTCTGCAACTATATCCTAGTTGCAATTTAAGTCCGATGCAAGCACCCCTACTATAGAACATGTGTACGTATAGAATAAGTGTTCGTACCAACACAAAGGCACCTGCCACTTCGTGGTGGTTTTTGCTGGTGGGACGGGTGTCTGCGGCGGTTTGTCTCGATCTGTAACAGTAACTCGGCAAAATCGGACCTAGATGTTACAGATTGAGACAAAGGGTCAGCGTCATCCGGAAACGTCTCGATTTGTAACATCTGGAGCCAATATTGCCGCCTAGATGTTACAGATCGAGACAAACTGGTGGGACGGGGTGAGCTGCCCCGCCCAAGCAGCGGCAAAAGAAAAGGTAGATTTTCGGGCATGTCCCAAAAATCTACCTTTGTGCGTTAGCCGAGCAGGTCGACGACGTTAAAGCCGGCGTTGCTCTTGGCGATGACTTCGCGGCTGCCAAAGACGCAGTTGGGCGACTCGGCTGCGATGCGTGTCACGTCGGCGCCGAGCGAGCGCAGCTCACCGGGCGTGGCGGCGAGCATCTGGGCGCGACGCTCCTCGCGTGCGTGCGGATCGAGCCCGGCCAGGTAGGTCGTGTTGCGGCGCTTGGTGAGCGCGTACGGCTTCACCGGCGCGTCCATGCCGCTCACGCAGCTCACGATAAAGCCCTCAAAGGCAGCCTCGTCGGGCTCAAAGCTGCCAAGCCATGCACCCGCGCGCTCCACGCGCTCAATCGAAGGATCGATCGCCGGGTCACGGTAGGTGTAGAACGCCGCCTGACGCTCGCCGGCTGCGCGGAATCCGCAGCCGTACGCACCGCCCTTCACGCGAATCTCGTTCCACAGGTAATCGTAGGAGAGCGCGTTGGCGGCCACGGCCCAAGCGCCTGTCACGTCAATGCCCAGGCGACGCGGATCGCACGCACGCGCGGCAAAGCAGATGTCGCTGGGGATGACGAAAGCCTCGTGGCGGTCGCGCGGCTCCGGCACCACGAGCGTGCCGCTGGCAGCGCCGTCGCCCGCGCCAAGCTCCAGGTCGCCCGCGGCATCCCAGTACGTGTCAAAGTCCTCGTCGCTGCCGGTAAAGCTCGCCATGCAGCCATCGGCCACAAAGATACGCTCCGCCAGCTTGGCAAGCTTGGTACGCAGCCCGTCCACGCGCTCGTCAAAGTGCTCGAGCAGATCGCGCAGGAACAGGTAGAAGTCCACGCCCGAAAGCTGCTCGCGCACCACGGCCGAAGGCGAGCTGTAGCTCATCGCGCGACCGAGCGCCGCCGAGTGTCCGTTGTTGATAAATCCCTGCTCAAGCCCAATGCGAATCTGCGTGAGCACGTCGCGCACGCGGTCGGCGTCGGCATCGAGCAAAAGCGTGCTCGACCACACCTCGCGCGGCAGGCTCGCCAGCGCATCGATCTTCTCGGACAGGGCGCCGGCGCTCACCAGCAGGTAGGGGCGCACGTCGTCCACGTCGGGCTGCGTCATGACCTCGGTCGTAAAGCTCAAAAAGCCCAGCTTGCCGGCGAGTAAGTTGTCGAGCTCCTCGGCCGAGTGCTCGCGCGTGGGCAGCTGCTTGAGCAGGCGGCAGAGCAGCGTCACGTAGGGCAGGTCCTCAAACGCGACGCAGCTCAGGTCGAAGTACTGCATGGCGTAGGCCAGACGGTTGGTGGGGATGCCGTGGCGCAGGCAGGGGATGGGCGCGGTCGTGTCCACGACGAGCGGCGGCTCGGGGCGCGCCTCGCCAATGTCGGACACGCGCAGGCGCGGCAGCGTGGCCTTGGCCTCGGGCGTGTCTTCTGCCTCCTGCGCGGCACGCAGCGCGGCCGTGCGCTCGACCACGTCGGTCAGCTCGGCATCGGTCATGGCGTCCCGCTTGGCTGCCAGCTCGGCGGCCTCGGCGCTCTCCGAACCCTCGGCGGCGTCCACCGGCACCAGCTCGACCAGTGCCATGTGATCGTTCTGCAGCACCAGCTCGCGCAGCAGGTCCTCAAAGTAGCTGCCGTCCAGGTCGCCGCGCAGCTCCTCATACACCGGGCCGTACTTGAGCGCCAGCGTCGCGGCGTCGTCATCGTAGAGCCAGGTGCTCAGCGCGTCGCATGCAATGGCCACGCCGTCGGCGATACCGTAGTCGCGCTGGCGCAAGTCGTATTCGTTGCTGCTGATGATAGCTTCCAGGCGCTCGCGCGGAACGCCGTGCTCGCACAGGTCTTGGCAGGCGTCCTGGAACACCCGGCGCAGCTCGCGCGCCACGCCGGGTTGCGCGTTTTGCAGCATGATGAGCTCGTAGGGCTGCAGGCTCTCGGCCGCGGTGTAGCTCACCACGTTGCCGCCCAGGCCGGCGGACAGAATGGCTTTCTTAACCGGCGCTTCGTTGGAGCCCAGCAGTGCCTCAAACAGGATATCCGCCGCGATCGTGCGTTTGCGGTCGAGCGCGCTGCCCAGCACCAGGCCCAGGCCTACCAGGGCGTTCTCTGGTGTAGTGGCCATCTCGACGCGCTTATACTCGCAGGTCACGGGTGCCTGCACGCCCAGTGGATTGGGCGCCAGCGTGGACGGGTCCTCGCCGGCGGCAACGGCTGCATCCATGCGGCGGCTCGCGGCACTCGGCTGCGACAGATAGCGCTCGTCCAAAAAGGCCAGTGCGCGGTCCACATCTAGGTCGCCGTAGAGCGTTATATAAGAGTTGGAAGGATTGTAGTGGCGCGCGTGCGTATCCAGGAACTGCTCGTAGGTGAGCGCAGGGATCGCGCGTGGGTCACCGCCGCTCTCGTGCGCATAGGCGGTGTCGGGATAGAGCGCGGCGTTGACGGCGTCGTCCAGCACGCTCATGGGGTCGGACAGCGCGCCCTTCATCTCGTTGAACACCACGCCGTTATAACGCAGCGTGCCCTCGCGCAGGCTCGCGGAGTTGTCGCCGCCCTCGCCCTCGACGTCTTCCGGCAGGTCCAGCTCGTAGTGCCAGCCCTCCTGCTCAAAAATGGTGGGCTTGGTATAGATGGCCGGGTTGAACACCGCGTCCAGGTACACGTCCATCAGGTTGTACAGATCCTGCTCGTTGGTGGTGGCAACGGGGTAGATGGTCTTGTCGGGGTAGGTCATGGCGTTGAGGAACGTCTGCATGGAGCTCTTGATCAGGTCGACAAACGGCTCCTTGACGGGAAACTTGGCCGACCCGCACAGCACCGAGTGCTCAAGAATATGGAACACGCCGGTGGAATCGGCCGGCGGCGTCTTAAAGCCAATGGCAAAGGCCTTGTTTTCGTCGTCGCATGCCAGGTACAGCAGGCGAGCGCCCGATGCGGTGTGGCGCAGCACATAGGCGTCTGAGTCGAGCTCGGGCACGGTCTCGCAGCGCTCGACGGCAAAGCCGTGGCAGGTAGTGCCGGGCACCAGCAGTGCGGCGGCAGCGGCGCGCGGGTTGGTTGAGGTGGTGGGCATATGCAGTCTCCTTTGACGCCCCAGCGGGGGCGAATCGAGTCGAATCCTCGTGAGTATACCCATATGGGGCCGCGGCTCTGCGGCGAACTGAAGACGATGCCGGCGGATTGGGCATAGGCCCCACGCGTTCACCGCGCGAGCGTGGAAACTTGGACGCCTATCGAATGAGAGTGGATTTTCGGACGGAATCAGCCTCAAAACGCCCAAAAACCGTCCAAATATCCACCCTCATTTCCCGACCGTCCAAAATCCACGCTCATCCGCCGCCCGCACATCTCTCATATCTCATTCGTCTCTAATACGAGAGATAACAGATAGATGAGAGATAAATATGAGAGATAACAATGTTGCAAAGAGACAGGCAACCATGGTATTATCTCAATACCGATTGTTCTACCAGCAAAAACATGTTTATATGAAACAGATGGCAGACATCTTATCTTTTATCTCTCACTCATCTCTAATATGAGAGATAACAGAAAGATGAGAGATAATTACGAGAGATAACTGAGAGACGCAGGAAATCTATTCGCGGCATTCTTCGCAGAACCGAGCGAAAGGACGTGCAGATGAACGAAAACGAACTGACCGGTCTGCTCGAGTCTTTAAGGCGCATGGGCTCGGACGATCTTAACGTCGAGGTCAAGGAGAGCGCCACGACGCTTTCCCGCGACGTATGGGAAACAGTTAGCGCATTCGCGAATACCGCTGGCGGAATTATCGTGCTCGGCGTGAGCGAGCGCGCGGGCTTTGTCCCGGTTGAGAACTTTGAGACCGAGAAGGTGCTCAACCAATTCGTAGCGGGCATGGGTGATGCCGGCGGTCGCGGAAAACTGGCCAATCCGCCCAAATACACCATTGAACGCGTGGAGCTCCAGGGCACCGTGGTTCTGGTCATCACGATTGAGGAGCTCGACCCGTCGAGCAAGCCTTGTTATGTCATAGAGCGGGGCGCTCAAGGCGGCAGCTACAAACGCATCGACGACAAAGATGTTCCGCTCTCGTCGACCGAGGTCCTGTCCTTGTCATCGTATGAACGGACGAGCCCCAGTGATCGCGATGCAGTGCCCGGCGCGGTCGCAGGCGATCTTGACGAGGCCCTGGTCGACCGCACGATAGAGCGTGCTTTCTCACTGACACCCCGTGCGATGCGCGACGCGCCGGACAAGAAAACGAAGCTGGAGCGCCTGAATTTCCTCGACTCCCAGGGCAATGTCACTAAAGCCGGGCTCCTGGCTGCGGGTGCCTATCCTCAGCAGTTCTATCCCAAGCTCTTTATCGATGTGGCGGTCTATGCCGGAACGCAGAAGGGCGCGGCGGGGTCGTTGAGGTTCATGGACCGTACGATCTGCGAGGGAACGTTGGGCGAGATGATTTCGGATGCTGTCGCGGCTGTCGCCAAAAACCTGCGCCGCACCGTGACCGTCCAAGGCATTTCGCGTATCGACTCGCTGGAGATTCCCGAGGAGGTCCTGCGTGAGGCAATCGCCAACGCGGTTATCCACAGGGAATACGGGAATCGGTTCTGTGGGCAATCGATCGCCGTCGACGTTTTTGACGATCGTATCGAGGTGGTGAACCCCGGCGGCCTATACGGAGGAAAGACTCGCGAGAACCTGTTTGACGGCAGCTCCCGATGTCGCAATGCGACGCTTGTGAAGCTCATGTCGCTTGTTCCATTGCCCGACGGTGCGGGCTCTCCTGCCGAAGGCAACGGATCGGGCATTCCAATGATGCTCGATGCCATGCGTGCGCACGGTCTGGCCGAGCCATTGTTTTGCCCGGGTTTCGACCGGTTTAAGGTTGTCCTCTACCGAGCGAAGGTTGAGCAAATCGATCATGGCGGGGACTTAATTGTGGCGGCACTCAAGCGCAACGGCGAACTGGGAACACGTGAACTGGCAGAATGCACGGGACTCACCGTCTCCCAGGTTAGGACGCGCGTCAATGCGCTTATCGCGCAGGGCAAGCTAGAGCCTACGGCCGCGACGACGAGCCGTAACCGCAAGTATCGACTAACAGGGCGTGCAGGGCAGATGCGCTAGCGGCTGCCGCGCCTCACATCCGCGCCATTTCACGCAGCGCACATCGAAACCTGCGGCAAAGCAGTTACAATAGCCCAATGCGCATCGCGCACGACGATGATATCGGCGCCCGCGACTAGGGGAGAATACATGGCAGAGCAACAGATAGCGCCGGGGACCAAGCTTCAGGTGGCATTCGACGTGCCCATGGGCCAAAAAACCGACTTCAACATGCTCGCCACGTACAAAGAGGACCTGGACGAGGCGTACTTCCTTATGAGCGCGCCCATGCTTGCCGGCAAGCCGCTGCTCATGGACGAAAACCAAAAGCTGCTGCTGCAGTACAAAGTAGGCGAGGAGACGTTCGTGCTCGCCGGCTATCCCGAGGCAGTCGAGAAAAAGGGCATCCGCACCTATTGGAAAATGCGCAAAGTCGCCGAGCAGCGCAGCTTCGTCAAGCGCCGCGACGAGCGTTTTAAGGTCGCCATGCGCCTGACCTACCAGCGCGACAACGCGCCGACCCCTGAGCCCGAGGACGCCATGACCATCGACGTCTCGGCCGGCGGCCTGGCCGTCTACCTCAACGACTACCCCGACGTGGGCGAGGCCCTGGCCGTACAAATGCCCACGATCCGCCTGCAGGGCGAGCGCCACGAGCTGCCCGAGCAGCTGGGCATCGTGTGCTGGGTGCGCCGCGCGCCCAAGGGCAGCCTGTATCGCAACGTCTGCGGCCTGCAGTTCCGCTACGCCGACGACATGGAGCGCGAGTTCGTCAAAGAATACGTCGGCTACATCCGCACCAAATATAAGATCTGATCGCCATGGCACTGTTCAAGCGTAACGACAACAAAGATCAAGCCGCCGAGGATTTGGCCGAGAATCGGGCCGAGGACACGTCGCAGGATGCGCCCGGCGCCAATGCCGAGGATGCGCCCGGCGAGGATTCCGCGCCCGAGCAGGTTCCCACCTCCCGCAAGCGCTTCGGCAAGCTCAAGCCCAAGCCCAAGCGCGACCTGCGCGGCGTGGTGCGCATCGAGGAACTGGAGCAGGCACTGGCCGACCAGGACCTTGACGACATCGATCCCGACGCGGTCGTGTCCATGTATATGCCCAAGCGCCGCATGGAACGCATCGGCGCGGCGCTGCTGCGCATGGACAAGCTGCAAAAGGCCCTCGTGGTGCTGGCGCTTGCCTTTGGCGTGCTGTTCGCCCTGTCGTTTATGCAGGAAAACATGGGCAACTTCACTATCAACCTCAACCGCCTGGAGCTGTTCCGCCGCGGCGTGGCCATTGCCGACAACGGCGACTTTAACAACGCCACCGCGCGCCTGGCCGCCGACGCCTTGGACAACGGCACCAATATCGCTGCCGAGGACCTGCCCGACAACCTGGACGATATCGACGGCAGTCATAACGGCAAGAACTACGTGGCGTACACCTTCTATATTCGCAACGCCGGCAAGACCGATCTGGGCTATAGCGCCAAGCTCAAGGTGGTCAGCGCCAGCAAGGGCGTGGATAAGGCGGCGCGCGTGAGGGTGTATCGCAATGGCGAGCCCACCACCTACGCGGCTGCCGCGGCCGACGGCAACCCCGAGCCCAACACCGAGCCGTTTGCGTCCAAAGACGTGGTGACGACCATTAGCCACGCGAATTTCCGTGTGGGCGATGTGGACAAGTACACCGTGGTCATTTGGCTAGACGGCGACGACCCGGAGTGCGTGGACAAGATCATCGGTGGCGCAGTTGAGTTTGGCTTCGATTTTGATTCGTCCGAGACCGACGATTCGAGCCTGTTCATTAAGTTCGTGCAGGATATTGCCGACACCCTGACTGGCAACGACCCCATTAGCGCGAGCGGCAACGAGGCGCCCGATTACTACAAGGAACACAACGTGACCTGGAGTAACCGTCGCAACCAAAAGAACTCGCCCGCAGGGGATGGGGACAAGTAGAACGAACAAGCGCCGGGCCGGGATTGATTTCCCGGCCCGGCGCTTTTGTTATGCGGAAGCGTTGTCAACGGAGGTAATGCCGTTGCCGGTGGCGTCGTCCAGCAAGAACAACCGCAGCGCGAGCTTGATCGCGTAGCCCGGCTTGACCTGCGCCGCGTCTCCCATGCGTTCGTCCAGGTCACTACAGTAGGCGTAGAGGTCGCGGATGAGGTCCGCGCCCGAGAGCGTGAACATGTAGCCCGCGTCCGAAAGCGCGTTGGGTGCTGCGGGCAGCCCCGCAGCCGCACAGAAGTTTGCGAGGTCGGGGCCCATGACGGCCTTGTAGTCGACTGCGGTGCCACGGTCCTGAGCGGTCTGCTCCTGCTTGCGGGTGTACGACAATGCCGCCGCCAGCACAAAGCTGGGCGTGGGCGCGTTGACGTCGTCGGTGGTGGCGACGAGCTTACCGGCCGCTTGCGTGACCAGCCAGGCAACTTCGCGCTGGCAACGAACGGCCTTGCGCGTCACCGGCTTAATCGATCCGGCGGAAACGCTTCCCTTGGGTTGATTGGCGGCAGGCATGGGCCCTCCCAACAAATAGCCCGTTTAGCAGGCAAAAATGACACGTGCCACACCAGTATAGCGAGTGGAGAGGGGCTAGGGCGAAGCTCGGCGGAGGGTGAATGTATGCGATGGCGTGGAACTGCGGTCGCAGGGCTTAAGAGGGACTTACAGCTTTGCGGGAGAGAGATCAAATAAGGTAAACGATGTTCACATAGCACCACATATAACCCGAGGTAGACCTATGAATCTGCCGGAATGTAGGCTGCCGAAAACTCATAAGGAAATCGTAAGAATTGTGGTATTCTCAATTTCATGTCTAAAGGATGGGCAAGCAACATCCAACACGAAAGCGCGGGCTCCCCTTCCGGGCTTCTCGAGGGTCATCTGGGATGAATGGGGAAAGAAAGGGGTCCGTATGGATACCAAGGCATTAAAGAAGCAGATGGGCGCCGCCATCGCCATGGTCCTCGTGGCAGCCGTAGCCCTCGGCTCCGCCACCTTCGCATGGTTTGTGAGCAACAACGAGGTTACCGCTAAAACGACGGGCGTGAAGGCGCAGTCCAACACGGCATTCATGAGCATCGAATACAAAAATACTGCAGTCGGCTCTAAAACGACCCAGAGCAAAACGTGGGCCATAGACACCGAGAATAATGCCACTGCTCTTTATCCTTCCGAAGTTCAAGCTGGCGACGATGGCGCGCCCAAGTTCGTGACCGCCTACGGTACCGCGACTGATAATGGTGACAAGAAAGGTGATTACATCTCAGTCGGTGACGCCACTAAGGCCGTGACTGACCAATACGCGATTGGCGAGGCAAACAATTACAGCATCAGCTCTGCTGGCGTCGATTTGACCAATTTGAAGATTGACCGCGTTGAGGTTTCCACTGGCGCCGACAAGGGTTTGAAGAGCGCTATTCGCGTACTTGTTGTTGGCCCTGACAGCTGGCAGGTTTGGGGCCCTGGCACCGATGCCGAAGCTGGGCTGAAGTTGCAGAAGGCTGGAGGCGCGGCTCTCGCTGCTACGGTCGCAAAGGATAAAGATACTCAGCTGAGCGTGTACGTCTACTACGATGGCAATGATGCTGCCGTAAACACTGCTAACCTGGCAAAAATCCAAGACTCCGTTGGCGTTACCATTTCCTTCAGCGCTACTCAGCCTACGACGGTTTCTGGGGCATAAGCCACATTGAAGCATTGGCTTAAAAACGGGGTTTGGCGCAAGGCGTCGAGCCCCGTTAGCCTTATCGACCGAATTGCAACAAGGAAGCTACTTCGTATGTCATCGCGCGTGAAGCAACTCAAAAAACAGTTAGCCGTCGCCGCCATTTCGGTGGTCATGGCGTGCGTTGCTTTAGGCTCGGCAACATATGCGTGGTTCGTATTCAATAACACCGTCTCCGCCAGAACGGCAACCGTGACGGCCATGGCCAATGGCATGACGTTGCAAATTGTTGCGGGCACAACGCCCGATCACGGCAAAGACAACGACACGGTTGCGTTCGATAGTACGACCGCCCATGAAATCAGCCCTTCTTCGACCGATGACGCCAAAACGTGGTTCGTTCCTGCGTCGTGGGGCGATGGGGCCTTGGTCACGTCGTACCAGATCGCCAATGGGCTCGATGCGTCAACGGGCCAATATACTGTAGGTGGCAAAACCTTTTACGCGTATAACGTAAGCACCTATACGGTTTACACCGTTCGTGACACGGGCATTGCAGATGTGTATTTGGACGGATCGGCCGATGAGGGTGCTATTTCCGTAACCTCGAATGGGCAGCCGCTGAGCGATAAGGTTGCGCGCAGCATGCGCATCGGCATCTCGACGATTGACGCTCAGGGCAACGAGACGTTGAAAGTTGTCTATGCCCCAAGCGAGCCTGTCGGATCGGGCAACGATGCGTACTCGAGGCAGAATGACATTGCGGGCTGGACGGTGGTTGCTGACGCTTCGAGTACAAAGGTTGCAACATATAAGCATTTGTTCGGTGCGACGTATGTTGACCAAAATGGCGGCAACTGGGCTGCGACAAAAAACGGCAAAAACTTCGATGCACCCGCGGATAATCCAGCGGCGCTTGCCACGCATGTTGACTACAATGGCGTAATTTTGAAGGTCTATATTTGGCTCGAGGGCACCGACGCCGATTGCGTTAATACGGCTGCGAGTGCTGTCGATGAGGGTCTTTCCTACGACGTAACCCTGCGAATGGTTGGCACGAATTCGCAATAAAGCTACGGCTTTCGCTAACGGCACGAACATGAAGGTTGCCGTTTGGATAGAAGGCGCCGACAACGATTGCCAGAATATGTCTGGCCTCGACGTTGGCGAAGGAAGCCCGACCTTTGATGTAACGGTTAGCCTGGTCGGCATCGTGCCTGATTCCAAGTAGACTTAAGCCGCCAGCTAAATATGCCTAAAAGGGGCCGCTTCAATCGAAGCGGCCCCTTTTGTGTGGCTGTCTGGTGCAAACACTTTGTCGCATATCGCTCGGGATCGGCGATAATGTGGGGAACTGTTCTTTCTGGAGGTTCCTTATGGACGGCATTGCTTCTAGTGTTCCGCTGATTGCTCAGCCGAGTTATGACCGCGCTTGTAGCCTTGTGCCGTCTGAGTATGTTTTGGCTTGGGAGTGGTTCTTGCGCGAGGAACAGCGTGGCGAGATTTGGGAAAAACTACCTCATAACATTAAAGCTGATAGCCCCCAGTATCCTTATCGCATGACGATTGGCTCTGAGACCTTTTGCGTTTCTCGTCAATCAGGTATTTATTGGCCGGGTCGTGGACGCATCAAGCACCCTGTGGAAAAGACCTTTGCGCTTTCGGTGCATAGCTCTATAAGTGGGAGCTATTCCGATGTTCCCCCGCTCTATCTTGAGGACGGCACGTGGGTGTTCAAGTATTCATTGCAAAGTGCTTCGGTCGAAAGCTGGCGCAACCAGCGCTACAACGAAAAAATGATCAACTGCATGGAGTGTGGCGTTCCCGTTGGCGTGTTCTTTGCAACAAGCGCTGGCTACAAGGTGCTAGGCCTAGCATTCGTTGAACGCTACGAGCCGGAGAACAACTGGTTTGTGTTGCATGGCCCCGTCCATAAGGGTGGACCCGATGCGCGGTTCTTCCCCGATATGAGCTACATGAAGGAGGCTCCGGTCGCGGCGGAGTTTTCTGGCGCTCCGGCGAGCGACGATGAAAAGGTTCGCTACGCGCTGCGTCGTGAACGAATCGGCCAGCAGCGTTTCCGCACTCAGCTCTTTGAGGCCTATACCGGTAAGTGTGCTGTTTCGGGCTGCAATGTCAGCGAAGCGCTCGAAGCTGCGCATATTGAGAACTATTCGGGTCCCAAGTCGCAGGTTGTCAGCAACGGTATTCTGCTGCGCCGTGACCTACATTCGCTGTTCGACGCCCATCTGATTTCGTTTGAGTTGGTGCGTGGCGACTATCAACTTTGCGGGTCGTACCTTCTGGAGCATACGGATTATGCGACGTTTGCAGGCTCGGTGCTGCGCGAGCCGGACGAACATCGCTTGCGTCCTAACGCCCGATTCCTCGAAGCCCATCGAGCTGAGTTCGCTTTCTCGGAATCGCGGCGTCGGGCGGAGGCGGTTGCTCCGTATTAGTCGGGTGTTGCTCGCCACGACCCAATCATGTCGATTGATCGGATCGCGCTGCGCCGCATCGAGAGCTGCACGATCCTGCCATCCTCTCCTCAACGGTTAAAACGGGAAAGGGGAGCCCATGGGATGGCGAAGCGATATCGCGCGCGGCGCATATGGAAACTTACCGCGAGCGTTAATGGACCGGAGCCTGTTCCCGCCCGTTGAGGCCGGCTGTAGCCAAATCTGCCTGCCCTGCCCTCGCTGCGGCGCAGACCTCCCATGCCTAGACATCTGCTTTATCGACGCTCGCGACAAACATGCCGCCAACCCGCGGGCTCGGATGGGCTTGCGCCTTCCGGTCTATCCTCAGCAATGCCCTACCTGCGGATGCACTATTTCCTATGACGATGCTGATGCCTAATTGTCAGCTAGCGAGCGAGGATTTTTGGACGATTGAAAACTGAGGGTGGATTATCGGACGTTTTTGGGCTGAAAGGCTGTCAAAAATGGGAGATTATCCACGCTCGAGCGCTTCTATCTTTAGACGGTGACTCGCCGCCAGAAGTACTCGCCGGTGCCTAAGATGCCTTACAGATAAATCCCCTCGAACAGGGCCTTGTGGAACTTGATGTGGTGGTCGCGTGCCCAGGTGAAGAGCGCCTGGTCAAAGTCGCCTTTGGTGGCAGGGATGCCGTAGACGCCGGCGACTTTCACGCGCACGAACTCCAGCGCGGGCAACTTGTTGATGGCCGTGAGCGCAAACGGCGACGTGGGCTCCTCGAACAGGTAATGGCTGCCTTGCAGCGCGCCGCAGCCGGTGCAGGTGCTGGCGAGCGATACGGTCTTGGTGGTGCGCGACGTTGTGGGCTTGTAGCCACAGCGCTCGCGCAGGTAGTCGCGGATCTCGGCCGGCACGCAGCCCAGCGCGGGGACGATGGCTACGGCGTTGGCGTGGGCGGTGTCGATCGCGATGTGGCCCGCGTCGTCGATGGTGGGCGCATCGCTGGGTGCAGCCTTGCTGCTTGAGTCCTCGGCCGCCCAATACGGAATGCCAAAGGCCGCGACCGTTGTCTGCTCGTGGCACTTCCAACATTCGCGCTTGCCCAGCACCAGGTAAATATAGGGCGCGCTGGGGTCGGAGCGATCCACGCCGGGCAGCCACGCGGCAAAGGGCTCGGGGTTGACGCCATCGGGCACGTACCAGATCTTTTTGGCCCGGTCCCACTTGGCGCCTAGGGCCTTGGCCTCGTCTTTGTGCGAAAGGGGAACATCGAGCTCGGTGCGCATGGCGGCTCCTTTGTGCGGCTTGCGGTGCATGTGCTCCAAGGATACCCCAGCGACGGGTGTGTGGTCGCTAAACGAGCACTTCGACCGCCCGAGAAGTCGCGGAGCATTTTGGCGAGGGCGCGCCGTCAAGCAAATGGGCAAGCAAATGGTCAGATTTTGGTCAGTTGAGCGGCAACCTTGCCAAGAGCTTGACGGATTTGCAGCTAGACGTCGACGAATGAACACTTTGGGCGCGCTGCGGCAAAAAACTGCTGGTCGTTTGCCGAAAACTCGCCAAGGTCGCGAGTCGCCGCCGACGCGCGTGCTATCTTCGCGCCATGGGGTACTTTATCGTTTCACATAACGCTGCGTTGGCGCTTTTGGCGCACCTGCCGAACCCCCGTTTTGGGGATTCGGAACCAGAGGTCGTGTCGATTGCAGGTGCCTGTGCGCTGTTGGACCAAGAGGCGCAGGAGTTTATCGATCGCTATGACCTGGGGATCCAAACGCTGGATTTGCTGGTGCCGTCGCGCGCCGACCGCCGGCGGACCAAGCATGTTAAGACGCACCTGTGCACCAATGAGCTCCCGGCGGGTTCGTTTATCTCGCTGGGCCACTGGATGGGCGACCTGGATGCGTACGTGTGCTCTCCCGAGCTGGCGTTTTTGCAGGCCGCGCACGATGGCGATGCGGCGGCGGCCATCTACGCCGGCTATGCCATGACATCGGACTACCGGCTGGATAACCTTGCTCCCGGTGGGGTAACAAGCAGGGATACGGGCATGCGCGATGGCAGGCTCACGACTAAGGAGCTCATCGCGGCGTACCTTGACCGGGCATCAAAGGTGAGAGGCGCCGCTAAGGCGAAGGCGTTGCTTCCGTACGTGGAAGAGGGCTCACGGTCTCCAAGGGAGTCGGGGCTTTGCATGTTTATGTCGCTGCCTGCGCATTACGGCGGGCTTGCACTGGGCAAGGCCGAGCTGAACAAGAAGTACTTCATTCGCGACGGTTACAACGATGGGCGCAACCGCAAACTGCGCGTGTTGGAGCGCACGCCCGACATTACGCTTACGGCTAAAGTCGAGGTGGGCAGGGATAAAGTAAAGGCCGGGCTGCTGCCAGAGGTGCTGACCGCGATGGTCGACTACGACAGCGATGCCATTCATGACGGCCGCGAGAAGATCCACAAGGATGCCGAGCGCCGCAACGAGTTGGAACTGCTTGAGGGAGTAGCGTATTTTACTGTGACAACCGACCAAGCAAATGACTACGACAAGCTCGTTCGGCTGTGCGAACGCATCCGACGGAAGCTGCATCGGAATAAGCGCCCCATCTTTAACAAGGCGATGAGTGCAGAGCAGCGATATTTTGCCCATGCGCGTGCCGAAACGAAGCGATTTTGGCTCTGGCAAGCCGTTATCGATGCGCATCAGTATTGGTAGGGGCGGTAACAGGGGGTTAGAATTAGCGGCCATATATCCAGATCTAATACTTTTCCCGAGAAGTGAACGAGCCAGAATGGACCCCCGAAATATCGACACTTTTAGGGGCCCGTTTCCTGCGGTTTTGCTGCTGGAATCCTGCGGTTTTGACGTCAAAAAGTGTGGATGCTCCAGGGGTCCAAATAAGCTCGTTCACTTCTCGGGAAAAGTATTAGACCTCAATTTAAAGAGGGTTACTTATATGTGACTGCGAGACCCATTCGGGTTTGATCGTGGCGATTGCTGGGGCTGTTTGGGCGCTTTGGGCTCGGTCGCCGTAAAACAAAACAGCTCAGAGGCGAAGCCTCTGAGCTGCGAACATTTGGTGGGCGTTAGAAGATTTGAACTTCTGACCTCTTCCGTGTCAGGGAAGCGCTCTCCCCCTGAGCTAAACGCCCGATCAAGGGTGCGCGAGTGCGCAGGAAATAATATAACGGAGCTCCCGCCCAGTGGCAAGAACTATTTTTTAAAAAGCGGCGATTTGCGACCCTATCCGCCCCGATGCAGCGCGAAGGGCACGCGAAATATTCCGTTTGTACCCCCGATGAACTGCACGTTCGCGTAAAATAACTCCATTATGGGCAAATGATGTCCAGGCGGTTTACAACACGGCATCTGGGGGAGGGGCATGTCGGACGCGCGTTCGCTGCAAAAACAGTTCAATCGCATGCTCGCCACGTTGCTGGTGGCGCTTGCTGCTGCCGGAGCCGTAACGTATGCCTGGTACATCTATAACGCCAACCGCCACATAACCGACGTCAAGATGGCGGCGGGCACGGGCGTGACCTTCCTTATCTCCAACGAGTACGACGGCGAATACAAAACCAACGCCGGCCTGAGCTTTACGGGTCTGCTCGATCCCGTCTCGACCGACAACGTGCTCAACGGCTTTCAAAAGGTAACGGGCTTTACCGGTGGAACCACCCAGGACTCGCTCTTTGCCAACATGTTTGGTGCCGCCGAGCATTCCGACTACTACAAGACTTCCCTGTACCTGGCTACCAACTCGGCCGCGACCGACGTGTACCTGTCGGGTATCGACTTTACCGAGCAGGATCCGGCAAACCCCATCTCCACCGCCCTGCGCGTGGGACTGGTTACCTATGCGTCAGGGCAGGGCGATACCGTGACGGGCCAGTACGTCTTTGAGGTCTCGGGCGAGCACAATCCCCAGGCGCGCTACAACACGCTCGACGGCAAGGATGCCGGCGAGAGCGAGCAGAACCACCTGGTGCTCGACAGCACCCGCTCCGATGGAACAACGGTTCATTTTGACCAGCTGACTAGTGCAAACTTCTGTGACTACAACGAAGACATCGGCATCGTGAGCCTCAAGGAGGCCACGACCAAGATCTGCAGCCTGCCCGCCGCTGCCGAGGGCGCCAACCGCAGCACGCCCGTGCGCGTGGATGTGTACGTGTGGCTGGAAGGCTGCGACCCCGACTGCACCAACAACCTGGCCGCCACCAGCCTGCAATCGCTGGCGCTGCGCTTTGCCGGCAAGCGTTCGTAAGGGGGCTGGACATGAGTGCATCGAACATCAAAGACATCCTGGGTTCGCGCCGTCGCATGGTTGCCGCGGCCGCATGGATGTTGGTGCTGGTAACCGCCTTGAGCGCCGCCACCTACGCCTGGTTTAGCAACTCGCGCTTCACCAACGTGACGCCCGTGGTGCACACGGTAAGCGACGAGGGCTCCGACCTGCAGATTGGCCTTTCGGCCAACGGGCCCTGGGACACGACGGCAACGCTTGCCGCCGCCGACAAGACACTCTATCCCATCTCGACGGCAGACCTTTCCCGCTTTTGGCGCGGCACGTTCCAAAACGCCGCCGGCGTTACGACCGACTACGCCGACTGCACCGCGCAGCTGGACGACTACGCCCTTTCGGGCACGCTGTACCTTAAGGGCAGCGATAGCGCGCTCAACGTGTACTTGTATCAGGGGCAGATGAGCGTGACGAGCGATCCGCAACTGCTGGCCGCGCTGCGCCTGGGTCTGGTCATTACAACCCAGTCGGGTACACAAATGCATATCTTTACCTGCGACGACCTGGGCAACACCTCGGGTGCCACCAGCAGGCGTACCACCGCGCAAGACGGCGTGGTCGTAGCGGTCGGTGCCTCGGGCTGGACTTACACCGACGACCCCGCGCGCGCCATAAGCGCCTACAGCATGGACGGCACTGGCGACACGCCCACGGCGCGCGCAGGTGCCACGCCCATCTGCACGCTGGCCGCCAACGAGGTGGCAAGCGTTCGCTACGTTGTGTACATGGAAGGCTGCGACGCCAATTGCATCGACGAGGCCCAGGCCCGCGATGTGGTGCTGCAGCTTGCCTTTGCCGCGGCCAAGGCATAAGGGGGTGAGCGACGTGAAAGATCAGAAGCGCATGCCAGCAGATAGCTGCGAGGCCAAAACCCAGAGCGAGAGCCCCGCGGTCCCCTCCGGCGCGACCGCCGAGCGCTCGCAGCCCGAAGGTGCCTCCGCCCGCCGCCACGCTCGCCACGCGCGTGCCTACATCGCGCTCGTTATGGTGGCGCTCGCCGCCACCTTGGGCGCCGCGACCTACGCCTGGTTTACCAACAACATGAAGGTCAACACCAATTCGGTGAGCGTGCACAGCGACACGTCCAAGCTGGTGCTGGAGCTGGGCGACGCCGATCGCGGCGGCTGGTCGCAGCAGGGCGATGTTTCCCTGACTTCCAATGCGACTGGCGCCGTGACGCTCTATCCGGTCTCGACCTTCGATCTCAACGGCTTTGCTGCCTGCGCGCAAAACAACTCCGCCGGCGATGCCACGGTGTTTGAGCAGGCAAAAGACAACGGTTCCGCGTTCTACCACGGCTGGATCAATCTGCGCCCCACCATTACCGGAACGGGCGCCAGCAAAGTAAAGGGTAAGGTCAGCTTGTATCTGGCCGAATCGCTGGTCCCGCAGGGCGCCGATGCCGAGCTGCTGCGCGCGGCCCGCGTGGGCAT
This sequence comes from uncultured bacterium, assembly GCA_905214105.1. Lineage (GTDB taxonomy): Bacteria > Actinomycetota > Coriobacteriia > Coriobacteriales > Coriobacteriaceae > Collinsella. The sequence continues at coordinate 362,691 of CAJMKK010000002.1, forward strand.
AAAGATCTCGAGCGGCAACCAGGTTCTTGCCACCAACATCTTTGAACTCGACGGCTCCGATAGTGGTCACCGCGCCGAGCACCCGGCGACTGCCCCTGCAGGCCTGGCGGGCTACACCGAGGGCATGCTCCTGGGCTGGCAAAACGGTCAGCTCACCTGCGGCGCCAACGTGACGCAGGACCCGGCCGCCTTTACGCTGGACACGAGCGAGACGGCCGCGCGTCCGCAAAACACGCTTGCCACGCTGGGGCTTGACCAGACCTATCGTTTGGATATCTATTACTACATCGAGGGCACCGATCCCGATAGCGCCGACTATCTCTATCAAGATCCGGGCACCTTGCACCTGTCGCTCTTTGCGACCTTGGACGGTGAGTAGCAATGGCACACGTCGCGCCCGACAACCGCCGCCCGACCACCGGCGCTCCGGTTGCCGCGCCCACCGATATCGACCTGCGCCGCAAGCTCACCACCACCGTGGTGCTGGTGCTGTTTGCGCTGGTGGCGATAGCCATGGCAACGTTCGCCTGGTTCTCCATCGCCGATAGCGCCAAGACCCGCATGCTCATGATCGACGCCAATGCCGACGGCTCGCTGCGCTTTGACCTGGACGAGCGTGCCACGTTCGACGAATACGTGCACAGCCTGGGCTTCGATCAGATCTCGGAGCGCATCGCCAGCGAAAAGGGCGTGGACATCGATGCGTCCAAGCTCAAGCCCGTCACCACGAGCGACTATCAGACCTTTACCTTCGAAGACGGTTCCACTGCCGATCCCGCCACCGGTGCCTACCTGGAGTTCACGCTGCACTTTATGAGCAGTACGGACCTGCGCGTTCGCCTGACCGGGCAGGATGGCGACGGCGGCGTGTCCGACACGCGGTTCAGCTCCGACACGCAGGGCATGGCAAGCGCCATGCGCATGAGCTTTACCGCCGACGGTCATACTTGGGTCTACAACCCTAACGGGGGCGGCGGTTCATCTGGCTCGGCCACCGTCTTTGGGCTCGACTCGGGCGAGGCGACCGCGGCCAGCGACATGTTCGACCTGATAACAGAAACGGACAAGCCGGTAACCGTTCGCATATGGCTCGAGGGAACGGACCCAAATTGCACTAATATGCTAAAGGGAGCTAACTATTCGGTTTCGATGCGCTTCGAGGGCATCGAGGAACAGTAGATACGCACGGCGGCCATCGGGCCGCGCACGACCTAGACAGACACGGTAGTAAGGGACATCATGCAATCTGTTAAAAAAGTCGCATCCATCGCGCTGAGCGTTGTCATGTGGATCATCATCCTGGTGGCGGCCCTGTATGCGTTTACCACGCTCGCCACGCGCGAGGACGGCAGCGTCTCGGACATCGCCGGCTTCACCCCGCTCGCCGTGCAGTCCGACTCCATGGCTCCCACGTTTAACAAGGGCGACCTCATCTTCATCAAAAAGTGTGACACCTCCAAGCTCGAGGTGGGCGACATCGTGACGTTCCATACCATCATCGACAACGAGTACGCGCTCAACACGCACCGCATCGCCGCCATCGACGAGGTCAACGGCATGCGCAGCTTTACCACCAAGGGCGATAACAACGACGTGGCCGATACGCACATCATCAGCGACGGCGATATCGTGGGCAAGTACGTGTTCGCGCTGCCGCAGATGGGCAAGGTCATGGACTTCCTGTCCAGCTCCATGGGCTTCCTCATTGTGATCGTGCTGCCCATGCTGCTGTTCTTTATCTACCAGGTGTATCACCTCATCGTGGTGGGCATGAACCTTAAGCGCGCTATGGCCGAGGAGGACCGCCTGGCCGCCGCGGCTGCCATCGTGGACGCCGAGGGCAAGGGTGACACTACCGTCACGGCCGATAACGCCGCCGAGCAGCTTGCCCAGGCCGAGGCCAAGCTCGAGGAAGCCCGTCGTCTGAAGGCCGAGGCCGAGGCGGCGATGAGCGCGACCAAGCAGGAGGGTACCGACGGTGAGTGAGTTTCTGGGATTTGCCTGGGAGCTACTGGCAAAGGTCGTCTACAACGTCGTTGCCGTCGTGAGCTCCATCCTTAACCTGCTGGTGTTTGGCTGGGTTGAGTACTTCAACATCTTTATGACCTACTTCACCACGTTTGACCTGGTGGGCAAGATCGGCGCGGTCATTCTGTTTGCCATGCTCATCGCGGTCCCCGTGCTGATCGTGGCCGTTCTGATCCACCACTACCGCATCAACCGTCGCCTGCATCGCGACGACACGTCCAACAAGGCGCTCTATCGCGAGATCGGCCGCCTGAACAAGCAGGTGCTCGACCTCATGGACGAGAAGAACAAGCTGCTGGCGCTCAAGGTCAATGCCATGGGCGGCACCAAGCAGATTCCGTACGTGGGCGCCTCGGCCCTGGCCGACGACCATCTGCCCACGGTGGGTAACGTGGTGGGCGCCGCCGCAGGTGCCGCTACGGGTGCCGCTGCGGGCGAGGGCGCCGCGGCGACGGCCGTCATGTCGGGCAACGCGTCGCTCGCGCTCGACGGTGCGGGCGTCAAGGATGCCGCGGCCGCCATGGCCAAGGCGACCGTCGAGGCCAAGACCCTTGCCGAGGAAAAAGAGATCGCCCAAGCCAACCGCTTCCCCAAGCTGTCCCTGGTGGACCTTAAGTACCGCGACTGGGAATCGCCGGTCTACGACGATGCCATCTCGCTGGAGGACTTTGTCGACAGCTTCCGCGCGTTTGCGTGCAGCCAGATGAAGCTCTACTACACGCCCGAGATCATCCGCCGCTTTGTGGCCGGCATGGCCGCCTCCAAGCTGCTGATCCTGGAGGGCATCTCGGGTACCGGTAAGACGTCGCTGCCCTACAGCTTTAGCCGCTACTTGGACAACCCCGCGACCATCGTTTCGGTGCAGCCGAGCTTCCGCGACCGCACCGAGGTGCTGGGCTACTTCAACGAGTTTTCCAAGCGCTTTAACGAGACCGAGTTCCTCCGCGCCGTGTATGAGGCGGGCCTTCGCCAGGACCCGTCCATGATCGTGCTCGACGAGATGAACCTCGCCCGCGTGGAGTACTACTTTGCCGAGATCCTGTCGGTGCTCGAGATGCCCAGCCACGACGAATGGGTGCTCGACCTGGTGCCCACCCAGTGGGCCGCCGACCCCAAGGCCCTGCACGACGGCAAGCTCACCATTCCCGACAGTCTGTGGTTTATCGGCACGGCCAACGACGACGACTCCACCTTTACCATCACGGACAAGGTGTACGACCGCGCAATCCCCATCGAGCTCAACGAGCGCGCCGACGCGTTTGAGTGCGAGCCGCACGAGCGCGTGCACGTGACGGCCGATCACCTGCAGTATCTATTCCAAAAGGCCAAGGTCGAGTATGTGATCGACGAGGAGCTGCTCCAGAAGATGCACAAGCTGGACCAGTACCTGCAGACCCGCTTTAAGCTGGCCTTTGGTAACCGTATCATCAAGCAGATGTACGACTTTATCCCCGTGTACGTGGCGTGCGGCGGCACCGAGCTGGGCGGCATGGACTGCATCATCGCCCGCAAGGTGCTCAAGAAGTTTGAGTCCATGAACGTGAGCTTTGTGCGCGACGAGATGAAGGGCCTGATCGAGTACATTGAGAAGACCTTTGGCGAGGGCGGTCTGCCCGATTCCGTCATGTACCTGCAGCGGATCCAGAATTTCTACTAATGTCGTAAGCGCGGGGCGACGTGATGTCGCCCCGCCCCTTTCCGATCGATCCAATCTATGGAGTAACCCATGTCCGAGACCATTCAGGACCTCTATACCAGCTTCTCCGAGCAGATGGAGCCCATCCAGGAGGACAGCCGCTACTTCCGCTATCTGTTTGAGATGGCGCAGGCCTCGGGCACCACGATCGAACAGCAGCGCGAGGAGCTCGTCAAGGTGGTGGACGAGGAATGGATCAGCATGATCGAGGACTCGCTCGACGCCATCAACACCATCATCGAAAAGCCGCGCCGCTTTATCACCACCGAGGAAGAGGTGGTGCCGGTCTCGCTCGCCAAAAAGATCAGCGCCGACAGCGTTCGCCATCTGAGCCAAAACACGCAGTTTTTGGCGCCGAGCGACGACGGCGGAGTTCACCCCACGCGCATCCTCAATGTCAATACCGTTGAGACCTACGACCTGTACGAGAACCGCTTTATCTACCACCTGATTCAGCGCCTGCTGACGTTTGTGGACAAGCGCACCGACGTCATCTTTTGGTCGACGGGCAACGAGATCCGCAACCGCTTTAAGATGCACAGCACTATCGATGACGCGTACGAGCAGATCGAGTACAGCGTGGAGATGACGGTCAAAAACCGTCAGAGCTTTGCCGAGAACGACGCCGACAACATGGACGTCTTTATGCGCATCGACCGCGTGCGCCGCCTGGTCATGGCGCTGCGCGGCGCGTCGTTCTGCCAGATCATGAACGGCTGCAGCGCGGTCCGCAGCCCCATTCAACGCACCAACCTCATCATGAAAGACCCCAACTACCGCAAGTGCTACCAGCTGTGGCAGTTTATGGAGCGCTATGACAAGGTGGGATACAACATCGACGTGCAGCAGCAGGCGCTGGCGTTCGATGACGAGTACATGGTGCAGATGTACACCAACCTCATCAATAACTACGCCGTCTTTAAGAGCCTGACTGATGACGAGCGCAACCTGCAGGAGCTCGAGAGCGTACAACACGCGCCGGTGGCGCCCAAGTTCATCAAGGAGATCAAGGAGGTGCAGGTCGATAGCCCCGACCTGCCCGACGTTGAGGTCCGGCGCGTGTTTGTGGAGGAGGTCACGCAGGCTCAGCTCGATGCCGAGCAGGCACTGGCCGAGGCCCGCGAGCAGATTGAGGAGCTACAGGGGCAGCTTACGTCCTGGAAGGTGCAGGCGCATGCGCTGACCGATGAGCGCGATGACCTGGCCGACGAGCTGGACGAGGCCAAGACGCGTGAGCTGGCGTTGACGCAGCGCGCGCAGATTGCCGAGGCGGATGCCGAGGAGCTGCGCGGCTCGCTGGAGGATGTCGAGACCGGCAAGAAAGCCGCCGAGGATGCTGCCGCTGAGGCGCGCTCGACCGCAGCTGCCCAGCTTGAGCAGATGCGCGCCGAGGCCGATGCCGAGGTTGCGGCTGCCCGTGCCGATGCCGATGCCAAGGTTGCCGCCGCCGAGCAGGCAGCCGCCGAGCAGGTCGCACAGGTCAAGAGCGACGCTGCTGCGGCCCTGGCTGCCAAGACGGAAGCCGATGCCGCCGAGCTGCAAGCTGCCAAGGATGCCGCCGCGGCCGAGCTTGCCGGCGTGCGCGAGGTGTGCGCCAAGGAGGTTGCCGAGCTGCATGCCAAGCTGGACGCCGCTCAGCTGCAGATTGAGGAAGTGCAGCTGACGGCCGAGCGCGATGCCCGTGCCGCGCAGGAGGCGGCGGACGCCGCCGCGGCAGCAGCGGAGCAGGCGCTTGCCGACACCGTTGCTGCGGCCGAGGAGAAGGTTTCCGCCGCTCAGCAGGCTGCCGATGCCGCGATCGATGCCGCCTACGCGGCCGCCGATTCTGCCGTGGAGCAGGCCGCGGTGGATGCCGGCGAGAAGGTCGCCGCCGCCGCTGCCGAGCGCGATGCCGCGACGCGTGCCGCCGAGGACGCCCGTGCCGACGCCGACGAGCGTATCGCCGCAGCCGAGCGTGCGGCAGGGGAGCGCATCGAGCAGGAAGTCGTCGCCGCAAAGGCCGCGCACGAGCGCGAGCTCGAGGCCGCCCGCGCGGAGATGCAGCAGCGCTTGGCCTCGTTGGCGCACGAGCTGGAACAGGCCGAGCGCGATCGCGCCCGCGCCGAGCGCCGTGCCGAGGGCAACAGCCTGTCGCGCTATCTGCTGGCCCGCTTGCGCGGCGAGGCTGGCGAGGGCGTGGTCGCCGCGCCTGACGAGGATGGCGCTTCTGCGGCGGATGCCACCGAGGGCGAGGTCGCTGCCGACCCCGAGACTTCCGCAAAGGACGACGACAAGTGATGAAGCACGTGCTCCGCGTGATCAACGTGCTGGCGACCGTGGTGATCCTGGTCGCCTTTGTGGTGTTGCTGCGCACGGTGTTCACGCCCGCCGGCGAGATCCCCACCATCATGGGCTATGGCTTTATGCGCACGCTGACCGGTTCGATGGAGCCGGCGATTCCCGTGCACTCGTTTATCGTCGTTGATACCGGCGACGGTCAGGCCTATCAGGTGGGCGACATCATCACCTTCCATTCGTCCGATGACGCGCTGGAGGGTTCGCTCAACACGCACCGCATCGTTGCCGTGGAGGCCGCCGCCGACGGCGCCCCGATCTACCGCACCAAGGGCGATGCCAATCCGGTCGAGGATGCTGCGCCCGTGCCCGCCGCCGACGTGGTGGGGCGCGTGGTCTTTGTCTCGGCGGGGCTGGGCGTGGTGGTCTCGTTGCTCACCAATCCGCTGCTGTTCTTTCCGCTTATCGTGGTGCCGCTGATCGTGCTGCTGGTGCTCGAGATTCGCCATATGGTCAAGACAACGCAAGAGGTGGCACGCGCCGAGGACGAGGCCGCCTTGCGAGCCGCCGTTGAGCAGATTCGCGAAAAGCGCCGTCGCGAGCAGGAGGAGCAGGGCGACGCCGGTGACGAGGGCGATGCCGACGGTGGCCATACCGATGAAAGTGCGGAAGCCGATCCCGGCGCCCCAGGCGATTCCAACCGCTCGGCATAGCTCATCGGTGCCTTTCGTCCCTGCAATTTGGACGCTCGCAGATGCTCCGCATCATCTGCTATTTCATACCAATATCCGTGCTACAGTTTGGACGCTTTATTGCCAATTGATTTCGGGGGAGTGGGATGGAACAGAAGCGCTCGGCGCAGTGTGCACGTGAAAGGGCTTCGGTACCGATGACGGCGGCGTCTGATTTTATCGTGCCCGAGGGGACTGACGAGCTGAGCCGCAGCACCCGCCGCGCATGGCGCGACCGCCTCAACGACGCCCAGGCGCGCAAGATGGCCCTGGGTACGCTCGCCGCGTTTGCCGGCGGTACGTTTTGGGGTTTTTCTGGCACCAGCGCCAGCTACCTCTTTGACGTGTGCCATATCGAGACGTTTTGGCTGATGAGCGTGCGCCAAGTTATCGCTGGCCTGCTCTTTATGTTCGTTGTGCTCAGAAAAGACCGCGACCGCTTGATCGAGCTGTGGACTACCCCCGCCGATCGCAAGCAGCTTATTCTGTTTACGATCTTTGGCCTGCTGTTCAACCAGCTTTGCTATCTGTCAGCCGTGCGCCTGACCAACGCGGGCACCGCGACCGTCTTCCAGTGCCTGCAGCTGGTGGTCGTCATGGGGTATGCCTGCGTCACCGCGCATCGACTGCCGCGCACGCGCGAGGCTCTTGGCATTTTGCTCGCATTGGGCGGAACGTTTTTGATCGCCACGGGCGGCGACCCCAGTACGCTCAACATCTCGCCGATGGGCCTGCTCTCGGGCCTTTTGTGCGCAGTGGGCGGTGCCTGCATAGCAATCATCCCTGCCGGAATCCTCAACAAATTCGGTAGCCCGGTCGTCACGGGCTCGGCCATGCTTTCGGCGGGAATCGTGATGAGTATCTTTACCCAGCCGTGGGCGCATATGCCGGCGCTCGGCCCCTCGGGTGTCGGCGCGCTCGCGATATTTATTGTGGTGGGGTCGTTCTTCGCCTATATGTTCTACATGCAGGGCGTTAAGGAGATTGGCTCGGTGCGCGCGAGCCTCCTTGGAACCATGGAGCCGGTTTCGGCCACCATCACCAGCGCCCTTATGCTGGGAACGGTGTTTTTGCCTACCGACCTGGCGGGCTTTGCCATGATTATCGCGATGGTGTTTTTGACGGTGTAGCTGGCGCCAAGACGGAAAAGGCGTTGTGCCACATTTTCGCCAATTGATGTCCGTGTCTGGAGTTTAGCTGTCGATGCTCAAAATGCCATAAACTAGCAACGTTATGGACTTTTTCATTGCGACTCAATTGCGAGGATTTCTTTATGGCTGGTAATCACTTTAAGGGCAGCGATAGCGGCCGTCCTGCAGTTCCGCCGCGTCCGAACGGGGCTGGTAAGGCCGGCACGCCGGGCGGCGCTGGGCAGGGCGGTTCCGGTAAGCGCGTGTCCCCGGGCGAGACGGCGATGTTTACCGCTCTGTACGAGCAGTCTCAAAAGGCAAAAAAGACCGGCCGTGCAAGAGGGAATGTCTTTGCGGGCGGTGCAACCTCCACGTCGCAGCCGAGCGGGGCCCCTTCGATACCTGCGAACAACGCAGGTGCTGCCAACGCCGCGAATATCGCCGGCAACGTTAATGCCGGCAAGGCCGCCAACAATACTCCCTCTGCCGGTGGCGCGGGGCTTACGGGTAACCTTGGCACGATTTACACCGGCGCCTCCGAGACTGGCACGTTCGCCCGCCTGGATGATAGCGGTGCCGAGTTTGCGGGCTCGGGTTCCAAGGAAGATTATTACGATTTTGGCTTGAACTACGGTAGCGACGCTTCGTCGAGTTCGACCTCTGACGGTCTGGTCCGTCATCGCCATCGCAAGGGCGAGCGCAAAAAGCGTCACACTGGCGCCATTATTGCCGCTGTAGTCGCGGTGCTTCTCGTTGCGCTTGGCGCAAGCGGCTTTATGCTGCTTAACTCGGCAAAGACCGTAAAGAGCGAAGCGAAGGAGGCTGTCGAGATCGTCGGTGGCCTTAAGGACAAGGTCACGTCGGGCGATTTTTCGACGCTGCCTGACGACGCGAAGAAGATTGATGAGCTCTTCGACAGCATGAAGGCGGAGACCTCGAGCCCGCTGTGGACGGCGGCTTCGTTTATCCCGGTGTATGGCGGCGACATCAATGCTGCACGCACCATGATCGACGCCCTGTCCGATGTCTCGAGCAATGCGCTGGTTCCCATGGCCGATAACCTTTCGCAGGCCACGCCCGGCAAGTTGTTCCAGGATGGGACTATCAACGTGTCCGCGCTGCAGGCGGTCGCCGATTCGCTCTCCGATAGCTCGAAGGTGTTCAAGAGCGCCAACGAGAAGATCCAGGGCATTGGCGATACTCATATTTCCCAGGTGACCGAGCTGGTCGATAAGGCCAAGGACGGCTTTGCCACCCTCAACGGCGCGGTTGACGCGGCGGAGAAGGTCGCCCCCGTCCTTCCCCAGATGCTCGGCGCCAACGGCCAGACGCGTCATTATCTTGTGCTCGCGATGAGCAATGTCGAGATCCGCGCCTGTGGCGGTTTTCCCGGTTCTCGCGGCGTGATGTCGGTGACTGATGGTAAGCTCGAACTGGGCGATTTTGTCAAAGTCGACATGATGAAAGAGCCTTTGAGCCCGCTTCCCATCACCGATGAAGAAGCAAACTTGTTCACGACCGGATGGGGCCTGACCGGATTCAACACGCTCGGATACACGATGGGTGACGTTACGATGACGCCCGATTATCCGCGTGCGGCTCAGCTTGCCAGCGATATGCAGAAGGCCATTGTCGGAGATGACATCGACGGCGTATTTGCAGTCGATCCGGTATTTTTGCAGTATATGCTCGGCATTGTAGGCGGCACACAGCTTCCTGACGGTACCGTCGTTGATGGAAGCAACGCTGCAAAGGTGCTGCTGCACGATATTTATTGGAATTACCCGGTAGAGGAACAGGACGCCATTTTTGCGGCGGTTGCCGGATCGGCTTTTAACAAGATCGTGGACGAACTGGGCTCCAGCGATATTGCTAAGATTGCTGGAGCCATCGAAAAGGGTGCTTCCGAGGGTCGCATCCTCATGTATTCGAGAAACGATGACGAGGAAAAGGCCGCGAAGGCCCTTGGAATATCGGGCGCCCTCCAAGCCGATACGTCGGAGGCTCCGATCTTGGGCGTCTATGTGAACAACTACAGTTATTCAAAGATGGATTGGTTCCTCGATAAGCGAGTCACCATCGATTCTTCGGTTGAAAATGCCGATGGCTCGACGACGTATCGAGTGACCACCTCGCTCAAGAACACGATGACCCCCCAGGAGAAGGCCGAGATGCCTGGTTATTTCCAGGGCCATAACGGCATTAGCCAGGATATTGATGATGAGGTACTGAGGCTTTATCTCTATGCTCCTGCGGGAGGCAGCATTTCGGACATTAAGACTTCGGGCTCCGGTTCTATCGAGATGAACGAAGCGACGCACGATGGCTTGAAGGTTGCATGGGGCGGTGTCCACATGCTTCTTGGACAAGACATAAAGGTTGAGTACACGGTCACGACTTCGAAGGACTCTGGGCACAAGGAGCTTAAGGTTCGTACCACGCCGACCGCTCAAACGTTCGAACAGGATAAGTAAGATATGAAGTACTTTGGCACCGACGGCTTTCGCGGTGAGGCCAACGTTGGGCTGACGGTAGAGCACGCTTATAAGATTGGCCGTTTTGTGGGCTGGTATTACGGCGCCAACCGCGAGCGCAAGGCGCGCGTCATCGTGGGCAAGGACACCCGTCGCTCGAGCTATATGTTCGAGGCGGCGCTGGTGAGTGGCTTGGTCGCGAGCGGTGCGGACGCCTATATGCTGCACGTGATCCCCACGCCGGGCGTAGCGCATCAGACCGTGGAAGGCTGCTTCGATTGCGGCATCATGATCAGCGCGAGCCACAACCCGTTTTGCGATAACGGCATTAAGCTCGTCAATAGCGACGGTTTTAAGATGGACGAGGACGTACTGGAGCTCATCGAGGACTACGTCGATGGCAAGAGCGAGGTGCCGCTGGCCACGGGCAACCACATCGGCGCCACGGTGGACTACATGCAGGGCCGCAACCGCTACATTGCCTCGCTCATCGCCAGCGCGAACTTTTCGCTGCAGGGCGTCAAGATCGGCATCGACTGCGCCAACGGCTCGGCGTCCTCGGTGGCCAAGCCGGTGTTCGACGCGCTGGGCGCCGACGTGCGCGTGATCAATGCCGCGCCCGATGGTTTTAACATCAACGTCGACTGCGGCTCCACGCATATGGAGCGTCTGCAGCGCCACGTGGTGGAGCAGGGCCTGGACGTGGGCTTTGCCTATGACGGCGATGCCGACCGCTGCCTGGCCGTGGACGAGCGCGGGCGCGTGGTCGATGGCGACCAGATCCTGTACGTGTGCGGCGTGTACCTGAACAAGCACGGTCGCCTTTCGGGCGGTACCGTGGTTCCGACGATTGCCAGCAACTTTGGCCTGATCAAGTCGTTGGAGCTTGCCGGCCTAAGTGCCGTGACCAGCGGTGTGGGCGACCGTCACGTGTATGCCAAGATGCGCGAGGGCGGTTACAGCCTAGGCGGCGAGCAGACGGGCCATACGATCTTTGGCGATATCGAGCGCACGGGCGACGGGATTATGACCTCGCTGCGCGTGATGGAAGTGATTCGTGCCGAGCGCGAGACGCTCTCGCAGCTCACGGCTCCGTGCAAGCTGCTGCCGCAGGCGCAGGTGGCCGTGCGCGTGGCGGACAAGGACGCCGCGCTCGAGAACATGGGCGTGCAGAACGCCATCGCCGAGGCCGAGGCTGCGCTGGCAGGCGAGGGCCGCGTGCTCGTACGCAAGAGTGGAACCGAGTCGGTTATCCGCGTGCTGGCCGAGGCGCCCGACCAAGCATCCGCCGATGCCGCCATGAAGCGCATTGCCAACGCGCTCGAGGCTTTATAGCTACGCGGTTTTACCAAACCGCGTAGCTGCTCGACGCTGCAAACGGCCCCAAGCGGCAATCTGACGCTCAATTTCAAGGGCGCGACCAGAAGGTCAGCGCCCTTTCATTTCAAGACTTTAGTCTGCTGGCCGCGCAGCGGCCAGCTTTAAACCACCCGCTAC
>CAJMKK010000003.1 GCA_905214105.1 uncultured bacterium
GCCGTCGAACGCCCAGCCCTTGCGGGTCGGGGCGGTCTTGGGCAGCGCGAAGGTGAACGAGGTCTTGCCCGGCTCGGTGGTCTTGGTCTGGGAGGCGGGGTCGGCCTTGGTCTCGCCGCCGTTCTCGTCGAAGGTCACGGTGACGTCGCGGGGCACCCACTTCCACTGGGCGTAGACGGTCGTGGACTTGGAGACCTCGGTCTTGTCGGTGAACTGATCGCCCGACCCGTCCCTCTCGGTGTTCCAGCCGTCGAACGCCCAGCCCTTGCGGGTCGGGGCGGTCTTGGGCAGCGCGAAGGTGTAACTGTCCTTATCTGCAGTCTTATCTTGCAAAAACTTTTGAGGATAAGCAGGATCGTATGCGCCATTATCATCAAAAGTCAGCGATAACTTTGCTGCGACCTGCCACATGTGAAAATCATCAGTACTGTCGGCATCCCTGACGCGCTTAAGGTAATAGCCCTCACCAACCGCATCCTCGTTGCCAAGAATAAAAGTGCTTTGCTTAGGTGCATCACCACTAGCTTTGGAGAGTACGTAGTTATCTCCGAGTGACGGCAGTTTCAAATTCTGCCAATTGTTCGGATCCACCGTATTAACAGTAGTCTTCCCTGACGATTCCCCTTTTACAATAAGGGGTATGTCGCCGCCATCATCCGTGCCATCATAGTTATTAGTGACAGCTGGCAGTCTAATTTCAGCGTCATCGCCACGGTAATTTCCTTGGAATAATGCGGGTGCCATTAAGGCAAGTGTGCCCTTATTAATAACGGCACCTTTCAAATTACTTGAACCGTGATCGATGAGAATGCCCTTACTGCCAATAGAGGTGGTTCCCTTAACGAAAATATCGTTATAGTTTTTCGCAGTATTGTATTGTTGCTCCCAAGTACCATTGATATCGACATAACCATATACGTAGGCTTGAGAGCCAGCTGTCGTCAAAACGCTGCCCTCATCTACCCGAAGGCCATTGTCTTCAATTAATTCATTGCTAGAAGCATTGTTGCAACCAAATTTGGTCGTTACATTTGTATTCGATTGACCAGTAATAGCGATCTTATTTACAGAAGAAATCGTACCGGCCGTAATTTCGGAGTTATCAGTAACATTCAATGCAGATGCGTACTTAATATAAGGAATCTCAGCCACAGTCCCTGCAATATTGATTGTGGGAGAAGAAGACCCCTTGGGAAGCCCATAGTACACACCCGTAACGCCCGTAGCTATTTCCGGTCGTCCAGCAATATTAATGAAGGAACCGTCAGAAATCGATACATTCTTGTTCGAAGTCAACGAAACGTAGCCAACACTGCCGCTATTCAGACTGATAGATAGCTTTCCTCTAGCCTTTACGCTCGATCCCTCATCCGACGAATTGGTCAGGTCATTCTCGCAGAAAACATACCCATGAGAATCGCCCGCTTCATCCCTCAGCTCAACACCAGAAGCGTTCACGGCGATATCACCGTTTACAGCACTCCACTCTGCTCCATAAATAGAGCCAACATGGGAGCCGTGGACATTAACGGTAATAGATCCGCCAACGTTCGCTTTCTTCGAACCTTCAATAAAAGGGACATCATTGGGTATCGATCCACCTTTATCCCAGCCCCAAACATTCTCGTAAGCATCGATAACGACATCGCCATCGACCTCATAAACTCCATCTGGGATCATTTGTCCTGCGCCAATTATTGGCCAATTGCTATTAAGACGAAGCGTTTTGTCGGTGTTTTCATAAGTACTGCTGCCCGCAATAATATGAATGTTGCCTTTAATAGGCGCAGGGTCACCAAAATGACCGCAAATTTCATTTACCCGACCCGAGCGAACATCAAGCGTCACGTTGCCGCGCATCTCGCAACCGTAAGTGCCTTCGATAGCAGGAGAAACTTCGGAGTTGGCATTGTCGTAAACAAGCGTGGCGTTACCACCTACATAAACAGCAGGAAAGCCGTTTCCATCGCCGCTCGACCCATCGCCGCGCATGCAACCGGGATTAACGTGATTACCGCTAGCCATGCGAAGGTTACCGCTGATCTCAAGATAGGTGTCATGCTCGACGGATCCTTGATATGAACCACCGATGACGTCATGAAGGCCAGCGCCACTACCAGGATTGATATATCCAGACGCGGCTATCACCACATGTGTGTGATCGACAGTCGACCTATAGCCACCGCCATAAAGTGTTTCAGAGAGGTTGAGCTCGCAGTTACGAGTGAAAACGGTATCGAAACCATTGCAATAGAATTTTCCTGAACCAACCACTTCGACGTTGTCAAAAGTACAAGATCCGGAAAGCATGGCACGGTTGGAGAAGTGCAAGGTTGCGCGATTATCACCGTCACTCGTCACGGTAATCTTCTTGTTAGCAACGCCGAAAGTCGAAACGTAATCTTGGGTCGGTACCACAAAAGACGAGCCGCCTTTTAGGACAAGTCTGATCTCCGATAAATTATCGGAGGCGATTTTATTCAGCGCATCCTCAAATGTTAATTGATCATTAACTTGATAAACACCAGATTCTGCTGCATCAGAATTCGATTCATCAGATGTTTCATTCACATTCACATCGTTTGACTGCTTATCCGAGACATCAGATTCAGGTTTTTGATCATCACTTGAAACCGTATTGTCGTTAGACGAAGCCTCGACCGCCCCCCCCCTTGACCCAGAATCACTATCAGCAGATTCATTAGACAGATTCTCCGAAGTCGTGTTTTGCTGAGGGTCATTATTCACTATTACGTCAGCAAATACGCTCGTAGGAATCGTGTTAAACACGAACAAAAAAGAGACGAGCCAAACGAGAGCTCGCCTGCAACGTGGCAATCTCACAAACCGCCCTTTCTACTCAACTGACATGAACCGGTAAAGGGCGACAAAATACCCAGAGGCAAAGGCATATATTTCACTCTTACTGAATGTACTGTCTGGCACATTGGTTTTAGTTTAATACCAGTGTTTTGTCTGACAAGAGAACGCGTTTATTGCCATGAAATAGAAACGACCAAAAATTAGTGTCACGACCAGCCAGAATTGATCGATGTGCATTAATTTCCTAAGACCTAATGAACAAACAATGAACAAACTCCACACCATAGCCATGGGGAAACTAGGAATTCGCCCGGAGAAGACGTTGAGCTTTTAGTTAAATAGTTAAAACGCTTCAGTTTATTGAAGCGTTTTAGTGTGCCTTTTAGAGGAATCTGACCGTTCGCCGAATAATTTCTTGCTATCATGCAAGGCGTAGGGTAAATCTCCGATCGCAAGGAGACACAAATGGTGAAAAAGTCACCGGAAAACACTACTCCCGCAATCGTGGACAACGTAGAGGCGCTTGAGGCTAAGCTCGCTCAGATGCGAGAGGCCCAGGCGCTTTTTGCTACGTACACGCAGGAGCAGGTCGACAAGATCTTCTATGAGGCCGCCATGGCCGCCAACAAGGCTCGTATCCCGTTGGCGAAGATGGCCATCGAGGAGACCGGCCGCGGCGTTCTTGAGGACAAGGTCATCAAGAACCACTACGCCGCAGAGTACATCTACAACGCTTACAAGAACACCAAGACCTGTGGTGTCCTGGAGCGCGACGAGGCTTACGGCATCACCAAGATCGCCGAGCCCATCGGCATCGTGGGCGCCGTCATCCCGACGACCAACCCCACCTCCACCGCGATCTTCAAGACGCTGATCAGCCTGAAGACCCGCAACGCCATCATCATCTCCCCGCACCCGGCTGCCGCCAAGTGCACCATCGCCGCCGCCAAGCTCGTGCTTGACGCCGCCGTCAAGGCCGGCGCCCCCGAGGGCATCATCGGCTGGGTCGATGTCCCCTCCATCGAGCTGACCAACATGGTCATGCGCGACGTCGACATCATCCTCGCCACCGGTGGCCCGGGCATGGTCAAGGCCGCTTACTCCTCGGGCAAGCCCGCCCTGGGCGTTGGCGCCGGTAACACCCCGGTCGTCATCGACGACACCGCCGACGTGCTGCTCGCCGTCAACTCCATCATCCACTCCAAGACCTTCGACAACGGCATGATCTGCGCTTCCGAGCAGTCCGTGACCGTCATCGACACCATCTATGACCAGGTTAAGGCCGAGTTCCAGAAGCGCGGCTGCTACTTCGTCAAGCAGGGTGCCGAGATGGAGGCCCTGCGTGCCGCTATGTTCAAGAACGGCGCTCTCGATCACCGCATCCCCGGCATGGCTGCCGCCAAGATCGCCGAGCTCGCCGGCATCGAGGTTCCCGCCAAGACCAAGATCCTGATCGCCGAGGTCACCTCCACCGACCCCGCCAAGGAGGAGTTCTCCCACGAGAAGCTCTCCCCGGTCCTGGCCATGTACCACGCCAAGGATTTCCAGGAGGCCGTCGACAAGGCCGAGCACCTGGTGCTCGCCGGTGGCCCGGGCCACACCGCCTCTCTGTACGTGCACCCCGCCCAGGCCGAGAAGATCAGCCTGTTCGAGCACGTCATGAAGGCCTGCCGTATCGTCATCAACACCCCGTCCTCGCACGGTGGCATCGGTGACCTGTACAACTTTGGCATGAAGCCGTCTCTGACCCTGGGCTGCGGCTCCTGGGGCGGCAACTCCGTCTCCGAGAACGTTGGGGTGAAGCACTTGATCAACGTTAAGACTGTGGCCGAGCGCCGTGAGAACATGCTGTGGTTCCGCGCTCCCGAGAAGGTCTACTTCAAGAAGGGTTCCACGCCCGTCGCCCTCGACGAGCTGGGCAACGTCATGGGCAAGAAGCGCGCCTTCATCGTCACCGACCAGTTCCTCTTCAAGAATGGCAACACCCGCGCCATCGAGGCCAAGCTCGACGAGATGGGCATCGCCCACGACTGCTTCTACGACGTCGAGCCCGATCCGTCGCTGCAGTGTGCACGTCGCGGCGCCAAGCAGATGGCTCTCTTTGAGCCGGACGTCATCATCGCCGTCGGCGGTGGCTCCGCTATGGACGCCGGCAAGATCATGTGGATGATGTACGAGCACCCCGAGTGCAAGTTTGAGGACATGGCCATGGACTTCATGGACATCCGCAAGCGTATCTTCACCTTCCCCGAGATGGGCAAGAAGGCCTACTTCGTCGCCGTCCCGACCTCTTCGGGCACCGGTTCCGAGTGCACGCCGTTCGCCATCATCACCGACAAGGAGACCGGCATCAAGTGGCCGCTCGCCGACTACGCGCTGCTCCCCAACATGGCCATCGTCGACGCCGACAACTGCATGACCGCTCCGCGCGGCCTGACCGCTGCCTCCGGCATCGACGTCATGACCCACGCCATCGAGTCCTATGTCTCCATCATGGCTTCCGACTACACCAAGGGCCTCTCCGAGCGCGCTGCTAAGCTCGTCTTCGAGAACCTGCCCTCCAGCTTCACGAACGGCGCCAAGGACCCGCATGCCCGCGAGGAGATGCACAACGCCTCCTGCATGGCCGGTATGGCCTTCGCCAACGCCTTCCTGGGCCTCAACCACTCCATGGCCCACAAGCTCGGCGCCTTCCATCACCTGCCCCACGGCCTCGCCAACGCCGTCATCCTGACTCGCGTCATGCGCTACAACGCCGCCGAGGCTCCCGTCAAGATGGGCACCTTCTCCCAGTATCCTTACCCCAACGCGCTGCACAACTACGCCGAGATGGCCAAGTACTGCGGCATCGAGGGCAAGGACGACAAGGAGGTCTTCGAGAACTTCATCACGAAGCTCGAGGAGCTCAAGGACTTCATCGGCGTCAAGAAGACCATCGCCGACTACGGTGTTGACGAGCAGTACTTCCTCGACACCCTCGACGAGATGACCGAGCAGGCATTCAACGACCAGTGCACCGGCGCTAACCCGCGCTACCCGCTCATGAGCGAGATCAAGGAGCTCTACCTGGACGCCTACTACGGCCGCGAGCCTCAGGATTACGCCGTCTGCTAGTTCTAGCACGGTTTTTAACGGCGGGGGTGCACGGGTGTTTCACACACCCCCGCCGTCGCTTCTATCGCATCGTTGAAAGGATGCAACCATGCTGCTACCCGATTCCAAGACCGAGCTCGTCCGCCGTGGCAACAAGGTCGTTTACGACCTGGGCGACAAGATCGTCAAGGTCTTTAACGAGACCAAGCCCGTCTCCGACGTGTTCAACGAGGCTTTGAATCTTGCCCGCATCAATGAGTGCGGCATCCGCAGCCCCAAGGCGCTCGAGGTTTCCCAGCTCGAGAACGCCAACGGCTGGGCGCTCGTGACCGAAAAGGTTCCGGGCACCACCCTTGCCGAGAAGATGACTGCCGAGCCCCAGCGCTTCGGTGAGTACCTCGAGATGTTCGTCGACCTCCAGATCGAGATCCACGGCTACACCTCCCCGCTGCTCAACCGTCAGCGCGACAAGTTCGCCCGCATGATCGACAGCCTCGATCAGCTCAATGCCACCACGCGCTACAACCTTCAGGAGCGTCTGGACGGCATGACCAAGGAGTTCAAGGTCTGCCACGGCGACTTCAACCCCTCCAACGTCATCGTCGGCGACGACGGCCAGCTGTACGTCTGCGACTGGGCACACGCCACCCAGGGCTCCCCTGCTGCCGACGTTGCCACCACCTACCTGCTCTTTGCCCTCAACAGCAAGGACCAGGCCGAGGCCTACCTGGAGCTCTACTGCGACCGCGCCGACATGCCCATGCAGGTCGTGCGTCAGTGGACGAGCATCGTCGCCGCCTCCGAGCTCGCTCGTAAGCGCAACGTGAACGATGAGTTCCTTAAGAACTGGATCGACGTCGTCGATTATCAGTAATATCTGAGCGATTCATTTCGCATCGGAGGCACAAAGAAAACCCCGCAGCTCGCATGGGCTGTGGGGTTTTCCTTTTAGCGATTGAGCACGCCGACAAGATAAAAGGACGACCCCGCATCTCCCCAATCTGGAGAAATGCGGGGCCGTCCCGTATATCGAACTACAAGCGAAATCGCCGATTAACGGCGTGCAGCCTTCACAAGCTCAGCAACCTTGGTGACCACCTCGTCGATCGCCACGTCCTCGCGCTCGCCCGTGGCACGGTCCTTGAGCTCGACAGTGCCGTTCTTAAGGCCACGCTTGCCGAGCACTACCTGATACGGGAAGCCCATAAGGTCGTTGTCGGCAAACTTAAATCCGGGACGCTCATCGCGATCGTCGACGACGACCTCGATACCCTCGGCGCACAGACCATCAACGATCTGCTCGCAGACGGAAGCGCACTCTTCCTTCTTGGGGTCGAGCGGAATCACCGCAACCTCGTACGGGGCAACGGAGACCGGCCAGACGATGCCGTGCTCGTCGTTGTGCTGCTCCACGACGGCAGCAAGCGAGCGGGACACGCCCACGCCGTAGCAACCCATGATAAGCGGCTTCTCCTTGCCGTCCTCGTCCATAAAGGTGGCACCCATGGCCTCGGAGTACTTGGTGCCCAGCTGGAAGACCTGGGAGACCTCGATGCCGCGAGCAGCAGAGAGCGGCTTGCCGCAGTGCGGGCAGGGGTCGCCGGCAACAACGGTGACCAGGTCGGCCCACTCGTCGACGGTAAAGTCGCGCTCGGGACAGGCACCGGTAAAGTGATAATCGACCTCGTTGGCACCGCAGGCCCACTGCTTGGACTCACGCAGGCTCTCATCGCATACCAGACGAATACCCTCGGGCAGGTTGACCGGTCCGATAAAGCCCTTGTGCAGACCGTTCGCCTGAAGCTCCTCGTCGGTCATCATGCGATAGCCCTTGCCAAAGACATGCTCGGCTTTACAGTCATTGAGCTCGTGGTCGCCCGGGACAATGGCCACAACCGGGTTGCCCTCGGCGTCGATCAACGCCAACGACTTACGCGTACCGTTCTCGGGGAAGCCGAAGAACTTGGCGACGGCCTCAATGGTGCCCATACCCGGAGTCTCAACCTTGGTGAGCATGCCATCGCCGGGGCCCTCGGTCACAACGACCTTGGTGCTTGCAGCCTCGTCATCGGCAGCAAAGCCGCAATCGTCGCAGTAGACGAGCGAGGCCTCGCCCGCGTCAGCCAGAGCCATGTACTCGACAGAGGTGTCGCCGCCGATCTCGCCAGAGTCGGCGACAACGGGCAGAGCCTTGATGTAGCAGCGCTCGCAGATGTTGGCGTAGGCCTGCTTCATCTTGTCATACTCCTCCTGCAGGCTCTCCTGCGTGGCAGAGAAGCTGTAGGCGTCCTTCATGATGAACTCGCGGCCGCGCATCAGGCCAAAGCGGGGACGGAACTCGTCGCGGAACTTGTCCTGGATGTGGTACAGGTTGACGGGCAGCTGCTTGTAGGAGCGCAGCTCGTTACGCACCAGAGCCGTGACGGTCTCCTCGTGCGTGGGGCCCAGCACAAACTCGCGACCATGACGGTCGTCAAAGCGCACGAGCTCCTTGCCATAGGCATCGATGCGGCCGGACTCACGCCACAGCTCGGCATCGACCATAATGGGCATCATGAGCTCCTGGGCGCCGGCAGCGCCCATCTCGTCGCGCACGATGTTCTCGATCTTGCGAATCGAGCGCCACGCAAGCGGCAGATAGGAATAGAGGCCGGCGGCCTCCTTGCGGATCATACCGGCACGAAGCAGCAGACGATGGCTTGCAAGCTCGGCGTCGGCCGGGTCCTCTTTGAGTGTCGGCGCATAGAGCTTAGACATATACATTGCTCGGGTCATTTATTTCTCCTCAATAAGCTTGTCGACCTCGGCCATAAGCGCGTCGACAATTTGATCCTCAGCTACTTTACCAATGATATGGCCATGCGAAAAGAGCAGGGCCTGACCACGTCCGCAAGCAACGCCCAGGTCGGCATCGGAAGCCTCACCGGGGCCATTAACGGCACATCCCATGACGGCAATCGAAAGCGGCGCGGTATAGTTCTTAAGCCGCTCGGTTACTTCCTCCGCGATAGGAATCAGGTTAACCTGGCAGCGAGCGCACGTGGGGCACGAGACAATCTCGGGACCACGGCGACGCAGGCCCAGCGACTGTAAAATTCCCCAGGCGACCGGCGGCTCCTCAACCGGATCGGCCGTGAGCGAGACGCGCATGGTGTCACCGATACCCTCAGACAGCAGGATTCCAAGGCCCACCGAGCTCTTGATGGTGCCCTGCAGCTTGGTGCCCGCCTCGGTTACGCCCAAGTGAAGCGGAACGTGGGGAATCTCACGCGACAGGGCTCGATAGGTATCGAGCGTCGTTTGCACGCTATGGGCCTTGGCCGAAAGCACAATGTTCGTAAAGCCGCGATCTTCAAAATGCTTGACGAAACGCTCGCTCGACATCACGAGCTTTTCGGGCTGCGTGAGGTCATCACGCTCGGCGATATCCTGCTCAAGCGAACCGGCATTGACGCCGATACGAATCGCACAGCCAGCGGCACCCGCAGCATCGATCACCGCGTCAACCTTGGCCCAATCGCCGATATTGCCGGGATTGATGCGCAGCTTGGCGGCACCGGCCTCAACGGCACCAATGGCGAGTTTATGGTTAAAGTGGATATCAGCGACAATCGGCACCGGAGACTCGGCACAGATGGTGCGGAAACCCTCAAGCGCGGCCTCGGTGGGCACGCTTACGCGCACGATATCGCAACCGGCTTGCGCCAAGGCGCGAACCTGTGCAAGTGTTGCCTGGGCATCGGCGGTATCGGTGCAGGTCATGGATTGGACCACCACCGGCGCACCGCCACCGATCTGCACGCCGCCCACATGCACGGGACGCGTCAGCTCGCGAGGCAAAGGATGGGATAAAGACAATCCAAACACTCCCCTACAGAATAAATCGAAGGATGTCGGAACGAAGCATATAGACAAACAGCAGCGCAAAGAGCGCGATGCCCACATAGCTCACAATCGTTTGGACCTTGAGCGGAAGCTCGCGGCCCGCAATCTTTTGAATGATCTCGATGACCAGCTTGCCGCCATCGAGCGGCGGGATGGGCAGCAGGTTCATAAAGCCAAGCGAGAACGAGATGAGGGCGGCAAACGAAAGGAACGTGGCAGGGCCGGCGGCAGCAGCCTGTGAGGACATAACGCTAATACCCACGATTGAAGAGGACTGGTCGAGAATCTCCATCGTATGCTGCGGCTGGAGCAGGCGCATCACGCCCTCCGCTGTCTGCACGACATAGGAGAACGACAGACGAGCCGACGTGATGGGGTCCAAACGGACCACCTGCGTAGAGGCATACACACCCAGGCGCTCGTCCTCTTTGAGCGCGACCGTGGTCGAATGCTGCTTGCCGTCACGCTCGTACTCAATGGCGATATCGTCCTTACCGGCAGCCTTGCCGATGGCATCGTAAACGTCCATCCAGGTAGAGCACGATACTCCGTCGACCGAAAGGATCGCGTCACCGCCCTCGATTCCCGCCGCGGCGGCAATCGAGCCTTCGTCAACCTGACCAATCACGTTGGTATCGATCGGTACGGTGACACCTGCAATGGAATAGATGCTCATAAGGAGCAAAAAGCCCGTCAGGATATTGACAATAATGCCCGCGAGCAGCATAAAGGCACGCTTGAGAAAGCCCTGGCCAAGATAGGTGTGCGAACGTTCTTGTGCAAGGAATTCGGCCTCGCCGCACGGCAGTTCCCATACATCGCCCTCGGCAGTCGCGTGCTCGCGATCGAACCGACGACCGTCAAAGACGGTATAACCCGCCGCATCACGCGGCAGGGTCTGGTACTTGGTGGGATAGTAACTGGGCGAAGGCTTTTTCCCTTCTTCATACCAGGGAGCGATGGAGCCCCAGCCCAACAGCAAAGCACAGGCCTCGAGCACATCCTCCTCGGAAAGCTCGAGCTCGACGGCAAGATCGGCCACCGTCACCCGACCGTGGTGATAAATGGCAGCGAGCACGCGATCGGCACACGAGACATCGGTCGGATCCATGCCGCAGATAGCGGCATAGCCACCCAGCAGCAGCGGCGTCACGCCAAACTTAGTGCCGATGCGACACGACGTGTGATGGATATCAAAGCGGCACGGCAGGCCCAAAAAGAACTCAGTCACGCGGACACCGCAGGCACGCGCCGCCAAAAAGTGGCCGCCCTCGTGCAAAAACACGAGGACGGAAAGCATCAGCAGGCCCCAAAAGACCGATGAGAGAACGCTCAGAACAGTATCCATAAAACGAAAAAGCAATCCTTATGGGTTAGGAACGGGTTGCGGCGAGCACCTGCGCGGCCTTTTTACGCGCCCACGCATCGATGTCGCGAAGCTGTTCAAACGAATCGACCGCCTGCGCATCGTGAGCATCCATGCAGGATTCCACAATGCGGTCGATATCGGTAAAGCTGCAGCCATCATGCAGGAAGGCATCGACGGCGACCTCGTTGGCGGCATTGAGCACGCACGGCATGGTGCCGCCCGTCTTGCCGGCACGTTCGGCCAGCGCAAGGCAGCGGAAGGTATCCATATCGGCCGCGTCAAAGGTAAGCTGCCCTAGCTCGCGAAAATCGATACGCGGAGCCGGCGTATCCCAACGCTCGGGATACGAGAAGGCAAACTGGATGGGAATGCGCATGTCGGAGGTGCCGAGATGCGCCATCACGGAGCCATCGGCAAACTCGACCATGGAGTGAATCTTAGACTGGCGCTGCACGACCACGTTAATGAAATCGAGATCGCAGCCAAACAGATGCATAGCTTCGATACGCTCCAGACCTTTGTTCATGAGGGTGGCAGAGTCAATCGTGATCTTGGCACCCATAGCCCACGTGGGATGCGCCAGAGCATCGGCGCGCGTCACGCGATCGAGCTCGTCACGCGTGCGGCCAAAGAACGGGCCGCCCGAGCAGGTAAGCCAAATGCAGTGAGCCTCGTGCGGATTCTCGCCCAGATAGCACTGGTAGATGGCAGAATGCTCGGAGTCGACCGGGATAAGCTGACCCGGCTGCGCCAACGGCATAAGCAGGTCGCCACCGACGACGAGCGACTCCTTGTTGGCCAGGGCAAGACGCTTGTTCGAGGTCAAGGCAGCATGGCTCGCCTCGAGACCGGCAGCGCCCACGATGGCCACGAGCACGCAGTCGACATCATCGCGGCATGCGAGCTCGCACACGGCCTGTGCGCCAACGCCGAGCTCCGTGCCCTCGGGCAGTTCCTGCAGCACCGCGTCGGCGCCATGAGAGGCGTCCGCCACGGCAACAGCCGGAACCGAGAACTCACGGGCAGCGGCAACGAGCTCGGAGGTGCTGGAGTTAACGGACAGCGCCGTCACCCGCAGGCGATCGGCATGCTGGCGGCACACGTCGAGTGCCTGAGTGCCGATAGAACCCGTACAGCCCAGAATGGCAACACGAAGACGCCCGTCGGGTCCGTAGGTGGTCTGATACGCCATTACAGCACGCCTCCGATCATCAGCAGCAGCTGCGCGGTAATACAGCCAAAGATGAGCGAATCGCTGCGATCGAGCATGCCGCCGTGGCCTGGGATGAGATTGCCGGAATCTTTGACGCCCACACCGCGCTTGATACGCGACTCGATGAGGTCGCCGATAACGCCCAGGATGGAGACGACCACGCCGCACAGCAGTGCATAGGGCAGGCTCAGCTTATAGAAGTGCGTTACCCACAGGATGAGCCAGATCAGGACAGAGCCCAAAATGCCGCCGACAAAGCCTTCCCAGCTCTTTTTGGGAGAGATCTTGGGGACCATCTTATGCTTGCCGATGCGGCTGCCCACGATGTAGGCAAACGAGTCGGAGACCCAAAGGGACGCGCAAACGCCCACCGAAAGCAGGGCGCCGGCAAAACCGGGCACGGCATCGCGCAACAGCACGATGGCCGACAGCATAAAGCCAGTGTAGATAGGACCCATGAGCGTCACGGCAACATCAGAGATGCGAGTGCGCGGAGACCAGACATACCAGATACCAACCGCAAGCATCAAAGCGAACAGCAGGGCGTTCAACAGCAGCGAATCGCCCAGTGCCGAGAGCGGAAAGAGCACGGCGGCAGCGATACCAAGGCGCTCGTTGGCAACCTTGCCATCGAGCCTCGTCATACGGAAGAACTCATAGCAGCACAGACCGCTCATGACGGACACGAAGATGGCCGTGGGAACAATACCCAAAACCAGGCACAGGATAAAGGCAACGGCGTAGACGATACCGGCGGCGGCACGGGTAATAAAGCCCGCCAGCCACGAACCGGTGCCGCTCTTCGCTGCAGGCGCTCCCGCAGTGGCAGCTTTGCGCACAGGCGTCTTGGGAGCAGATGCCTTGGGACGATCGGACACGATTAAGCCTCCTCGGTCTTGCTCAGTCCACCAAACCTACGGTCACGGCCCTGATAGGCCAAAATGGCGTCGACAAGGCCCCAACGATCAAAGTCGGGCCAATAGGTATCGGTGACGTAGAATTCGGAATAAGCCACCTGCCACAACAGATAATTCGAAAGGCGCAGCTCACCTGAGGTGCGAATCACAAGTTCAGGATCGGGAAGGCCGGCGGTATAGAGGTGGGAAGCCACCATGTCGTCATCAATTGCGGCAGGATCGATCTTACCGGCGGCAGCGTCGAGTGCAATCTGACGGACAGCGCGGGTAATCTCGGCACGCGCGCCGTAGTTGACGGCAAGCGCCAGCGTCATACCGGTGTGATCGGCGCACTCGGCAAGACCGCGTTCAAAAACGTCGCGGGTCTTCTTGGGCAGCGCGGAAATGTCGCCCAAAAAGACAACACGCACATTTTCGCGCTTCAGAAGCGGCAGCTCGTCGATAAACGTCTTGGCAAACAGATGCATCAAGACGTTGACCTCATGCTGCGGACGGTTCCAGTTTTCGGTAGAAAACGCATAGGCAGAAAGCACGTCGACGCCCAGGCGCACGCAGGCGGTAATGATCTCGCGCAGCGAGAGGATACCTGCCTTATGACCCTCGGTGCGTGCAAGACCGCGCGACGTGGCCCAACGACCGTTGCCATCCATGATGCACGAGATATGGTGCGGAATGTTATTGAGGTCAAGGTCGGAAAAACCGACGCCCGCAGGGGCGTCGGCAAAGTACTCGACCAGTTTATGCTCGTCGTATTGCACCTTAGATCTCCATGACCTCGGCTTCTTTTTCCTTCAGAAGCTCCTCGACCTTGGCGACATACTCATCGGTGTGCTTCTGGACCTTGGCCTGCTCGCGACGGACATCGTCCTCGGTGAGCTCCTCATCGCGCTCGAGCTTATTGTTGAAGTCGCGACGGATGTTACGGATAGACACCTTGGCCTGCTCGGCGTACTCACGGCACTCCTTGACGAGCTCGCGACGGCGCTCCTCAGTGGGGGCCGGGAACGGCAGACGAACGACGGTGCCATCGGAGTTGGGGGTAATGCCCAGATCGGAAGCGCCGATGGCCTTGACGATAGCGTTGATGAGCGCCTTGTCCCACGGCTCGATGAGCAGCATGTGAGCCTCGGGGGTCTTGACGGCGGCAATCTGCGTGACCGGCGTGGGGACACCGTAATAATCGACGGTGATGTCGGACAGAATGTTGGCGTTGGCGCGACCGGTACGGACCTTGGAGAAGTTATGCTTGAGGGACTCGAGCGACTTGTCCATATGGGCGGTGATGTTCTCTGCCATGCTTAATCCTCCTGATAGACGAGCGTGCCGACGGGCTCACCCGCGAGCGCGCGCTTGACGGTGTCCTCGCCATCGATGTTGAGGACCAAAATAGGCATACGGTTATCCTGACACAGAGCCGTAGCCGTGGAATCCATAACCTGCAGGCCGCGAACGAGAACCTCGTGATAGGTAATCTTGTCAAAACGGACGGCATCGGCGCACTTGACGGGATCCTTGTCGTAGATGCCGTCAACCTTGGTGGCTTTAATCAGAATCTCAGCGCCGATCTCGCACGCACGAAGAGCCGCGGCGGTGTCGGTCGTAAAGTACGGATTGCCCGAACCGGCGGCAAAAATAACGACATTGCCCTTGGAAAGGTGGTTGATGGCGCGACGGCGAATATAGGGCTCGCAGATCTCGTTCATCTGGATAGCGCTCATCACGCGGCAGGGAACATCGTTATGCTCGAAGGCATCCTGCAGAGCAAGCGCGTTCATAACGGTTGCCAGCATGCCCATGTAGTCGGCCTGAGCACGCTCCATGCCACCGGCAGCGCCGGCCATGCCACGGAAAATATTGCCGCCGCCGACAACGACGCCGACCTCATGGCCAACGGCGAGCAGCTCCTTGACCTGCTTGGCAAGATGGTCGGTAACCTTGGGGTCGATGCCATATTGGCCGTCGCCCATCAGTGCTTCGCCGGAAAGCTTAAGAAGCACGCGTTTATATCGGATGTCGGACAAAGCGATCCTCCTTTAATTAGACTCTCAATATGATATCAAAGGCTCTGATAAGAGCCATGAAAAAGCAGGCTGTGAGTAAAACCCACAGCCTGCTCATTACCAGCTACAGGAGCTTATTTACTCGCCACGGACCAGACGGTCAAAGGCAACGACGGTAATGGTGTCGCCGAGCTCCTTGGAGACCTGCTCAGCGTACTTCTTGATAGTGAGGGAGCTGTCCTTGATGAACTCCTGCTCGGTGAGCACGGACTGCTTGTAGAACTTCTCCAGACGGCCAACAGCCATCTTCTCCTGGATAGCCTCGGGCTTGCCGGACTCGGCGGCCTGGGCCATGTAGATCTGCTTCTCGTGCTCGACGGTCTCGGCCGGAACCTGATCGCGGGTAGCGCAAATCGGGGCAACGGCGGCAACCTGAAGGGCAACGTCGTGAGCAAAGGTCTTGAAGGACTCAGCCTGAGCGGTCTCGGCCTTCTCGAAGGCGAACTCGACGAGGACGCCGATCTTACCACCCATGTGGATGTAAGAAGCGAGAGCGCCGTTCTCGGCCTTGCGGGCGGCAAAGCGGGAGATCTTCATGTTCTCGCCCATGATGTGAATCATCTCGGTGAGCTCGGAGGAAACGGTCTCCTCACCCATCGGCTTCTCGAGCAGTGCGTCGACGTCAGCAGGCTCGGTGGTGGCGACAACCTCAGCGACCTTAGAAGCAAAGCCGGTGAACTTGGCGTTGGAGCCAACGAAGTCGGTCTCGCAGGAGAGCTCGAGCAGAGCGCCGGTCTTGCCATCCTCGGAGACGAACGCGGCGACAGCGCCCTCGTTGGTCTCACGGCCAGCCTTCTTGGCAGCCTTGGCAAGGCCGTTCTTACGCAGAACGTCGACAGCGGCGTCCATGTCGCCGTCAGCCTCGACGAGAGCCTTCTTGCACTCCATCATCGGGGAGTCGGTCATCTCGCGGAGCTGCTTGACCATAGCGGCGGTAATCTGGGCCATTGTGGTTCCTTTCAAAGAGATGAAAAAGAATTAACTAAGACTGATTTACTCGGCCTTGGGCTCAGCGGCCATCTCGGCCTCGGAGACCTGCTCCTTGCCAGAGCCAGCGAGGCAGGCGTCAGCCATGAGCTCGCACATAAGGGTGACAGCGGAGATAGCGTCATCGTTGCAGGGGATGCCGTACTCGACCTCGTCGGGATCGGAGTTGGTATCGATCAGGGCGACGACGGGGATGTTCAGGCGCTGGGCCTCCTTGATGGCGTTCTCCTCGCGCTTGGTGTCGATGACGAAGAGAGCCTGGGGCAGGCCCTTCATGTCGCGGGCGCCACCGAGGTTGGTCTGGAGCTTGGTGAGCTCCTTGCCGAGAACAGCCTGCTCCTTCTTGGGCAGAACTGCCATGCGGCCGTCCTCGACCATGGCCTCGAGCTCCTCCATGCGGTTGATGCGAGAGCGGATGGTGACGAAGTTGGTCAGCATGCCGCCGAGCCAACGCTGGTTGATGTAAGGCATGTTGGCGCGCTCAGCAGCGTTCTTGACGGCCTCCTGAGCCTGCTTCTTGGTGCCGACGAACAGCACGTTGCCGCCCTTGGCGACGTTCTTGACGAAGGTGTAGGCCTGGTCGGCGTCGAGGATGGTCTGCTTGAGGTCGAGGATGTAGATGCCGTTGCGCTCACCGAAGATGAACGGCTTCATCTTGGGGTTCCAGCGACGGGTCTGGTGGCCGAAGTGGCAGCCGGCCTCGAGCAGGGTGCGGATATTAATCTTGGTAGCCATGTTAAACCTCCTGTGGTTTGCCTCCGCGCGGGGTCATCCTCCAAAACCAACCCGGACATGTGCTACCAAAGCCCGGGCACCACGGTATGAAGTAGCCGCGCGTGCGTGATAAAAACCTGTTGCCGTGAAGCAACCCGATGAATGATAGCAGGAATGCATCTTCCTGCCAACCCGCAATCAAAACCACACACCTGAGTGCGGCGCAGGACGTCCCAGCCACTATTCGCCGCGGGGATGGGCTTGAGCCACAGCCCGCTTAAGCCGATCGGGTGTGAGATGCGTGTAGATCTGCGTCGAGGACAGGCTCGCATGACCCAGCAGCTCTTGAACCGAGCGCAGGTCCGCACCGCCCTCGAGCAAGTCGGTCGCAAAGGTATGGCGCATCGCATGCGGGGCGATGTCGGCCGGAATGCCGGCGAGCGTTGCCAGCGTATGGAACCGCCGCCTGAGCATGGCGGCGCTCATGCGATTGCCGCGCGCCGATATAAGCAGCGGATGCGGCCCGGTAGCGGGGTCACGGCGCTTTGCCCGAGCGAGCAACTCCGGCCTCCCCTCCTCAATATAGAGACGCGTCGCCTCGAGCGCACGACGATACAGAGGGACGATACGTTCCTTGCTCCCCTTGCCCCACAGGCGCAGCGTGCGTTCGGACCAAGCGATGGACTCCGCATTGAGTGCTGCGAGCTCAGAGATACGA
The DNA here is from genome assembly GCA_905214105.1 of uncultured bacterium. Classification (GTDB taxonomy): domain Bacteria; phylum Actinomycetota; class Coriobacteriia; order Coriobacteriales; family Coriobacteriaceae; genus Collinsella. Next base: position 17,780 of record CAJMKK010000003.1, read on the forward strand.
GCACCCGAGGCATAGAGCAGCTCGAGCATCGCCGCATCGCGCAGTCCCGCGGGAGTTGAGGTATCAGGGGCTTTGAGGAGCGCCTCCACCTGTTGGTTCGTCAGCACACCGGGCAGATCGCGCGGGAGCTTGGGCGAGGAAATTGCCGAGACCGCATCGCCCTCCACGACCCCCTCGGCAGCCATCCATCGATAGAGAGATCGAATAGCCGACAGATGCGCCGCAAGCGTTCGGGGAGCCACCTGCTCACGCGAAAGCTCGGCAAGATAGCGACGAATGGTGCGCACGTCGGCAGCGAAAGCATCGATATCCTCGCGCTCGCACCAGGCAGCAAAGCGCTCCAACCGCGAGCCATAGGCCGTCACCGTGTTGGGAGAAAGACCCTCGACACGTGCGATGTAGGCGATAAACGAGTCGACGGTGTCGTACAGGTCACAGGCTATGACCGGTCGCCTCCAAACAGATCGGGTCGAGTGGCCAGATAGGCATCAAGGGCCTCGAGCGCACGGTCCGCATAGGCCTGGTAGCGGTCGCGCTTGCTGCGGCGCTTACCATCCTCGAGTGGCGGCACCAGGCCAAAGTTGACATGCATGGGCTGATAGCCCACGGTGGTAGGATCGGTCGCATAGCCCACGAGCGCACCCAGGGCGCCCACGCGCGGCAACTCGACGCCCGCAGCACCGATAGCCTCGGCATAGGTGTTGAGCGCCGCGAGCAGACCGGTCGCCACGGCTTCCATGTACCCCTCGGTGCCGGTGATCTGACCGGCCAGGCGCACGCCGGTACCGGGCACGGCAAAGGTGCCATCGAGCACGTGCGGGGCATCGACAAAGGTATTGCGGTGCATGACACCGTAGCGGAAGAACTCAGCGTTCTCCAGGCCCGGCACCATATGGAAGACGCGCTTCTGCTCGCCAAAGGTCAGGTTGGTCTGGAAGCCCACCAGGTTATAGGCGGTCTTCTCCTTGTTCTCGGCACGCAGCTGAATCGCCGCCCAAGGGCGACGTCCGGTACGCGGGTCGGTGAGGCCGACGGGCTTCATGGCGCCAAAGCGAATGGCATCCTTGCCGGTGCGTGCAACCTCCTCGGCTGGCTGGCAGGCCTGGAACAGATCGCCGCCCTCAAAATCCTTGAGCACCACGCGGTCGGCCGTGGTAAGCGCCTCGATAAAGGCCTCGTACTCCTCCTTGTTGAGCGGAGCGTTGAGATAGTCGCCGCTCCCCTGCTCCTCGTAGCGCGACTGCGAGAACAGCACATCCATATCGAGCGTAGAGGCATCGACGATCGGCGCCGCGGCATCGAAGAACGCAAGGGCATCGCCACCGACGAGCTTCATGACCTCTTCGCTCAGCGCCGGTGAACACAGCGGGCCCGCGGCAATGACCACGTGGCCCTTGGGAATCTGCGTGACCTCGCCGTGCACGACCTCGATATTGGGGCGGGCGGCAACCTCGGCCTCAACAAGCTCGGAAAACTTGACGCGGTCGACCGCCAGGGCGCCACCGGCGGGAACAGCCGCGCGATGGGCACAATCGAGCAGCACCGAACCCATGCGCTCGAGCTCGGCTTTTAGTAGGCCAGCAGCGGAATCTGGACGGGTCGACTTAAACGAATTGGAGCAGACGAGCTCTGCCAGGTGATCGGTATGGTGAGCCGGGGAGCTCACCTGGGGGCGCATCTCGCACAGCTTTACGGCAAACCCGCGGTCTGCCAGCTGGATCGCGCATTCCGAACCCGCCAGACCGCCACCGATAACCGTCACCTGATCGAACTGCATCTGCAAACACCTTTCTAATTGACACGTTTTCCATTGTGACCGAAGGGCGTCTGGGCGTGAAGGGCAAACTTGGAGGGCGCATACCTTCCATCCATCATGCGCTCGATAAGGCCCTCGAGCTCAAGCGAACCCAGGAGTTTGAGTACGCCGACAGCATCGAGCGAGACGAGCGCCGCGATGTCGTCGACCTTGAGCGGAGAGGCGATGAGCGCATGCATCACGGTCTGCTGTGTTGGATTCAGGTCGGCAATGCCGGGAGCATCGGGGCGAGAGTAGCGCAGGGTGCCGTAGATGCGTGAGATAGCCATCTCGATAGATTCCTCGTCGATGATGCAGCAGGCACCGTTCGCAATGAGGTAATTCGTGCCACGCGACTCGGGCGATAGGATCGACCCCGGCACGGCAAGAAGTTCGCGCCCCAAATCCATAGCAGCCTCGGCTGTAGAAAACGTCCCGGAAGGCATACCCGCCTCGGATACAAAGAGGGCTTGCGACAGGGCCGCGATCACGCGATTGCGGCGCGGAAAGGCAAACTTGCGCGGCCCCATGCCCCACGGAGAGATCGACACGACCGCGCCACCCGTATCGAGCGTGCGTGTAATAAGCCCCGCGCTCGAACGCGGGTAGACCACGTCGGCGCCCGTCCCCAGCACCACGACGTGTTTGCCGCCGGCGTTGACCGCAGCCCAACCCGAGGCTTGGTCACAACCGACCGCGCCGCCCGAAACTACCGTCACTCCCGCCTCGACCGCAACCTTTGCCGCAAGCTCTGCCACGGCAAGACCATACGGCGAGGCCTTTCGCGCGCCGATGATGGAGAGCGCGGGCGTCGTAAGCGCCTCGGGGTTGCCGCGCACATAGAGCGTCTGAGGTACATCAGAAAGCTCCAAAACGGTCTCGGGATACAACGCGTCACCTGGATGCAGCTCGAAGGTCCCCTCGGCCATCATTGGTCCCTCCTTCCCTGGTACATCGCCGCCTCGAGCACGTGATCCTGCGTCACTTGCTCGCTCTCGGCGACGTCTGCAATCGTGCGCGCAATGCGAACCAGGCGCACGATGCCGCGCCCTGTGAGATGTGTGCGTTTGGACAGGCCGAGTACACATTTCTCGGCAGCATCATCGAGCTCAAAGGTCGAAACGACGCCGTCAATGGACCGCATCTCGTCATCCTCGGCCTCGGCATCAGCATCGTCCATACGGGACTCGCGCCAGGCACGAAAGGCGCGACCGCGCACAACGTAGTCACGCAACTCGGCCGACGACATACCCTCCGCACCCTCGATAATCACTTGGGGGTCGGGACGGGTCACATCGATCATCATGTCGATACGGTCGGCCAAAGGACCGCGCAGTTTAGACCGATAGCGCTCGACCATCGCCGCCGAGCAGCGACACGGCACCTCGCGATCGCCCAAAAAACCGCAGGGGCAGGGATTGCTCGCAGCCAGCAGCTGAAAGCGCGACGGGAAGGTAAAAGCCCCGTCGACGCGTACGATTCTCACATAGCCGCGCTCGATGGGCTGACGCAGCGTCTGCAGCACACCCGTAGGAAACTCGGCAAGCTCGTCCAAAAAGAGCACGCCGCCATGAGCCAGGCTGATCTCACCCGGATGCACCGGGCGCCCGCCGCCGATAAGGCCCGCCGTTGAAATGCTGTGATGGGGACTGCGGAAGGGCCGGTGCCCCGCCAACAAGCCATCAATGTTCTCACCCAAAACCGAATGGATGCACAGCGCCTCCTGTTGATCCTCAACGGAAAGCTCGGGCAGGATGCCGGTCATACGGCGTGCGAGCATGGTCTTGCCCGATCCCGGGGACCCGATCATAAGCAAACCGAGCTCACCCGCTGCCGCCAGTGCCATGCCGCGTTTGGCAACCTCCTGCCCCAGCACGTCGGCGTAGTCGAGTTCGGGCTCAAAAATAGCCTCCACACCCTCGGAATCCAGATAATGCCGCGCGGCATCGCCCATGCCGCGAGCAAGCTGAGACAGATGGTCGATAAATCCGCAATCCACGCCCGCGAGCGGCACATGCTGGTCGGACCTGCCGGCGATAAAAGACAGCCCCATATCACGCGCCAATAGCTGAAACGCCACCTCGCCCTTGACAGGAAGCACCGTACCGTCCAGGCCAAGCTCACCAGCGATAAGACAACGATCGAGGTTGTCGCGGGGAATCTGGCCATCGGCCGCCAATACCGCGATGGCGATGGGCAGATCAAAGCCGCTACCGGTCTTGCGAATATCGCCGGGCGCCAGATTGACCGTAATGCCCGAGCGCGGGATCTCGAACCCGGCGGAGCGCATCGCGCAGCGAATACGACCGCGTGACTCCATCACCTCCATACTCGGAATACCGAGCATCTGAATGCCCGGAACGCCGCCAGCAAGCGAGACCTCGACCGTGACGTGAATCGCCTCGACGCCGCGGATGCAGGCCGCGTGAACGGCAAACGTCTCGAACGCCATCACGACACCTGCCAATCGAACGCGTTGTACTGGTGTTCGATCTCGGCGATATGCCCGCCGCGAATGGTGACACCCACGGCATCGAAGCGAATCGCCTTAAGCGGATAATGCTCCATGAGATAGCAACTTGCGATGCGGCGGTAGCGGCGTTGCTTTTGGGCGTCCACGGCCTCCTCGGGAAAGACCCGCGTGGTGCAATCCAGGGCGACGCGTCTGGTCTTGACCTCGGCCATCACCACGACATCGTCGAGCTCATCGAGCAGCACCAGATCAGCCTCGCCCTCGGTGCAACGATAACCCTGCTCCAGCAAGGTGTAGCCGCGCTCGGTAAAGTAGTCGATGGTGATCAGCTCGCCCAGCATACCCAGCTCGCGGGGACTGAGTCCCTTGATAAACTCGGGCGTCATCGCCCCGCAGTCGAGCTCGCCGTTTTCCCAACGCTCCTTGAGCTGCTGCGTCTTGCTCTTTTTGCCTGCGGCACTCATGGGGTCTCCTTTCCCGCACACTGCATTGCCCCGATGATGAGGGCACCTTTCATGCGGGTAAGTACCGGAAGCAAACCAAAAGCTGACCAAATGCCGTCAAAAAACGGGCCGTACGCAGCAATGGTGTTGCATACGGCCCGCTACCAGCAGGTTTATAAAGCTCTAGAGGTCCCTGTCTCCACAATTGACCTAGAAAAGGCGGTCAGTCTGCAGAAAGTTTCCGCAAAAGCTCACGCGGTGCAGAGGACAAAGTCCATGTTTGCGAATGGCCTCGATATGCTCGGGGCTCGCATAGCCCTTCGACTCGGCCAGATGATATTCCGGATACTCGGCATCGTACTCGACCATCATCTCGTCACGCGTGACCTTGGCCATGATGGACGCCGCGGCGATGCAGGCGATTTTGGCATCGCCCTTGACCACGTCGCGCTCGTTGGGAACGGCACCCAGAGGGTTACCGTCCATGAGGACGCAGTCGGGCTCGAGCCCCGTATCGGCCACGGCGCCCGCGACAGCGGCTCGAATGGCGCGGGCCATGCCCATATCATCGATATCCTTCGGCGCGATATGGCAAAAACCGATCGCCGTCGCCACCTCGGCAATCTTCACAGAGAGCAACTCGCGGCGCGCGGGCGTAAGCTTTTTGGAATCGTTGATACCCCAGACGCGCGGCTCCATCGGAAGGCACACGGCGCACACCGTCAAAGGACCGGCCACCGATCCGCGACCCACCTCGTCGACACCAACGACCACCCCATCGCCGCCAAGCTCATGCATAAGCTCGTACATGTCATTGACGCGCTCGCGCTCGGCAAGTTCCTTGGCATGGCGCTTAAGAGCACGCTCGCAAGCCTTGATCACCTGCTGGCGCGGGTCCTCGCGATAATGCTCCACGAGGGCGGGGATCTCCTCAAACGTTGCGCTCGCCAGCTCTCCGGCAACCTGCGATGCCGAAACCGAGCTCGTCATGTTGGCCATACCAGGCCCTCCTTGCATGCAAATCAGATAAAAAGAAGGGCCACCCGAAGGTGACCCTTGTGTCCAAACGAGTGGACAGACGCTGCGATCTTCTTAGCGCTTCTCGGGGATGCGAGCAGCCTTGCCCACCTTGTCGCGGAGGTAGTACAGCTTGGCGCGACGGACGCGACCATGACGAACGACCTCGAGCTTGGCAATCTTGGGGCTGTGAAGCGGGAAGGTACGCTCAACACCAACACCGAAGGACATCTTGCGGACGGTGAAGGTCTCGCGGGCACCGGCGCCGGCCATGCGGATGACGTCGCCCTGGAAGACCTGGATGCGCTCGCGGTCGCCTTCCTTAATGCGGTAGTGAACCTTGACGTTGTCGGCGACGCGAACCTGAGGAATGTCCTCGCGGATCTGCTGACGCTCGATTGCGCGGATGTAATCCATGTGCAATTCCTTACTCTTCTAGAGGTGCCGTACCACCTTGGCCGGCACGTAGTTGAACAAACGTATTCGAGTATACACGCGCGGGTTTCTGCTGCAAGAACAATTTTTTACGCAGACAAAAAGACAAAACCCGCACATGATAACCGCCCGCCTCACGAATGAGGCGGGCGGCATGAAGGGGGCTACGCTAGGCGTCTATACCCAAAACGTTAGGCGGAGCGCTTCGCCTCGAGCTTGGCCTGGGCGGCAGCCAGGCGTGCGAGGGGCACGCGGTAGGGCGAGCAGGACACATAGTCCACATCGGCCACGTTAAACAGGCCCTTGATGGACTTGGGGTCGCCGCCGTGCTCGCCACACACGCCAAAGTGCATGCCGGGGTTGGTGGCGCGACCCTTCTCGACGGCCATGCGCACCAGCTCGAGTACCGCAGAGTCGATGGTCTCGAAGGGGTTGTCCTTTAAGATCTTCTTGTGCATGTACAGCGGGATGAACTTGGCCTCGGCATCGTCGCGGGAGAAGCCGAAGGTGGTCTGGGTGAGGTCGTTGGTGCCAAAGCAGAAGAAGTCGCTATGATGGGCGATCTCGTCAGCGACCATGCAGGCACGCGGCAGCTCGAGCATCGTGCCCACGGGAATATTGAGCTCGACGCCCTCCTCAGCGGAAACCTCAGCGATCACGCGCTCGATGACCTCGCGGGTCTGGACATGCTCGGCCGTGATGGAAACGAGCGGAACCATGATCTCGGGACGCGGATCGACGCCCTCCTGGATAAGGCGGGCAGCAGCCGTGGCGACGGCGCGAACCTGCATGAGCGGCAGATCGCTAAAGACGACGGACAGACGTACGCCGCGTAGGCCGAGCATCGGGTTAGACTCGACCATGCCGTCGATACGACGCAGGCGGGCGCGCAGAGTGGCAAGCTCTTCCTCGCTGGCGCCAGCGGCTTCCTTCTTGGTGATGGTGACCTCGAGCTCGCGAGGATTATCCAGGAACTCATGAAGCGGCGGATCGAGCAGGCGGACAACCACATCACGACCGGACATGGTCTTGAACATCGCCAGAAAGTCCTCGGTCTGGACCTTGAGCAGGACGGCCAGGGCCTGCTGCTTCACGGCCTCATCGTCAGACAGGATAAAGCTCTGGATGATGTTCTTGCGATCGCCCAGGAACATGTGCTCGGTGCGGCATAGACCGATGGCCTCGGCACCAAACTCGAGGGCAAGCTCGGCATCCTCGGGATTGTCGGCGTTGACGCGCACATGGTTGGCATGACCACAGGTCTCGTCCAGGCGAATCTCGTCGGCCCAGGACAGGATAGTGTCCAGGTCGCCGGTAAGCTCGGCGGAGACCAGGTCGACGAGACCGTCGACGACGATGCCCTGGGTGCCGTCGATGGAGATGACATCGCCCTCGTGCAACACGCGGTCGCTGCCCTCGATGCGCACGACCTTCTCGGCGGCGTCGATGTGGAAGCGTTCAACGCCGCAGACGCAGGGCGTACCCATGCCGCGGGCGATAACGGCGGCATGGCTCGTCTTGCCACCGTGGCTGGTCAGGATGCCCTCGGCGGCAACCATGCCCTTCAGGTCGTCGGGGTTGGTCTCCCAACGGACCAAAATAACCTTATGGCCCTCGTTCGCGCGCGCGACGGCGTCATCGCTCGAGAACACGACCTCGCCCACGGCGGCGCCGGGGCTGGCATTGAGGCCGCAAGCCAGAGCCTCGTACTTCTTGGAGGAATCGAACTGCGGGTGCAGGAGCTGGTCGAGCTGCGCGGGATCGATACGGCTCACGGCCTCTTCGCGGGTGATCAGGCCTTCCTCGACCATCTCGATGGCAATGCGCAGGGCGGCGGTGGCGGTACGCTTACCCACACGAGTCTGGAGCATCCAGAGCTTGCCCTGCTCGATGGTGAACTCGATATCGCACATATCGCGGTAGTGGTCCTCGAGCGTCAGGAACACGCGCTCGAGTTCCTCGCCTGCGGACTCAAGACCCGGGGTGGTCTTGAGGTCGGCGATGGGCTCGGTGTTGCGGATGCCGGCGACGACATCCTCGCCCTGGGCGTTGACCAGAAAGTCGCCGTAGAACTCCTTAGTGCCGTCGGCCGGGTTGCGCGTAAAGGCGACGCCGGTCGCGGAGGTCTCACCCTTGTTGCCAAAAGCCATAGCCTGGACGTTGACGGCGGTGCCAAGGTCGTCGGAAATGCCGTGCTGCTTGCGGTAGATGCAGGCGCGCTCGTTCATCCAGCTGCCAAAGACGGCCTGGATAGCAAGGCGCAGCTGGAGCTCCGGATCGTGCGGGAAGACGGGCTTGCCGTCGGCGACCTCGAGCTCGGGATACAGGGCGGCCTCGACGTTGTCGGAGAAGATGCCCTTGAACGTCTCGACGAGCTCCTGCAGATCCTCGGCCGAAAGCTCGGAGTCGACGCGAACACCGGCGACCAGGCGGGCCTGGGTCAGGGCGTTCTCGAACAGATCGGCATCGACGCCCATGACGACGTTGGAGAACATCTGGATAAAGCGACGGTAGCTATCCCAGGCAAAACGCGGGTTTTGCGTCTGGGCGATAAGGCCCTGGACAGAGTCGTCGTTAAGGCCCAAGTTGAGGACCGTGTCCATCATGCCAGGCATGGAGAACGGAGCGCCCGAACGAACCGACACGAGCAGCGGGTCGGAAGCATCGCCGAGCTTCTTGCCGCAACGGGCCTCAAGATCTGCCTCGGCGGCAACGATCTCATCGAGTGCGCCTTCGGGCCAGACGTTGCCGGCACCGGAGTACTCGACGCAAGTCTGGCAGGTAATGGTAAAGCCACCGGGAACCGGCAGGCCGATGCGGCTCATCTCGGCAAGGTTTGCGCCCTTGCCGCCAAGCACGAAGTTCATGGACTTGTCGCCCTCAGTGACACAGGTGCCCTGGGCGTCGGTTCCAAAACGGTAAACCCTCTTGCAATCGCTCACGATACTTCCCCTTCCATGCGCTTACGCGCACGACCGTGGTAACGAATCGACCCGCCGGATGCGGGCCGTGAGGGAACTATACGGCCGGATTTGAACGGGCTTGAGCAGAGGATACGCGGTTTGGTAAACGTGCTAAAACTGGCGGTAAACGGTAGGTAAAGTTGGTTACCTTATGAAGATACCACTACAATAAAAAAGCAGGTCAGATGCGATGTTTTTGCTAAATCGCTTTATCAAAATGCTACTACTATTAGCCGCGGCGGGTGGCTCGGCGGGCGCGAGCTTCTTGGATTTCCTCCAAGTGGCTAATGATCTCGGCAGCGCTTTCCTCGATGGCCTTGCCGTCGGTACGCACCACAAAGCAGCCTAGACGCTTCATGAGGGCACGAGCTTCCTCGAGCTCGCTGCGCACGCTCTCGGGCTCGGCATAGGAGCCGGCAACGGCACGGGCGTAGTCATCGCCCAAGCGGCTATCGCGAATCTCAGAAATCACATCGACGGTCGAAATCAGACCGAAGAGACGCATCGGATCGACCTCGTAAATCGACTTGGGCGGCTCCATGCCATGGGCCAAAGGAACATTGGCAACCTTGTAGCCCTGATAGGCCAAATACATCGACAGCGGCGTCTTGGACGTACGCGATACGCCCAGCAGCACGATATCGGCACCCGACAGATCGTCGCAACCGCGCCCGTCATCGTGCTCAACGAAATACTCCATGGCCTCGATGCGATGGAAATAGCGGTCGTCGGTCTTGTGAATCACGCCCGCCACGCCCTTGGGCGGCACACCGATGAGCGACGACAGCACGGCGAGCGTCGGACCGATCAGGTCGACCGAGCGAATGTGCAGCATGCCCAAGTAGTCGAGCACACGAGCACGAAGGGCCGGATCGACGATGGTGTGGAACACTGCGATATCGCGATGGTCGGCATCGACGCGCGGTCCCACAAATGACTTGACCTGCTCCACGGAGGTCACCTTGGGCAGGCGCAAAACGTGAAAAGCCCCTTCATCAAATTGCCCGGACGCCGCAAGCACCACCTCACAAGCGGTATCACCGAGCGAGTCGGAGATAACGATAACGGTGGGACGAGCGGTGACCGGGCAATCCATGCGGGGCTCCTTTTGCGCTTACGCGCAGGCTGGCTTACTTTTTGCGGGCAAGCTCACCAATGTTGGCGATGCCGGAGAAAACGGCCTCGAAGCGGTTGAGCAGCTTAAGGCGATTATCGCGGAGCTGCTCGTCCTTGTCCATGACCATAACCTCGTCGAAGAAACGGTCGATGGGCGCGCGCAGGGCGGCAAGGGCGGCAAATGCTGCCGGGTAGTCCTCGGCAGCGAGGGCGGCATCGACAGCAGTCTGAGCAGCCTCGGAGGCGTCGGCAAGCGCGAGCTCGGCCTCGCCCATCAGGCTGCGGTCGTACTCCGCACCCAGCTCGGGCTTGGAGATGTGCGCGGCGCGGGCATAGGCGGTAGCCAGGTTGTCGAAGGTCTCGGCATCGTTCTTGCGGGCCTCGTCGAGCGCGGCGCAGCGGGCGAAGAAGACGGACGGGGCGATGATGTGCACCGCGGAGACGGCGGCAACGGTATCGGCCGGGATCTTCTCGTCGCGGGCCATGCTCACCAGACGGCCGTGGAAAAAGTCGCGAACCTGCTGGGCGACCTCGGCGGCGTCGAACTCAATGCCCTGCTCGCTATAGAGCTCGAGCGCAAAGTCGATGAGCGACGTGGGATCAATCGGCAGACGGTCGCGCAGGATGTTGATGATGCCGATGGCGGCACGACGCAGCGCGTACGGGTCGGAGGAGCCGGTCGGGGGCTCGCCGATGGAAAAGATACCGGCGATGGTATCGAGCTTGTCGGCGCAGGCCACGATGCAGCCAGCGGTGCCCTCGGGCAGCTCGTCACCGGCAAAGCGAGGACGATAGTGATCGCGGATTGCATGAGCGACCTCGTCGTTCTCCCCCATCGCGGTCGCGTAATAACCGCCCATCACGCCCTGCTGGCTCGTGAACTCGACGACGGCGTTGGACACCAGGTCGGCCTTGCACAGGTGCGCGGCGCGAGCAGCGTCGGCGGCAAGATGGGCGCCCAGGTGAGCCTCGCGGGCGATAGCGAGCGCGAGCTGCTCGATGCGCTCGGACTTGGCGAGCACGCTACCGAGCTTCTCCTGGAAGGCAACCTTGGCCAGACGCTCACGGAACTCGTCGAGGGAGATCTTCAGGTCCTCCTCGTAGAAGAACTTTGCGTCGTCCAGACGGGCGCGCACGACGCGCTCGTTGCCGTCGATCACGCGCTCGGCGTTCTCGGGCTTGCTGTTGGAGACGACCACAAACTCACGCGTGAGCTTGCCCTCGCCGTCATAGATTGGGAAGTAGCGCTGGTTGGTGAGCATGGACTCGCAGATGATCTCGTGCGGGACTTTGAGGAACTCCTCATCGAAGGTACCGACGAGCACCGTCGGCCACTCGCAGAGGTTGATGACCTCCTCAAAGACCTTCTTAGGCGTATCGACGTGGCAGCCGGGGCGAGCAGCCTCGACCTCGGCGATACCGGCGAGGATGGCCTCACGACGGCGCTCGGCAGAAAGCACACCGGCGTCCTCGAGCACCTGCTCGTAGACGGCGGGGCTGGCAACCACATGGTCACCAGGGCCAAGTACGCGATGACCACGCGTGGTGTTGCCACTCGTCACATCGGCAAACGACACGGGCACAACATCCTCGCCCAAAAGACAGCAGATCCAACGGACCGGACGAACAAAGGTCGCATGCTCGTGACCCCAGCGCTGGGAGCGGTAGTTGGGCCACTGCAGGCCGGCGATGGTCTTCTCGCACAGAGCGGTCAGAATCGGCGTAGCCGGTGCGGAGGGAATGTTCTTCTCGGCGAACACATACTCGCGACCGTCGGTGTCCTCGCGACGGACCAGATCCTCGGCAGCCACACCGCACTTGCGGGCGAAGCCCTGGGCGGCCTTGGTGGCGTTGCCGTCGGCATCAAAGGCAATGTTTGCCGCAGGGCCGCGCTTGACCTCGTGAACCTCATCGGTCGCGGTGGCGACGTTGGCCACGAGCGCAGCCAGACGACGCGGGCTCGAGATCACGCGGACCTCGCCGTGGGCCAGACCGGCCTCGTCGAGACCCTTGGCGATCATGGTGCCAAGCTGCTTGACGGCATTGTTCAGCGGCGCGGAGGGCATTTCCTCCGTACCGATCTCAAACAGGAAATCCTTAGCGTCTGCCATGGCTTACGCCACCTCGCCTTCCTGATCGGCATTCTCGTTGACTCCGGCGACCTCGGCCATGTAGGCCTCGCAGCACGCCTTGGCGACGGCGCGGACGCGCAGGATGTAGTTGGCACGCTCGACCGCGGACAGGGCGCCACGGGCATCGAGCAGGTTGAAGGCATGGCTGCACTTCATAACGCAGTCGTACGCCGGCAGCGGCAGTTTGCGCTCCAGGCAGGAGTGGCACTCGGCCTCGTAGTCGTCAAACTTCTGACGCATCATCTCGACGTTGGCGACCTCAAAGTTGTAAGCACTGAACTCGCGCTCGTTCTCGAGGAACACGTCACCATAGGTCATGGGCGTGCCGTCGGGCAGGTAGCTCCACGCCAGGTCGTAGACCGAGTTGACGCCCTGCGCATACATGGCGATGCGCTCCAGGCCATAGGTGATCTCGACGGGCACGGGGTCGACCTCGATGCCGCCCACCTGCTGGAAGTACGTAAACTGCGTGACCTCCATGCCGTTGAGCCAGACCTCCCAGCCAAGGCCCCAGGCGCCCAGGGTCGGGCTCTCCCAGTCGTCCTCGACAAAGCGGACGTCATGGTCGTTGGGGTCCAGGCCAATGGCGGCCAGCGAACCCAGGTAGAGCTCCTGGGCGTTGACCGGCGAGGGCTTGATGAGCACCTGGAACTGATAATAGTGCTGCATGCGGTTGGGGTTCTCGCCGTAGCGGCCGTCGGCGGGACGGCGGCAGGGCTGCGCATAGCAGGTGCGCCACTCGGCGGGACCGAGCGAGCGCAGCGTGGTCGCGGTATGGAAGGTACCGGCACCGACCTCGGAGTCATAGGGCTGCATAATGACGCAGCCCTGCTCGCCCCAGTACTGCTGGAGGCGCAGGATGATGTCTTGGAAGGAAAGCGATGAAGCGTTCATGCCTCTAATATCCCCTCGTCGAAACGATTACACGGTTAGGTACTGTACTATAGCGGTTTTTAGTCGATAGCACCGATGCGGTTGAGCGGCCAGTAGCGAACGAGTGCCACGGCCATTAAATCGGAGCGGTCGACCGGCCCAAAATAGCGGGAGTCGGCTGAGTTCTCTCGGTTGTCGCCCATCACCCACACACACCCGTCGGGGACGGTGTAGGGATAGCTCACCTGGGCGCCGGGCGCTTGGACCGAAAGCGGCCAGCTCATGCCCGCCGTATAGTCCTCGTCAAGCGCTTGGCCGTCAACGACCACCTTGCCGTCCTGCAGGTCGACCGTCTGGCCGGCCGTGGCAATAACGCGCTTGACAAGAACATCATGCTCGGAGGTGCCATCGGGGTTGTGAAACACCACGATATCGCCCTGTTTGACGGGCTGACCAAGCTCGAGACTCACCTTTTGCGCCAGGATCTGGTCGCCAATCTCGATTGTGTCCTCCATAGAGCCGGTGGGCACCACAAAGGGCTCGACCACAAAGGTGCGGATCAGGAAGGTGGCCACAAGCGCGATCGCAATGACCGCGATCCACTCAAAAGCGCCCCTCAACGCGGAATGTTGCGTAGGAACCATACTCACTCCTCGCTCTGCGAATACGAAGCGTCAAGGATCTCCTGCGCGTAAGCGCGCTCCTCGGGCGTGAGCCGCGCAGTCTCGATCAGGTCGGGACGCCAGCGGCAGGTGCGCTCGATGGCGTTCTTGCGGCGCCAAGCGTCAACTTTGGCGTGATCGCCACTCAAGAGCACTGGCGGCACGCCCTCGCCATTGAACTCGGCGGGACGGGTGTACTGCGCGTACTCGAGCAGGCCTCCGTCCTCGGCGGTCGAGAACGACTCGTCGACGTTGCTCATCTCGTCGCCCAGGGCGCCGGGAATCAGACGCACGACGGCATCAGTCACGACCATCGCGGGCAGCTCGCCACCCGTGAGCACGTAGTCACCGATTGACAGGCGCTCGTCGGCATACGCATACGCGCGCTCGTCAACGCCCTCGTAACGGCTGCAAACAAACAGCAGGCGCTCACTTTTGAGCAGGCGCTCGGCAACATGCTGCGTAAAGGGCTCGCCGCAGGGGGTGAAGAACACCACGGTGGGCTTGGGACCCTCGGAGCCAATAGCCTCGATGGCCTCGGCGATGGGCTCAACCTTCATGAGCATGCCCTGCCCGCCGCCGTACGGCTCGTCATCAACGGTACGATGACGGTCGTGCGTCCAGTCACGCAGGTTATAGGCCTTAAAATCAAAAAGGCCGGCCTTACGGGCGCGGCCCAAGATCGATGTGGACATGACGGGCTCAAACATCTCGGGAAAGACCGAAAGGGTCTCGATCAGCATGTTGTCCTCCCCACTTGTCCATATCGATCAGACCGTCCATAACGTGGACGGAAATTGTTCCTGTGTCGGGAAGATCGAGCACAACCTGCTCGATCACGGGAATCAGTACCTCGCCGTACCGATCGCTCTCGACAACCCAAACATCGTTAGCGGGCGTCGACATGATCTCGACGATTGTGCCGAGCGAACCGAAGCGCTCGTCGACCACCTCGCGACCCATCAGGTCGGTATAGGCAGCGTCGAGCGAATCGAGCTCAAAGTCGTCACGATTTGCCAGCACGTAGCATCCCGTGATGCCCTCGGCGGCCGTCAAGTCGTCAATGCCCTCAAACGAGACCAGATCGCCATCGCCCGTATCGGTGACGGACACGACCGTGCAAAAGCGGTCGCGCTTGAGCGCCGGCGGCGTCAGGGCGACGCGCATACCCGGCTCTAATACAGAAGGAAGCCCCCGCAGCGGCTGCGCGAGGACCTCCCCCTTCCTTCCGTGCGGCTTGACCACACGGGCGATGTTTTTGTACTGGGACCTCAAGGTCCTAGCCCAGAACCTCTACCTCGACAGCAGTGTCGAGGCGAGCGGCCAGTGCACGGGCGAGCGTGCGAATGGCCTTGATGGTACGGCCACGACGGCCGATGACCTTAGCGACGTCATCCTCGGCGACCGAAACCTCAATCGTAGAGGCGTCGTCGCCATCGATGACCTCAAGGCTCACGGAATCCGGGTCGTCGACGATCTGAACAACGAGATATTCGACGAGATCGGCGATGCGATCTGAGAGCATTGCCTCACCCTCGAGCTGTGCAGCGTCAACCTCAGGCACGATTTACTCCTCGGCGCCCTCAGCGGCCTCAGCGGCAGCCTTAGCGGCCTCGGCCTCTTTGGCGAGCTGCTTCTTGGACTTCTTGACGACGGTCTCGGTCTTCTCGCCCTCGTTGGCGGCCTTGACCAGAGCGGCGACGGCGTCGGTGAGCTGAGCGCCCTTGGACTGCCAGTCGGCGATCTTCTCGAGGTCGAGGTTGATGGTCTTGGGGGCGGTCATCGGGTTGTAGCGGCCAACCTCCTCGATGATACGACCGTCACGCGGGGCGCGGGAATCGGCGACGACGACACGGTAGTACGGACGCTTCTTAGCGCCGTGACGAGCAAGGCGAATCTTGACTGCCAAAGGAAACTCCTCCAACCAAGCAGCTTTAGGCTGCAACTACAAACAAACAGTTGAACATAATACGCCATCGACGCGGGCAGGTGAAGTCCGTGAGACCAACTTCTTCGGTGTAGTCGAGGGCAAATCCATATCTTAGACAAGAATTCGGGATTTGCAAGCACATACACGCACCCCACATGAGCTGCGCGGTATACTCATGACATGGAAAGACGCGAACATACATACGGTTATGAGGATGCCATGGGCGTCACGCCGCCTCCCTGGACGGGTCCGGCGGTGGGCCTCATGGACCTCGATGCGTTTTTTGCGAGCGTGGAGATGCTCGATCATCCCGAATGGCGCGGAAAGCCGCTCATCGTGGGCGGAGACGCCGATTCGCGTGGCGTCGTGTCCACATGTTCGTATGAGGCACGTCGCTTTGGCGTGCACTCTGCCATGGCCTCGGCCGAGGCGCGGCGCTTGTGCCCGCAAGCCATTTGGACGCACGGGCACTTTGATCGCTACCGCGAGGTGAGCGCGCAGGTCATGACGATTCTTGCCGAGGAGACGCCGCGCGTTGAACGCGTATCCATCGACGAAGCCTTTATCGATATCACACCGGGTCGCTTTGCGCCCGAGGACCCGCTGCTGGTTGCACGGCGTATAAGCGACCGTGTGGCAGCGCTGGGAGTGACGTGCTCCATTGGCGTGGGCTGCAACAAGACGGTCGCAAAGATCGCAAGCGAGCGGGATAAGCCGTTTGGGCTGACCATCGTGCGCCCTGGAACCGAGCAGCGCTTTTTGGCCGCGCTGCCGGTATCTGCCATGAGCGGCATCGGGCGCTCGGCCGAGGAGCGACTGCGCCGCATGCGCATCTACACCCTCGGCGAGCTATCACGTGCACCGGAATCCACCTTGGCCTCTATTTTTGGCGTCAACGGCGAACGTATGCGTCAGCGTGCGCTGGGACTCGAAATATCCGAAGTCACGAGTCTCGATGAAGAGCGCGAGGTCAAGTCGGTCAGCAATGAACGCACCTTTGCGAAAGATTTGACTGAGCGCGGGGACATCGAAGCGGCGATTGCGCTGTTGGGCGAGTCAGTGGGACGCCGCCTGCGCCGTCAGGGACTAACAGGCGCCACGGTGACGCTCAAGCTCAAGTATTCGTATGGAAGCGGGCGAACGGCGCAGCGCCGGCTGCCTCATCCGACCGACGATGAGAACATCTTCGTGGCAGTTGCGCTCGAACTGCTCGACAACATCTGGCAGGAAGGCATGCATGTTCGCTTAGCAGGCATCGGCATGAGTGACTTTGACCATCAGGGCGGCATCCAGACCGACCTGTTCTGCGAAGTCGACGACCGCGGAGCCCAATCCAGCGACCGACGCGACCTCTCCGTCGCGATCGACGCCGTCCGAGACAAGTTCGGCGACACCGCCCTATCTTTCGGCCGCCAATCTCGCTTCAACGATTAACCGCCTTTGGGCAAAAAGAAAGCCAGGCAGGTACGGAAAACCGCAACTGCCCGGCAAAATGCGCGAGGCTAACTAAAAGCCCCGTATCAAATGAGCCACTAGAGGAGGTCGAGGGAGAGCTGGGGGGCGTCACCCCAGAGCTTTTCTAGGCGGTAGAAGTCGCGGGCTTCGGGAGTGAAGACGTGGACGACGACCGAGCCGTAGTCCATGAGCATCCAGGTCTTCTGCTCGCGGCCCTCGATGGAGAACGGATGCTCGCCGCAAGCCTCGGCGACCTTCTCCTCGATCTCGTCGACGATCGAATCGACCTGGCGGTTGTTGGTACCGGTGGCAAGCACAAAGTAGTCGCACACATCGGAAAGCTCGGTCAGGTCGAGCACCTGCACGTCCTCGCCCTTCTTGTCGTAGGCGGCCTGCGCGGCGGCGCGGGCGACATCCTCGGCGGCGATACCGCTCGCGGACAGCGAGGCGGCGGTACGGTCGGACGTGGCGGCGAAGCTCTTGTGCTCCACACCTTCAAGAATCTGCTCGTCAGTCATGGTCTCGTCGGCCATGGAATACCTCTTTCTAGACACACCCGAGCTAGCGCAGCTGGGCGTAATGGTTGTAAATCGTAATAGCCGTGGGATAAAGATAGCGCCCGGACTGGATCACGTAGACCAGACCCTGCGCAAAACAGGAGAAGAACAACTCGTCAAGCGTCGACTCCCCTACCATCTTGCGCAGCGCGTGGGCATAATCACCATGGCGGTTGGGCTCGATGGCATCGGCCACAAAGACCACCATATCGAGCGGCGTCATGTCGCAGGCACCCACGGTGTGACGGTCGACAGCCTGGAAAACGGCCGGCGACAGCTCGGGGAAAAGCTGCGGAAGCTCATAGGCGGCAACAGGGCCATGCAAAAGCGGCGTCGCGGCGGAAGGAGAGCCGGCAATCTTGATGCCATAGTGAAGTGCGCGGGCCACGAGCTCGTCATCGGAAAGCACCTTGTCCCAGTCGTGAATTAAGCCGGCGGCGGCGGCATCAAAGCGGTCAACGCCGTAGACCTCGGCCAGATGAAGTGCGGTCTCGGCAACACCCAGCGAATGCACATAGCGCTTGCGCTTATCTTTCATGCGAACATCGAGCAGCTCTTGAATGCGCTTGAGCAGCGCGCGCTCATCGCCCTCAAACTGATCCTCTACCGGCAACGTAGCCCCCATCACTCAAAATCTTCTTGACCCAGATCGACATACAAACTGCGCTTGCGAATGTAGCCGAGCACAGACTCGCTCGTAAGATAGCGCACGCTCATGCCGCGGGCAACTCGCTTACGAATGTTCGTCGAGCTGATCGCAAGCGCCGGAATCTGAATATAGCGCACATCGAACGGCAGCCCCGACTCTTTGATTCGGGCACGCGCCGTATCGATATCAAAGCCCGGTCGCGTCGCCGCAATAAAGGTAGCAAGCTCAGCGATTCGCTCGGCATCATGCCAGGTCACAATATCGATAATCGCGTCGGCGCCCGTAATAAAGTAGAGCTTTACCTGCGACGGGTAAAAGTCACGAAGGGCATGAAGCGTATCGGCCGTATAGGTTACGCCCGGACGGTCAATCTCGAACCGGCTCGCCAAAAAGGCCGGGTTCGCGGCGGTGGCGAGGACCGTCATGGCATAACGGTCCTCGGCAGGCGTCACCGGCTTGTCAAGCTTAAAGGCGGGAGAACCCGCCGGCATAAAGAGCACAGCGTCCAAGTCGAGCGACTCGCGCGCCTGCTCGGCAGTCACCAGGTGCCCGTAATGAATCGGGTCGAATGTGCCACCCATAATGCCAAGCCGAAACTCTTTGCCCTCTTTTATGGGCAGCTCGGGCAAACCGATTCCACCGCGCAGCGACATGGCTTACTCGCCCTCCGAGGTCTCGGCATCGTCCGCGGCATCCGCCGCATCGACAACCTCGACGCCCTCATCCGCAGCATCGGCCACGTCAATGGCCTCAACGGCAACGTCCTCGCCAGCGTCCTCGAGCTCCTCGTACTCCGAGAAGTCCTCAGCGCCCTCAAAGTCAAAGGCGCGCTGGCAAATGCGGACCTCGTCGCCCGCACGGCAACCGGCCTTCTCGAGCGCGTCATCAACACCCATACGCGCAAACTTATGCTGCAGGTAAATGACGGCTTCCTCGTTTTCCCAGTCGGTCTGGATGACCATGCGCTCGATGGCACGACCGACCACGCGGAAGGCATGGGGCTCTTCCTGGACAATGCGGAAACGCTTCTCGCGCTGCAGACGGCGGCGCTCCCACTCCTCGTCGCGCAGATCGACCGGCTCATCGGAGACCGCCAGCTCGGCGCGAAGCTTAGCCACCTGCTCGCCCACGGCAAGCATCAGCGTGTTGAGGCCGGCGCCCGTAACAGCAGACACGGCAAAGAACATATGTCCGTCGTCGAGCGCGGCGCGCTTGAGATCGGCAATCTTGTCGGCCGTGCCCGGCGCGTCGCACTTGTTGGCGACGACGATCTGCGGACGCTCCGAAAGCTCGGCGCCATACTGCTCGAGCTCACGGTTGATGATGCGGTAATCCTCAACCGGGTCGCGATCCTCAAAACCGCCCGTCATGTCGACGACATGCATGATGAGCGCCGTACGCTCAATGTGGCGCAGGAACTGGTGGCCCAGGCCCTTGCCCTCGCTCGCGCCCTCGATCAAACCAGGAACGTCGGCAACGACGTAAGAATACTCACCGGCACGCACCATGCCAAGGTTCGGCACGAGCGTTGTAAACGGATAGTCGGCGATCTTGGGACGGGCGGCGCTCATGCGCGCGATGAGCGAGGACTTGCCCACCGAGGGGAAGCCCACGAGCGCAGCATCGGCCATAAGCTTCATCTCGAGCTCAATCCAGTGCTCCTCGGCCGGTTCGCCCAGCTGAGCGAACGCGGGCGCGCGGCGCACCGACGTCACAAAGTGCGTGTTGCCCAGGCCACCGGCACCGCCGGGCGCCACGACAACGCGCTCGCCATCGTGCACCAGGTCGGCAATCTCGAACATCGGGGTCTGCGTCTCGGGGTCGAGCTCGCGCACCACGGTGCCCATGGGAACCTTCAGGATCAGGTCCTCGCCGCTCTTACCGTTACGACGGGCACCCTGCCCGTGCGTGCCGCGTTCGGCGCGGAAGTGATGCTTAAAGCGGTAATCGATCAACGAAGACAGCTGAGCATCGGCCTGGATGACGACATTGCCGCCACGACCGCCGTCGCCGCCATCGGGGCCGCCCTTGGGGACAAATGCCTCGCGCCTAAACGACATGCATCCGGCTCCGCCGTCGCCGCCGCACACGTTAATGCGGCTGATATCGGTGAACTGTGACAACAGAATCGCCTCCTACAAAAAGAGGGAGACCCTTGAATCCTAAAACTCAAGTGCCTCCCACATATGTGCTCTATGAAGGGTGAATTACGCGTTCGCGAGCGGGCGTACGCTGACCCTGTGCTTGATACCCTTGTGGAACTCAACGGTACCGTCGACCAGCGCGAACAGCGTGTCGTCCTTGCCACGACCAACGTTCTCACCCGGGTGGATGTGAGTGCCGTGCTGACGGACGAGAATCGTGCCCGTGGTTACCGTCTGGCCGGCATAGCGCTTCGTGCCAAGGCGCTGACCGCGGGAGTCACGGCCATTACGGGAGGAACCGAGTCCTTTTTTGTGTGCCATTGTGTATACCTACTCTTTCGTTACGAGTGTAATCTACTCGGCGACGGGAGCCTCGGCAACAGCCTCGGCCTCTGCCTTGACAGCCTTCTTGGCGCGGGACGTAGCCTGGACCTTCACGATCTTCAGCTTGGTGAGCTGCTGACGGTGACCCTTCAGACGACGATAGCGCTTACGCTTGTGGAACTTGAAGACCAGCTGCTTCTCGCCCTTGAACTGCTCAACGATCTGAGCGGTAACCTTGGCCTTGGCCAGCTTGTCGGGATCGGTGACGATCTTCTTACCATCGTTGAGGAAGATGACCGGCAGGGTGACCTTGTCGCCCTCATTGCCCTCGATCTTCTCGACGGTGATGACATCGTCGGTGGCGACCTTGTACTGCTTGCCGCCCGTGTTAACGATTGCGTACATGTTTACTTGCCCTTCATGCATCAGTTAGTGCAACAGCCGAATATAGTAGCAGGCGAAAATACCCCCGTCAACGAGTATGTGGAGCAAATCCACAAGTTCGCACAGGTATGGGGCTGACGAGTCGGCCCTCGTCGTCCTCGCATGCTTGATTCTGACGCTCGACATCGTAGGAGCAGATGGTCACGAGGTCTTGCATACCGGTGGAAACAATAGGTGCATCCACGCCCGGGGTCAAGCCCTGCAACAAAACATCAGCTGCAGAAAGCAAAATTTCCGGACGCATGGAGCCCTCGTTATCGGCATGGGTGTCGAGCATGAGCACTAAATGGTCCGGGCGCTCCCCCGCCGTGAGCTCATAGCCCACGAGCGTGTGATCCAAATCCAAGCGCTTGCTCTTTTTTCCGCGCGCGTAGTCGATGCCATGGTCCGCGCGCAGCGTGTCGATCGCACGACGCACCTCGTCGGCGCTTACGGGCGCCTCGGGATCCAAGTGCAAATCAATGCGATACGACAAGCGCGTGAGCTGCGCCGTCAACGCTGGCGTGCGCACGTCGATGTACGCCGCCTCGATGGGCGCCAGATCGGTCGGAGACGCCGCAGCCAGGCGCCCAAACGCCTCGTCGAGCGCCACGAACTCGGTCATAAACAGGTCATACCACTCGCAGGTCGACGACGTACCCACCGGTAGCGCCGAAGAGAAGCCCACGCGCATGTGCGGAGAAAAGCCCTGCGTGACGGCATAGGGAAGTCCCGCACGGCGCACAATGCGCTCAATGGTATGGATCACTTCGAGATGGCCCAGGTACTTAAGGCGATCGCGCTTGCCATAGCGAACACGAAGTCTAAAGAGCGTGGGGTTGTCGGTCAGGCGCTCACTCATGCGCGATCACCCATCAATACATTCTTGGCGTGGAGCGTGGGGCAGATTCCGCAGCCGGTGCACGACGTGCGGGTGCAGTCGGGAGTCGTGACGCCCTCGAGCGAGCGACGGTACTCGCGCTCGAGGAAGCCGCGCGTGCAGCCGGGGCTCACGTGCTCCCACGGCAGGCGCCAGTCCAACTCGTAAGGAAGGTGCACGAGCTCATTGAGGTCGATGCCGTTTTTGGCAGCAGCTTCCTTCCAATTATCGAGCGAGAAATGCTCTACCCAGGCGTCAAAGCGAGAGCCCGCGCGCCAAGCATCGATGATGACGGGCGTCATGTCACGACCGGCGCGGGAAAGCGCGGCCTCGATGAGCGAGGTCTCGGCATCGTGGTAATGCACGCGGACGGCACGGTTGCGCACACTCGTGACAAGCAGCTTCTGGCGACGTTTGACGTCGTCGTAGTCGAGCTGCGGGCACCACTGGAACGGCGTGGCAGCCTTGGGAATAAAGACCGAAACCGAGATAGACACCGAGATCGAGCCGCGACGAGCCTTGGGCACCACGGAACGACCGAGCTCCAGCACATGATCGGCCAGATTGGCGATGGCCACGATGTCCTCGTCGCGCTCGCCGGGAAGGCCCATCATGAAGTAGAGCTTCATGCGGTTCCAGCCGGCCTCGAAGGCCGCCTTGGCCGCACGGTCCAGGTCCTCCTCGGTCACGTTCTTGTTAATGATGTCGCGCATGCGCTGGCTGCCGGCCTCGGGCGCGAACGTCAGGCCGCCCTTCTTTTCGCCGGCGACCGACTCGGCCATATCCACGCCAAACGAATCCAGGCGCTGCGACGGAATAGACACGCGAATACCCGTATCCTCCAGGCGACGGTTGAGCCTGCCGAGCACATCGCGAATGCAGGAGTGGTCGGTCGTGGAAAGCGAGGTCAGCGACACCTCGTCATAGCCGGTCTTTTCCAGACCCTGAATCACCGACGAGACGATCTGATCGGCCGAGCGCTCGCGCACCGGGCGATACGTCATGCCGGCCTGGCAAAAACGACAGCCGCGGGCGCAGCCGCGCAGAATCTCGATAGACAGGCGGTCGTGGACCAGCTGCGCATAGGGTACGCACGACTGCGACAGCGGATTCGTGGCGCCGAAATCCTCGACGACGCGCTTGTAGACCACGGTCGGAGCATCCTTGCCCTCACGCGGCACGGTGTAGCCATGCGGCGAGCAGGGCTCGTCGTGACGAACCTCATAGAGCGACGGCACGTAGTTGCCGGCAATGGATGCAAGCTGCTCAACAATCTGCGCGCGCGGGACTCCTTCGTCACGCAGGCGGCGATGCAGCTGGCAGGTCTCGAGCAGCGATTCCTCACCCTCGCCGATGAGGATGGCATCGAAGAAGGCCGCATACGGCTCGGGGTTGTACACCGAAGGACCACCGGCGATGATGATGGGGTCGTCTTCGCCTCGGTCGGCCGCTAACAGCGGAATGCCAGCGAGGTCGAGAGCCTCGAGGAAGTTCGTCACCGCCATCTCGTGCGGCACATGCATGCCGACGATATCGAACGAGGCCACAGGCGCCGCGCCCTCGAGCGACAGAAGCGGAATACCCGCCTCGCGCATGGCGTCACCCATATCGGGCCACGGCACATAGCCACGCTCGCAGGAGATGCCCTCGGCCTGGTTAAGGATGTTGTAGAGAATGGCGATACCCTGGTTGGGCAGACCGACCTCGTATACATCCGGATAAATCAGGCAGCAACGATAATCGGCATCGGCCTTGGAAAGCGTGCCCCACTCGTGATCGATATAGCGACTCGGCTTCTCGACCTTGGCGAGCAGCGGCTCAATTAAATGAAAACAGTCTTGGTATGGAACGCGCAAAAGAAACCCCTAAGCAGCGAGATCGGATGCATCCTCGAAAGGACTCATAGGACGGGTAGCACCGGCGACCGTGGTCACCAGGTCACGAACGCGCGAGAACGTGGCAGCAGCGACCTCGTTGGCACGGCTGTAGTCCACATCGCGCTCGTAGAGCGACACGAGCGCGCGGCCCATGCCATAGGTACCCGCGGCGGCGGTAAGTGCCTTAACGGCAAACCCAATATGCGGCGTCTGCTTGACGAGCGCACGGGTGACCGCGCGGATCACAAGGCCGCCAGCAAGCACGCCCGCGACCTCGTAGCCGCGCTCAGGCTTAATGCCGCGTCCAAAGACGGCAGCGAGCTCAAAGAGCATGCCCACCTGCGCCAACGCCATAACGGGATAATCGGCGCCCGGCAAAAACACCAGCGCACCGGTCGCCATATTGGTGAGCGCGCACGAGGTGATGATACGATTGGCCGCCGCGATGCGCATGAAGGTAAAGTTCGCCGCAAAAGCAGTTTCCTTGTCGGTGCGATCGAGAATCCAGCGGGCAAGCGTCTCGAGCAGATACGTTTTATCTGTTGCCGCTACCACGCCGAGCATGGGCGTGGACTCCTCGATAAACGGCACCTCCACAGCAGACTCAGCAAGCACGCACACGGGCGCGCCGGCGATCACGAGCTCCTGCACGGCACTCTCCAAGCGGTCGGAACCACACGAAAGTACCAGTACCACATCGGTATCGGTCTTTGGAGCAATTCGCTCCTCCCCCAGACGCTCGACGCGCACAATGCCCGAGGTCGTTTGCGGCACAAAGGCGTCACGCACCGTCTCGGCGAGAAAGCGCGAGGCGGACGAATCCAGATAGACCGAGACGCGCACCGGCGTATCGGAATCCTTCTTAACGGACGCGCCCATCTTAAAAGCGCGGGTCAGCTTATCTACGGGAATTTTCATAGCAAACCCCTCCAGCGGTTACGCGGCGCCCGAACGATGCCGCCATATGGATTGTACGATACCCACCGTCAGCAGCTGAATCATCATCGAAGACGAACCGAAGCTAATAAACGGTAGCGGAATACCGGTAATCGGCATCATGCCGATGCACATGCCGATGTTTTCAAAGGTCTGGAACGCCCACATGCCAACGATGCCCACACACGATAGGCGCAAGAACAGCGACTCGCACTTAAAGGCGACGCGAATCGTCGAAAAGATCAGCAGCACGTAGAGGCACAGGAGCAAAAAGGAACCACAAAAGCCAAAGGTCTCGGACAGGAAGGCGAAGACGAAGTCGGTGTGGAACTCAGGCAGAAAGCCGCCGGCCGACTGCGTCGCATGGCCCAAGCCCTTACCAAAGAAGCCGCCCGAGCCAACGGCGATAAGCGACTGCTGCAGGTTGTAGGCATCGTCCGAATCGGCATTATCGGGGTCGATAAAGACCGTCAGACGGTTCATCTGATACTGCTTGATGAGCACATCGTGGCCGAGCAACGAATCAAAGACCGAATCGAGCGCCAGGACGAGGGCCACCAGGCCCACGAGCAGGGCCAGGGTCGACAGCACCCATTCGCGGCGTGCACCGCTCATGCAGATGACGATGGCGCCCGAGACCAGCACGACCAGGCCCGAGCCCAGGTCGCCCATGGCGACGACGGCCAAAAACGGAATGGACAGCATGCCGCAGAGCTTGACGTAGTCGCGAACGGTATCGATGCGACCGTTATACTGCGAGCCAAGCGTGGCGATAAAGAAGATGGTGATGAGCTTGGCAAGCTCAACCGGCTGGAATGTCAAGCCGATACCGGGAATCTTGATCCAGCCCGTCATGCCCAGACCGCCTGTATAGGACAGACCCGGAATCTTGGGCGAGAAGATCACGATCAGGTCGATGACGAGCAACGCCGTCGAGAAATTGGAAATACCGCGCAGGTCGGTACGCCAGACCAGCACCGCCAGCACCGCCCCGATGCCAATTCCCAGAAGATGACGTGAGAACGAGGCATCGGCCTTAAACTGCGAAGCCGACCAGATAATGATGGCACCGTAGGCGACGAGCGCCACCGTAGCCACGAGCACACCGATATGCACCTTTTGGCGAAACGTGCCGCGCGAGGCCGAAAGTTGCTTGTTGACGCGGTCCAGGCTGCTGCGAGAGCCGGTCTTGGTTGAACGGAACAGATCCGCCGGAGAAAAATCCATCGCAACCTCCTATCGAACCGAAGAATCGCCCGAGGCCGAAGAGGTATCGGGCTCGTCATAAATCACGCCGAGCACGTCGCGCACGACATGCATCGCGGTATCTGAGCCACCGCCGCCCTGCTCCAGGACAGTAGCGATGACATACTTGGGATCATCGGCCGGTGCATAGGCGCAGAACCACGCGTATTCGTCCTCGCCGCTTTTCTCGCCCGTGCCCGACTTGCCGTATACCTGCGGCGTCAGGGTGCCAAAGTGAGCCGCCAGGGACGTCGATGCCGTGTATATCACGTCGTGCATGCCGTTGCGAACAAGAGTCAAATCCGAATCGCTGTTGATCTTAGCCTCCAGGCGCTTCTTCTTGCCCTTGCCGTTGTACTTATAGGCATCGCCGTCGCCATCGCGCGACACGGCAGATAAAAACACGTGAGGCACGTACTGTTTACCGCCGTTGGCAAGACCCATATAGGCGCACGCCATCTGCAGGGGCGTCACCAGGATGTCGCCCTGGCCGATAGCAATGTTGGTCATATCGCCGGCATTCCACTTGCGGTCCTCGGCAGATGCGTCGGTGAAGTACGACTCTTTCCACTCGGCATCGGGAATACGACCCGCGCCCTCACTCGGCAGATCGATACCGCAGGTCTTGCCTAGGCCCCAGCGACGAAAGACCTCCTGCAGGCCCTCGGAATGTTTCTCGTCATAAAAGAACGCCTTGCCCATGTCGTAGAAGACGGGGTCGCACGAGTTGGCGATACCCGACTGCAGCGTCATGGTGCCGTGGCCGGAATGCAGCCAGCAGTACTTGCCCCACGACTTGCCCAGACCCGTCCAATAGCCCGTGCAGTTGGTCGTCTGCCCCGACGTGTAGGTTCCAAACTCAAGACCGGCCAGTGCCGAGAGCGGTTTGATGGTCGAAGCCGACATGTACTGTCCGCTAATGGCGCGGTTGAGCAGCGGGTGCGAACCCTTGTCATCATTGAGCTCGGTCCACACGTCATTTGAGACGCCGCCGATAAAGACGGACGGATCGAACTTGGGCTCGCTCGCCATGCCCAGGATCTCGCCATTGTTGGGATCGAGACACACCACAGCGCCGTTGCCGGCATTGCTGTAGCCAGTGGTCTTGGCAAGCTCGATAGCGCTCGCCAGTGCCGTCTCGCAGGCCTGTTGGATCTTAAGGTCGAGCGTGAGCTTAATGTCGGAGCCGGCCTTCGCCGGCACGGCGCCGGCCTGACCGGTCACATTGCCCGAGGCATCGACCTTGACGGTCTGCTCGCCACGAATACCCTGCAGCAGGTTTTCGTAGTAGCTCTCAACGCCCGCCTGGCCCACGATATCGCCCGACTGGTACGTAATCTTGCCAGCAGAAGCATCATCATCGCCAGAGGTTTTCTTATTCTGGGCCTCGAGCTGCTCGGAGGTAATGGTGCCGGTATAGCCCAAGATATGGCATGCCGTCTCGCCATATGGATACTGGCGCTCGGTACGCTCGGCAATCTTGACGCCCGGGAACTCGCCGGCATGCTCCTGAATATAGGCAACCGTGGAGCGACGGACGTCCGTCGCGATGGTATGCAGGCTCTGAGCGCCCTCTGTATTGTCCTGAATATTGCGAAGGACCGCCACGTAAGGCATTCCAAGCACGTTGGCAAGATGGCGAACCAGAACCTCATCCTCCGCAAGGTCGCGGTAGGCCACGACAGCAAGTGAGGGACGGTTCTGGACAAGCGCCACGCCATTGCGGTCAAGGATGCGACCGCGCACAGCGGGAGTGGTAACAGTGCGAGTCTGATTGCTATTGGCCTGCTTCTCGTAATAGTCCGACGAGACCATCTGCATGCCCCACAGCTTGACGGCAAGCGCCGCAAACATCGCGCCCACACCCGTGGTGAGGATGGAAAAGCGGCCCTTAAAGGCGGTCGCCGCGGTATTGCCCTCGCCCTCGGTGGCGCGCGGGGCCGTTCCATGCTGCGTATCGTAGGTAAAACGGGAATCGCCACGACGCATGATGACCAGCGCGACCACGATGGCCACAACCAGCACGATACCGGCGATAATAACCGTCAACTGGGAAGACATCTACGGGCCTCCCCTATTTGAGCTTGCGGGTCTTGGGCTTAAAGCGCATACCCGTCTGGCGTCCGCCACGCGCGGAGAATCCATAGCCGGACTGCGGCACGACGCCGGACATCAAAAACGGAATGGCAACCAGACCCGTCAGGATCGAGGACGGCAGTGCATGGCCGAAGATCGCCACGACAAAGCTCGTCTCCAAACCCATAAACAGCAAGATGATGCTGTAGATCACATTAATGACGAGCGCGAAGGCGCCCACGGTGACGCCGCGCGCACTCGGGCTACCGCCCGTCTGACCGACGGCACTGTGCACCAGGGCAAAAGAACCCACGGTCAGCAGGAGCGACATAACGCCCACCGGCACGGCAGCGGACAGGTCATAAAACAAGCCGCTGCAAAAACCGCACACGACGGCACGGGTCGGGTCGCCCGAGAACACGCTTAGGCACACCAGGATAATCATGAAGTTGACGCGACCGCCCGCAATGGAGATCTGCGGTGCCAGGCCTGCCTGCAGCAGCACGCACACGATGGCGGCGATTACAAACGTGCGGGAGCTCATCCCCTGCTCGTGTAGATCCATGGACATGCCCCCTATTCGCTCGAGCCGGAATCGGTCGTCTCGGACGTGTCGGAACTGTCATCCGAGCTCTCGTCCTTCGTCTTGGTCGCAGCGTCGCGCGACGTTCCCTGCGGCGTGCTGTTGGCCGTGCTCACGTCCTCATCCGAGGCCGACTGTTCGTCGGTCAGCGAGGTAATGACCAGCACTTCCTCGTTGTTCTCGGCCGTAGTCTGAGCGCGCACCACAATGGTGTAGTACACGTCGTTTGCCGATTTCTCAACCGACGAGACGGTGCCGAGCGGAAGGCCCTTGGGGAACACACCGCCAATGCCCGAGGTCACGATGATGTCGCCAACTTTAACGTCGGAGTCGACGCTCACGTACTCAAGACGCAGCGTGCCGTCAGCCTGACCCTGCAGCATGCCCTGGGCGCGAGTGTCCTGCACCATGGCGGACACGCCCGAGTTCTCGTCGCCAATCAGGCGCACGGTGGACGTCTTGGCCGAGACTTCGATGATCTGGCCGATAACACCGGCAGAACTCGTCACGGGCATGTTGATGGTAAGGCCGTCGGCAGAGCCCTTGTCGATGGTAACGGTCGAGGTCCAGGCATCGCCGGAGGCACCAACGATACGAGCAGCGGTCGATTTGAGGTTATAGGTCGACTGCAGGCCGACCAGCCCTTCCAGACGCTCAGCGGTCTTTTGAGCCTCGGAGAGCTCAGCAACCTTAGAGGTCAGTTCCTCGTTTTGCTTCTTAAGCTCGTCGAGCGTGTCCTGCGACGCCGTAAGGTTAGAGAACACGTTGCCAATCGCATTGAAGGGAGCCGCCACGGCCGAGCCCACAAAGCGCACCGGCGAGGTAATCGTCGTTACGCCCGAACGCACGGCATGAATCGGTCCTGCCTCGCCCTCGCGGATGTAAAACGTGAGCAGCAACACCGAAATCAGGCTGAAAACAATCAACGGGCGCATACCCGTTGATTGTCGCTTGGTATTCAGATTTGTGGAGAAACCCGAAGATCGTGCCAAATGGAATCCACCTTTTGGAAATTAAGCATTGGTCTGGACGAAGCCGCCATCAAACGCATTGGCCTCGAGCACGCGGGCGCAGCCATTCACGACGTTGTCGAGCGCCGTAGGGCTAACGTTGACCGAAACGCCGGTCTCATCGCGCAAGCGCACGTCGAGACCGCGCAGCAGTGCACCGCCGCCGGTCAACAGAATGCCGTAGTACATAAGATCCGAGGCAAGATCGGGCGGCGTAGCGTCGAGGGCGTCCTTGACGGCCTTGGCCATCTCGTCGAGCGGCTTGTTGAGCGCGCGACGAATCTCCTCGCTCTCGATGCGCACGGTCTTGGGCAGACCGGTAATCACGTCGCGGCCGTTGACCTCGACGTCGAGCTCGTCCTTGAGCGGCACGGCGGAGCCGACCTTGATCTTGATGTCCTCGGCCGTGCGCTCGCCGATAGCCAGGTTGTAGGCATCGCGAACGTGCGTGAGGATGGCCTGGTCGAACTCGTCACCGGCAATACGGATGGACTGCGACACGACAATGCCGCCCATAGCGATAACGGCGACCTCGGTGGTGCCGCCGCCGATATCGATGACCATGGAGCCCGTGGGCTCCTCGACGGGTAGGTCGGCGCCGATGGCAGCCGCCATGGGCTCCTCGATCAGATAGGCCTGGCGAGCGCCGGCCTGGATCGTGGCCTCAAAGACGGCGCGCTTCTCGACCGACGTGACACCGGAGGGAACGCAGACGACAACACGCGGACGCGGAGTCCACGGATAGCGCTTCTCGGAAGCCTTGTCGATAAAGTAGCGAAGCATGGCCTCGGTAACATCGAAGTCGGCGATGACGCCGTCCTTCAGGGGACGAACGGCCACGATGTTGCCGGGCGTACGGCCGAGCATGCGCTTTGCCTCGATACCGACCGCCAGGATGCGCTCGTCGTTCTTGTCGATGGCGACAACAGAGGGCTCGCGAATGACGATGCCCTTGCCGCGCACGGAGACAAGCGTATTTGCGGTACCGAGGTCGATGGCGAGATCGCCCGCATAGCTACCGAAGAACATATCCATCAAAGAAAACAACGCAACTCCTGATGTGTTGGATGATTGCTGGAAAACTACTAGCTCATCATACTAGCGCAAGCCCGGCACCTCACTTGCGGTGAAGCGCCGGGCAAAGCTAAATCCCATAAGGTCACTACTGGTTGTCAGCAGCCGAGAAATCCATATCGAGCGAAGAAACGGCCCAGCCGATATGGTTGTCGGAGCGCACGAATTTGACGGTGTACTCCTGCTCGCCGCCCTTGGACAGCGATGCCTTCACCTTGGCGGTCGTCTCGGTCATGGACTGATCCATGCCCTCGACGGACACGGTGGCACCCTGCGGAATCGAGGAGATGATCATCGACTTAGCGTCCTCGGACAGGCTCGAGGCCAGGCAAGACTCGGCCTTGGCGGTATCGCCGTCACCGGCAGCCTGGAACAGGTCGGTGATGACGGACTCCTGCGAAGGGTAGCCCATGCCTCGCGTATAAGCATAGCCAAGACCGCCGGCAGCGATCACGATGAGCAGAAGCAGCACCAGGAAAATCTTAAGACCCGTGTGGCGGTGGCGACGACGAACCTTGGCCTGCTTGCGGTCCTGCTGGACCATCTCGGACTCAGACAGCGTAAAGAATCCGGTGTCAGAGGGGTCGGGCATAAACTGACCGGTCGCGCCCGTGGGATCAAGCGGGTCGACAGCGGGAGCGTCCATCGCGGGAGCCGGGGCCGTGGACATGGCCGTCTGGGCCGAAAGCGCGGCGAGCGAGTCGTGCACGCGGGCAAGCTCGTCGGCCTGCTCGGGCGTGAGCTGGTAGATGCCGTCGGCGGTGGCGGCGTTAAAGGCATCGAGCGCATCGGAGGGACGGCCGGCGGCGGAAAGCGCTTGGCCCATACCGGCGTTGAGGGCGCGCGTGTCGTCGCGCGGGCCGGCAAAGTCGATAGCCGTGCGGTAGGTTTCCACGGCATCCGCCGGACGGCCGAGCTTAATGAAGCAACGACCGAGCTCGCCGAGTGCGGCGGCAGGAGCCGGGTTGGCGCCGTCGATGGCAGCCTGACGGAAGGCAGTACCGGCGTTGGCATAGTCGCCCGACTGGAACAGCGCGTTGCCCAGACCCAGGTAGGCCTTAAAAGGCGTGGCGTAGGAAGCGTCCTGGGTAGCTGCAGAGAACGCCTGGGCAGCCGTGGTGTAGTCGCCCACCGCGGCGAGCGCCTTGCCGCGGTTGGTGAGCAGGGCGCCGCGCTTGCCATAGGCGCCGTCGTTGAGGGCTGCGGCGTAGGCCTCGGCGGCCTCGGCGTACATGCCCAGATGCATCAGGGCGTTGCCGCGCAGGTGGTCGGCCTCACCCATGATCTCGTTGGGAGTCTTTGCCGCACCAAGCATCTGGGCGGCAGCGGAAAAATCACCCGCGCGATAAGCGGCGCGGCCCTGTTGGATCAGCTGGCTATTCAAGGAAGTCCCCTTTACTCGTGAACGATCTCGACATGAACGATCTCGTCGCCGGCGCGCAGCTGCGAGATGACGTCGAGGCCCTCGACGGTGGTGCCAAAGACGGTATAGCCGGAGTCGAGGTTGTGCTGGGCACCCAGGCAGAAGTAGAACTGCGAGCCCGCGGAATCGGGATCCATGGAGCGAGCCATGGCAAGCGCGCCGTCAACATGGCTGTTGCGCGGATTGGTGGCAAACTCGCCCTTGATGCAGTAGCCGGGGCCACCGGTACCGGGCATGCCGTCGGGACCCTCAAGGCCGGCAGCGACGTCGGCGCCGGACATATCGCGGGTATTGGGGTCGCCGCCCTGGATCACAAAGCCGGGCACATAGCGATGGAACTTAAGGCCGTCATAGAAGCCCATCGTGGAAAGCTCGCAGAAGTTCGCCACATGGATGGGGGCGCCCTCACCGTCAAACTTGACCTTGATGGTGCCCTTCGACGTCTCGATCACCGCGCACTCGTCACCGACGAGCTGGTACTCGGGCGTATAGAGCTCTTTCTTAAAACCAAACATGTGGTTCCTTCCTCGTGCGTTTAAAGCATATTTGTACAAATTGTAGCAATAAGCACGGGCTTCCATCAATTGCGCACGCAGGTTATGCCGCTGGAGGGCAACAAACTACGAACGCTGCTGCGGCTTCCATGCGCTCACGTTGGCGTCGTACTGGTTAAGCGCGCTGTTGCCGCCCTGTGCGATGGGCGCCAGGATCTCGCTCTGACGGGCGCTCAGCGACTCGCCGTCGGGAATGGACAGCGAGATATCCCAGCTCTGGCAGATCACGTCGACACGCTCGTACATCCACTGGGCAAGCTGCTTTAGATGATCGATGTCCTCCGTATAGACCGTGTCGTCCTGAACCTTGAGGTTGTTGAGCTCATCCTGGGTCTTTTTAATCTGATCGCGCAGGGCATAGGCGCTTTGCGACAGTTCCTGACGTGTGGAGAGCGGTGTACGCAGATAGCCGTTATTAAACGAATCGATGACCTCGCCGATCTGATCCTCGTCGCTATACGACACGATGGTCTGGTACAGGCCGTCGAGCCTGGTGTAGAGCTGGTCGTCGGTTAAGACAGTCTCCTCCTGAACGACCTCGGACGCACCCTCTTGCTTGGGCTCTTTCTCGGTGGCCTCGCCCTTTTGGCGCGACGGGAAGGTGGTCTTGGCGGCCTGGCCAAACTGGTCGTAGAAGCCAGGCATGACACCCATAGGATCGGCCGTCACGAACCAATAGGCACCGCCGCAAACGACGGCAAGGACCGCGATGATAATGAGCGGCTTAGGAATATGACGCTTGTGCTTGTGATAGGCGTCCTCGTCGGGATGCACCTTGCGCTTGGGTTTTTGAGCATCGTCATGCAGGGAAACGGGCGTGGGAATATCGACCTTGGGGATACCGAAATCCTTATCGAAAGCTGGCAGCACGCAGGTCTCATTGGGGTCGGCGGCGTCCGAAAGCACCGCAGCGGCAGAGGCCGGCGCATGCGGCACCTCGGTATCGATCTGCTCTTGCGTTAGGCGCGGAAAGCCCGCCGTGCGGCCCGCTGCCAGGTCGGATGCTGCCGCGTCCTCGGAGAGGATGCCCGGAGCGGGGCGTCCGCATTTGGGGCACGTACGATCATGCGGAGAAAGACGGGCACCGCAGCCCTCGCAGAACACGAACTCGGTGTGCTCGGGACCATCGCCCGGACCTACATAGGCGTTGCAGTAGGGGCAGAACGAGGCGCCGTCCTCGATAGTCTTAAGGCAATGCGGGCAGATCACGGCATCCTCTTTTCGAAGCAATTCAAACAATCGAGGTTAGAGCATAACATCGCCACGGCCCCACAGGAGCAAGGCACCAATTCAACATCGCCAGGGAGCGTAGTTACTTCTTCTTTTTGCTTGGCATCGAGACTTTGATGCCTTGGGCGGACTTGGTCACGCGAGAACGCTTGGCTCCGGTACCCTTCTTTTTCTTGGGCTGGGTCTGCGCCACGCCCTCGAGTGCACGGGCCTCGGCCTCGCGGACAGTGCGCGCCTCACGGCGCTGCGCCATATCGGCGGCAACGCGCTTGGCAAAACGCTCCGCCGTCGAACCCGTCGAGCTCACCTTACCGCCACCGCGACCCAGGCGGACGCGCACACCGCGGCCAAAACCAGTTGCGGCATGACGACGACGCGGCTTAAGCGAATCCATCATCGTGGCGAGCTTAAAGAACACCGAGCAGGTAAAGGCCACGATGACAGCCAAGATAACCATCTGGCCCATCGTCAGGTTGGCAATAGACAGCAGCTTCGGGAATCCGATAACGCCCGTCAGGATGCCGGCGACTACAAACACAAAGAGCACCACACGTAGGGGCGTGAGAGGCTGCGAGATGCGCCAGATCAGGCTGACGCTCGCCGCGCACGACGTAAGCAGGCACATCGTAGACAGCGTGAGCTGGCTAAAGCCAAACACGCGCGCCACAAAGATATCGAGCGCCGCGGCCATAATGACCGCAAGCGACGCCGGCAGCGCACGCTTAAGCACGTTGGTCAAAAACGCACCCTTCACGCGAGCATTGTTGGGCTCCAGGCCCAACACAAAGCCCGGCGCGCCGATGCAGAAGAAGTTAATGAGCGTTATCTGGATGGGCTCGAAGGGGTACGGCGGCAGCGCGATGCACAGCGCCGCCAGGCCCATCGAGAACAGTGTCTTGGTCAAGAACAGTGAGGCCGAACGCTGCAGGTTGTTGATGGAGCGACGGCCCTCGGCCACCACGGCGGGCATCGAGGCAAAGTCGTTGTCGACGAGTACGATCTCGGCCACGTTACGCGCGGCATCGGAGCCGGCCGCCATGGCCACGGAGCAGTCGGCCTCCTTGAGCGCCAGCACGTCGTTGACGCCGTCGCCCGTCATGGCCACGGTGTGCTCGCGGCGCTTGAGCGCCTGTACGAGCTCGCGCTTCTGCTGCGGGGTCACACGACCAAAGACATGGTAGCGGTCCACTGCGGCATCGAGCTTGGCCGGCGTATCGAGCGTCGTGGCGTCCACATAAGCGTCCGCCCCCGGCACGCCCACCACGCGTGCGATCGACGACACCGTACGCGGGTCGTCGCCACTGATCACGTTGAGGGTCACGCCCTGCTCGTTAAAATAGCCGATGGTCTCGGCCGCCGAGGTACGGATCTCGTCGCGGATGGTCACAAAGCCCACGGGCTCGGCCTCGCCCACCATATCGCCATCGGGCGTAAAGCCGTCCACGCGCGCCACCACGAGCACACGGCAGGTATCGGCGAGCTCGGCGACACGGTTCTCGACCTGCGAAAACACACGGTCCGAAAGCACAAACTGCGCGGCGCCCATCACATAGGAGCCCTGCGCGAACGACGCGCCGCTCCACTTTTTGGACGACGAGAACGGAATGACCGACAGAGGTTCGGACACATCGACCGGACGATCGGCGTAGTAGTTGAGCAGCGCCTGGCAGGTCTCATTGGCATCTGCCGAGGTCGCACGTGCCACGTTGGCAAGCGCAAAGTCGAGCACCGTGGTCTCGACGGGGACAGCTGCCTCGTCCGAGTCGGCGCCTAGGCTCACGCCCTCAACCGGCAGCGGGTAGGTGCCCTCGACCTCCATGCGGCCCGACGTGATGGTACCCGTCTTGTCCAGGCACAACACGTCGACGCGAGCGAGCGTCTCGATGCAGTAGAGCTGCTGCGCCAGCACCTTGCGGCGGGCCAGGCGCACCGTGGCGATGGCGAGCACCGACGAGGTCAGCAGCACCAGGCCTTGCGGGATCATGCCCAGCAGGGCGCCCACCGTGGACAGCAGCGCCGACGAAGGCACATGACCAGCCAACAGCTCGGAGAAGCACCAGGAAAGCGCGCTATCGCCTGGAGTTCCCGCGGCATCCCACAGCTCGCTCACACTCGAGGCAAACAACGCCAAACCGAGCGGGATCATGATGATGCTCGCAAAGCGCACGATGGCGTTCAGCGCGTTCATGATCTCGGAATTGACCTTTTTGACGTACTTGGCCTCGTTATTAATTTTGGCCACGTAGTTGTCGGCGCCGACATGAATCACGCGGGCGCGCAGCAGGCCCGAGTCGATAAAGCTGCCGCTCATGAGCTCGGAACCGGGCTGTTTCTTAATAAGGTCGCTCTCGCCCGTCAGCAGGCTCTCGTTCACGAGTGCCTCGCCCGAAACCACCACGGCGTCAGCGGGAATCTGATCGCCGCGCCCCAGGCGGATGATGTCATCGAGCACGATCTGGTCCAAGTCGAGCTCCACCTCGGCACCGTCGCGCACCGCGATGGCCTTCTTGGAGGTCAGCAGCGTAAGCTTATCGACCATCTTCTTGGAACGCATGGACTGAATGACGCCAATAGCGGTATTGAGGAACACCACGAACAGGAACGTCAGGTTCTTAAACGAACCGGTCAAAATGACCAGGAACGCCAAGATCACGTTGATCAAATTGAACAGCGTGCAGAGGTTCTCGATGATGAGCTCTTTGACCGACTTGATCTTGAGCTCCATGTTGCGGTTGATCTTACCGGCGGCGATGCGCTCCTCGACCTCGGCGGTCGAGAGTCCGCGCTCGATATCCGTTGCTGCCATACCACGTCCCATCACGTCGCGTCGGTATAAGAAAAACCGCCCGGACCATGCGAGGTTCGGACGGTCTTACGTTCGATGGTGCCCCATGTTGGATTCGAACCAACGGCCTTCTGCTCCGGAGGCAGACGCTCTAATCCCCTGAGCTAATAGGGCCAACGTTTGGCATTATACCCAAGTGCACCACGGGCTATCAAAATAAAAGAAAAAGCTTTGCAATTCCGAGGAAGACGCGGCGCAACGGCCCACTTTAGAAGGCAAAAGCGAGTCAGATAGTATAAACTCTCATGCACCATATATACACGGCTCGCGATGCGGGCCGTTTTTGCAAGGGTTATCCATCGAGGTGAGAGGCACACCATGATTGCAATTTTAAAGCAGAGCGCCAGCGACGAGGCCGTCAGCCATATCGTCAGCTGGATTGAGAAAAAGGGTCTGAAGACCGATGTCTCGCGCGGCGAGAATGAGACGATCATCGGCCTGGTGGGCGATACGACCAAGATCGACCCGTTCCTGCTCGAGTCTATGGATGTCGTCGAGCGCGTGCAGCGCGTCTCCGAGCCGTTCAAGCGCGCCAACCGCAAGTTCCATCCCGAGGACTCCGTCATCGACTGCGGCCACGGCGTACATGTAGGCGGCGATCAGTTCCAGGTCATCGCCGGCCCCTGCTCCGTCGAGGGCGAGAACCTCATCCGCATCGCCCGCCGCGTGAAGGCCGCCGGCGCCACGATGCTGCGCGGCGGCGCCTACAAGCCCCGCACGTCCCCGTACGCCTACCAGGGCATGGGTCCCGCCGGCCTCGACCTGCTGTGCGAGGCGTCTGCCGAGCTCGACATGCCGATCGTCACCGAGATCATGGACCCACGCGACGTGCAGGTCTTCTTGGACAAGAAGATTGACGTCATGCAGATCGGCGCCCGCAACGCCCAGAACTTCCCCCTGCTCAAGGAGGTCGGCAAGACCAAGACTCCGATTTTGCTTAAGCGCGGCATGTCCGGCACGATCGATGAGCTGCTCATGGCCGCCGAATACATCATGAGCGAGGGCAACGACAACGTCATCCTGTGCGAGCGCGGCATCCGCACCTTCGAGACCCGCACCCGCAACACCTTCGACCTCAACGCCGTGCCGGTGCTGCACCACCTGTCGCACCTGCCCGTCGTCGCCGACCCCAGCCACGCCACCGGCTACACCCGCTACGTTGAGCCCATGGCGCTCGCCGCGACCGCCTGCGGTGCCAACGGCCTGGAGATCGAGGTCCACGACGAGCCGAGCCGCGCCTGGTCCGACGGCGCCCAGGCCCTCACCCCCGATCAGTTCGACGACACCATGCGCCGTATCCGAGCCATCCGCGAGGTTGTCTGCCAAGAGACCATGGAGTAGCCCATGGGTACGGTGAGAAACGCGCGCGTTAACCAAGGCGGCCCTAAGTGTGCCGGCATCGTCGGCCTTGGCCTCATCGGCGGCAGTTTTGCCCGCGGCTATGCGCAGGCGGGCGTCCGCGTGCTGGCCTGGGACCCCGATGACGACGTCATGACGGCCGCCAGCATGGGCACTGTCGCCGGAGAGCTCAACGACGAGACGCTCGGCGAATGCGACATCATCGTCCTGGCTTGCTACCCCGAGGCATGCATCGAGTGGCTCGAGACGCACGCCCAGGCGCTCGCCGACGCCACCGACACCGATGCCATCATGGGCCCCGTGGTGATCGACACGGTGGGCGTCAAGGGCATTGTGTGCGAGCGGGCCTTTGAGCTTGCCCGCGAGCACGGCTTTTACTTTGTGGGCGCGCACCCCATGGCGGGCACCCAGTTCTCGGGCTACGCGCACTCCCGCGCCGACCTGTTCCAGGGCGCGCCGCTCGTGCTCGTGCCGCCCGCGGTGGACGATGCGCTCAAGCTGGAGCTTTTGGGCCAGGTGCGCGAGATGGTGCGCCCCTTGGGCTTTGGCAAGTTCAGCGTGACCAGCGCCGCCGAGCACGACCGCGTCATCGCCTTCACGAGCCAGCTTGCGCACGTGGTATCCAACGCCTACGTCAAAAGCCCCACCGCCCAGGTCCACCACGGTTTTTCGGCCGGTAGCTACCGCGACCTCACCCGCGTGGCGCATCTCAACCCGCAAATGTGGTCCGAGCTCATGATCGACGACGCCGACGCGCTCGCCTTCGAAATCGACCATCTGATCGAGTCGCTTGGCGCCTACAGCCGCGCCCTTAAGGACCGCGACCAGCGCTATCTGGAGAATCTCCTTGCCGAGGGCGACCGCATCAAGCGCGCGCTCGACGACGAGGCCTCCCACTAGACCACCCATCACGCCAGGTCGAAAGGACCGAAGCTTATGGCGATTACCATCGATATCGACACCGCACGCCCCTACCAGGTGCATGTGGGCACGTTTTTGCTGGAGCAGGCGGGTCCGCTCGTGCGCGCCACTGCCGGCGGCACCAAAGCCGTCATCGTGACGGACACCAACGTCGGCCCGCTCTACCAGATGCCCGTTAAGCAGAGCCTGGAGGCGTCAGGCTACGAGGTGAGCATCTGCACCTTCGAGGCCGGCGAGGCCCATAAGCGTGCCGAAACCTATGTTGCCATTTTAGAGTTTGTGGCCGAGCACGAGCTTTCGCGCTCTGACGTGATCGTGGCGCTCGGCGGCGGCGTCGTAGGCGACGTTGCCGGCTTTGTGGCCGCCACCTACATGCGCGGCTGTAAGTTTGTGCAGATCCCCACGAGTCTGCTCGCCATGGTGGATTCGTCGGTGGGCGGCAAGACCGCCATCGACCTGGCTGCCGGCAAAAACCTCGCGGGCGCCTTTTGGCAGCCGAGTGTTGTTATCGCCGATGTTGGATGCCTTGCCACCCTCACGCCCGAGCAGTTCGCCGACGGCTGCGGCGAGGTCGTCAAGCACGCCGTGATCGCCGACCCGGAGCTTTTCGCCGAGCTGGAGAAGACCCCGCTCACGCTGGAGCTGCTCAACCGCGATGTGGCCCGCGTAGCGCTCATCATCGCCCGCAATATCGACATCAAGCGCGCCGTGGTCGTCGCCGACGAGCGCGAAACCAACCAGCGCAAGCTGCTCAACTTTGGACACAGCGCCGGGCACGCCGTCGAAGCCTGCGAGCACTTTGAGCTGGGACACGGCAACTGCGTGTCGATCGGCATGGGCATCATCACGCGTGCCGCGGCCCTGCACGGCATTTGTGACGCCGAGCTACCTGACCGCATCGAGGAGCTCTGCGCCCGCCACGGCCTCAAGACCCGCTGCGAGCTTTCCGCCGATGCCGTCTTTGCCGAGGCGCTCCACGACAAGAAGCGCGCGGGCGACACCATCGACCTGGTGATTCCGCACGGCATTGGCCGCTGCAGCATCGACCGCACGCCGCTTTCCACTTTCCACGAACTCATTGCCGAGGGCCTCGGCCAGAAGGGAGACGCATCCGCATGCTAGCCCGCATCACCCCGTCCCCGCTCAAGGGCACCGTTCCCGCCATCGCGTCCAAGTCGATGGCGCATCGCCTCATCATCTGCGCGGCGCTTGCCAACGGCGAGACACACGTCACCTGCAACACCACCTGCGCCGACATCGAGGCCACGGTGCGTTGCCTTACGGCCCTGGGCGCCCGCATCGAGACCGTCGAGGACGGCTTCCAGGTCCACCCCACCATGAAGAGTGTTGAGTTTGGCCTGCTCAAGGCCCTTGCCGGCGGCACGCTCGACTGCGGTGAAAGCGGCTCCACGCTGCGCTTCATGCTGCCTGTCGCCTGCGCGCTGGGTGCGGAGGCCACCTTTGTGGGACAGGGCCGTCTGGGTGTCCGCCCGCTCTCCCCGCTCTCGGACGAGATCATTGCCGCCGGTTGCGACCTGCAGGGTCTGGGCGGTTTTCCGCTCAAGACGAGCGGACGCATGCGCCCGGGCACCTTTGTGCTGCCGGGCAACGTGAGCTCACAGTACATCTCGGGCCTGCTGCTGGCAGCCCCGTTGCTCGCCCAGCCCTCCTGCGTGCAGGTGACCGGCCTCATCGAGAGCCGCCCCTACATCAACCTGACCATCCAGGCCATGAAGGCCTTCGGCGTCGAGGTCAACGTCGAGCGCATTCCGGCCAAGGACGGCCAGCCCGAGGTCACGAACTTCCGCGTGAGCAGCGGCTCGTACCGCACACCCGGCAGCGTAGCCGTCGAGGGCGACTGGTCCAACGCCGCCTTTTGGCTGTGCGCCGGCGCCATCGGCTCTGACCCCATCACCGTCGAAGGCGTGTCGCTGAGCTCGGCCCAGGGCGACCGCAACGTGCTCGCCGCGCTTTCGCGCTTTGGTGCCCGCATCGTGCGCTCCACCAACGCCGCCACCGTGCAGTCCGACAAACTCGCCGGCTTTGAGATGAGCGCCCACGACATTCCCGACCTGGTGCCCGTTATCTCGGCCGTGGCCTCGCTGGCACAGGGCCGCACCTTTATCCGCGATTGCGCCCGTCTGCGCATCAAGGAATCCGACCGTCTGGTCACCACCAACCGCGAGCTCACCGCGCTGGGCGCGCAGGTGCGCATTGCCGGCGATGACCTCATCATCAAGGGCGTCGACGCCTTTGCCGGCGGCGAGGTCGATTCGCACAACGACCACCGCATCGCCATGATGGCCGCCATCGCCGCGAGCCGCGCCACCGGCGAGGTCGTGATCCACGGCGCCGAGGCCGTCAACAAGTCCTATCCCGATTTCTTCGACCACTACCGCCTTTTGGGCGGCAAGGTCAAACTCGAGGAGGAATAGCATGTCCTCGACCTTTGGCAACGTCTTGCACCTGAGCATCTTCGGCCAGTCGCACTCCCCTGCTATCGGCTGCTCGCTCGACGGCATACCCGCTGGCATCGCCGTCGACCAAGAAGCGCTGCAGGCCTTTTTGGACCGTCGCGCCCCTGGTCGCGACGAGACCGCGACCAAGCGCCGCGAGGCCGACGCCGCGCATATCATCGCCGGTGTGGTCGATGGACACACCACGGGCGCGCCTATCGCAGCGATTATCGAGAACACCAACACGCGCTCCAAGGACTATTCCGAGCTGCGCCGCAAGCCCCGCCCCGGGCACGCGGACTTCCCAGCCCGCGTGAAGTATCACAACATGCACGATGTCGCCGGCGGCGGGCACTTCTCAGGTCGCCTGACGGCCCCCTTGTGCATCGCCGGCGGCATCGCGCTGCAGGCACTCGAGGCCCGTGGCATCAAGGTCATGGCGCACGTCGCGCAGATCGGCGGCATCTCCGACCTGCCCATGGACGACATGGTCTATCGCGAAGCCGACCGCAAGGCAATCCTTACGAACGATCTGCCCTGCATTGACGCCGCAGCTGCCGGTCGCATGCGCGAGGAGATTCTGGCCGCGCGCGACGAGCTCGACAGCATCGGTGGCATCGTGGAGTGCGGCATCTACGGCCTGCCCGCAGGCATCGGCGACCCCATGTTCGACGGTATCGAGAACCGCATCGCGCACATCGCCTTTGGTATTCCCGCCGTAAAGGGCGTGGAGTTTGGCATGGGCTTTGCCGTGGCCGCCATGCGCGGCAGCGAGAACAACGACCCATATCGCATCGATGCCGAGACCGGCAAGATCGAGGTCGAGTCCAATAACGCCGGCGGCATCCTGGGCGGTATTTCGACCGGCGCGCCCGTCATGTGGCGCATGGCCGTGAAGCCCACGCCCTCCATCGCTCGCGAGCAGCAGACGGTGAATATGGACACTATGGAAAATGCCGAGCTCTCGGTCCACGGCCGCCACGACCCCTGCATCGTCCCGCGCGCCGTCCCCGTAGCCGAAGCAGCCGCAGCGCTGGCCATCTGGGACGCCCTCCTCGAGGACGCCGCCCAGCGCTAAAAATCTCCGGGGGCCAACTCCGGCCCCCTCACCCACCCAGTGATTTTTCTGGGACGGGGATTAAAAAATCATTAGGTACACAATGATTTTTTAATCCCCGTCCCAGAAAAATCACCGACACGTGAAAGGGGCCTCCATGGACCTTGCCGATATTCGCCAGGCCATCGATGGCATCGACACCACGCTGCTCAACAGCTTTGTCGAGCGCATGGATATTGCCACCGAGGTCGCCAAATCCAAGATAGAGATGGGCAAGGCCGTCTTCGACCCCGCCCGCGAACGCTCCAAACTCAACAACCTCGCCAGCCGCGCACCCGAGCGCTACGAGGCGCAGACCATCACCCTGTTCCGCCTCCTCATGAGCATGAGCAAGGCCGAGCAGCAGCGCTACATCAACGAGGTCAAGGGCATCACGGTGTCGCAAAAGGCCCATGCCACGGCCGTAGCCTTTGACACGCCCTTCCCACAGACGGCTACCGTCGCCTGCCAGGGCGTCGAAGGCGCCTACAGTCAGATCGCCGCATGCAAACTCTTCGACGTGCCCGATATCGCGTTCTTTGAGACCTTCGAGGGCGTCATGCGCGCCGTACGCGACGGCTTTTGCGAGTTTGGCGTGCTGCCCATCGAAAACTCAACTGCCGGATCGGTCAACGCCGTCTACGACCTGCTCGCACAGTTCGACTTCCATATCGTGCGCTCGCTGCGCCTCAAGATCGATCACAACCTGCTCGTCAAACCCGGCACCAAGCTCCAGGACGTGCGCGAGGTCTACAGCCACGGCCAAGCCATTGCCCAGTGCGCAGGCTTTATCGAGGGCCACGGCCTGCATGCCACCAAGTACCCCAACACGGCCATGTCGGCCGAGATGGTCGCCAACTCCGAACGCACCGACGTCGCCGCTATCGCCTCGCGCAGCTGTGCGGCGCTCTACGGCTTGGAGGTGCTGGAGCCCAACATCCAGGACTCGGACAACAACTACACGCGCTTTGTCGTCATCAGCCGCGAGCCGCGCGTATACCCCGGCGCCAACCGCACCTCGCTCATGATCACCACGGCCAATGAGCCGGGCGCCCTCTACCGCGTGCTCGAGCGATTCTACGCGCTCAACATCAACCTCATCAAACTCCAGAGCCGCCCCATCCCCGGCCGCGACTTTGAGTTTATGTTCTACTTTGATCTGGACTGTCCCTTTGGCAGCAAGGCCCTCGACGACTTGCTCGATTCTATCGACGACGTGTGCGAGAGCTTCACCTACTTTGGCAGCTACACGGAGGTGCTCTAGATGACCGATACAGCCGCAACCCGTCCCTACGGCGTGCTGGGCCGCGTGCTGGGCCACAGCTACACCCCGACCATCTACAAAGAGCTCGCGGGGCTCGAGTACGTGCGCTT
Source organism: uncultured bacterium (assembly GCA_905214105.1). GTDB lineage: Bacteria > Actinomycetota > Coriobacteriia > Coriobacteriales > Coriobacteriaceae > Collinsella. The sequence continues at coordinate 62,110 of CAJMKK010000003.1, forward strand.
TGAGCGCGAGCCCGAGGACCTCCAGGCCTTTATGACGGGCGACGAATGGGAGGGCACCAACGTGACCATCCCCTACAAGCGCGCCGTCATGGAGTATCTGGACGAGCTGAGTCCGCTCGCCGAGCGCATGGGCAACGTCAACACCATCACACGCCTGCCCGATGGCCGCCTGCGCGGCGACAATACTGACTACTACGGTTTTCAGTGCCTGGTCGAGGAGCTGGGGGTTGATGTTGCCGGCAAGAAGGCCCTCGTGCTCGGAGCCACCGGCGGCGCCGGCACCACGGCGAGCATGGTGCTCGGCGATCTGGGCGCCACCGTCGTGCCCGTGGGCCGCACGAGCGAGGTCAACTACGGCAACATCGCGCAACAATCCGACGCTATGCTGCTCGTCAACTGCACGCCCGCCGGCATGTTCCCCCACTGCCCCGACGCTCCCTGCACACTGGAGGGCCTCAACGCGCTCGAGGGCGTCATCGACATTGTCTACAACCCTGCCCGCACGGGACTGATGCTCGAGGCCGAGCGCCGCAATATCCCCTGCATCGGCGGCCTGCTCATGCTCGTGGCCCAGGCAGCGCAGGCTGTCGAGCGCTACACCGGCCAAGCCACCCCGCGCGAGCGCATCCTGGACGTAACGGAACGCCTGTCTCGCCGCGAGCAGAACATCGCCCTGATCGGCATGCCGGGTTCGGGCAAGACCCGCGTAGGTGAGCAGATCGCCCAGCTCACGGGCCGCGAGCACATCGACTTGGACCGCGCGCTTGAGAAGCATCTGGGCATGCCCTGTGCCGACTTTATCATCGAGCGCGGCGAGGCGGCCTTCCGCGAGCAGGAGACGGCGACGCTGGCCGACATCTCCAAGCGCAGCGGCCTGGTGCTTTCCACGGGTGGCGGCGTGGTCACGCGCGACGAGAACTACCCGCTGCTGCACCAGAACAGCCAGATCGTGATGCTCAACCGTAAGCTTGACGAACTCGCCCACAAGGGACGCCCCATCACCGCCCGCGTAGGCATCGATAAGCTTGCTGAGCAGCGTATGCCGCGCTACCGCGCCTGGGCCGACTACATCATCGACTCACGCGACTGCGCCGCCAACACCGCCCAAGCCCTCCTCGACACCCTCCCATCCGCTCTCTAACCAAAACCACCACAAAGGGGACAGGCACTTTTGTGGTGGTTTTCCAATCGCAAAGGAAGCAACCATGAAAGCACTCGTCATCAATGGCCCCAACCTCAACATGCTCGGCATTCGCGAGCCGGGCATCTATGGCAGCGACAACTACGACCGCCTGGTCCAGATCTGCCAGGAGGCGGGCGCCGCGCAGGGCTTTGACGAGGTCGAGGTCTTCCAGTCCAACCACGAGGGCAGCATCGTCGACAAGATCCAGGAGGCCTACGGCAAGGTCGACGGCATCGTCATCAATCCGGCGGCCTACACGCACACGAGCGTGGCGATCCTCGATGCCCTCAAGGCCGTCGCCATCCCGGCTGTGGAGGTACACATCAGCGCCGTCGAGACCCGCGAGGACTTCCGTCAGGTGAGCTACGCCCGCCTGGCCTGCTTCGCCACCATCACCGGCGAAGGCCTCCAAGGCTACGCACACGCGATGGAGCTGTTGAAAGAGCATCTGCTACACTAATCCCTGGGACAAAGACACCAGATATGTTTGTCCCTAAACTAAAGTAACTGTCCAATCGACATACAAAGGAGCTTATCCATGTCCCAGTACGATTACCTCGTCGTCGGTGCCGGCCTTTCGGGTGCCGTCTTTGCCAATGCCGCCAAGCGCGCTGGCAAGTCGGTCCTGGTCATCGATCGCCGCGATCACATCGCCGGCAACATCTACACCGAGGACGTCGAGGGCATCCAGGTCCACCGCTACGGCGCGCACATCTTCCACACCTCCATGAAGGACGTCTGGGACTACGTCAACCGCTTCGCCGAGTTCAACAACTACGTCAACTCGCCGGTAGCCAACTTCCACGGCAACATGTACAACATGCCCTTCAACATGAACACCTTCGCCAAGATGTGGCCGGGCGTCGTCACGCCGGCAGACGCCCGCGCCAAGATCGCCGAGCAGGTGGCTGCCGAGAACATCGGCGAGCCGCAGAACCTGGAGGAGCAGGCGCTGTCGCTCGTCGGCCGCGACATCTTCGAGACGCTCGTGAAGGGCTACACCGAGAAGCAATGGGGCCGCGACTGTAAGGACCTGCCCGCAAGCATCATCAAGCGCCTCCCCTGCCGCTTTACCTACGACAACAACTACTTCAACGACCGCTACCAGGGCATCCCCATGGGCGGCTACACCAAGATGGTCGCCAACATGCTCGAGGGCGTCGAGGTGCGCTGCGGCGTGGAGTACAAGGAGCTGGCCGCCGCCGAGCCCGATATCGCCGACAAGACGATCTACTGCGGCCCCATCGACGCGTTCTACGACTTCAGGCTGGGCACGCTCGAGTACCGCAGCCTGCGCTTCGAGACCGAGACGCTCGACGAGGCCGACCACCAGGGCGTGGCCGTGGTCAACTACACCGAGCGCGAGGTCCCCTACACCCGCATCATCGAGCACAAGCACTTCGAGTTCGGCACACAGGACAAGACCGTCATCACGCGCGAGTACCCGGCGGACTGGAAGCCCGGCGACGAGCCCTACTACCCCATCAACGACGCCAAGAACGAGGCCCTCTACAAGCAGTACGAGGAGCTAGCGGCACAGGAAGGCGACGTGATCTTCGCCGGACGCCTGGGCGGCTACAAGTACTACGACATGGACAAGGCCATCGCCGCCGCCTTTGAGCTCGTCCGCAACGAGCTGGGCGTGGAGCCGACTGAGGCGTAAGAGCCCAACAGCCAAAGGCTGATAGCCATTCTGAAATGTAGAAAGTCCGGTGCAGCATCGCTGCATCGGACTTATTGTTGAGGGAGCACTGCACGCGCACGCGTCCCAAAAAGCAAAGACCCGGCACAATAACCGGGTCTTCAAAAACTCTCTGGTGCTCCATGGCGGATTCGAACCGTCGACCTTGGGATTAGAAGTCCCCTGCTCTATCCAACTGAGCTAATGGAGCATAAAAGCCGCACGTCCAAGCGGGTACAAGTTCGCGCGACTAAAAGATTATAACCTACTTGAACTGGTCGTGGTATGCCTTGCAGACCTCATCCACGGGACCATCCATACGCAGGTCGCCCTTCTCAATCCAAACAGCACGCTGGCAAATGCGCTCAACCTGCTCCATGGAGTGAGAAACGAACAAGACCGTGACGTCACCACTCTCGATAAAGTGCTGAATGCGACGCTCACACTTCTGCTGGAAAAAGACATCGCCAACAGAAAGCGTCTCATCGACGATCAGGATATCGGGCTCGGTAATCGTGGCGATAGCAAAGGCAATGCGCGCGACCATACCCGAAGAGAAGTTCTTCAAGGGCATGTCAACAAAGTCTTTGAGCTCAGCAAACTCGATGATATCGTCAAAGCTAGCGTCAATAAACTCCTTGGTGTATCCAAGGAGCGCACCGTTCAGATAGATATTCTCACGTGCGGTAAGCTCCGGGTCAAAGCCGGCACCGAGCTCAATCAGTGGCGCGATATTGCCGTGGACCTTAACCTCGCCTTCGCTGGGCTCCAAAACGCCAGCGATGATCTTGAGCATCGTAGACTTACCGGAACCGTTAGTACCAACAAGACCAACGACCTCGCCGCGATGCACATCAAACGAAATGTGCTTAAGTGCACGGAACTCCTCAAAGAACAGCTCGTGCTTGGCGAGCTTAATAAAATACTCCTTGAGGTTTGTCAGGGACTCGGACGCCATGTTGAAAATCATGGTAACGTCTTTAACCTCAACAGCAAGGGGCTGCTTGCTGTAATCAATAGCAGATTCAGTCATAAACAGCACTCCTTAGATGTAGAGAATAAACTTGTGCTCGGTCTTATGAAATACGGTATAGCCAATAGCAAGAGCAAGAACAGCCCAGGCAACACATAAGCCGAACGTAAGCGCAGAAGGCACGGTATTGAACAGGAAGATATCACGCATAAACTGGAGATAGTTGTACATGGGATTCAAGACCACCAGCACCTGGATCCAATGTGCCATTTGGCTGATGTAATCGGTCGTCCAGAAAATAGGCGTCAGATACATCCAGGCCGTGATAACAACGGTCCACAGGTGCATAACGTCGCGGAAAAAGACCGCCAGCGCCGACAACATCATGCCCAAGCCCATGCAGAAGCACATAAGCAACAGCAGGCAAACCGGCAGCAGAATTAAATGCCAGGTAGGGACAACACGGAAAAAGAGCATAACAAGGGCGACGGCAACCAAAGAGAAGGAAAAGTTGACAAGAGAAAACAGCACCTTCTGCACCGGAAACACCCAGCGATGGACCTTAACCTTCTTGAGCAGAGAAGACGCCCAAATGATGGACATGAGCGCCTGGTTCGTCGACTCGGACATGACAGAGAACGTAATGTTACCGACAATCAGATATAACGGATACATTTCAGGCGTAATTGACCCATTGCGGCTCTGGCCAAAAATCGTCGAAAACACGATCGACATAACAACCATCATCAGCAGCGGGTTAAGCACGGACCATGCCACGCCCAAAACACTGCGACGATATTTGATTTTAAAATCTTTGGTGACAAGCTGCTTAAGAATGAACTTGTCCTTTTCAAAATCATTTTTAGCGTGAGAGGCCGGTTTAGCCACCGCTTTCTGACTCTCTACATTGTCAGCCACGGACCATCTCCTTGTCTCGTAAAACATAACAGTGGAAAGTATAGCCCTCCCACGTTGACGATAACCCACCGCAACAAATCTGGAGAACTAACCCATATCTAATCAAAGGGGCAGGCGATAGGTATACTTTCGACCAGATGAGTCATTAAAGGAGGTCCTACATGGACTATTCGAATACCGCCGTCATAATCCCCTGTTACAACGAAGCGCTGACGATTGGCAAAGTTGTCGACGATTTTCATCGAGAGCTGCCCGGTGCAATTGTCTACGTTTACGATAACAACTCGTCCGATGGCACTTCGCAAATCGCAAAGCAACACGGGGCAACAGTGCGCCACGAGCCCAGGCAGGGCAAAGGCAACGTGTGCCGCCAAATGTTCCGTGATGTCGATGCCGAATGCTACTTGATGGTCGACGGCGACGATACCTACCCCGCCGAAGCTGCCAAGTCACTCTGCAATCCCATCCTTAACGGCGAAGCAGATATGACCGTTGGCGATCGCCTGTCAAACGGCACCTATGCCGAAGAGAATAAACGAGCCTTTCACGGCTTTGGCAACAACCTTGTTCGCGCCATGATCAAGTGGATTTACGGCTACAGCTTTGACGACGTGATGACCGGCTACCGAGCCATGAGCAAGCCCTTCGTCAAGACCTTCCCCGTCTTGAGCGAGGGCTTCCAGATCGAAACCGAGCTCTCCATCCACGCCGTCGACCACCGCTGGCGCATTCAAGACGTGCCGGTGGAGTATCGAGATCGACCCGCCGGCTCCGAATCAAAACTCAACACGGTAAGCGACGGCATCAAGGTCATCGCAATGATTGGCACGCTCTTTAAAGACTATCGTCCGCTCAAGTTCTTCAGTCTTATCGCGATCATCTTTGCCATCATAGGGCTCGCTCTCGGTATACCAATCGTCGCAGAGTACTTCCAGACCGGATTAGTCCCTCGCTTCCCCACCGCAATGCTCGCCGTCTCGTTTATGTTCCTATGCGGGCTAAGCCTGGCAACGGGGCTTATCCTCGACTCGGTTGCGAAAGTTGAACGAAAGCAATGGGAGCTACAGGTATATAAGACGCACAAAACAAAAGGTGAGTGAATCCAATGAGCACAAGCAAACGTCTTACAAACTGGGACCTCCTAAGAGCCCTATCGATGTTTTTGGTTGTTGTCGTCCACATTGCACCACAACTGGGCAGCTTTAGAAACATCAACGCGAGTCCAATAGCAAGCACGGCTGCCATTATCTGTGATCCAATTTTCTTCTGCCTGTCTGGCTATTTCGCATTTAAGCCACTTAAGAAAAGTTACAAGGATTACCTATTCGATAAGGCCCTGTCTCTATTGCTACCCATCTTCGTATATGCCGGACTATTGTACGCATTCAAAACTGCCACCGGCTCATTACAGGATACGAACTATATACGATATACAAGCGACCTGGTTCAAGGCGGTTGGTGGTTTGTCCCGGCACTCATACCTTTCATTTTGGTAGCACCGATACTATCGAAAATGTTTGATGCGCTCGATGATCGTACCTGCAAAATAGCCTTATTCGTAACCCTAGGAATTTATGCGTGGGGCGGGCTATCATGCGTTACAAAGTCCTTGCTCATCAACTCTCAGCATATAACCCTTGCGGCTGCCATAAGTATGTTTCAGCGCTTTATACCCATATCGCTACTCGGAGGAACGTATTTTACGTTCTTTTGTATGGGATATTTCATTAAACGCGTCAGCCCGTTACTGGACATAAGAGAAGTTCGCCTAATTAAGGTTGCCGGCATTCTATTCTTTATCCTAGACATTATTAGCGCGTATTTCGGATTCGAACGAGCGGACCCAATACAACTGGATGGTTACAACTGTTGCCGTATTTATTGCTATAGACAGGCTTAAAATCTCTTCGGATGTATTATCTAAAGCCATTGAATGGTCTGCGAAAAGGTCTTACTCAATCTATCTCCTTCAGTACACAACGATTGAATTCGCCATCAATATTGTCTATGCCACCGCTTTGAATGGTGGATATGCGACGCTAGCTTGGCCGTTACGGCTGCTCACCTGGCTACTCGCGACGGCGTTGGCATATGGATTGGCGTTAGCGATAGCATCGTTGGTCGACACATTGATCATTGGGCCCATTCAGTCAAAAATCAGGCAGCACCGGCTGAAATTCTAAGATAGATAAATAAGAAGAGGCCCGGACTCAGTCTGGGCCTCTTCTTATTTAAGTCCCAAGTACTCTTCCCAGAACTCTCGTGAAGTCATATACGGCATGGAATCTTTCCATGCTCCTCTAACGCTCTTGCCTTCTTTACGATAGCGCTTCATCAGTTCGTGCTCTCGGCGCCGAATGCTCTTAAATCGTACTCGATCCATCGTGCGAACCGACCCCTTCTCGCGGGTCGGATCAAGAAAGACCAGCGTCTTGCAACGCGTCGAGTTGCCCTCAAGCGTACAACTGCCATTCTTAACTACATAGCCGGGCTTACCGCGCAACAGCGCATCGGGAAGATAGTGCTTGTCGTAAGGAATAGATCTCCAGTACTTCATAAACTTCGAAGGATGGGATTCCAGATTAACATTAGCGAGCACTTGCTCCGTAACCCCGGCCTTGCGAAGAAGCTCTGGATCCATTTCGGAAACAGGAATCAGCCTTTCGTTTAACTTACCCTTGCCGATCATCGTCGCGGCGCCATCAAGCTTCTGGAGATACTCAGGGCCACGCAGATAATCCTCAAAGCCATCAAGAATAAACTCGGCAGCCTGATAGTCCATATCGCGCAAGTTCTGACGTACCCCTCGCTGAATACGAAGGACAAACATCTTCTCATCAGCACAATCATCGAGAGCAATCATGGCAAAGAAGTTACGGAAGTACTGGTAGCAATCAACCGAAGCGCGGAAACGCCCCTCAAAGCTTGCATGCCACACGCAAATGCAATTCATAGTCATGTAGACAGGCTTATTGCGCATGCCAAACTCAACGTCGTCGCAGCGAATAAAGAAAGGCATGGGAAGGCCGTTCTTTTCGATAGCCTTCACCGGAATGCAGCTATACCACCAGGCTCCGTAAGCCTGGTCAACCTCGACGTTTGTACGTTCGTTTTCGAGGATATCGGACAGCTTGCCGACATTCAGATCTTCTTTTACTCGACGATAGGCACCGGTGGTCGCCACATACGAGACATCCTCAAACTGACGAGTTGGGTCCTCCATCGAAAGCATGGCACCGTTAATAAAGGCATCCTTATATTTGCCCCTAGCAAGAGAGAGCAGGTTAAACGCACGAATCAAACTCTCGGGCATGATAGAGACATCGTCATCCATCAAAATGATATGGGTGAACTGACTAGGAGCTTCAGTGGCCGCCATCATTCCACGTGCGAATCCTCCCGAACCGCCCGTATTGGGATTCGGAAGCACGGTGACTAGCTCATCGGAAAGTGATGCAGAATCGAGCGTCTGCCCATTGTCGACGACAAACATGTGGAAGTGATCGCGAATCGGACCGTCCACTTTGGAGATGCCCGCTTTAACGAGTTCAATATTCGGAAGAATGTACTGCTCATTCCTAAATGTAGTAGTAGAAAGAGCAAGATTGATCTGGTTAATTGAGTCCTCAGGAACATCAGTCAGATAAGAGGCGTTCAAGAGGTCTACGGAATAGCCCTCATCACTCTCAATCCTAAAACCGATCAAGTCGTAGCCGGTTGTATCGATATCGATATCGAGAACGCAAGGATCAACTTTATCGCCATCAAAAGGATACGATTTAAGCTCGACGGGATTCAGTTCGCAAGATCTCACTCCATGAACGACAACCCGGCCTCTGCCAAATAAAGCCATATGCAAGACAACGCTGTCAACAGATGCATACTGATGCCATTTGCCAGCAGATAAGCCATTCACATACGTCAGAAAGTCAACGTTTCCATTGATATGAAGTGAATGAAAATCGTCACTATATGAGACATCACCGGAGAGCACGCGATAGTAGAGTTCGGGAAAATCCTTTGCATGCTTTTCAACTTTAAGTACAACATTCGCAAGTTTAAACTGCATTTTAAATACCTTAATCAAAGCCGTTGTAACTACTAATTACATTCGTCGACAAACCTTGCCATCGCGGAGCGAACATCGGGATCAGACAAAACATCCTTAGCAAAATGATCATGCCCACAGATGTCCATTAGTATGTAAGGCCATCCAGGATAGCAATCATCAGCGACCTTTTCCGCTTTCGCGGGAACCAAAAAAGAGAAGCTGTCAAACGGATGCTTTCTTACGGGAAGGATATCGTTGCAGTCCCAAATTATTTTACGTTTAGGGGCATCAAAAACGTTATCAATCGCGTATGCAAAATCACCATGAGACTCATCGGTCAACAAACCTAGATCATGAGCCTTTTCGTTAAACGAATCGAATACGCTCTGGACAAGATCAATCTCCGCAGAAGAAACAACTGTTCTCTGAGCCTCCAAGTCAACATCCCCGCACTGCACGCTAAGACCACTGTCGGGATGAACCATCCAAGGATTATCTTTCCAAAAACTAAACTCACGTTCATTTTTGTCAAAGAAATCCATAAGCTCAATTCTGAGTTGCCTAAGCTGATCGTTCGCACGCTTGGAATTCTCGGCCGCCCGGTCGTAAATCGAAATGTCCACAAAACAAGGTATAAGCGAATTAGTTGAACAAAAGCGAACTTGACGACACTTTACAAACCAGTCATATACGAGAGTGATTTGATATTCAGGGTCGTTTTTCAAAGCGGCAGTGAGCTTATCCACATCGGATCTAATCATACAAATATCAATATCGTCGTCCCAAGGAATAAAACTCGATCGAGACAAGGTGCCAACAAGAGAACCATAAGAAAGCCAGTATTGAATATTATTGGCAGTACAAATCGCGTCTAGCTTACTCATCAACGCTGCGTTTGCCTGCTGCATCAATCGAATATCGCCCTCGGCGTTGGGCAACGCATCAAAGATTTTGCAACGGAGCTCAAAAGGGGTGAGATCGGGGTACGCACGTCGCGCTAGCAATTCAAAGCGAAGGCTCATTTGTTCTGACAGACTTTGCTGGCGTTGCTTGAGCAATTCAATTTCTGGAAATAAACGAGTATCGAATTTGTAATTGATATTCATATTGATGCCGTTATCAGCCTGCTCGATACGCGAAAATACCTCGTCAAAGCGATGGTCCATATCATCATGCATAGCATGTAACGATCGAGATGAACCAGGAAGGACTCTTTTAATAGTAGAAAGCAAGGACATGGCTTAACCTTCCCAACGACTAACAATAAACGAAGCATAATTACTCATATGATACAAAAGAATGAGTGGGTCCCACTTTGAAACCCACTCATATGAAGGCTACTCCGACGCCTCTTTCAAATACTGTTTCCAGAAATCGATCGAAGTAAAGACATCTCTATACGAAGCGTATTCGGAATAAATCTTGTCTTTGTTACGTTTGAAGTCCTTCTCGGCTTTACGAAAACGAGTCCAAACCTCTTTGAATCGCTTCTTATCCATGTGTCTAATGGCGCCCTTTTTATTTGGCATATCTACAACAATAAGCGTGTCAACGTCCCTGATTTTACCGGCGGGATAAACCCATCCCGCAGCATCAATGACAGAGACCTTACCCCTGCGCTTAGCAGAGTCATTAACAAAGCGATGGCCATTAATGGTCAGATAATCCTTAAATGCCTTCAGCCTAGACCTGTCCCCTTCGAGGCTCAAATTGCCAAAAGTTAACTGCGTTAAGTCGACGCCCAGCTCTAGCGCCTGAGGAATGAGTTGCTCGATGGGAATCAATTGTTCCCTTTCACGATTTGCCGCCATAAAGCGAGCTTCAGCAACCGGATGAGAAATCCACTCCGGACCTCTCAAAAAATCTTCAAGACCTTTTACGGCAAGAGCAGCTTCATCGTAATTAAATTTCTTCAAGTCGAGCTCAACTTCACGACGAATCTCATAAAGAAAATCAGAGAGAGGCGCAGCTCCAGTTGTCGCCTGACTGATTAGCGTATTTCGGCTTACCTGATAACGCTCCACGGCAGCACTATACTTAAACTTAAAGGAATTATGCCAAACGCAAATACCATTCATGGACATGAACTTGGGCTTGCAGCGAAGCGCGTACTCGGCGTCATCCGAACGAACAAATAAAGGCAAAGGCAGCCCCTCGCGCTCAATCGTTGCGGTAGGTATAACGCAATACCACCAGCCAGCATACTGTTGGGCAGTGTCCTCATAAAGGCCAGTTGGGGCCTTATATATCTCGGTCTCAACGACATCATGAAGTGAGGTCATATAGCCTGCAGGCTTAAGGGGAGAAAAAGTTCCCTTAGCAGTAAAGAACCCTAAATCCTCGGTACGCAAATTGGGCTCTTCCAAGCTCATCATGGCACCCGATAAAAAGGCCTCAGCATATTCTTCTTTGAGAAGAGAGAGCAGGTTGAAAGTGCGGATAAAACTCTCGGGAAGAACCTCGACATCATCGTCCATCAGAAGAACATGAGTCGCTTTAGGATTCTGCTCAAGTGACTCAATCATCCCCCGAGCAAAACCACCAGACCCGCCAACATTAGGATTTGGATGAACAGTAACACGCGATGAATCCAAGTTTGCACTATTCAGCGAACAGCCATTATCAATAATGTGTACGTGGAAATGATCAGCAATCTCTTCATCAGAATCAATAATGTTCTTTTGTAAAAGAGATACGTTACGGACAATATAGTCTTCTTTTTTAAACGTAGTAGTTGCAAGCGCTAGCTCAACTGGATGAATATCCAGTTCTTCACAATCGCAATAATAATACGCATTCCGAATATTAACAGGGCCTTCAGTACTGATATTAAAAGCGTGCAGAATCTCTCCCTCACAAAGGGAGAGTTCGATTTCAGCTGCACTCCATTCATCGGATCGTTGCAAACTAACCGCAGAGCCATCAATTGTAGAAGGAATCCAAGAATAATTATTTGCATACGTCTGCTGAAGCGTTAAGGCGGAGCCGCAATACTCGATATGAAGATAAAACGCCTTTGCAGTAGTGTATTTTCGCCACTTATAAATGGATAGCGCATTAAAATATGTTGTGAAATCAACATTGGTCGATTTCATGATTTCAATAGCGGCATTCGAAGTTGGAATAACAAGACCCTCCGTTGCCCTATAGCAAAGCAATGGATACTGCAGCATCGCATCAGATCCGTTAAAAATCAAATTTGCAAGTTTAAAATGCATTGAAAACCATCCAAAAAATTCCTGGTGCAACTTGGCAAAATGGCATAAATGCCCATGGCATTGTTTGCATTCTCACTGATTTTAAGAATGCAAACAATGTACTAAAGGCATCTAATCAAAATGAAGTTTTAGCTCTTCCTCCCAGTCGGGCATTCGGAAGCCGACCGACTCGAGCCTGGACAGGTCGAGTGCGGAGTGAACCGGGCGCGGTGCGATGGGGCCCTCGGCGTTCGCGTAGTAGTCGGCGGTGCCGACCGGCACGACCCTGTCGCCGTTGCCGTTGGCGGCCTCGAAGACGGCGCGGGCGATGTCCGCCCAGGACTTCACGGCGCCGGAGCCGGTGCAGTTGTAGGTGCCGTAGGGCGCATGGGTCCCCAGCACGTGGAAGATGGCAGCCGCCATGTCGCGCGTGAAGGTCAGGCGGCCCAGCTGGTCGTCGACGACCGTGACCTGCTCGAGCCCGTCCTCGGGGTCGGCGACGCGGTCGGACAGCCCCCTCATGGTCTTCACGAAGTTGTGCCCCTCGCCGATGACCCAGGAGCTGCGCATGATGTAGTGGCGGGGGCACCCGGCCACGGCGATGTCGCCGGCGGCCTTGGTCTGGCCGTAGACGGACAGCGGGCTGAGGGGCTCGTCCTCCGTGTGGACCTCGGCCGTGCCGTCGAAGACGTAGTCGGAGGACACGTGGACGAGCGTGATGCCGTGCGCGGCGCAGGTGCGGGCGAGAAGCGCCGGCCCGGTCGCGTTGGCCTTCCAGGCGGTCACGCGGCCCTCGGGGGCCTCCGCCTTATCAACAGCCGTGTAGGCGCCGCAGTTGATCACGGTGCCGTAGAGCGACCAGTCGTACCGCGAATAGGCGTCCGGGTCGGACATGTCGAAGGTGTCGATGTCGCAGAAGTCGAAGTCCTTGGCGACCCCGCGCTCCTCGGCGAGGGCGTGCACGGCGTGCCCCAGTTGGCCGTTGCAGCCGGTGACGAGCGTTCGTTTCGGCGCCATGGGGACGACGTCCTTGAGCATCGGGTGGTTGAGGTCGGCCTCGGATACGGTGGCCTCGTCGAGAGGGATCGGCCACTCGATGGCGAGCTCGGGGTCGGCGAGGTTCACGAAGGTGTAGGTCCTCTTCAGCTCGAGCGACCAGTGGGCGTCCACCAGGTACGTGTAGGCGGTGCCGTCCTCCAGGGCCTGGAAGGAGTTGCCCACGCCGCGCGGGACGTAGATGGCCCTGCTCGGGTCCAGGGTGCAGGTGAACACCTTGCCGAAGGTCTCGCTGCCCTCGCGCAGGTCGACCCATGCGCCGAAGACCGAGCCGCGGGCCACCGAGATGAACTTGTCCCAGGGCTCCGCGTGGATGCCGCGGGTGACGCCGCGGCTGTCGTTGTAGGAGACGTTGTTCTGGACGACGCGGAGGTCCGGGATGCCGAGTTCGGTCATCTTGGCGCGCTGCCAGTTCTCCTTGAACCAGCCGCGCGAGTCGCCGTGGACGGCGAGGTCGACGACCTTGAGGCCCTCTATGCCGGTCTCGGCGACGGCAAGTTCCTTCTCGAATGAGATGTCTGCCATAGATCTATCCCCTCCTACTGGCCCTGTGCGCGGTAGCGGGCCTCGGTGGCCTCCTTGGCGGGGCGCCACCAGGACTCGTTGGCCACGTACCAGTCGATCGTCTGCTTGAGCCCCTCGGCGAAGTCAGTGTGCGCCGGCCTCCAGCCGAGCTCGCGCTGCAGCTTCGTGCTGTCGATGGCGTAGCGGCGGTCGTGGCCGGGGCGGTCGGCGACCCAGTCGAAGTCCTCGGGGTCGCGGCCCATCGCCTCGAGGATCATGCGCAGGACCGTGATGTTGTTCCTCTCGCCGTCGGCCCCGATGAGGTAGGTCTCCCCCATCCGGCCCTTGGTGAGGATGTCCCAGACGGCCGAGGAGTGGTCCTCGGTGTGGATCCAGTCGCGGACGTTCTCGCCCTTCCCGTAGAGCTTGGGGCGCACGCCGTCGACGATGTTGGTGATCTGCCTGGGGATGAACTTCTCCACGTGCTGGTAGGGGCCGTAGTTGTTGGAGCAGTTGGAGATCGTGGTGCGAAGGCCGTAGGTGCGGGTCCATGCGCGCACGAGCATGTCGGAGGAAGCCTTGGTGCTCGAGTACGGGGAGGACGGCCTGTACGGCGTCTCCTCGGTGAACTTGGCCGGGTCGTCGAGCGCCAGGTCGCCGTAGACCTCGTCGGTGGAGACGTGGTGGTAGCGGATGCCGTACTTGCGGACGGCCTCCAGAAGGCGGAAGGTGCCCTCGACGTTGGTGCGCAGGAAGGGCTCCGGGTCGGCGATGGAGTTGTCGTTGTGGCTCTCCGCGGCGTAGTGCACGATCGCGTCGTGGCCCGGGACGAGCCTGTCCAGCAGCCCGGCGTCGCAGATGTCGCCGACGACGAGCTGCACGCGGTCGGAGGGCAGCCCGGCGATGTTCTCGGGGTTGCCGGCGTAGGTCAGCTTGTCCAGGACGGTCACGTGGACGCCCGGCCGGTTATTCACGACGTAGTGCACGAAGTTGCTGCCGATGAATCCGCAGCCGCCCGTGACGATGATGTTCCTGGGCTCGAAGATATCAGACATGAGGGGTTTCTCCTAGTACTCGCGCGGGCTGTTGACGATCTCGCCGGCGGCGACCTTCTTGAGGTGCTGGCCGTAGACCGACTTGCCGTAGGCCTTGGCTGCCTCCTCCAGCTCTGCGGTCGTGATCCAGCCGTTCTCCCAGGCGATCTCCTCGGGCACGGACACGGGCAGGTCCTGGGAGTGCTCCACGGCGCGGACGAACTCCGCCGCCTCGTGCAGGCTCTCCATGGTGCCGGTGTCGAGCCAGGCGTACCCGCGGCCGAGGGTCACGACGGACAGCGTCCCCTCCTCCAGGTACATCTGGTTGAGCGTGGTGATCTCCAGCTCGCCGCGGGCCGACGGCTCGACCCTATGCGCCTTGGCGGCCACGTCGCCCGGGTAGAAGTACAGGCCGGTGACGGCGTAGGAGCTCTTGGGCTCGGCGGGCTTCTCCTCGATGGAGACGGCCCTCCCCTCGCCGTCGAACTCGACGACGCCGAAGCGCTCGGGGTCGTCCACGTGGTAGCCGAAGACCGTGGCGCGGCCCGACGCGGCGTTCTGGACGGCGCGCGTCAGGTGGCGGGACAGGCCGTTGCCGTAGAAGATGTTGTCGCCGAGGACGAGGGCGCACGGCTCGCCGGCGATGAACTCCTCGCCGATGGTGAAGGCCTGGGCCAGGCCGTCCGGGCTGGGCTGCTCGGCGTAGGAGAGGTTCACGCCGTAGCGCGAGCCGTCCCCGAGCAGGCGCTCGAAGTTGGGGAGGTCTGTCGGCGTGGAGATGACCAGGATGTCCCGGATGCCCGCCAGCATGAGTGTGCTGAGCGGGTAGTAGATCATGGGCTTGTCGTAGACCGGAAGCAGCTGCTTGGAGGTCACGAGCGTGAGCGGGTACAGGCGCGTGCCGGACCCGCCGGCGAGGATGATGCCTTTCATTCAATCACTTCCAAAGTCAGTGAACGGAAAAATAAATCCGTTTAGCAATGTTCCTGATTGAGAGCGACAATTTACGAGCGGTTAAATCAACCGACGATATATTGATACCATCGAGTGAACAGATTGCTCGCACAAAATCAAACTCATCGCGTTTCAATTGCTCTTTTTTATCCTTAAAAAGTGAGTTCGTAGTAGATTCGTTGCACACTCTAAAATAGGAATAAATTGAGTCTAGATAGCAGACATCACCATTAAGTGATAGACGAATCCAATACTCCCAATCAGGGGAGTAACACAAAGAATCATTAAAGGGTCCAACCTTTTGCCAGCAATCTCTACGAAACATGACATTAGAAGGCTCTCCATAGATATTATGAGTTCGAAATGTCTTGCGGGCAAAATCAGAGCCTTTTAAAACCATATCCCGCTTAAAAGGTCTCCTCTTCATTGTAATGGCACCATTCGAGTCAATAACACATGAAGCGCTGAAGCAGAGGGAGCACTTTGGATTAGCATCCAGTGCTGCAACCTCAGACTCAAGAGCCCCGGGTAACAAAATATCATCCTGAAAGAGGAAATGAATATACTCGCCAGAAGAATTCTCAATGGCATTATTCCAGTTTCCAACAAGACCGAGATTACTGGAGTTCCTAAATACCTTAATTCGAGAATCCGTTAGCTTGGAAACAATCTCAAATGTTCCATCAGTTGACTGATCATCGAAAATTAATAATTCGAAATCGCGGAAAGACTGGCTTAACACCGAATCAATTGCCTTCAAAATGTACTTAGCACCATTAAAACAAGGCATCAACACACTAACTTTAGGCATCCTTGTCCTCCTTATCGGACAAAAATTCCTCAATAAAATAGCGAGGACGATGCTTCGTCTCCATATAAGTCTTTCCAACGTACTCGCCGATGACACCCAAAGCCAAAAGTTGAAGTCCGCCAAGACACCAAATTGACATAATGATGCTTGTCCAGCCAACTTGTACATCGCCAATAAAATGACCAATTAAAAGATATACAAGTGCAAATAAACTAAAAATAGAAATGATTAAACCGGTGAGAGTAATTATCCTAATCGGTTTAGTACTAAAAGACGTTATACCTTCAAAAGCAAATGACAACATTTTACCGAGCGTGTATTTAGATTCGCCGGCAAACCGTTTCCCTCGCGAATAATACACGCAGCAAGATTTGAAACCAACTAAAGGAACCAAACCACGAAGAAATAGATTAACCTCACGGAATTGAGACAATGCAAGAACAGCACGCTTGGACATCAATCTATAGTCAGCATGGTTATAAACAGCATCGACACCCAACGAAGACTGTAAGCGATAAAAAGATTGTGCGGTAAAACGTTTTAGAAAGGAATCACTAGAACGATCATTTCGTACACCATATACAACTTCATAGCCTTCGCGAGCTCTTGAAACCATTTCATCAAGCGCATTGATATCATCTTGTAAATCAGCGTCCATCGATGCTATTAAATCAGCAAACTCCGCTGCCTTGTGTAACCCAGAAAGTAAAGCCTTCTGATGGCCACAATTCCTAGAGAGCTTAAGTCCACAGAATAAGGAATTAGATTGATGAAGACTTTCGATGATCTCCCAAGTCTTATCGGATGACCCATCGTCAACTAACAAAACCTTACTGTTCGCATTAATCTGAGACAATTTTACTAAAGTGGAAAACTTCTCAAAAAGCCTTTTAGAGGTTTCCCGCAAAACGCTCTCCTCGTTATAACAAGGAACCACGAGATAGAGAATCGGCAATATGTCCATCTTTGTCATGCAAGCACCCATCACTTAAATGCCCAATACTTACTTAAAATATAATTAAGAGGATAAGTTACAAACAAGTTAAGCAGTGGACCAAGAATAGAAGAAATTCCAAGCACACTAACCCAAAAGTACAAAAGGATGTTGTTGATAATCAATCCAGTAAAAGCACTCGAAGCAAGCAGCTTGGAAAAACTTGAAATAAGTGAACTCAAATCCGATCTCTCATTATCAAAAACAAATTTATTGTTCCAATAGAAGGAATTGATGACACCAGCAAAATATGAAACTATATTGGCGACAATATAGTTCACTCCAATAAAAAGGAGTGCCGCGTAGACTAAGTAAGAAACGATTGTATTTGAAAGTCCAACAATCGAAAACTTCAGAAATTGAATCACCGAATCTCGTTTCATTAAAGACCCTTTTCCCACTGTTATCTATAAAGGACATAAACAAAACAAGAGGTTCCATCATCGATTTGAGTATATCCGGGCAGTTTTTTAAAACCACTATATCCTAGTTCATCTTTCAGTTGAGAAAGAACCTCTTCTTCGCAGTCGTGATTATTCATGTAAACAACCAGATCATCAGAATCAATATAATTTCTATCGCAAAAACTGCTAATAGCTTTCTGATCAGGAATCAGCGCATGAATGCGAGACAATTTGGCAACTTCTAATAGCTTCGCAGTGAGCTGATAGTAATCATAAGAGACAAAGAGCCCCGTTGAACCCGCGTACTTCTCTACTGCGGCTTCATTGTCAGCAGATTTCGGATATAAATACAAAGCATTGGAAGAAAAGAAAACAGAATCTGCAGCAATAATTGCGCAAACAAATACAACAGAAACTAAAATAGTGCCCCGAAAATTGAAATCAGTATTATTTCTATAGCGAATTTGCAAATATCTAAATAGATACAAGAACATTCCAAATCCAAATAGCAGTAATCCTGGATATGCTAAGCATATGTATCTTGACGAAGTAAAAGGAGATACATAGCAAGCTGTGACGTAAAAAACAAGGGATGAATTAAATAATAAAACTATATAAATCGACTCAGGATGCTCACGATTAATTTTTTTATTCCATAGCAAGTAGAAACAAAGGGCAATTGACAAACAGAAGCTGGCAATCAAAAGAAGCCTTGATCCGAAGAACAAATCAACGGACGACGAACCTAGAAATTGCCAAATTCGTCTAAGTAATACCATTACCCCTGATTGCGATGAGGCCGATTCGACATAATGATTCCCAAACATGTTGCTTAATGCTGGAGGAAATATGATAAATGACAGACAAACCGATAAGACAATCGTGACTCCATATTTAAAGGAGAACATCCACCCTTTTCTTGCCCAAAAATAAATAGTAAAAAAACAGGAAACAAAAAAGAGATAAATATAGAAATAGAAGTGAGTTAAAAACCCCAATAAAGAAATAACAAATAGGCGGAAATAAACCGATCGATTGGCGAAAGCAACATTAAACATATCGTATAACGCATCAAGAAATGCTAGGGCAAGTGTCACCAATAACAGATACATTCGAATGTAGGTCACTAGATTTAACGCTATGGGACTGAAAGCCCAAAGTGCCATTAAAATTAGAGCGACTGGCTTACTCTGAAACACTTTGTAAGAAAGCTTAAATAAAAATACTAAACTGAGTGAATAGAAACATAGATTAGGAACCAAGCCAAACCATTTGCTAAATTCATTCGGAAACAGTGAGCAAACGGTATGAATAATGAAAAAATAGAGAGGAGGATGTGCGTCATTACTCAGATTATATAAAACCGAATCAAACCGAAACACATGCCCTGTATCAACTGTCAAATAAGACTGAATGAACGTAGGATCCATCCAGTTGGCATCCATATTGTTTTCCCAAAAAATATGTGGAAAATAAAAACTATTCGAGAGGCCGAAAGTCCACAGCTCGTCAACATGAAACCCTGTTTTCAAATTGCAATAATAAATTGCGACTAATAACGCAGCCACAAACATTACAGCAAATAAAACGCCATAAGACTTGCATCGTTTTGCACATGAATTCATAAACGAGTCCCTACAATTAATTAGTAGCTAAACTAAAGGAGTTTACGAAAAATCATAAACTCCTTCAAGATTAAACTAATACAGTTGGACTAAACCACTGAATTACTGCAATAGCGGATAGATGATAGACTTACATCACTTACTATTTATCAACCAACTTAACCTCAAACGCTTCCATATGCAGGGCTTCTCCAGTCGTACCTGCGCACTCGCCCGATTTAACCCAATCGAGCCAACCCTTGCCCTGCACATGCGCCCTATAAACAACGTCATAATGCTTGGAGAGATCACCCGTAAGCTTAATTTCTACAGCTTCAATAGAAAGAGACTTACCCGTGGTGCCGGCCAGCTTGCCGTTCTTGACCCACTTTTGCCAGCCGATATTCTGAACGTGAGCTCGATACTCGATGTTACCGGAATACCCAAGGTCGGGCTTGCTAATCGTCAACGCCTCAATAGCAAGATTTCGACCAGTTGTGCCCGCCGTCATGCCCTCATAAACAGGTTCCTGCCAACCAAGGTTTGAAACATGAGCCTTAATCGAAAACGTTCTCTGAATCGAGGGCTGATTCGTATCCCCTGGAGCAGGCGAACCCTTTTCAACCAAAACGACCTGGTATGCCTCGAGCCTCAAGCCAAACCCAGTCGTTCCGGCAACCTGATCATTGCAGGCCCAACCAAGCCAGCCCTTGTCCTGAACATGAGCACGATAGTAAACGTCATAACGATTAGCCATCTCACCAGTAAGTCGAATTTGAATAGCCTGGACAGACTTGCTCTGACCCGTAGAACCGGAAACTTCTCCCTCTTTCACATAATCTTGCCAACCGTAATCGGAAACATGCGCCCTGTACTCCAAGCTGCCATCGTAGGGAGCATTCTGCAGGTTGAGAGTAATAGCCTCGACAGCTTTGGACTGACCAACGGTGCCAGAAACATTTCCGCCCTTGCAAGCCGACTGCCAGCCGTCATTCGAAACATGCGAAGTTGCCAAAACATCAAGCGAGCCTCGTGACACCTTGACGACGTCGTAGCCCGACTCGCCCTTCTTGAAATAAGTTAGAGCTCCACTATTATGCGAATAGATAGCAAAGTCGTAATTGGCCGTAGCAAGTATGGAATCCGAAAACTCCACGAGATAACAGGAGTCACCTTGCTTGCAAAGGGACCTGATAGCCTCGTCTGAGTCCTCAGTAATAGGCGAAGCAAACCAATCCATAATCGAATAATCGATAGCAGCGCCGGGCTTCAACGCTTCGGACTTCGTTGAATTCCAAAGTCCACCAGCAGCATCGGCGCTGGCCGAGTTATACGTACTAGACCCATATCCAGACAGACCGATCTCCGGATTAAAGAAGAGAATCAGCTCTGCAGCAACGGAAGAATCGACATCGGTAATGCCCAGACGGTCAAGCTGTTCCTGCTTTTGGGGATACATGCCCGTCGGCGTGTTTGGATGCCCCTTGTAATAATACAAATAGTCATCGCCATAGATAACCTCGGTCAAGTTGGCATAGTCGTCAAAATTCTGCTCGTAAGTAACATACGTTCCAAGCAGCATCATTACCTTTTTGCCCTGCTGAGTAGCCGCATCAAAATAACCATCGTTAAAGTTGTACAGAGCCTTAAACGCTTGGACCGTGTCCTCTCCCCTATTCTGCAGGCTCGTAAGCATGCTCGAAACGTTCATCTTCTTAACGTTAGGATCGGATGCGATCTTATTCGCAAAGGCATTATCGTCACCGCTCGTAAACAGATTGGTTCGAGTCATCCACCACTGAGTGCCAGGCTCAATACTCAGCACAGCATACATAGAATCCCAGCGATCGTGATAATCGCTATACGACTTTGACACCTCACCGGTTTCGTATTCCTTATTCTTGGCAGCATTCCATAAAGCAATCAGTTCCGCTTGCTTAGAATCTGGATCCTTTACGTCGAAGGCCTCGTTGGTAAAGACATACGTGGCGGATCCATCGGACAACAGCCGAATGGAGTATTGGCCAGTGGGAATCTTATTGGCGTAAATCATCCTATGGATCAACGAGCAGGTGATGTCATTGATATACAGATTGAACTTTGCCTTGGGGTTGATCTTGAAGAGAGCAGCGACATAATCCGCAAACGCCTGATAGCTTGAACTAGAAGCATTCTCATCATGAGTCAAATACGGAAGGCCATACATCCCGGATGGAAGCGAGTTCCAGTTATAGGCATTTGGACGATCGAGCATTACGATTGACGGAATGGTCGTTCCAGCAGAAGAGGTGCTGATGTCCCAGAAAGATAGCGAATAGAGAACAACGGGGAAAGAAGCACTCAAAGGGGCAAGGTTGTATTCACTCGCAGAAATGCCGATTGGCTGATGGTCCTCATGAACGATGTTTCCGTTCTTCAAATACTGCAACGTAACGTCAAACGGACCATAATCGTTAAATTCAATTTCGCTGGAGCTGGAATCCAAATCTCCGAGTGCAATCGTACTTGAAACGGAACGGGTGACCTTCCCTCCATACGACATGGAGCCCGCCACCCTTATCGAATCAGCGATGCCGAGTCGTTTTATATCCTCAACGTGCGGAATATTCAGGGTCACTTTAGTCGTCTCCCCAACCTGAGAAAGAGAGCAATTAAAGACATACGGGACATAGGCACCAGCGGTATCACCGGGCGCCGCATCACCCTTCTTTACAATGACGATCTGTATTGCTTCAACGGCATAGGACCAACCGGTGGTTCCCGCAGTCGACCCATTTGAGGCCCAACCAAGCCAACCGAAATTAGAAGCATGAACGCGATAATACAGGTCATAAGAAGCCGACCTGTCACCCGTCAGCTTGAGCTCGACAGCTTCAATCTGAAGGCCCCTCCCCGTTGTGCCGGAGACGGCTCCATTAGAAACCCAATCCTGCCAGCCTTCATTTTGCACATGCGAGCGGTATTCGATACCAAGGTCTTCTGAATTAGGAAGAGAAACTCTGAGCGCCTCAAGCCTACGAGACTGGCCCGTTGTGCCAGAGATCGAACCATTCGATGTAAACGTCGACTCCCAACCAATGCCAGAAATATGAGATTTATAGCTGACATCCGGGATCTCCTCTTTGGACTCCACGGCAGCATCGATCGAAGGCGCTGATTCATCGGCTACAACAGCAGTTTGATCCGAAGAGTCTGATTGGGCCTCTGGAACGGATTCATATTCGTTGGTACCAACATTTTGATCCGCCCAACAAGCCAAAGGGCTCAATAGCAGCATCGACATGAAGCAGGAAAGCAGAACAACAAATGCTCTAAATTGCCTTTTCAAGAGAATCGCCTCCTAGATAGACAGCCGTCAATAACCATACTATCGAGAGTTAGCTTCATTAATGTCACCAATTAGGTGAACGAAGAAAAAGGAGCCCATCCAAAGGCAAGGGCCCTTTCCCGTTGCTAAGACAACGGCAACAGGAAAGGGCCCGCTAACAAACTCTCAGCGTCTACGGGAATAACTAGTAGATTACCACCTTGGTAGCAAGAGGCACGTTATCCCAAATCCATTTAGCGCGATCAATGGGCAAACGCACGCAGCCTTGTGAAATATGCAATCCCATCCGGCTGTCCATGGGATTAAAAGTTCCCTGGTAGTACGGTATTGAATGAAACAGATAGTCCCCGTAAAACTGCGTATAGTAGTAGCAGGTATACCCATGTCCAAACGAGTGACCCTTGCCGGTGACGGTATACTCACCCGTAGGCGTTGGAGTACTAGGGACACCAGTAGAGCAAACCCAGTATTGAGCATAACTCCACGACCCGCGCTGTCCACGAAAAACTCCAAGGCGGCATGCTTGCCTGTCAACCATAATGAGCCAGCTTGAATTGCTCGAATATCTATTAGCTCGATTAAGCATGGCCATCATATCGGCAGGTAGTAAGGGCTGATCGGTAAACGGGCGCCCAGTAGGACCGGGAGCACCAGCGCCTTTGGGAACAACCTTCACTTGAACCGACTCGACTCTGCAGCCTATCGTAGATGTGCCCGCAGGCTGCCCGTTTGAAGCCCAATCGAGCCATCCGAAGTCTTGGCAATATGCTCGATACCAAACATCAAAGTAGTTCGATAAATCACCGGTCAACCTGATCTTAAGAGCCTCGGTACGCTTTGCGCGGCCTACCGTGCCAGCGACATTCCCATTGGAAGCCCAGCCTTGCCAACCCACATCCTGCACATGAGCGGAGTACTCAATACCGCCCGATACGCTACTGGAGACATTTAGCTTCAGCGCCTCAATCGCAAGTGATCTGTCAGTCGTACCCGCAACACCGCCATTACCAACAGGATTCATCCAGCCAAGTGTGGCGACATGCACCTGGAGCGTCAGAGCTGGCGTCGAGATAAATGCGGGCTTAGACGACGTGCCAGGATCCCCGCCATTCGCCACAAGCTTAATTTGAACAGCTTCTATCTGGATATTAAGCCCGGTAGTTCCAGCGGAATCGCCGTTTTTGGCCCAACCCAACCAGCCATAACCAGCCGAATGAACTCGATAGTAAATCTCATATTGATTCGCGAGGGAACCATTTAAGCGCAGCTCAAGAGCCTGAATGGCCAATCCTTGTCCAACGGTCCCAACATAACCGGCAGATCGCCATTCCTGCCAACCAATATTGGCAACATGTGCTCTTGCCTCAATTTGAGAATCGTCATCCACACCGGACAACGACACGTTTAAAGCTTGAAGCGAAAGCGATTTTCCCGTTGTGCCGGCATCTTGCCCATCTAAAACAGATGGAGACCACCCACGGTTAGCCGAATGAGCCTGATATACAACGTGGGCGCAATCGGCGGAAGCATCAGAAACAAATGCTCCGTCCGTTATCCCGGGAGCGCCGGCGCCTTTACCGACAATCCTTACTTCGACAGCCTTAAGGAATGAACCCGATATCGTTGCCCCCGCATCCGAGCCATTGCACGCCCAACCAAGCCATCCTTTTTTGGAATCAAAACAGCGATACCAAACGTCATAGGCTTTAGACAAATCTCCAGTAAGAGTCAATCTCACCGCCTTTAAAACACGCCCATCGTTTTTAGAGTTAAGCGCAGCACCGTCAGAAACAGCACCACTCCATCCGCCAAATTCAAAGAAGCCGAAATAGTCAATTGAGCCTAAAATCTCTTGATTATCAAACGAGATAGAGAGCGAGGTTAAAGGTTCAGAGCCGTTCTCAGAGCCCAATAAGATTGATTTGCCTTGTACGGAGCCCAGGCTTTTTCCGTTAAGACCGAGCGAGCTCCCGCTTAGAACATCCGTTGCCCCAATGAAATGGTTCAACGTATCGCCGGGAGCAGATCCGCTTTTTTCGACCAATAAAATCTGAACACCCTGAATGGCGGCACCCTTCCCCACCGAGCCCGCAGGAGACCCGTTAGACGTCCAGCCCAGCCATCCGCCCAATTTGGAAGCATACACACGGTACCAAATGCCATAAGTTGCAGAAATCTCGCCGTTCAGCTTAAACTGAACGGCCTCAATGGATCGAGACTGCCCGGTCGTGCCAATGACGCCTGAAGACCAGTCTTGCCAACCAATGCCAGAGACATGCGCGCGAGAGGAAATAGAGCCTCCGTGACCATACCAATTAACACCAAGCGACAGTGCCTCAATTGCATTTCTTGAGTCAATGACCCCCGATGTCTTTCCGTCCGCGACAGCACCCATCCGTCCGACATTAGAGACATGAGATCGATAGGAAACGGTAGGCGGTTCCTGAGAATGATCCCTAAAGGCATCGCCACGCGCTGGCGCATCTTGAGCATATTTTGGAAGCACCTTAATCTGAATAGCTTCGATCTGGTAAGCATAGCCCTGTGTTCCAGCAGGTTCACCATTTGAGGCCCAGCCAAGCCAACCAACATTTGCAGAATGAACGCGATACCAAATGTCATACGAATCAGAAAGACTGCCCGACAAGGATAGCTTGATTGCCTCGATGGCTCGCGACTGTCCAACTGTTCCAGAAGCCCGCCCGTTGCCAACCGGCTGAAGCTCCCATCCGATCCCGGAAATGTGTGATTGGACCGAAATGCTGTCATTCCCCAAAGGGCTGCCATCCTGTGAAAGCAGATTGATCTTGAGGGCTTCGACGCGCTTTGCACGACCTGTAGTGCCGGCAGTCATTCCATTTGAAACGGGAGCTTGCCAGCCAATATCCTGCACATGAGTCTGGCATGAAACAGAGCCAAATACAGTGGATACATCATTTTCGGGTTTCGCCGAATCAGTTGCATTGGAGGTAGACTCGCTAGAAACGGATGAGGAAGAGTCATCGTCTGACACAGTCGGCTGCTCGACTTCAGCCCCCTGTTGTTCGTTACTTAAGACGGGGCCCTCGTCTTTCGAGCTGCTGGCAGCACCGTCGGAATAATCAGTAGCCTCCGGCTGCACCTGTAAGGTATCAGCCCAGACAGAAAGGGGCGTCAGAAGACATTGGAGGATTAGTAATGGCGTCATTGCCGTTGCTAGCAACCGTTGCGTCTTTTTCATTCGACTCCCCCATCACTCGACCATCTTTAGCATCATTATTTACCGTTTCGGCAATTGCTTAAATACCGAAAACGTGAATGGCACTTAAATAGAAACGAACGGACCGTTGCAAAACGACCCGTTCGTTTAAGTCAGAGTATCTGTTAGAACCTGTGTGAAGACACGAATTACGATCAGCTATGCAAGCGGCACGTTGTCATACCAGCCCCATTTTGGCTTGTATGAGGTGGAATAATAATCCAACCAATACGCCATATCGAGTGTCCTAATCTGACCGACGTTATCCATTACCTGATTATTGCCGATATAAAGACAAACGTGACCGTAAATGCTGCCCATGCGTGTATGCGTATGCGAAGGAACGGCAATGACCATTCCGACTTTCAGCTGAGAATAATCGGTGTATTTGCAATAATCCCAGTAGTAATCGCAGGCATCCGTATGGACGTTCCTAAATCCGGCACGCTCGTAGATATCTGCAATCCACTCGGAGCACAATCCCGGACCAGGAGACGGTACCTGTCGGGCAAGATCTACAATCTTCTTCTGCATGGGATTTGCAAACGCGGAAGGTTGCCCAAGCAAACACGGCGAAACGGTGCTTCCGGGGGCATTGGCGCCCTTCCTTGTAAGGCGAACTTGGACAGCTTGGACATGCGTTCCATAACCAGTGCTACCGGCAACTGTACCATTTCTAGTCCAACCAAGCCAGCCGACGTTATCGACATGGACCCTATACCAGACATCGAAATAAGTTGCCAAGTCACCTGACAGGGAGACTTTAATTGCTTCAACCGAATTGGACTCAGTAGCAGACGACAGTTGATCCCCGTTTGACTTACCAGAAGTCCAACCTACATTCGAAAGATGCAGTTGATAATTAATCCCGCCGGCAACAGATGAACAAGTTTTAGCCGAAAACCCGGTGATGGGAATTCCCTGACCAGTTGTACCGGACATCTCTCCGGCCGAGACAGAATTCTGCCAAGCACCTTTAACCTGAGAGGAATACGTCAACGTAGGTATTTCAAGATGGGAATATCCCGACGTATCAGGATGAGAAGCGCCCTTCTTAATGAGCTTAATCTGAACAGCCTCGAGGGAACAGGACATACCGGTAGTACCGGCCTCCCCGCCGTCCTTGGCCCAGGCCATCCAGCCGATGTTGGAGGCGTGGACGCGGTAGTAGACGTCGTAGTCCTTCGCGAGGGAGCCCGTGAGCCTCAGGCGCACGGCCTCGACGGCACGGCCCTGGCCGGTGGTTCCGCCCTCGGAGGCCGAGGGGGTGTCCCAGCCCTGCCAGCCGATGCCCGAGACATGGGCATCGATCTGGACGGAAGAGCCGTCCGAGTAGTCGGAGCTGTCGAGCGAGAGCTTGAGGTCCTCGAGGGCGAGGCCGCGGCCGGTGGTGCCGGCGGTCGCCCCGTCGGACACAGCGCCCTGCCAGCCCACGTTGGAGACGTGGGCCCGATAGGTCAGGGACATGGGCTTCTTCTTGAAGGCGTAGTCGACGTTGGCGCCGTCGGAAGAGGGGGCGGCGTCGCCCTTCTTGACCAGCCTGATCTGGACGGCCTCGACGCTCCTGCCGAAGCCCGTGGTGCCGGCCTCCCCGCCGTCCTTGGCCCAGGCCATCCAGCCGATGTTGGAGGCGTGGACGCGGTAGTAGACGTCGTAGTCCTTCGCGAGGGAGCCCGTGAGCCTCAGGCGCACGGCCTCGACGGCACGGCCCTGGCCGGTGGTTCCGCCCTCGGAGGCCGAGGGGGTGTCCCAGCCCTGCCAGCCGATGCCACTTACATTGGCGTTAATTTGCACAGAGCCATCTTCAACGGGATTCAAGATGCTGACCTTAAGATCCTCCACTGATTTAGACTGCCCTGTAGTGCCAGCTGTAGATCCGTCACGCTTGCTGCTCATCCAGCCAATATTCGAGACATGCGCCTCATACTGAATATGCATCTTGCTGTCGTCTACGTTCAGAAGAGAACCGTTGAAGCAATAGTTCATGTCACAGCGTCCGTTAACGCCCGGGACATTGCCGCTGTTTGAATACTGCCAGAAACTGTAGCTGCCAGCATAATCGCAACGCCAATTATATTGAGCGACCCAATGGTCATAACCGCTCAGAGACGGACTATCCAAGTAGTTGTTGAGCCAGTTAAGGTTCGCATAGATACCCGACTTAAAGCCAACGGCCTCCATACGGTTACAAAAAGCCTGCGCAATCTGGGCGAGCTTATCTTTGCTGAAATTTGGATCCTGCAGGATATAGCTATCCTCAAGATCGTAGTAAACGGGAAGCGACGGATGATGGCCACCGAGCCAAGCAAGTGTCCTGTCAGCCTCTTTATTGGCATCCTTTACAGAACGGGCGTAGGAGTAGTAATACACACCATAAGGAATACCGAGGCGCTCACATTCAGCAGCATTCCTCTCAAAAGAATCGTCAGGTTTTCCGTAAACAGGTCCAACCTTGAGAATGGCAAAATCAATCCCAGCGGCTTTAACCTGATTCCAGTCAATCTTCCCCTGACAGTTGCTGACATCGATACCACGAGCAACGGCACCATTGGGCAAAGCTTCGTCAGCAAAAGACTGCGCATCGATGTCGTCGCTGCCCGCATTGATGAGGACACCGTTTTCATAACGCCAAGAGTTAGGCTCTAGGGAGTCGGATTCAGAGGAATCTGTCTCGATGGAAACATCGCCCGAAGCCTCACCATCAGAATCATCAGTGCCCGGCTCATCAGCACCAACCCCGGCCTGATCATCGGAACTAAAGTCTGAATCCTCGTCAGGACGAGCAGCATTTGCATCGTCGCCGTACCATTCAGTTTGACCTTGGGAATCAGAAGAATCAACCTGTGTTCCCTGGGAACTTTCATCTTGGGATCCGTGCTCTTCAGACGCTTGAGATGTCGATTGCGAGATAGTGCCAGATTCAGCTGACAGCGCATATGCACAGTAAGGCTGAGCGACTTGCGACCAAATCATTACTAGCGCGCAAGCCAAAACCGCATACGCTTTTAGACGTTTCATGTATATCCCCCAAGATAACAGCTGAATACAGCAACACAATCAATGGTTATATTACCGCACTTCATAGAACACATTTTGAGCTTGGAAAAGCAATGCCCCCGACACAAAAAGAGGCGCTCCTATTACGGAGCGCCTCAATAGGCTCTATGCAAAAGGTCTTGCGGCACCGATCACACGACCGGGAGCGTTAACCGAACGTTCGGTAACTCCAATTCCCGGCCACGAATCGATAATTCGACCGTTACCGATATAGATTCCAATATGACCCTGGTAGTAGACCACATCTCCCCTCTGCATGGCAGAGGTGCTAACCGGCATAAACGTGTTGCTACGATACCAGTTCATAGAGTTATACGTCTGCTCAGGCAGCCAACGATGGTTATAGGGGTTATACCAACCCATATCCATGCCAGTCGCATACAAACATTGCAGCACTAATCCCGAACAATCAACCGCATCCCCCGGCCAAGAAGACCAAGGCTCGATATAACGCGTTCCGATATATTCACGTGCACGCTGGATAAAGGCGTTGATGCAATCCTGTCGCGAAGCGTTATAAGGAATTCGAGAAGGCGTGACATACGTGAAGTAACCGGTGCAATACGAAGGAAGCTGTACGCTATTGCAACTAACCTTTGGATAAGAGCCGGGGGTCTGATATCCCATATATCGATAGGTCTCAAAATACGAATCAGACGTAGAGCCTGGTGCGGAAGCGCCCTTAGGGACAATCTTTACCTGTAAGGCCTGAACAGGAATGCCAAGCTTCGTGGTGCCCGCCGATGATCCATTTTTGGTCCAGCCAAGCCAACCATAATTTGACACATGGACGCGATACCAAACATCAAAGTAATTGGAAACATCGCCAGTCAAGTTAATCTTCACAGCCTGGATTTGCTGTCCTTGGCCAACAGTTCCCGATGTAGCCCCATCTGAAACAGCGGACTGCCAACCGATATTGGATACATGGGCAGAATACGAAATGCCGCCACTCATGGAGCTATCGGAAAGCGACAGTTGCATGGCCTCCATGGCACGGTTCTGTCCAACCGTTCCAGCAACACTGCCATTGCCAACAGGCGCTTGCCAGCCAAGACCGGAGCAATTTGCCTTAGCGGATAGCCCAGGAAGCTTGATCAACGCATCATGGTCTTGAACAGGAGCGTCGGACGAACCCTTGGCAACCAACTTAATTTGAATTGCCTCGGCCTGCTTAGACAGTCCAACGGTGCCAGCCGCAGCTTCATTTTTAGCCCAACCAAGCCAACCATAGTCTGCAGCATGAATACGGTAGTAAATATCATATTTTGAAGCGTCGTTCCCGGTCAGCCTTAATTTAACCGCCTGAATTGCGAGGCCCTTGCCAACAGTGCCAGCATAGGAAGCACCCGAGACGTATGGCTGCCAGCCGATATTCGCAACATGTGCCGACACTTCGACGGAGGCATCGATGCCCTGAGTTGCAACATACAAAGCCTGCAGGGAGCGGGACTTGCCCGTCTGGCCAGCGGTTTCACCGTTGCCAACAGGAGCTAACCAGCCCGCAGAAGCAACGTGCGCCTGAGATACAAGACCGATTCCAGGCGTTTCGATAAATGCATTGGCAGAGGAGCCAGGTGAAGACTGACCCTTATTTACAAGTGCAACATCGATGCCGCACAAACCGGAAGAACCACCAGAAACGCCACATGCCTGACCATTTGACGCCCAGCCAGTCCAGCCATTACCGGAATCGCATACTCGATACCAAATGTCATAATTGGCAGCAAGTTGACCGATCAACGACATTTTTATCGCTTTTATGGGTGCACCGGATACCGCCTTGGCAGCGCCACCATCCGATGAAGAAACGCCCCAGCCTGAATACCCATCCATAACGGAATAAGAAATAGACCCGTTATCAGTTTGACCGGCAACGCTCAGGGCAATAGAGTTCAGCAGTTTAGCACCCTTGCCCCCGATCGTGGCCTTTTGACCAGAAGAGGAGCCAAGACTCTCCCCAGAAACGGCCGATCCGGAAACCGTAACTGCGTCTGGATCGCCAATAAAGACCTTAGCCGAGGAACCGGGCGCCGCTCCGCCTTTCTCCACGAGAACCACTTTGACCGCTTCGATAGCCCTGCCCTTACCGGCAGAACCAGCAGCAGCACCATTACAGGCCCAATCGAGCCAGCCTATGCCTGACACATGAGCGCAATACCAAATGTCATATTTATCGGCCGCCTCGCCGGTCAAGCGAATCTGGACGGCCTCGAGGCGCTGAGACTTTCCAGTCGTGCCGCAGTGCCCCTTAGACCACTGCTGCCAGCCAACATTCGAGACATGACCACGAAGCTCAATAGAACCCGAGTGGCCATACCAGCCAAGCTGGGCTTCAAGAGCCTCCATGGGAAGGCCCCTACCAGTTGTCCCCGCAACAGATCCACTTCTAACGGGCGACATCCAGCCAATATTCGAGGTATGCGAGCGAACGGAAATCGAAGCGGGATCATCGCTACGGTTCTTAAAGGGAGAGGTAGTATCGCCCGGGGCGGGGTCGCCCTTGGGCAGGACCGCGACCTGGACGGCCTGGACGGCGCGGCCGTAGCCCGCCGAGCCGGCGTCGGCGCCGTCGCACGCCCAGCCGAGCCACCCGAACTCCGCGGAGTGGACGCGGTACCAGACGGTGTAGCGGGCGGACAGCTCGCCGGACAGCCTGACCCTCAGGGCCTCGACGGCCCGGGACTGGCCGGTCGTGCCGGCGGTGCCGCCGTTGCCGACGGCGGGCTGCCAGCCGACGTTCGAGACGTGGGCCTCGACGGATATGGCGGCGGCAATCTGTTCTTGAGACGCGGCTCCATCCACTTCAAGTGAGATTTTAAGCGCCTCGAGATTAAGGCCCCTACCCGTCGTTCCGGCAAC
Source organism: uncultured bacterium (assembly GCA_905214105.1). GTDB lineage: Bacteria > Actinomycetota > Coriobacteriia > Coriobacteriales > Coriobacteriaceae > Collinsella. The sequence continues at coordinate 93,959 of CAJMKK010000003.1, forward strand.
CTTACCCGAACCAACCGGATCCATCCAGCCAATATTCTGCACATGGGCAGAAACACTTACGTTTTTGACAGTCAGCTGATTGCGTACGGCAGAATCGTCAGCAACGACCTCGCTTACATCTTCGGATGAACCCTGTTGCGTGTCTTGAGACTCGTTAACAACAGGGGACGCATTCGACTCTTGTCCTTCAGGGCCTGAACCATCATCAATAGCGTTCGAGTCTTCAGAATTCAAGTTAGTTGAGTCAGTAGATCCGTTAACTGAATAATCAGCATATGCAGCAGTCACGGCCCATGATTGACTCATGAGCAACACAGCAGCCATGAGAATAGAAACGGACACATCAAAGAGACGTCTCACGATTCCACCTTCCTTCATCAATTAACGAACCTACTTAAGGACAATCGCCTGTGCCCCTCGTTGCGAGTATAACGAAGCAATGCGCTGGGCGGAGTTAGAGACATAGCCAGCGAGTGAATCAGCCATGTAAACGGTACCCAGGGAACGATTAAAGCCCCTAAGAACGACGGTATGGGAATTGGTGTAGGTTCGATAGACCCTTCCGCCATATGCCTGGGTCGCATAGCAGCTTCCCAAGTTTTGCATACCAATCGTTGACCAGATAATAACGGGATGTCCGGCTTCCAAATAGGAATAAAGATCATAGAAACCAGTGCCCGTGACGTCATACGCCCGCAAACTGCTTCCACGACTAATCAAAAAAGAATTAGCCGTATTGGTCAAGCCGGGAGCGGATATGCAGTTTCCGTTCGAAGCACCATGCGGATTACCCCAAAACGCCGTCACAAAATCCCAGCTGCTCTTAGGCATATACGCATCTGCAATAACGGTTTTGCCCAGCCCAAATCCGTAATAGTTGAGCGCATTAGTCAATGCAACGGACTCGCAACCAGTCGGAAGCTCAGGATTCTGCATTGTGCAGGGAACGTTGAGGACAACCGAATTCGGATGCAATGGGCGGTCCCTGTACGCGCCGTCCGTGGGACCCGGGGCCGCAGAGCCCTTCGCGAGGATGCGGACCTGGAGCGCCTCGACGCGGTAGCCGATGCCGGTCGTGCCGGCGCGGGCGCCGTCGCTGGCCCAGCCGAGCCAGCCGTAGTCCTGCACGTAGGCGCGGTACCACACGTCGTAGTACTCGGAGAGGCCGCCGGTCAGGCGCATCTTGACGCACTCGACCGCCCTGCCCTGGCCGGTGGTGCCGGCCAGGGCGCCGCCCGAGACCTCGTCCTGCCAGCCGACGCCGGAGACGTGCGCGCTGTAGGACAGGCCGCCGGAGACCGGCGAGGAGACCTCGGCCGAGATCGCCTCGACCGCGCGGGACTGGCCGGTGGTGCCGGCGGTGCCGCCGTTGCCGACGGCGGGCTGCCAGCCGACGCCGGAGACGTGAGCCCTGAGGCTGAGCGAGGGAACGGAGAGCTCGGCGGGGGCGCCCGACGAGGGGGCGTCGCCGCCCTTCTCGACGAGGACGACCTGGAGCGCCTCGGCCTGGACGCCGAGGCCCTCGGTGCCCGCGGCCTCGCCGTCCTTGGCCCAGCCGAGCCAGCCGTAGCCCGCCGCGTGGACGCGGTACCAGACGTCGTAGGAATCGGAGACGGGGCCGGAGAGGGACACCCTCACGGCCTGGACGGCGCGGCCCTGCCCCACCGTGCCGGCGTAGGAGGGGGCGGAGGCGGCGTCCTGCCAGCCGATGCCGGCCACGTGGGCCGCGACGGAGACGGAGCTCCCCTCGCCCGCCCCCTCGAGGTAGGCGCGCACCGCCTGGAGCGCGAGGCCCCTGCCGGTCGTGCCGACGTCCTCGCCGCCGCCCACCGCCTGCAGCCAGCCGCGCTCCGCGACATGGCCCTGCAGGACGAGCGACGGGCCGGGGGCGGCGCCGGAGACGAAGGCCCCCTCGGTCGGGCCGGGGGCGCCGGAGCCCTTCGCGACGAGGGCGACCTGGACCGCGGTGAGGCCCGAGGCGCCCGACTCGACGCCGGAGGGCTCGCCGGCGCTCGCCCAGCCGGTCCAGCCGCGCGCGGAGTCGCAGGAACGGCACCAGACGTCGTAGCGCTCGGCGAGGCCGCCGGACAGCTCGAAGCGGACGGCCTTGAGCTGGAACCCGCCGCCCGTGGCGACGAGCTGCGCCCCGTCGGAGCTCGGCTCCCCCTGCCAGCCGGAGCCGAGCAGGAGGCCGCGGTAGCCGACCGACCCGTCGGACTCGAGGTTGTCGACGGTCGCGGCGACGGAGCCCAGCACGGGGCCCCTCTCGGAGCCGAGCGTCAGGACCCCGCCGGAGAACGACGAGCCCGCCGGCGAGCCGGAGACGGAGAGGGCCGAGCCGGACAGGCGCTCGCCGGCGCCGCGGAAGGCGCCGCCGGCCGGGCCCGGCGCGGCGCCGCCCTTGGGGACGAGCACGACCTGGACGGCCTGGACGGCCTTCGACAGGCCCACCGTGCCCGCGGACGCGCCGTCCTTGGCCCAGCCGAGCCAGCCGTAGTCGGAGCAGTGCACGCGGTACCAGACATCGTAGGACGAGGCGGCCTCGCCGGAGAGCCTGAACTGGAGCGCCTCGACCGCCAGGGAGCGCCCGGTGGTGCCGGCGGCGCCCGAGGTCCAGCCCTGCCAGCCGACGTTCGAGACGTGGGCCCTCACCTCGAGGGAGGAGGAGCCGTGCCCGTACCAGGACACGGAGCCCGAGAGGGCCTCGAGGGCGCGGCCCTGCCCGGTGGTGCCGGCCGCGGCGCCGCCCGAGACGGCGCCCTGCCAGCCGATGCCGGCGACGTGGGCGCGGTAGGAGACCGAGGGGGGCTCGGAGGACCTGTCGACGAAGGGCGTGGACGTGTCGCCCGGGGCGGGGTCGCCCTTGGGCAGGACCGCGACCTGGACGGCCTGGACGGCGCGGCCGTAGCCCGCCGAGCCGGCGTCGGCGCCGTCGCACGCCCAGCCGAGCCACCCGAACTCGGCGGAGTGGACGCGGTACCAGACGGTGTAGCGGGCGGACGGCTCCCCGGACAGCCTGACCCTCAGGGCCTCGACGGCGCGGGACTGCCCGGTGGTGCCGGCGGTGCCGCCGTTGCCGACGGCGGCCTGCCAGCCGACGCCGGAGACGTGGGCCTCGACGGATATGGCGTCGGAGCCGAGGGGCTCGCCGGTCGAGGCGTCGGACAGAACGAGGCGCAGCGCCTCGAGGGGGAGCCCCCTGCCGGTCGTGCCGGCGACGCCGCCGCCGGCGACGGCGCCCATCCAGCCGATATCGGAGACGTGGGCCGAGTACGAGAGCGAGACGGGCGCGGCCTCCTCGGCCCGGGCGGGCTCCGCCTGGCCCCCGCCGGCCTGTGGGGCCTCGGGCTGGGCGGCGGGCTCGCCGTAAGCCGCGGGCCCGCACAGGGCCAGGGCGGCCGCGAGCGCGAGCGCGACGACGGCCCCGGAAACTCGTTTCATGGAGCGCTTCATGGAAAATCCCCCTAATCTAGCAACGGTTTAGAGCCTACTAGATTGGGGGGGACGCGAGCCAAGCCATGGTGCGCCGAACGGTTAGCCACAAGGTCACCTTCGGCGCCAATGGCCTCATTCGTATAACCATTGAGTTCCAGACGACCGGCATCGATCCACACCCAGCCAACGCCCGAAACGCCTGGCTCGCAGCACGCAACGTTGCCTATAAGCATGCTCTCCGTGTCCGCGGTAAAAGAAAGCCCGCCTAGAAAAACGCACGGACAGGCCATAGCAACAGGCAATTCGGCGCAAATCGTTAGAGCAGGCGGCGCGCGGAAGGAGCGTATAGGGCGGTTTTCTGTTGGCTGTCAGCCGCGATATCCTCATGGAAACCTAATTGTCGCCGGAATCAAAGTCCCAGGCGCGGGCTCGATATCCTCTCGGATATCTAATCGTCTTGGACTTTTACCTGCCCAAACACAGTACAGCTTTTACGTGCTGTCACACGGAGCAAGGCTCAAAAAGTGTTATCTACAACTCAAGCCTCTAAAGCAGGCTACGCACGGGCCTGAAGGAAATTGAGGTCTAAATAGGACCCTTATCAGTCTTGCTGCGCATCAGGTTCACAAAACTGACAGCAGATTTGCTGGCCTTATATAGCTGATCATCAGATTTCTGAAGGTCATTCTCGCTTAATGAATCAAATTCAAGAACTTCTTGCCCGGCGTATATCAGCCAGCCGTTCTGCGCGAGAGATTCTTTCTCGACATCATTGAGATGTATGTCACCACGTAAATCTAAGGAGCAAAGCGCCTGCAAATCAGTAGAAGGAGTATTTGCAACCAAACCAGCAAGCCTCAAATACTCGTTGTATCCTATGCTTTCCTCAATGAAGGCCGAGAACAGCTTACTTAGATAATCCACCTTTCGTCTGTCTTCAACTTTATTGATCAAATTCAAGGTAGTTTCAAAATTCTCGATCAACTTCTTCTCGTTCTTAGCAAAGAACGAACGACGCTGTTCGTCATCGACGGAATCCAGTCCGACAAGGAAGCGTTCAACCTTATTAAAAAAGAGCTGATCAGGGATTGAAGCCACCGCTTTGACGGCCTTAAAGAATGAAATGCCGTCCAACGTTTCATCAAACACGATGCTTACTGCATCCATCGGCAGCCCCAATGAATCTCCGATACTTTTACAGTTTTCCAAAATAGTCACGATATTTGAAACAATAGATTCCATATCATAATGCGCTCGACTCAACTCATCCATACGCCACTCCCATAAGTCCACAACTTTATATCATTAGAATTCACTAAAGATATGGTTTATTAAAAACCATCCATCAGGGAGAGCCACCAGCTTTGAGGCGCTACAACCCTATGAATTAAATTCAAACAGATATAACACCACCAAAAACCAATAACGAGGCTAAACCTTCCACCGCCCTCGCGGCTCTTGAGCGTACTATGCCGGATCTTGGGATTGTTTCGCGCCGAAGCGAGAAGTACTCGCTCTCGGAGGATAGGTTTGCCCCAAGCCACGGATCGCCCGTCAAGAAGAACTCCGGCCAGCGGGAAGAGATGCCGGGCGGCAGGCGGAGCATGGCCACCGGACCTATCGAAACACATCTCCACCGTTCCTTCAACTGGGAAAATGCCGCCCCCGGGAGCCCGAATGGGACCTCGGGGGCGTTCGGCTAGCTGCGGGAACGGACTATTCGCTTAATGTGTTCGGCTGAGTTCGGAAATCAATCTCTTGAAGATAAGCAGTGGATTAAAGTATTCAACAAGAAATCCCGCATTACATTCAGCCCACAGCAAAAGACAGATCGCTAATACTCCGCTACGCCTTCGAACTCATATAAAAACCTCATATGATCGACGTCGAATCTAAGTGATAGCATATCTATAGATTTGCGCACATCAGAACACAGGCAAACGAATTTAAAAAACGATTCAGTTAATTCGCTTTCAAACTCTTTGTCGCAAATACGTTTTCCAAGCTCAATAGCTTGGCTCAATTTAGTAGCCACAAGGTGGTTAGAAATAAAACCAAGCATGTTATTAGCCTTCTTAAGGCTATCAAGAGCAGGCAAAACATATTGTATTGCGAAATCTAATGTGATGGTATCCTCCTCAATAAAATTTGGAAGTTGATACGCTAAATCACATGTATCTATATAATATTTAAGCCATGACTCTTTCATTTTTGGAAACCGAGAGATATGGATTAACCGACTTTCAGCAGAGGTATCGCCCAATCTATTGGAAGCTGGAATCAAAATAGTATTTGACCCTTGCTTTCGCCAAGACGAATTATCAAAATTCAAACGAACACGAATATACTCTTGCAACCAAACAAAATAGCACGCTCCATCATCCGCCAAAGAGCACCTGATTAAAAGAAAGGGTATTGCAAACATTTCAGCGTATAAAAGCGTCTTCGTATCAATGGAAAATGGAATTTCAGGTTTATCTTCGAGAGGTTTATCTGTTCCCTTCACCTGAATTGCCATTAATTCACCAGTAGCGAATCCGTTTTCAAAGCGCTCAAAAATTTTATCGATTCCAAAATCACGTTCTGTTAAGTCTCGAACAACCCAGCTTTCAGAAGGCATAAGGGAGGTGACGAAAGAGCATGCCGCTGTTTCAATTATGTGGCTACTTGGACGTTTCGGAGGATATGCCATATGAATCATCTCCATCAGTCTTAACGCAAAGGCACCTAATAACGACAAAATAAAGATAATAGCCAACATAATTAGACTGCGTGTCAGTTGATATCAAATAAGCGGTTAAGGACACAATAACCCATAAAACAAGAAGCACTCGCTGTGTCCAGGGGCATGGATCATCTCCTTCATCCTTCCTGCTCGAGCACGCCAGAGTAACCACGCGGTAAAACCATTGGCCAAGAGCAGCGCCCCCAATCCCCGGGGAGCGACCCGCTTGATTAAACTGCTCAGTATTACGTGCTCACGGGCTCACCAAGAACCAAGTAATAATCCCAATTTGATAAGAAAATCTTAGATAAACAACTCCCATTAACGTAAATTACATCAAATTATCTTTCGAAATGTCCCAGTAGATATAGCAATCGCCAACTCAGGAGTCCACTAGTACACGATTCAGCTGACAAACAAATGACTATACGGCACTATTAACGGATAACTATCACTGTTCATCTACAGGAATATCCAGTTTATTCGCCGCGAAAATGCAACGCTCTCTATCCTCTTGAGTCATCCTGCTCCCAAGAATAACTCGCAACGGCTTGCATGGGCGTTGTACATAATTCATCTCAAGCTCATCTGGCTCTGGTACAAGACAGCCACGAAATTCGTTCTCCCACTCAAACGCACTGCCCTTTCTGTAAATTGCCCGCAGATCACTAAGCATGTCGTCGCTGCCCACATTAAGACCAAGCATCCTAGCAGCAGTCCAAGCAATTTGGGGGTCGCAATTAAATGGTTTGTCATCATATAAAATTGGCAATATCTCAGTACGCATTCCGTTAGCAATATTGCAATTGCAAATAGCTTCTCTGTCGTAAGCAAGAACGAAACCCGCTTGGTTTTCGGAATAAACATTCCACATATTTGAATCGCTAGGATTGTCTGTTAGGCACAAAATGCGGCAACAATTTCGGCAGTTATTCTGATGGACTGGAGCAATAAATCCTCCAACAAATAAACGCAAGTTTTTAACAGCCGAGCGAAAAAGGCTAACTCTCCCCTCATCGGATAGCATCTCGAACTCATCAATTCTTGCTCGATTTAAAGGAACCCCCAGAGCCCCTAAAACAAACGCAAGTCGTCTAAAATCAATTTGATTAATTATCTCTAACGCTTGTTCATCATCATTGAGATAACTTACGATTTCATCTATACCATTCCAGTTATAGATCGGCACCGAGTCGCGCTGATCGCTGAAAACCCTTGGATGAGAAAATGTAACAGTTGCGTTTTCTAGGTCGGCAAAAGCGTATTCAGTTGGAGGACGATAGCGGTAAAGCATTCGTGGGACGAGAAAAGTCGATAGAGCTTCCAGCTCCTTCCCTGCGGAAACAATGGAAACGCCATCGTTTTGCTTGGCAACGAGATTAGCCAGCGTCTCCCGATATGTTTCTTTCTGCGTCAAGCTTAGCACCATGCAATATCGCTTCCCAATCTAGCTAAATTAGATGCAGTTGATTTTATCCAGTGCAAAAAACTGAATGCGCACACGAAGCAGAAGTCATGTCTATAAACTACCAAAAAATGATTCCGATTGGAACGTACCGGAAATCATAAAAGCTGCCAACAATATCTTTAATAGTCTGAGATGACCAGAGATGAAAACATATAGCTATCAAGCAATCTTATCCTCCAATAAAGACGCCAGCTATGACATCGAATTCCCCTCTCTGTCAGGTGATTTATCAATGACGGAGCGCCGCAGAGACTGCAGAAGCAGTCGAGTATGCAGAAAAGATTTATATGTGCGTGTCAATTAAAAAAGTCTCAGTTAAAGAAAGTTAATCCAACGATATTGCCGCCCCTTCCAGTAACCCCAGTACAGCCGCAAGGTGCCCCTAGGTCATCTCGCACATTCTAGTGGGTTCCGTCCGAAACTGAACCTCGAACGCGTCGCACCTATGACTGTCGGCGTGCCTTGTCAGCCCGGTCAACGAGAACCATATGAGGAAGCGGTCAAGCATGCGCGAGCTCACCGCGCAGAACGGATTCCGATTCAGGCACACTCGCCTACACGGACTCCCCGCCCGAGCCAACAACGGCATCGACCGGATAAACTACAAGGTCAGGCAAAGGGTGAGGTTCGTCAGCACCTTCATCGATGGAAACTCGGTCCCATGCTCGTCACAGCAAGGTTCGTGCGCACCGTTGAGCACGAGCGGATAAAGAGGAGGTATCTGGAAATGACAAAGTCGGAAGAGATCGACGAACTGAAGACAAGAATAAGGGCTAGGGCATCGGACAGAGCGAGACTGGCTCAATCAATTATCGAAAGAATCTTGGCGGCACCTACAACCACTCGGAGAATTTAAGCATTTAAAAAATCACATTAATTTGAGCAAATGCAGTCATCAGGTCAGAAAAGTAACGCAGTAGCAATGCAAGCGCTGAATATGCAAGGAGCGAATCAAAATTGAAAGATAAAAACACCACAATCCCCTTTGGAGCCGATGAAATTATGTACTCATTCCTCAAATCAAACGGTGCTCCCTTAACAGATAGCGAATTGAAAAGGATAAAACATACTGAATCACTGAAGGATTTAATGGCCCTTGGCTATATTCGACATGAGCACTCAAACGTTTTCCTGACATTGCAAGGCAGAATGGCTCTTCGACAATTTGACGAAGAACATAAGAGTGAATCTAACAAAGAATCCGCAAACGTTTTCAGTATTATCATTAGTGTGCTGGCAATTTTAGTATCTATGCTAAACACAGTTGCGGGATTAGTTAAAAACGACGCAACCGTCAATTATGCCTCAATCAATTTATTCACTAATATGCTTAGCGCACTTGAAGTACTGCTAATCGGATTTTTTGTCTCTAAAAATATATTGCCCTCGGTAAAGTACTTTAGATTCCACCCTGTAGCTCGAGTCTTATTTGGAACGATGGCAGCGGTACTATTATATTTTATTGTTCAACGCTTTGGATAGCAGATGGTACCCCATCCACCCTAAGCTGCGAAAGGCTTTCACGGACCTCAGCACATGGTACATCGCTTTTAGTGGTCGGGTCCAACCTCTCGTGGACCCTGTTGACCCGCAAAAGGCGAACGTACCAGTCGAGGTAGGCCTGCAGTTTCTTAGGAAACATACTCGTGAGGCACCATGGGAAGTGTCTTTGCCACGAGCAGAGAGCTGCTGCCCGAGGGCGGCGGCGATCCTCGAGGAGGCCGAGCCGGACGCGCTGGCCTACCTCGACTTCCCGCCAACCCACTGGAAGCGCCTGCGCACCAACAATGTCCAGGAGCGGACCAACCGAGAGATAAAGCGCAGGTCGCGCGTCGTGCAGGTGTTCCCGTCAACGGGCTCGCTGGTGCGGCTCGCGGGCGCGGTCATGTGCGAGCAGGACGAGATATGGCAGGAGTCCAGATACTTCTCGGAGGCAAAGATGAGGGAGCTCTACGACGAGGGCCGCACGCGTGGAATCGACGGGACGGTCGACTGGGAGCGGCTGGAGGCGGAGGCCAGGAAGATGATCGAATCCGGCCTCGAGCTTGCGGACAGGATCGAGGCGGCATAGGATATCAACCGTGTTCCAGGTTCCCGGACGCCGGGCCGACTCGTTTCGGATCGGGCGCTGCACCAACTTTCTCGACACTACCCTCGAAAAGATTGACTACGAAGGTCACCTGTCTCAAATTGACGGCGAAGATCATCTGACATTAGCGGCGCACCTTCTCAGAAGATCATGCCAAGCGTTTGCGTTAAAAACCAAAGAGATTCTCGGATACAAGGCATTAATTAACAAAGGATACAACGGAAAGGGTCACTATGTATTTTGCCAAGCTGACTTGGAAGGTAGAATTGCGTTAATTGATGCCCGAGGAGTAACGACAAGTTACGATAAATTCATACCCAAGCGCCCACCCGGAACTTTGTTTGATGACAATCCCTCCGGGCGGGCGTTCGTACGTGCGCCGAAACGCCCGGGATATGGCGCACGGCACGCTAGCCAAGGATGGCGGGGTCGAGAGTGAGGCGCACGGGGCAAACGTCAACGACCCAGTCCGCCTGGAGCGGATGGAGATAGTGAACGACCTGTGCTCGAGGCTGAAGCGCTGCCTTTGGCGCTACTCGGGAATGTCGCCGCGGAACACCCAGGCGCATCCCGACTGGCGCGTTGGCCTCTTCCGGGTCCAACAGGCGTGCGGTAGATGGGACCCGACCGCAAGGGTCGTACGCCATATCCCGATGGCCGACGCGACCTACCACAGCTTGGGGCAGGTGCTACATCACCCGTTATCTAAACTGCACAATCTGATCCTAAATGTCCTCTCTTGATTCCATTGCGCCTCGCCAAGCCGGTAGGAGCGTTCTAGAAAATTCACTTTCTGTTAGCGTCAAGACGTCCTTCACGCAAAATCCTTTTAATTTGTCCGAAAGCCCAAAGCGTGCCTTTTTCCTAATCGAGTCGGAAATCAGCTTTGACGCCGACTGATTCGTCGGCTCATTCTTGTTTCCGTTGTACACCAAAACAAAAACGCAGTGCTCGCGAAACCAACTTGTTCTCTTTCCCCATAAATCCGAACAGATCAAAACGCTGTCCTTGCATTTCTCAACGAGAGCGTCCCTCTGGCCAAGATTGATGCCGAGCTCTTCATCAAGCTTTGAATTAAGCCTCTTTCCCAGCCCCTTCGTCAGACTACCGTTTTTGAATTCAATTAGATATAACGTTTCCCGGTCACAATATAGTGCATCAGCAGAGCGCGGAAGATCCATTCGCCTATTAACTCTTTTGCAGTAGCTCTCGGTAACGGAGTCAAAATTAACAATAGAGAAGTCGTCATCAACTAGGGAAGACTCCCCATCTTTAGATGTTTTGGATACTGAGGACATGCAGTCCTTTAGAATACAGGTTCTGCAACGGACACACTCATCACCGTCATCATGCACCTCGGGAGTCTTCGGATGCGGGCAGGAAATGCACAAGTCGCTACTCAAGACCGCACTCCTCCCTCTCAAGAATATCAAAAGGAGCTGCTAACTTCTCATAGGCCACTTCCGTTGAGCGGGTTATGTCGGTCAAACGAGAGCGTCCATCGGCGCAGGTTTCCGCAAGATAGTATGAGCACAATCCATCAATTCCGTACTTTTTAGAATACACTTCGATCGCATTCAAGAAATATGGACTATGGGTACTCATCAAGACATGCATTCCGAGCTCCTTCTGGAGCAGCACGATTATCTCGGCAAAGGCAAGCTGCCATGCGGGATGAAGATGAATCTCAGGCTCATCGAGGATAATGGTTCCTCCGGCTTCAAGCGCCCCAGACTTCAAGAGCACCTTCATGATAGCGAACGTCTTCAAGCCGGCAGAAAGGTTGCCTGGCTCTAGCCCTCGAACAAAACCCCCTTCAAGATATATAAGGTGATCGCGACTGCCGCTCTTCTCGAAATGACCCGGACATAAGGAGACGACTTTCTCCATAAGGACGTTCAGGTGCCGTTCCATTGCAATTTCGTCGAATAGCGAGGACTCTTTGTCATCGTTGCGGATGGTAGACCTAATCAGGTCTTGGCGAAGCTCCTCCTGATGCCCAAGTAGAGTTCTGGAACGAAAAGCGGAGCCGTAGGGGCCCGCGAGCGAGTCAATCAGGAACGGATCGTCTAGATAATGCGCCCTGAATCGCAAGGTTCTTCTGTCGCACACCTCCGTTACCTCATCACCTGCGATTGAGAAAAGCGTAGAAGAGCCCTTTATCTGGAGCTCGACTCTTCCGGATTCATCGTCGAAAACAGAATTTATCTGGCCGTTGAACTCGCTTCGGAATCTGTTTGTCGCAATTGCACGGAACGCTTCGTCATCGGAAATATCCATGATCTCGATAATTTGATCTGCGACTCCTGCCACACCATTCGTGAAATCGGATTCAATTTCACGAGAGATTTCCTTCCCGTAATAGTCCTTTATCTCATCAATTAGTTCATCTCTCGTGTACTTACCCGAAAAAACCCTATCGATAAAATCGGATATTCTTCCAGCACTTCGCCTGTGGCGAGGCGTGGAACCGAAAGGACCGCCTATATAAGCCTTTCTGAGAGCACGCTCAACGCTATAGCGCCTCATGCGATCGATTTTATTTTCAGAATCGGACATACTGTTGAACGCCGCATAGAGAGCTTTCCCGACCGTGCTTTTTCCCGTTCCGTTCTCTCCTGCGACTACGGCAATACCATCAATTTCAACATCAGCCTCAGCAACTCTACCGATGTTTTTCACATTGATTTTCATTGCATGTCACCAGCTCTCAACTTGATATATACAGTGCTTAGATTATCGCACAGAGAAATTGGCTTCTAAGGGACGCCCCTAATGAGGAGTGCACAAAAGATGCCATTTAATTATGCAAAGAAAGGTAGGGCACTTCTAAAACCTGCGGCTACCAAAAACTGCCTTGACGCTAGGATTTTCAATGTTAATCAAACTGTTCCCAATTGCACAAACAAGATCATCTATCTCATCCTTTGAGAAGCAGTCAATAGCTTCCATTTGCTTCAGCTGCTCATAAATGCTGTCAAGAAATTCCTTCTTCGTTAGGCTTTTGTCGAAATACAGATCTTTATTCTCTTCTCGTACTACTGGATTTTCAGAGTTTCTAATAAAATAGAAACAGTTACGAATATTGTTCCCGTGAAGAAACACGTCGATAAAATCGGCGTCTGACATGTTATTTAATGGCCCTGGATCACGCACGTAGAGAAACGACACCGCCTCTCCAGCAACAAATCTATCATAGGATTCACAATATTCACCGCGAAAAAAACCGGGCCGCATGGTCAAGTTATGAATGCACGGCTTTATTTTGTTAATAAGCTCTTTTCTGAAATCATCAGATGAATTATTCATGGGCCCCCTCTCAGTCCTTCTCCTATTAACGCTTTTATTAGCATCAGCAACCAGCGCTATTAAACAAGTACATAAATAAGACCGCAGAAGCCATTGCTAGAAACACGCTCGCCAATGAACCCAGCAAATAAACCTCAGCGAAATCCTTGTCACTTTCCAGCTGTTTAAAGCGCGCGATACTTTTTGCAGTAAAAATAAATGCAATAGCCGAATATTGGTTCAGCAGAGAAAGCGCCGCGACAATCAGTCTTTCAAATATTCCAATCCACTTGCCTGAATGTGCATTTGATGTGCACGCCGACTGCTCCGTACCAGGGTTTCGGAGAAATTGGAGGACCTTGGCAATAGCGATGCTGCAGGGGCGTCCGCAAAAGCACAATGTCGAAACCCAAGAGAGCTCAGCTCCACGGTTGCCCAAGAGATTCGAAGCAATTGGCCGCATGACCCAGAGGTGACAACATAGAACGCTCAACATAAACAAAAGTACAATATGCAGCATCTGATCGATCAAAAAACTACCAACCGGTGAGAGATCAAGCCCTGCAATCTTTCTTCTCAGGCTGCCATCGATAAACCAGTGTGAAAGAGCAAATACTGCAAAGGACGCAGCCGTGGCGGCTACACTCGCCTCAAACAGAAGAGCTACTGTTGCTGCGGCGCCGGCCGCGTAAATTAAACAGTGCAGACCAAGGGCAATTCTATTGCTATCCTTCTTATCTGCCATCTTATTCGTCTGAAAATAAAAATCGAACAGCATGTGGAATAGAAGGAAACACCCGAACACCCTCATGACGGCTCCATTTCATTAAGGAAATGAACGGCGAAAGCAGCCAGCTCTCTTTCTCTTACAACGTTCGCGAGCCTAAGGCTTTTCTCGAGCCCCTGCCTCGTCTTCCCCATCGCAACACCCATTTGTCCCGCAAGCCCTACATGACTAGCCCTGATGCTATCTACGTTGAGGTTGAGAGAGCTGCCCAACGCCACTGGCGCGCAATCGCTCGGATTGCTTTTAGCGCCGTACTTTTTGCCTATACGCGCCTCGATTAGCTCAGCATACCTTTTGCTCAAAGTCGCGTCTCTGTCATCATGCAGCATAAGCGGTCGCAGTAATTCAACAACCTCACAGTAATTACGCTGCGACTCGTTTCTGCGATCAATTATTTCTAGACAACCCGCCGCGCACAGTTCCTTCTCGCGCGAAACGCCCGAAACATCAATGATCTTTAAATCGCTGTACTTATCCTTTTCAGACTCAGCAATTGCTCTACGCGCACAATGGTATGCTGACCCGTCTTGTTCCGTCGACAATGCGGACTGCATCCGAGTTTTCCATTCTCCCACTCCAATACCGCCCCTAAGATCAACCGTCTGGACGAGTATCTTAATAAATCTGTATGCCAAGAATGCGCCAGCCGTACTACGAAATAGACCCTGCAATTCATCGCCCGCACTAAACATAAGCGGCATTTCGAGCTCAGTTTTAAACAGCTCGTTTGTGCAGTCCATAGCGTTCGCAAGATCTTCCTGCGCGCTTTGCCTCCTACTGTCCGAAAGACATCTCGAATGTCTCATATCAACCATGAGGGCCGAATATCTATTGTTCATCAGGCTTCCTTTCCTCATGGCGATTATAGCAACTATTTTAGTTGCTTTCGCTCATTTGCAACGGTTTTAGTTTCTTCATGGCGGATGCAACTGAAATCGTTGCGTTGTAATAGGCTATAATTCTTCCAAATCGCCTAGAGAAAGTGTTTAAATGCTGACCGTAATCGTGCCTACTTACAATGCCGAGCCGTATCTTTCTCAGGCTATAGGCAGCTTATTAAACGAAAAGAATATCGAACTGGAAATCCTCGCCATTAACGACGGATCCACCGACAACTCGCTCGCTATTATGCAAGGTTTCGCTGCGCGCGACTCACGCGTTCGAGTGATTGATAAGGCAAACCAGGGTTACGGCGCAACCTGCAATCTGGGCATTCGCGAGGCAAAGGGCGACTGGATTGCCATCCTCGAGCCCGATGACTGGATCGAGCCCGGAATGTACTCCGACATGTTTGCCTTTGCCAAGCGCGAATTTGGCGATCCGAACAAGCTCGATATTATTGAGACCCCGTATTGGATCATTCGCAAGCCCGATACCCCCCAAGAGGTCAAACTACATTGCGCATATCGCAGTCGCATTAAACCGCCTCGGCAACCGTTCACCATTCACGACGCTCCACACCTGCTGGCCCACCATCCGTCCATTTGGACGGCAATCTATCGTCGCGACTTCCTGATGCAAAACAATATCTGGTTTAAGGAAATCCCCGGTGCGGGCTGGGCCGACAATCCATTCCTCGTCGAAACGCTCTGCCAGGCAAAGGCCATCGCTTACTGGCCCAAGCCGTATTATTGCTACCGCGAGGAAACACCCGAAAAGGCGGCCGCCCTGGCAAAGCGTGACCCCTTGATGCCGTTTAATCGCTGGAACGACATGGTCGATATTCTTGAGAGGCTCAACGTCACCGACCCCGCCGTCTGGACACCGCAAATCACACGCGGCTTCACCTATATGGGCATCATGATTGAGCACACAGGAATTGACGGTCACCCCGAAATTGAGCGGGCCATCCACAAGATGTTCGAACGCATGCCGCAAGAGCTGGTATTTGCCAATCCTCGCGTTACCCCTGCGGCCAAAAGGCTCTATGCCGAGTATATGGGCATTGCCAATCCTAAAATCAGCTACTGCGCATACGCCAAGGACCTCGTGGGAGAGGGCTTGTATAACGTATGGAACAAGGGGCCCAAGCAAACTCTAAAAATGATCACATCGCACTTTGGTTCGTACAACGCACGCGCTGGAAAATAGTCTGATGGGCAGCAAAGCAAGCAGAAATACCTCCATCGAGGCGCTGCGCTTGGCCGCGGTCGCCGGGATTGCGATATTCCACACGTTTCAATGGACCTTCCAAGCCGTCTGCACCGGCGTGCCGGAATATGCGCCGCTCGCTGTCTTCCCTTACTCCGGCGCGCTCGGCTTTATCAACCTGCTGGGCTGCTGGGCCAACGAGGTCTTTTTTATGATCTCGGGATACTTCCTTATTCCCTCGGCGGTACACGCCCTCCAAAACGGGTCATCCGCGCGGGGCCTCGTTTATAAATCGTTTACACGGTTAAAGAAAATCGTCTTACCCACGCTCTTTTATTGCACCGCGTGCCTGTTTGTTTCAATGTACGTCTATCCCCTACCCGAAATCTCGCTGCACGAGATTGGCTGGCTTACGCTGGGCATCGAGTTTATCTGGGTCTACGCGGCATCTGTATTACTCGTCCCGGTTATTGCGTTGTTACGACAGCAAATCGGCAGCATAAGGGCCCCGTTTGTCGTAGCACTCCTCGTGCTCACAACATTTGGAATCAACTGCTACATCGCGGCGACGGCAAACAAAGCGGCCGGCATCGTTTTGTGGCGCAAGCTCATGAGCGCCGTTACTTACCTGGTCGCGTTTATTGCAGCCGGAGAAATGCGCTTTGTCCTCGAATGCCACGGCAACGCATCCGGCGCTCAAAAATCCAAGATCGCACTCATCGGACTCGTTGCCGTCACCATCGCGCTCGAGCTTCTGCTATCGGCAAACAGCCAATACGACGCGCTCTGGAAGCTCTCCTACAAGTCCACTTCCGTCATATCCTTTATCTTGGCCGCCGCATCCGTTGCCGCCGCAGCGCTCCATCAGCCGCGCCGCGAAGTCTCAGCTGCAGACAAGACAATCATGTCCCTCGCCGCAGGAACGCTCGCTTTCTACGCCGTACAGTCGTTTACCTGCAATGTCTGGCGACCCATCTTTGACAAAGCAATCTACACCATGGCGACAGGCATCCAAACGGGAGAGCCTCATCCAGCCGGCGCCATTTTGCTCGGAATCCTTATGAGCCTTTGCCTCGCGCTTGCCCTGCTCCTCATGGATATCGTACGCAAAGCCGTAGTCGAGGCCATCAAGGCCCATATGAACAGCTAGACGTCCTTCTGACCCTGCAGGCCACGAAGCGCGCTAACACCCGAAGCAAATAACATCGCAAAGATAATCGCCCAGTTCTTGCAGCCAAATACCGGAATATGGACGATCGCATGGTCATGCATAACAACGAAATAACCCAGAACAACAGCCAGAGGCAATACCATGAGCAGCGACTGGATCAACGCCTTGCAGCGACGACCGTCTTGCGCTCCGCCCCGTACCGAGCAAACGAGAACGGCAATCCAAACCGCCAATACGACAGCAAACGAAACAAGACAAACGACGTTCGAGATCATCGCATAACCAGCTGTTGAGCAGATGGCGAACAGCTGCGGGCTCATGCAATAAAACTCCTTCAAAATCTGAGGCCAGTCAGCTTGGGGCAACAGTGACGACGCCCCGTGCGCAGACCAAAGGCGCATCTCGCCCAGAACGTTCGAAAAGACCTCGTCCCAGCCCAGCACAAATGCCGCGACAACCCATTTCATCGCCCAGGTAAACACAAACGAAAGCCCAAACCCAAAGAGCGCCTGCAGCATCGTGACGACGCAGCGCTTGGGGCGCTCACCCTCGGGGAGCGCAATGAAGGCGAAAAAGCAATGCAGGGCGACAACTGCGGCAGGAATCGTAAGGAAGTCCAAAAACGAAAATGCCGCGCCGGTCGCTATGGACCACAGGACAAGGCGGCTCGTGAACGCACGCTCACTCGATGCAGAACTCAAACGAAGGCTCATGCAAGACATCATGATGAGCGCCACAAAGAACGAGATGCACAGCAGTAGATCACCGATATAATTGAAAAACAGATTGGTCGAGAACAACAGGATTGCAAGGAAACCCAACGTCACTGACATTGAAAACCGCTTCCGCAAGGCAACGTAAGCGCAAGCGGAGCCGGCAATCGCCAGGGCAGCCGCGGGCACCATGACAACATCGATACCGCCAATAAACAGGCAGACATTCGTAAGTAGCTGCCATCCATGCCAATACCGGTAGTACTGCTGATGCGTAATCTCGCCGGCTTTCGTAACGTCATCAATCTCGGCAACAGCCATCGTCTTAAACGGAGAACCTTGGTCCTTTTGCCGTGCGACTTCAATGATAAAGCGATTGTTATCAAAGCAAACAGGGCCAGCTGCAACACGGTGGTCGTAGACATACATGTCAGACAACAGGGCCGAGGACTCCGAACCCTGCGCATGCGACTCGATAACGGGCCTCGGCAGGCAATTCGCCGCGGTATTGCTCAGGACAAATGCGACCTGAAGAACCAAAAACAGAAACATGACCTTGAAGGGAAGGCTATCTGCAAAGGAGGTTAAACGAGTTTTATTCACAGGGCATCCAAACACAAAGATCGCGTCCACAGGAATCGGCACCTATGAAATACCACAATATGCGCGTGCAACCTCGCCACGCCCGCACGTCGACAAGGCTTGTAGCAAACGTTCTTGGTGATTAGCGGAACATTACCCGCGGGCGCCCGCCTACGCTTACAATAGTCGTGTCCCATGGGACACATTGTTTATTCCGCAGGGCCGATACGCTGCCCACGCGAAAGGATATTCTCGTTCATGCCTTCAACCCTTCCCGCTCCCATCGATAAGCTCGCCATCGTCGTCGTTACATACAAGCGCCAGGAGCTCTTGGCCAACCTGTTCGACTCTATGACCGAGCTCACGGCAACGCCCTGGCGCATCGTGATTGTCGATAATGAGAATTCGCGCGAGACCGAGGCCATGTGCACCGCATTCAACGAGCGCCTGGCCAACCTGTGGGGCATCGACACCGAGCAGCCCGACGCGCAGGGCGGCACCGACCGTGTCATCTACGCCCCGCAGCTCGAAAACGGCGGCGGTGCGGGCGGCTTCTCCGCCGGCACTAAATGCGCATACGGCCTGGGCGCCCAGTGGTTCTGGGTCATGGACGACGACGTGCTCGTCATCCCCGAAGGCATCGAGCGTCTTGCCAAGTGGACCGACCGCTACGACGTTATCCAGGGATCGCGCCTGGACTTTGACGGCGGCGCCTTCTTTTGGCAGTACCAGCTCATCCTTTCGCTCGGCATCCCTAACCCCATCGCCAAGTGGGATCTGGGTCCCGAGGGCTACCGCACCATGAACCAACTGTGCTTTGAGGGCGGCATGTTCTCGCGCCGTGTGGTCGACAAGATTGGCCTGCCCGACGCGCGCTTCTTTATCTACGGCGACGATGCCTGCTACGGCTACGTAGCCAGCCAGCACTTCCCTGCCGCCGTGGTCGCCGACGTGGTGCTCAAGCGCGCCCGCGCCGTCTCTAACTGGGATATCGCCGGCAAACGACAGCTCAACTCCACGAGCGACACCAACCGCTACTACATCATGCGCAACCGAGGCTTCCTCGCTCGCTATATGCAGATCTACGGTGACTACCACCCCATGCTGTTCCGCCTGGGCAATGCCGCGACCTTCTGCAAGGAATTCATTCGTCTGGCAGCAGTCGACAAATGCTTTAAGACCGGCATTCCGGCGCTGCGCCGTGGCATGAAGGACGCCCGCAAGATCGTAAAGGATCCCAACTGGAAGCCCATGCCGCCCCTGAAGGACGCCGAGTAGTAAAGGGCTTTCGTCCGCCGCTACAGTCGTTGACACACCACGGACACACGCTGCCCGTCAAATCCAAACCCCCAGCGCATGCGACCCACGCCGGGTCGCGGCACACGGATTTCGTCGATGCCGTCGCGCTCTATGTCGAGCAGCGCCTGAACCGCCAACAGTTCCAGGCCCAGGGCATCGACGCCAGGGTCGTACAACATGTTGACCGTAATGAGCGGTCGCTCATCGAGCATGCCGAGCGTGTCGGCCACGTCAAACACCCGACCGGTGGGAATCACCTGGATATCCCAGCGATCCGAGACGCCACTTCGCTTGGAGCTGGGATTGCAATAGCCGGGCAGTCCAAAGCAGAGCCCCTGAAGCGCCAGATGATAGGCTGTCGGCATATCTGATTGGCCCACATCGATGCCCAGATCGCCGATAGCACAGCTCAAAGCTTGCTTTACAGTGTCCTCGTCTCCTCGACACAGCCCGTCATGGAACGAGTCGATAACTCCAACGTCCTCAACGGCGCACTCAAACCATTCCAGAATTACAAGACGGAGCGCCTGACGCACTTCGTTGCTAGGCAGACGCAGGGAACGAAGGCACGCGCCGTCCTCCGAATGCCCCGTCATGTCCGTCGTAAGAAATCCAGACAGATACAGCGCTGTCCAGATATCTTCGGGCTTGGCAGCATCGGCCTCCTCGGCATGCACATGCACTGGCGCCTCAATAAACCCATGCGGCTCAAGCAAATCGAACAATGCGGACAGGCGCATGAGATTCCAGTCGCCGACGCATGCGCTCAGACGGTCGGCGTAACCATACAGATCTGCCCGAACGGGCGCGACGCAACCGCGATATGCGTAGTCCACCACACGCTCCGGGATCGAGCAATAAAAACAACCAAACAGATAGCCCTCGAGCCACTCACGCGCGTCATCCAGACAGCCGTTGCGACCGATGCGATCCAACAGCACCTGGACTTCATCGTCCGAAAAACCGAACCATCGATCACACCAACTCGACAGCGGCGTAGCCGACCGATAGGAAACCCCACGTTGGGACAACGCAAACTCGGCGGGACCGGGGCGCTCGCCCATCAGACACGTCAATCGCAACGAGTCGCCGGCGTCGGCAATGGTGTCGAACAACATTCGGCTGAGCGACTCTAGGGAATCCACGCTACCGTCGTCCTTAGCGTCCAAGCGCTTTGGACATACCACGTCGTAGTCGTCTATCAGAAGAACAACCTGCTCATCGAAAGCTGTCTGGAGCAGTTTAATGAGCACGCCGAGCGCCGCATCGATCTCCTTATCGCTGGCCACCCCACGCGCCGCCCTCTCGATAAGACGGACCTCACGTCTTGACAGATCAGGCGCGGCAAGCAGCGGCAGCAATCGGGCGCACTCGTGCGCGACAGTGCTGCGAATAGCCGCCGCAGCATCGGCGTCGCGCCTCGCAGCGGCAGCTGAAAAGACGAGCATGATGACCGGATAACACACGTACTCATCACGATAGCGACCGCCGCCCGCCTGCCAAATCTGGGTGCCGACGAACGGGCTTCGATCCGACCGCAGGTGATCAGGTCGTTCCAAATAGCATTTGAGCATCGATAGATTCATGCTCTTGCCAAAACCCTTGGGCCGACAACAAAGCGCAACAGGTGCTTCGCTGTCCAATATATCGGCAATAAACATAGTCTTATCGACGAGTAAACACCGATTGATTGCATCGGAAAAGTCGTGCACATCAACCGGCAGAGCTGCGTTATCCGCATGATTGAGCAACCGTGCGCCAAACGCATGAGCAACACCATAATTCACCTGTTCAGACATCGTAAACTCTCCCTCTAACGCAGCACGATGCCCATTGTAACGAGCGGGTAGAGCGCAACATTATCGACATGTAAACGTTTCGGGCAACGGTAGCAACAGACCCCCGAGGGGGCATAACAAATCGTTGCACAACAAAAACGAGGTCCGATGCCGCCGCACCGGACCCCGTCCCAAACTCTTATAGAAAACGATCTGGAAGATTACTCCTCCGAGCCGTCCTCCCCAGAAGTTTTCTTCTGCTGATCGAGCTTATGCTTACCACTTACGATAGACGTGGCACCCAGCGTAGCCAAGCTCGCGCTGGCGAGGCTCGCCATCACAATCAGATCGCCCGTCTTGGGCATGTTGCCGCCCGAGGACTTGGTAGTTGTAGTCGTCGTGGTCGTGGTGGTCACCGTTTTGGAGTCATTTTGCTCTTGGACCTGGTTGTCAGCACCGCTCTTGTCGTCGTCTTCGGACTGTTTCTTTTCGCCCTCGGCCTTGCTCTTGTCCTTCTCCTCAGATTCAGACTTCTTATCCTCGTCCTTCTTCTGTTCGGACTTGTCGCTCTTCTCCTCAGAGCTAGAACCCTTATCGGATTCGGTCTTCTCGGAAGCCTTGTCCTTGGAGTCGCCCTTTGCGGCTTCGATCTTTTCCGTGGAAACCTGATCAGAGTTGCCCTTGTTCTGGGTCGAGCCGTTATTGACGCCAGCCATCAGCGAAGAGCCCAGCGTAGAGCCAAGCTGCTCGGAGAAAGAAGGCTTCTTGTCCGGCGAAGCAACGGGAACGTCCGGCGCCTTATTCGAGTCATCCTTGGAAGCATCGGAACCAGGGGTTGCGTCAGAGCCGGAGCCGTTGTTAGAGCCGGTGCCAACGGACGAATCGCTCGAGCCGGTGGATGAGTTAGAGGTGCCAGCGCCGGTCGAACCAGAAGCGTCGCTGTCCGTATTGCCGGCAGAGCTTGAAGACGAATCGCCCGCAGCAGAGCCGTTCGAAACGGAGCCGTTCGAGGTAGAGCCGTTGTTGGTAGTGCCACCAGCAGAGCCATCACCGTCAGCACCGGTCGAGGGCGCATCCATCCTGTCATCGTTGGCATCGTCGCTCGAGTCGTCATTCGAATCAGGCGTCGGCGAGGGCGCCGGCGTAGGTTCGGGCTGCACGGGCGTCGCAGCGGCCTCGTCCTCGGCGATATAAACCAAGCAGTCCTTCAGCTCATTGCGGTAGCGGTTCTTCCAGCCCTCATGATACTGGGGCTGGCTCGAATACTTGGTCGCCACGTTATTGACCACACTGTTGGAAAGCGCCGTCACAAACTCGCGGTCGGACATATCGTTGGAGAGATTCGCCCAACGGAAGAAGTCCCTGCAGCCACCGGTGCCGCACATGTTGGTGATGCTCCACACCATGCCCTTAACGCAATCGGCACGGCCCGAAATATCAATGCCCAGGCCACTCTTGAGCCACGCCTCGGTCACCGCATAGTACGAGTTGTACGCATAGGCATCTTGAAGAGCTGAGAACTCAACAGGATCGATGTTATAAGCGCCCTGGAAGGCCTCCTGCGCAATACGGCCCAACTCGGTGAGCTGGCCGTTCTCGTACATGGCATTGCTCATGTTGGAAATCTCGCTGCCGCGATCAATCGCATCCTTGAGCATGCTGTATTTTTCGGGGTTGTAGTTGTAGGCCTGCTTCATAAACGGAATGAGCGACCAACGACGGTCGAACTGGTAATAACCCAGCGCGTTATAACCGTCACCGTACGAAAAGCCCTGGTTATAGTTGCCGTGACTCTCATATTTGGTGAAGTACTTCATCTCGGGAGTCACGTTAACAAACGAAACGCCCTGGACCGACCTCAGCACGCCCGAAAAGGACTGCTGGGTATAGAGACCCTTATCGATATCGGTCGCATCCGAGGCAACGCCCGGCGTGGGCTCCTCGGCAGCGGCGGGTGCCGGCGCGGAAACGGCGCCAAACGAAAGCGCCAGCGTCAGGCCCGCGACAATCGCAGAATGCTTGGGCTGCATAAGATCCTCCCTGCATTGGTGTAGTTAAAGTGCAGTTTGCAAAGATAAAAATAAGTATTGCAGCTCGCCCGTTGTTGCACAACAACCCCTCGGTAAACGGCAACAACCCTCCGCGAAATCTTAAGGAATTAAACAAACTGGTCGTCGGGCGCCATCAGAAGCTCGCCGTATCGCTCCATCAGCCCGTCCCTCAACTGACAAAAAGCGGGAATATATACGTTCAAGATGCGCTGAATCAAATCTTGAGCGAGCTTGTTGTCATAGATATGGACGTTCGTATTGCGGTCTTTGAGCATATCTAGCCAGGCCGCCTCATCAATAAAGTCGTAGAATCGGTAGGACTCCTTCAAGATGGCACGAGGAGACCCCGACGCGGCAAGCGTGGCGCCCTCATACTCGAGCAGACGCTTAAGGAGCTTCCAGCTCAGTTCAAATTGAAGATTGAACTTATTAATCAAACCACTCTGAACAAAATCATTGTTGAGATCCTGATTGGGCGCATCTTCAAGATTCGCCAAGGCGCTGACAAAGTTCTCATATTTTTTCATACAGAATCACACCATCCCTGGCAATTTCATCGAGCAATTGACGCGATAAGGACTCGTCGAGATTGACGACATCTACATCTAAAAGAGTATCAAGACGCTCCTCGATCAAATATGACAACCGGCCGAAATCCCGGCAACCTGCTACGGCGATGTCAATATCGCTCTTAGGCAAGTTGTCACCTCGAGCGCGGGAACCAAACAGCACAACCTTCTCGGCGTCACATTCCCGAGCAAAAACTTCAATTTGCTTATACACCTTGTCGAGAGATGTCATTTGCAGCCCTACAGCTTAATGTCAAAGTTGATCTCGGGGACGGCGGCCAGGTCGGCCAACGTCACGCCGTCGACGTACTTTTCGATCACGTCGTCCAGACCACGCCAGAATTTGACGGTCGAGCAGAGATCGCTGCGGGCGCAGCTGTTGTCGATACCATCGCACGCCACCGGAGCCGTGCTGCCCTCGACGGCGCGCAGGATGTCGCCAGCACGCACCTCGGCCGGGTCCTTGGCCATCATGTAGCCGCCACCCTTGCCGCGCACGCTCTTAAGCAGGCCTGCCTTCATAAGCGGACGCACAAGCTGTTCCAGATACTTTTGCGAGATACGCTCGCGGTCGGCGACCTCGCGCAGGGCGATCTTGCCCTCGGCGTCACCAAGCGCTGCGATATAGATCATCAGTCGGAGGGCATAGCGGCCCTTAGAAGAAATGAGCATACCTACCCTCCCATCGCATCTGGGACAACATAACCAGGTTTGTTTGTCCCAAATCTTAAGTGAGTGGGACAAACACAACAGGTTATTTTGTCCCAGAATTTGAAAAGTCGAGTGGATTAGTCGGGTTTTCCCTTGACTAACGCCGAACCCATAGTAACTTTATTCCGAGAAGATTCCTAGGGTTTCGCACACCCATGAGTACACCATATACAGAGAGGGACAGCATGAGCGCAAATCCGCTGCTTTCCATCGAAGGTCTGACCGCCTCCGTGGACGAGAAGACCATCCTCCACAACGTCAACCTCAACGTCGCCGCCGGCGAGACCCACGTGCTGATGGGACCCAACGGCGCCGGCAAGTCCACCCTTGGCCACCTGGTCATGGGCGATCCCGTCTACACCGTGCAGGACGGACGTATCGTCTTTGACGGCCAGGACATCACCGAGCTCACCACCGACAAGCGCTCGCGCGCCGGCCTGTTCCTGAGCTTTCAGGCCCCGGTCGAGATCCCGGGCGTGCCGCTGTCGAGCTTTTTGCGCGCCAGCATCGCCGGCCGCCCCGGTCTGGAGATGAAGGGCAAGGAGTTCCGCCGTCGCGTCAAGGAGCTCGCGGCCGAGCTCAACATGGATACCGCCTATCTCAACCGCGAGCTGGGCGTGGGCTTCTCGGGCGGCGAGAAAAAGAAGGTCGAGATGCTCCAGCTTCTGCTGCTGCAGCCCAAGCTCGCCATCCTGGACGAGACTGACTCGGGCCTGGACGTCGACGCCCTGTCCACCGTCAGCCACGGCATGGACGCCTACCGCAAGAGCTGCGACGGCTCCATGCTCATCATCACGCACAACACGCGCATCCTGGAGCACCTGGATGTTGACCGCGTCCACGTTATGGTCAAGGGCCACATCGTGCGCGAGGACGACGCCTCGCTCATCCCCTGGATCGACAAGAACGGCTTTGAGACCTTCGAGCGCGAGGCCGCCGAGCAGCGCGCCCAGGCCGAGACCGCCGCTGCCGAGCAGCAGGCGTAAAGGGGCGACGCAATGACCAAGAACCGCACCGAGGTCGCGGACATCGACCGCAGCCTCTACGACTTCACCTATGGCGAGGAGGGATTCGAACGTCTCGACGCCGGCATCACGCCCGACATCGTGCGCGAGATCAGCGCCAAGAAGGACGAGCCACAGTGGATGCTCGACCTGCGCCTCAAGTCCCTCGAGATCTTCAACCGCTTCCCGGATCCGACGTGGGGCCCCTCCATCGAGGGCTTGGACATGGACAACATCGTCACCTACGTCAAGCCCAACACCGACCAAAAGCACGACTGGGAGTCGGTGCCCGACGACATCAAGAACACCTTTGAGCGCCTGGGCATCCCCGAGGCCGAGCGCAGCTACCTGGCGGGCGTCGGCGCGCAGTACGACTCCGAGCTGGTCTACCACAACATGCAGGACACGGCGTCCAAGATGGGCATCGTGTACTCCGGCATCGAGGAGGCTCTGCACGACCCGCAGTGGGAGCCGCTCATCCACGAGAAGTTTATGACGCTCATCCCGCCCACCGACCACAAATTTGCGGCCCTGCACGGCGCCGTATGGTCGGGCGGCTCGTTTGTCTACGTGCCCAAGGGCACCAAGCTCGATTTTCCGCTGCAGAGCTACTTCCGCCTCAATGCCAAGGGTGCCGGCCAGTTTGAGCACACGCTCATCATTGTCGAGGACGATGCCGACCTGCACTTTATCGAGGGCTGCTCCGCGCCCAAGTACAACGTGGCCAACCTCCACGCCGGCGCCGTCGAGCTCTTTGTGGGCAAGCGTGCGCACCTGCGCTACTCGACCATCGAGAACTGGTCCAAGAACATGTACAACCTCAACACCAAGCGTGCGCGCGTGGACGAGGACGGCGACATCGAGTGGATCAGCGGCTCCTTCGGCAGCCACGTGGGCTACCTCTACCCCATGAGCGTGCTCAACGGCCGCCGCGCCCGGTCGAGCTTTACCGGCATCACCTTTGCCGGCGCCGGTCAGAACCTCGATACCGGCTGCAAGGTCGTGCTCAACGCGCCCGAGACCTCGGCAACCGTCGAGACCAAGGGCATCTCCAAGAGCGGCGGCATTCAGACCTTCCGCAGCTCTATCGTTGCCACACCCAAGGCCGAGGGCTCCAAGGCAACCGTGAGCTGCCAGTCGCTGATGCTCGACGACCAAAGCCGCTCCGACACTATTCCGGCCATGGACATCCGCGCCAAGAACGTCGACATCGGCCACGAGGCCACCATCGGCCGCATCGGCGACGACAAGGTGTTCTACCTGATGAGCCGCGGGATCTCGGAGGAAGAGGCCCGCACCATGATCGTTAACGGTTTTGCCAACCCGGTCTCCAAGGAACTGCCGCTTGAGTACGCCGTCGAGATGAACAACCTGATCAAGCTCGAGATGGAAGGAGCGATCGGATAATGAAACAGGAAACCAACACCGCTGCTACCACGCTCGAGCAGGTCAACGCTATGCCGGCCGCCACTTGGGGCTGGCTCAAGATGAACCAGACCAAGCTCGAGCTTTCGGACGAGCTTGCCCTCGCCCCCGCCGAAGCCGTTGAGGTTGAGGGCCTGGACGAGCAGTTCTCCGGCGCGGCTGATGCCTTCGACGCCGCTATGGAAGCCATGGCTGAGCGCTTCCCCGAGCGCCGCGCCTCCGCCCCGGGTGATGCCGCCGACCGCGCCCGTATCACGCCCGAGACCGAGCTCGACGTGCCCGCCACCTCCATCTACCAGGCCGGCGCCATTAAGCTGGAGGAGGAGCTCTCCCCCGCTGAGGCCTTCGAGACTGGCATGGGCGAGGCTGCCTACACCTACCTGGCCGACCACGCCACTAAGCGCGTCGTCATCGATGTGCCCGCATACAAGCACGCCACGGTTACCGTGCGTGCGAGCGGTGTCGATGCCGCCGCGGCCATCGCCGCCATCGACGTCATCGCCCGTCCCCAGTCGACGCTCGACCTGCAGATCGCCCTGGACTCCCCCGTTGCCGGCGAGGGCGTCGTGGGATCCGTGCTGCGCGTGTGCGCCCACGAGTACGCCACCGTCAACGTGGCCTGCACGCAGATGCTCGACGATAGCTGGATCGCGCTCGACGACACCGGCCTGTTCCTGGACGAGGGCGCGCGCGTCAACGTGCAGCACACCGTCCTGGGTGCCGGCGCCAGCGCCACCGGCCTTGCCGGCGACCTGCTGGGCGATACCGCCAAGGTCACCATCGATACTGACTACCTGGGCGCCCGCGAGCAGGTGCGCGACTTTAACTACGAGCTGCGCCACCGCGGTCGCAAGACCGAGTGCGAGATCGACGCCAACGGCGTACTGACCGGCACGTCTAAGAAGGTCTACCGCGGCACCATCGACCTCGTGCACGGCTGCAAGGGTGCAACCGGCACCGAGCGCGAGACGGTGCTTTTGGCCAACAAGGGCGTCGACAACAAGACCGTTCCCGTCATTCTCTGCGACGAGGACGACGTCGCCGGCAACCACGGCGCCACGATCGGCCACGTCCGCGACGAGCAACTGTTCTATCTCGCCTGCCGCGGCCTTGACCAAAACGCCGCCGAGGACCTGTTCATTCGCGCCAAGCTGGAGGACGCCGCGCTTTCCGCCACCGACGAGCGCACCCGCGCAGCCGTCGTCCGCTTGGGCAACAACCTGATCGACAACTTTGAAGAGGAGCTCGCATGATCGACACCGAGCACGTTAAATGCGACACCTGTACCGCCCCCGAGCCCATGGAACTCGACGCCAGCGACGAGGCTTCGCGCGGCTGGCCCACCGTGGACATCGAGACCAACCCCTACAAGGGCCAGTTCCCGCTGTTCCAGCAGCACCCCGAGATCGCCTTCCTCGATAGCGCCGCCACCGCGCAGCGCCCTGCCTGTGTGCTCGACGCCGAGCGTGACTTCTATCAGCGCATGAACGCCAACCCCCTGCGCGGCCTGTACTCGCTGTCCGTCGAGGCCACCGACGCCATCGCGAAGGTCCGCCAGCAGATCGCCGACCTCATCGGCGCCGCCCAGGCCAACGAGGTCGTCTTCACCCGCAACACGAGCGAGTCGCTCAACCTGATCGCCAAAAGCTTTGCACCCACGGTGCTCGAGCCCGGTGACGAGGTCGTCATCACCATCATGGAGCACCACTCCAACCTGATTCCGTGGCAGCAGGTCTGCCGCGAGACCGGCGCCAAGCTCGTCTACCTCTACCCCACCAAGACCGGCCAGCTCACCACCGAGGAGGTTCTTGCCAAGGTTGGTCCCAAGACCAAGATTCTGGCCGTGGGTCAGGTTTCTAACGTGCTGGGCGTCGAGAACCCGGTCAAGAACCTCGGCAAGCTCGTCCACAAGTACGGCGGCTATCTGGTCGTCGACGGCGCGCAGTCGCTGCCGCACATGCCGGTCGATGTGGCCGACCTGGGAGCCGACTTCTTTGCCTTTAGCGCACACAAGGCCATGGGCCCCATGGGCATCGGCGTGCTGTGGGGCAAGATGGACCTGCTCAACGCCATGCCGCCCATGCTCACCGGCGGCGAGATGATCGATTCGGTCACCGAGCAGGACGCCGTCTGGGCGCCCGTCCCCGAGAAATTCGAAGCCGGCACGCAGGACGCCGCCGGCATCTTCGCCACGGGCGCCGCCCTTGATTACCTGGTCAACACGGTGGGCTACGAAAACATCCAGGCACGCGAGCAGGCACTCGTCCATTACCTGATGGGCGAGCTCATGCAGCTCGACTTTGTCCAGATCATCGGCTCCATCTATTGGGACAACCACCACGGCGTTGTGAGCTTTAACGTCAAGGGCATCCATCCGCACGACGTCGCGAGCATCATGGACATGGACGGCGTCTGCATCCGCGCCGGCCACCACTGCGCGCAGCCGCTGCTCACCTGGCTGGGCGTCGAGAACCTTGCCTGCTGCCGCGCCAGCGTGGCCTTCTACAACGACAAGGCCGACATCGACAAGTTCATCGCCGGTCTGCATCACGTTTGGAGCACGTTCAATGGGTAATCTGTATACCTCCACCACGTTTATGGAGCACAACTCGCACCCCGACTATAAGTACGAGATGGATGCTCCCACGCACGAGCACGACGGTATCAACCCCAGCTGCGGAGACGAGCTCACCTTGCAGCTGCGTGTCGAGAACGATGTAATCGAGGAAGCCTCGTTTACCGGGCACGGCTGCGCCATAAGCCAGGCCAGCGCCGACATCATGGCCGACCTCATCACCGGCGAGACCGTCGAGGAGGCGCGTCGCTTGGCGGGACTCTTCCTCGCCATGATCCGCGGCGAGAAGCTCTCCGAGGACGACCTGGAAGACCTGGACGAAGCCGCCCAGCTTCAGGACATCTCGCACATGCCCGCCCGCGTCAAATGCGCCGAGCTCGCCTGGCGCACCCTCGACGGCATGCTCGAGGGGCAAGCAAACCAGTAGCGTATGCCCCGAATCCAAGGTTTTTGATTGCCGAGCCGCCCGATACGGGCGGCTCTGTTTTTTCTAATGAGCGCGAACGCACAAAGTCCGCGCGTCCGGCACCCCGTCTGTCATTTACCACACAGCCAGACGCGAACACGGGCGTTTTCCACAGCACCAAAGGCCTGCGGCAGGGCCACGAGCACGCCTAGCATCGTCCCATGCCCCATCCAGCTGGGCTCCGATTCGCTTCGCGCCTGCTGCAGACGGGTCCCATAGGGAGCGGCGTGCATTTTTGCGAGTATTCAGCACGCCAAGCTGTGTGTATACGCATCGAAAGCGTTAATCAACGTCTCCAGGCGCATATATTGTGCGTTTTAGAACAAGCATCGTGGTATCAGGGGCGCAAACATGAGCTTCGGGAGCGCATCGGCAGGCATAAATAGCTTCGGGGCCCGTATGTTGCAAAATTGCGACGGTAGTGGCAGTACCGCGATGCTGAAAACTCCATTTTTTGCACGGCGCAGATGGGGGTAGGCACGGGCAAACCCGGACTGAGCCCTTATTTTATGCAAGATGGCGATTGTTCTATGCATATTAAGAAGTGCAGTTGCCGCACCAGGCTTTTGAACGCTTGTTGCGGCGTATGGACGACCCCATCTGCGGTGCACAGGCGACCCTACATCACGTTTCCGCCAGTCCGCATCGCCGTCCGCGCGCGGGCACGCACAATACGAGAGACGGTACTTTTGCCAATCCCGGTATAGCGCTCAATCTGGCGCACCGTGAAACCGGCATCGTGCAATCCAAAAATAACGGTATCGCGCTGCGCCGGCGGTGCGGCTTTAACCCCGCGAAGCGGAACCCCGAGTTCCTTCGCCATCTTGCCGGCAAAGGCGTGGCGTTCCCACTCCGTCTCTTTCATATCGCCCAGCGCTGGCTCGCCGCCGTCGGGCGTCGAAAGTGAATAGGCAATAAAGCCCTCGGCAGAACCAAAGAGCTCAAGCACGCAAGAAGGATCAGAAAATCCCCTCGCGACATCAGCCGCGTCACCGTCGTAAGCGCGCAAATGCTCCGCAAAGCTGCTCCAGGGATAACGCTCGATTAGGCCAACGCCCGCCTCCTGTGGATCGGCGTGTACGGAGCGAATAGCCTCCATCACCTGCCAGTCGGTATCGAGCGAGCGCCGGTCAAAACGGTTCTGGAACAGATGGTCTGTGCGCCCCGTGCGTTTATTGAACCGCCGCGCGTACGTCAAAAGCAGCCGGTGCATCGCCGCGCTCATCGCGTCCTCGTAATCTGAAAGCACAAGATGCACGTGATTGCCCATAAGGCACCAGGCGATAACCGTCACGCCCGCCTCGCGGCAGCAGTCGCGCATCAGTTCCAAAAACTCCCACCGGTCTTCATCGCCCTCAAAGATGAGCTGCTTGCCCGTACCGCGGGCACAGACATGGTAAAAGCCGGTAACCGTTCTCCAAACGCGCTGCATGGCGCTCCCTTCGCCGGGATCTGCTTGCCATCCAATACAGCACGATTGAAGCGTGCCATCAAAACATCCACGCAAAACAATAGACTCGCGCGGCCAAAGGCAGTAAATAGGCGGCGAACGGCACCGTTGCAACAGGTCAGCCCCCGCAACGCTTACAAGAGCTGACCAAAAGCTTGCCCAAGACGAACCCCCCCCCTACGGAAGTTCACGACCACAGAACATAGAGTTAAACCGTTTCAATTAAAACTTCCGGACTTCTCGCTACGAAAACTGAGCCGTTCGCCGAATATTCCGTGCATTTCGCGGTATTATAGGGGCTGCATGTCATGTCCCTTTCGAAGGGTCGCCCGGCAATCGCCAGCCACGACCCCCAGACGGGACGCCAACACGATAGAGAGGAGAGGCATGCAGTACTCACAGGAAGTGGAGAACATGTGCCCCGTTGCCAAGGGTGCATACCACGGTCCCGCACCCATCCCCGAGGAGGGCAAGTGGGTCCAGGCTAAGGAGATTTCCGACATCTCCGGTCTTACGCACGGTGTGGGTTGGTGCGCACCTCAGCAGGGCGCCTGCAAGCTCACGCTGAACGTCAAGGACGGCATCATCGAGGAGGCCCTCGTTGAGACCATCGGCTGCTCGGGCATGACCCACTCTGCCGCCATGGCTTCCGAGATCCTTCCCGGTAAGACCATCCTCGAGGCCCTCAACACCGACCTCGTCTGCGACGCCATCAACGTTGCTATGCGCGAGATCTTCCTGCAGATCGTTTACGGCCGCAGCCAGACCGCGTTCTCCGAGGGCGGCCTGCCCGTGGGCGCCTCCCTCGACGACCTCGGCAAGGGCCTTCGCTCTCAGGTCGGCACCATGTTCGGCACCAAGGCCAAGGGCGCTCGTTACCTCGAGCTCGCTCAGGGCTACGTCACCCGCATGGCTCTCAACGACAAGAACGAGATCATCGCATTCGAGTTCCTGAACCTCGGCAAGTTCACCGACGCCGTCAAGGCCGGCAAGACCCCCGAGGAGGCCATCGCTGGCGCTATGGGCCACTATGGTCAGTGGGAGAACGCTGCCAAGTACATCGACCCGCGCACCGACGAGGAGACTCACTCCGTCGCCAGCGTGTTCCCGGTTCACGAGTAGAAAGGGAGGGAAATAACTATGACTGTTACGTTCGAAGGTTACGAGCGCCGCGCTGACAAGATCAACAAGTGCCTCGCCGACAACGGCATCGCCTCCCTCGAGGAAGCTCTGCAGATCTGCACCGACAAGGGCTTCAACCCGCGTGAGATCGTCAACAACACCCAGTCCATCGCCTTCCAGAACGCCGAGTGGGCCTACACCCTCGGTTGCGCTCTCGCTGTCAAGCGTGGCGCCAAGTCCGCTTCTGAGGCTGCCGCCATCATCGGCGAGGGCATCCAGGCCTTCACCGTCCCCGGCTCCGTCGCCGAGGACCGCAAGGTCGGTCTGGGCCACGGCAACCTGGGCGCTATGCTGCTCTCCGACGACACCGAGTGCTTCGCCTTCCTGGCTGGCCACGAGTCCTTCGCTGCCGCTGAGGGCGCCATCGGCCTGGCTCTGAACGCCAACAAGGCTCGCAAGAAGCCGCTGCGCGTCATCCTCAACGGTCTGGGCAAGGACGCCGCCCAGATCATCGCCCGCATCAACGGCTTCACGTATGTGAAGACCCAGTTCGACTACTACACGGGCGAGCTCAAGGTCGTCGAGACCATCCCATACTCCGATGGTCCCCGCGCTGCCGTTAACTGCTACGGCTCCGACGACGTCCGCGAGGGCGTTGCCATCATGTGGCACGAGAACGTCGACATCTCGATCACCGGTAACTCCACCAACCCCACGCGCTTCCAGCACCCCGTCGCTGGCACCTACAAGAAGGAGCGCCTCGAGGCTGGCAAGAAGTACTTCTCCGTCGCTTCTGGTGGCGGCACTGGCCGTACCCTGCACCCGGACAACATGGGCGCCGGCCCTGCCTCTTACGGCATGACCGACACCATGGGCCGTATGCACTCCGACGCCCAGTTCGCCGGTTCTTCCTCCGTGCCTGCGCACGTTGACATGATGGGTCTCATCGGCATGGGCAACAACCCCATGGTCGGTGCCACCGTCGCCTGCGCTGTTGCCGTCGAGGAGGCCCTCAAGGCCTAATCGCGCCCGCGCGATGCTCATATAGTTGAGCTTTGGAGCCGCTACCCACCCGGGTAGCGGCTCTTTTTTCTTCCAGAGGGGTAGCTAATTTGGGACGGGGCTATTTTAGCTACCCCGTCGTAAGACCATCTACTACCGATATATCAGCTGCAGGGGAATATGAGTTGCAGCGAGACGGAACCGTCACGCGTCCATGACGCCCACCTGCCATATTTGCCCTTTACCGATTTGCCGAGTCTTTGCGACCCCATTGCCGATCACCCGTGCGACAATGCGCCGGACGAGAAAGGAATCCGATGGAATCGACTGATGTACTGGTAATTGGATCTGGCATTGCGGGCCTTTGCGCCGCCATCGAAGCGGCACGCACGGGTGCAACCGTCACTGTGGCAAGCGCCGGCAAGACTATGAGTGGATCGAGCTTCTTCCCCGGAACCTGGGGCCTCGGCCTTATTGGCCCCGTCGACGAAGACGATGAGCAGGACCTCATCGACACCATTCAGACCGTTGGTGGCGGCGTCGCCGACCCTACGCTCGTCCAGACGTTTGTCCACGGCATTCCTCAGGCAATCCAATGGCTCGAGCAGGATCTGGGTGTTGAACTCCAGCGTCCGCAAAGCGCTGAGAGCGCTCAGCAAAAGCAGTTTATCCCCTGCTTTGACCACAAGACGCGCATGTGGCGCGGCCTCACCCGCAAGCCCCTTGAGGACGCTCTGACGACCCGGATCGAGTCGCTCGGCATTCGCCTGCTCCCCCGCCATGAGCTTATCGACCTTGTTGAGGACACGAACGGCAGAATCACCGGAACCGTGCTCTACAACCTCACCGAAGATCGAATCGTGCCCTTTGCTGCCAAAGCCACGATCATCGCAGCCGGTGGCACGGGTGGCCTGTTCGAGCGAAGCCTCACTTCCGCCGACGTGCCCAGCTCATCACAGGCCATCGCACTGGCGCACGGCGCATCGCTTACTAATATAGAGTTCATGCAGATGATGCCCGGCTTCATCGAGCCCAAGCGCAACCTGGTCTTCAACGAGAAAACCTGGCGCTACGTACATGTAGACCAGCCGGTAGATATTGCCGACGACAAGCTGGACGACCTGCTCGAGCAGCGCTCTGGATATGGTCCCTTCACTTCACGCCTGGATTCACGTGCAATCGATCTTGCCATCGATCAGGCAGGCGCCGAAGGCCTGGCGCTCCACTACGACTTCCCCCGCGAGGACGTCCCTGAGTTTGTGCAGACCTTTGCCACCTGGCTGCAAGACGAGCACGGCATCGCCCCGACCGACGAGATGCGCGTTGCAATGTATGCCCACGCCGCCAACGGTGGTATCAAGATCGACAAGACGGCCTTCACGGGCGTCGAAGGCCTCTATGCCTGCGGCGAGGCTACAGGCGGCATGCATGGCGCCGACCGCATCGGAGGCTTGTCGAGTGCCAACGGCATCGTCTTCGGGCGCATCGCGGGCGAATCGGCAGCCCAGGCAGCACAGAATGCACCTGAGGTGGCCCCGAAGGCGGATATCGCCCTCCCCCAGTACGGCATTGCCACAACAGATGCCGAACGCCTGACACGCAGCCTTAAGCACACGATGAGTACCTATTGCATGATCAACAGGACCGGAGCAGGTCTATCTAAGGCTCTGCAACAGCTTGAAAGCCTGCAAGACGAGGCAACGGCGCTGAGCAAGCCACACGCCAATGACAGCGAAATCGCAGCCCTCGCCCGCCTGCAATCGCAGATTCAACTAGCACAGGAAATGGTCAAAGCCATGCGCAAGCGAACCGAAAGTCTCGGATCGCACTATCGAGCGAATTAAACTGGACACCTATCTAAAGCAGAACACAACTAATCGATATCTATGGGCCCCTTGAGCTCGAAGTGGCTCGGGGCCCATTCGTGTCCGCACGGCAGCGTATCCTTATTCTAAATACAGAGCTGGCAAAGCCCGCATAAACAATAGACCAGCGAGGAGGAAATATGGACAGTAGAGATATCGAGAAGTGGCGTGTCGAACTTGATAGCTACGCCAATGTGGAAGACGGCGTTGAGTATTGGCTCGCACGCGATTTAATGGAACCCCTAGGATACGTCCAATGGCGCAATTTTGAGACTGCAATTAAGAGGGCAATGGCATCGTGTGAAGTCAACGAAATGCCTGTTGTTTCCTATTTTGTTGAAACCAGCAAAATAGTACCTACAGGAATAGGACAAAAAGCAGTCAAAGACTATAAGTTAACGCGCTACGCATGCTATTTAATCGCCCAAAACGGAGACCCAAACAAGCCAGAGATCGCGCTCGCGCAGGCGTACTTCGCCGTGCAGACCCGCCGCCAAGAGCTCATAGAGCAGCGCTTTGCAGAGATTCAGCGCTTGCAGGCGCGCCACTCGCTATCCGATTCAGAGAAACAGCTCTCGGGTATTGCGTTCAAACGCGGCGTGGGCTCCAAAGGATTCGCGATCATCAAGTCGAAGGGCGATGAAGCGTTATTCGGCGGTAGAAGCACGGCGGAAATGAAGCAGCAGCTCGGCGTACCCAAGAGCGCGGCATTGGCGGACAGGTTAGCCGATGTCCTCATCAAAGCAAAGGACCTTACGAACTCGATGACGGCCTTCAACGCCGAGGAACACGACCTGTACGGCCTGGACCAGATCAAACAAGAGCACGTCGAGAACAACACAAGCGTGCGTGGCAGCCTCATCGACCGCGGAATTGTCCCCGAGAACCTACCACCTGCCGAGGATACAAAAAAGCTTGAGCGTCGCGTGAAGGCAGACGAGAAGAAACTCAAGGAGGGTACTGACGGTTTTACCGATCCCCAGGGTAGACTCGATCTGTGAAAGCGGCTCCGCGCCCTTTCGGGTTCGACCCCATGAAAGGTCAACAAAAAAAGACGGCCAACTCTCGTTGACCGTCTAAACTTACTTTGGTGGGCCGTCAGGAGGTCAGCCTGCTTCGCAGGCGGCCGCTGCGGCGCCAAGGCGCCTTGCGCGCTGCGCTGACAAACGCTTACGCGTTTCCTCAGCTCCGCGCCCTTTCGGGTTCGACCCCATGCGAGGTCAACAAAAAAGCGACCAGCCTAAGCTAGTCGCTTTAACATGCTTTGGGTGGGCCGTCAGGGGGTCGAACCCTGGACCTTGGGATTAAGAGTCCCCTGCTCTACCAACTGAGCTAACGACCCAAAGCTAAAGTCCGTTATGGCGGACTTTAGAGGAGATATCGTGTGGTGGGCCGTCAGGGGGTCGAACCCTGGACCTTGGGATTAAGAGTCCCCTGCTCTACCAACTGAGCTAACGACCCGATATCAACACGAAGCAAGAACTGGGGTGGGTAAAGGGACTCGAACCCTCGACCTACGGGACCACAACCCGTCGCTCTAGCCAACTGAGCTACACCCACCGTGTCCTGTGCGCTTCGCGCTCGACTATTATTGCAAGGAACGCCACGCGATGCAAGCCCCAATTTTCAAGAATTTTGAAAAGAGTTTTTCGGATCCATTTCGAGCAAATCCCACCGGTTTCATAGGAGTAAACTTGCCCCACTGCAAATGCTCGAAAGGACCGTCATGAAAGAACTCTCCAACCGCACGGCAAGATTTACCGATTCGGTCATCCGCCGCATGACACGCATCTCCAATAAGTACGGCGCTGTCAATCTCTCGCAGGGCTTCCCTGACTTCGATCCCCCGGCGCAGCTGCTCAACAGCCTGAGCACCATCGCCGCCGATCCCAAGCCGCTCTATCACCAGTACTCCATCACCTGGGGCTCCCAGGCCATGCGCGAGGCGCTCGCCGCCAAACAGGAGCACTTTATGGGCATACCGGTGAACCCCAACGAGAATATCGTAGTCACCTGCGGCTCCACCGAGGCCATGATGGCCGCCATGATGACGGTCACCAACCCCGGCGACAAGGTCGTCATCTTCTCGCCGTTCTACGAGAACTACGGCGCCGACACGATCCTTTCGGGGGCCGAGCCCATCTACGTGCCGCTCAACCCGCCCACATTCGACTTTGACCGCGAGACACTCGAGGCGGCCTTCCGCGACAACGACCCCAAGGCCATCGTCCTGTGCAACCCTTCCAACCCCTGCGGCAAGGTCTTTACGCGCGAGGAGCTCACCTTTATCGCCGACCTCTGCAAAAAGTACGACGTCTATTGCATCACCGACGAGGTATACGAGCACATCGTCTACGCACCCCATGAGCACGTCTACATGGCCACGCTGCCTGGCATGTTCGAGCGCACCATCAGCTGCAGCTCGCTGTCCAAGACCTACTCCATCACCGGCTGGCGTCTGGGCTACACTATCGCCCCTGCCGAAATCACCGAGCGCATCAAAAAGGTCCACGACTTCCTCACCGTGGGCGCCGCCGCTCCCCTGCAGGAAGCCGTCGTCACCGCCCTCAACTTCGACGACAGCTATTACGATGAGGTCCTTGACCTCTATGCCGCCAAACGCGACCTGTTCTGCCAGGGACTCGACAGCATCGGTCTTGAGCATAACGTGCCGCAGGGCGCCTACTACGTCATGATGGACATCTCTGAGTTTGGCTATGACAGCGACCTCGAGTTCTGTGAAGACCTCGCGTCTAAAGTGGGTGTGGGCGCCGTGCCCGGCTCGAGCTTCTTCCGCGAGCCCGTCAACCATCTGATTCGTTTCCACTTTGCCAAGCGAGACGAGACGCTTAACGCGGCGCTGGAGAACCTCAAGTCGCTACGTGATAAAATCAAGCCGCGCGGGTAAGGACGGCCCGGCAACTAAAGCAACCAAAGAAGCCCCGCACCGCCCGCTGCGTTGCGAGGCTTCTCTCTATAGCGCTTTCTTAAATGGTTTAGAGCTCTATACTTTAGTCACGGAGCAACTCGTCCCAGAGAGAGGAATACTATGGCAGAGCAGCAGCTTATCGGAGCGCTCGAGGCCGGTGGCACCAAGATGGTCTGCGCCACGGGCTATGCGGACGGTACGGTCCTAGAGCGTGAGCAGATCGCGACCACGACCCCGCAGGAGACCGTTGAGGCCGTCAACGCATGGTTTGCCGACAAGGGCATCGCCGCACTGGGCATCGGCGCATTTGGCCCCACCGCAGTCAACCCCGCTTCGCCCCAATACGGCAAGATCCTGGAGACGCCCAAAACGACATGGCGCTACTTTGACCTGCTGGGCACTATCCAAAACGAGCTCAATATCCCCTGCGGCTACGATACCGACGTCAACGTCGCCTGCCTGGGCGAGGTCACCTTTGGTTGCGCCAAGGGCCTCACCGACGTGGTCTACCTGACCATCGGTACCGGCGTGGGCGCCGGCGTGCTCTCGGGTGGTAAGCTCGTGCACGGCATGATGCATCCCGAGGCCGGCCACATCCTGGTCACGCGCGACCCGCGCGACACCATTGGCGAGCACAGCGCCTGCCCCTTCCACGACAACTGCCTAGAGGGCCTCATCGCCGGCCCCGGCGTTAAAAAGCGCTGGGATGGCAAGAGCGCCGGAGACATGGCCGATGACCCGGAGGCCATGGACCTGCTCGCCGGCTATCTGGCACAGGCACTCATGACCTACACGCTGTGCTACGCGCCGCAAAAGATCATCATCGGCGGCGGCGTGGCCGACCACACCCCCATCGTGCCGCTCGCACGCAAGAAGTGCGCCGAGATGCTCAACGGCTATATCGTCACGCCCGAGGTCAACGACATCGATAACTACATCGTCAACAACAGCCTCGAGGGCAAGCAGGGCATCATGGGCTGCCTGGCCCTGGGCGCACAGGCGCTTCAGTAACAGACGCACCCACGGGGCGTGGCGCGCCCAGCAAATCCGACCAATGGAACGACGCCACCACGCCTCATATAAACCCTCAAATAAATAAG
Organism: uncultured bacterium; assembly: GCA_905214105.1. GTDB lineage: Bacteria > Actinomycetota > Coriobacteriia > Coriobacteriales > Coriobacteriaceae > Collinsella. The sequence goes on from CAJMKK010000003.1 coordinate 133,654, forward strand.
GCCGCCTAGGACCAAACAATACGTCCTAGGCGGCCTTTTTGGCGCACATCAGCGACCGTAAGAGATATCGGAGCACAACGCCCGTTGCCGTTCCGCAGCAGTCGATCATCACATCGGTGATCATGCCGGCGCGTCCCGGAATAAAGAGCTGAATCGTCTCGTCAATCGAGGGAATCAGCAGCAGGAACACCGCCGTGGGCAGCAGCACGTCAAAGGTGCGCCGGCCCTCAAAATCAAAAGCGTGCGTTGCCAGGATGCCGAGCACCATATACTCGGTAAAATGCGCGCACTTGCGAACAACAAAATTGGTCACCCATTCATATGGAAGTCCCACGCCGTGCAGGAAACCGCGGATAGCTTCCATGACCGTTAGGCTCAGCGAGCCCGACCCCGAGCCGGGAACCAGCGAATTGCCCCAGATCAAGAGCGCCATCAGGCAGGTCACGACCGCCCATTTTCGATTGATCTTAACCATGCAGAAGTTATGCCTCCGCGCGGAGCGGCGCGAAGCTGGCGGTACCACCCTCGATAACGCTCAGATAGGCACGGCCCGTACGCTTGGCGGTAGAGGACTGCAGGCGCTCGATCTCTTCCTCGAGGATCTGATTGACGCGCTCGTGACGACGATTTTCCATAATGCCGGCGGCAATAGCCTCGGCTCGCTCAATGCTCTCACGCGAGATACGGGCGGTATCGTCGGGGAACACAGCGCTGTGACGGCCGACATAGGCGGGGGCAGCAGGCTGAGGGGCAGCGACGGGAGCAGGGGCTGCAACAGGAGCAGGCTCGTCAACCTCATCCAGAATCGCGGTGGCGGCGGCCCACATGTCCTCGTGGCCCGAGTAATCGGCCATGGGGACATCAACCTCGAGCGAGGCGTCCGGAAGGTCGCCGGTGTCGATACGATCTTGGGCATCAATCGATGCGGTGATGGCTGCAGGCTCATCGAGGTCATCGAGATCGATGTCCGCGGCACCGGAGATGATAGGCATGCTGGCGAGGTTTGCATTGTACGGCGCTGCCTCGGCCGCCTGCTGCTGGGCAGGAGCGCCCCAAAGCGAGCTTTCGGCGGCACGGCGGGCGGCAACGGCCTCCTCGTCCGCGGCCATGGCTTCATCAACGTACGAATTGTCGCCAGAAGCGTTCGCGTCCGCCGAGGTAGCGCTGTAGGCGTTATTGGCTGCCGCGTTGGCGACGAGTGCCACGAAAGCCGCCGTGCTGCCCGCAGGGACGGCCTGGGAGCCAGACACGGCGCGTGCCGCGGCGGCGATGTCGTCGCGATTGAAGGACCCGGTCTGCCCGCCGTTGGTGAGCTCGTCGATGGCGACTTGATAGACGTCGCGCGAGTGTGCAGGGTCGCAGCTCACCGGCGAATCGTCGTCGAGCATACTGTCGATCATGGACCAAGCCTCGTCCTCGTCCATAGCATCTGCGGCTCGAGCGATGGTAGGAACACCATCATCGGCATGACGGCGCTGGAACGCACCAGTCAGGCCGGAAAGGAATGCCGAGGTAGACTGCTCCGCCTGAGCTTGAGAAGCAGAAGCCGCAGCGTAAGGAGTCGCATCCTGCTGCTGAGCTGGAATCGAGGCGGTCTTGAACTCGCTTTGATGCTGATTGAGATTGGCGGCACCGCCCATGGCATCGGGCTGGAACAGACGCTCTTCACGCCGCGCACGATACTCGGAGATACCCAGCGAGGCGGCATAGATACCCACGCCCGCCACCGCGCCCACGGCGAAGGGAACCGCACCCGCCACGACCGTCTCGTTCACAGACGAAAACGGTAGCGTCGCGGCATACATAACCACGGGAGCGGCAAGGCCGATCCCGCACGAAAGTCCGGCAAGGACTGCTCGTTGTGTTGCATCAGAAGAAGCCATGAGCTCTCCCCATCTTCCAGCACCCAAATCGCATCATTCAGTTGGCTGCGCGAGAGAAGATGAAGCGGGGCTATGCCCCAAAGCAACGGTATATGGTTCGTATCATCTGCGTTTTCCGTCGCGAAGCTTAAAAGCTATTATGCGAAACCGCCCCGTCGATTGCAAGCGACGATGTCGGATTGAAACGGGAAACCTGCTGCTCGTCGGTCTTATGGCTAAAAATAAGCGCGGAGCGGCGATATGAAAAGGGCCGAGGCTCAAAGCCCCGGCCCTTTATCGCATTGATGACTATCGCTGCGTGTGGATGACAACCTAGAACGTCTGCTCGTAGTCGCTGTGTTTTTTGGCCGAACGCACCAAGAATTCCTGGTTGGTGTTGGTGCCCTTAAGACCCTTGATAAACGATGCGGCTGCGCGCTCGGTGTTGTTCATGCCGGCAAGAATGCGACGCAGACCAAAGACAAACGGACGCATCTGCTCGTCGACCAACAGGTCCTCGTTACGCGTACCGGAGGCAACGGGGTCAATAGCCGGGAAGATGCGGCGGTCGGCCAGGTCGCGGTCGAGCTTAAGCTCCATGTTGCCGGTGCCCTTGAACTCCTCAAAGATGACCTCGTCCATCTTGGAACCGGTGTCGATGAGGGCAGAGGCCAGGATGGTGAGCGAGCCACCGTTCTCGATATTACGGGCTGCGCCCAGGAAGCGCTTGGGAGGATACAGTGCCGCCGAATCGACGCCGCCCGAAAGGATGCGGCCTGAGGCGGGCGCCGCCAAGTTGTAGGCGCGGGCAAGACGCGTGATGGAGTCGAGCACCACCACAACATCGCCGCCCAGCTCCACGATGCGCTTGGCGCGCTCGATGACGAGCTCTGCCACGCGAGTGTGGTTGTCGGCGGGCATATCGAAGGTCGACGCCACAACCTCGCCCTTGATGGAACGCTGCATATCGGTGACCTCTTCGGGGCGCTCGTCGACGAGCAGGCAGATGAGGTGCACCTCGGGGTTGTTAATCGAGATAGACTGGCAAATCTTCTTGAGGATCGTGGTCTTGCCGGCCTTGGGCGGGGACACGATCAAGCCACGCTGACCCTTGCCGATCGGCGACACGATGTCGATGGCGCGACCGGTAATGGAGTCCTTGCCGTGCTCCATGCGCAGCGGCTCGTTGGGATAGACCGGGGTGAGGTCACCAAACTTGGGGCGGTTGCGAATCTGCTCGGGGTCCAGACCGTTGACGGTCGTGATTTTGGCGAGGCCGGCGCGCTTGTCGCCGCCGCGCGAAGGACGCAGCGAGCCCTCGATGACGTCGCCCGTGCGCAGGCGCGCGGAGCGGATGAGGTAGGCGGGCACGAAGGCGTCGTCGTTGGACTTCATGTAGCCATGGGCGTGGATGATGCCGGAGCTGTCCGGGCGAATCTGCAGAATGCCCTTGATGTCGCGGAAGCCCTCGGCCTTCGCGGCGGTGACGTAGATCTCCTCGACGAGCTCGGCTTTCTTCTTGCCGGTGGTCTCGATCTCGAACTCCTTGGCCTTCTCGCGCAGTTCGGCGACCTTCATGGCAGCGAGCTCCTCACGCGAAAGCGTGGGCTCGGTGGGGGCGGCGTTACGCTCCTTGTTGCGCTGTTTGCGATCGCGCTGGCGGTTGCGACGGTCGTTGTTGCGCTCGTCCTTGCGCTCGTTGCGCTCCTCGTTGCGCTTGTGCTGGCGACGGTTGGGGCGAGCGTTGTCATCGGCCTCAGCGGGCGCGGCGCCATCGGTTGCGGCGGCGTCGGCATTGGCCGCAGCGGCGTCATTGGCCTCGGCGCCGGAATCGACCTGCGCTTCGACATCAGCCTGCTGCTCGGACGCCTTGGCCTTAGCGGACTTCTTACGACCGCGCTTGGGCTTCTCGGACGCAGGCTGTTCGACGTCCTGGGACTCGGCGGCATCAGTCGATGCATCGGCGGTCGTCTCGGCGGAATCCTCGGACGCACCCTTCTTGGCAGCCTTGGCCTTGGACGTGCGCTTAGCAGCAGTACGATGGCTGCGACCGGGACGGACGTCGGCGGGCTCGACATCGGCGGGAGCGGCCTCGGAAGTCGTAGCATCCTGGACGGGTGCGTCGGCGGCGGTTGCAGACTCGGCGGTCGCCGCAGCATCCCGAGCGGCTGCAGCTGCGGCTGCGGCCTTCTCTGCCTCGACGAAGGCCTTGGGCTTGCGACCGCGACGGTGCGGGCGCAAAGCCGGATCGACAACGGGAACTTCGCTGGCCTCGACAGGCGCAGCGGGCTCAGCAGGCGATGTGCCCTCCCCTGCCGCGGAACGGACCGAAGCCTCAGTGAGCTCGGGGGCTGCCTGTTCAGCAACCTGCTCGGCTTTAGCAGCCGTGAGACGGCGTGTGCGCGGTGCCGGCTTCTCGGTCGGCTGGTCGGCGGCAGGCGTCTCGGGCACAGACGGAGCTGCGAGCTCGGTCAGAGCCGCGGCCTCGCGCTCGGCAGCACGACGGCGGGCGCGCACCACCTGAGCCTCGCTAATCTGCGCCAACGCACGTGCCTGCGCGACCTCATCGGAAATCGGCGCCGAAGAGTCAGCTGCAACGGTGCGCTTGGCGCGCGTCGTGCGCGTGGTACGGCGCTTGGGCTTGGTGGCCTCCTCGCCGTCAGTGGCAGGTTTGGCCGTGCGGCGCGTACGCTTGGGCTTTGCCGGAGCAGCCTCCTCACCAGTTGCAGGCACGGCCTTCTCAGCCGCTGAAGGCGTAGGCGTCAAAGCAGCCTTAGGCGTATCAGGAGCCGAGGCTTGCGCGGGCGCCGCGACCTGGTCCGACGCAACCGGTGCAGCGGGAGCGGCTTGCGTCGTCGTTATTTCGTTTTCTTGCTGTTGATCAGACACAGTGTTTGCTCAACTTTCTTTTCAAGCCCTGTGATCACATGCTCCCTGCATAAACCTTCAGGGCGGCTAAACAGTCTAGTTCCGTTCAAGACGACGGACATCATTGATCTGTATCGAGATGATTGCGTCAACTACGCAGGGTTAGTGTAACACAACCGCCGCCACCTGCAACTTAGTCATTGGGGACGTTCTTAAACGACTAGTCAAAAGGGACACTCTTTGGTTTACCACTCACAAATCAGACTGCCTCCGCCAAAACTATGGCGGTTTACTACGACGAATCGCTCAACCGCGACCACTCCGAAACATGTTGAACTAAAACCGCAGGTAGATGCCTTGCGCTTTTTTGCGAAAAGCCGGCGTGGTTGGAACTTCTCAATTCATCGTAGTAAACCGGCATAGTTTCGTATTTCCAGCAGTTCGAAATTCGTCAATACGTCGGCATTTGCGAAAAAAGCCCGACCTCCGTGGGAGATCGGGCTTATAGGGCTCAGTTAAACCAAACCTACACGGTCAAATGACCCGCAGATTACATCTGCTCAGGCGCGGAAACGCCAACGAGGGTGAGCACCAGGGCGAGCGTCACGCGGACGGCATCGCAAGCGGCCAGACGGGCACGCGAAAGCTCGGGGTCGACGGGACGGCCCTCGCTTGGCAGCACTTGGCAGGCAGCGTAGAAGCTGTGGAAGTCACCAGCGAGTTCCTCGGCAAAGTGGGTCAGACGGAACGGAGCGCGATCGCGAGCACAGCTGGCGATCAGGTCGGTGAGCTCGTTGAGCTTGCGCGAAAGGGCGAGCTCGGTCGGGTCGGTCAGCAGCGAGTAATCGACGTTCTCACCGATGGCCTTGGCGGCAACGGCCTTCATGCCCATCTCGTCGGCCTGCTCAGGCGTTACGTCGGCGGCACGGCGCAGGATGGAGCACACGCGGGCGTGAGCATACTGCACGTAATAGACCGGGTTGGAGTTGTCGCGCTTCTTAACGGCCTCGATGTCGAAGTCGACCATCTGGTTGGAGCTCTTGGAGATGAGCGTGTAGCGAGCGGCATCGGAGCCGACCTCGTCGACGAGCTCCTGCAGGGTCACCATGGTGCCCTTGCGCTTGGACATACGAACGGGCTTGCCATTACGCAGCAGGTTGACGAGCTGGCCCAGCAGAACCTCAAACTTGCCGGGATAGCCGAGAGCGTCGCAGACGCAGCGGACGCGCTCGATGTAGCCGTGGTGGTCGGCACCCCAAATGTCGATGACGTGGTCGACGCGCTGGAACTTGTCCCAATGATAGGCAACGTCGGAGGCGAAGTAGGTGTACTCGCCATCGGACTTGATCAGGACGCGGTCTTTGTCGTCGCCCAGGTCGGTGGAACGGAACCACAGGGCGCCGTCCTTGGTGTAGAGGTAGCCCATCTTGTCGAGCTTCTCAAAAGCGCGGTCGACGGCGGAGGTGCCGGCGGTCTCGCCCTCGGTGTCCTTCACGTACAGCGAGCGCTCGGAGTACCAACGATCGAAGTCGCAGTTGACGGCATGGCAGAGGTCGCGCATGTTGTCGACCATCTTTACGTAGCCACGCTCGCGGAAGCTCTCCATGCGCTCCTGCGGATCGGCGTCGACCCACTTATCGCCGTCGGTGCGCCAGAACTCGGCGGCCTCGTCGATGATGTAGTCACCGCCGTAGGAGTCCTTGCCCAGAGTCTCGGCAAAGTTGTCCTGATACGGATGGGTCTCGGGATGCTCGTCGTTCTCGTCGGCAACGAAGGCGTCACGGTCGGCGATCAGCAGCTTGTGAGCCTCGTCGATATCAACGCCCTGCTTGGCGATGATGTCGGCAAGCTGCATATAGCGCGTGCTGATGGAGTTGCCGAAGGTGTTCATCTGAGAGCCATGGTCATTGATGTAGAACTCACGCTGGATTTCGTAACCGGCATGGTCCATAACACGGCAGAGGGAGTCGCCCAGCGCGGCCCAGCGGCCGTGACCAATGTGCATGGGGCCGACGGGGTTGGCGGAGACGAACTCGACCTGGGTCTTCAGGCCGCCACCGACGTTGGACTTAGCGAAGTCCATGCCCTTCTCGCGGGCCTCGCCGAAGATGGCGTTCTTAACGGCGACGGAGAGGTAGAAGTTGATGAAGCCAGGGCCGGCGATCTCGACCTTCTCGATCGCGGGGTCCTCAGGCATATGGGCAACGACAGCCTCGGCGATCTTGCGCGGGGCACAGTGAGCCAACTTGGCGGACTTCAGGGCCATGGTGGAGGTCCACTCGCCATGAGAAGTGTCAGCCGGTCGCTCGATGGCGCAATCGTCAAGTTCAAATGCGGAAAGGTCGCCGGCCTCCTGGGCCGCAGCAAGCGCAGCGCGTACCAGCTCTTCAATCTTCTCGGGCATAGATCCTCCTTGTGTTAAAGCCCCCGAGCTCTTGGTCACTCGTAGGGCAAAAGCCAGAGTTTGTAGCACTCTATCACAAGCGACGGGCACTATCGCAGGGTAAAGCCAATCGAACTTGCATATGCACAAAATTGACTACAGCTTGTATGGAGTCACTCAAAGATGCCGGTCTGCCTGCAGATTATGCACGCGTTGAAAATGCATAAAGGTGTGAATGAGCTGTGTCTTTTATCGAATACTCTTACCTATCGGAGTTGTGTGCTTTTCCTGCATAAAGTAAGGGTTTCCGCACGTCAGCGTGGTATTCTAGACATACGCAAATTCGTATAAGTTGGAGGTAGCATGTTCTCAATCGGTCAACACGTCATTCATCCGGGTCAGGGAGTCTGCACCGTCGTCGGTTTTAGGGACGACACGCCGCAGCCCATGCTGTTGCTCGAGACCAAGCAGGGACATGCGCAGACGATCCTCATGTACCCCGTGGCGCAGGCCGATCGTTTGCATGCCGCCATCTCCCAGCAAGATGCCGAGCACCTGCTGAGCCACTATGACGAGCTGGAGTGCGACACCTTTACCGAGCGTAACAGCTCGCTTGAGGAGACGCACTTTAAGCAGCAGCTCAAGCTGGGCGCGCCCGAGACGGTCCGCGTGGCAAAGACCATGATGCACCGCATTCGCCAGGCCGAGGAAGCTGATAAAAAGCCCAGCTCCTACTACATGCGCGTACTTAAGGAGGCCAAGCGCCGCTCCATAGAGGAGTTCGCCGTGGCCCTGGGCGTCACAGAAGAGGACGCCGAAGCCCGCCTAGCCCAAGCCGCCCTCAACTAACCCATCCGCGCCAAAAACCACCACAAAGGGGACAGGCACCTTTGTGGTGGTTTTTTCGTTCTAGTCGTTCTAGTAGTATTCATTCTTAGCGATACCTACGAGCACAAGGAGTCTCTTATGGCAGAGCCACTTACCGCCGGAATCACCCGCGACCGCGCATTCGAACTGCTCAACGAGCACAACAAGGACCCGTTCCACATCACCCATGGCGAGACGGTCGAGGGCACCATGCGCTACTTTGCGCGCGAGTTCGACCCCGAGAACGAGGAGTTTTGGGGCATCGTCGGCCTGCTGCACGACTTGGATTGGGAGGAGCATGAGGACGACCCCATGAACCACACCATCTATGCTGCCGAGATTCTTAAGGGCGAGGGTGCGTCTCCCGAGCTCATTCGCGCCATCCAGACGCACACGTCGGACTTCAACACCTCGCTGCCCAAACCCGAGCTGCAGATGGAAAAGATCCTGTTTGCCTGCGATGAGCTCACCGGCCTGATCGGCGCCGCCGTCATCATGCGCCCGAGCAAGAGCGTTATGGACTTTACGACCAAGTCGCTCAAGAAGAAGTTCAAGGACAAGCGCTTTGCCGCCGGCTGCTCGCGCGACGTGATTTCGCAGGGCGCCGAAATGCTCGGCTGGGAGCTCCCCGAGCTCTTCGACCGTACCATCGCGGCCATGCAATCCTTCGCCCCCGACCGCGACACCTTCCAGGCCTAACCGCCCACGCCACTTAAAACCACCACAAAGGGGACAGGCACCTTTGTGGTGGTTTTCGTTTGTAACGGAAGAGACGCTACCCGGCTTTGCGGATCGACCACTCTCCCACGCCCGTCAAGCGCTGTATTTGACGAATTGAAAGCCCCGCTTCTCGCATTGCCGCAAGCACCTCATTGCGCTTGGACTTATCGAGGGCCTTGACAGCGGAAAGTTCGCTAAGGCCAAACGAGCGGATCAGCGACGCGCCCACATCCAGCGCTTCGTCCTCGCCAATTCGTCCTCCGGTCGGTGGTCGAACAACCGCTCCATTCGACGCATCCATAAAGGCCAGATAATCGCATATGCGCGGAAAAGCAAGGCGAGCAAGCGCCAAATCAACCGTCGCGATATCCGGATCGCGTTCGGCATAATCCAGATGACTGCTCCATCGATATACATCGTACGGACAAATACCAGCCTTTTGCGGATTGAAATGAACATATCGAATAGCGTCGAGAAGGTATTCCTCGCTCGAAATCGAAGCGCTCGAGAACCTATCCTGAAAAACATGTCCGACATGCCCATGTCGGCGGTTATACCACGTCGCATAGCAAGACATAACAAGATGCATGGCCTCGCTCATGTTGTCGTCGGGGTCACTTAGGACAAGATGAACGTGGTTGCCCATCAGGCACCAAGCAATAAGCCTAATGTTGAACCGCGCTATCGAAGACCGAATAAGCGATAAAATGCGTCTTCTGTCTTCATCATCCTCAAACAGAAGCTGTTTGCCGTTGCCCCTCATCGTAATGTGATACAGGCCAGTCTGCGATTTCTGTCGCGGCTTTCTTGACATGGGCGTCTCCTTGCTCTCATGCCAAAAATAACCTCACGGCACACGTAAAACGGCGAGAATCTACTCACCGATTAAGTCGTCCACCTGCCGAAATGTCACCTCTTGCGCGACGCAAATATGCTTAGATACAGTTAGTCAAAACCACCACAAAGGTGCCTGTCCCCTTTGTGGTGGTTATTGTTTGAGTGGGCGTTAGGGGCGGACCTGGCCGGTGCCTCGGAGCTTGTATTTGTAGGTGGTGAGGGCCTCGGCGGCAAAGGGGCCGCGGGCGTGGAGCTTTTGGGTCGAGATGCCGATCTCGGCGCCCAGGCCAAACTCGCCGCCGTCGGTGAAGCGCGTGCTGGCATTGGCGTACACGGCCGAGGCATCGACCGCATCCAGGAAGCGCTCGCAAGCATCCGTGTCCTCGGCAACTATGGCCTCGGAGTGCATCGTGCCGTAGCGGTTGATGTGTGCGATGGCCTCGTCCTCGTCTGCCACGACCTTCACGCTCATCTCGAGAGCCAAGTACTCGCGACCCCAGTCCTCCTCGGTCGCGGCGACGTAGTCATCGCCCTCCACAAAGCCGGCGTCGGCGCACGCGGCGCACGTGGCCTCGTCGCCGTGAATGAGCACGCCCTGGCCGTGCAGCACGGCAACGACCGCAGGCAAAAACGCATCGGCCACATCACGGTCGACCAGCAGCGACTCGGCGGCATTGCACACGCCTACGCGCTGGGTCTTGGCATTAACGATAATGTTGAGCGCCTTATCAAAGTCGGCGGATTCATGCACGTAGATGTGGCAGTTGCCCGTGCCCGTCTCGATCACCGGCACAAGCGACTCGCGCACGCAGCGCTGGATCAGGCCTGCACCGCCGCGCGGAATGAGTACGTCGACAATGCCGCGAAGCTTCATGAGCTTGCCAGTGGCCTCGCGGTCGGTGGACTCGATCATCGACACGGCCTCGCGCGGGAAGCCCTTGGCCTCGAGCGCATCGGCCAGCAGCTCGGCGATCATGGCACACGAGTGATAGGCCAGCGAGCCGCCGCGCAGAATGCAGGCGTTGCCGGTACGGATGCAGATGCCTGCGGCATCGGCCGTCACGTTGGGGCGCGCCTCGTAGACCATGGCGACCAGGCCCAACGGCACGCTCACGCGGGTCAGGTCCACGCCGCTTGCGAGTATACGGTGGTCGAGCACGCGGCCCACGGGATCGGGCAGCTCGGCGAGCTTTTCCAGGCCGGCGGCCATGCCCTCGACGCGCTCGGGCGTCAGCAGCAGGCGATCGAGCAGTCCGGCCGAGGTACCAGCATCGCGCGCAGCGGACATATCGAGCTCATTGGCGGCAACGATGGAGTCGACACCGTTGCGCAGTGCTGCGGCCATGGCGCGCACGGCCTCCTGGCGCTGCTCGTTGCTCGCCGTGGCAAGCGAGGCCGACGCTGCCTTGGCGGCAACGGCAAGATCATGGACATACGTGGCTATATCGACCGACATAGGCGGCCCTTTCTCCTAGAAGTTTGCAACCATGGTAGCCGATTTGTGCATGGCCTCGCCCGCGGCGGTAGAATTGGTCAACCCGAAACACCGCAACGAACGGAAGACTCACATGGCCCTCATCACTTCGTACCACGTCCCCGGCCTTTACGTCGAGGACCACAGCATCGACGTCCCCCTTGACTGGCGCGGCCTAGAGCCGATGCTCCTGGCCGTCGGCAGCACCATGCGCCGCGGCGCTATGCCGGCACCCATCGCCGGCGCGCCTGAGAGCATCAAGCTTTTCTACCGCGTGGTCTGCGCACCCGACCGCATCAACGACGACCTGCCGCTCCTTCTGTTTTTGCAGGGCGGCCCCGGCGGCGAGAGCCCGCGTCCGCTGTCGCCCACAAGCGACGGCTGGATCGAGGAGGCCGTCAAGCACTTCCGCGTGGTCCTGCCCGACCAGCGCGGCACCGGACGCAGTAGCTGCGTGGACGGACGCACGATCAAGGCACTGGGCGAGCGCGCCGAGGCAGCCGGCGCCGATACAGCCCGCTCACAGGCGGACTTCCTCAAGCGCCACCTCGCCAGCTCCATCGTGCGCGATTTTGAGTACCTGCGCCTGGTGGGCTTTGGCGGCAAGCCGTGGGTCACGCTCGGCCAGAGCTACGGCGGCTTTTTGACGCTGAGCTATCTGTCGCTCTTCCCCGAGGGCGTGGCGGCGAGCTTTACCTGCGGCGGCATCCCCCACGTGCCGGCGAGCGCCAGCGAGGTCTACGCGCACACCTTCCCGCGCATGGCCGCCAAGACGCAGCAGTATTACGACCGCTACCCCGCCGACGTCGAGCGCGTGGCAGCCCTGGCCGATGCGCTCGAGGCACAGAAGCCCGTGCTGCCCGACGGCTCGCCGATGACGGTCGAGCGCCTACAGCTCATGGGCAGCGACTTTGGCATGAAGCCGAGCTTCGAACGCATGCATTGGATTATCGATCACGCTTTTGTTGATGGCGACGGCACGCTGACCTGCGACGCCTCGGTATCTGACAGCTTTTTGATGCGCGCCTTCGAGCGCACCAACACGCGTACAAACCCGCTGTACTGGACACTGCAGGAGTTCATCTACGCCGACGGCGATACCATGCCCATTCGCTGGGCCGCGGCAGAAGAGAAGGCACACCGTGCCGAGTTCGACACCCTCGCGCGCCCGCTCATGTTTACCGGCGAGGCCATGTTCCCGTGGATGTTTGAGCAGATGCCCGAGCTCAAGCCCTTCAAGCCCGCCATGGACCTGCTGATGGAAGACACCAGCTGGGATAAGATCTACGACCCGCAGCGACTGGCGTGCAACGAGGTGCCCCTGCAGGCCGCGGTGTATTTCGACGACATGTACGTGGATTCGGGCCTGCAGCTTGATACGCTCAGCCGCGTGGGCAACTCGCATGCCTGGGTGACCAACGAGTTCGAGCACGACGGTCTGCACGGCAGCGTGGTGTTCAAGCGCCTCTTCGACGAAGCCCTCAACCGCGGAGACCTGCGCCGGATCTTCTAGTAAAGGAACGTCCCCGCCTGCCGGCACAATAGGAACGTCCCCAAGTGCTGGCACGAGAAAGACAGCGCTGCGGGAAACGATCCGCAGCGCTGTCTTTCTTTATGCAAATACGATCAAGTTATCCCTGTGTATCGCGGGCTTCTCGGCCAGGTCTGCCAGCAGGCGGTTGCTGGCAATCTGGTCCTGGCGGCGACCGGCGGCAAGTTCCAGCACGTCCGAATCGGCCTCGGCAATACCGCGGGCGACGACCATGCCGCTCGGGTCGCACACGTCGAGCACATCGCCCTCGGCAAACTGGCCATCGACCTCGCGAATACCCACCGCAAGCAAGGAAGAGCCACGGCTGACCAGCGCCTTCGCGGCACCATCATCGACCGTCACCGAGCCATGCGCCTTGTCGCCCAGTGCGATCCACAGCTTGCGGGGTGCGATGTCCAGACGCTCCGCCGGCGGATCGAACAGCGTGCCCACGCTCTCGCCGCGGGCGAGGCGCACGAGCGCATCGGGCTCCTCGCCCGAGCAAATCACGCTCTGAATGCCCGCCGTCATCAGGATGCGGCTCGCGCGGATCTTGGTAATCATGCCGCCCGTGCCCACCGATGTGGAAGAATCGCCCGCCGAGGCAATAATCTTGGCATCGATCTTATGCACGACCGGGACGAACTCGGCCGTGGGGTCCTCGTGCGGATTGGCGGTATAGAGGCCATCGATGTCCGAGAGCGTCACGCACAGATCGGCAGAAACCAGGCAGCTCACAAGCGCCGCCAGCGTGTCGTTGTCACCAAACTTGATCTCATCGACGGTAACGGTATCGTTCTCGTTGACGACCGGCACCACACCCAGCTCCACCAGGCGTAGCAGGGCGTCGCGTGCATGCAGGTAGGACGTACGGCGGGCCGTATCATGGCGCGTGAGCAGTACGAGCGAGGTGAGCAGGTCGCGCGCATGAAACTCCTCGTCGTAGGCCGACGAGATGATGCACTGACCGGCCGAGGCGCAGGCCTGTAAGCTCGGAAGGTCGCCGACCGGCTTGCGGTCGAAGCCCAACACGGGATAGCCACAGGCGATAGCGCCCGAGCTCACCACGACCAGACGCCAGCCGAGTTTGCGCAGCGCTGCGGCCTGATCGGCAAGCCCGCCGATAAAGGAGCGGTTGACCTTGCCATCGGCGCCCACCACCGTGGACGAACCGATCTTTACCACCATCGTTTTATAAGAAGTCGTCATACGTCAAACCAATCAACTGTGGAGGGTTCGGCCGAGCTGGCGGCCAAGAGAGCGTGACTCGCCCCTACCGCCCAAGGAATTAGTGAGCCCAGGGAAAGGCAGAGGCCGCGGCCATGTTCTTGCGCACGAGCTCGTCGCGCACCTGAGCCAGGCCCTGCTCCATGCCCACCACATAGGTCTGCGGGTACAGGAAACGCTTGAAAGCTGCGTCCAGATGATCGAGCGCCCAAGCACAGCGCTCGCGCGCGTCCTGGATGCTCTCACGCGGAGCCACCGCACTGCCATCGCGCACGATCGGCACCAGCAGCTCGCGATACTCAAGTTCGGACACGTCGGTCACCAGGGCGGCATCGTTCACAGCCACGAGGGTATTGCCGCGCGCGGCGCCCTCCCCCGCCAGATGGTCCTCGTCGTAGATCATGTCGCAGACCGGGCCGCCAAAGCCGTCGTAATAACGGCGCACGCGTTGCACACCCGGGATCGTGCGCTTGTAGGGCTGCTCGGAGAGCTTGACCACCGGCGTCCATGAATCTGCCTCGCTCGCACGGCGGGCGGAAAGCTTGTACACGCCGCCCAGCGCCGGCTGATCGTAGCAGGTCGCGAGCTTGGTGCCCACGCCAAAGCTGTCGATGGGCGCGCCCTGGTCGAGCAGCGACTGAATCGTGTACTCATCCAGATCGTTAGAAACCGAGATCCCCACATAGGGCAGGCCCTCGGCATCAAAACGGCCGCGAACATACTTGGAGAGCTTGGCGAGGTCGCCGGAGTCGATGCGAATAGCCGACAGACGCTCGCCCACCGCTTCCATCTCCTTGGCAACCGTAATGGCATGTTCGCAGCCCTCGCGCACGTCATAGGTGTCGATGAGCAGCGTACAGTTCTTGGGGCTCGACTTGGCAAAGGCGCGAAAGGCCTCGAGCTCAGAATCGAAGCTCATCACCCAGCTGTGCGCATGCGTGCCAAAGACGGGAATACCGTAGCGGCGGCCGGCGAGCACATTGGACGTAGAGGAGCAGCCGGCAACGTAGCTCGCGCGCGCAACGGCCAGGCCGCCATCGGGACCCTGGGCTCGGCGCAGGCCAAATTCCGCCACGGGGCGACCGTCGGCGGCGAGCACCACGCGCGCCGTCTTGGTGGCGACAAGCGTCTGGAACCCGACGATGTTGAGCAGCGCCGTCTCGAGCAGCTGGCACTCCAGCGCGGGGCCGGTGACGCGCACCATGGGCTCGCGCGGAAAGACGAGCTCGCCCTCGGGCACGGCGTCGATGTTTACATGCGCACGAAAATCGCGCAGATAGTCGAGGAATCCAGGCTTGAACATCGCGCCGCCGGCAGGGGCCTGGAGCGAGGCGAGGTAGTCGATGTCCTCGGGCGTAAAGCGCAGATTCTCGACCAACTCGGGCAGTTCGGCGGTGCCGCACATGACGGCATAGGCGCTGCCAAAGGGATGGTCGCGGTAAAACGCGGTAAAACAACCCTGCTCATTGGCCTTGCCGCTCTCCCACAGGCCCTGGGCCATAGTGAGCTCGTACAGATCGGTGAGCATTGCAATGTCGGTGGGATGCGAGATGTCGGTCAAAGCCATGGGGCGACCTTTCGGATGTGTGGTGCAGAATTTGAGGGT
The DNA here is from genome assembly GCA_905214105.1 of uncultured bacterium. Lineage (GTDB taxonomy): Bacteria > Actinomycetota > Coriobacteriia > Coriobacteriales > Coriobacteriaceae > Collinsella. The sequence goes on from CAJMKK010000003.1 coordinate 149,029, forward strand.
TGGACGAGAGCAGAGCATGCGGACATGACGCCCGATGCAAATCGGTTAGAGCAGACCCATGCTGGTCAGGATCGTGTAGCCCATAAAGATGACGAACGCGATGAGGGCAAGGACAATGATGATTTTTTGAGCCGGCGCCATGCCAGGGATCTCGTTCTCGCCCGTAGGCTCCTTGGAGGTAACCATGCGCTGTGCAAAGGTCATCTCGTCACGGCTCGGCTTGGGCTCGACGGACTTGGAACGAGCGGCCTTTTTAGGCTGAGGTTTGGGCGCGGCAGGTGCAGGCTTCGCGGCAGCGGGCTTGGGTGCGGGCGCGGGCGCCGGTGCGGATGCGGCGTTCGCGGCGACCTCCTCGGCCTTCGCACGCTCGGCGCGCAGGGCAGCCAGCTCCTCTCGCTCGCGACGGGCCTCTTCCCGAGCCTCGCGGCGTGCCTTCTCAGCGCGGAGCTCTTCCAACTCAGCGCGCTCCTCGTCGGACAATGGTTGGGACTCAAGCTCGGCCATGGTACAGCCCTTTCTTTTAAAAAAAGCCGCCGACACAATGTCAGCGGCTTATCAAATCCAAGGGTGGAGACGAAGGGAGTCGAACCCTCGGCCTCTGCCATGCGACGGCAGCGCTCTCCCAACTGAGCTACGTCCCCAGGACAAGTCGATATTTTACCTACGGCTCGCCAACTGTCAACGCCCAATAACCAGTCTTTTTGGGGCGGAGCTTTTTTGACTACCATTCGCCCGATGATTTTTTAATCCCCGTCCCAGAAAAATCATCGACGAACGCACTACTTTGCGCTGGTAAGAACACCGGTGGTGTCGAAGGCCGGGGTGAAGCTCTCGTCTACCGCGCCGCCCTCTTGCCAGAACATCGTCGTAAAGCCCAGGTCGTCGGCATGGTCGAGCACTTGCTCGTACTCCTCGCGCGTTACGGCACGGGCCAACTCGCCGCCCTGCTCGCGCATGAGTGCATTGGGCGTGTACTGGTTCATAACCGAAATCGGCACGTCGCCCACCGTCTGCCACACCAGGTCCAGCACGCGGCACGAATCGTCCGCATGCCCCGGCAGCACCAGGTGGCGCACGATGATACCGCGCTTCATGAGCCCGTCCCCGTCCACCAGCTCTCCCCCACGGCGCTCGATCTCGCGCGCCATCTGAGCCAGGCCTGACACAGCCACACGTGGGTAGTCCTTTATATGAGAGAGTGACTGCGCAAGCGCCGCATCGGCATATTTAAAGTCGGTGAGCCACACATCGACCAGGTCACCCAGGGCAGCTACGGCACTCGCCCGCTCATAGCCGCTCGTGTTGTAAACGATCGGGATGACCAGCCCGCGCGCCCGTGCCGCGGCAATCGCAGCCGGCAGCAGGTGCGCGTAGTGCGTCGCCGTCACCAGGTTAATGTTGTTGGCACCCTGCTCCTGCAGCTCCAGCATAATCTCGACCAGGCGCTCAGGCGAAATCTCAAGGCCAAAATTGCCGGTCGAGATCTCGTGGTTCTGGCAGTAGATACATTTAAGCGAGCAGCCGCTAAAGAAGATCGTGCCCGAACCGGCCTCGCCCGAGATAGGCGGCTCCTCCCACATATGAAGCGCCGCGCGGGCCACCCTGAGCGTGTCGTTAGCACCGCATACGCCGCGCGCGCCCTCATCGCGCGCCGCGCCGCAACGGCGCGGACACAAATGGCAGGCGGGCGAAAAAAGTTCGGTCAACGACGTCGGCATAAAAACATGCTCCAAAACAACGATTCAGCAGCTCAAATGTAAAGGCCCGGACCGCGCAGACGGCTCCGTCCCTAAGGCGCCGTAATCGTCCGACACGATTTTTGTAATGTCAAGACTGGAATCCACAAAGTGCCGCTTTATGATGTAGGTATTCCGCCCCCCGCGGAGCAACTGGGTGAACCGTCGCGTTTATTTAGGGAGCCCACACAGTCGTACCTAGTACAGGTATCCTTCGTTGTTAAGGACGCTGGAACAGTCGATGAGGGCACCCACCTGTTTTAGGTGGGTTCATTTTCGTAACGTGGGGGGTGGTTTTCTTTTGCCGAAAATCACCATTACGGTCCATATGGATTCCCGCCGGCATCCCGACAAGCCATCGACAACATCCCAATATCTGGTAAGCGCGTGATTATCGCTGCGTGCAATTACATGCACCCCCCTTTGTCGAGTATTATGGTTCGGCTATGCCCTTTGCGCATGGCGTTCTTCTGACCTTTTCCTTCGACGCTTGGCGGTTTTTAGATTCATGGCTTCATCCCCGAGCTACATACCGTACCTATGCGTGGCAGCAGCGGCCTTTATCACGACCTTCCTCGCGGTGCCCCTGGTCAAGCGCTTGGCAATTAAGCTCGATGCCGTCGACTATCCTTCTAAGCGCCGCATCAACACCAAGCCCATCCCGCGTTTGGGCGGAACGGCGGTGTTTTTGGGCCTGGTCGTTGCCTGCATTGTGCAAATCCTAGGCACCTGGCACCTAGGCTGGCCACCCGTCCTGGTGCCGCACCCGCGCCTTCACATTAGCTATCCCATGCTGGCGCTCTCCTTTACCGTCATCTTTGCGACCGGCGCTATCGACGACGTCTTCCAACTCAAGCCCAAACAAAAGCTGGCCGGGCAGGTCCTCGCCGCGCTCATCGCCTGTATCGGTGGCTTGCGGATCGGCGTCATCGTCAACCCGTTTGCCCCCGGCGAAATCATGCTCGGATGGCTCGCCTACCCCATCACCGTGATCTATCTGGTGGCATTCACCAACATCATTAACCTCATCGACGGCCTCGACGGCTTGGCCACGGGCATCTGCGGCATCGCGTCGTTCACCATGTTTTCGATGGCCGTTCTCTCGGGCCGCATCGACGCCGCCGCGCTCTCCATTGCGCTCTTTGGCGCCTGTCTGGCCTTTTTGCGCTACAACTTCAACCCCGCAAGCATCTTCTTGGGCGACTCGGGGTCGCTGCTTCTGGGCTTTGCACTGGGCTCCATCTCGCTGCTCAACGTGAGCCGCACCGCCGCGCTCACCTCGCTTATCATCCCGCTCATCGTTGCCGGCGTGCCCATCATCGACACGTTTAGCGCCATCGTGCGCCGCAGGCGCGCCCACATTAGCATTGGGCAGGCCGACAAGGGCCACATCCACCACCGCCTGATCCAAGAAGGCTACAACCAAAAACAGGCCGTGCTGCTCATCTATGCCTGGTGCATCATGCTTTCGGCCGGCGCCGCCGCGATTAACCAGGTCGAGGTGCCCATGCGCGTGCTCATCTTTACCGTGCTCGCCATTGGCTCGGCGGCCTTTGCCAAGCATCTTCATCTGTTTGAGCCCGTGCTGCGCCACCATTACAACAAGCGCACGCACGAGGACGAGCTCGTCACCCCCGACGACCCCGCCTTTAAGCAGGAGGAGCAGGCAGCAGAAGAGCGTAAGGAAGAGCGCCACCACAAGCTCTAGGGCAAGCTGCCGAGGATGCGCCCAGGCGCCGCTGGCCAAGCTCAGCCGCGCCGTACCCATCGCACAAGCCGCACCACGCGCGTCCCTCTCCCGCCCCTCGCCTACCTACGCACCGCCCCTCCAATAAACGCGTTATCATCTTGACCCATGAACATACGTTAGGAGCAATCATGCCAAACGAGAACAGCTACGAAGTCGCGCTGCAAAAGAGCAACGCCATTCGCGAGGGCCTGACCAAAACGCCCGAGAAGTTCACCATGCTCACCGGCGACCGCCCCACCGGCCGTCTGCACCTGGGCCACTACTTCGGTACCCTCAAGGGCCGTGTTGAGCTGCAGAACATGGGCGCCAAGACCAACGTGCTCATCGCCGACTACCAGGTCATCACTGACCGCGACACCACCGAGCACATCCAGGACAACGTGTACAACATGGTCATGGACTACCTTGCCTGCGGCATTGACCCCGACAAGACCATGATCTACGCGCACTCCGCCGTGCCCGCCGCCAACCAGCTCATGCTGCCGTTCCTGTCGCTGGTGTCCGAGGCCGAGCTGGCGCGCAACCCCACCGTCAAGGCCGAGATGGAGGCCTCGGGCCACGAGCTCACCGGCCTTCTGCTCACCTACCCGGTGCATCAGGCCTGCGACATCCTGTTCTGCAAGGGCAACGTGGTGCCCGTCGGTCGCGACCAGCTGCCGCACATCGAGCTCACCCGCACCATCGCCCGCCGCTTTAACAACCGCTACGGCAAGGTGTTCCCCGAGGTCGACGCGCTGCTGTCCGAGACCCCGTTGCTGCCCGGCCTGGACGGTCGCAAGATGAGCAAGAGCTACGGCAACGCCATCAACATCTCGATGACCGCCGAGGAGACGGCCAAGCGCATCAAGAAGAGCCAGACCGACTCCGAGCGCATGATCACGTTCGACCCCGAGAACCGCCCCGGCGTGTCTGGCCTGCTTTCGACGGCCGCCATCTGCACCGGCCGTTCCGAGGTCGAAATTGCCGAGGAGATTGGCATGGGAGGCTCCGGCCAGCTCAAGAAGTACGTGACCGAGGCCGTCAACGAGTACTTCGCACCGATCCGCGAGCGTCGCCAGCGCTACGAGAACGATCTGGACTATGTGAAGGACGTCCTGCATGAGGGCAACCGTCGCGCCAACGAGATCGCCGAGCAGACCCTGGCCGAGGTTCAGGACGCCATGGGCATGGTGTACTAGACCGATCTGCTGGCTTGAGCTTTCGATTGCTATAGGGCGGGCGCTACGGCGTCCGCCTTTTTTGGAGCCGGACCGCTTCGGCTCCGTCCATCGCACTCCCCCGACAAACAGGAACAGGCCCGCTGGCAGTTAGTTGCCAGCGGGCCTGTTCCCGAAGTACACCGTTGAATCGCACAGAGGGGAGGAATGCGAATCAAACTCAACAGGGCAGGCTTTTTCATCGCCTATTGCCTGCTCCGTTGCTGAAACCAATATAGTTCACCGTGGTTTACTTTCTAGCGTCAATATGCGCCGCCATACCTTCTCCATAAGTTAGCTCCGGTAAACCTGCAACGGAAAACCACCACAAAGGGGACAGGCACCTTTGTGGTGGTTTTGGCCACGGCAGAGCCGCTAGAGTCCGGCAGGCCAGCGACAGGCGGCCAAGTCGACGTGCATGTCGTCCTTAAACGCCACACCCTCCCCCAGCAGAAGCTCACGTTGAGCATCGGACCCGCCAAAGGCAAAGCCCTCACAGATACGGCCGTCGGCAAACACCACGCGGTGACAGGGAATCTCGCCGGGGCGCGGATTGCTGTGCAGCGCGTAGCCCACGTACCGCGCACTCCGCGGACGACCGGCGAGCAGCGCCACCTGACCGTAGGTGGCGACCATCCCCTCGGGAATCTGCTCGACCACCTCGTACACCCGTTCAAAAAAGCCCTCAGACGCCATTGCTCGCTCCCTTCCACCCGGAAAAGCATAAACCACCACAAAGGTGCCTGTCCCCTTTGTGGTGGTTTATGGCAGGTCGGTTAGTTAGCGGGCTGGAAGAAGGCTACGGCTACGGCGCCGGGGCCTACGTGGGTGCCGATGGTGGCGCCAATGGTGTGAACGGGCAGTTCGCCCTCGGTGTGACCAGCCCACAGTGCCGCGCTGTCCTCGATATACTTCTTGAGCACCGCATCCGAAAGACCCGTATAGCCGAGCGCCAGCGGCATGGAAAAGTCGATGCCGCCCGCCTTTTCGACCTTTTGGTTCAGCAGGTTGCGGCCGTTCTTGGAACCGCGCGCCTTGCCCAGCTGCACGATCAGACCGTCCTCGACAGCCACCACAGGCTTTACGTTGAGCAGCGTGCCCACGGCGCCGGCCGCAGCAGACAGACGACCGCCGCGCACCAGGTACTCCAGCGTCTCGAGCAGGCCGATAACCACCACACGGTCGCGCACGGCCTCGACAGCCGCCGCGATCTGAGATGCACTGTGGCCCTCGTCCACCAAGCGCAGCGCATACTCGACCAGGACGCGCTCGCCCAAGGTGACGCTGTTGCTGTCTACCACGAACACGTCGCCACCTGGCGCCTCGGCAAGTGCGGTACGGGCACTCTGATTGGTGCCTGATAGCTTAGCGCCCACGGTAATAATCACAGCCTCATCGCCGGCTTCACGAACCTTGGCAATCGCCTGCGAAAACGCGTACGGGTTGACCTGGCCGGTCTTGGGCAGCTCATCGCGCTCCACGAGCATCTCGTAAAAGCGCTGGTGATCGATGTCGATGCCATCCATGTACACATCGGTGCCAAAGGTGACGGACAGCGGCAAAACGTCCAGTGCCGGGTGCTCCGCCGGCGACATATCGCTTGCGGAATCGGTAATAATGCGGACGGACATAACGAATCCTTTCTTGCGCAGACCTCGCGCAGGGAATTTTGACAGCAATGCCCCGGCACGGTATACGCACTCAAACGGGACTATGCAGTTGTTAAGTTGTTAATTGGAAGCAAATGCCTTGGCGGCCTTAGATCTCGCGCAGGGTGTTGAGAATCGTGCGCAGCGACGCATACATCTGCTCGCGCTGCTCCACACCCATAGCCTTACCGGTGGTATCGAGCACCTCGCGAATGATGCGGTCCGCCTCGCTCATGCTCTCGCCACCCAGAGCGGTCAGGCGCACCGGAGCACGATACTTAACGGCGGCATCGCCCGAATCATCGACCTCGACGTAGCCACCCTCCTCCAGATGCGCGAGCGTACGCGAGACGGCGGCGCGGGTCACGCCTGCCATGCGAGCCAGATCGGCGCCAGTCAGGCCGTCCTTGCTGCGCTCAAGATAGTACAGGCACATAACGTCGGAGCCCTTGAGACCCAGCCTTGCGCCCTCAGACGTCTTAATGCGCTGGATCTCCTTGTAGAGTCCGCTGATCAGTCCGACAAAGTCCTCGAAACGTGTCTCGTCGCTCTGCTGCATGGGAGACGACCGCCTTTCGCTTGCATAATGCTAACGGGTAAACATCTTAGCCGTACTTAACGGCCGCCAGCCCTGCACGCCCTATTTGTTAACCCATCAACATAAAAACCACCACAAAGGGGATAGGCACCTTTGTGGTGGTTTTGACCGGCGAACATGATCCGCAGACGCCGCTACAGCTCCACACAGGGATTGTCGCGGGTCACAAGCGTCTTAACGACAACCGTCGCCCCCAAATACCGCTCGAGCAGATCGGCAAGACGGTCGATGGCGGCCTGGCAGTCCTCCATTCGCTCGGGCTCCACGCACTCAATCGCCAGGAACGCATCGGCCGAATCATCGGACAGAGCCGTTCGAACGCCGTCGCGCCAGTTCCAGCAGCGGCACACGGCGCCCGCATCATCGATGTAGGCGAGCTCGCCGGGCAGCGTCGGATCGTCCGCCTCCTCGCCAAGCGGCAAGAACGCGTCGCCACCGTCGGTCACCTTCAGGCGAAGGTCTCCCTCGATCGCATGCAGATCCTCGCCTCCCACGGGCAGCGCGTAGGTCAGCGACACCGTGTTGTAAATATCCACCGCGGGCGTAATGTGGCCCACCGGCTTGCCTTTGAGCACGCGTTTGAGCAAGTTCTCGATCGAGCAGCGCGCGCCTTTCTTGGTCTTGAACAGACGATAGGCCTCGCGCCATGCCTTGACCGGTGCGTTCTCGCTGATAGTGTCGCTGGTCAGATGACGCTCCGCATCGATATTGGCGCGGTCAAGCAACGCCGCAATCGCATCCACGTCCTCTTGAGGAATCTGAGCCGTGGGCTTCATGCCCTCCACGACCACCACGCCGACCGCTGCCTGCGGAAACAGCTCCCAAAACGAATTCTCGGCAACAAAGCCCTTCATACGTGCTCCCTTCATTGTGCGCGCCCGAGTGAGGGCGCCTAAACAAAAAGCGCCCTTACAACGGCCACCTTCAAAGTCCTACGGTGCCGTCACAAGAACGCTTGCGCTGTCCCCATCCGGAGAAGGGAACGATATGTCAGGCGTATTGTAACCCGAGTCATCCACGCGAGCAAAACCACCACAAAGGTGCCTGTCCTCTTTGTGGTGGATATGGACTCACGGCGAAGCTAGTGGCGAAGTCCCAGCAGACCGCGGCCGCGATGACGGGCCTCGGCGGACACCTGGGCGTGCGGGCCGGCGGCTTTGACGGACTCGGGCAGGTGCGAGTACTTCTTCTCGAAGTTCTCCTCGAACATCACGGCCAGATTGTGTGCAGCCTCGTCGTAACGAGCGGTGCTCTGCCAGTACTGGCGCGGCACCAGGATGCCGTCGGGCACACCGTGGCACGTGGTGGGAATGTCGACGTTAAAGATGTCGTCGTGCACGAACTCGCTGTCCTCGATGGTACCGTCGAGGGCGCGCGCGACCAGCGAGCGCGTGTAGGCAAGCTCGATGCGATGGCCCACGCCGTAGCCGCCGCCGATCCAGCCGGTGTTGACCAGGTACACGCGCGTGCGGCCGTCGGCAATGCGCTCGCCGAGCATCTTGGCGTAAACCATGGGGTCGAGTGGCATAAACGGCTCGCCGAACAGCGAAGAGAACGTGGGTGTGGGCTCGGTGACGCCGACCTCGGTGCCGGGAATCTTAGCCGTAAAGCCCGTCACAAAGTGGTACATGGCGGCGTCGGCCGTCAGACGCGAGATGGGCGGCAGCACGCCAAAAGCGTCGCAAGTCAGGAACAGCACGACACTCGGAGTGGTGCCCATGCCCTTAGTCCACGCGTTAGGAATGTGCTCCACGGGATAGGCCACGCGCGTGTTGTGCGTAATCGAGATGTCATCGTAGTTGGGCTTGCGGTTCTCGTCGAGCACCACGTTTTCGCAGATCGCGCCAAAGCGGACAGCGTTGAAGATCTCGGGCTCGTGAAAGGCGTCCAGGCCCTCGCATTTGGCGTAGCAGCCGCCCTCGATGTTAAAGATGCCCATGTCGGACCAGCCGTGCTCGTCGTCGCCGATCAGCAGGCGCGTGGGGTTGGCAGAAAGCGTGGTCTTGCCGGTGCCGGACAGGCCAAAGAACACGGCAGTCTCGTGCGTGACGGGATCCATGCTGGCCGAGCAATGCATGGGCAGCACGTCGTCCTCGACGGGCAGTAGGTAGTTCATGACGCTGAAGATCGACTTTTTGATCTCGCCGGAGTAGCCGGTGCCGGCGACCAGAATCACGCGTTCCTGGAAGTTAATGACCACGGCGGCGCTGGAGTTGAGGCCCTTGATGGCAGGGTCGCACTGGTAGCCAGGTGCGGCGAGCACGCAAAAGTCCGGCTCGCCGGTGCGTGCGATTTCGCGGGCGAGCGGACGGGCGAGCATTTGCTTAATGAAGAGTGCCTGGCTGGCACGCTCGCAGGCAACGAGCAGGCGACGCGTGTGGTTGCGGTCGGCGCCCGCCATGCCGCGCGTGACGAACACGTCGCGCTCGTTGAGATAGTCGACGATGCCGGCCTTGATGGCCTCATAGCTCTCGACGGACAGCGGGCGGTTGACCGCACCCCAGGCGATCTTGTCGTGAACATCGGGGGTGTCAACGATAAAGCGGTCATTGGGGGAACGGCCGGTACGCTCCCCCGTCTCGATCACCAGCGCGCCGTTGGATGCCATGCGGCCTTCTTCGCGGCGGATAGCGTGTTCGACGAGCTCCGCGGCGGGTAGATCGACCAGCAGACGGGGCTGATTCTCGGCGGGATCTTCAACGAGCGTAATACCAAAGTTGGACAAAACTTCTGCAGGGGTAACACCAGGCATGGGGCCTCCTTTAAAAACGCGACACATGGACGCGGCGCGCACTTTACTCACGTAAAGCCCGTTGTACCCGATATGCAAAAACGTTTTTGCGGCAAGGGCGGCAAGCCCGCCCAACGGTCAAAAATCGCAGGCAAGCGGCCTAGTCATTGGGGACGTTTTTAAACGACTAGTCGTTGGGGACACCCTTGAACAGGCAACAACCAAGGAATGTCCCCAGATGCCGGCACTTGGGGACGTTCCCAAAGTGCCGGCTACTGAATGGCGCCGCCGAAATTATTGAACAACCTGTTCAAAAACACGACCGAACACCGCCGCGTCTATACTAGAACGCAGCAATAGAAAGGACCTCATTTTGAGCATTACGCCCCTCGATAGCATCCGCCGCGCCATCGCCCGCCGCAATGGCGTCGCCGACCCCGCCGTATCGAGAGACGGCACCGCAAAGGGCCGGGGCGGCCGCATCGAGAACGGCCTGTTCCCCACATCGCACACCGCCGAGGAGCTTGCACGAATCCAAGAGCTAAGCCAGCGTAACGCCGGCGGCCCCGACAGCAGCCAGGCCACACGCCGTCGCCGCGAGCGCGATCGCCAGCCCGGCCCCATCCACCGCATGGTCAATGCCTGGTGGAACCGTCTGCTCGGCGCCGTCTACGGCGGCGGCTTCTCCATGCAGGAGGCGGAATACGAGGAACACGCCACCCGTCGCGACTACCTTTGGAATACCCTGGGCACCGCCGTATGGGGCATGGCATTTCCGCTGCTCACCATTGTGTCGACGCAACTCGTGGGCGCCGAGGAAGCCGGCAAGTTCTCCATCGCCTTTGTCACCGGTACGCTCATCATGATCGCGTGCAACTACGGCGTGCGCAATTTCCAGGTCTCGGATATCGACGAAACGACGTCATTCGCCTCCTACCAGCTCAACCGCTGGCTTTGCGGAGCGCTCGCCCTGGGCTGCGGCCTCATGTACAGCAGCGCCCGCGGCTATGACACGCAGATGGCGACGATCGGCCTGGGCGTCTACCTGTATAAGGTCATCGACGGCGTCGCCGACGTGTACGAAGGCCGCCTGCAGCAGGCCGACAAGCTCTACCTGGCTGGCATGAGCCAAACGCTACGCTCCGTCGGCGTCATCGCGGTCTTCAGCGTGGCGCTGTTCCTCACGCGCAGCATGCCCATCGCGGCCATGGCCATGGGCATCGCCGCGATCACCTCGCTCGTGCTGGTCACCGCGCCGCTCGCCCTACTCGAGACCGAAAAATCGCGCCGCGTGAGCCTGCGCGAGGTCGGCCACCTGTTTGTCCATTGCGCCCCACTCTTTGGCGCGCTATTCCTGTTCAATCTTATCGAGAGCATGCCCAAGTTTGTGATGGAAGGAACACTAGCCTACAAATACCAGCTGTACTTTAATGCCCTGTTCTTTCCGGCGCAGGCTATTTTGCTGAGCATCGGATTTGTCTATAAACCGCAGCTTTTGCGTCTGTCGAGCATTTGGGCGAACCCGCGCAAACGCCGCCGTTTTGACTTGATTATTGTTGCCGTTATGGCGCTGATCGTGGCCATCACCGGCGTGTGCGCCGCATTTATGGCAGGTCCCGGTATTCCCCTCATGAGCTTTATGTACGGTCTCAGCTTTGAGCGCTACCGTACGCTGGCGCTGCTGATGGTCGTCGCCGGCGGCGTCACCGCGGCCATCGATTTTATCTACGCCATCATCACGGTGCTGCGCCACGCTGGAGACGTCACCAAGATCTACCTGATCTGCTTCGCCGTGAGCGTAGTGCTCCCGGTGATCCTGATCAACCTGCTGGGCCTGATGGGTGCCGTCGTGAGCTACCTGGCTATCATGGCCCTACTGCTGGTGCTGTTGATAATCGAGTACGCCCACATCCGCCAGCGCATCGAGCGCGATCGAAACCCGTACGGCGCCTAATTAGCTGCCCCCGGTACCGGAATTTGCGATGGAATCACCCCGGTTGGGGTCTCGTTGCGCACAATATGCATCACGCAAAACTAAGTGAGTAGACTTTTACCGAACCCCCGATCACACCGACAAAGCACAAGTCTGTGACCTGCGGTTTTATTGAGGCAAATATGTTGAGTGCTCAGCATTTCCAAAAAAGTCTACTCACTTAGCCAGCGGGCAGCCAAAAAGAACCGTCGCAACGTTATTGAACTCCGTTGCGACGGTTTTTCGTGCATTTTCGCGCATCCGCGATCGCAGACGCGCCCCATTTCTAGTAGATGACCGCTTTCGAATGTGCCAAAGGGGCTGTCCCTTTGGCACATTCCGGCGGAACCCCTACTCTCCTGGATGGATGTTGGCGTAAAACTCCGCACCGTCGTCCAGGCGCAGGATGCCCACGCGGCCAAACTCCGACCCAGTGGCGGCGGCGCAGTCGATGTCAATGCGATCGGGCACGCCAGCGGTATCCTCGCCGCCCAGGCGCACAATCTGCCCACGGCCCGACTCCTCATCGAGCCCCGCCAGGCCGCCGACCTCGCAATAGCGCCCAAGCGACACCGTGGGTGTGTGGCCGCTCACCACGACCGGGCCCTTGCCCTCGGCGGAAAGCAGCCCCGTCGACGCATCCCAGTAGCCATGACGAATCCACAGCAAGTCATCGGACGACTGCACCGCAAGCATCTGCTGTAGCAGCTCGCGATCGGCGCTAACCGCTCCGGCACCATCGGTACAATCAACCCCATGTTCAAGCAAAAACGCCCGCGCCGCCTCGGTCTGGATGCCGGCATGTACCAGCAGGTACGGGCGCTCGTCAGTCTCGGCCACCGCGTAGAGCGGCAGCGTCGCCATCCAACGCACGAGCTCCTCGTACGCCTCAAATTCCATATCGTTGAGCTGCTGACGGGTAGTCCAACCGCCGTTAATATCCCATGTCTCGGCATCGAGCGGATCCTGGCCAATGATGGCATCGAGCATGATCTGCTCGTGATTACCCTTGAGCACGCGGGCGTTGGGCAGCGAGCGCACGAGCTTAATAACGCCGACCGGATCGGGCCCGCGATCGATCATGTCACCCAGCACGTACAGCGTATCGTCGGACGCCAGCGAAATCTTGGACAGGGCCTCGTCAAGCGCACGCACGTGCCCGTGAGCATCGGATGTCACATAGATCGCCATGGAACGCCTCTCTTTACATTGCGGCCGAAGCCCGGAGCCGCAACTAAAACTTCAAGTTGAACTTAAACGTTACCCATTGTACTCCGTTGTAATAAAGCTGGAAAGGGTTTCCGAGCAGAGGCAAAGACGGCAGCCGTCTATGACGATATCGCGCACGCCCGCGGCTCGACCCCATAAACCCACCACCTTGGGTACAAATAACCGCAGACAACTGACCGTGCCACGCCAACCACCCAGGAGCGGACACCATCCATGAACCAGATCCTTCTCTTTATCGGCCTCGTTATTATTCTGTGCCTGACCATCAAACCCGTCGGCAAAAAGCTCCCCTTCCCCACCCTGCTCATCTTTATCGCGCTCGGCATGCTGTTGGGCGTCAACGGCCCGGCGCATATCGACTTTAGCGACTATGCGCTCACCGAAACCGTCTGCAGCACGGCGCTGCTGTTCATCATGTTCTACGGCGGCTTTAACACCAATATCGACCGCGCCAAGCCCGTCACTGCGCCGGCGGTGCTGCTGAGCACGCTCGGCGTCGTCATCACTGCCGGCATCACCGGCGTGTTCGCCCACTTTGTGCTGGGCTTCGACTGGATCAGCGGCCTGCTGCTGGGCTCGGTCGTAGCATCCACTGATGCGGCCAGCGTCTTTAGCGTGCTGCGCGAGCACAGCCTTTCGCTGAAGGGCGGCACCGACTCGCTGCTCGAGGTCGAATCGGGCTCCAACGACCCCGTCGCCTACATGCTCACCGCCGTGCTCGCCACACTCGCGGCCGGCGGCGACATCAACATTCCCGCACTGCTGGCCAAGCAGATTATCCTGGGCGTGGGCCTGGGCCTCGCCATCGGCTGGGCGGCGGGCCGCCTGATTGAACGCGCACACGCAACGGCCGAGGGTGCGCAGACCATCTTTTTGTTCGCCGTGGTCATCGTCGCCTACGCGCTGCCGAGCTACCTGGGCGGCAACGGATTTTTGGCCGTGTACCTGGCCGGCATTGTGCTGGGCGCGAGCGACATCACCGGCAAGGTCGAGCTGGCGCACTTCTTTGACACCCTCACCGAGATGGCCGAGATGACGATCTTCTTCTTACTCGGCCTGCTCGTAACGCCCGCACGCCTGCCGCAGATGCTGCTGCCGGGCCTGGCGCTCATGGCGTTTATGCTCTTCGTGAGCCGCCCCATCGCCGTCGGCGTGCTCCTGGCGCCCTTTAAGACGAACCCCCGCCAGGTCGCGCTCATAAGCTGGGCGGGCCTGCGCGGAGCAGCTTCGGTCGTCTTTAGTCTCTTTGCCGCGGTGGCCGGCGTTCCCGGCGGACACGACCTATTTGACCTGGTGTTTGTGATTGCCGTGTCGAGCATTGTGGTGCAGGGCTCGCTGCTGCCGGCGGTGGCGAAAAAGCTCGACATGATCGACGCAGAAGGCGACGTGCGCCGCACCTTTAACGACTATCGCGACGAAGACGGCATGTCATTTGTAAAGCTCAAGGTGGGTGCTGGCCATCCGTTTGCCGGACGCTCGCTCGCCGATATTGGCAGCGCAACGGACATGCTGGTTGTCTTGGTACTGCGCGATGGTGCACGCCCGGTTCTGCCCAACGGCGATACCGTAATTGAGGAAGGCGACCTATTGGTGATGGCCGCGCCGACGTTTGAAGAGCGTGCCGAGGTTACGCTGCGCGAGGTCACCGTAACACCTCACGGTCGCCTGGCCGGCCAGCGCCTTCGCGATGTGCCGCAAGGCAAGCATCCCTTTATCGTCGTGATGCTCAAACGCGACGGCCAGACGATCATCCCCGACGGCAACACCCTAATATACGCCGGCGACGAAGCCGTCATCGCCACACTGGCGTCGTAGGGGCCAGAGGCAGTAATATGGCAAAGGGACAGTCCCTTTGTCATATTCCCATACCCGCAGGTAGATTGACGAACATGTGTTTGGTTATTATAATTTCTACTTGAATAGACTCCTCGTCTCGTGGTATAAAAGGGTTGCGTTCCTTTATGGAGGGCAGTCAAGGGCCGGGGGATCCCCCCGGCATTTTTGTTTTTAGGGAGACTGCATCATGAGGGAGCTTTCCGTCTTCGTCGACGAATCCGGCAACTACGGAGGACAAAGCGCTAAGTACTATCTCGTTACGCTTGTTTTCCATGACCAGTCAGCGTCAGTTGCTGAGATTATTTATCGCTACGAACACGCGCTTAGATCGCGTGGGCTTCCCGATATCCCCCTGCACATGAATCCCCTGATGCATGGCAATGAATCCTACAGGGGCATGGACACCCACTTGCGGAATCGCCTTTTGTCGAGTTTTGCAACATTTGCCAACAAATGCCCCGTCAAATACATGACGTTCAGCTACCAAAGAAACAAGTTCAAAAGCGACGCGACTATGTTCGCAAGAATGCGTCGTGACTTAATCCTCTTTTTGTTCGACAGACTTCAGTGTTTCCAAAGCTATGACGCTGTCAAAATCTATTACGACGACGGGCAAAACGAGGTAACGGCCATCCTTCACGCCGCATTCGAATACGTCCTCGGAAGGCAGGCGGTCATTTATAAAGAATGTGACCCGAAGCACTTTAGGCTGCAGCAAATTGCTGACTACATCTGCGAAATCGAACTAGCGCAAATTAAATATGAACACTCCGAGCAATCAAATACCGAGCAAATCTTCTTTGGAAACTATCGTGATTTCAAGAAAAATCATCTTAGAAAGATTCGGGCGAAACTTCTCGTGTAGACCCGGCACGCGGCTTCTGCTATATAGATTCCGGTACCCTCGAATAGAGGGACCTCTAAGAGCCGGGGGATGTCCCCCGGCATTTTTATGAGTATGCAGAAAGTCTCCTCAGTCCCCCATGTGACAAAGGGACTGTCCCTTTGTCACATTCCCTTAGTCGTCATCGACGGCAAAGTCGCGGAGGTCGAGGCCTTCGCGTTCGGCTCGGGCTAGGAGCTCTTGAGGTGACTCGTCCTCGATATCCATCACGTCGAGCATGGCGGCCGGAAAACCCACGCCTGCCGCACTCCCCGCGCGGTCGAGCAGGCTCTCGCGCAACTGGTCTACGTCAACTTCGATTTTCATGGTGAAACCTCCTACCGGGCCAGGCCCTTACTCACCAGCACTGAGCTCATCCACGGCAGCAACATAAGCAGCCACCTGGTTGTCGTCCATCTGCGCGGCCAGGCGCCCCACGGGCTCATCGTAGGCGAACTGTACCTTATCTATAAAGCAATCCCAAGCACGCTCGTCCACACGCACGGCTGCCTCGCAATACTGGCTGAGCTTTTTGAGTCCATACCAAAACGCATTCACGTGGCGTGCAGGATCCTCATCCAGCACGCCATCGTAGCGACGCCCGTTAAACTCACGCATGCGTGCCACAGCAACCTTGAGCGAGTCGCCGCCGTCGGCCGAAGCCTCGTCCACAAGCTCGGGAATCGCAACCTCACTCCGAACATCGTACCTGGTAGCGCCGTCGTAATCGCCCACCAGCACGTCTTCATCAACCCGAGAATCATAGTCGAAATAGCTCGAGCCGCGGCAAATCCCATGCGGCGAACCGGCACCAAAGGCACAGAATAACCCGCCGTCGGCAACAACGCGCCTATAGGTCTCAAACGACTTCTTAACCTGAGCGAGCAACTCGGCAAGCTCCCCGGCATCGCACCCCGTCTCGCACGTAATGCAAACAAGCCCCGGCAACGATACCGGCTCCACCGTGCTCCCTGCAACGCGGGCAGCGCGCTCGGCCCGATACGCTTGAGCTGCCAAGCGCGCTCGCTGCGCAGCGCCACGCACATTCGCAAGCTCGCGCTCCAGCGCCACATCGCCAGCCACATCGCTCGCAAACGCGTCAGCACCCTGCGGGCCGGTCGCACTCAGCTCGGACTCAAACGTCGCCGTGATCATGCCGGCAAGGTCCGTTGCGTCGGCGGCACAACGCAGCTGCTCCAACTGCGTGCACAGCAGATCGGCATCCAGGGGCGCGGCATCCACAACGCGCACGTCACTCAGACGCGCCGCGCCCCGCAACACCAAAGCCCCCGCAGCATCGTACGCCGCACGAACCCTGTCCGCCGTATTGGCACGCAGCTTTACCTCGATAAACGCAAGCGTCTGCTCCAGGCGGGCCAACAGCTCGGCCTTGTCCTCCATTCGCAAAAAGGCAGCGTAGCGCCGCTCCATCTGCAACGGGCCCACAACGCCTACCTGCTTGCGAGCGCGCGCAAGAGAATCAAATTCAACGCGGCGTACATACCCGTCATCGGCCCGCACGGCAGACTCACGCGCAGCACGCTCGGCAGCCTCGACGCCCCCAATCACGGCCAGTAGCTCGCGGGAGCGCGCCTTGCGCAATAACTCCCCGCGATCGTACTGCTCAAGCGCCGTCTGACGCTTGGCTACCGACTCAAAGCCAAAGAGCTCATCGAGCAGCTCACCAACAGAACGTTCTTCCGCCATGGCAAGGCCTCCTCACGCGCAGCGCGCCACCATGCCCGCGGGTCCACGCGCACAAGACAAACGCCTTGCGCACGCAAGCCCGCACGCTCGCATCCCTATAGATCTAGCGCCTTCTTCGCGGCATCAACCGGGTCGCCATCCATGTAGAACACCGGGCTCAAGCCCGAGATAATCTCGGACGGCACGCTCTGCAGGCCCGCGATGGCGCTCAGCGGCAATATCACGCGCTTGGCGCCGGCGTTTTTGGCCACGCGCATAATGTCCTCGAGCCCGCGGATCTCATCCATAGAGCCCGACATGCGCAAGATTCCCGGAACCGCCAGCGCAGACATCACCGGGCGGTTGCACGCCGCGGAGCACAGGCCCACAAACTCGGCAAGCGAGACTTCTTCGGACAGGCCCTTGCTCTGCAGGTCGTTATAGAACAGCAGGTAGTCCTTTGAGCCAATGTGCATGCCCGGCGCCACACGGTTCGCCAGGTTCACAAAGTTGTCGAACGCGGCCTCCAGTGTATCGCGCACCGGCTTGTTAAAGGCAACGCCCTCGTGCTTAAACTTGCACTCGCCGGCGACAGCCTTGTTCTCCAGCTTGTACACGGCAACCTCGCCGCCCTGCGACCTACCCACGCCAAACACGTGACCGGACAGCAGCGGGCCATCGGGAATCAACGTATCCTCGGACTGCTCGGGCACGCGCACCACGTGCACGTCCTGCGGATTGTCAGCATCCATATAGCCCAGGTTGACGTCGATAAACTCGACGCCCGCCATAATCTTGAGCTGCTCCTTTACGCGGCGACGGCCCTCGATGGCGTAGTCCAGCAGCCAACGAACGTCGTCCTTGTCCATAGCCTCGTCAGGGAACAGCAGCTTGGCCAGGCCGCTAAAGGACTTGCGCACGGCAATCTCGTCACGCTTGTTAAAGTCGCTGTTAAAGCGGAAGTAGCGGTCGATATGATGCGTGAAGTCCTTGCGGCGCATCTCCTTGCAAAACTCCGACAGGCAGTCGGTGATTAAGCCGTAATGCCCAGTCAGCAGGCTCGAGCGCATCTTGGGAATCTCCCAGCCCGGCAGGTAATAGTGGATACGGTCGAAAAAGGCCGAATCGTTGTTGAACTCCGGCGGGAACGGATCAAACAGGTGCGTGGTCTTAAGGACGTTTTGCACGGTGTCGTTGATGTTGCCCTCAAAGACCATGGAGGCATCAGCGTTAATCTGGTCGCGGCCGCGCGCGTAGCTGCCACTCGCCATATAGTCCTTCATGATCTGCACGGCGTTGGTGTCCTTAAAGCGCATGCCGGCGACCTCGTCGAACGTCACGCAATCCCAATGGCCCACCAAGCCCACGCGATCGGCGCGCATGGAGTTCATGCGGCCGAACAGGTTGGCCGTGGTGGTCTGCCCGCCCGAAAGCAAAATGGCGTAGGGCGAAACCTCTTTGTAGATGTGGCTCTTGCCGGTGCCACGGGGACCAAGCTCGCACAGATTGTAGTTGCGCTCGATCAGCGGCACCATGCGCTCGATAAAGTGCAGGCGCTCCTTCTCCGAAAGCTCGCTGGGCTCATAGCCGGCAGAGCGCAGCAGCATGTTGAGCCACTCGTCGCGCGAGAAATACTGACGCTCCTCGATCATGGCGTCCAGGTCCAGGTTGGGCATCTGGATGGGCGTGAGCGACGCCACGCTAAACGGAGAGTCCTCGGGCCCGCGCTTTTTGCGCTTGGCCTTGGAGCGGCGCGGCGCATCGTCGCCAAAGACTTCCATGCCAAACTCGTCTTCCTCTTCCATGGGACGACGATACTCGATGCTCATAATGCACCAAATACCACCCTGGAGAATCTTGGAATAGTCGCGCACGTACTCGGCCGGCATCACAAACGGCTCAATGGTCAGGTTGGCAAACGACGCCACGTAGATGTCTTTGTACTCGTCGAGCTTGGCCGTCACCTTATCGATGATGGTAAAGCGACCCAGCTCGCGGATCTTGGACTTAATGCGCTCGGACTCGTCGGGACGCACGTAGTTATCGGTGAGGATCTTGCGGATGCGCCCCAGGCCCTCCGCCACGGCGTCCTCGTCGTCGGTTGAGCAGTACATGCCCAGCAGGTACTCCAGCACAAAGGTGGGCACGTTGGCGCCGCGCTTCATAAGGGCCGTCAGGTCCTTGCGCACGATCTTGCCGCCAAAGTGCTCGAGCAGCTTACCGTCCAGCACATCCATGTCGTAACCGTCGTCCTCGGGAGCCTCGGCCGCGGCCTGGGCGTAGCCATCGGTCGAGGACTCGTCCTCGGCGGGCGCCGCAACCTCATCGGGTACCGCGGCCACCGTCGGCTCCGGGACAGGCACGGCCTCCGGAGCAGACTCGGCAGTCTCAGCCTCCGGGGCGGGCACGGCCTCCCCTGCAGGCACCGCAGCCCGCACGGGCGCATTCACATCAATCGAGGGAACTTCCCACAGATCGTCGTCATGGCTATCAAACATAGGGCACACTCCTAAAAACCAAAGTCAGCAACAGGGGCAAACGAAACAGCGATGGTGTACGTCTCGCGCCAAACGATCTTGCCCGTCTCGCGCTCGCGGCAGACCAGATAGTACGGACCCTTGGCCGAGAATCCATCCGCTGCATGCAACGCAAACTTGGCATGCACCACGCGCTCCTGCGAGTTAACAGAAGTCTTGTTGGCATGCGCCTTGACCGTATCGCTCACCTCGTTGCCACTTGCATCGGTAAACACCAGCTCGTACTCGCGCGGCAAGACCTTACCTTGGGCAGGTTCTTCCTGGATCAAGTTGACCGAGAAGAGCGAGTTGGTCACTCGGCGTCCCTCACTTAGTACGCGCAGCGTCGCCGAGCGCGTGTCGACAAAGTCCTTGGAACCCGAGCGAGCACGCCAAAAACCGATAACGGGCACGCAGAGCTCCTGCAGGCTCATGCCGCCGTGGACGTAGTTGTTAGTGCCGCCGGGACGCTTGAAGTGCACGTTCTCGCGCGGGGCAAACCCCTCAAAACCGGCACCCAAACGTCCCATGTCAACATTAACAAACACCTCGCATGCCTCTACCGAAAGCTTGGCCACGGCCTCGTTGGGCACCACCAGATGACGCTTGCCGTGCATGACAGGAGCGTCAAGGAAGGGAAGGTCTGGCTTGCCGAGCATCTGACACTCGTTGAGCTCCCGACGCGTGTAGATAAAGCCGTGATCCGCCGTTATGACAACACGCGCGCCCGGGGCGTCGGTGCACACGCGGCGCGCCAACGCGGCAAGTTCCTCCACGGTGTCCGCGCAGGCATCGAAAACGTCATCCTGCGTAGCGGCCTTCTCGCCCGTGGCATCGATCTTGTTGTGGAAGAGATAGACGAGCCTGGAGTCCTTGAGCAGCGCTTTGCGCTCGGTTCCCGCCATGTTGAGGTATGCGCTCGAGCGCAAGGCGCGGGCCGTGGACTCAACGTGGGTAAGCACAGCCTCGCGCTGCGGAGTCGTCGCAGTGGGCATGCCGTCAGCCAGCACAAACGAGCCATCCGCTGCAAGCTTAAGCGCTTGGTGCGGCAGCAGCGCGGGCATACCCACCTCGGTAATGGAGGGAAAGACCGCCTGCATGCTAGAGACCTTGACGTTGCCGCCACGCTCGCGCTCGAGCAGTGCCGCAACGTCGCAGGCCACCTCATAGCGCAGCGCATCGCTCACGATAACGACCGTCGTCTTGGCAGAGCCCACAAAGGTGGGCAGCACATGCCAGTAGAACTCATCCTGCCGTGCAGGGCCATCGATGTAGCCGCAATCGGCCCACTCCCCTTGCGCAGCGGTCGCCCAGCAGGCATTGGCGTCGGCCAAGAACCAGTTGCTGTAGAGATTCTCCGCCCAGTCCACCACAGCTCGGGCAGGCTCCTCGAGCACATCGCACTCGACGGAGCGCACCCGCAGATACGCGGTGCACATATGGCGATAGGCAGCGTCCATGGCATACCAATCGGACGTGTAGGCATCCCATACCTGCTGGGGTTGCGCCAGATGGAACCCGCCCGCATGTGCCTGCCTAAATGCGCACATATCGGCCACAGCGGCAAGCAGGTCAAAGTAGCCCTCAACGCGACGGTACCAGCTTAGGTCGCAGCGACGCGCCGCAAAGGTGCGCGCATCCTCAACACGGTCCGCGCCCTGGGCAAACGAGCAGAACAGCTGCGAGAGCACGGCCTCATTGACGCACGGGAACACGTCAAGCGAGGCCAGCACATCGATCGGCAGAGCCTCAAACCGCACAAAGAGCCCGCGGGCATCCTCCACCAAACGACAGATCTCAAATAGGTCCTCGCTCGATGCCTGGGGATCGGCGGCCTGGTCCCACGTGCGCACCGCCTCAAGGCAATAGGGGCCGTAGGCGGGAGCCACATAGCTTTCGAGTCCCTTGAGCGCTCCCTCGGGAAGCGCGGTAGACGCCGCTGTAAGGAGCACATGGGATGAAAGCATAAGCAATGAGTCACGCTCATACAGCGGTCCCTCAAACCCATAGCAGCGAAGCATAAAGGCAGAGAGCACATCGCGCACGCAGTACTTGTCCGCCAACTCGGCCAGTGCCTCGGGACCCTCGTGCAGCAGCGTGGTCATGCAGCCGCGCAGTACAAACGCGGGCCGCGCGTCGCCCGGCTCTTTACCGCCAAAGATCACCGTAAGGATTCCAAGCTCGATATCGGATGCGCCCGAGGCATGCGGAACACACACAGCGAACTTCGCGCAGCGGGTCTTGGCATCAAAGAACGCCTTGTGCTCGCGCAGGCTCTCGCGCACGGCGTCGATATTCTCGATACCCAGCTGATCGGCCAAAAGCGAAAGATAGTCAGCCTGGAACCGATCGGCATACAGCTCAACATCGGCAAGCCAATCGCCCTCAAGCCTGCCGCTCGGGCAACGGCGATACAGCAAGATATCGTCCGCAAGGTCATCGCGGTTGATGAGCTTCTTTACGGCAAACATGCGGCCCTCGCAGGCCTCAACAAACCGCACCGGACGCTCAAAATCACCGTGAGCGGGCATAACGCCGTCATCGGTCCCCGCGCCATCGAATCCCTCGGCAGCCAATCGCTCAAACTCAGGAGCAAACTCGCCGTCCGCATCGTGCCAAACCACCACACGGCGCGGCGCACATGAGGGCAACGGCTGCAAAAACCGCAGCTTGAGTTGTTCTTCTACATCGATCTTGGGCATGAATATCCTTACCGTATCTGCAGTTACTTAATCTTTGCCAGCACATCCTGAAACTTGGCGTAGTTGACCTTGACGCCGTCATCCAGGTCGATCTTAATCATCTGGTCTGCCAAGTGGTGCAGCTTCTCCTCGAAGGCAATAGTCTCTTTGAGCTGGTCGTTAAGCTTTTTGACGCGCTTGTCCAAGCGCACGCGCTCGCCGCGCTCGGCAGTGGCAAGGGCATCGTTGGCATAGCCGATCTGGGCACGGTAGCGCTCCTGCTGCCCATGCACATAGTCGGTGCGGATGCGAGCCAACAGATCGGACTGATAGCGATGCATGTAGACAAGGCACTTAAAGCCATTTTTCTTGCCGCTGTCAAACAGCCAGTAGATGGGGCGCTTCTTATAGGCCTGGCAGTGGTCCTTAAAGAAGTCCTTCAAAAAGTAGGCGCGGATTACCTCGCGCGAGGTACCCTTGCCGCCGAGCGCCTCGGCAATAAAGGCCAGGTTCTGCTCAAGCGTCTCCTCACCATACACGGTGCGCACAAAGTCGATAAAGTAGCGCACGATGTCGTCGTCAAAGTACTCGTCATCGGTAATGGGCAGCACGTTGTCGCTATCGGGCATAAAGGTCACATGCGTGGGATCGGGCATCTTGGCCAGATAGTCATCGACCGTGGCGCCCTGATCGGCCAGAATCAGCCCGTCCACATCCAGCGAATAGCGGCCAAACATGCAGCCCACGGCATAGCTTATGAGCGAGGTAATCTCATCGCGCTTAGTGCGCACGTATTTGTTGCCCTTATAGCTCTCGGGGATCTCATCGGCGGCATCAAAGATGCGCGTCACCGAAACATACTTATCCTCGACCTCGATGGGCACCTCGCCCTCCATGTTGTAGATCTTGGCAAAGATTCGGTTGAGCTCCTCCTCGTTAGCGCGAAGCTGCTCAAACCTCTCGTTTACCTCGGCCTTGCGGGCCTCGTATTTATCTTGAAGCAAAGTGGCCATAACTACAGACCTTTCAATTTATCAATACAGTAGAAGTTAGAAAACCCGAGCCCATTCCATCAATCAATTAACACCAAGACTCGTGAGCTGAAAAACAGCGAAAGCCTTCCGATGCTCGACCGATATCTTCAGGACAAGTCTGGCTATCAATAAATCCCATAAGTGAGAGACGACAACTACAATAAAGTCAATAAAAGATGGGACAGAAAAACGAATGCCATGATTAACGACAGAACAGTCAGGCCAGTTGATATTTTCAATCGCTTCCACATGTTGTTATGTTTCAAAAGGTAAGCCCGATAGGTAATGTTTAGGGAAGAGCAGTAGGACTTAAGCAAGTCCCGTTCCCTAATTTGCCCGCCCTCGTCGCAAGCCTCTTTGTAAGTAGTCGAATACCTATCAAATTGTTCAGAAGGAGATGCGAGTGCAATATTGCTCCTTAAAAATATTGCACTGACAGCTATAACAAGAGCACAGCCAAGAAGACCAAGAAGAATCAAATAGACAAACAGTATTTGCCTCGTTGAAATCCCATAAACTTCCTCAAGACCTTGAATATTTGAAATATAGTCGAGAGGTGCCAGGTACGCAACGGACAGAATCGTGATGGTAACCATAAGGTTATCAACGTAGCGATTTAAGCTATCCCCCCTCTCTTTTTCAAATTCAAGTGAGGAAAGAACAATGTCTCTCAAGTAATCGCTAATCTGCCCCTCCTTGGAGAGAGCGCTTTTATCGATGTCATGTCGCTTGTTCTTTTTGCCCATGAAAGTCACCTTTACTACTTGGTTTTTCGATCAGGTAAACCCGCCGGTTTTTCATAAGTAAATTGCGTTAACCTTGTTATGGGTCCAGGAATCGTGACCGGCTTCTTTGCTCCCGCCCCTTCATCTTTTCTTTTCTTGTCATCTTTCTTTTTTTCAGACATATTTAATTTCAATCCAATCTATCCAATGACGTTCTTTTGTTAAAGATAGGTGAGTCCTAACAAGACAGCTAAATTAAAGGATGACGCTTGAAATCCCAAGAAGTTTCAAACGAGCCATAGTCAGCCTTTGAAATTGAGCGAGAGTCTTCAACGAGTGAACAAACAGTCGGTTCGGCGGCCTTATCTTGGATGATCGGTAACTGACCGATTTGGCCTACCTCAAAGTTTAGAGTCGGCGACATAAACGCCAAATCAATTTCGGCAATGGAACAGTTGCAGAAAGCCTGGATGTATCGAAGCTCGTTCGGCTCCGCAAAAAGACATGCTCCAGCTACCTCAAAAAGCATCCCTCGAGGTGCAAACCTAAAGGAGGCGAGGCTGGAAGAAATTTTAGACCAGGAAACTGCGGGCTTGAAATAGTCGTTCTGGTTCTTGATCACAAAATCAGGTGTAGAGAGATAGGCATACTTGGACAGAATTGCCTCCTTCATCTCCCGACCGTCATCAAACCAATTAACCACCTCATCGTAGTCACCCCACCACTTTCGATAGGAGCCGCCCCGAATAATCGGAAACCAACGGGAACCACTTTGCTTTGCCTCGGGCCTGCCACTGCAATCTCGCGATGTGTTGGAAGGCACCACTTCCCACCATTTCCTCAAAAAGCGGCCATTATCGCTCGTCGCCAAGCCCTGTCGCGGAGTAGCAATGGCATCGAGCCTCTTTCCTTTTGTGAACGATTCAACAAGAGCATCGCTGGCCCAGTAGGCTATGGGGGTGCCGGGGATTTGCTTGAAGGCATCGGCGTCGCGGCGGTAAAACCAACCGCAGTCGGGGTTCCGGATCGCCTCGAGGGCCTTCGGGGCCTGGACAGCAGCACCAACGAAGTCCGAAAGGCGCACATAGCCGCCCTTGTAGCCCTTGACGAACGAATTGTGGAACGTGTAGGTACAGATGGGCACGGTCGCGCCAGCGAAGCCCGAGTACTCAAGTTGGATGAGAGAGGTCAGCGTTCTGTTGTCGATAATCTCGTTGCGGAGCTTCTCATAGCTTCCGATGAACATCCAGACGAAAGGCGA
The DNA here is from genome assembly GCA_905214105.1 of uncultured bacterium. Taxonomy (GTDB): domain Bacteria; phylum Actinomycetota; class Coriobacteriia; order Coriobacteriales; family Coriobacteriaceae; genus Collinsella. Next base: position 174,513 of record CAJMKK010000003.1, read on the forward strand.
CATGGCTCCGCACTCGCCGTGGTCCTTGGCGAGACTGAACATGCGAACGATAAAGCTGGAGAAGAGGTCGCTCTTCACGTCGGGGTAGTTCTTCTTGACCCACTTGCTCATAAAGGGATTAAAGCTGCTGCTGCCCATATACGGAGGATTCGCCACGACGCAGGTAAAACGACGGGACAGTTTCTCGCAGATGACGGCAGCGCTTTCGAGCTTAGTTTTGGTCGCAGAAGCAAAAAGATTGTCGGAACAGCTCGCGGCGGCGGCCTTAAGCTCGTCAACATCTTCCTCTGAAGGATTAAGAAGCGAGCCGATCTCGCCCAAATGGCTCAGTTCCTCGACGAGCTTCTTGTTACCCGGCAGCTCATCCTCCCCCAGCGGGATGCTCGAGAGCACGGTAACATCGGCGCGAACGCCACGCCTAAAGAAGCGACGGTCGTGCTCGCGGGCGCACATGGCAAGCGCCAGTTCCGCGATCTGCGCTGCACGGGGATCGATCTCCATGCCAGCGAGGTTTTTAGTAAGAATGAGCTCGGGAATCTCGCGCTCACGATAGCCGCGCTCCTCGTACATATGGAAGAGCAGCTCAAATGCATAGACCAGGATATGGCCCGAGCCGCATGCGGGGTCGCAGAGGGTTATCTCCTCGGGGCTCGAGATGCGGATGAAGTCCTCGTGCTCAGCATCGGGCTCGATGTAATACTCCATGCGCTCGCGTAACGAACTCCCCGGATTGTTGAGCATCCACAGACGGCCGAGCGAGTTCTCGACCATATAGCGTACGATCCACTCGGGGGTGAAGAGCTGCGTGGCGGGCGCGATGTCCGCCGCCGCTGCCTTGCGTTTGGACTTGAAGAACTCGTCTTTAACGTCGGCATTGTAGTACTGATACATCCAGCCCAGAACGGTCACGCCCTCGCGCCAGTCCTCGTCAGTGAGGACGGCATTGAGCTTGCCCACCACGCCGTCGGCCATCATGAGACCCTGGGGCAACAGCAACTCCATGGCTCCACCCACGCGATCAAAGACGCCTGGCAGGCAATCGGCAAGCTCCTCGCACTGGGCCACAAACAGGTAGCGCCACAACGGTTCATCCAAGCCCGCCATCTTGAGCTCGGCTATGCGATCGGTATCGGCCGTCGTTATCTCCACATCCAGTGCGTTCTCCACGGCCTCGCTGCCATGGCTGCCGTCCGCACGACTTAGCATGCGCATACGGCTGGGGAGCCATCCGCGTGCATCCATAAAGCGAATGGCCACGATGCGGTTGAACCAGGTGTAGGCCGCACGGTCGCGCAGCGCCTCGTGACCCACCTCTGCCTGCATACGCAGCAGTTCGTCGCGTTGCTCAATCTCAGCCGGACTTAGGGGCAGGCCGTTGACGGTCTCGGACCCAACGGGCGCGGGTGCAGGTTCGGTGATGCCGTAGCGCACCATCTGTGCCTCCACGCCCTTGATGAGCTCTGTACGGGCCCAGGTGCAGAAGCTCTTAAGAGCAGAATCGTTCATGGTTGATGAGCCTTTCTAAACGCCATAAGCCACCGGTGTGCGCTTTGGCACCGATGGCTCCGCGGGTTAGTTGATACGGATCTCGTCGTTTGTAGCGAGCTCCTGCATAAGGCGAGAGCGCAGGTCGTCCACGTAGCGCTCCACGTCCTCTGCGGACAAGAGACGACTCGGCTTGGCCAGATCGGCGCGGCGCACGGTCTTGATCTTGCGCTGGGGCTTGGACGCGGGCACGGGCGCAGACGATGCGGCACCCTTGTTGGAGATCTTCTTGACCACCTCACCCGTACTCGTGACCTCGGTGGTGCGACGCTCGTTGTCCATACGCACGCGGGCCTCATCCACGGCGTCGTACATCTCGTTGGCCGCCGCACTGAGCCAGTCGCCCCAGTTAGTTGCAACAACGCTCAGCTCGTTGAGACTTTGAGCGCTGTGGGCACGGTTTTTGAACGACTCATATTTGGCGCCGGCGTCTGCTATGGCATCCTTGGCCTGATTGACAAAGCCCTTTTGACTCTCGGCCTGCGCCCGCAGGTCTTGCAGATCGCTCTCGATGCGGCACAAAAACTCATTGCGGCGGATGCCCAGCAGCTTTTTCATGTCGTCCTCAACGGGATCCATAAGCGGCTGCAGGTCTTTAATGCGGCCGTAGGGCTTGGGATCTTTGAGGATCTCGCGCACCTTTGCCACGTTCTCCACCGCGCTGGGAATGTCATCGGAGGCATACTCGATACCCTCGGTGCGGTTCAAGAAATCCCTGGCGTGGTCAAACGCTGTTCGTTGATTGGACTCGAAGAACTCAACCACCTTGTCAAAGTCTTCCTTGGCATCGAGCAAACGCTCCTCATGCTTGGTGAACGTGGTCAAGAACGCCTCGGACTCGTTCTGGTCCTTAAGGACGTCGGCCACCTCCGAGCGTATCTTCTCGCACTCGCTCTCGCCAGGATACGGATAGAGCGGTTTGATGCCCGTGTAGTAGTCGCGTGCCATGGCGAGACACGCCTCGCGCAAGCCCTCAAGGCGCTCTTTGAGCTCGGCCACGAGCTTATCCTCGTTGGAGGGCACGGTCTTGAGATCAAACAGATCACGCATGAGCTCGCCCGTGGCGCGCAGCAACCGGTCGCTCATGCGCACGCGCAAGCGCACCTGGGCCTTATCGGCATCCTTGCACAGGAGCGCCACCATGCGGCTATCGTTAGCTTGAACCGTCTGGCCGCCAAACAGCACCTGCGCGCGCTGCTCCACCACAAGCTGCGCCACCACATTTGCGATGTCGACCTCGCGCCAGCCAAAGGGCCTTTGCTGGTACTGGCGCTGGATATCGCCCATAGCGGTATCCAGATGGCGCTGGTGCTGTACTTTGAGGTAGTCCTCAACCTCCTTGAGCGCACGCGTGTTGCCCGCGTTCATGCCAGCGAGCCCCGCTTGAACGTTGCCCGCCAGCGTGGAGCGGATATCGGAATCGCTCGTGACCGGCGCGCCGATATAGCCGGCCTTTTCAAAGACCACATCGCACAGCTGCGCCAGCACCTGCTCAAAGACCTGGGCGGGTTTGGCAGCACGGATCTCAATCATGCGCCCGTTGACCGCGCAACGTGCATGGAGCACAGCCTCGCTCAAAAGGGTATCGGCCTCTTTCTCGTTATAGGCCGCCTCGCGCATCTTGGACTCGACGATCTGGCGCGTACTCGGCTGAAGTTCCTGGAGATTTCGCGTCTGGGCGTACATGCGAATCTTAGCGGCGTTGACGAGTGGGGCCCAATAATCCACCTCGTCGCTCAAGGCCACGATGGCCTTATCCACGGATTTCAATGCCAGCTCGGCATCGTCCGCACGGCCCAGATCGCTGGCCATGGTCACCACGGATAGTTCCATGCCGCCCATGTTGGATCCATGAATCGAGCCATCCACGTAGCGGTCAAAGGGGAAGTCGTTGGTCCCGCGGTTGAGTTTGCGCGCAGTGTAGATGCTTTCGAACAGGCGCTTCTTGATGTACTCAATCACCTTCGCGTTGTCGATCGGGGTGCGTGCGATCTCCTGCGCTATCTCCTGCTCCTCGTCGGTGAGGAAGCTATAGGTATCGCCCTGGCGTGACACGTAGTTCTCGCGCTCCAAACGGGCGAGGGATTCCTTGACGCGGTCCTTGAGGGCGCGCTTGTCCACGTCCAGGCTATCGATCATAAGGATGGAGATGTTCTCGACCGTGGCCTTGACGTAGCCGATGTAGCGGATCAAGTACAGGAGCTTAAGCACCCGGACATCGTAGCTCTCAAGACCCTCTGCGTTTTCAGCCGCGCGCTCCGCACAGACGACGACCTGAATGATGCCGTGCTCCAAATCCTTGGAGATTGTGTCGAAGAAGCGCCAGAACGGCACGAGTGCACCAGTCTGGTCATGCTGGATGGCCTGAGCGCTCTCCTGAAACGCGCTCAGCATGGAGCGCTCGCCCGTGGACATGTGCTTGGCCTTAACACCATGCTTGCGTACCTCGGTCATCACGTCGGGCAGAAGCTTAAACTGGTAGCCCACAAACGGGTAACTGGCCACAAAATCCTTGGAGTTGGCGAAGCCGGCAAGGTCGGAGCGCGAGCCCCCCTCAAAGGTAAAGTTGTTTTTGAGGACGGCGGCGTCTTGCTCGTAGACCTGTGCAAGCATATCGGCCGCCGGCGCGGTCTTCTCGAGCACACGGCGCTGGATGACCTCGTCCACGCTGGAGCTGGAAAGCGAAAGGCGGGTATTGAAGCGGCCTTGGATCTTTGAAAAGTCGTTGCCCACGGGCAGGCTCAGGTTGTCGATGGCCTCCTGGCTCGTGACCATCACCCACACGCGGCCACCGCAGGCGGCACCCAGCTCCTCGACGATGGTCTGAAGGCTCAGCATAAGGCTTGAGTCCTGGTCGTTTGTAATAAACTGACCCACCTCATCGACCATAAAGAGCAAACGGAAGTTGCCACCGTGGGCCGCTGCCTGAGCGTCCACGTAATCCTTGACCTTTTTGGCAAAGACATCGGGGGCCAAAACCTCGTCCTCAGAACCCTCGAGCCAGTTCCATGCGGCCTTTTCGCTCATGCCGAGCACGCTCTGCAGCACCTCGACGACGTCGTCCTCAAAGTAGCTGTAGGTGTCGCGGGCCTGGAGCCAGGACTCGCCGTTGACGCGCTCAAAGGCCTCGCGGAACTCCTGGGTCTTGCCCAGGGAATCGATGTAGTCCTCGAGCTTTGCAAGCTTGAGGTCCTCGCCGTAGAAGCCGCGCGCCTCGTAGAACATGCGCTCAAAGCCGCGGAGCAGCGCCGTGGGAGCCGTATCGCCCTGCTTCCACTGGCCCGCCTTGCTATCGATGTTAAAGAGGATGGCCTGCGTGGGCACTGAGCAGGCGCGCTCCATGGCAGCCGCGACCATGGGGTCGACGATTTTGCCGTCAAAGTAGCGAATGGCGCTCTTGCCGCCGATCTGGCGATTCTCGAGCAGGTAGCTCAGCATCTTGAGGAAGTGCGATTTACCGGAACCGAAGAAACCACTGATCCACACGCCGATCTTGTCGGTGCGCGCATCGATGGCATCGCCGTAGGCCTTGAAGAACGTGGCAAAGTGCCTCTGCAACTCGCGCGTCACCACGTACTCGTCAAGCTCCTGGCGGATGGACCCATCTTTTGAATCCTGGACCTTGACCACGCCGTTGATGGAGCGGTTGATGTCTTTTGCAAAGAGGTCGCGAATGATCGTGTTGTCCATGGGTGCTCCTTTGGGTTTGGGAACGTTACGGCAAAGGGTTGTTACCGGCGGCAGGGACTTGCCTGCGGGGAGCCGTGCTTACGAGATATCGATGGCGCGGTAGTAGTTGTCGGCCGGCAGACGGTTAAAGAGCTGGAAAGAAGAGCCGTTGAAACTGCCCGGATAGGCGGCGACCACAGGCACCTCATCAAAATCCGCAAGCATGCAATGGAGAAGCGTGTGCATGCGAAAGAATGGGAAGACCTCGCCCGCGCCGGTGAGGAGAACGACGTCTCCAGGCGCGTGCGGCTCGGTCTGCTCAAGGATGTACGCGGCGACTTTCTCGGGCGAGGCGAACTTGGCCACGTCCTCGAGCACGCGCTGGGTACCGCGGCGCTCCTCTTGGCGTGGGATGGCCTTAAGGACACGGCGCTTTTCGAGAATTGCCAGCACGGCGTCGTAGAGGTTCACGACCTTGAGCGTGCATGGAAGCTTGTCGGCCTCGGCATCGCGTGAAAGGGTGTCAAATAATGCACGCGCCTCAAACTCCAGCGCGGGGTCATAGCAAAAAGTGTGGAAGCCGATCTCATTGCCTATGCCCTTGTTGGCCAAAAAGTCCTCGCTGCACAGGCACTCGCGCAGAAGCTGCGCACGGCGCTCAAATTCCTGACAGGCGCGCTCGGAGCGAGCATGCGCCGCCACGACGCTCTTGCGGGAATGGATGCCGATATTGGTGGTGAGATCGGTCGCCGGGGTGATAACAGGGTCGACGGCGCTGTTGATGGGAGCCACGCTACATCACCGACCTGCCGGTAAGGGCCGCGATAAGCGACTGCGCGCCCAGCTGAACCAAGGCTCGCTCGACATCGGAATCGAGGAAGAGTGGTGACAGGCGCTCGGACTCCGGGCCCTGGCCCTCGCCGATAAGGCCGGCATGGCGGAGCGTCTGGCGGAGCGAGCCCTTAATACGCTTGACCGTGGCCTCAGTCCAGCAGGCAGCGTCCGGATACTCCGTGGTAAAGCGCGTCATAAAGGCGTTGAGGTCAACCGCCGTAAAGGCATAATCAAAGTTTTGAAGGCGCTCCCCTACCTCGACGAGCACGAGCTCGCGCACGATATCGTAGCGGCAGATCATGCTGTAGAAGATGGCCTGGTCCGCCTGCGTGGGAGTGCCGGATGCCATGAGCCTGGTTAGGGATGACACAGCCTCGACGGCGATATTGGAGTCGATGCCACGCACGGCGCATGCGGCGTCCGTGGGCACCATGGCGTCGAGGCGTCGAAGGCACACGGTTGCGCGGTTGGCGACCATGCGCTCCGTGGGATATTGAAAGAGGTTCTCGCTCTTTACGCGTACAATGACCTGCTCGTCGCTTGCGCCCTGCATACGCAGGGCAGCGACGATGCGCATCTCATGCGGGAGGAATTGCTCGCGGGTGAGCACCCCCCCCCCGAACGCTTTTTGTGGTTACATCCACAGTACACGCTCCAAGGGTGTCAAAGGCTGTCACAAGTGCGCCGCAACCCGGCAGGCAGGCGCGGCGCACATGACAATAATCATACCTGTTGGTAAAAAAGTTACCACGCCCAGAGCGTCAAATGTTGAGCAACAAAATTAAATCCGGTTAACGGTCATTTTCGCAGCTTAGAAACTTTAACGAGGCCGCCCCAAATCACACTTGCCAGACAACCGCGCTTACGAATGCAGGCACGCACACGCCCAACGCCACCCTCCGCTACACTCAACATAGAGTTATACATATGATTCTATGTAAGGAGTTTCATATGCCTGTCGTAAAGTCTATTTCTGATCAGACGCGCGCACTAACTACCATTCAGGAACGCGAAGATCACATTCAACGTGCCATCGCTCGTGGCTACGACGACCTCGCCAACGGCCGCATTCGATCCTGGAAACAAGCAAAGGCCGAGGCGGATCGGATACGAGCCTCGAGATAATCCCTCCCCCATGTAACCATCCTGTAAATCATAGCGGCACACTCGGGTTTTGCTGTGATGCGGTCGCGCCTGGCGCTCCACTGTGCTAAAGTATCCCGAACGTCCAAACGACTACGAGGGGAACAAGAAGATGGCACGTGTGCACAACTTCTCAGCTGGCCCGGCCGCACTGCCTACAAGCGTGCTCGCCGAGATCGCCGACGAGATGATGGACTACCGCGGTTGCGGCATGTCCGTGCTCGAGATGAGCCATCGATCTAGCATGTACCAGCAGATCATCGACGACGCCGAGGCAACCCTGCGCCGCCTGCTGAGCATCCCCGACAACTACCGCGTCCTGTTTTTGCAGGGCGGCGCCACGCTGCAGTTTGCGGGCATCCCCATGAACCTCATGCGCCGAGGCTGCGCCGGCTACGTCGTGACCGGCAACTTCGCCAACAAGGCGTACAAGGAGGCCGCCAAGTACGGCGAGGCCGTGCTGCTCGCGAGCTCGGAGGACACCAATTTCGACCGCATTCCCACCATGGCCGATATCAACGCGCGCATTGCCGCCGAGGCCGCGGGCGACGGGCTCGACTACGTCTACATCTGCCAGAACAACACCATCTTTGGCACCATGTACCACGAGCTGCCCGCTTGCGGCGATGTGCCGCTGGTCGCCGATGTCTCGAGCTGCTTTCTGTCGCAGCCGCTCGACGTTGAGCGCTACGGACTCATCTACGCCGGCGCGCAGAAAAACGCCGGCGCCGCGGGCGTGACCGTGGTCATCGTGCGCGACGACCTCATCGCCAAAGGCCCTGCCTTTGCGCAGACGCCGCAGTACATGGACCTTAAAACCCAGGCCGCCAAGGGCTCCATGCTCAACACGCCCAACACCTTTGGCATCTACGTATGCGGCAAGGTGTTCCGTTGGGTCGAGGAGACCGGCGGACTTGCCGCCATGGCCGAGCGCAACTGGGCCAAGGCCAACCTGCTCTACGACCTGCTCGAGCACAGCGTGCTGTTCCATGGCACCACACAGGCCGACAGCCGCTCCATCGCCAACGTCACCTTCCGCACCGGCGACGCCGACCTCGACGCCGCCTTTGTCGCGGGCGCGGTTGAGCACCAGATTCAAAACGTCAAGGGCCATCGCCTGGTGGGCGGCATGCGCGCCAGCGTCTACAACGCCGTAACCATGGAAGACGTGCAGGCGCTGACCACGTACATGAAGGACTTCGAAGCGCAGCACAGTTTGAGCCCGCGATCTAACTAGCCCGCAACGCGCGGGCCGACCAGCCACCTCAGACCACCCTGTTTAGATCAAAACCTGCTAAGGAGTTTTTCCATGCGTAAGATTAAGACCATCGACGACATCACTAAAGACGGCAAAGTCGAGTTTGGCGAGGGCTACGAGTTTGTAAGCACCGCCGAGGAGGCCGACGCCATCCTGATGCGCTCGACCGACCTGCACGGCTACGAGCTGCCCGAGGGCATCCGCGCCATCGCCCGCTGCGGCGCCGGCGTCAACAATATCCCCGTCGAGGAGTACGCCAAGAAGGGCGTCGTCGTCTTTAACTCCCCCGGCGCCAACAGCAACGCCGTCAAGGAGCTCGTCCTGGGCATGCTGGTGCTCTCGAGCCGCGGCGTGGTGCAATCGATGAACTGGGTGCGCGACAACGCCGACGACCCCGAGATCCAGGTCGATGCCGAGAAGGCCAAGAAGGCCTTTGTGGGCCGCGAGCTCAAGGGCAAGCGCATCGGCGTCATCGGCCTGGGCAACGTGGGCTCCAAGGTCGCCAACGCCTGCGTCGATCTGGGCATGGACGTTTACGGCTACGATCCGTTCATTTCCGTCGAGCACGCGTGGGTGCTGAGCCGCGAGGTGCAGCGCGTGGGCACGCTCGAGGACCTCTGCCGCGGCTGCGACTACCTCACCGTGCACGTACCCAGCAAGGCCGACACCATCGGCATGATCAGCACCGAGCAGATTGACCTGCTAGCCCCGGGCGCCGTGCTCATCAACTACGCACGCGAGACCATCATTGACGAGGACGCCGTCGACGCCGCCCTGCGCGAGGGTAAGCTGAGCTGGTTTAGCTGCGACTTCGCCACGCCCAAGACGGTCAAGATGCCCAACACGTTTATCACCACGCACTCGGGCGCAGGCACCGGCGAAGCCGAGGCCAATTGCGCCGACATGGCCATCAGTGAGCTCAAGGATTACCTGGAGAACGGTAACATCGCACACAGCGTCAACTACCCTGCCTGCAGCATGGGCAAGGCGCGCGCCGCAAGCCGCATTGCCTGCCTGCACGCCAACGTGCCCAACATGATTGGCCAGATCACGGCAATCCTTGCTAAGGACAACGCCAACGTGCAGCGTATGACCAACGAATCCGCCGGCGAGAACGCCTACACCATGTTCGACACGGACGAGCACCTGGACAGCAGCACCATCGAGGCGCTTAAGCAGATTCCGTCGATGTATCGCGTGCGCGTGATTAAATAGCGCCGGCGCCAAGCCTACCAGGCAGGCCACGAAGCCCATTCGCCCCCCGTTTTCACGAAATGGGGGGCGATTTCGTTGCTCCGGACGACTTTAAAATGATACTCAGAACAAGTTTTTTCGGATAATGGATAGTGAGGCTCAATTCGCTAAGCACACCCGCTTTGATAAACAGCTTTATCAGGGACTTTAATAGTTAAAAATCGATCTCTATGTATCGAATGTAATTTGACTGTCTATTTTCCGAAACAACTTATTCTAGATAGCATTTTTAGGGTCCCTCCAAGGCAAAATTGAAGCCTTTTTCGCGCCCAAAACTCTAGCTCGCGCGTCCGTTTTCCGCCCGCACGACTATATTCCCGCCCAATCGATAAAAATCTCCTCACGAAGCCGCCGTTCGAGCTCCTGCTGCCGCGGCGTCTTGTCTTTCAACGGCACATCGAGATAGGACATGATAAGTTCCATCACCACGCGAAAGGCATCGGGGTCGGCCAGCTGGCCATAGGTCATCAAAACGACGGGATATCCCATCGCTTGCAGCGCCGTCGTTCGATCGGAGTCCGAGATCTTGGATTCTATGGATCCATGAATGGCTTTACCTTGACATTCAACCAGGCACTCTCGGCTGCCGTCCTTATTTGCCAGCAGAATATCGGCATAGCGCCGATCAAGCCCCGAAATCAGGCGGGCACTGCGCGTCATGCGAATCTCGACGTTATTGGTAAGGCGCAGCCCTTCGCCGCCGCGCAACCTCGTAAGGCCAAACAGCATCGAAGCCTGGACCTCGAGCGGCGATGCCGCCACCCCCGTAATACACTTCGCGGCACGCGTGAACGATTTAGCGCCGCGGAGCCCCCGGATCTTATTGGCGAACTCCGTTAGTTCAGAGAGCTCGATCAAGGGCGGTCGTTTCCACAAGTCTGTTGGATTCCCCGAGGTATCCTTTACGTTTTCCCAGCCCGACCGTGCGTCGCCCCACCGGTCCCCATATGCCTGCTCAAGTGCCAACTTTACCTGAGGCGCAATCTTACACACGGCAAAGGTGCCGCACATCTCATACATGCACATGATCAGACGCTCGTTTGAGACCGAGGAAGCCAGGGTCAGCAGGGTAAAGAGCGGGGACGCGACATCGAGGCCAAACTCTGTCTGCCGCACGGAATCAAACGGCCTCTCCCCGTTCCAAACATGCCTGACAATGCGATCGCCCTTACGTCCGCAGCCGCCTTGCGCCAACACGTGTAACGGAGTGCCCAGGAAATGCTTGACGAGCGGATGCTCACAAAGATGCTCCCTGCGCGGATCGTCTACAGAATCGGGCAGGTCCGGCATTATTGCCAAGACCTGTGGGGGTATCCGGTGATACCGAAAGGCAGATATGTCGCACAGTATGTCGTCCATAAAAGGTACGTACCCACCGCGTCGTTTGCAAACCCGCCTGGACGGCAAACGCGCTGGCTCGGCCTGCGAACGGTAAATACTGCTGCGCGCACGTCGCGGATCTCTTGGGAGGCTTACAATCGGTTTGGAAAGCAGACTGATTGTGAGGTTGCATATGGTTGATGAGGACTTTGCCTGGCGGCTTGCGCAGGACCTTGTGAAGATTGACAGCTCGGACCCCGGCGCATATGAGGGCGAGATCGAGTGCTTCATTAAGAGGCTCATCGAGCAGCAGCTGGCGCAGCTCGATAGCTCTGCGCTCGATGCCGTGCAGATTGAGGAACTCGAGGTGCTGCCCGGGCGCCGTAACCTTATGGTCACCGTGCCGGTACTGAGCGACGAGCCGCGGCTGGTCTATATCTGCCATATGGATACCGTTACCTTGGGCGATGGCTGGGACGCGGACATCGCACCGCTTGGAGCGATTGTGCGTAACGACAAACTCTATGGCCGCGGCTCCTGCGACATGAAAGGCGGCCTGGCCTGCGCCATTGCCGCACTTGTCCACACGTTCGAGCGCGCGGCGGCGGAGGGCGAGCTGCCCCGCCGTGGCTTTTCGCTCATCTGCTCGGTCGACGAGGAAGACTTTATGCGCGGCTCAGAGGCCGCGATCAATGCCGGCTGGGTCGGCTCGCGCGAATGGGTGCTAGATACCGAGCCCACCGACGGACAGATTCAGGTAGCGCACAAGGGGCGCACGTGGTTCGAGATCGAGATGGCCGGCGTCACGGCGCATGCGAGCCAGCCTTGGAAGGGCGCCGACGCCGTCGCCGCCATGGCCGAGGGCGTGTGTTCGCTCCGTCGCGCGTTTGTGGCGCTGCCCGCGCACGATGAGCTGGGGCCTTCGACCATCACGTTTGGACAGATCGAAGGTGGCTACCGTCCCTATGTCGTACCCGACCGCGCCAAAGTCTGGGTCGACATGCGCCTGACCCCGCCGACCGATACGGCAGCCGCGACGCGCATGGTAGAGCAGGCCATCGCCGTCGCCGAAGCCGCCGTTCCCGGTTGCCATGGCAGCTACACCGTGACGGGCGACCGCCCCGCCATCGAGCACGACCCGAACTCTCCCCTTCTAGCGGCGCTCAAGCGTGCCGCCGATGACGTGACGGACGCGAACACGACCGTCGGCTTCTTTACCGGCTACACCGACACCGCCGTCATTGCCGGCAAGACAGGTAACCGCAATTGCATGAGCTACGGCCCCGGGTCGCTCGCGCTCGCGCACAAGCCCAACGAATATGTGCCCCACGCCGATATCGTTCGTTGTCAGCAGGTGCTAATCGCGCTCGCCGATAACGTGCTCTGGGACGCGAGCGGCCAAGTTGGGGCATAATAAGCCGCGAACAAACCGACTCGTGCGTTAGGACCGCCCATGAAAGCACTTCCGTTTCCCTGCATCCGCCCGGCTCAGGACCGCGTGCTCGAGGCGCTGCCTGCAATGGGCAGCATCCTGAGCGGAAACGATGCTCTGCGCGGAGCCATTGCCGATGGTCTGATGCTCAAGGACCCGGGTGCGGCGTATTACGTGTACGAATGCTCGGGCGAGCCGGGACGCGTGACGGGTGTCGTGGCGATTTGCCCGACGAGTGTACTTGCGGGCGGCAAGGGCGATGCCAGCGCCGACGTGGCCGCCGCCGCGCGCGCGATCGCCGAGCTCAAGGTGCAGCCGCGCCCCGTATCGCTCGCCTACGAGGCCTCGCCCGTCATGGATATCATCCTGGGCGCCGCCAAAGAGGGCGCGTCGCTCTACGCCGTCACCGACCCCGCGGGCATTACGCACCGCGCGTGGGAGGTCAAGCGCGAGGACGCCGTCGGGGCCATCCGCGCCATGCTCGACCAAGCACCGGAGCCGGCACTGGCCGACGACCCCGCCTACGCCGCCGCTCTGACCGGGGCGTCGCAGCTGCTGGCCGATGAGGCCCGTGCCGCCGGAACGTACACCGGCAAGGAGCCGTTCAACTTTACCGTTGCCGTGCTCTTCCCCGCTGCGCAGGTCAGCGGCGCCGCGCCGCAGGTTCCGACGGGTCTGCTCACGCACCAGGTCGCGCGGTTCTAGCAAGACCAGACCGCCCAGCACAAAAATCGGCAGCTCAACAAACAGGGGGCGGAGATGCAGCAGGTACATGCATCTCCGCCCCTTTTGCGTCGAGAAGTTATGCCGGCGACCCGTGCCGCCACGCTCGCGTTATCCGCGCTGCGGACCTGCAGTAGCCACAAGCGGTTCAAGCCCCAGCTCGCGCGCATAATCTTCCTGCGTAAAAATCTCAATCAGCTCAAACGCACCGGTCTCGTCATCAAACGCAAAGTGCAGCACTGAGCAGTTGCCCGGAACGCGATCGCGTTCATCGGCCGCCGCTCCCCTCACGTGATCCAAAAACTCCTTGATGGCCGATCCGTGGCTCACCGCAAGGACGCACTCGTGGTCCGGGCGTCGCATGAGTTCGGTCAGCGTCGCCACCATGCGCTCGCGCACCTGCATCTGGCCCTCGCCGCCAAATTGACGATAGAAATCGCGCCACGGGCGCTCGGGCATGAGCATCACGCGCTCGGCCTCAAAGTCGCCAAAGAACCACTCACGCAGGCCGTCCAGGCGCTCGTACGCCAAGCCCGGCCACAAGTTGGCGATAGTCTGCTCGGTGCGATGAAGGGTGGAGGTGTAGGCATGATCGGGCTCAATGCCGCGCGCACGTAAAAACATGCCGGCGCGCGCCGCCTGGTCGCAACCCAACTGCGTAAGCGGCGAGTCACTCCAGCCCTGAATAATGCGCTTAAGGTTGAATATCGTCTGTCCATGACGGACCAGATACAGATCTTTATTCATAGGGGTCCTTTCGTTCGTTACCAACCCAAGAGCGAAAACGCCCCGTCGCAATAGCCAAAATGAAGCACGGCACCGTTGTCGGGTAGCTCTCCCCCGCCAGTCACATACTCAAGAAACTCCTGGCAGGCTGAACCGTGGGAAACCGCCAGCACGCAGTCGTGCTGCGGCCTGGCCATGATGCAGGACAGCGCCGCGACCATGCGCGACTGAAGCTCGCCTTCCGACTCGCCGCCAAAGGCCACCGGATAATCGCCCCAGGGCTGCGGCGGCATCTCGCGATTTGATGTGCCCTCCAGCGAGCCAAAATGCCACTCACGCAGGTCATCGACCAGCTCAATGGAACGGCCCTCGCCAACGATAAGCTCGGCCGTATGCCGCGCCCGGCCCAACGGCGAGGAATACACATGATCAAAGGCCACGCCACGCGCCGCAAACGCCGTACGCGCCGTCAGCGCCTGCTCGCGCCCGCGCGCCGTAAGCGGCGAATCGTGCCAGCCCTGCAAAATGCTCTGCACATTGAGCTCAGTCTGCCCATGCCGCACCAAATACAGATCTGCCATACACCCTCCCCTCGTACCACCACAAAGGGGACAGGAGCCTTTGTGGTGATTTTGCCGCCGGATTGCACCGCAACGACGCACAACTACAGCAGCACGTCGGCAAGCGGACGCTTGGGTACGTGGTGCACCCGCGCCTCGTCGCGCCAATAATTGATGGAGCCGTCGGGGTTGGAATCGATCGCATCGATCACCTGTGTCTCGGCCGGAACGCCAAACGCCATGATCAGCTTGAGCTCATACTTGTCGTTATCGAGCCCCATGGCATCGATCGCGTGGGGCGTAAAGGCCTTGAACATGCAGGCTGCCACCTCGGGCGTGGCGCTGCGGGCGGCGAGCATCATCGTCTGCGCGGCAATGCCTGTGTCGACCTCGGTAATGGGAGCGGCGGGCTTGCCCGGAACGGCGCGCTCAGCAAGAATCGCGATGTAGCCGGTCGGGCGCTCGCCCTCATCGGGACCCGGCCAATCCTTGAGCGCACCGGCCCATGCAAGCTCGTCAAATACACGCGCGCAGTCCTCTGCACCGCTTACCACATGAAAACGCAGACGCTGAGCATTGGCGCCGCAGGGAGCCAGGTGCGCCAGTTCCGCCAGCTCGAGCAAAAACTCGCGCGGCACGCGCATAGACTCGTCAAAGCGACGGCACGTACGGGCACGACGGACCAGCGCATCAAACGCTTCCAGACCGAGCTTTTCGCAACCTTGCTTTGCCATCGATTCGACACTCGACGGTGCCTCGGGAACTGCTTCGTTCATAGGAACCCCCAATACAAGCCAATTGTCCTTAGGAAAATCTAACCTAAAACGTAGGCAATAACGAACAGGGCTGCAATGTTCTACACCTGTTGAATAGAAAATCGCGACGTGGGGAACAACGGAAACAATTCGGGACCTTTGGGTTACGTTTCGCCCTCCCCGACCCATACGCCAGCGCCTTTAGGCGATACTGGTTGTAACGATCAAGGCTTACGCCGCACGGAAAGGAGACGTTATGGGCATCTTTAAGAACGATGACCAAAAATCGAGCCAGTTTGGATTTGACGAGAAAAGCATGGCGGGCAAAGCCGTCAAGGCCGTACGCTGGATCTACGCCATCACGGGCGTCGTGGCGCTCATTGCTGGTATCGCGCTACTTTTTGCACCCGCTAAGTCCCTCGTCTTTTTGACGACTGTCCTGGGTTTTTACTTTGTAATCACTGCTGCCATCAGGCTGTTCACTGCCATTTTTGAGCCACTGCTGCCCACCGGCTGGCGCGTGACGAGCATCATCTCCAACCTACTCATTATCTTGGGCGGCGTCATAATCCTGCGCAACCAGGCCTTCTCGACCGCGACGCTTACCACGATGGTAGTTATCGTGGCCGGCTTTGGCTGGATTGTCGAAGGTGTCATGTCCATTCTGGAGTCCGAGCTTTCGTCCAACCGCGCCCTCGCCATCCTGAGCGGCGCGCTCTCCATCATCGCCGGCATGTTCGTGTTTATCTATCCACTGTGGTCGGCAAAGATGCTCGTCATCTTTAGCGGCGCCGCGCTGCTGGTGTTTGGCGTAACGCTGATTGTTCGCGCTATTCAATTTGGCAAACTGGTGCACTAGATGCCGCGAACGCTCTTTATTGATGCAGACGCCTGCCCGGTCACGCGCGAGTCGATTGACTGCGCGCGGCGGGCGGGCGTCGCCGTTGTTATCGCCGGCAACAGCACGCAAAACCTGGAACGGCACATTCGCCGCGACGACCCGCGCGATGCCGAGCACGCGCGACGCGGCTTTTGGGTCACGACGCTCGACGTGAGTGTGGGCGCCGACAGCGCCGACTTTGCCATTGTCGAACGCCTGCAGGCGGGCGACGTGGTCGTGACGCAGGACATTGGCTTGGCGAGCATGGTGCTCGGGCGCGATGCCGCCGCCATCGGTGTGCGCGGGCGCGTGTACGACAAGGCGACTATCGACATGCAGCTGTTTATTCGCCACGAGGAAAAGAAGGTACGCCGCGCCGGCGGACGCACTCGCGGTCCGGCAGCATTTACCAGCGAAGATCGCGCCCGCTTTAAACGCAACCTCACTGAGCTGCTGCACTAACCAAGGTAGATTTTTGGGACATGCCCGAATATCTACCTTTTTGTTTTGGCAGCGGGGAATGCCCTGGTCACAGGGGTAGATCGTAAGACATGTCCCAATAATCTACTTAAAGGCCAACGGCAGAGAGGATGAGGCCCCAGCCAGCGCCGATGACGTACATCATGACCAGGAACACGGCGTTTTCGCGAACGCTGCGATTGGTGCGGAACAGCACCAGATAACCCACGCCGGCGGAAATGAGCGTGCCGGCGAGCATCGGTGCCAATTGCAGTGCGCCTTCCAGATACAGCTGCGTAATGACCACGCTCGCCGAGCAGTTGGGGATCAGGCCGACAAGCGCCGAACCCAGGACGGCGAGCGTCTCGTTGCCACGCAGGAACTGCTCGATCGCGGACTCGCCGAAGGTCTCGAGCACGGCGACCAGGACCAGCGTCACCAGGAAAATGAATACCGAAACCTGCACGGTGTGAGAGATCGCGCTGCGGATAATCGACAGAACGGGCGCGCCCTCGTGGGAGTGGTCGTGGCTGTGGCCGTGGTGGTGCTCATGCTCGCCCGTGTGACCGTGATCATGGCTGTGTCCGTGGTCGTGCTCGTGTTCATCTTCATCATCACAACCGCAATGGTCGCGCTCGCACAGCTCGTGGATGTGGTCGGCGCTCACGCCTGCCTCGGCCACCTCGTCGATGATGTCACCGCCGCTGTGGTCGTCATGCGCGCAGTTAACGTGCGCCGGATTGACAGTGGTCCCCAACACGGTACGACGAATCGCCGCATGCGCGCGGGCGTTGCGGCGCAGGCCGCGAATGGCAGCGTCCACGATAAAACCCGTGACCAGTGCGATCAGCGCTTTCGAAGCCAAAAGCATCGCCATAGTCTGCACGGGAACCTGCTCGGCAAGTAGCAGCGGCAGCATCTCGTCGGAGGTCGAAAGGAACACCGCCACCAACGTGCCCAAGGTCACGACACGGCCGGCGTACAGCGTTGCTGCCATGGCCGAAAATCCGCACTGCGGCACAATGCCCAGCAGCGAGCCAACCACGGGACCCGCAGCGCCGGCGCGCTTGATAGCGCCGTTGACGCGGTCGCCCGCAACGTGCTCAAGTGTCTCGAGAGCAAGATACGTCACCAACAAAAACGGCACCAGCGACAGCGTGTCCTTGCCGGCGTCGAGCAGAATATCAATCAGTAAATCCATGACGGATGGAACCTTTCGTGTCTTTCGGCAGCATTGTAAAAGTCCTAGCGGTCAACTAGGGTATTGTAGTTGTCCTAGGCGCGATGCCAATAGTTGCCCATGGTAAACTATCATCTCGCCACATCTTAATGACCCTGAGCCGCACGACGCGGCCCATCCAAGGAGCAGTTATATGAACGTTTCACAAGCACTCGAATACGAGCGCCAGCCGTTTATTCCCATGTTTATCTATGGCGATCACGGCGCCATGGAGTCCGAGCGCCAGAAGGGCGAGGAGGCCCTTAAGGTGCTCGAAACCGAGTACTTTACCGCCGAGGGCGACCCCGGCTTCGACTTTGCCACCGTGCGCGACCTGGCTGACCGCAACCGCGACCTGTGCGACCAGATTGGCGAGGCACGCCTGCGCAACGTGACGCCCGCGACACTTTCGCGCGGCCTGTCCGATGCCGACACCTGCGCCGCCATCGGCAAGATGCAAAAGCGCACCGCCGCGTCCGTTATGCGCGAAATCCGCGGCGACCGCGACGCGCTCGGCGTGGCCTACGCCCGCAAGCCCATCCAGGGCACCGTGCTCGGTATCGACATCGAGACCACCGGCCGTGCACCCGAGCGCGGCTATATCATCAACGTGGGCTGGGAGATCATGGAGCTCACCAGCGACGCCGTCCCGCATGACGCCGAGGCACACTACTGCGGCCTGCCCGACATCTACCGCGGCGAGGAAGTACCGCTGTCGAATATCCACCACATCACCTGGGACGACATCGACGGCAAGAAGTCGTTCCGCGAGAACAAGGAGCTGCAGAAGCAGCTGCTCAAGCTCATGAAGAAGTACCCGTACATGGCACACAACGCCGCGTTTGAGGACAGCTGGTTCAAGATTCACCTGGACGGCTACGCCGAGGCACGCCGCGCCGGTAAGATCATCGTCATCGACTCGCGCCAGATCTGCCGCAGTCTGGATGCCGACGTCCGCTCGCTCCCCCGCGAGTCCGCGCCCGCCGCGCTCGAGAACTGGGCGCGCCGCCGTGGCACCCTCGCCGCCGACGCCAGCGAGCAGCATCTGGGCCTGGACGACACCGACCTCATGCTCCGCACCGTCCAAGCCGAGTTCAACCTCAAGAACCTATTCGCGAAATAACCGATCCATCTGCGGGAGCGCCTGCCAGGCACAGCGCAATCCGTCTGGGCACACCGGCACGCAGTAAACTAGGGCGCAGCCTTATGGTTGCACCCTAGTTTTCATCAAAACGAGCAAATACGCGTGCTTCACATGGTCGGCAGGTTGACCCACCTACATTTTTCGAGTTGTTCGGCCAGCTGAACCACTAGTCGAGGCCCCTTGAACCGCAATCGAGCGCTATAGTCGCCCTAATTTCGCAACCATGCCCCATAAATCTACCTGAATCAATTCGAATAGGACGCATGCGTTCGCACCATTCGTATAGGATAAGGCCGAATAACTCAAATTATGTTGGTGAGGCATCTGAGCGGTCGGCAAAACGCTTAGAAGCTACGAATCCGCAACTAAAGTTCGCCAAAAAGGGGCAGCCAGCAGAAACCTCCCCAGCCGAAGCTGCTCCCTCAATACGACAGCTCAAAAACCCACCGTTCGCAGAAGATAAGCCGCGCCCCAATACCGTTGCCCGAAGTTTCGGGCGTATGCGGCGTCCGCTATGCCATCATGCGCGTATGGGAATCATTCTGTCACATACCACGGCACGTGCTGTATACCAAACAGCCAACTCGCTCGCAAGCTACGCGACCGGTCCCATACCTATGGAAAAGATCAGGGTGTCTGCGCCGACCACGTCCGACCTGGAAGCGGCACGAGCATGGCTCAACAGAAAGAATGTCGATTCTGAACGCATCCATGTGCTGACGTTTTCCAATAATGCCAAAAGGCACCGCAAGGGCTGCATCTGCCACTGCACGCGCTATACGTTTGATGCAGAAAGCTACCTAGAACTCGAGCCGAACGTCTACATCGTCGATATCAAGCTGTGCGCATTAGAAGCAGCAGCCGACCTCAACCTTTCGGAGCTCGTTGAGTATTACTTTGAAATCTGCGGTTCCTACGCGCTTGGAACGTCCGACGAAACTCAATATCGCGAGCGCCCAGCCCTAACCAGCGTTGAAGAGCTCAGAGCCTTCTTTTCAGAGGCATCGGGGTATCGTGGATCTAATAAAGCACTTAAGGCACTTTCTTATGTACGCGAAGGCTGTCGCTCCCCACTCGAAACGGCGTTTGTCATGATGCTGACGATGCCCAAGTCAATGGGTGGCTTAGCCATACGCGCTATCAAAACGGATTATCCGATCCCAGTCCCCAAAAGATACGCCGCCCTAACGCGACGGACGGTTTTCTACCTCGACGCGCTGCTCGAAAATTCGATGACCGATATCGAATACAACGGCTTTTACCACGACGAGCCCGAGCAGCAATCAATTGACGAGGAGCGCCGAAACACGCTGCGAAACATGGGATATGCCGTTATCACAGTTAGTCGTCATTCGTTTTTCAGGCAGTCCGCTTTTAGACGGGTCATGGAAGCGATTCGCATTCGCGAGAAGATATGGCCCGGTCGACTCCCGGATAACTTCGCCATCCTGCAAGAAACTCTTCGTCAATTTGTCTTGCGGCGCTACTACGAATACGGTCGCCGCGTCCTGGAGACACTCAAAGAAGAAGAGGCCACCAAGCGCGAAATTGCAAGCCAATATCCGCAAGCTGATGACCCGAGCATCAACGATGTGCCCGAACCCGACGACATGCAACACGTCGGGGCCCTTGCTGAGGAAATCAATGGGCCTTGGGAATGCGACATGTTCGCAAAAATCGATGAAAACTGCACGGAAGACGACACGGTTATTGATCTAATTGAGAATTCGCTCTTCTAAAGGCGATTTCTGCGGATGTCCACCTACATTTTTCGACTTATTCGGCCACCGATGTGCCCGATTGGCCGCAGCAATGCTCAATATAACTTTAGATAAAACTGATTCTGCAGGAACTTCCGTAGAGAAAAAACTGATTCTCACGATATTTAACAAGATTAAGTACAAATATGAACAGTTCTAATACTTCTCGAGGCGGCTTTCTTAGCATGCTGGCCGAACATCTCGAAATCTGTTGGCGAACATTGCATCGATGCATCCCAACCCACATAAAATCGCAGAGACGGCAAGCAGCTATCGAAATTATCGCAAATTGTATTGACATATGAACATGCGCTCATATAATCGGAAGTAAATTATATGAGCGCATGTTCATATGAAAGGATATTGCAATGAGCATCCGCGTTGATGAAACGAAGCCCGACACCGAGGCCACCGAGCCCGTGATCCCCACCACCTGCTCGCCCGAGGACCTTCCCGACGAGGAGCTTCTCTACGACCTCGCCGACCTGTTCAAGGTCTTCAGCGACACCACGCGTATCAAGATTCTCTATGCCCTCATGGGCCGCGAGCTCTGCGTGGCAGACATCGCCGAAGCGACCGAAACCTCGCAGTCGGCAGTATCGCACCAGCTGCGCACACTCAAGCAGTCGCACCTGGTCAAATTCCGACGCGACGGCCGCAACATTCTCTACTCGCTCGCCGACGACCATGTCTACACCATGCTCAACCAGGGCATGAGCCATATCTGCGAATAACAACCAACCACGGTACCAGCGCGGCCTGCACCCAAGCCGCAAAAACAGGGAAAGGAACCCACCATGAAAAAGCAGTACAAGCTCGACGAGATCGACTGCGCCAACTGCGCGCGTGAGCTTCAGGACGAGCTGGCCAAGCTCGAGGGCGTCAAATCCGTTTCGGTCAACTTTATGACCCAGAAGTTGACGCTCGAGGCCGATGACGCCGAGTTCGACGAGGTGCTCAATCGCGTTGTAGAGTTTACGGCCGACGCCGAGCCGGACTGCGAGATCATTCTCTAGCCCAGGTTACGCCAACCTGCAAGGCCGCGCTTGCCGCGGCCTTTGCTCGCGAAATTATATGAGCGAGTGTTCATACATTCAAATGGGAGGATACGAGTCATGGCCACCGCCGACCCCAAAAAGAAAAAGAAGAAGCGTAGGAAAAAAGAGTCGCTCGAGCATAAGCGCAACCGCATCCTGGTAGCGCTGGGCATTTTTGCCGTGGTGTACGCCCTCGAGGAGCTCGGCACCCTCGCCGCCACATTCGGCACCCCGGGCGACATCTACGCCAGCTTTGCGCTGTTCCTCGTGCCGTTTTTGATTGCCGGATACGACGTACTACAAAAGGCATTCAATAACATCCGCCGCGGCAAGGCGTTCGACGAGAGCTTCCTCATGGCCGTCGCGACCATCGGCGCGTTTGCCATGGTGCTCTTCCCCGACACCGACCCGCACATGGCCGAAGGCGCCGCCGTCATGCTGTTCTACCAGGTCGGCGAGCTGTTCCAGGCATATGCCGTGGGCAAAAGCCGCAAGTCGATCAGCGCCATGATGGACATCGCACCCGACTACGCTAACGTCGAGCAACCCGACGGCACGCTCGAACAGGTCTTTCCCGATGACATCGCCGTGGGCACCGTGATCGTGGTCAAGCCCGGCGAGCGCGTGCCTATCGACGGCGTCATCGTCGAGGGCGAAACCCAGCTCGACACCGCCGCGCTCACGGGCGAGTCAGTCCCCCGCCCCGCCAAGTCCGGCGACGATATCATCAGCGGCTGCATCAACATGACGGGGCTCATCCACGTGCGCACCACCAAGCCCTTTGGCGAGTCCACCGTCGCGCGCGTCCTGGAGCTCGTAGAAAACGCCAGCGAAAAGAAGGCGCGCACCGAGAACTTCATCACGCGCTTCGCCCGCGTCTACACGCCCGCCGTCACCGGCGCGGCCGCGGTACTCGCGCTCGGCGGCGGCTTGATCACCGGCGCCTGGTCCGACTGGATCCTGCGCGGCCTGACTTTCCTGGTCGTCAGCTGCCCGTGCGCGTTGGTGATCAGCGTGCCTCTCAGCTTCTTTGGCGGCATCGGCGGCGCATCCAAGCTGGGTGTTCTCATCAAGGGTTCTAACTACCTCGAAACGCTCGCCGACGTGGACACCGTCGTCTTCGACAAGACCGGCACGCTCACCAACGGCACGTTTTCGGTCGTGGCGGTGCACCCCGAGTCTGGCTATACCGAGCAGTCGTTGCTCGAGGTCGCAGCCCTTGCGGAGTCGTTCTCCGATCACCCCATCGCGCAGTCCGTGCGTGTCGCCCACCAGGGCGAGGTCGACCCCAAGCGCGTTAGCGACTCCGCTAACGACGCGGGCCACGGCGTGACGGCAACCATCGACGGCAAGCACGTCGTCGTCGGCAACGCCAAGATGCTCGCCACGGCCGGCGTTGAAGCACCCGATTGCGAGGTCGTCGGAACGATTCTGCATGTGCTCGTTGACGGCGTGTACGCCGGCCACATCGTGATTGCAGACACCGTTAAGGCCGATGCCGAGCAGACGGTCCGTGACCTGCACGCCGCCGGCGTCAAGCGCACCGTCATGCTCACGGGCGACCGCGAGGAGGTTGCGGCGTCTGTGGCCAAGCAACTCAGTCTCGACGAGTTCCACGCGCAGCTGCTGCCGGGCGATAAGGTCGAACGTGTTGAAGCGCTGCTCGCGGCCGAAAGCGGCAAAGGCAAGCTCGCCTTTGTCGGCGACGGCATCAACGATGCGCCCGTGCTCACCCGCGCAGACGTTGGCATTGCCATGGGCGCCATGGGTTCCGACGCCGCGATTGAGGCCGCCGACGTGGTGCTCATGGACGACAAGCCGTCCAACATTTCCCGCGCGATCCGCGTGGCACGCAAGACCATGGCGATTGTCTGGCAGAACATCATCTTTGCGCTGGGCGTTAAGCTGCTGATACTTGTGCTGGCAGCGCTGGGCATCGCTAACATGTGGCTTGCTGTGTTCGGCGACGTAGGCGTGGCGATCATCGCCATCCTGAACGCCATGCGCGCGATGGGTGTCAAGAACCTGTAGCGTTCGTGGGCTGTCCGGCCGGGGCCGGGCTTGGTTTTGAAAACGTCCTCGCGCATGAGGCCCGTCTTTCCTGCTCCTGCGGAGCAACGGAAAGGCGGGCCTCGCGCTGCGGAATGTTTTCAAAACCAAGCCCGGCCCCGGCCTGCGGTGACATCGCTGGCGGTTCTTGGACATCGCTTGCTGGCGGGGTTCCTTGTCTGAGTTGGACTTAGTTGGTGGGGCTACTAGTCCCGGTCGCTGGTTCGCGCTTTGCGTGAACTCCGCGCTACTGTGGGACAGTTAGGCTTCTGTTGTTGGACCCGCTACATCTTCCCGGCCCAACATCGCCCGTAGCTTCTCAAAGCTTTCCTCGCTCAGGCAGTGCTCCATGTGGCAGCCCTCTTGCGACGCGACCTCAGCCGAAACACCCGCGTCCTCTAGCAGCCCCACGAAAAAGCAGTGACGCTCCCACATTTGACGAGCGACCTCCAGCCCCCGCTTTGTCAGATGAACATCTCGTTTGCCCATTTCGACATAGCCGTTGCTTTCCAACGTCGCCATGGCCTTGGAAACGCTCGCCTTAGTTACGCCGAGGTACTCCGCAACGTCAATCGAGCGCACGATGCCCTGACGTTCCGACAGAACGTAGATCGATTCGAGATAGTCTTCTCCGGATTCACGTAGGGCCATGGGCCGCCTTTCGCGATGATTGCTAGTTAGCCTTTGGATACTTTCCACGGCTAACTTTACCGCAAAAGTTGCCCATGTCTTACTACTTTGTCTAAAAGTTAGCCGTGTTTCACAAAACGTGCGGGACGAAAACAAAATGGGGACGCCCCGCAAGGAGTGTCCCCAGGCGCCGGGTGCCGGCCCGCAGTTACATCAATCCAAAGTGCTTCGCGGCGTTGTAGATGCCGTCGTCGTCCACGGCAGTCGTCACATAGGTCGCCGCAGCTTTCACCGTGTCCTGTGCGTTGCCCATGGCCACACTTGTGCCCACGGCCGAGAACATCGACAGGTCGTTCTCGCCGTCACCAAAGGCAATCGCCTCGCTCGCATCGATACCAAGCCGCTCGAGCGTCGCCGCCACGCCCAGGTCCTTGCCGCCGTTAGCGGGAATAATGTCACAGAACAGGTCGCACCAGCGCGTGGTGAGCGAATGTGACACGGCATCGGTCACGATATGCTCGTCGTCAGGGTCCACAAAGGCGCAAAACTGGTAGACCGGCGCGTCAAAGGCGTGCTCAAACGGCTCCTCGTGGTAGACGATTCCCGCGTTGCTACCAGCCGTCACCACGCGCTCGGACAGGCGGTTCACAAACGAATTCTCGCCCTGCATGCACAGCGAGTCGTAGCGCCCCTGCGCCACCTGGTCCACAATCACCGCGACGTCGTCCGGATCGATCGGGCAGCTGCGGTAAACCCCCTCGGCATCAAAGCAGTGCTGGCCCGAAAGCGTAATGTACGCATCCCAGCCCAGGTCGAACAGCCAGTCCGGCATCTGGTAGGTCGGACGGCCCGTGGCGATCACGCACGCAATCCCCTGCTCGCGAAAGCTGTCGAGCACCTGCTGCGCCGACGCCGGAATCCGGTGGGTCTTAAAGCTCAGCAGCGTACCGTCGATATCGAAAAACGCGGCTTTGATCATTCTCGCCTACTCCTCGCCCTCGAGCTTTTCGCTCGCCTCGAGCCACGCCATCTCCAGCTCGTCCATGGCAGCGTGAGCCTCGTCGATCTTTGCCTGCTGCTCGCCGAGCGCCGTGTAGTTGGTGGGATCGACTTGGGCCATTGCTGCCTCGGCCTCCTCAACGCGGGTGCGCTGCGTCTCCATCTTGCGCTCGAGCGAACTCACCTCGCGGCGGAGCTTCTGGCGCTCGACGTTGGACAGGCCGTTGGGCTGACCGCTCGACTTGGGCTTTTCGGCCGCAGCTGCCGCGGCACCGGTGTCAAACGTGCCGGTCTTGGCGCTCGGCGCGCCCACGGGCTCGCCCTCGGCGGTGGCGTTGCACAGGCGCAGGTACTGGTCCACGCCACCGGGCATATGCGTCAGGTGGCCGTCGAGCAGCGCCCACTGCTGGTCGGTCACGCGCTCCATCAAAAAGCGGTCGTGCGTCACCAGGATCAACGTGCCGGGCCAGCCGTCGAGCAGGTCCTCGACAATCGCGAGCATGTCGGTATCCAGGTCGTTGCCGGGCTCGTCCAGGATGAGCACGTTGGGTTCGTCCAGGATTGTCAGCAGCAGCGACAGGCGGCGGCGCTGGCCGCCCGAAAGATCGCCGATGCGGCTCCAGAGCTGCTGCGTCGTAAAGCCCAGGCGCTCGCAGAGCTTCTCGGGCGAAGTCTCCTTGCCGTCGATGACGTAGTACTTCTTATAGTTGCTGAGCACCTCGCGGATCGTGTCGCCCATGTAGGGCTCGAGCTCCTCGAGCTGCTGCGACAGCACGCCAAAGCGCACCGTCTGGCCGATCTTCACGCGGCCGCGCAGGGGCGCGATCTTGCCCTGAATCACGTCGAGCAGCGTCGACTTGCCGGCGCCGTTCTCACCCAAAAGACCATAGCGGTCGCCCGCACCAATGAGCCAGGTCACATCGGTGAGCACCTGCTTGGGCGCGCTATCGGTATCCGCATAGCCGGCGTCCACGTCGACCACATCGATAACCTGCTTGCCCAGGCGGCTCACGGCCAGGCGCTTGAGCTCCAGCTCGTCACGCACGGGCGGCACGTCGGCGATCAGCTCGCGAGCGGCATCAACGCGAAACTTGGGCTTGGTGGAACGCGCCTGGGCGCCGCGGCTCAGCCACGCGAGCTCCTTGCGTGCCATGTTGCGACGGCGCTCCTCGGTGACGGCGGCCATGCGGTCACGCTCTACGCGCTGAAGGATGTATGCCGAGTAGCCGCCCTCGAAAGGATCGACCTGGCCGTCGTGGACCTCCCACATGCTGGTGCAGACCTCGTCCAGGAACCAGCGGTCGTGCGTGACTACGAGCATAGCACCCTGGCCGCGCTGCCAGCGGGCCTTTAAGTGACGCGCGAGCCAGTTGATGGTGCGCATGTCCAGATGGTTAGTGGGCTCGTCGAGCATGAGCACGTCGTAATCGCCGATCAGCAGACGCGCGAGGTCCACGCGACGGCGCTGACCGCCCGAAAGCTCGCCCACCGTGCCCTCCCAGGGCACATCGCTGATGAGGCCGGCGAGGATCTGACGCGTGCGGGGGCTCGACGCCCACTCGTACTCAGGCGTGTCGCCCACAACGGCATGATGCACGGTGTCGGTATCGACCAGGTTGTCCTTTTGACCGAGCAGACCGATCGTGGTGCCACGGCGATGTGTCACGCGTCCGTCGTCGGGTTCCAGCGTTCCGGCGAGTACGCTCAGCAGCGTCGACTTGCCGTCGCCGTTTTTACCGACAATACCAATGCGGTCGCCCTCGCCCACGCCGAGCGTCACGCTATCGAAAATATGCTTGGTGGGAAACTCTAGGCTGACGGAATCGCATCCCAAAAGAATCGCCATATGCCCTGCTCCTTCGTAGAAATTCAACGTTGTCCATGATAGCAGCGAGCCCCACCCCAAACCACCACGAAGGCGCCTGTCCCCTTTGTGGCGGTTGTTTCGGTCGCAGAGCAAAAAGGCGGGCCATCTCCCACAAGAGATGACCCGCCTCTCCAATCAGTCCCGCGGCAACCGTGGCCGCCGCGGGCCTCAAGCATGTCCCGGACTAGGAGAACATGCCGGTGAGGTAATCGTTCAGCCGCTTATCCTTGGGCCGTTGGAAAATCTCGTCGGTCTCGTCGTACTCGACCATATCGCCCATGTAGAAGAACGCCGTGCGGTTGGACACGCGCGACGCCTGCTCCATGTTGTGCGTCACGATGACGATGGCGCGGTCGGCCGCGATCGACGACATGAGGTCCTCGATCGCCAGCGTCGAGATGGGGTCGAGCGCCGAGCAGGGCTCGTCAAACAGGATCACGTCGGGGTTGAGCGCAAGCGTGCGCGCGATGCACAAACGCTGCTGCTGGCCGCCCGAAAGCGCGTAGGCGCTCTTGTCCAGCTTGTCCTTGACCTCGTCCCACAGCGCGGCGCCACGCAAGCTCTCCTCGACCATGCGGTCGAGCTCGTCGCGGTCGGTGATGCCGTGGCGCTTGGGCGCAAACGTAATGTTGTCGCGAATGGACTTGCGGAACGGGTTTGGCTGCTGGAACACCATGCCAATGGACCGACGCAGCTCGTAGGTGTTCTCGGTCTTGGTGTTCACGTTGCGGCCGCGGTAGTTGATCTCGCCCTCCACGCGACAGCCGCGAATCTCGCGATTCATAAGGTTGAGGCTGCGCAAGAAGGTCGACTTGCCGCAGCCCGAAGGCCCAATGAGCGCCGTGATCTCACCCTTGTGGAAGTCGAGCGACGTATTGTGCAGCGCATGGTGATCACCATAGTACACGTTAACGTCCTTGGTGGAGAGCACGACCTCGTCGCTCACAGCCCTACCGCTCACGCGAACGTGCTTCTCGCTCTCCCCCACGCTCGACAAAAAGTCCTGGGTGTCGGACGATGCCGCCTCGGTTGCGGGCGTTACATTCATCTCGCTCATTCGGCCGTCATCTTCCTTGCCAGTTGCTTGCCCACGATACGGGCGACCACGTTAAACAGCAGCACGCAAATCATCAGCAGTGCCGCGGTGCCCCAGACGATCTGCTGGGCCTCGGGGCTGCCCTCGCCATAGATCTTGTAGATGTGCACGGCGAGCGACTCGCCGGGGCGGAACACGTTCCAAGCGCAGGTGGGACTCGACAGGTTAAAGCTCAAGAAGTTCAAGCGAACCGGCGAGCTCATGCCCGAGGTAAACAGCAGCGCCGCAGCCTCGCCAAACACGCGGCCGGCCGAAAGCACGATGCCGGTCACGATGGCGGGCATGGCCTCGGGGATCAGGATGTGCAGCGTGGCCTCCCAGCGAGTGAGGCCCATGGCCAGGCACGCATCGCGCTGGGCCTGCGGCACGTCCTCGAGCGCCTGCTGAATCACGCGCACCAGGATGGGGATGTTGAACATGGTGAGCGCGACGGCGCCGGAGATGATGGAGTACTTCCAGCCCAGCTGCACCGAGAACACCAGAAAGCCGAACATGCCGACGACGATGGAAGGCAGCGAGGACAGCGTCTCGATGGCGGTGGAGGCGATGTCGCGGATGGGGCCGTCCGGCGCGTACTCAACCAGGAAGACCGCGCCGCCCAGGCTAATAGGCACCGAGATACCTAAGGTGATCAGCAGCAGATAGAACGAATCGAACAGCTGGTAGAGCACGCCGCCCTGGGTTCCGTTGGCGCGCGCAGGCTGCGTGAGAAAGCCCGGCTGGAACAGCGTCGAGATGCCCTCGAACAGGATGTAGGCCACCATGGAGACGACGATGAGCATGACGATGGCAACGATTGCCGTCAGCACGCCCGTGGCGATGCGGTCCTGCTTTTGGACACGCCCGAGTCTCGCCTCGTCGATGTGGATGCGCGTGCTAGCCACGAGCCTTCGCCCCCTTGCGGCCGATAAGGTGGATGATCAAGATGAAGATGAGGCTCATGCCCATCAGCAGCAGACCGAGCGCCCACAGAACATCGTCTTGGGCCGAGCCCTCGGCATAGACCGCCATAGACGTGGTGAGCGTGGTGGTGATGGTGGACGCCGGCGACAGCAGCGACGTCGGCATGGCCTCGATGCCGCCGATGACCATACGCACGGCGAGCGTCTCGCCAAAGGCGCGGGTCATACCAAGGATGACCGCGGTCATGAGCGACGGCATGGCGGACTTGAGCACCACGTGCCAGATGGTCTGCCAGCGGGTATAGCCCAGCGCGAGCGAGCCCTGACGGTAGCTATCGGGCACGGCGCGCAGGCCGTCGACCGAAAGCGTAGTCATCGTCGGCAGAATCATGACCGCCAGTACGATGGCGCCGGGCAAGATGCCCAGACCCGTGCTTACGTGGAAAACGCTCTTCATAAGACCGACGACCACGTGAAAGCCAATCAGGCCAAAGACGACCGAGGGAATGCCGGTCAAAAGCTCAATAAGCGGCTGAAAGACCTTGGAGCCAAACTTAGGCTGGATCTCGACCGCAAAGATGGCAGAGCCGATGGCGATGGGCAGCGCGATGAGCGTGGAGAGCACCATGACCGCAAACGAGGTGACGATCAGGGGCAGGGCGCCGGTGTAGGGCAGGCCGTTTTCGGCTGTGTTGGCCAGATCCCACTTGGTGCCGGCGAAGAACTCTACGACCGAGACGCCGTCCTTGAGAAAAGCCGAGAGGCCCTTTTGGGCGACCATAAAGATGAGCGCGGCAACGACAAGCGTCACGAGCGCTACGCACGCGCCCGTGACGCCCAGGCCCACGTTCTCAAGGTCGCGCTTTGGCAGCTGTTTTGCCATTGCAAACCTTTCCGGGGGCGATTACTTATTTAGTGGAGACCTTGCCGCTGGCGTCCTTGACGACCTTCATGGCAGAGACGGGAATGAAGCCCTGCTCCTCGACGAGCTTGCCCTGGACGTCATCGGAAAGCATGAACTCCAGGAAGGCCTTGGTGGCCTCGTCGGCGTCCTTGGAGCAGTACATGTGCTCGGTCGCCCAGATCTTGAAGGAGTCGTCGGTGACGTTTGCGCTCTTGGGCTCGACGCCCTCGACCTTGATGGCGTTGAACTTGGAGTCGTCGAAGTGCGAGAAGTCGAGGTAGGAGATGGCGTTGTCGGTGCTGGCCATCTGGGTCTGGACGTCGCCGGACTTGTCGAGCTCGGCGTCGCCCTTAAAGTCAACGGCCTCGTCGCCAAAGACGGCGGCCTCGAAGGTGGCGCGGGTGCCGGAGCCGGCCTTGCGGTTGAGGACGACGATGGTGGCATCGTCGCCGCCGACCTCCTTCCAGTTGGTGATCTGGCCGGAGAAGATACCCTTGAGCTGCTCGAGGGACAGGTCGTCGACCTTGACGTTCTTGGAGACGACGGGACCCATGCCCACGACGGCGACCTCGTGGTCGACGAGGTTCTTGACCTGGTCGGCCTCGAGCTTGGTCTCGGCGAAGACATCGGAGTTACCGATGGTGACGGTGCCGGCGGCGACAGCGGTCAGGCCCTTACCCGAACCGTTACCCGAGCCGGAAATGGAGACGTCGGGGTTGGCGTCCATGAACTTCTCGGCAGCAGCCTCGACGAGAGCCTGGAACGAGGAGGCACCGTCGTAGGTCACCTCGCCGGAGACGGACTCGGCAGCAGCAGCGCTACCCTCAGCAGCGGTGTTGGCAGCGTTGGAGCCGCCGCAACCAACGAGGCCGAGGCCCACGAAGCTGGCAAGACCGCCAGCGAGGCCGAGGAACTGACGACGAGAATAAGCCTGATCGAGCATGATCTTCCTTTCATACATACGACTCGCGGGCACCCTGCCCGCTTTGCTGTTTGGAAAGATACGTTCCCGACCAGGCAACGCCCGCGCCAACTGCGCTTTCTTACGGGCATCTGATAGACCCTTACCGCAAGCGCGGCTCGGCTTTACAAACGAATAACAAACCCGCCACCAAGCATGACCCGCCTTTTACACCAATAAAAACAAAGTTGCGGTGAAATAGTTCCTGCTTGGCCATCAAATGGCCCATTCTAGGAACTATTCCACCGCAACTTAGATTGGGAAACCGCGAGACCTTAAAGCTCTAATTCATTCAAACGGAGGATCGCAACAATATAGATCTTGAGCGCCTGCTTGAGCTGTTCCTCGTTGGCGCACTCGTTGGGGCCGTGCATCTGGCCGCCCCATGCGGGCAGCTCCAGGCCGGTCTCCTCGGGGCCAAACGAGACGGCGCGGGCAAAGTTGCGCGCATACGTGCCGCCGCCCATGGCAAAAGGCTCGGCATGCTTGCCCGTAAACTCGTTATAGGTATCGATGAGCGCCTTCACGGCCGGATCATCGGCAGAGACCGAGAATGGCACCTTCGCATGGCCCACGCGACACGTCACGCCAAAGCGCCCCACGAGCGGCTCGAGCTGCTCGCGGATGGTATCGGCGCTCGTGCTGTCGGGGAAGCGCACGTCGATGACTTGCTCAATGTGGCCATCCGCCACACGGATGACGCCAGCGTTGCAGGTAAGCGGGCCAAACGCCTGGCTCGTCGCGTCGATACCCAGGCCGCGACCATAGGCATCCGCATGCACAAAGGCCAAGAACTTGACGAACTCGTGCTCGGCAGGCGTCAACAGGCGCTCGTCGCGTGCACCAAACGCGTCCTCGGCCTCGCGCAGATACGACACGATCAGGCCGACGGCGTTGATGGTGCCCTCAGGCATCGAAGCGTGGCCGCCAATACCGTGGGCGAAAATCTGCGCATGCCCGTTCTCGAGCGCCGTGATCTCCAGGCGGTCGACGTTCTCAACGGGTGCCGGTAGCTCATCGGCGGCAATCGCAAGTTCGCAGATAGACTGCGACGGAATCGCATTGCTCGCCTCGGCACCGCTCCAGGACGCAATGCGCCCACCGTCGATCTTGGGGCTCACAAACGTCGCCCCAAACTGGCCCTTCTCGGCATTGCAGACCGGGAACTCGGCATCGGGCGTAAACAAAAAGTCGGGGTTCGGGTAGTTCTCCAGATAATGGTGAACGTCGGACATGCCCACTTCCTCATCGCAGCCCAGCAGCGCGCGGAAGGTATAGCGCGGCACGATGCCGTGCTTGAGCAGGTAGGCGCCGGCGTAGAGCGACAGCACGGCCGGGCCCTTGTCGTCGATCACACCGCGGCCGAGCAGCCAGCCCTCGCGACGCTCCATCGCAAAGGGGTCGGTATTCCAGCCAGGACCGGCGGGCACCACGTCCACGTGGCAGATGGTCGCGAGCTGCTTGTCGCCGCGGCCCGGGATATCGGCGATGCCCACATAGCCCTCGTCATCGCTCGTCTGGTAGCCGAGCTTTTGCGCAATGCCGAGCGCGCAATCGAGCGCATCACGGACCGGGCGGCCAAACGGCGCACCGGGCTCCGCATCGGCAGAATCTGCCACGGACGGATAACTCACCAGCTGCTCGATGTCGGCGACGACATCTTCCCAAACCTCGTCGACATACTCGGCAACGCTCTGCTCCACCTGATTCATGGACGACCTCCTTACCAATGAGGGGCGAGCGTGCCCGCCCCTCACATCACATACTTATATAGCGAAAAGTTTAGCAAGCTCGGCCACCGAGTGCACCACCGCATCGGCGCCCGCGGCCTCGTGCTCCCCCGGCGCCGCCGCGCCCGAATAGATGCCGATACACGGCACGCCCATCGCGTGCGCGCCCTCGACGTCGTTAAAGCGGTCGCCAACCATCACGGTATCGTCCGCGGTCGCGCCCAGGGCCGCCAGCGCATCGCGGACCGAATCCGCCTTGGTCTCGCGCCCCTGCGGCGGATTCATGCCGACCACGGCTTCGAACTGGCAAAGCCCCAGCTCATGCACCATATCGATGCACTTCGCCTCCATGCGCGACGTCGCCACCGCCATGCGATGCCCCTGCGCGGCAAGGCCGTCGAGCAGCGCGGGGATTCCATCGAACACGGGATACTCTTCCGGTCCCAGCTCGTCAAAAAAGGCACGATACTCATCTGCCACCACAAGTGACTCATCGCGGGAGAAGCCGTAAAAGTCGTGAAAGCTCCTCCACAGGGGCGGCCCGATCATGCGTCGCAGGTCGCCCATCTGCGCCTCCGAAAACCCGCGCGCGGCAAGCGTCTTGCACGTCGAGGTCATCACTGCCCGGCCCGTATCGGCCACCGTACCGTCAAAATCGAACAACACGACCGGGCGCTTACCTATCTCCAGTGCCTCCACCGGCACCCCCTCTTCCCCAATTGATGATTTCCACACCGACACTTCAAACTGTTGACTATTCAACAACTGAACCTAGCAATGTGGAATGACTCCACTATACTTGTCGCACTTTGCTCTCAGAAGGCGGCGCACAAGCGCCCCGACGAAAGGTGCACCTATGTCTTTTGCCATCATAACCGACTCCACGTCGGACATCTCCCCCACCCGAGCCCAAGAACTCGGCATTTACGTGATTCCGCTGCATGTGATTATCGAAGGCGAGGATCTGCTCGACCAGGTGCAGATTACCGCCGAGGAGTACGTCGCCCGCATGGCCGGCTCCGAGCAGCTGCCGCACACCTCGCAGCCGAGTGCCGGCGAGTTCAAGGCACTCTTTGACCGCGTGCGCGCCGACGGCCACGACAGCGCGATCTTTATCTCGCTGTGCAGCGAATGGTCCGCCTGCTATTCCAACGCATGCCTGGTCGCCGAGACCCACGAGCTCGACGTGCGCTGCATCGACTCGCGCACCGGCTCGGGCGCCGAGGGCCTGCTGGTGGAGTACGCACTGGCCATGCGCGAAGACGGCCGCAGCTTGGACGAGACCGAGGCGCAGATCCGCGCGACGCTGCCCGACGCCCACCTGTTGCTGATTCCCCGCACGCTCGAGAACCTGGTCAAGAACGGCCGTGCGCCCAAACTCGCCGGCCAGCTCACGCAGATGCTCAACATTCGTCTGGCCGTTTCGCCGGAGTGGAAATCGGGCGAGATCAAGGCCATCAAGAAGGGCCGCGGTGCCAAGCGCATCGTTGCGAACACCATGGCCGATTGCCTCGCATTTTTGGCGGAGCATCCGGGCTCAAGCGTGCGCGTGCTCACGACCGGCGCCGCCGAGGAGCAAGAGCTCGTCAACCAGGCACTCGCAGGCCAGAACTACGTAGACGCCGGCACCGGCCCCATCGGCTGCACCATCGCCACCCACGTAGGCGTGGACGCCATAGCCATCAGCTATTGCCCCCGCTACCAACCCATCCACTAGGGGCACCTTTACCACTTGCGGTGGAATAGGGACTGTTTTTGGCTTATCAGCCGCAAATCAATCCCTATTCCACCGCAACTTAGAAGCAGTTCATTTGGGACGGGGCTAAAAAGACTGGTATCAAACGTTTCAGACCAGTCTTTTTAGCCCCGTCCCATTTTAGCTACTCTACATCAGCCCGCTTAGGACGATGTCGACGGCTTCGTTGAGGTCGTCGGTAATGTGTACTAGATCCGGATCGAGCGGGCTGATCATACCGGCGCTCATCACCGGGCCGTTGGGCCAGTCGAACAGACCCCCTCGCGGTACCCACTGGACAAAAAATGGCAAATATGAGTACTGCCACCAAATTAGTAGCAGCAAAATCTCGCCGGAATCGATCGTTTCGATTAATTTCACGCCTTGCCAAGGCTCAAAATGCCGTGTTTGGTGGGTTAGATATATAGAATAATGTCGAATTGGTATTCTATTCTTGCCAAATGTTATGAGACTACATTAACAGCAGTACTCACATTTGACGTTATTTGACCACGGGGTCATTCGAAAACCCCTCCCCACGCCGCCAACCCGCCCCATAGCCGTCAAAAACCTTTAACAACAGCCGCCGCACGTTTTGGCACCGGCTGATTGCCACTCACGGATCGGTACCCCACTATTACCGAACCAAAATCGAAGTCGCGTATCTCATAAAGCTGAAATGACGTACCCTCATCCCAATGAACGCTGATAAGAATGGCTTTCAAATGAGCAACGGCACGCATCAATACGCCCTTTTCGGGAGCGCCTTATTCAAATTCAATAAAACGGTCGTCCACGCTTCGGATCCGCGCAAGCAAATCGTTATCTGCAGCAGCGGTCCAGACATCCGTTATACAACGCTGGAAGAATGGGAGAAAGCTGGCACATCTTTCGATAGACGGGCGCAGGTCGAGGGTATCGTCACCAGTGCGAGCCCAGCGCGCGACAAACTCGAGCTCTTCCGCAATCTCTTTTCTGGCCGCAAAGATGTCTACGCTCATGGGTACCGCAGAAAAGACGGAGGAATCGGCTATACGCCCGTCTGCGCAAATGAGTGGAAGTCAGGCATTTGCCCCAAAGCAAGCCACCAGAGAGTCAAATGCACGGAATGCAGCAGCCGCGTCTTCCCCGAGTTGAGCGATGCCGCGATCATCGCCCATTTCAGAGGCAATGACGATAGGCTTCGAGACGTTATAGGCCAATATGTGCTCGATAAAGACAGTAACACGAAAGTCCTGGTCATCGATTTTGACGGAGCCGATTGGAAAGAAGCGACGAATGCCATTCGACATGTCGCAAAAAGCCACGGAATCGATGTCGCAGTCGAGCGATCGAGATCGGGCGACGGCGCACATGTCTGGTTTTTCTTCCTAGAGCTCGTCAGCGCAAAGACCGCACGAGATTTTGGAAGCGGCCTTATCACCGAAGCGGCGATACTGAACAAGACAATCACCTTCAAAGCATTTGACCGAATGCTGCCCGCGCAGTCCACCATTCCTGAGGGCGGCTTTGGAAATCTCATAGCGCTGCCTTTTCAAGGAAAAGCGCAGCGAAAAGGGAACAGCGTATTTGTTGACGAGCAATTTGAGCCCTTTCCCGATCAATGGCTTTACCTTTCGCAAATCCAGTTAATCCCGCGCGTGACGGTGCAAAATCTGATCGAGAGCATCGAAAATAGGTCACATGGAATAGCAGCTGTTGCGGCGGCAAACACCGGTGTGCCACATTCCCAGAGACTGCGAAAGCGGCTTCCGCTCACACCGCGGGACTTCCCGTCATCGCTGTCCGTCACGCAGGCCGATATGCTCTATATCCCCGAAAAATCTCTGAGTCCCGCAGCTCAAATGGAAGTCCGCAGGCTTGCAACATTTGCCAACCCAGAATTCTTCCGCGCACAATCTATGCATCAATCGGTATTCGGCAAACCGCGGTACATAGACCTCAGCGAACTTAGAGATGGCTACGTCGCGATTCCCAGAGGCTGCAAGGTTCAACTTGAGCGGCTGCTTCAAGAAGCCGGCGTTTCTGCCCACTATTCAGACAAACGCAAGTCGAGCAATCCAATTGTGATGGCATTTAAAGGGACTCTTCGCCCTGAACAACAAATTGTCGCTGAACAGATGCTCGGCTATGAAGACGGGATCATGTCCGCACCGACGGGGTTCGGCAAAACCGTCATCGGAGCTTATCTTATTGCTGCCATTGGTCTTCCAACGCTCGTCATCGTTCCTAAAACTGCGCTCATTGCCCAATGGAAATCCCAACTCGAACGATTTCTCGACATCACGGACAACAGAGAGCCCGTCCGAACCCCAAAGGGACGAATCAGCAAAAGACAGCCTCCGCTCATTGGGCAAATCGGAGGAGGCAAGACCGCCATAAGCCGTCTCATCGACATTGCTTCATTCCAGTCGCTATCCGGCAAGGATCCCCAAACCGGCGAGTCATTAGCCAAGGAGTTCGTTCGCGATTACAGTCTCATCATCTGTGACGAATGCCACCATGCGGCCGCGCCACAGCTTGAGCTTGTCCTCAAGTCCGCTCCTGCCAAATATGTATATGGCCTTTCCGCAACGCCCGAGCGTTCGGACGGACTCACGCGGGCACTTTCGATGCTCTGCGGCCCGGTTCGCTATGTCGTCGATCCAAAAACGCAAGCAATCCAGCAGGGGATTCAGCGCATTGTTAGACCGCGTTTCACCGGAATTCGATTACCCACCTACGAACCAGGAGCATCCTTTAACCAAATTCTCGATCTCCTGTGTGTACACGCCGCGAGAAACGAAGCAATTATCGAGGACGCCCACGAGGCCGCATCAAACGGCCGGCATCCGCTTGTGCTATCTAAAAGAAAAAAGCATGCCGAAGAGCTATGCAGGCTACTTCAAAGCCGTGGACACGAACCCATACTCTTAACCGGAGAAATCGATGCCAAAGAAAGAAAAGCAGTACTGAAGAGTCTTCCCAGCTTTGAGCATGAGCATCGAATCATCGTCGCAACTGAAAGTCTTCTGGGCGAGGGCTTCGACCTGTCTTACCTTGACACTTTGCTCATTGCCACTCCAATATCTTGGGACGGCAGCATAACGCAGCAGGCAGGTAGGCTACACAGAAGCCACGAGGGCAAACAGCGGGTTGAGATATTCGACTATGTTGACCTGTCGATACCCATGTTCGCGCGCATGCACCAAAAGAGGCTCAAGACCTACGCCAAGCTGGGGTATGAAGTCTTTGCGGCAAACGACAACAGACAGGACGATCGAAATATCCTCGTTAGGTCGGCAAGAGCCGTGGAGGCTTTAGCGAATGACATCGAGAACGCATCGAAAAGCATTTTTATTGCCGCACCCTACGCGTCCGCTGCATGCCTTGAAAAGCTCGCCGCTGCACTCGCGGATGCCGCTACCCGTGGAATTGCCCTTGAGATTTCTATTGCTTCAACTCCACGCGATGACGTGAAAACGATTTTTGCCGAGATGAACGTCAACTATCTCATCAAAGCCGAAGGACGCCTGTGCGCATCAGTGATTGACGAGGAAACTGTCTGGTACGGAGCTATTCCGTTGCTGGCTTTCCCAAAGAAAGAAGACTGCAGCATTCGTTTCAAAAGCAGCGAAGTCGCAGCCGAGCTTTTGAGCGAAATTCAGCGAAAAGTGGAACCGGAGGCCGCGGCGACGAACGGGGTACCCCCAGCAGTTGCGGTTAAATAGGGACTGTTTTTGACTTATTAGCCGTCAATCAATCCCTATTCCACCGCAACTTAGAAATCGGCAATCAGCCCTGCGGGCCCTGGAACAGCTCCTCATGCGAGCCCATTCTGACCAGCCGGATCACAGGATTAGTCTTATGCGGTAAGTAGAGAACGACCACGTCGACCAAGCCATCGGATAGGTGGAAATCGATGCGGCCGTTGTAGTTTCCGCCCGGGTTTGAAAGCTCATGGGCGCCATATTCCGCGGGAAGCGAGCCGTGAGCTGCAAGCTCTGCGACTGCCGCCTTAAACTCACTCTTTAGCTGCGGATGCATGCGCATCGTTCGTTTGTAGTCCGCCTTAAATTGAGCCTCGACTTTAATCTCGAACATCGCTATTCCTCATCGAGGAATGTCATAAGCTCATCAGCGTTGTTGAATGACGGGCTATCGTCCGGCAAAATCCCCAACTCATGAGCCTCGGCGATCACCATGGCACGCCTCGTCGCCTCGTTAGGCACCTCCGCCCTTCCTACAATCTCAAAAGGAATCTTTCGCTGATTTACAAGCTGCCGAACGGCAAGATTGAGATAGGAATTGAGGCTGAGGCCGACCGAATCCAAGAACTCAGTCGCCTGCTCCTTGAGCCCCTCTTCGATGCGAACCGTCGTAGGCTTAACCGTTGCAGTAGACATACGCGACCTCCTCGCCCTCGTCTTTTACATCAGTATACCCAATATAAATGTCAACCTGACGTTAGATAGCATCAGATCGCCATGCATATTCATGTCGCTGTGGGCACGATTGCTCTACATCAACCCGCCGAGCGCAATGTCGACGGCCTCGTTGAAGTCGTCAGTAATGTGTACCAGATCCGGATCGAGCGGGCTGATCATACCGGTGCCCATCACCGGACCGTTGAGCCAGTCGAACAGGCCCTGCCAGTACTCGCTGCCCACCAGCACGAGCGGCATGCGCTTGACCTTGTGCGTCTGCACCAGCGTGAGCACCTCGAACATCTCGTCGAGCGTGCCAAAGCCGCCGGGAAACACGACGGCACCCGAGCTGTACTTAACGAACATGGTTTTGCGCACAAAGAAGTAGCGGAAGTCCATGCCGAGGTTTACGTATTTGTTGAGCCCCTGCTCATGCGGCAATTCAATGCCCAGGCCAACTGACTTGCCGTTGACACTCGCCGCTCCCCTGTTGGCCGCTTCCATGATGCCGGGGCCGCCACCGGTGATGACCGCCACGCCGCGCTGGGCAATCTTGCGCCCGACGGTACGCGCCGCCCTGTAGAGCGGATCGGTCTTGGGCGTGCGGGCGCTACCGAAGATGGTCACCGCGGGTCCGAGCTCGGCAAGCGCGCCAAAGCCG
Source organism: uncultured bacterium (assembly GCA_905214105.1). Taxonomy (GTDB): domain Bacteria; phylum Actinomycetota; class Coriobacteriia; order Coriobacteriales; family Coriobacteriaceae; genus Collinsella. The sequence continues at coordinate 214,171 of CAJMKK010000003.1, forward strand.
TCGACAAACTCGGCCTGAATACGCAGCACGCGCCACGGATCGGCATGCAGCCAGTCGGTCGACTCCTCAGGCGCCAGCAGATTGGCATAGGTGTTGTCCTTAGGAATCATGGGGCCGCGCATGACCACGGGGCCGCGGCGGTACGTCTCGTCGTAGGCGGGCTCGCCCTCGACGTTCTCATTCTTAATCATGGGTACTCCTGTCGAGAAAAAGAAAAGCGAGCGGGGTCGACGCCATACGCCAAACACCCGCCCGAACATCAACTAGTCGGTATGGTACCCACGATGCATCATGCGCTTGCAAGGCATCGGTCAGCGGTCGCGCAGCCGGCGTCAGCGAATGTGACGAGCAGCTGCCGCTCAGTCTTTGCCGTTGCCCACGCTCCGCAAGCGTGTCTTTCGCCCTTAGTAATCCACCGCGGCAGGGCTATTCATCCAATCGTTCACGAATGCGCCATAGCGGCCCTCGATAATGGCCTGGCGAGCACGCTGCATAAGGTTGAGCAGGTAGTAGATGTTGTGCATCGACAGCAGAATGCCGCCGAGCATCTCCTTCTGCGTGACCATGTGACGGATGAGCGCACGGCTGTAGCCGCCCGTGCACACCGGGCAGGTGCAGGTGGGGTCGATAGGGCCGTCGTCGTGCGCAAAGCGCGCGTTGCGGAAGTTAAGGCGACCTTCGCTGGAGAATGCCGTGCCCATGCGGCCGGTGCGCGTCGGCAGCACGCAGTCGAACATGTCGATGCCCACGCCAACGCCGCGCACGAGCGTGGTAGGGTTGCCGACGCCCATCAGGTAGCGCGGCTTGTGCTTGGGCATGTACTCGCTTACGAGTGGTGCCAGGGTCTCGAACATGGTCTCGTGGTCCTCGCCCACCGAGTAGCCGCCGATACCGTAGCCGGGGAAGTCGCCGCACTCCTCCAGATGGCGCAGCGAGCGCAGGCGCAGGTCCAGGTGCATGCCGCCCTGAACGATGCCAAAGAGCGCCTGGTCGTCGCGGGTATGCGCCTTATAGCAGCGCTCGGCCCACATACTCGACAGCTCAACGGCGCGCTCAACGTAGGCACGCGTGGCGGGATAGCCGGGGCACTGATCGAGCTGCATGCAGATGTCGGAGCCGAGCTTCATGGCGATTTCCATGTTGTCCTCGGGTGTCCAGAACACGTGGCGGCCGTCGTAGTCGTTGACGATAAAGCGCACGCCCTCGTCGGTGAGCTTGACGGCGTCGTTGTGGCTGAACACCTGGAAGCCGCCCGAATCGGTGAGGATGGGGCCGTGCCAGTTCATAAACTTGTGCAGTCCGCCCAGCTCGGCGATGGTGTCCTCGCCGGGACGCATGGACAGGTGATAGGTATTGGCGAGCACGATCTGGGCGCCGAGCTGCTTGACGGTCTCGGTGGGAATGCCCTTAACGTTTGCCTTGGTGCCCACGGGCATAAAGATCGGCGTCTCGATGTCGCCATGCGGGGTGTGCAGCACGCCGGCACGCGCGTGCGTCGTCGGGTCCTCGGCGATCAGGTCGAATTTAAACAGGTTTTGATCCATAAACTGGAACTCCTTGGTTGCGGCTCATACGCAAACCATTATACGGGCAACCCGCAAGAAGCACCGACTCGACAGAAACTAGTGCATTAAACGACTAGCCGTCGGGGACAGTCTTCAACGCCATCTTGCTAAGAAGTGTCCCAATCTGCCGGCACTTAGGGACCGTCCCCAGGTGCCGGCAAGAGCGTCCCTTTCGACTAGTCATTTAAGAACGTCCCCAACGACTACTTTTCGCCAGCAACGCAAACGCCGACGCTTTGGCACCGTCAGCGAGCGCCGCCCAGAGCGAACAAGTTGGCATGAAAAAGGCAAGGCATAGACCTTCTGGTCATGCCTTGCCTTTTGAATGACAAGTTGTCGCTCTGGGCGGCGCGCAGCGTCGGCTGGTCCGCCGTTCGTTAGAACGGCGGAACCTGAGACGTAACCCCTACGGACGCTGGCCCATGCCGCCCTCGAGGGTGACGGTCTCGCCGTTCATGTACTTAAAGTCGGGACCGCAGAGTTGAACGACCACGCGGCCGATTTCCTTCTCGACGTCGCCGTAGTGACCCGCCGGCGGCATGTGGACGTTGGCCTTGAACGCCTCGGGATAGGCATCCTGGAAGTTCTCGAGCGCAGCAGTCCAGGCAAGCGGGCAAACGATATTGACGTTGATGCCGTCCTTGCCCCACTCGTTGGCGGCAACGCGGGTCAGGCCGCGGATGCCCTCCTTGGCGGCAGCATAGCTGCACTGGCCATAGTTGCCAAACAGGCCGGCGCCCGAGGCAAAGTTGACCACGGAGCCCTTGGTCTCCTTCAGGTGCGGATAGGCCTTCTGCATGTATAGGTAAGTAGCATACAGACCGGAGTAAATGGCGAGGTTGAACTGGTCCATGGTGTGATCGGCGATCGTCACGCCCGAAGCGCTGGCCTGAGCGTTGTTGACGACGGCGTCGATACGGCCGAACTCCTCGATGGCCTTGTCGATGACGTTCTGGACGACGGCTTCGTTGTCCTGACCAGCCGAGACATCGGCCTGAACAGGCAGAACCTTGACGCCGTACTCGGCCTCGAGGGACTCCTTGGCAGCCTCGAGCTTGGCAACGTTGCGGCCGGTAATGACGAGGTTTGCGCCCTCCTTGGCAAAAGCGATATCGATGCCGTAGCCGATGGAGCCAGCGGAGCCGTCCTTAAGCGTGGCCTTGCCGCCGCCGGTGACGATTACGGTCTTACCAGTGAAAAGTCCCATACGAAGTCCTTTCAAATCGCGACGGGCCCGCCCGTCGACTGCGCGCATCCAACTTCACGCGCCAAAAGCTGAAATGCAACTTTAGCGGGTTCAAGTGAATAATAAAGGCTGCAGCAGGCGAACGGCACAACGTCATTCGGCGAAGGGGATGTCAAGCACAAACTGAATAAGAAGGCCGAATTTTTGTCAGCCAAACGAGTCATCGAACACGTTTTGAAACTTTGCTGCAGCGCGCGGGATGTCGACGCGAGACTTTATCATAGGGTGACAAACAACGATGAGGAGCACATGCCTATGACAGACGAGCTGGACCCCCAGACTCAGCAGCATATTGATCATTCCGCAGACGCCATCGACGGCTGCGACACTCCTACCTGCGCCGATGCGCCCGCGAATGTATCAGCCGATGCATCCGACGAAGATGTGCACGCCACCGCAGATAAGGCTACAGACGCAGATGATACTGTCGAGCAAGGCGAAGGCGAGCAGTCGGAACCGGGTGGCGCCGAGCCCGATGCGAAGCCCGCGGTACAGGCAGCGGGCCCCATCGAGGTGTCTTCGGAAGAAGAGCTCGACGCCGTCATGGACTCCATGATGGATGCCGTCAAAGCGATGAAAGACGCCGTGGCCGACGCCGACGTGGATGTCGAGGAAGAGGAGGCCGCCGAGGCCGCCTCGACCTTTGTGCCCGGCGAGACCCCCGTTGCCGATCAAGGCAGCACCATGCCCTCGTTCCTGCAGCTCGAGCACCCCACAATTGGCGCCGACGCGGTCGATCCGCACGCAGCAGGCTTTTCTGTGGTCGAGGGCGGTACCGGCAATATCGCCGCGCCGCAGGCTGCCGATGCGGATGCTGCCGACACCGCTCGTCCGACCGCCCCGCATTCCCCCGCCGCGAGCCGCGATCTGGGGACCGCTGTCTCGAACACTGCGAACGCCGTGGGCGCCTTTATCGCCCAGGGCGCCTCGGCCATGCGTGAGATGAACGCCGCGAAAAAGGCACTTGCCGACGCCCGCGCCCACTTGGCCGAACTCGAGCAGCGCATTGCCGATCAGGCCGAGGAACTCGAGACGCGCCAGGATATCGCAGGCCGCTACGACCAGATCGTCGCCGACCAGCGCCAGGCGATTGCCACGGCCCAAAAGACTGCAGCGGCCGCTGAGATTGACCGTGATGCCCACGCCGCCAAGGCGACAGAGCTCAAGGGCCAGCTCGAACAAATGAAGACAGAGGATGACGCGACTGAACTCCGCTTGAAGGCCGCGCTCGACGCCGCAGAGGCCCGCGAGGCGAGCTCGCGCGAGACCGGCAACCGCCTCGTTCGACGTCTTGAGGATTCCAAGCGCATCCGCGACAAGGTGAAGGCCGAGCGAGACGCCGGCATTGCGGCCGCACAACAAACCGTCGACGCCACGCGCGCCCAGCTCGAGACGCTGCGTCATGAGTATGCCGAGCTGCAACGCAATCCCTCGGCAAATCCCGCCAACTATACGGTGCGCACCAGCGAGCTCTCGATGCAGATCTCCGACACGGCAGATGCCCTGCGTAAAGCCGAAGAAGATGTCCCGCGCATCACCGCCGACCTTGAGCACTCGCTTGCCGCAGCCGAGCAGGCCGTCGAACAGGCTCAAGCCCCTATCACCGACGCAAAACGCGCGCACCAAGCCGTGACGACCGAAGCCGATGCCGCGCGCGACGAGCTGCAGACGGCGAAGACTGCCGCCGCGACTCGTCAGCGCGAACTGCGCGAGAAGATCACTGCCGAGGACAAGGCACGCCGCGACCAGGAGCAGACCATCGCCAATGCCCAAGCAGATGCCGCACATGCGCAGTCGATCGTCGAACAGGCGACCGAGGTGCACGACCATCCAGAGATTACCGAGTCGCTCGCGGGGTCCCTGGCCCGCGATAAGACCGAACACGCCGAAACCGAGCACGAAGTGGCTCAGCTCGAAGCTACCGAGGACGACGTGCGCGAGCGCACCCGTGACTCACGCGTCAAATTCACCGGCGCCATCGTCTGCATTGTCGCCGTAGTCCTCGCGATCGTCCTCATCTGGCTGTTCGCGAGCAAGTAGTCATTGGGGACGTTCTTAAACGACTAGTCAAACAAGAACGTCCCCAACGACTAGTCCAAGGAGTGTCCCCAAGTGCCGGCACAAAAGGAACGTCCCCAACTGCCAGAAGGAACGTCCCCAGGTGCCAATCAAATGGCGAGAGTGGATAATCTCCCACTTTGAGCCCGCAGACGGGCCAAAAACGGGAGATTATCCACTCTCATTCCACAGGTACTCATTTAAGTACGTCCCCAATGAGTGTCCCAAACGACTAGTCCGAACCAAGGCAACGTCGATGTCTTGGCAATGTCAGACACTATGACCCAATCCAGGGGCACGGAAACGACAGGAGCCCCCGCTCGT